>JAXMCT010000010.1:0-506735 GCA_046349235.1 Hyphomicrobiales bacterium
GGTTACGTGTCCTGTCTGAAATCGAGGCTGGCCCGGCGGCAATTCCCGCTAGGACGTCCCCCCTGGCCCCCTGGGTTGAAATGGGCGCCGGAAGGGCAAACTCGACTACGCGTTCCAAGCCAGAAAACCCTGCCCAGGCAGGCAGTTAGCGGTTTTCGAAGGCCTGAAACAATATGGGGTGCGTTGGCGGCACCCCGGTTCATGTTCATGCCCGCCCGGAGGCGGCACGTCCTGCAACGGGGCCGCATATAGGTGAAAATGGCGGGTGGGGCAAGGGAAAGGGGCGGTTTCACCGATGTCCGGTTTCGGGTGGCGGACCGGGCCTTCCGGGGTTCAGATGCGGGACCACGACAGGAGGCCTGCATGGCATTTCGCATCACCGGACTTTCGCCCGAACCCTTCCGCCACCTCTTCGGCCTCTCGGACGATGAACTGTCGCGGCACGGGGTGAAGCGCTACGTGGTGGATGCCACCCCCGGCTATCCTGACCGGATCGAGATGCGCGATGCGGAGCCCGGCGAGACGGTGCTGCTGCTCAACCATGTCTGCCAGCCGGCCGACACGCCCTACCGTGCCTCGCACGCCATCTTCGTGCGCGAGGGGGCGGGTGAAGCCTATGACGCGGTGGACGAGGTGCCCGCGGTGATGCGGACGCGGCTGCTGTCGCTGCGCGCCTTCGACGCCGAGGGCATGATGCGCGATGCGGATGTGGTTGAGGGCCGTGACATCGAGGCGGTGATCGCGCGGTTCTTCGCCGATCCTGCGGTGAGCTACATCCACGTGCACAATGCCAAGCGGGGCTGTTACTCCGGCCGCATCGACCGCGCGCCCTAAGGGACGCGCCGCGCCTCGACCACGGCGACGGCGGCGGCCACGGCTTCGCCGATGTCCATCCCGGACGTATCCAGCGTCACCGCATCCTGCGCGGCGACAAGAGGCGCCGTGGCGCGTTGCGAGTCGCGCGCGTCGCGGGCGCGAATGTCGGCGAGGACCGCTTCGTAGTCGGAAGCCCCCAGTTCCATCTGGCGGCGCCTGGCGCGGACTTCGGCGCTGGCGGTGATGAAGAGCTTGGCGTGGGCATCGGGGCAGACCACGGTGCCGATGTCGCGGCCGTCGAGCACGGCACCGGGCGCCTTCCTGGCGAAGCTGCGCTGGAAGTCGAGCAGTGCGGCGCGCACCTCGGGGATCACCGCGACGATGGAGGCGGCGGCCCCCACCTTCTCGGTACGGAGATCGGCATCGACGAAGCTCGAGGGATCGAGGGTTCTCGCGGCGGCGATGGCGGCCGTGGCGGTGATCGGTTCGCCGCCTGAGCGGATCGCCGCGAGGCCCACCATGCGATAGAGCGCACCCGTGTCGAGGAAGTGGAAGCCGTAATGCTTCGCCAATGCGCGGGCGATGGTGCCCTTGCCGGCGGCGGCGGGGCCATCGACCGCGATGATCATGTGGCGGGGGCGAGCCTGGAGCCCATGCCGTTCATCAGCCCGGTGAAGTCCGGGAAGCTTGTCGCGATGAAGCGGCTGTCGTCGACCTTCGTCGCTTCCGCCGAGGCGAGGCCCATGACGAGGAAGGACATGGCGATGCGGTGGTCCATGTGGGTGACGACCGTGCCGCCGCCTTTCGCACCACCACCATCCACTTCCAGCCAGTCGCGGCCGGAGCGGGTGGTGACGCCGTTGGCGGCGAGGCCCGCCTCCACCGCGGCGAGACGGTCGCTTTCCTTGACGCGCAGTTCCTCGAGCCCCTCCATGCGGGTGACGCCGCTGGCGAAGGAGGCGGCAACCGACAGCACCGGGTATTCGTCGATCATCGAAGGCGCGCGCGCCGCGGGCACGGTGACGCCCTTCAGGGCCGAATGCTTCACGTGCAGGTCGCCCACCTCCTCGCCGCCGGCGAGGCGGCGGTTCTCGATCGCGATGTCGCCGCCCATCTCGACCAGCGTGTCGATGAGGCCGGTGCGGGTGGGATTCAGCATGATGTTCTCGATGACGATGTCGGAACCCGGCGTGATCAGCGCCGCGACCATCGGGAAGGCGGCAGAGGACGGATCGCCCGGCACGTCGAGATCCTGCGCCTTCAGCTCGTGCTGGCCCTCGATGGTGATGTGGTTGCCGTCCGGCTTCTTCTCGACCGTGATTTTCGCGCCGAAGCCCTTGAGCATGCGCTCGGTGTGATCCCGCGTCGGCGTGGGCTCGATCACCGTGGTCTTGCCCGGCGTGTTGAGGCCGGCCAGGAGCACGGCGGATTTCACCTGGGCCGAGGCGACGGGCAGCGTGTAGGTGACGGGCACCGGGTTCTTCGCACCCTTCAGGGTGAGCGGCAGGCGGTTGCCCTCGGCCGTCTCGAACTGCGTCCCGAACTGGGCGAGCGGCACCGTGACGCGGCCCATCGGGCGCTTCGACAGCGAGGCATCGCCGATGCAGGTGGCGGTCAGGGGCGTGGTCGCCATCAGGCCCATGCACAAGCGGACGCCGGTGCCGGAATTGCCGAAGTCCAGGGGCTTGTCGGGTGAACGCAGGCCGGCGACGCCCACGCCCTGCACCCGCCACACGCCGTCGGGCCCGCGCCTGGCGTCGGCCCCCAGCGCCGTCATGGCCCGGGCGGTGTTGATCACGTCCTCGGCTTCCAGCAACCCACGGATGGTGGTTTCGCCGATGGCGATCGCTCCGAACATCAGCGCCCGGTGCGACATGGACTTGTCGCCCGGCACGCGGATGCGGCCCGTGAGGGCCGAGGCCCGGCTGGAGACAAGGGGAAGTGGAGAGGCGGGGCTTTGACTGGTCATGGCGGGTTCCGATACACGATGATTCCGCCCGCTTCCAGCCCTTGGCATGGGGGGTTTTGACATTACCTTCCAGAAGTGCCATGGAGCGCCCCAATCAACCTGTTTTTTCGCCTGAAAGGATCAACCGTGGTCAAGGCTGAACTCGGAACCAAGCGGACGTGCCCGTCCTGTGCCGCCCGCTTCTACGACCTGATGAAGAACCCGATCGTCTGCCCGAAGTGCAACGCCAATTTCGTGGCGGCCTCGATCCTGCCGTCGAAGGGCGACATGCCCGCCATGGCGCCGGCGCCGAAGCCGCGCGTTGTCGAGGAGGCGGACGACGCCGAGACGGCGGATGTCGAGCTCATCAGCCTCGAGGATGCGGAAGCACCCGACACCGGTGACGACGACGAGACCGCAGGCATCGAGGACGTGGATCTGGGCGAGGACGCCGGCGGCGACGAGGCCGAGGACGATACGTTCCTGGTCGAGGAGGAAGAGGAGGGCGACAACATGTCGGGCCTGCTCGACACCGGCGGCAAGGAAGACGAAGAAGAGGCCTGAAAATAGTTCTTGCGTGTTCGCGGGGGCGGAACTAGGTTCCGCCCCGCTTCGCCACCCCCATGTGGCGCGACGATGGTTTCAAGGGGTCATAGCTCAGTTGGGAGAGCGCTTGAATGGCATTCAAGAGGTCGGCGGTTCGATTCCGCCTGGCTCCACCATCCTTCCTCCGGCGCGGCTTGCGCCGCTGCCCCGCACAACCCCCGCAGCCGCATGTGACGGCTGCCGTGCGCCTTCGGATTCGCCAGCGATTTTTGGGGCTTGGCTTCGCAGATAGATCATGGTTTTTTAGCCTCTTTGAAACGCGTCATCAGGCGAGGCCCACCTGACCATCATCGACCGCTATGTGCTCCGCCAGTGCCTGGTCCCGATCGTGGCGACGATCCTCATCGGCCTGCTGGTGCTGTCGGCGGCGCGCTTCCTCATCATCTTCGACCTGGTGCTGGGCAATGACCAGGGGCTGCTGATCGTGGCACGCATGCTGGGGGCCTTCATCCCGCACTACCTCGCCTTCATGCTGCCGCTGGCGCTTTACATCGGCAGCTACATGGCGGCCCGGCAGCTCACCGTGCGCTCCGAGGTCAACATCCTGCAGGCTGCCGGCTCGTCGATCGGGCGCAGCTTCCGCGCGCTGATCGTGCTCGGCCTCGTCTTCGCCTGCATCAACGTCGCGGTGGTGGGATGGCTGCAGCCGCTCGGCCGCTATGCCTATCGCGCCCTCACCTACCGGCTGGAAAACGCCGACTTCTTCCTGCGCGTGCGCGACAGCACCTTCATGAACATCGGCAACCGCACCATCTTCGTCGAGAAGATCAATTCGGACCGCCACAGCTTCCAGAAGATCATGATCTACGAACCGCGCGACAATGGCGGCGAGATGACCATTCTCGCGCCGCGCGGCAGCATCAGCCGGCTGGGAGAGCGGCTGAGCCTCAGGCTGTACGACGGCCAGCGCCTGCTGGTGGAGAACGGTGCTGATCCCGACAACGTGCAGATGATGAACTTCGGGGTGCTCGACGTTCCCGTGGGCGGCGTGACCGAACCCTTCCGGCCGCGCGGCGACGACGAGCAGGAACTGCTGCTGCCCGAGTTGCTGGCCCAGAGCACGCCACTCGCCGACGCCACGGTGCGCGACGTGGCATCCGCCACGCACAAGCGGCTGGTGATCGCGCTCTCCTGCCTGTTCCTGCCCATGCTGGCCGTGGCCCTGGGCGTGCAGAGCACGCGCCGGAAGAACATCTACCAGGCGATCATCGCGCTGCTGATCATCATCATCTATCACCAGCTGGTGGAATTCGTGGGCGACTTCGGCAAGACCATGGCCGCGGGGCCGGCGCTGCTGCTGTGGATCGTCTATTGCGCCTTCTTCGTGATGTCGGTCGTGCTCTTCTACAAGACGACCACCGGCATCGGCACGCTGGCCGACCGGTTCTCGACCTGGCTCGACAGCCTGCTGCCGAATTTCGGCACGATCGCGCCGCCGGGCAACAGGCCGCAGACGCCGTGATCAGGCGCCGGCCGCGACTTGCACGGAGCGGGCGCGGATGAGGCCCGTCCAGTAGCCGGCCGAGAGCTTGTGGCGCGCCGGCTCGAGCGCCGGCACCAATTCCTCCGCCCACTGCGCGAGGCGCGCCGGCGTCACCTCTTCCCAGTCCTCGACGATGGCCACCGGCAGGCGGTGGGCCCGGTAAAGCCGGTCGAGCGGGCTCCGCCGCACGATGGGCACGGTGCCGAGCGCCAGCGCCTCCCAGGTGCGGAAACAGTCCATGCCATTGCCCTGTGGCGAAGCCTCGAAGGCGAAAGACGCATGCATGCGCCAGCATTCATCCTGCGGGATGCGGCGCGTCACGAAATGGCTGAACGGCCTGCCGCCCAGTGCGGCAGCCGCGGCAACCCGGTCCGGCAAGCCTGAAATGTCAGGCGCGATGCGGTGGTTCTTGTGGAAGGTGCACAGCACCGCGAGGGGCTTGCGGCCGATGGCACCGCGGGCCACCGCCGCGGCGGCATTGAAGCGGCGCTGGTCGCCCGTGTCGTTGCGGCTGAAGCGCGGGTCGAGGCGCGCCCGGCCGGCCAGCATGTCGACGAGGAAGCCCAGCCGCTTCTCGAACTTGGTGTAGACCGGATTGTCGAGGCCGATGGGAATAGGGCTGAGGCGCGGATGGTCTGCGTCGAGATCGGCGTTCTGCGCGAACCAGTGGCCGATCATCGGATGGTCGAGAAGATGCCGGTGGCGGGCCACCTGCGCCCTGTCGGCATCGCCGGTGACCAGCACCACGGGGGCCGAGAGGCGCGGCAGCATGGTGGCGGCGAAGGCCGCCACGTGATCGGCCTTGACATGCACCACGGCACCGCGCGGGATGGCGGGTGCGAACTTCACCAGGAAAGGCAGCGGCACCTGCGGGCGAAGCGGATGCTCGACATTGCTGTCATAGTCGATCACCACGTCGGCCGCCTCGCGGATCGCCTCGGAATGCACGTGATGAAAGGCGAGGCCAGGTGGGCAATGACAGCCGATGCCGCGCAGCTGATCGAGGCTGGTGAGGCTTTCGGCCCGCTTGCTGCGCGTGGCAAGCCTACGGCGCTCGGCGGTGAGGCCGATCCAGCGTTCTGCCCCGTTCAGGACGTCCATCAGCGACATGGGCCTTCCCTATCCTGTGGCCGGAGCGTGCGGCGCGCCGCGAGTCCCGGCCAGAAGGCTCAGAGATTCTTCTCGAGGTCGCGCACGAACACCACCAGTGTCGCCCCCTTCTCGGTCGTCGAGAAATGCTGGGTGCCGGTCTTCAGCAGCACGAAGTCGCCCTGCTTGTAGGTATAGCCGTCATTGTCGGTCACTTCGCCCTCGATGACGAAGAACTGCTCGTGGCAGGTGTGCTCGTGCGGCTGGCTCGAGGAGCCGGGCGCCATGCGGTAGAGCGTGAAGCCCGCCCCCTCGGGGAAGGTGTCGTCGAACTGCACGAAGGACTGGCCGGGGATCTCGCGGCCGTCGGCGTCGACGTAGTTGCGGTAGGGCGCGGTCCTGTAATTGGCGACGATGCGCTCGGCGGCTTCGATCTTCTTCATGACATGCGTTCTCCCTGTTGACCGGAGTTTACGGAGCAAACCGCACCCCCCGCAAGACGCGTGCGGGGCCCCGGAGGGCCCCGCAGCCTCGTTTCACCTTCGCGCCGGGCTCAGCCCGGAAGCACGAAGAACCAGTTGGCCCACAGCACCACGCAGATGCCGGCGACCAGCACGAGGTAGGGCAGGATACCCGCCTTGCGCTCGCCGAGGCCGCCGCCGACGATGCCGAGATCGTCGAGGGCTTCCTGCGGGAACTTGCCGCCGTCCTGGAGGTAATGGCGGAAGATGAACACCGGCAGGATCAGCGCGGCGAAGGCGAAGCCCACCCACAGGGCGCTCGAATAGCCCCAGACCTTGGCGCCGGCGCCGAGGAACAGCGCATTGACGAAGGCCAGGATGGTGTTGAGGCCGATGAGCCATGTCGGCGCCTTCCAGGCGCGCTCGACGTGGCCCGAATCCACGCGGTGGATCCAGCCGGAGTTGAGGTTGAGGAAGTTGAAGATGATGTAGCCGACGTTGGAGATCGCGAGCACGTAGAAGTAGCCCGAGATGTCGGAGGCCAGCGCCAGCAGGAACAGGTTGAAGGCGAAGTCTGTCCACATCGCACCCGTGGGCGCGCCGTGCTTGTTGACGTGGCTCAGGTAGCGCGGCAGCCAGCCGTCCTTCGAACCCTGGTAGAGGGTGCGGGACGAACCGGCCATGGCCGTCATGATTGCGAGGAACAGTGCGAGGATCATCAGGATCACGAAGATCTGGGTGATGACCTTGCCGCCGCCGATCATGTTGCCGAGCGCTTCGCCCACGCCCGTGCCGTCCACGATGCCGGGGGCGAGCATGCCCGCATGACCCAGCACGCCCTGGAAGGAGAAGGGCACGAGGAAGAAGAACACGCAGCACAGGAGGCCCGAATAGAAGATGGCCTTGAAGGTGTCGGTCTTGGGGTTCTTGAGTTCGCGGGTGTAGCACACCGCGGTCTCGAAGCCGTAGGTCGACCAGGCGGCGATGTAGAGGCCTCCGAGGAACAGCGTCCAGCCGCCGATGTTCCAGGTGCCTTCATCCGCCGAATAGGCGGCGGCGGGGGGCACGAGGCCGGTGACGTTGGCATAGTCGATCTGGCCGGTGACGATCGGCACGATGCCGATCAGGAACAGCGGCACCAGCACGATGATGGCCAAGAGCTTCTGGGCGCTCGCCGTGGAGGCGATGCCGCGATGCTGGATGGCGAACATGATCAGCATCAGGATGGCGCCGATCACGAAGGTGATGTTGAAGTGCAGCGCCCCGAGGTAGGGGATGTTGAAGCTGTAGGCTTCCCAGGTGCGGATGGCAGGCGTGAGGGCCGCCACCGCATCGGTGGTGGCCACCGCCTTGATGGCATCGGCCGGGGCCGTGCCGGCATTGGCGGCGATATAGTCGACGACCGACTGCGTGGTCTCGGTATAGGCCGAGGCATGGGCGGCGACCCAGTCGAGCACCAGCTGCGAATCAGCGGCCGGGATGGGGAACAGCGAGTTGAGGATGTAGCCCGCGGCGATGGCGCAGCCCAGCGACAGGACCGGGCTCCAGGCGAACCAGTTGCACCACACCGAAAGCGGCGCGATGAACTTCGAATAGCGCAGCCAGGCCGTTGCTCCGTACACGGAGGCACCGCCCGACTTGTTGGCGAACATGCCGGCGATCTCGGCATAGGTGAAGGACTGCAGGAAGCCCATGATCATCGAGATGATCCACACCAGGAAGGCGAGCTTGCCCGTGGTGCCGGCGATGCCGCCGATGGAGAAGAGCACGAGCGGCGGCACGCCGGCCGCGACCCAGAAGGCGCCCTTCCAGTCGAGTGCCCGGACGAGTTCGCCCGAGGGTGATTGTTCTGACATGTGGTCGTATCCTCCGTTGGTTCCCAAATCCCATCCCCTGGAGACGCGCCCGCCTCTTCCGGGCGGATCAAAACTCCAACGGGCAAGAAATGAGGCAGCGGAGCCTGCCGCCGTTCCCCCTCAATCCCTCAGGAAATAATTTTGAATACCATTATATCGACGGTCAAGAGAAACTCACTTATAGTTTGAAAAGACATAAAAACATGCCCCGAAGGAAGGGTGACCTGATGCTGGATTTATTGCGGCGCAATACGGCGCCGGCCGCGAGCCGCATCCTGCGGCCGGGGGTGAGGACGCTGCCGGAGCGGGTGGAACGCTATCGCGTGCCCGGTGCGGGCTCGGTGGTCGTCGAAGTCAGGGCGGGCGACGTGCTGCGCCTGACCGACGTCGAGGGCGGCCAGGCCTGCGAAGTGCTGTTTTGCGGGGCTGACGGGACCTTCGACGGCGCGGCGCTCAATGCGAAAGCCGACGGAACGGGCGAAGGCCTGAAGGCCATGCTGTCGGGAACCGGCGCGGACGCGGCCCGCACCCGCGCTGCGCTGCGCCGCCGCGGCATCGACCTGGGCCTTGCCGTTTCGACCCTTCTCTTCGGCGCCGAGAGCCGTGCCGGCAGCCGCGCCGAGCTGACGGCGGCGCGTGACGGGCTGCTGATTGTTGCAGCGCCCGCAGCCGACATGAGCCCCGAGGCGCAGGACACCGCCACCACCATCGAGTTGCGAATCACCCGCGCCGCGCCGAAGGGCGGCAAGCAGCTCGACATCCTGCCGGAGCCGCTGGCCGACCCGATCCACGACATCCGCATCAAGGCCGCCACCGCGCAGGCCTACCTGGTGCGCGCCGGCGAATGGATCCAGGTGATCGACGTCTCCGGCCGGCAATGCACCGACTTCCAGGCGCTCGCCGCGCGCAAGGTGGACAAGGGCCTCGACTATGCGCTCGACTCGACCGTGACCCGCACCCTGCTCGGCCGCAGCTACCCCACACCCGGCCTGCCGTCCAAGGCCTTCGACCGCGAGTTCGAGCCCTTGGTCGAGATCGTGCAGGACACGGTGGGCCGGCACGACGCTTTCGCCACCGCCTGCAACAGCCGCTACTACGACGATATGGGCTATCCCGGCCACGTGAACTGCACCGAGAACTTCAACCGGGCGCTGGCTCCCTATGGCGTCGCGCCGCGGAAAGGCTGGGAAGCGCTCAACTACTTCTACAACACCAACATCGACCACCAGAACCAGCTCTACCTCGACGAACCGTGGTCCAGGCCCGGCGACTACGTGCTGATGCGCGCGCTCACCGACATCGTCTGCGTCTCGTCCTCCTGCCCGGACGACATCGACGCGGCCAATGCCTGGGACCCGACCGACATCCACATCCGCACCTATGCGGCGAAAGAAACCTTCCAGAGAGCAGTGGCCTATCGCATGACACCGGACGCCGACGCGCAGCTGACCAAGCAGACCGCCTTCCACGAGCGCTTCTCGGCGCTGACCCGGAACTTCACCGAGTATCGCGGCTACTGGCTGCCCACCCGCTTCAACAATGACGGCCCCATCGACGAATACTGGGCGGCCCGCGAGAAGTGCGTGGTGATGGACCTCTCGCCGCTCCGCAAGTTCGAGGTGACGGGGCCCGATGCCGAGGCGCTGATGCAGTATTGCGTGACGCGCGACATCCGCAAGCTGTCGACCGGCCAGGTGGTCTATACCGCCATGTGCTACGAGAACGGCGGCATGATCGACGACGGCACGGTGTTCCGTCTCGGCCCCAACAACTTCCGCTGGATCGGCGGCGACGATTATTCCGGCATCTGGCTGCGCGAGCAGGCGGAGAAGATGGGCTACAAGGTGTGGGTGCGCTCGTCGACCGACCAGCTGCACAACATCGCGGTGCAGGGCCCGAACAGCCGCGACCTCTTGAAGGAAATCATCTGGACGCCGCCGGCGCAGCCGTCGCTGGCTGAGCTCGAGTGGTTCCGCTTCACGCCGGCCCGCATCGCCCATTTCGAGGGTGCACCCGTCGTTGTCTCGCGCACCGGCTACACGGGCGAGCTCGGCTACGAGATCTTCTGCCACCCCAAGGATGCCAATGCCGTGTTCGACGCGGTGTGGGAGGCGGGCCAGAAACACGGCCTGAAGCCGATGGGCCTCGAGGCGCTCGACATGGTGCGCATCGAGGCGGGGCTGATCTTCGCCCATTATGAGTTCGACTCCGAGACCGACCCCTTCGAGGCCGGCATCGGCTTCGCCGTGCCGCTGAAGACCAAGGGCGACGACTTCATCGGCAGGCAAGCGCTGGTGAAGCGCAAGGAACACCCGCGGCGGAAGCTCGTCGGCCTCGAGATCGACTCGAACGAGGCGGTGGGCCATGGCGACTGCGTGCACATCGACCGCGCGCAAGTTGGCGTGGTGACGAGCTCGATGCGCTCGCCCATCCTCGGCAAGAACATCGCGCTTGCCCGCGTCGACGCGCTCAACGCCGAACTCGGCACGGAGGTCGAGATCGGCAAGCTCGACGGCCACCAGAAGCGCCTGCCGGCGAAGATCGTGAAGTTCGCGGCCTATGACCCCGAGAAGACGCGGCCAAGGTCGTAGCCGCGCTCACTCCACCTTGTGGGTGCCGCCACACCTCACGCCGTCATCCCACCCTCATTCCGTCATCCCGGCGAAAGCCGGGATCCAGCTTTCCGCGGGGCCGATGTCCGAAGCGGGACCCCGGCCTGCGCCGGGGTGACGGCGTCCAGGGCGGAAGGCCGCACGCAACTCAAGCGACCAAAAAAAATCGCCGGGCACGAGGCCCGGCGATGATGTGTGTAAGTAAAACCAAGCGAACTTACTTGTTCGCCAGGTATGCCTCGAGCGAGTCGTCGAGGGCATCCTTCCACGGCGTGTGGTGCTTGGGGCTCATGGTGCCGGTCATCAGCGAGCGGTAGGAGTTGTTGCGGAAGCCCATGATGTCCTCCGCCTTGTGGTGCTCCCAGACCAGGAAGGTCTTGTTCACACCCTCGATGTCGAAGCTCGGGTAGTCCGTGGCGTCGATCAGCTCCTTGACGTAATCGCCCTGGAACTTGATGTCCATCTCGGGGCTCGCGAGCTTCTTCTCGCGGGCCAGCCACTTCTTCCAGTCCTTCTTCATGGCATCGGCCTTGGGCAGCTTGATGCGGCCGAGGATGATGTCGCGCACGTACCACGCCTGGGCGTCGAACATGTTGAAGGTGTAATACTGGTCCTGCATGCCGATGTAGAAGAACTTCGGATTGTCCTGCCAGACGACGCCCTTGTAGAGGTTCTCCGGCCACAGGCGGTTGTGCGTCTTGAGGCGCAGTTCCTCCGGCAGGTAGGGGAAGTAGTGCTGGTAGCCGGTGCAGAGGATGATGGCGTCCACGTCCTTCTTGCTGCCGTCCTTGAAGTAGGCCGTCTTGCCTTCGACCTTCTGGAGGAGCGGGCGCTCCTCGAAGTTCTTCGGCCACTTGAAGCCCATGGGGCGCGAGCGGTAGGTGGTGGTCACCGACTTCGCACCATACTTCCAGCACTGCGAACCGATGTCTTCCGCCGAATAGCTGCGGCCGATGATGAGCACGTCCTTGCCCTTGAACTCGAGGGCATCGCGGAAGTCGTGGGCGTGCAGCACGCGGCCGTTGAACGAGTCGAGGCCGGGGAAGAACGGCGTGATCGGCGTCGAGAAGTGACCGGACGCGCAGATGACGTAGTCGTATTCCTCGGTGGTCATGATGTCCTTGGGACGGTTGTGCGCCGTCACCAGGAACTTCTTTTTCTTCTTGTCGTACTCGACCATGCGCACGGGCGTGTTGAAGCGGATCCACTTCCTCACACCGGCCTTCTTCACACGGCCGACGATGTAGTCCCACAGCACGGCGCGCGGCGGATAGGAGGCGATCGGCTTGCCGAAATGCTCCTCGAAGGTGTAGTCGGCGAATTCCAGGCACTCCTTGGGTCCATTGGACCACAGGTAGCGATACATCGAGCAGTGGACGGGCTCGCCGTATTCATCAAGTCCGGTGCGCCAGGTGTATTTCCACAAGCCACCCCAGTCGTCCTGCTTCTCGTAGCAGACGATCTCGGGGATCTTGGCCCCCTTCTTCTTCGCGGACTGGAAGGCGCGAAGGGCCGCGAGGCCCGAGGGGCCTGCGCCGATTACTGCAACTCTCGTCATGGTGTCTCCCTGGTGCTTGTCTTCTTTGCCTTGCTCAGTCCGGATAGATTCCGGGCGAGGTCGGCTGGCCGTCGTCAAACTTCGATAACCACTCGACGGTGGTCGGGCGGTAGCGGGTCAGACCCTTGTAATCCGCGAGTTCCGGCGGCAGGTCGCGCAGGACGCGGTGGAAGCGGCGTGCCCACTTGGGCACGGTCACCAGCTCTTCCATCTTGATCAGGTAGCAGCGGATGACGAAGAGGATGGCGTTGGAGCGCGGCAGGCGCCACAGCGTCTGCAGCTCGCAGCGCAGGTGCACCTTGTTGCCGACATTCTCCGGCGTGACGGTGGCGCGGTCGACCCCCCACTTGTGATAGTTCTCGGGGCTCGTATCGAGGCGCGGATTGATGGTCATGGTCCAGTTGAGACGGCGCACCGGTTTGCCCTGCTGCAGGTTCAGCAGGAACTTCAGCGCGCGGTCGAAGACGCCGATCTCGTGGGCCAGCGGCACGGGCCCGTGCCATTCGTGGAAGTTCATGCCGATGTCGAAGTCGAGCGACCAGTCGGCCTGGGTCGTCACCATGCCGGCATCGCACCACAGCTGGCCGTCGCGCTGGTCGACGATGACGATGTCGCCCTGCACCTGGCGGGTGATGAATTCCAGCGGCTCCATCGGCAGCGTCGAGGCATCGCCGAAGGTGAAGGTCTGGTCGATGCCCATGGGCCGGTTGATCCAGCGCCACTGGTCGCCGTTCTTCTCCAGCGTGAAGTATTCGGGATAGCCCGCGGCCTGGGCTTCCATCAGGAGTTCCAGCGTGTCCCACTGGGCGGCCATCATGTGCGGCAATGCCTGGTAGCGCAGCGGGTCTTCCTTCAGCACCTTGGCGCGGTCGGCCATCTCGCCCAAGTAATGCTCGTCGACGTCGATCGGCTTGTTGTAGGCATGGCCCGCGGGGCCCGCCGGCACATGCGGCTCCATGTTCACCGAATACATGTACTTGTCTTCGTTGAACGGGAAGGGGAAGCGGCGGATCGCCTCCGGCGAGTTCCTGAAGGTATAGTCGTCGCGGAAGGTTTCGGTCTTGAACTTGATGTTCACTGTCATGAACTCCTAGAGGTCGAGGGTGACCGCATTGCCCTTGATGCGGGAGACACAGATCATGATCTTCCTGCCCGAGGCCTTGTCGTCGGGTTCGAGGAAGTGGTCGTTGTGCTCGAGCTCGCCGTCACACGAGATCACACCGGTTTCGCACTGGCCGCAGGCGCCGCCGCGGCAGAGATAGGGCGCATCGACGCCATTGGCCTCGAGCGCCTCGAGGATCGACTGGTGCGGCGCCACGTCGATGGTGCGGTTCGACTTGGCGAGCTTGACCTGGAAGGCCTTGCCCGGGGGCGGCGCGAGGAATTCCTCGGAATGGAGGTTCTGCTTCGGCCAGCCGAGCTCGCGCGCCTTGCCGAGCACGCCGTTGATCATGCCGGCGGGACCGCAGACATAGAGATGCGTGCCGAGCGGCTGGTTCTCGAGCACCTTCGCGACGGGGATGAACAGCTTCTCCTCGTCGCAGTAGATCTTGACGCGATGCGCGCCGTAGCGCTGCTGGAGCTCCTTCCAGTAGGCGCCATGGCTGCGGGTGCGGACGGCGTAATGCAGTTCGAACGCCTTACCCTCGCGCTCCATCTGGTCCATCATGGCGATGAAGGGGGTGATGCCGATGCCGCCCGCCATCATGATGTGCTTCTTGCCGCGATGGTCGTAGGCGAAGAGGTTGACCGGCTGGCTGAGGACGAGTTCGTCGCCCTCCTTCAGCGTCTCGTGCAGGAAGGCCGAGCCGCCGCGCGAATTCTCGACGCGCAGCACGCTGATCTCGTAGCCCCGCGTATCGGCGGGCGAGGACATCAGCGAATAGGGGTTGCGGCGCAGCACCTTGCCGTCGCGCATCGAGACGATGACGTGGGCGCCGCCGGAGAACACCGGCATCGGCTGGCCGTCGGCCCGCTCGAAGCGGAAGCGCTTCACCTTGTCGGCGACCTGCGTGACCTTGGCCACGCGGACCTTCATTTCGGTGTTGATGGTCACGGGAACAGTTCCTCCGGCTTGGGCGCGGTGCCGGGTTCCTCGGCATCGATGCACACGCCCTGGAAGGCGCCGAGGCGGCGCGAATAGTGGTCACGCACGAGGAGCGACAGCCCGCAATGGGTGCAGGTGTAGGGGCTGGTCGTCA
Source organism: Hyphomicrobiales bacterium (assembly GCA_046349235.1). GTDB lineage: Bacteria > Pseudomonadota > Alphaproteobacteria > Rhizobiales > Aestuariivirgaceae > Aestuariivirga. The sequence continues at coordinate 14,631 of JAXMCT010000010.1, forward strand.
CGTTGTCGGTGATGCCCTTGCAGTGCACGCACTGCACCCGGCGCGCCGTCGAGCCGCGATGCTCGGTGTGGAGCGAGGCGGGGTCCACCCCGTGGTTCATCGCCACCTGCTGGGCCTGGCCGATGAAGCCCTCGGTGCCCGCGAGATAGATGTGGGTGCCCATCTTGGCCTGGCCGAGCATGACGTTCAGCCGGTTGAGGAGCACGGGAATGGTGGGCGCCACCCACAGCGTGTCGGCGCCCAGCTTCGCCAGCTGCTTGTCGTGTTCGTGGGCGGCGGAGGCCGTCGCGACATAGAGGATGTCGGAATTCTTCAGGAACTCCGGCCCGGCCGCCTTCACCTGGTCGACCAGGGCCAGCGCCCCTTCGCCCTCGAGGACGAAGAGGTGCCGCCTGGCGTGGCTTGCGACGTTCAATCCGCCATACACAGGGCGGCTCTTGATACCAGCTACGAGCATTCGCCCTTTCTTTCCTTAGCCCACCGCGGTGCGCTTCTTCTTTTCCGGATCGTCGAAGGTGATGGTGTGCGCGATGGCCTTGGCCTTCACGTTCTTGCCGCGGATCTCGAGCGGTGTCCCCTGCTTGGCGTAGGGCACCTCGAGGCGGGCGATGCCCATGCTCTTCTTGGTGAGCTTCGAGTAGGAAGGGCAGGTGACGACGCCGACCTTGCGGCCATCGGCCCAGACCTCGTCGCCCAAGTCGACCGGACCGTCATGCTCGACCAGCACGCCGAAGATCTTGAAGCGTTCCTTGCCCTTGAGCTTGTAGTGCTCCTCGGCACCGCGGAAGCCGGTCTTGCCGGGGCTCACCGTGAAGTCGAGGCCCAGTTCCCACAGCGTGTCGCCGGGCGGCTGGTCGGGGAAGGGATACATCTGCGAATTGTCGTAGGGGTAGAACAGCAGGTAGCTCTCGACGCGCAGCATGTCGAGCACGCTGAAGCAGACGGGGATGATGCCCATCGACTTGCCCTTCTCGAGGATGGTGTCCCACACCATCGGGGCGTCCTGGCCGCGCACGAAGATCTCGTAGCCGCGCTCGCCGGTGTAGCCGGTGCGCGAAATCATGACGGGCGCGCCGAACAGCGTGGTCTGCATGTGGTGGAAGTACTTGAGGTCGCGGATGCCCGGCACGTGCTGGGCGAGGAAATCGACGGCGACCGGACCCTGCAGCGACAGATCGTGGAGATCGTCGTCGAACAGCACGGCGACGTTGCGGCCCATGGCGGCCTTGACGATCTGCTCATGCGCCGAGCCCGAACCATGCACCAGCATGAAGGAGTTGGGGCCGGTGCGGTAGACGATGCAGTCGTCGGTGAACATGCCGCGGTCGTCGAGCATGCAGGCATAGACCGACTTGCCGGGATAGACCTTGTTGATGTCGCGGGTGGTGATGTAATCGAGCACGGCGATGGCGTGCGGGCCGACGAGGTGGACCTTCTTGAGGCCCGAGACGTCCATCAGGCCGGCCTTGGTGCGGACCGCGATGTGCTCCTCGTAGATGTCCTTGTCGTAGGTCCAGGCGGTCCCCATGCCGCTCCAGTCCTCGAGCTTCGAGCCCAGGGCACGGTGACGGTCGCCAAGGACCGAAAATCTCCAGGACAGCGGCATGTGACTCCTCCTAATCGTTTCCTGTGTGGAATTATTTTTTCCAAACTGTACACGGGAATCGGAGAAGCGCAAGTCGTCTATTGCGGGAAAAGTGTCGTTCGGGGCGTGGGCCAACATGCTGCGTTTTCAGGCATGCGGGGCCCGCTGCCGCGCGCATGGGCGCCCGTGCTGCGGCGATTTGACCGCGGGGCATTCGGCCGAAAATTAATTTCCTTTGATAGGAAATTATTGACTTACGATCCGGGCCATGCCATATTCCTGTTCCGCTGCCGGTTTGCGTTGCAGCGAGAGAGGAGGAGGATGCGATGGACATGGTGCTGCTGGCGGCCGCCCTCTTCCTCGCCATTGCGGCGCGGCTTGCCTTCCCCCACGCCGCGGTGCGTGTAAGCTCCACCGCCTGCGACTTGCCAAGGAGCCGAGATGACCAGGACGATGAAGGCCGCCGTTCTCCACGCGCTGAAGACCCCGCTCAGCATCGAGCAGGTGCCGGTGCCCGAGCCCCGGCATGGGGAACTGCTGATCAGGGTGACGGCCTGCGGGATCTGCCACAGCGACCTCCACGCGGTGGACGGCGACTGGACACCGCCCCCGGTGATCCCCCTCATTCCCGGGCACGAGGTGACGGGGACCGTGGCCAAGGCCGGCCCCGGCGTGACGGGCTTCCACCCCGGCGACGCGGTGGGTGTGCCGTGGCTCTATTCCGCCTGCGGCAGTTGCGAATTCTGCCTCGCCGGCATGGAGACGATCTGCAAGCAGGCGGAAGCGACGGGCTACACCAAGCCCGGCGGCTATGCCGAATACCTGGTGGCGCCGGCAGCCTATGTCGGCCGCCTGCCCGAGGGCACCGACCCCTATGCCATGGCGCCGATCCTGTGTGCCGGCGTCACCACCTACCGCGGACTGAAGCGCACCGGCGCACGGCCGGGCCAATGGGTGGCGGTGGTGGGCATCGGCGGGCTCGGCCACATCGCCATCCAGTATGCGCGGGCCATGGGGCTGAGGGTTGCGGCGGTCGACGTCAGCGCCGAAAAGCTGGCGCTGGCCCAGGCGCTGGGCGCGGAGCTGGTGGTGAACGGCAGCGAAACCGACCCCGCAGCGGCGATCCAGGAGACGATCGGCGGCAGCCATGCGGCGATCGTCACGGCGGTGGCGGCGCGTGCCTTCGAGCAGGCGGTGGCAATGCTGCGGCCGGGCGGCACGGTGGCCTATATCGGGCTTCCCGGCGGCAAGGCCGACGAGATCCGCGCCTCGATCTCGGCGATTGTCAATGGCGAGCTCTCGGTGCGGGGGTCCAACGTGGGAACCCGGCAGGACCTCGACGAGGCGGTGGGCTTCGCGGCGCGCGGACTGGTGCGGGCCACGATCCGCACCGTGGCGCTGGAGGAGATCAACGCCGTGCTCGAGGACATGCGCAAGGGGCGCATCGTCGGGCGCGCGGTGCTGAAGATCGCCTGACCTACGCGAGGGGCCGCTAGGTGAACAGCTCGTAGCTCTCGACCTCGTCCCTCGCGGCATGGCCGGCGCCGCGGGCAAGGCGCTGCGCAAGGCCGGCGAGCGTGATGTCCGCGACGGTGGCGGGACCGTTCACCTTCCACTCGGGCGCGGCGAGTGCTGCGGTGTTGGCCGCGAACCGCGCCAGTGCCAGCAGTGTCTGGTTCAGGATGTCGAGGAGTTGCAGGTTCTGGATGCTGCGCGCATCGAGAACGGTGGCGTGGCGTTCGATCATGTCGTCCACCGTCGACTCCATGTCGGCGGCCATGACGTGCAGCGCGGCAAGCTCATGCGAGAGCTGGGCGAGGAGCACGGGCAGCGGCAGGTCGCTCATGTCAGAACAGCTCCAGTTCGCCGGCGGTGGGGAACACGGGTTCGGCGCGGCGCGGCTCCACCACGGCGCGCACCAGCTTCTGGCGCACCCGCCCCGAGCCCGGCCAGAACTGGATGCGCCGCCCGGTCTCGCCGCCGAGGCTGCCGCCGGTGACGGCGATGCCCTCGCGCTTGAGGAACTCCTGCGCGAACCTGCCGTTCGCACCGCCGATATCGGACAGGCCCTGCATGGTGCGCGCGCCGCCGAACAGCTTGGCCTCCAGCCGGTGCCGCGCCGCGCCGCGGCTGAGCAGCCCGTTGATGAGGAGCTCCATGAGATGCACGCCGTGGCGGGCGAGCAGCGGCGAGGCGGCCTCCTCGCCCGGCAGGAGAAAATGGTTCATGCCGCCGACCTGCGCCACCGGGTCGCTGATGCAGGCGGCGACGCAGGAGCCGAGCAAGGTGGTGATCGAGAGATGCGGATCGCCGCTGACGTGGAATTCGCCCTGCACGATGTTGATGCGCGGATGCTGGACGGGATGCTGCATCAGACGAGCTTGCCCACCACCGCCTCGATGGTGGATTTCAGCGTGGCCGTGGTGAAGGGCTTGGCGAGGAAATTGTTGAGGCCGTATTTCTTGCCCTCCTCGATCATGGCACGGTCGCCCTTGCCGGTGACGAGGATGAAGCAGCACTGCCGCGTGGGCCCATATTCGCGCAGCGCCTTGAGGAGCTGCAGGCCGTTGAGCTTCGGCATGTTCATGTCGGAGAACACGATGTGGCAGGGAGCGGCCATCATGGCCTGCAGCGCCTGCTCGCCATCGCCCGCCAGCACGGTGTTCTTGATGCCGATCTCGTTCAACCCCTCGACGAGCAGCATGCGGCTGACCGAGGTGTCGTCGACGACCATCACCTTGAGATGCTGCATGAATGGCATGGGCGTCCTCCACTAAGAGCCCGCGGCCGTGGCCCCGACGAGTGCGGGACCGATGCGGGCGAGGGAAAATTGCTGTTCGGCGGCGCCGATCTCGACGGCGGCGCGCGGCATGCCATAGACCACGGAACTTGCCTCATCCTGCGCAAAGGTGCGCGCACCGGCCTGGCGCATGGCCAGCAGGCCCTGGGCGCCGTCGCGGCCCATGCCGGTGAGCAGCGCGCCCGCGGCCCGGGCCCCGGCATGGCGCGCCACCGACAGGAACAGCCGGTCGACCGAGGGGCAGTGGCCGTTGACCGGCTCGCCCGGCTTCAGGACACAGGCGAGGCTGCCGCGCCCCGCCACCTCGAGGTGGCTGTCGCCGCCGGGCGCGACATAGACCGTGCCCGGCCTGAGCGGCGCGCCATGGGTGGCCTCCAGCACCTGCGGGGCGCACATGCGGTCGAGCCGCTGGGCGAGGTTGCGGGTGAACACCGGCGGCATGTGCTGGGTGATGACGGTGGGCGCACAGTTGGCGGGAAAGCCCGAAAGCACCGTGATCAGCGCCTCCACCCCGCCGGTCGAGGAGCCGATGGCGATGAGCTTGTCATCGGGCGCGTAGCTGCCGCGCGGCGGCGGTGCGGCCTCGGCCTCCGCCAGGGGCAGCCGGCGCTTCACGCGGGCGGCGATCCTCACCTTGGCGGGAAGCTCGTCGAGGCTTCGCGGGTTGGCGGCCGTCGGCTTCACCACGCAATCGACGGCGCCGAGCGCCAGGGCGGACACCGCCGTCTCGGTGCCCTGGGCGGTGAGCGTGGAAACCATCACCACCGGCATGGGCCGCAGCCGCATGACGCGTTCGAGGAAGGACAGGCCGTCCATGTCCGGCATCTCGACGTCGAGCGTCATCACGTCGGGGTTGAGCTGCTTGATCAGGGTGCGCGCCTCCTGCGCGGAGGCGGCGGTGGCCGCCACCGCGATGCCGGCATCGGCCGCCAGCACCCGCGCCACGAGCTGCCGCATGGTGGCGGAATCATCGACGACCAGCACCCGGATGGGCGTCATGCGCGCTCTCCCCCGAGCTTGCGGTAGGTGGTGGTGCCGTCGAGGCGGAACTGCGCCTCGGCCGGACCCACCATGCGCTCCGAGTGGCCGAGATAGAGGTAGCCGCCGGGCCGCAGCAGCGCGGCGATGCGGGTGAGCAGCCGCATCTGCGTGGCCTCGTCGAAATAGATCACCACGTTGCGGCAGAACACCGCGTCGAACGGACCCTTCATCGGCCAGGCGCCGATGAGGTTGAGCGGGCGGAAGCTGACGAGGCCGCGCGCCGCCTCGTCGAGGCGCAGCGCGCCCTGGCCTGCCGGCTCCATCCAGCTGCGCCGCAGGTCGGCTGGGACGGCGGCCACCTCCTCGGCGGCATAGACGGCGCGGCGCGCCGTTTCGAGCACCTGCGGATTGATGTCGGTGGCCAGGATGCGCACGTCGAAGGCCCGCGCGTCGGGCAAGAGCGAGAGCAGCGTGAGGGCGATCGAATAGGGCTCCTGGCCGCTCGAACAGCCGGCCGACCACAGGCGCAGGCGGCCGCCCTGGCGGATGGCGGCGGCGCCGGGCTCCACCACCTTGCGGCGCAGGTGCTCGAAGTGATGCGGCTCGCGGAAGAAGCGCGTGACGTTGGTGGTGAGTGCCGCGATCATCTGGTGGCGCTCGTCCGCGCCCTCGCCGGAGCCCACCAGTTCGCAGTAGTCCCGGAAGCTCTCGAGGCCCAGGGCGCGCAGGCGCTTGGCGAGGCGCGAATAGACGAGGTTGGCCTTGGAAGCCGGCAGGCTGATGCCGGCGTCCTCGTAGAGGGTGGTGGCGATGAAGGCGAAGTCGCTGCGGTCGAAGCTGAACTCGCCCGCCGCCAGCTGCACTGCGGCGCGTCCGCTCATGCCGCCTCGAGCTCGCCGCCGGCGGGCAGCACGTTGTCGACCGTGATGACCGAGATCATGCGGCCATCCATGGCGATGACGCCGCGCACGAAGAGCCGGGCGAGGCCGGAGGCGACATCCGGCGTGGGCTGGATGGTGCTGTCGTCGACCGAGAGGATGTCGGAGACCGAATCGACCAGCAGCCCGGCCGCCTTGTCGCCGACCTGGGCGACGATGATGACGTGGCGGGCCGTGGGTTCGGTGCCGGGAAGGCCCAGCCGGACGCCGAGATCGACGATGGGCAGCACCACGCCGCGCAGGTTGATGACGCCGCGAATGTAGCCCGGCGCACGCGGGATGGCGGTGGCCGGCGTCCAGCCGCGGATCTCGCGCACCGACATGATGTTGATGCAGAACTCCAGGCCGCCGGCGCGGAAGGCGACGAATTCGGCGGCACGGGCGGCCTCGGCGGCAATGTCTCGGGGCGACAGGTCGGTCATGGCGTCAGCTCGCTTTGGCAAGGGGAAGTTCGGTGCTGCGGTCGTGGTGGCGCAGCGCCACCAGCGCATCGACGTCGAGGATCATGGCGACGCGGCCGTCGCCCAGGATGGTGGCCGCCGCGATTCCATCGACGCGCATGTAGTTGGTCTCGAGGCTCTTGATGACGACCTGGCGCTGGTCCTGGATGGCGTCGATGAGCAGCGCGCTGCGCGTGCCATTCGCCGTCTCGATGAGGATGGCGACACCGGAGCGCAGGTCCGTGGCGGGCGGCCTGACGCCGAGCTCGGCGCCGACATCGATCAGCGGCACCAGCACGTCGCGCACGCGGAGCACGAAGGAATGGTCGCCCAGGTGATGGATGCGCGAGGGCTCGTGCTTGACCGTCTCGACGATGGCGGTGAGCGGGATGACGAAGACCTGCTCGTCCACCGTGACCACGATGCCGTCGAGCACCGCGAGGGTGAGCGGCAGGGACAGCGTGAAGGTGGAACCCTGGCCCGGCGTCGAGGCGATGGAGATGCGCCCGCCCAGCGCCTGGATCGAGCGCTTCACCACGTCCATGCCGACGCCGCGGCCCGAGATGTTGGACACCGCCGAGGCGGTGGAGAAGCCGGGCAGGAAGAGCAGGTTGTCGATCTCGCTGTCGGAGAGCTGCGCGTCGGGCGGCACGAGGCCGTTGGCGATGGCCTTCTGCAGCACCTTCGGACGGTTGATGCCCTGGCCGTCGTCGCTGACCTCGATGATGACGCGGCCGGAGCGGTGCGCGGCGGCGAGCCTGACCGTGCCCTCCGGCGCCTTGCCGGCGGCGGTGCGCTGGTCCGGGCCTTCGAGGCCATGGTCGACGGCGTTGCGGATCATGTGGGTGAGCGGATCGGCGAGGAGTTCGACCACCGTCTTGTCGACCTCCGTCGCCTCGCCCTCGGTGCGCAGGCGCACGTCCTTGCCCGTCGCATCCGCCACCTCGCGCACGATGCGCGACATGCGCTGGAACAGCGGCCGCACCGGCTGGGCGCGGATCGCCATGACGCTTTCCTGGATCTCGCGGGTGAGGCGTTCCAGCTCCTCGAGACTGGAGGTCACCTCGCGGTCGCGCACGTGGCTCGACTGCAGCACGCGCTGGGTGAGCATGGCCTGGTTGATGACGAGCTCGCCGACGAGGTTGATGAGCCGGTCGACGCGGTCGAGGTCGACGCGGATCGTCGGCTGCACGGCGGGTTTGGCGCGCGGCACTTCGGCATCGGGCGCGGCCGCGGCTGCCGCGGCGATGGCGGGAGCCTCCTCGCGCACCCGGGCGAGAATGGCGGCGATGTCCATGTCGCGCGCCGGCGGCGGCGGATCGCCGGCAACGGTCTGCTGCTCGATGGCAAGCTCGCAATCGCCCTCGACGAAATCGAAGACGTCCTTCACCGCGCCGGCAGGCTCGGCCGTTTCGAGATGCAGATCCCAGGCGAGATAGCTCTCCTCGGGCTCGATGGTGTCGAGGAAGGGCAGGTTGGCGATGTCGCATTGCACGGCGAGGCTGCCGAGGCGGGCGAGCTCGCGGAACAGGGCGAGGGGCTCGTTGGCCTTGGCATAGAGATCGCGCAGCGGCTTGAAGCGGATCAGGTAATGGGCGGCCGGCGCCGCATCGTCACCGAAGGTGGTGGCGATGGGCGCGAAGTCGAGGCCGGCGAGATCGTCGTCTTCCGCCGTCGCGGCGCCGCTGCCGATCAGCGCGCCGAACTCCTCCTCGATCGCGGCATAGGGCGAGGTGTCGGCGATGGCGCCGTCGCGGCTCGCCGCCACGAGGTCGGCCAGCGCATCGGCCGCGCGCAGGAACAGCTTCATCGCCTCGGCCTCGGGCACCAGGCTGCCGGACCGCACCCGGTCGAGCGCGGTCTCGAAGACATGCGCGAAGCCCACCAGCGCATCGAGCCGGAAGGCGCCGGCGCCGCCCTTGATCGAGTGCACGGCGCGGAACACCGCGTTGACCGTCTCGGAGTCGGTCTCGCCCTCCTGCATGGCGAGGAGACCGTTCTCCAGCGCGGCGAGCTGCTCCTCGCATTCCTGGAAGAAGGTGAGGCGGATTTCGGCCATCGGGTCCATCGGCGGCACGTCCCTCAGGCGGCGACGCGGCGAATGGCGGCCACCAGCTTCGCCGGATCGAAGGGCTTGACGATCCAGCCCGTGGCGCCGGCGCGCCTGGCGCGCTGCTTCTTGTCGTCGTCGCTCTCGGTGGTGAGCACCAGGATGGGGATGGCGCGGTGCTGGGCATCGCGGCGCACCGCCTCGATGAAGCCGAAGCCATCCATGCGCGGCATGTTGATGTCGGTGATGACCACCTGCGGCTCCTCGCGGCGCAGCACGTCGAGCCCGTCGAGCCCGTCTTCGGCCTGCACCACGCGGTAGCCGGCATCGGCAAGCGCCATGCGCAGCATGTCGCGCATGGTGCGCGAATCATCGACGGTCAGGATGGTGAGGCTCATGCGGATGTTTCCCGGGAGGCAAGGAAGTCGGCCGGCAGGCCGAGCAGCGCGGCGGCACTCGCGAGTGCGGGCGACGCGGAGGCGATGTGGAAGTCATGGCCGTCCGACCGCCACGTCATCCAGCCGGAGAGCAACACCTGCAGCGCCAGGGTGGAGACGCGGGCCACCTCGGAGGCCTCGATGACCACGGCGGTGTTGCGCGCCTTGCGCAGGTCGGCAAGCAGCGCCTCGCCGCAGGACGCATCGAGCGAGGGCCCGAGCCTGAGCACGGTGACGCCGGGACCGTCGCTCATCCGGCAGGCCGACGATGATGGGCTGGAGGCATGTGCCAAGGCTCCGCTGCTGATGGCGGAACGCTAGGAAGGAAAGTTTGTGCGGGGCTGGACTCAGCTCGCCTGGCGGCGGTTCTCGTTCATGCGGGACTGCAGCTCGGCGAGGTCCTCGCGCGTCAGGCGCAGGCGGGCGAGCGGCATGACCAGCTGGTTCTCCCAGTGGACGTGGCGGCGGTAGCGCTCGAAGAAGCCCCTGAGCATGTAGCCCAGCATTTCCGGATTGGCGGGGCGGCCGCCCTGGCCCAGCGTCTCCAGCGCCTCGGCGATCTCGGAGGCGAAGTCATTGTCGGAGGAATGTTCGGACGCCAGCCGCTCGAGAATCTTGTCGACGCCGTCCTCGGGCTTGGCCCGGGCGCGCAGCAGCGGGAACAGCCCCTCCTCCTCGTCGTGGTGGTGGAGCGGCAGATCGAACAGCAGGCAGGACGCGACCTGGGCGCAGAGGCGACGATCGACCTCGTCCGGCAGGCCATCGGCGATGCGCTCCATGGCGTCGCACATCTCGACCTGCACGGCGTGGGCATTGGCGATCATGTCCAGCGGGTTGCGCGCCACGGGGCTCAGTTTCTCACTCACGGCGGGCTCGGACATCAAAGGCCTGGTTCCTGACAATTCGGGCCAATTTCGAGGCGCGGACCGTGCGGGGCCTTGATCCAGATCAATCCGCGGCGGGCAAGGCGGCCATGACGGCGGCCCGGCGCGGGAGTGGCGCGATGGCGCCGTAGCCCAGGGTGGAAAGAGCCGCCGCGACGTTCGCAAAGCGCGCAGCCTGCGCCAGCGGTTGACCGCGCGCCAGTTCGGCGAGCAGTGCGCCGGTGAAGGCATCGCCCGCCCCCGTGGCATCGACCGCGGCGACCGGATGGCCGGGGATGTGCGTGATCGCCTCCCCCTCCGCCAGCGCGACGCCGCCCTTGCCCAGGGTGATGACCACTGCCCGCGCCCCGAGGCCGCGCAGGTGACGGGCGACGGCGGCAGGCTCGGTCAGGCCGAACAGCGCCTCGGCATCCTCGGCGGAGGTCTTGAGGATGTCGGCCTGCGCTGCCGCCGCCGCAATGACGGGGCGCGCCCTTTCCACCGGCCACAGGCGCGGGCGGAAATTGGTGTCGTAGGAAACCGCGACGCCCGCCCTGCGCGCCACCGCGATGGCGGCCGCCACGGTTTCCGCGGCAGACTCGCTGATCGCCTGGCTGATGCCGGAGGCGTGCAGGAAGCGGGCGGAGGCGATGAGCGCCGGATCGAGGTCGGCCGGCGTCATGCGGCTCGCGGCGGATCCGGCGCGGCGATAGGTGAAGACATGGCCGGACGGGCCATGGGTGACGAAATAGAGACCGGTGGGTGCCCCGGCATCGGTGCCGATGGCAGCGGTATCTATCGCCTCGCGCTGCATCAGGTCGCGCAGTTCGCCGGCGAAGATGTCGTCGCCCAGCCGGGTGACATAGGCTGCCCTGCAGCCCAGGCGGGCGGCGGCGATGGCGACGTTGAGCGTGTCGCCGCCGAAGCCGGTGAGCCAGTTGCCGTCGGGCTGGCGGTTCAGCTCATAGAGCGGCTCGCCGAGCGCGACGACATCGATGCGGCTCACGCCGCGGCTGCCGGACTCTGCAGCGCACCAGGGCCCGGAATGGCGCCCGGCGGGCACTTGCCGGCGATGATCATGCCCAGCACTTCGTCGTGGTCGACGTCGGAGGTCAGCGCCGTGCCGACGACGCGGCCGTTCTTCATCACCGCGAGACGGTCGGCGAGATCGAACACGTCATGAAGGTCGTGGCTGATGAGGAAGATGCCGATGCCTTCGGCCTTGAGCTGCTTGATGAGTTCGCCGACCTGTGCGGTCTCCTGCGGCCCCAGCGCCGCCGTCGGCTCGTCCATGATCAGGATGCGGGCGTTGAAGTGGATGGCCCGCGCGATGGCCACCGACTGGCGCTGGCCACCGGAGAGCGCCTTCACCGGTTCCTTGAAACGGCGGAAATTGGGATTGAGCCGGCCCATCACCTTGCGGCACTCGGCCTCCATCGCGGCATCGTCGAGCGTGCCCCACGAGGTGCGCAGCTCGCGGCCGAGATAGAGGTTCGCCGCCGAGTCGACGTTGTCAGCCAAGGCCAGCGTCTGGTAGATCGTCTCGATGCCGAGCGCCTTGGCGTCGCGCGGATTGTTGATCTCCACCTTCTCGCCATTGATGAAGATGTCGCCGTGGTCGCGCTTGTAGGCGCCCGACAGGATCTTGATCAGCGTCGACTTGCCCGCACCATTGTGGCCGAGAAGGCCCATCACCTCGCCGGGGTAGAGATCGACCGTGGCGTGGTCCACCGCCTTGATGCCGCCGAAGGCGATGGAGATGTCGCGCATCTCGATCAGCGGCGGGCCGGAGCGTTCGACCTTGGTGGGCTGCTTTTGAGCGTGGGTCATGGCGTGATCCCTTACTTGGCGCGGCGGCGGTAGACTTGATCGAGGTAGACGGCGAGCGCCAGCACGATGCCGACGACGATGTCCTGGTAGGCGGAGTCGAAGTTGAGGAGCGACATGCCGGACTGCAGCGACTGCATGAGCAGCGCGCCCAGCATGGCGCCGTAGATGGTGCCGATGCCGCCCGCCAGCGAGGTGCCGCCGATGACCACGGCGGCGATGACGTAGAGCTCGTTCGACTGGCCGAGCGAGATGGTGGCGGCGTTGAGGCGCGCCGAGGAAATAATGGCCGAGACGCCGACGAGAACGCCCATCAGCGTGAACACCAGCACGGTGAGCTTGCGCGAATTGATGCCGGCGAGCTCGACCGCCTCCGGGTTGCCGCCCGCGGCGTAGACATAGCGGCCGAAGCGCGTGCGACCGGCGATGAAGGTCATGACGATGCCGACCGCGATGGCGATCAGCACCGGAATGGCGAAGCCGTTGTAGAAGATGAGGCCGCCGACGCAGCGCACCACCTTGTCGCCGTCCATGCACAGCGCCGAGCCCGAGGCGTCAAGCGTGCCGGGCGGGATGGTGATGTTGTGGTCCCTGGCGTAGTTCTCGATGACCTTGGGGGCCCACGGATAGGCGTTCACCACCGCGGTGATGCCGAGCACCATGAAGCTGCCGATGCCGGCGAGCGTCGCCTCGGCCCACACCGGGCGCAGCGGGAAGCCGAACTTCTTGCGCTGCTGGCGGCCGCGCAGGATGCCGAGCACGATGCCGGCGCAGGCGACGAGGCCGAGCACCCAGCTCCACAGCGGACCGATGGAGCCCGAGGGGCCGTAGCCGCCGATCAGCACGAAGGTGTTGTCCATCGGCGCCACGGTGACGCCGGAGGCGAGCAGGAAGGCGATGCCGCGATAGGCGATGAGGCCGCCCAGCGTGACGATGAAGGAGGGGATCTGCGCATAGGCCGTGAGCGCCCCGTTGAGCGCGCCGATGAGGGCGCCGAGGACGAGGCCGGAAACCACCGCGATGATCCAGATCGAGGGATTGCCGACACCCAGCATCGGCCCGAGCTTGAACACCTGCAGCGCGCCGATGGCGACGGCGATCGTCGTGAGCACCGAGCCCACGGACAGGTCGATCTGGCGCATGACGATGACCAGCACCATGCCGGTCGCCATGACGGCGATGGAGGAGGTCTGGACCAGCAGGGTCCAGAGATTGCGCGGGGTGAGGAACTGGCCGCCGAGCAACCCGTCGCCCGGCTTGAAGAAGAAGCCGTAGAGGTCGAAACCGGCCCAGATGAGGAACAGGGCCGCCAGCATGCCGAGCATGCGCGTGTCGATTTCGGTGGCCCTCAGGAAGCGCCCGATGGCGCCTTCCTCGGTCATTGCCGGATTTTGCGAACCGCCCGCGGTGGCCGACATCGGCTGATCCCCCATTTGCTCAAGTGTCGCCGCGTGCACGTCACGGCTGTGGTCTTGTGGAAAGGCCGCGCCAACCTGTCGCCAGGCGGCGCGGCCCCGTCAGTCACGTCAGGGCATAAGCCCCGTCATCGGCTCAGTTGCAGGCCGGGTTCGCACCCGCCTTCACGCCGGCGCAGACTTCGTCCTTGGTCACCCAGCCGGCGCTGATCACGTCGTTCAGGTTGTCCTTGGTGATCGGGTTCGGCGCCAGCAGGATGGCGTTCACCTCGACGCCCTTGGCGCCCTTGTTGAACTTGGCGACACCATCGAGCGCGGTCGGATCCTTGCCGTCGGCGATGGCGACGGCGGCTTCAGCCGCGGCCTTGCCGAGGACGCGCGAGTCCTTCCAGATCGACACGGTCTGGGTGCCGAGCGCCACGCGGTTCAGAGCGGCCTTGTCGCCGTCCTGGCCGGAGACCGGAACCGAGCCGGCGAGGCCCTGGGCGTCGAGAGCGGCGACGACACCGGAGGCCATGCCGTCGTTCTCGGACACCACCGCATCCACCTTGTTGTTGGTGGAGGTCAGGCACTGTTCCATGTTCTTCTGGGCGTTGTCGGGCTTCCAGCCGTCGGTGAAGGTTTCACAGACGTTCTTGATCTTGCCCGAGTCGATGCCGTCCTTCAGCACTTCCTGGATGCCCTGGAAGAGGAAGGTGGCGTTCGGGTCGCCCTTGTCGCCCTTGATGAAGGCATAGTTGCCCTCAGGCTTGGCCTTGAGGATTTCCTTGGCCATCAGGCGGCCGACGCCGACGTTGTCGAAGGTGACGTAGAGGGCGTTCGGATCTTCCACGAGGACGTCATACGACAGCATCTTGATGCCCGCGTCGGAGGCGGCCTTGAAGGACGGCAGGATGGCGTCCGAGTCGAAGGCGACGACCATGATGACGTTGCAGCCCTGGGTGATCAGGCTTTCGATGTCGGCGGCCTGCTTCTGGGCGGAGCCCTGCGCGTCGGCGTCGATGTACTTGTCGCCGGCGGCTTCCACCACGGCCTTGATCGCCGCCTGGTCGGTCTTCCAGCGCTCTTCCTGGAAGGTCTTCCAGGACACGCAGATGTTCTTGCCGGCGGCCTGGGCCGACGACATGGAGGCGAGGCCGAGCACAAGGGCGCCGGCTGCCACGGTCAGAAACTTGCGATACATTCGTTGGGTCCTCCTCCAAGCCGCTACGGCCCCCGTGAGACGCCTCCCTGAAGCAGCTTTTTCGCCACTGCACGGGGTTCCTGGGCCATGGACGATCTGTTGTTTTATTTCGGCGTCCAAAAAAATGTTGCGACAATCCGTGTTCGGAGTCAACATGCAAAATAAGCAAAACTAAATAGTGCGGCGCAAAAACAATGCTGCACATGCGAACAGGGAGGATCATGCGGGAGAAGGCCGACAGCGATCTCGTGCGCCGGCAGAACAGGCTCCTGCTGCTCGAGGCCCTGCGCCAGCACGGCGCCATGCCGCGCGTCGAAATGGGCCGGCACACCGGCCTCTCGCCCGCCTCGATCACCTCGATCTCATCGCAACTCATCGCCGACGGCATCCTCGAGGAGGCGAGCGCCCCGCAGGCGCCCACCGGCGGGCCGCTGCGCCGCGGCCGCCCCACCACGCGGATCGACTTCAATCCGAAATGCGCCAACGTGGTTGCCGTCAAGGTGTCGATCGACGGCATCGAGCTGGCGCTGGCCGACGGGCGCGGCGCCATCCTCGAGCGCCGCACCTCGCGCGCGGCGACCTATGATGCCGATCCCGCCGCCTTCGGCAGGCTGGTGGCCGACGAGATCACCGCGCTGCTTGGCCGGGCCCGCACCCCGGCGCGCCGCGTGGCGCGCGTCGGCATCGCGGTGCAGGGCGTGGCCGACTCGCAGGCCGGAACCGTGGTGTGGAGCCCGGCCTTCCGTACACGGAACATCGCCGTGTCGGCGGCGGTCGAGGAACGCCTCGGCATCGCCTGCCGGGTGGCGAACGATGCCAACATGATCGCCGAGGGGCTGATCGGCAGCGACCGGGCGCGCTATGGCGGCACGGCGGCGGTCATCTTCATGGGCTATGGCGTGGGCATGGGGCTCATCATCAACGGCCAGGTCTATCACGGGCCCACGGGGGCGGCGGGTGAATTCGGCCACATGAACCACCTGCCGGACGGGCCGCTGTGCCGCTGCGGCCGCAGGGGCTGCGTCGAAGCCTACGTCGCCGACTACAGCCTGCTGCGCTGGGCCTCGGGCAATGCCGCGACGCAGCCCCCCTCCTCCAACGCCATCCCGCATACCGACATGCTGGCGCTGGAGGCGGCCGCCCACCGCGGCGAGCCCGCCGCCGCCGCGGCCTATGCCAAGGCGGGCGAGGCGCTTGGCTTCGGACTGGCGCGGCTCATCGCCATCCTGACGCCGTCGCGCATCGTGCTGGCCGGGCCCGGCACGCGCGCCATGGCGCTGATCCGGCCGCACCTCGACCGCGCGCTGGAGGCCGGCGTTGTCGACGAACTGAGGCGTAACGTCGAGATCGAGGTCGTGCCGATCGACACCGACATGATCATCAAGGGAACGATCGACCGGGCGCTCCGCCACGTCGACCGCGAAATCTTTGCACATGGCCCGCTCGCCAGGCGGGGCCGCGAACTGGAGACCGTCGCATGAGCATCACCCGCCGCCGTGCCTTGCAACTGGGCGCCGCCGCCGCCCTGTTCGGAATCTCTCCGGGGCCGGCCCGCGCCGCGGCCGGCGTTCAGGACGCGGCGGGCGGGGAGATCCTGCGCCAGTGGTACAAGGTGGTGCTCCACCTGGTGCGCCACACCGCCACCTATTCGCCGCCCGTCGCCAGCCGCGCCTTCGCCTATCTCGGTGTCGCAGCCTACCAGGCGGTGGCCTCCGGCTCGACCTCGCTCGTCTCGCTGGCGGGCCAGCTCAACGGGCTCAAGGCGCTGCCGCCGCGCGATCCCGGCAAGACCTACAGCGATGCGGTGATCACGCACTGCGTGATGGCCTCCGCCGTCAAGACCTTCTTCGGCAATACCGGCCCCACCGGCCAGCGCGTGATGGCGGCAGCCGAGAAGAAGCTGAAGGGCGACGCGCTGAAGGGCCTGCCGGACGACGTCGTGGCCGCCAGCCTTGCCTATGGCGAGGCGCTGAAGGCGGCGATCATGGAATGGTCTGCCGATGACGGCGGTGCGGTGATCGAGAACATGGGCTTCCCCATGGCCTACGACGTGTCGAAGGAGCCCGGCCACTGGGTGCCGACCAGCGCCATCCGCCAGCAGCAGTTCCCGCTGCTGCCGACGTGGGGGCAGAACCGCACCTTCGCCATGCCGTCGGGGGCGTCCTGCGGCCTGGTCCCGCCGCCCGCCTACAGCGAGGACGAGACTTCCGAGTTCTACCGGCAGGCCAGGGAAGTCTACGACACCGGCAAGAACCTGACGCCGGAACAGACGGCCATCGCCCGCTTCTGGTCCGATGACCCGATGCTGTCGTCCACGCCGCCCGGCCACTGGATCGGCATCGCCCACGACCTCCTGGAAGAGAGGAAGGCCGGCCTCGACGAATCCGCCGAGGTGATGATGCGGCTGGGCGTCGCCATGGCGGATGGCTTCATCGGCTGCTGGAACGCCAAGTTCCAGTATGACCTCGTCCGCCCCGTCACCTACATCAAGAAGGTGATCGATCCCAAGTGGGAACCGCTGCTCATCACGCCGCCCTTTCCGGAATATCCGTCGGGACATTCGACCGAGTCGGGTGCGGCCGCTGCCGTGCTGACCTCGATCTATGGCGAGAACTTCGCCTTCACCGACCGCACGCACGAGCGCGATGGGCTGGGCACGCGCCAGTTCGCCAGCTTCACGGCAGCGGCGAACGAAGCGGGCATCTCGCGCATGTATGGCGGCATCCATTTCCGCGCCGCGATCGACAATGGCCTCGAGCAGGGCCGGTGCATCGCGCAGTTCGCCATCGGGCTGCGCACCCGGAGTTCGACATGAAGACGATCGCCGTCGTCTGCGCCGCGACGCTTCTCGGCTGCCGCGCCGCAGTGGCCGGAGACACGCCGGTCGTGCCGATCTTCGCCGACGAGACGAAGACTGCCGGCATCGACAGTGTCTATACCGGCGAATGGCAATACATGGTGGGTGGCGGCGTGGCCGCCTTCGACTGCAACGGCGACGGCTTCGAGGACGTGCTGATCGCCGGCGGCGAGAAGCCCGCCAGCTTCTATGTGAACAAGAGCATGCGCGGCGGCGCGCTGAACTTCGCGAAGCAGCAGAGCGGCCTCGAGTTCGATGCCGTGACCGGCGCCTATCCGCTCGACGTCGACGGCGACGGCATCATGGATGTGGTGGTGTTGCGCGTCGGCGAGAACATCGTGATGAGGGGCGAGGGAAACTGCAAGTTCAGCCGCGCCAACGAGGCCTGGGGCTTTGCCGGCGGCGACGGCTGGTCCACCGCCTATGCGGCGGAATGGGAGAAGGGCAGCGACTGGCCCACCATCGCCATCGGCAACTACATCGACCGGACGCAGGAGCTGGAGCCCTGGGGCTCCTGCACGCCCAATGTGATGCAGCGTCCGAAGCCCGGGGCGAAAGGCTTCGACACGCCCATCGAGCTGAAGCCCAGCTACTGCCCGCTCTCCATGCTGTTCACCGACTGGAACAACTCCGGCACCGCCGACCTACGCATGGCGAACGACCGCGAATACTACGAAGGGGGCCAGGAACAGATGTGGCAGGTGCGGCCGGGCCAGCCGCCCAAGCTTTACACCAAGGCCGACGGCTGGGCCTACCTGCGCATCTGGGGCATGGGCCTTGCAGGCTATGACCTCGATGGCGACGGCTTCCAGGAATACGCCATCACCTCGATGGCCGACAACAAGCTGCAGACGCTGAAGGACCCGCCGAAGGATGGTTCCGCGCCCAAGCCCACCTTCAAGGACGTGGCCTGGCCGAAGGGTGTCACCGCGCACCGGCCCTTCATCGGCGCCGACCTCCGCCCCTCCACGGCGTGGCACATCGACTTCCAGGACGTGAACAACGACGGTCTCGCCGATCTCTTCATCGCCAAGGGCAATGTCTCGGAGATGCCGGACTTCGCGATGAAGGACCCGAACAACCTTCTCGTCCAGGGCAAGGACGGCAAGTTCATCGAGATGGCCGACAAGGCGGGTGTTGCTTCCACCGAAACCTCACGCGGGGCGGCCCTCGTCGATTTCAACCTCGATGGTCTCGTCGATCTCATCGTCGTCAACCGCAATTCACCTGCCCAGGTCTGGCGCAACGTGACGCCCGGTGCCGGCAACTGGCTCGCGGTGCAGCTGAAGGAGCAGGGCGCCAACGTCAACGCGGTGGGCGCCGTGGTCGAGGTGAAGACCGGGCTCGGCAGCCAGCGCCGCGAGGTCGTCTCCGGCGGTGGGCATGCCTCCGGCCAGGCGGGCTGGGTGCATTTCGGCATCGGCGACGCCAGGACCGCTGAGGTGCGCGTGCGCTGGCCCGGCGAAGACTGGAGCAAGCCCATGACGCTCGATGCCAACACACTCGCCGTGCTCGACAAGGCCGCGGCCGCGGCCATGCCCTGGCAGGCGCCGCGCTGAACACGGGGCGTTCACGGCAAGCTGATTTTCTTTTCCGCCTCGCTCGCCTAAGACGGATGGCAGAGACGGAGACGAACTGATGCGCACCATGCTTACCCGACGCGGCTTCACCGGCCTCGTGGCGATGACGCCCTTCCTGTCGGTGGCGCGCGCGGCGGAGAGCTGGGCAGAGATCGAAAGCCAGGCGCGCGGCCAGACCGTCTATTTCAATGCCTGGGCCGGCTCGCCGCAGGTCAACGCCTATATCGCCTGGGCGGCGGAGGTGCTGAAGCAGCGCCATGGGATCACCCTCGAGCACGTGAAGCTCGCCGACACGGCCGAGGTGGTGCGCCGGGTGCGCGACGAGGTGAAGGCGGGCAAGGACGGCAGCGCCGACCTGATCTGGATCAACGGCCAGAACTTCCACGTGATGAAGGAGGAGCAGCTGCTCTATGGCCCCTTCGCCCAGGACCTGCCGAATTTCGCGCTGGTCGATACAGACGGCAAGCCGACGACGCTCGTCGATTTCGCCGAGGGCACCGAGGGACTGGAGTCGCCCTGGGGCATGGCCCAGCTGACCTTCTTCGCCGACGGTGCGAAGCTCGCGACGCCACCGATGTCGATGTTCGAGCTGCTCGACCTCGCAAGGGACGAGCCGGGCCGCATCACCTATCCCGCACCGCCCGATTTCCATGGCACCACTTTCGTGAAGCAGGCGCTGGCCGAGACCATCGGCGAGCGCGCGCTGCTGCCCATGGCCATCGACAAGGCGGATTTCCTCGCGGCCACGCGGCCGCTGTTCGGCTACCTCGATGCACTGCACCCTTACCTGTGGCGCCTGGGCCGGCAGTTTCCGCCGGCCCAGGCGCAGGTGACGCAGATGCTGGCCGATGGCGAGCTGCTGATGGGCCTGACCTTCAATCCCAACGAGGCCGCCAACCTGGTGGCCGCCGGCACGCTGCCCGCCTCGACCATCGCCTGGCAGAATCGCGGCGGCAGCATCGGCAACACGCATTTCGTGGCGATCCCCATCAATGCGAAATCGCGTGCGGCGGCGCAGGTCGTGGCCAATCTCCTGCTGTCGCCCGAAGCCCAGGCGCGCAAGGCGGACCTCGCCGTGTGGGGCGACCCCACCGTGCTCGACATGGCCAGGCTCAAGCCGGACCAGCGCGCCCTGTTCACCACGGGCGATGCGCCGGGCGCGGTGAAGCAGCCCGCCCGCACCATTCCCGAGCCGCATGGCAGCTGGGTTCCGCTGATCGAGGCGGCATGGCTCGAACGCTACGGGGCATGAGCCGTCTCGGCGCGCTGCCGCTGCTGGCGCTGTGGGCGCTGCCGCTGCTCGCCTCGCTGGCCATGCTGCTGCCCGTGGCGGTGGATGCCGCCGCGTGGCGCCTCGCGCTGGCGCATCCGCAGCTCTGGCCGGCCCTTGCCCTGGGCGTGGCGAGCGGGGCCACTGCGATGCTGCTGGCGCTCGCCGCCACCGCCCTCCTGTTGGCGGGGCTGTTCCGCAGCCCCCTGTGGCACAGGCTTCAGGCCGTGGCTGCCGCGGGCCTCGCCGTGCCGCACCTGGCCTTTGCCATCGGGTTCGGATTCCTCATCATGCCGTCGGGGCTCGTGGCCCGGCTGCTGGTCGGCGGCGCCACGCCGCCGCAGTGGACGAGCGTGCAGGACCCCTGCGGCGTGGCTCTCGCCCTGGCGCTGGCGCTGAAGGAGGTTCCCTTCCTGCTCACGGCCGGCTTCGCCGTGCTGTCGCGCGGCGACAAGGCGAACCGGCTGCGCGCCGGGACCCGCGCCGCTGCGAGCCTCGGCCATGCGCCGGGTTCCGCTTTCCTGCGCGTCGTGCTGCCATCGCTGCTGAGCGACCTGCGCTGGCCGCTGGTCGTGGTCTTCGTCTATGGCGCCACCGTCGTGGACATGGCGCTGGTGCTGGGGCCGACGCAGCCGCCAACACTCGCCGTGGTGATCTGGCGCGCGCTGAACCATGCCGAGCCGGCGGTGAATGCCATGGGCCTGGCCATGACGCTGCTGCTGACGGCGTCACTGGCGCTGGTCATCTCCGCCGCAACGCTGCTGCTGCGGCTTGCCCGTCCGGCGCTGCACCGCCTGCTGGCCGCCGGCCCTTCACCACTTGAGGCACCCCGCGCCACGGCCACCGTGCTCGGCATGGCCATGCTGGCGATCCTGCTGCTCGCGCTGCTCGTTCTCGCCCTGCTGTCCGTCGCGCCGCGCTGGCCCTACCCCGCGGTGCTGCCACCTGATCCCGGACTTGCCGCCTGGATGAGCATGAACCCGGCGCCGCTGTGGCTGAGCCTGCTGCTCGGGCTCGCGGTGGCCCTGTCGGCGGTCGTCCTGGTGGTGCTGTGGCTGGAGGCGACGGGCCGTGCGGGTGACCGCCTGGCCGTGGGCCTCGCCGTGGCGGCGCTGAGCTTGCCGCAACTGGCCAGTGCCGGCGGGCAATACCGCCTGTTCCTGCCGCTGGACCTCACGGCCAGCCTTGCGGGGCTCTTCCTGGCCCATCTCACACCGGTGGCCGCCTATGTGCTGATCGTGCTCGTAGGGCCGTGGCGGGCTTTCGATACGCGTTACGTGCAGGCGGCGCGGGCCTTGTCCGCCTCCCGGCTCCGGGTGCTGCTGCGCATCCGGCTGCCCCTGCTGAAGGCACCCGTCGCCACGGCGGCGTCGATCGGCTTTGCCGTGTCGATCGGCCAGTTCGTGCCGGCACAACTCATCGCGTCCGGGCGCTTCAGCACGCTGCCGATGGAGGCCGTGACGCTGGCCTCGGGCGGCAACCGGGCGCTCACTGCCGCCTTCGCGCTGGCGCTCGCCGTGCCGCCGCTTCTGGCCTTTCTCGCCGCGTCATGGCTGGGGAGGCCGCGATGGCGCTGAAGCTCGACGGCCTGGCGATCGGAATGGCCGGGCGGCAGCTGATCGCGCCCTTCTCCCTCGCCGTCGCCGCCGGCGAGACGGTGACGCTGATGGGCCCGAGCGGCTCCGGCAAGTCGACACTGCTGTCGATGATCGCCGGCGACCTCGAGCCGCCCTTCACCGCCACGGGCAGCGTGAGCCTTGACGACACGCTGCTCGATGGCCTGCCGCCGGAGCGCCGCCGCATCGGCCGGCTGTTCCAGGACGATCTGCTGTTCCCGCATCTGAGCGTTGCCGAGAACCTGCTGTTCGGCATGCCGCGCGCGCCCCGCCAGGATCGCCGCGCCCGGGCCGAGGCCGCACTCGCCGAGGCCGGGCTCGCAGGGTTCGGCGAACGGCCGCCCGACACGCTGTCCGGCGGCCAGCGCGCCCGCGTTGCGTTGCTGCGGGCCTTGCTGGCAGAGCCCCGTGCAATGCTGCTCGACGAACCCTTCAACAAACTCGACGCCGGGCTGCGGCAGACGGTCCGCGGCTTCGTCTTCGCGCATATCGCGGCGCGGCGCATTCCGTGCCTGATGGTGACCCATGACGAGGCCGACGTGCCCGCCGGCGGGCGCGTGCTTCGGCTCGGGCACGGGCAGGTGACCCATGCTTGACCGCCTCGCCCTGAAACTGGTGAAGCCCGCGGTGGATGCGGCCGCCCTGCGCCTGGCGCGGCACGGCATCGGCGCCGACCAGGTGACGCTGGCGGGGCTCGCGCTGGGGCTCGCGGCGGCAGCGCTGATCGCAACCGGCCACAGCCTCGTGGCGCTCGCCCCGCTGCTCGCCAACCGTGCGCTCGATGGCATTGACGGCGCGCTGGCGCGGCTCTCGCCTGCTTCCGGGCGCGGCGCCTTCCTCGACATCTCGCTCGACTTCGTGTTCTACGCGGCGATCCCGCTCGGTTTCGCCGTGGCCGCGCCGGACGACAACGCGCTGGCGGCTGCCGTGTTGCTCGCCGCCTTCGTGGTGACGGGCACCAGCTTCCTCGCCTTCGCGGTGATGGCGGAAAAGAAGGGATTGAAGAGCACGAGCTATCCCTCGAAGGCCTTCTACTATCTCGGCGGCCTCACCGAGGGGACGGAGACGATCGCCTGCTTCCTCGCCATGTGCGTGTGGCCACGGCACTTCGCCCTGATTGCCTATATCTACGCCATGCTCTGTGCACTGACGTCGGCGACGCGGCTCCACGCCGGCTGGAAGGCCTTCGGCTGAAGAAATTTCGGCCGCAGCGGCAAAAAATCCTTGCATGTGACGGCAAACGGGAACATATCGCGCTCGCCCAAAGTCGCACGTGCCCCAAGGATTTCCCCAAAGCAACGACGGTGCGGGCTTTTTGGTCTCTGCCGGCTCCTCCAAAGGCCGGGGTTACTGAGAGGCACCACTATCCTTGCCCCATGTGCGATTGGGACAGTCCCGATCAAGCCAAGGCGAACGTCAGTATGAACCGGCGTCTCCACGTCTCCAACGCGTGGCGCGACCGTCATCATACCGATTCAGGCAACGCATACCTTTGATTCGGGGAGATACCCAGATGGCAGCCACCGCCCGCATTCTCGACTTCCTGCGTGACCGACGTCCCGAAGGCCCCTGCCTCGTGGTCGATCTCGAGGTCATCGCGGAGAACTACCGCGCCTTCACCCGCGCCATGCCCGACACCCGCATCTTCTATGCGGTGAAGGCCAACCCGGCGCCGGAAATCCTCAAGATGCTGGCCGACATGGGCTCCTGCTTCGACACCGCCTCGGTCCCCGAGATCGAGATGGCGCTCGCCGCCGGGGCGACGCCCGACCGCATCTCCTTCGGCAACACCATCAAGAAGGAGCGCGACATCGCGCGCGCCCACGCCCTCGGCGTCAAGCTCTTCGCCGTCGACTCGGACGAGGAAGTGGAGAAGGTCGCCCGCGCAGCACCCGCTGCCCAGGTGTTCTGCCGCATCCTCACCGATGGTGCCGGCGCCGAGTGGCCGCTGTCGCGCAAGTTCGGCTGCGAGCCCGCCATGGCGGTGGACGTGCTGATGCATGCCCACAAGCTCGGCCTCGAGGCCTATGGCATCTCGTTCCACGTCGGCTCGCAGCAGACCAGGCTCGAGGCCTGGGACACGGCGCTGGAAGAGTCGAAGGCGATCTTCGATGCCATGCAGGCGCGCGGCATCACCTTGAAAATGGTGAATCTCGGCGGCGGCTTCCCGACCAAGTACCTGAAGGAGGTGCCGGGCACGGGGAGCTATGCCAACGCCATCCACGAGGCGCTGACCAAGCACTTCGGCAACGCCATTCCCGAGACGATCATCGAGCCGGGCCGCGGCATGGTTGGCAATGCCGGCGTGGTGAAGGCGGAGGTCGTGCTGATCTCGAAGAAGCACGCCAACGACAACCACCGCTGGGTCTACCTCGACATCGGCAAGTTCGGCGGCCTCGCCGAGACGATGGACGAGGCGATCCGCTACCCGATCGTGACGGCGAAGGATGGCGACGCGAAGGCTCCCTGCGTGATCGCGGGCCCGACCTGCGACTCGGCCGACGTGCTCTACGAGAAGACGCCTTACGACCTGCCCGTGAGCCTCACGGTGGGAGACGAGGTCCTGATCGAAGCGACCGGCGCCTACACGACGACCTATGCGGCCGTGGCCTTCAACGGCTTCTCGCCGCTCAAGTCCTACGTCATCTGACGTAACTCACACTCCAGTCGCCCCCGGCACGTGCCGGGGGACCACCTCGCTCTTTGGGTTCCGGCGCGTAACGCCGGGATGACAGGAAGGTATTGGACATGATCCAGATCCGCACCGAGACCGCCGCCGATATGCCTGCGCGCGAGCGCCTGCTTGACCGCGCCTTCGGCAAGACCCGCCGCCGCAAGACCTCCGAGCGCATCCGCGAGGGGCGCGTGCCGTCGTACGGCCTCGCCTTCAGCGCGGTGGACGCGAAGGGCAAGCTCGTCGGCACGCTGCGCCTGTGGGACGTGGTGGCGGGCTCCGCCGGGGCAGCACTGCTGCTCGGACCGCTGGCGGTCGACTGCAAGCACCAGAACAAGGGTATCGGTGCGGCATTGATGCGCCACGCCCTTGCCGAGGCGAAGCGGCTCGGCCATGCGGCCATCATCCTGGTGGGCGATGCGCCCTATTACGCGCGCTTCGGATTTTCCGGCGGGCCGATGGCGGATCTGCATCTGCCGGGCCCCGTGGACCGCGCGCGCTTCCTCGGGATCGAGCTGATCCCCGGGGCGCTTGATGGCGCCGAAGGCCTGGTTGCCGGCTGCGGCCGGCTCGAGGCCGATCACCGGCAGGCCGCCTAGGCCTGCTTCCAGCCCCGGGCGCGCGTTATCGCAGTGGCGAAGCGGCTGCGCGCCTCGGGGCCGTAAGTCCCCACCGGCCTCACGCTGCTGGCGGGCGGCGGCAACGCGGGCAGCGTTGCCACGCCCAGCCCCCGCATCGCCATGCGGGCGGTTCCCAGCGCCGTGAGGTCGGTGGAGGACGGGACCACGATGCTGCGCCCCGTCACGTCGGCGAGGAACTGCTGGAGATAGGCGTTCCGTGCCATGCCGCCATCGATGGAGATCGATGCGCCGAGCGGCAGCAGCTCCGCCATCGCCGCCACCACCTCGGCGGCGCGCAGCGCCACGCCCTCGATCAGGCTCTGCATCATGTCGGCGCGCGTCGTGTCGAGCCCCATGCCGATCCACAGGCCCGAGGCCGAGCGGTCCCAGTGCGGGCAGGCGAGGCCGGAGAGAGCGGGCACGAAGGCGATGTCGCGCAGGATGGCGGGCTCCTTCGCGAAGCTGCCGATCTCCGCATAGTCGGTGAACAGGCCGAGCTGGCGTGCCCAGTTCACCGCCGAGGCGGCATTGTAGACGCCGCCTTCCAGTGCGAAAAACGGCCTCTCCTTCAGCTGCTGCCAGGCCACCGTCGGCACGATGCCGAAGCGGCTGCCGTTGACCCGCTCCGCCCCGGCGATGGCCAGCGCGAAGGCGCCGGTGCCGAAGGTGATCTTGATGTCGCCGACATCTGCACAGCCATGACCGAAGAGGGCCGCCTGCTGGTCGACGAGGCTCGCCGTCACCGGAACGCCCTTGTGCTCGCCGAAGGAACCGGTGGAAGGACGGATCTCCGGCAGGCATTCCATCGGCACGCCGAAGAGCTCGCAGAGCGCGTCGTCCCACTGGAACGAGTCGAGCGACATCAGGCTGGTGCGCGAGGCGTTGGTGACATCGGTGGCGAAATGGCCGGTGAGGCGCGCCAGGAAGAAGGCCTCGGAGGTGCCGAGGCGCAGCCGCTTCTCCTTCAGCAGGCTCTTCGCCTCGGGCACGTGGTCGATGAACCAGCGCAGCTTGGCGGCGGAGAAATAGGGGTCGAGCGGCAGGCCGGCGACGGCCTGGGTCAATTCCTCCGCGCCCTCGGCCTTCAGCCGCTCGGTCACGTCCCTGGTGCGGTCATCCTGCCAGACGATGGCGTTGTGGATGGGCCTTCCCGTGGCAGAATCCCACGCGACGACGGTTTCGCCCTGGTTGTCGATGCCGATGGCATCGACCTTGCCGGCCGCGGCGATGGCTTCGCTCACGTGGCGCAGCAGTTCTTCCGGATCGTGCTCCACCCAGCCCTGCTGCGGATAGGACTGCGCATGCTCGAAGCCCGCAACCGCCGCGAAGCCTCCCGCATCGTCGTAGACATAGGACTTGGTGCCCGTGGTGCCCTGGTCGACCGCAACGACTTTCACAGCTTGCCTCCTGCAATCTTCTCGGCCACGGCGCGGCCCTCGCGCCAGCATTCGCCCGAGGTCTTCAGCGCGCCATGGACGTTGCCGGCCAGCGTCACGCGGGGCCGGTTCACCATGAGCGAGGCCTCCGGCACGAATTCACCGGTGAAGATCACGCCGTCGCAAGCCACATGCTCGCGCCGGCCATCGCGCTCGATCTCCACCGCCTCGACCTGGGCCCGGCCCTCGATGGCGATGAGCCGGATGCTGGTCCATACCGGCACGCCATAGAGAAGCCTGGCCACCAGGTCTCCGGGGCGCGGCGCCGAGATGCGGTGCTTCGCCTCGATCATCGCCACCGGCGCGATGCCGGCATGGCGGCAGGTGAGGATGGCCGAGAACGACACCCACTCGCTGCCGATGATGACCGGCCGTTCGAAGGGCTTGAAGTTCTGCAGGTAGACATTGGCCTGCAGTGCGCCCGTCGTCGTCACGCCGCGCGGGCGCGAGCCGCCGACGAATCGCGGGGCGCGCGGCGTCTCGCGCGTGCCTGTGGCGAGGATGATGCGGCCCGCCGACATTTCGCGGATGCCGCGCGTGTCCTGCACGCGCAACACGTCGCCGTCGATGCCGAGCACGGTGTGGCCGGTCCGCACGTCGAGTGCTGAAGAGTCACGGCGCAGGCGTTCGGCGAAATGCGGGCCGGTCCAGATGCGGCGGTGGCTCTGCCAGCCGAAGCCCAAGTGCCCGCAGTGGCGCGGAATGCCGCCGGCCTCGCCCTCGCGCTCCAGCACGGTGGCGGCGACGCCAAGCTCATGCAGCCGCCGCGCCGCAGAGAGACCTGCCGGTCCGCCGCCGATGATGACGACGTCACGCCGTTCCATGGCGCTTCTCCCGGAACATCGCTTCGACGTGGGCGGAGCAGTTGAAGCCCTGGCAGCGCCCCATCATGGCGCGGGTGCGGCGCTTGAGGCCGCCGAGATCGCCGGCAGGGAGCGGGCCCTCGAGCGCCGCGGCGATTTCGCCGCGTGTCACCCATTCGCAATGGCAGACGATCTCGCCGCCCTGCATGTAAGGGCGTGGCCGCTCCTCCGCGAGGTTGGGCACCGGTGTCCAGATCGGATCGGGCGGCTGGGGCAGCACGCCAAAATTCTCGGTGTAGAGCCGCGCCACATGCCGCGCGATGCCGAGGCAGGCGGTGAGGCCGGTGGAGCGGATGCCGGCGACGGTGATCCAGCCGCGCTCGGGCAGCGCCTCGATCACGTAATCCTTCCGCTCGGTGGCCGGCCTCAAGCCGGCATAGATGGCGTTGACGCCGATCCCGGCGAGCGCCGGCACCATCTCCAGCGCGCGGGCCTTCAGGCGCTCGAGCGTGGCGGTGTCGGTGGCGGCCACATCGCGCTCGGTGACATCCTCCGCCGTGGGGCCGATGGCGAGATTGCCGAAGGCGGTGCGGAACAGCACGACGCCCTTGGTGCGCTCGGTGGGCACCGGCAGGATGATGGCGCCGACGAGCTTCGATGCAGGCTTGTCGAACACCACGAACTGGCCGCGGCGCGGCGTGATGGTGAAGGGCGAGGGCCGCGCGATCGCCTCGACGAGATCGCCGAAATTCCCCGCCGCGTTGATGACGATGCGCGCCGTAACCGGCCCTGCCGTGCTCGCGAGAGTCCATTGCCCGCCGGCGAAATCCCCGCCGGTCACCTCCGCCTTGCGCAGGATCGTGGCGCCATGGGCGAGTGCCTGGTGGGCATAGGCGAGCGGCGCCGACCAGGCATCGATGATGTGTTCGCCCGGCACCAGCACGCCGGCCCTTGCCGTGCTGGAAAGCTGCGGCTCCAGCCGCAGCAATTCATCGCGCGCAACGCCGCGCACATCCGTGACGCCGTTGGCATGGGACTTGGCGATGATACCGGCAAGCTTCGCCTCTTCCTCCTCCGACCAGGCGACCACAAGGGCGGAACTCTTTACCAGCGGCAGGTTCAGCCGCTCGCGGATGTCAAGATACTCCGCGTAACCCGCCTGCATGCAGGCGAGTTCGAGGCTGCCCGGTGGCGCATCGAAGCCGGTGTGCAGGAGCGCGCTGTTGCCTTTCGATGCCCCGCTCAGGATATCCGCCCCGCGTTCCAGCAACACGCAGGACAATCCCGCCATGGCGAAGCGGCGCAGGATGGCGAGACCCACCACGCCGCCGCCGATCACCGCGATGTCGAGACTGCGCTGCATGGGCA
Organism: Hyphomicrobiales bacterium; assembly: GCA_046349235.1. GTDB lineage: Bacteria > Pseudomonadota > Alphaproteobacteria > Rhizobiales > Aestuariivirgaceae > Aestuariivirga. The sequence goes on from JAXMCT010000010.1 coordinate 43,374, forward strand.
CCGATCCTAGCAGAAACGAAAAGGGGCGGCACCGAGGCCGCCCCTTTCCGCAGTCATGTGGCCTACGCGGCTTCCGCTGCGTCGAGAGCCTTTTCGCGCGCCGCGATCTCGGCCTGACGGCGCTTGATCTCCTCGCCGATGGGCGGGCCCTTGAAGCGCTTGCGCTCCGACAGGAACCAGCCCAGCGCCATCGCCACCGCCAGGAAGATCAGCGGATTGGTGAGCTGGTTGAGCGGGAACACGAGGTCCGGGAACAACGGCAGGATGATCGGGTTGAAGGGCGGCTGGATGCCGGCATAGGCGAGGATGATCACGCCGATGATGGTGATCAGCGCGAAGGGCTTCGACCATGCGCCGAGCCGGAACGGGCCATACTCGGTCCAGGTCTTGCCTTCCGCCAGCAGCCCCGCCGCCACCGGCATGGCGTAGGAGATGTAGAGGAAGAGCGCGCAGCCGGCGGCGAGCGCGAACATGAAGGGCGCATAGTAGCAGGCACCCGCCGACAGCGCCGCCGTCAGCCAGATGGCGTTGACGGGCGTGCGGTGCTTCGGGTGGATGCTCGCCAGCGCCTTCGAGGCCGGAAGGCCGCCGTCACGTGCGAAGGCGTAGATCATGCGCGAGGTCGACGTCATGCCGGCCAGCGCGCAGATGTAGTTGGCAATCACGATGCCGATGGCCAGCAGGTCGCGCAGGATCGTCGGCATCGGCAGGCTGTTGAACAGGTTGAAGAAGGAATTGTAGCCGTCCTTGGCGGCTGCCGTCGTGTCCGGCATGGCCAGCACGAAGGAGGCCGCAAGGAAGAAGCCGAACAGCAGCGACCAGAACACCGAGTGCAGCATGCCCTTCGGCACCGTCACGCGGGCATTGATGGTTTCCTCGGAGGTGTGCGCCGAGGCATCGAAGCCGGTGATGGTGTAGAGCGGGTAGAGCAGGCCGATGAGGAAGGCCACCAGCGCGGTGCGCGGTTCCGGAACCACCGAGCCGCCGATCTCGCCCGTGTTGTTGACGAAGGCGAAGAGCCGCGACACGTCGAAGGAGGCGCCCCAGACCAGCATCGACAGCGTGAGGATGACCGCCACGACGAAGATGAGGTAGCCGGAGAAGTCCGTCAGCATCGTGGTGACCTTGATGCCGAAGTGGTTGAACAGCGCCTGGGTGACGGCGAAGATCGTCACGAAGATGCCGGCCTGCAGCGCACCCCAGGCCGAAGTGTCGACCCCGAAGACGCCGGTGATGACGAGATCCTTCAGCAGCAGGTAGACGCCGAAGTTGACCGAGGCGACGACGAAGATGAGGCCGACGAGGTTGATCCAGGCGCAGAGCCAGCCCCAGCCGCGCCCGCCGAGGATCGAGGACCAGTGATAGAGGCCGCCCGCCGTCGGATAGGCCGAGGCGATCTGGCCGACCGATGCGGCAACGATCAGGGCAAAGAAGCCGCCGACCAGCCAGCCGATCGCCACCGAGAACCCGCCGCCGGCCGAGAAGGCCACCGGGAAGGCGGTGATGCCGCCGGCCAGGATGCAGATGATGGAAAAGGAAATCGCGAAGTTCGAAAACCCGCTCATGCGGCGCGCAAGTTCTTGCGCATAGCCCATGTTGTGGAGGACTTTCTCGTCCTCGGTCAAATGTTGCGTCATTACGGCATCTCCCCCACGCCTGCGGGGACTCCTGGCGTGTTCTTGTGTTTGCAGCTCTTGGAATCGCCGGACAGGGCCAGCGAACCCCCTTTTCCCCGCGCGCATTCTGTAACGGATTTTACAACCGGTCAACGCTTCGTAACCGATTGAAAAATGTGCGCGGCTGCATCCTTGGGAGGCAGGGTGGCCGGTTCGAATGAGCTTTCCTCATGTCAGGGATGGGCCTAGTCTGCCATCCATGGTCCGCCGCCACTACGATCTTCCCTCGCTCAACGCGTTGGCCGCCTTCGAGGCGGCGGCGCGGCACCTGAGCCTCACGCGGGCCGCCACCGAGTTGAACGTGACGCCCGGGGCGGTGTCGAAACAGGTGAAGGCGCTGGAAGACCAGATCGGGCGGCCGCTGTTTCTCCGGCTGCACCGGGCGCTGGAACTGACGCCCGAGGGCCATGCCGTCTACCAGAGTCTCAAGGACGCCTTCGAACGTGTCTCCTCCACCATCCGGCAGGTGGGGCGCTCGGGCAGCCCGCGCTCGGTGTCGATCGGCACGACCATGGCCTTCGCGCAGCTGTGGCTGATGCCGCGGCTCGGCGATTTCTGGACGGCGCACCAGGATATCGTGCTCGATCACATCATCTCTGACCGGGCGCATGAGACGAACCGATCCGGAATCGATCTGCGCATTCGCTATGGTGACGGCAGCTTCACCGACGAAACCGCCACCCTGCTGTTCGGCGACCGCATCACGGCGGTGGCAGCACCCTCCTTCCTGGCACGACACAAGGTGAAGGGGGTGCAGGATCTCTCGTCGCTGCCGCTGCTCTCGGTCGAAGGCGTCGACTGGACCTGGACGACCTGGGCGGATTTCCTGAAGGCGGCCGGCGCGCCGCACCGCAAGCTCAACATCCGGCGCTTCAACTCCTATGTCATCGCGCTGCAGGCGGCCCAGGCGGGCCAGGGCGTTGCGCTGGGCTGGATGAGCCTGGTGAAGCCGCTGATTGCCCGCAAGCTGCTGGCCAAGGCGAGCCCGGCCGAAATCGCGGCGCCACAGTCCTTCTACCTCACCTGGCCCGCCCGCCAGCCGCTGAAGCCCGAGGCGGAGATCCTGCGCGACTGGCTGCTCCGCCAGGCCGCTTGACTTGATCTCAAGCGTGAGCCGCGAAAGCCTCGCTTGAACCCCGGCGTGGCCCGGCGTTCTATGGCGCGACCCATTCCGGAGCCAGACGATGACCGACGCAAGCGCCACCGCTACCCAGACGACCGCCCCCAACCGCCGCAGCGGCGGCGGGCGCGATGGACGGCGGGCGCTCCGCGCCATGCCCATGGCGTCCTTTCCCACGCTGGTGCGCGACATCCCGGTCTACAACCTCGTCCCCGACGAGGCGGTGGAGCTGATCCACGATGAATCGCTCAAGATACTCGAGGAGGTGGGCTGCGAGTTCCGCGACGACGAGGCCATCGCCCTGTGGAAGGCGGCCGGCGCCAACGTCACCGGCACCCGCGTGCGCATCGACCGGGCACTGCTGATGAGCCTCATCGCCAAGGCGCCGGAGGAATTCACCCTCAATGCCCGCAATCCCGCCCGAACGGTGCAGGTCGGCGGCAGGAACTCCGTCTTCGTGCCGATGTATGGCGCGCCCTATGTGCGCGATCTCGACAACGTCCGCCGTTACGGCTCGCTCGAGGATCTCAACAACTTCCACAAGCTCGCCTACATGCTGCCCGCACTCCACTCCTCGAGCTCGATCTGCGTCGAGCCGATGGAAATCCCGGTGCCCAAGCGCCACCTCCACATCATCCATTCGGCACTCACCCATTCCGACAAGCCCTTCATGGGCATCGTCACCTCGAAGGAGCGCGCCGAGGACGTGATGAAGATGTCCGGCATCGTGTTCGGCGAGGATTACGTGAAGGACAACACGGTGGTGGTCTCGATCACCAACTGCAATTCGCCGCTGGTGTGGGACGCCACCATGCTCGATGCGATGAAGGTCTATGCCGCGCACAACCAGCCGGTCATCTGCGCGCCCTTCGCGCTGTGCGGTGCCTCGACGCCCGCTTCCGCCGTGGGTGCGGTGGCCCAGGTCAATGCCGAGGCGCTGGCGGGTGTCGCCTTCACCCAGCTCATCCGCGCCGGTTCGCCCGTGATCTACGGCCAGTTCATGGTGGCGGTCGACATGAAGTCGGGGGCGCCGATGGGCGGCACGCCGGAGGCCGCGCAGATGATGTATCTGATGGGCCAGCTGGCGCGGAAGTACAGGCTGCCGTGGCGCACCTCCGGTTTTCATGTCGGCTCGAAACTCAACGATGCGCAGGCCGGCTACGAGGCCAACATGCTGATGCATGCCGCGATCCTCTCGGGCGCCAACTACATCTGGCATGTTGCGGGCTGGCTCGAGGCCGGGCTGTGCTGCGACTATTCGAAGTTCGTCACCGATGCCGAGCAGCTGGTTGGTTGGTACAAGTATGCCGGTGGCGTGTCCTTCGCCGATTTCAAGGATGCCATGGCGGCGATCCGCGAGGTGGGTCCGCAGGGCCACTTCCTCGGCACGCAGCACACGCTGGAGCATTTCGAGAAGGCCTTCTTCAGCCCCTCGATCATGGACTTCAACTCCTTCGAGCAGTGGTCGGCCGAAGGCGCCAAGGACCACGCCACCCGCGGCCGCGAGAAAGCGCGCCAGATGCTGCAGAACTACGAACCGCCGAAGATGGACGAAGGCATCGCCGAGGGCCTGCGCGACTTCATTGCCAGGCGCGAGGAAGTGTTGCCCGACACCGTGAACTGAGGCCGATGGCGCGCCGGACGGGCGCGTGCTAGCAGGAGGCGATGCTCGCCGACTTCGTCACCTCCGCCATCGCCACGCTGCTGGTCGTCGCCGACCCGGTGCTGCTGAGCGCGCTGTTCCTCGGCATCACCCATGGCATGACGGCGGCGCACCGCCGCGAGGTGGCGGTCAGGGGCTCGATCATCGCCTTCTCGATCCTGCTCGCCGCCGGGCTGGGCGGCGCCAAGCTGCTCGACCTTCTGGGCATCTCGCTCTCGGCCTTCCGCATTGCGGGGGGCCTGCTGCTTCTGTCCGCCGCCGCCGAGATGGTGTTCGACCGGCGCGGTGAGCGGCTGAAGACCACCGTCGAGCAGGCCATCACCATCGATCACGTCAGGAACATCGCTGCCTTCCCGCTGGCCATTCCGCTGATGGCGGGGCCGGGCGCCATCACCGCTATGATCCTGCTGGCCGGCCGCGCCGAAGGCCGCATCACGTGGCTCGTGTCGCTCTACGCCGTTGCCGCCATCGTCATGGCGGCGTGCTGCCTGAGCTTTCTGATGGCTGAACGCATTTCGCGGATCATGGGCGTCACCGGGCGGGCCGTGCTGTCACGCCTCCTCGGCATCATCCTCGCCGCACTGGCCGTCCAGTTCGTGATCGACGGTGTTTCCGCCATCACCCCCTGGCACGCCATCGCCTCCTGAACAAAAAAGAGGGGTGAACGGCAGCAACCAGAAGCCGTTCACCCCTGAGCCGGCCAGTGGCCGGGACGCTCCGAGTACTCTTCGCTTGAGAATGGGAGGACCCAAGAAAGACGTGTGCGCCGGTTTGTGCACTGCAATCGAGATGCCACTTCGCCAGTGGCCGGGAAGTTCTTATAAGTCTTTGTAATAATTGACATTTAATTAGTTAAATGTTCTTTAATCATAAATTTCGCCGGTCGAATGCCCAGCTGTTGTGCAATGCAGCGCGAAGGATTTCGCCAATTGGGCAAAAAAGGAGGGGTGAACGGCACGGCCGGTCACCCCTGCTGACACCTGTCAGACGACACGAGTGCTCTTGCCTGAGAATGGGAGGACCCAAGGAAGACGTGTTCGTTGGAATGTGCGTCGCAAGCCCTGTGCCAATGTCCAAGCGATTGAAAACACGGGCTCAAGCTCAGCCTGGCCCAGGGCTTTGCCCGCCGCTTCGGCAGCCTGCCGCCCGAATATGAGGCAGATTACAGGGGCCGGTTCTTGCGCATCCAGTCGACGAAGCGGCCGAGCGCCTCTTCCAGCGGGCCCAGGTCCTTGAGGTAGCACATGCGCAGGTGGCCCTCGCCGCCCGCTCCGAAGGTGCTGCCCGGCGCGAAGCCCACCTTGGCCTCGTCGATGAGGCGGCGCACGGTGGCGGCGGAATCGGTCATGCCCTCGATGCCGAAGAACAGGTAGAAGGCGCCCAGCGGCACCTCGAACTGCAGGCCCGGCAGTTCCTTCAGCATCAGCACGGTGAGGTCGCGGCGGTGCCGGGCCATCAGCACCTGGCGTTCGATGAAGTCATCGCCATGGTCGAGGGCCGCCACGCAGCCGCGCTGCAGGAAGGCCGGCGTTCCCGACGACGACACCTGCACGATGCGCTCGATTGCCGGGCCGAGCGCCTTCGGCGCCTGCAGCCAGCCGACGCGCCAGCCGGTCATCGCCCAGTTCTTGGAGAAGGTGTTGGCGAGCAGCAGCTGCTCGTCGTCCTCGCAGATGTCGAGGAAGGAGGGCGCGCGCGTCTCGCCGTTCTCCCCATAATAGAAGCGCGTATAGACCTCGTCGCCGAGGATCCACAGCCCGCGCTTGCGGCAGACGTCGCGCACCGCGACGAGCTCGTCGCGCGTGGCCGTCCAGCCCACCGGGTTCGACGGCGAATTGAGCGCGATCGCCCTGGTGCGCGGCGTCACCGCGTCGAACAGGCGGTCGAGATCGAGCGTCCAGCGGCCATTGCCGAACTGCATCGGCACCTCGACCGGCGTGGCGCCGGAGATGCGCAGGACGCCCGCATAGTTGGGCCATGCCGGTGTCGGCAGGATGATCTCGTCACCATCGCCGGCGATGAGCTGCACGATGGTCTGGATCGCGTGCATGCCGCCCGAGGTGACGAAGAAATTCTCCGGGTCGAAGCCACGCCCGAAGTTGCGTGTGTGATAGCGCGCCAGCGCATCGCGCAGTTCGGGAATGCCGCGCTGCCAGGTATAGAAGGTCTCGCCGTTGAGCAGCGCCTCAGCGGCGGGGCGCGCGAAGGCCTCCGGTGTCGGCTGGTTGCCCTCGCCAGCCCACAGCGGGATGACGCCCGGCACGGTGAAGCCGTACATGGCGGCCTTGACGATGCCGCTGTCGGGCTCGTTGCGGGCCTGGCGGGTGAGGGCGGCGAGAAGCGCGTCGGTGTTCATGGCCACTGCTTAAGCAACAAACGCGCCGGAGTGTCCACCCCGGCGCGCTGCCCTGTCAGTGCATCGCTGCCCCGCACCGGGCGGGGGTCTGGATCAGGAGACTGGCCGGGCCTTCAGCGCATCGCGGATTTCCGCAAGCAGTTCTTCCGACTTGGTGGGGCCGGCCGGCGGCGGCGGCGGCTCTTCCCTCTTGAGGCGGTTCGACACCTTGACCAGCTGGAACAGCACGAAGGCGACGAGGAGGAAGTTGATAACAACTGTGATGAAGGCGCCATAGGCCAGCACCGCGCCCTGCTTCTGCGCTGCGGCCAGTGTGGTGGCGGTGACATTGGCATTGAGCGGCAGGAAATAGTCATCGAAATTGAGGCCGCCGGTGAGCGCCCCGATGATCGGCATGATCAGCAGGTTGACGATGCCGTCGACGATCCGGCTGAAGGCCGCGCCGACGATCACACCGACCGCGAGATCGAATGCATTGCCCTTGAAGGCGAATGACTTGAAGTCGTTCCATTCCTTGCGCACGGTATCGCTCATGTATTCCCCCTTCGGGATGTGCATCCCGGCATTGAACACGTGTCGCTGCCATTATCGGCACGATGCTGGCAAAAGCAATGGCACCCCAGCGCAGGAGACCGAATCAGATGAGCGACCGGCGAACATTCTACCCCGATCTCCCGGCCTTCAACCGCGGGCGGCTCCGGGTGTCGGCGCTGCATGACATCTACTTCGAGGAATGCGGCAATCCCAACGGCAAGCCGGCCGTGGTCCTGCATGGCGGACCGGGCGGCGGCATTGCACCCTTCCTGCGCCAGTGCCACGATCCGGCGACCTACCGGATCGTGCTGTTCGACCAGCGCGGCTGCGGCCAGTCGACCCCGCATGCCGAACTGGCGGAGAACACCACCTGGGACCTCGTCGCCGACATGGAACGCCTGCGCCGGCACCTGAAGATCGAGCGCTGGCAGGTGGTGGGCGGTTCCTGGGGCTCAACCTTGGCGCTGGCCTATGCCGAGACCCATCCCGAACGGGTGACGGAACTGATCGTGCGCGGCATCTTCACCCTCAGGAAGAGCGAAATCCGCTGGTTCTACCAGGAGGGGGCCGACCAGCTGTTCCCCGACCTGTGGGAGGGTTTCGTGAGCCCCATCCCCGAAGCGGAGCGGCATGACCTGCTCTCGGCCTATCACCGCCGCCTCACCGGCTCCGACAAGGCCGAGCAGATTGCCTGTGCCCGCGCCTGGAGCCAGTGGGAGGCGGCGACCATCTCCCTGCTGCCCGACCCCAAGCGGGTGGCCGAATTCGGGGCGGACCACTTCGCCCTCGCCTTCGCCCGCATCGAGTGCCACTACTTCGTCAATGGCGGCTTCTTCCGCCAGGACGACCAACTGATCGCCGATGCCCACAAGCTCGCCGCCATTCCCGGCGTGATCATCCAGGGCCGCTACGACGTGGTGACGCCGCCCGTCACCGCCTGGGACCTGCACCGGGCCTGGCCGCAAGCCGACTTCATCATCGTGCCGGACGCCGGCCACACGGCGACCGAACCGGGCATTGCCGATGCCCTGGTGCGGGCCACGGACCGTTTTCGCCATGCATGAAACGCATGGCTGAGCCGGTGTGCGCCGCAGCGAGATTGCTGCAATCTGTTCACAATTGATCGCCATATGTGGTGCCAACGAACAAGAACGTCACACGACCCAACTTTCGAGGCAACTCATGATCGTTTTCTCCGCCATGCGCGACCTGGCCGATGGCCTGACCCGCGGTTTCGGCCTGTTCCTGACCGAGCGTCAGGACACCACGGCCCGCGGCATCAACCCGACCCCGGTGAAGCGCGGTTCCCGCCGCTAGGATCACCCTCGACCAATGGACGGCGGGATTTCGTTCCCGCCACCAGATTGCCACGTGCCCTCCCCGCTCTGGCCGGGTTTGGAGGGCACTGTCATTTCAGGAGGGGCGGAGGGGACGCGCGCATTTCCGAAAGCAACAGCGGAACTCCCGCCCCCGGCACTGCGTTGAAGGGCGCAACCCGCTACCAGTTTGGCCAGCATGGCTCCTGTCGCCGTCCCGAGTCGTGAAGGCCATCGGCCCGTCCATACCCTGCCGGTATGGGCGGGCCACTCATTTTCGGGAAACCGAATCGGTCTAGTCTCGCGGTCATGGACCTCGACCGCACCCTGATGGACCTCGGCGGCTCCCCCGTCACCCTGCTCCATTTCCTGCTTGTGGCAGCCTTTTTCGCGCTGCTGCTGCTGATTGCGGCCGTGATCCTCTCTTGGCGCGCGCAAGCCGCCCGCTTCGGCGACAGCATCGCCATGCAGCGCCGCACCGCCGAACTCGAATACCGCATCGCCGAGCTTTCCGGCGCTCTGAAGAGCCTCGTCGAACAGTCACAAGGCTCGCAGATCCAGCTCGTCTCTACCCTCGACGAACGGCTGACCGACCAGGCGGAGCGCACCGGACAGTCGCTGAAGCAGCTGCACGAGCGGCTTGCCGTGATCGATGCCGCGCAGAAGAACATGGCCGCCCTCTCCGGCGAGATGCTGAGCCTCAAGGACATCCTCTCCAACAAGCAGGCGCGCGGCGCCTATGGCCAGGCGCGCATGGAGGCGATCATCCGCGACGGGCTGCCGGCTGGCGCCTTCGCCTTCCAGGGAACACTGAGCAACAACACGCGGCCCGACTGCCTCGTGTCGTTGCCGGATTCCGGCATCCGGCTGGTGATCGACGCCAAGTTCCCGCTCGAGGCCTTCAATGCGCTGAAGGCGGCCGGAAACGAGACCGAGCTGCGCAATGCCGAGGCGCGGCTGCGCGGCGACGTGCTGAAGCACGTGAAGGACATTGCCGAGAAATACCTGCTGCCGGGCGAGACGCACGAGACGGCGATCATGTTCGTGCCGTCCGAGTCGGTCTATGCCGAGCTCTACGAAAAATTCGAGGACGTGATCCAGAAGGCCCATCGCGCCCGCGTCATCCTCGCCTCGCCCAACGTGCTGATGCTGCTGGTGCAGACGCTGCAGGCGATCTTCCGCGATGCCCGCATGCGCGAGCAGGCCGGCCTCATCAAGGTGGAAGTGACACGGTTGCTGGAAGATGTCGGCCGGCTGAAGGACCGCGTCGGCGACCTGCAGAAGCATTTCGGGCTGGCGGCGAGCGACCTCGAGAAGCTCGGCGTCTCCGCCGACAAGATCACCCGGCGCGGCGCGAGGATCGAAAGCCTGGAATTGCAGGAGCCGGAAGCAGGGGTCGAGGTCGTCAGGCCGAAGCTGGTGGAGCGGAGCTAGGGCTTTCGCCTCCTTTCCGTCATCCCGGCGAAAGCCGGGACCCCGCTTAGCGGCCGCATTCGCATACAGGGCGCCTTTAAAGGCCGCAGAGCGGGCTTGAACCCAGGTCATGTAGGGGAGTAGCGCTCCCTCAAATCGTCCAAAAGCAATCGTTACGAACTTCACTATGGGGGCCGCCGAAGCGGGGCCCCGGCTTTCGCCGGGGTGACGGCATAAATTAAGGATGTGGAACGATTACAGCGGCCGTCTCGCCCTTATCGCCTGGGTCAGCGTGCCCTCGTCGAGGTAATCGAGTTCACCGCCCACCGGCACGCCGTGGGCCAGCCGCGAGGCGGCGATGCCCAGGGTCTTCAGTCGCTCGGTGATGTAATGCGCCGTGGTCTGGCCCTCGACGGTGGCGTTGAGCGCCAGCACCACTTCCTTCACCTGGCCCTGCCCGGCGCGCTCGATCAGCGAACCGATGCTCAAGTCCTCCGGCCGCACCCCCTCGATGGCCGACAGCGTGCCGCCGAGCACGTGGTAGAGGCCGCCCCAGGCGCCCGCACGCTCCAGCGCCCAGAGATCGCCCACCTCCTCGACCACGCAGATGGTGGTGCGGTCGCGCCGCGCGTCGGTGCACAAGGTGCAGGGATCGACGGTATCGACGTTGCCGCACTCGCTGCAGATCGTCACCTTCTCCTGCGCCTCGGCCATGGCCAGCGCCATGGGCGCCAGGAGGCGTTCGCGGTTCTTGATCAGGAACAGGGCTGCCCGCCGGGCCGAACGGGGGCCGAGCCCCGGCAGTTTCGCCAGCAGCTGGATCAGCCTCTCGATTTCGGGTCCGGTGGTGCGGCGCGACATCAGAAGGGCAGCTTGAACCCGGGCGGCAGCGGCAAGCCACCGGTCACCGACTTCATCTCCTCCGCCAGCATCGCTTCCGCCTTGCTCTTGGCGTCGGTGTGGGCGGCGAGGATCAGGTCCTCGAGGATGTCCTTTTCCTCGGGTTTCAGCAGCGAGGCATCGATCGACAGCGCGGTCATCACGCCCTTGCCGGTGAGCGTCACCTTGACGAGGCCGCCGCCCGACTGGCCGACCGCGGTCGCCTGCTCGAGCTTGGCCTGCATCTCGGCCATGCGCGACTGCATGGCCTGGACCTGTTTCATCATGTCACCGAGGTTCTTCATCGCTCTCACTCATGTTGGGGGGCGGCAGGGATTCATCGGGCATCCTGACGTCGATGATCTCCGCCCCCGGGAAACGCTTCAGCACCGCCTGCACGTCCGGGTGTTCGCGCGCGGTGAGGAACAGGTTGTCCTTGGCCTCCTGGCGCTGGCGGGACACCGGCTTGTCGCCGCCGTCCTTGGCCACCATGACGATCCAGCGCAGGCCGGTGAAGGCTTCGAGCTTGCGGCTGATCTCGTTGGCGAGCCCGGCGTGCGCACCGGGTTCAAGGGCCAGCTCGAACTGGCCCGGTGCCACGCGGATCGGGCGGATCAGGGTTTCGAGATCGGTCTTCAGCTTGATGTCGCGCTTCTCGGTGGCCAGCGCGATCAGGTCCTTGAGGCTCGAGAAGGCGCGTGTTTCGGACGGTGCGGCCGGCGCCTGGACCTGCGGCTTCACCGCGAGGTTGGCTTGCGACTCGACCGGCGCATCGGAATTGTTGCGCAGCAGTTCGCGGGCGCTGATCGGCACCACGCGTTCCGTTGGTTGCGCCTGCTTGACGATCCTCGCCAGTTCCTCGCCGCCCGGCAGGTCGGCGGCGTGGCAGAGGCGGATCAGCACCATCTCGGCCGCCATCAGCGGATCGGAATGAAGCTCCGCCTCGCGGATGCCCTTGAGCAGCATGGACCAGGCCCGCGTCAGGTGCGCGATGCCGCATTTCTGCGCGTGCTCGGCGCCGCGTGTCTTCTCGGCCTCGGTGCGCGAGGAGTCGGCGAGCGCTCCCTCCTTCACCACCTTCAGGCGGGTGACCCAATGCACATAGTCGGCGAGGTCGGCAAGGATGCTCGCCGGGTCGCCGCCAGACTGGTACTGCGACTCGATTTCCTCGATCGCCCCCTTGGCGTCGCCCGCCATCACCGCTTCGAACAGGTCGATGATGCGCGAGCGGTCCATCAGGCCGAGCATCGCGGCAACGTCCGCCGCCCGCACCTTGCCCTCGCCGTAAGCGATTGCCTGGTCGAGCAGCGACAGGCCGTCGCGCACCGAGCCTTCGGCGGCGCGCGCGATCATCGCCAGCGCATCGGCCTCGGCGTCAACCGCCTCCTTCACCGCGATGCCGGCATAGTGCGAGGCGAGGAGTGCCGCATCCAGCCGCTTCAGGTCGAAGCGCTGGCAGCGCGACAGGATGGTGACCGGTACCTTGTTGATCTCGGTGGTGGCGAAGATGAACTTCACATGCGGCGGCGGCTCTTCCAGCGTCTTGAGCAGCGCGTTGAAGGCGCTCTTCGAGAGCATGTGCACTTCGTCGATGATGTAGACCTTGTAGCGCGCCTGGACCGGCGCATAGCGCACGCTGTCGATGATCTCGCGCATGTTGTCGACGCCGGTATTCGACGCCGCGTCCATCTCGATCACGTCCATGTGGCGCGATTCGAGGATGGCCTCGCAGTGCGGGCCCATTTCGGCCATGTCGATGGTCGGCTTGTCGCCGTAGTTGAGCGCCCGGGCGATGAGGCGGGCGGTCGTGGTCTTGCCGACGCCGCGCACGCCGGTCAGCATGAAGCCCTGGGCGATGCGGCCGGAGGCGAAGGCGTTGGTGAGGGTGCGCACCATCGCGTCCTGGCCGATGAGGTCAGGGAAGGTGCGCGGGCGGTATTTTCGGGCAAGAACGCGATACCCTGCTGCGTTCGCGCCGCTCTGAGTGTCGACCATGGCGGGCTTCCGCGGGGCAGCTTAAAGGGTGGGAGGCTGGACGGGCAACCCGTTCCGGTCTCGTTGGGGCTGCTTCCTTCCGGACCTGACCCGGTTGGCGAGCGGCACGTCCGCCGCCAACCTCCCGGGGGCTATATGGGGGGAACGGGAACAAAAGGCAAGCGGCACGGCTTGCAAAGCGCCGGTCCCGGCTGCATTCTGCCGCACAGGCAGATTCCCCGCGGGACCGGGGCCTTTCAGGGAGTGTTTCCACATGTTCAGGAAGATCCTAACCCCCCTTCTGGGCCTGCTCGGCCTGGCGGCGCTTTCGTGTGGCGCGCTGGCCTCCGACCCCTATGGCGTCAACGACGACGGCTACGTCAAGGTGTGGAAGCCCTATGTGATCGAGAAGAACTGCACGGGCGACTGGTATTATCATTGCCGGGCCCGCATGGACTACGCCCCCTTCCAGCGCTCCATGGTGGCCCGCTATGGCAGCTACTGGTACCAGAAGCCGTTCCAGGTCTACCGCTATGGCGACTTCAAGCCGCAAGGCGCCCACTGGAACCGCCGCTACCCGGCCGAACACGTGGCCTGGTGCAGCACGCGGTATCGCACCTATGACCCGGCCACCAACCTGTTCAAGGGCCGCGGATACCAACTCTACAAGTGCCACAGCCCCTATGGCGGATGAGGCCTGATTGACCGGGCGCCGCGGCTTGACTAAGTGACGGCCATGTCGCTGCTACCGATCATAACACTCCCTGACGAAAAGACGCTGCGCGAGGTTTCCAGGCCCGTGGGCTCGGTCGATTCCCACGTGAAGAAGCTGTGGGACGACATGCTGGAAACCATGTACAGGGCGCCGGGCATCGGGCTTGCCGCCATCCAGGTGGGCGTGCCGCAGCGCCTGCTGGTGATCGACCTCGCCAAGGAGAACGAACCCAAGACGCCGCTGTTCGTGGCCAATCCGGAGATCGTCTGGGCGAGCGAGGCGCAGAGCGACTACGAGGAAGGCTGCCTGTCGATTCCCGAATACTACGAGATGGTCAGCCGGCCCGCCGAGATCAAGGTGCGCTATCTGAACCGCGAGGGCGAGCCCGGCGAGATTCACGCCGCCGGACTGATGGCCACCTGCCTGCAGCACGAGATCGACCATCTCAACGGTGTCCTCTTCATCGATCACATTTCGCGGCTGAAGCGCGAGCGGGTGATCAAGAAATTCCAGAAGGCCCAGAAGCTCGGAAAGCTCTGAGCATGCGCCTCACCTTCATGGGCACGCCGGACTTCGCGGTCGAGACGCTGAAGGCCCTGATCGGGGCCGGGCACGAAATCGCCTGCGTCTATTCGCAGCCGCCGCGCCCCGCTGGGCGCGGCATGGCGGAGCGCCCCTCGCCGGTCCACGCCTACGCCGCTGCGCAGGGAATCGAGGTTCGCACGCCGGCGTCACTGAAGTCGCCCGGGGAGCAGGCGCGCTTCGCGGCGCTCGCCGCCGATGCCGCAGTGGTCGTCGCCTATGGCCTCTTGCTGCCGAAGCCGGTTCTCGATGCGCCGCGGCTCGGCTGCTTCAACGTCCATGCCTCGCTCTTGCCGCGCTGGCGGGGTGCCGCCCCCATCCAGCGCGCCATCATGTCGGGCGATGCAGAGAGCGGCGTCACCATCATGCGCATGGAAGAAGGCCTCGATACCGGCCCGATGTGCAAGGTGGGCCGCATCGCCATCACGCCCACCACCACGGCGCAGACGCTGCATGACGAACTCGCCGCACTGGGTGCGAAGCTGATGGTCGAGGTGCTGGCGCAGGAGCGGATCACCGCCACGTTGCAGCCCGCCGAGGGCGTCACCTATGCGAAGAAGATCGACAAGGCGGAAGCCCGCATCGACTTCACAAGGAGTGCCGAAGAGGTCCGCAACCACATCCACGGCCTCTCGCCCTTCCCCGGCGCGTGGTTCGCGGTGAACGGCACGCGCCTCAAGGTTCTGCTGTGCGAGGTCACCTCCGGAAGCGGCACGCCGGGCACCTTCCTCGACGACGATCTCGCCATTGCCTGCGGCTCGGGCGCCATCCGCCTTCTCCGGCTGCAGCGCGAGGGCAAGGGCGCGATGGAGGCGAAGGACTTCCGGCGCGGCTTTCCCATCGCGAAGGGCACGGAGGCCCGCTGATGCCGCGCTACCGCCTCACCATCGAATATGACGGAACGCCCTTCACCGGCTGGCAATCCCAGGCCGGTGGCACCTCGGTGCAGGACGTGCTGGAGCGGGCCGTCGCCATCATCAACGGCGAGCACTCGATGGTCTATGGTGCGGGCCGCACCGATGCCGGCGTGCATGCGCTGGCGCAGGTGGCGCATGTCGACCTGGCGAAACCGTGGGACCCGTTCAAGCTTCGCAACGCCATGAACGGCAACATGCGCGAACACCCGGTGAGCGTGCTTGAGGCGGAGGAGGTGCCGGATGATTTCCACGCCCGCTTCTCGGCCACGCGGCGCTATTATCTCTACCGCATCCTCAACCGGCGTGCGCCGCCAGCGCTCGACCGGGGCAAGGTGTGGTGGCTGCCCGTCGACCTCGACTCGGACGCCATGCACGAGGCAGCCCAGCACCTCGTCGGCAAGCATGACTTCACCACCTTCCGCGCCGCGCAGTGCCAGGCCAACTCGCCGGTGAAGACGCTCGACCGTTTCGAGGTGGCGCGCTACGGCGAGCTGATCGAGCTGCGCGCCGATGCGCGCTCCTTCCTGCACAACCAGGTGCGCTCCATGGTGGGCTCGCTGCGCCTCGTCGGCGAGGGCAAGTGGACGCCCAATGACATGAAGCGGGCGCTGGACGCGGCGGACCGCACCGCCTGCGGGCCGGTGGCGCCGCCCGACGGGCTCTACCTGCTGCGCGTCGGCTACAGCTCGGCCGAGAAGTAATCGGCGATGATGCGGGCGTAGACAGCCTGGGTGGCGCGCAGCTCGTCGATGCCGATGCGCTCGTCGGTCTGGTGGATGGTCGCGTTGGTGGGGCCGAATTCCAGCACCGGGCAATAGTCCTTGACGAAGCGCGCGTCGGATGTTCCGCCGCTGGTCGAGAGCTTCGGCAGCACGCCGGTCTCGTGTTCCACCGCGTCCTGCACGAGGCCGACGAAACGCCCGGGCTCGGTGATGAAGGCATCGGCCCCCTCGGTGGCCGACACCGACCAGGTGCCGCCCATCTGTCCCTTCACCACCGCGATCTGCTCGTCCACCCACTGGCGCAGCGAGGCGAAGCTGTGCTCGGGCGAGAAGCGGATGTTGAACTTCGCCGTGGCGCGCGACGGGATGACGTTGCCCGCCGGGTTGCCGACGTCGAAGGAGGTGACGGCCAGCGTCGAAGGATCGAAATGCTCGTTGCCATCATCGAGGCTCGCCGCCGCGATGCGGTCGACGAAGCGGGCGAGCTTGGGGATCGGGTTGTCGGCCTTGTGCGGATAGGCGGCATGGCCCTGCCGGCCCTCGACCGTCACGGTGAAGCTCAGCGAGCCGCGGCGGCCGATCTTGATGGTGTCGCCCAGCCTGTCCATGCAGCTCGGCTCGCCGACGATGCAGTGATCGGGGATGTGGCCGTTCTCCGCCATCCACTGCAGCACCTTCACCGTGCCGTTGATGGCGGGGCCTTCCTCGTCGCCGGTGATGAGGAAGGAGAGCGAGCCCTTGAACCTGCCCGCGCCGCGCACGAAGTCGATGGCCGCACCGGCGAAGGCCGCCACCGAGCCCTTCATGTCGCAGGCGCCGCGGCCATAGACGAAGCCATCGGCGATGTCGGCGGCGAAGGGCGCATGCGACCAGCTCTCGACGATCCCCTCCGGCACCACGTCGGTGTGGCCGGCAAAGCAGAGATGCGGCGCGCCGGAGCCGATGCGCGCGAAGAGGTTCTCGACGTCGGGCGTTCCCGCCTCGCGGAAGATCAGCCGATGGCAGACGAAGCCATGGGTCGAGAGCAGGTTCTCGAGATAGGTGAGTGCGCCGCCCTCGGCAGGCGTCACGGAGTTGCAGCGGATCAGGTCCTGCAGCAGCGGGACGGGATCAGTGGGAGCATTCTTCATGCGGCGCAGTCTAGTGCGCTTTGCGGCGAGAGGGAAACACCTCGTCGCAATCGGTCCTCTCCCCCCAAGGGAGGAGAGGACGAAGGTCGCCTCAATATCTCAGGGGATCGGGCCCATACTGGTTGTCGCCCTGCGTGCCCCTGAGGAAGCCGCATTCGACCAGCATCCAGATGGCGCCGATGATCGGCACCAGCAGGATCAGCGTCCACCAGCCGGACTTGCCGCGGTCATGCCAGCGCTTGGCGGTGACGACAATCGAGGGATAAATCACCGCCAGAGACGCGATGCCACTGATGATTCCGTAGCCACCTTCCTGCATCGTGCCGAAGGCGAAGTCCGCCATCTGCGCGATGAAGACGATGATGCTGAGGATGATCGATCCGACCCAGTAGCTCGCCCGGCCGATCCGGCCATCGAGACTGAGGTACAGTTGCTTCCAGTCCATGTTGAACCCCCTTTGCCTGGCGCATCATGCGCCAATTCCCGCAGGTTGCACCATGCACCGGAAAAGAGATTCGGGGAAGCCGCCCTGTCAGTCGCGCAGCAGCTCGTTGATCGAGGTCTTGGAGCGGGTCTTCTCGTCCACCCGCTTGACGATCACCGCGCAGTAGAGCGAGGGCGAGGGCTGGCCGTCGGCATAGGGCTTCTGCGGCAGCGAGCCCGAGACCACCACCGAATAGGGCGGCACCTTGCCCATGTGCACCTTGCCGGTATCGCGCTCGATGATCTTGGTCGACTGGCCGATGAACACGCCCATCGAGATGACCGAGCCCTCGCCGACGACCACGCCCTCGACCACCTCGGAACGGGCGCCGATGAAGCAGTTGTCCTCGATGATGGTGGGGCCGGCCTGCATCGGCTCCAGCACGCCGCCGATTCCGACGCCGCCCGAGAGATGCACGTTCTTGCCGATCTGGGCGCAGGAGCCGACCGTCACCCAGGTGTCGACCATGGTGCCGGTGTCGACATAGGCGCCGAGATTGACGAAGGACGGCATGAGAATGGCGCCCGGCGCGATGTAGGCCGACTTGCGCACGACGCAATTGGGAACCGCGCGGAAGCCGGCGGCGCGGAAATCCTTCTCGGCCCAGCCGTCGAACTTCGAGGGCACCTTGTCCCACCAGCTCGATCCGCCGGGGCCGCCCGGGATCATGGCCATGTCGTTGAGGCGGAAGGAGAGGAGCACTGCCTTCTTCAGCCACTGGTTGACGTGCCACTCGCCGTCACGCTTCTCGGCGACGCGGGCCTTGCCCGAATCGAGCAGGTCGAGGGCCGCCACCACGGCATCGCGCACCGCACCCCTGGTCTCGAGGGTGACCTTGTCCCTGGCCTCCCAGGCCTGTTCGATGGTGCTCTGAAGATCGGTCATGGCTGTCCCCTCGGATTTTCTCGGGCTGGCTTTCGCGAAAAAGGCAGGTCCGGTCAAGACCGGGTTTTGAGGTCCCGCGTCAATCCCGCCAAAAAGCCAGCGAGATCGTCGGTCACGTAGTTGATGTGGGGCTGGGCGGTGCCGCCGGTGGCCTTGTTGAGGTGCTCGGCGTCCTTGTTCTCGGGGCTCGTCACCAGCACCGTCACCATGCCGAGCGCATGCGGCGCCTCGAGGTTCCTCGCGATGTCCTCGAACATGGCGGCGCTCTGCGGGTCGATGCCGGTCTGGCGCACGAATTTCTTGTAGGGCTCCATCTCGGGCTTGGGGATGAAGTCCGAATGCACGATGTCGAAGATGTCGCCGAAATGGTGGGTGATGCCGATGCGGTTCAGCACCTTCTCGGCATGGGCCACCGTGCCGTTGGTGAAGATCAGCTTGCGGCCGGGGAGCGCGTGCAGGGCCTCGTCGAGGGCCTTGTTGGGCGGCACCGGCGAATGGTCGATGTCGTGCACGTAGTCGAGGAAATCATCCGGCGTGATGCCGTGCTCGGTCATCAGCCCGCGCAGCGTCGTGCCGTACTTGTAGAACATCTCCTTCTGGCGGCGCTTGGCCTCGGCATAGTCGACGCCGAGGAGCTTCGAGACGAAATTCCCCATCTTCACGTCGATCTGGTCGAACAGCCGGCACGAGGCCGGGTAGAGCGTGTTGTCGAGGTCGAACACCCAGGTGTCGACGTGCCCGAAGCCCTTCATGCACCGGCCCGCGAGATGCGCGTGCCCACGCCGTGCGGGGTCAGCAGTTCGAGCAGCACCGAATGCGGCACGCGGCCATCGAGGATGATGACACCCTCGACGCCCGACTCGACCACTGCCGCCGCACTCTCGACCTTGGGGATCATGCCGCCGGTGATGGTGCCGTTGGCGACGAGCGAGGGCAGCTCCTCCACCGCGAGTTCGCTGATCAGGTTCTTGTCCTTGTCGAGCACGCCGGTGACGTCGGTCAGCAGCAGCAGGCGCTTGGCCCTGGTGGCGGTGGCCACGGCGCCGGCCGCCGTGTCGGCGTTGACGTTGAAGGTCTCGCCGTTGACGCCGACGCCGACCGGCGCGATCACCGGGATGGCGTCGCTCTTCATGATGGTCTCGAGGATCTCGGTATTGACCTTGACCGGCTCGCCGACGAAGCCGAAGTCGATCTCCACCGTCCTGCCGGTCGCCGGGTCGGTCTTCGTCTTGGTCAGTTTTTCGGCGATCATCAGGTTGCCGTCCTTGCCGGAGATGCCCACGGCACGGCCGCCCGCCTGCTGGATCGAGGCGACGATCGACTTGTTGATCGAACCCGAGAGCACCATCTCGACCACCGACATGGTGGCCTCGTCGGTCACCCGCAGGCCCTCGCGGAATTCCGGCTCGACCTCGAGCTTGTCGAGCATCTTGTTGATCTGCGGGCCGCCGCCATGGACCACGATGGGGTTGAGGCCGCAGACCTTCAGCATCACCATGTCGCGCGCGAACTGGTGGGCGAGCTTGGGGTCCACCATGGCGTGGCCGCCGTATTTCACCACGATGATCTGGTCGTCGTAGCGCTGCAGGAAGGGCAGCGCTTCGGAAAGGATGCGGGCCGTCGCGGCGATTTCGTCCATGGATTTTCCCCGTCAGTCGCGAAGCGGATTACAGGAGATTTGTCACGGTTTCAAAGAGTCTTCACGCAAGTCTTCTCCCGCTCCTTCAGCGGGAGAGGACGTCAAGAGAGAAGCCCGGCGATCTCGGCCCGGAGCTCCGGGATGCCCAGCGCCTTCTCGCTCGAGGTGGCGTGGATCTCGGGGAAGGCGGCGGGGTGCTTCTTCACCGCCGCGGCGACCGCTTGCTTCACCTTCTCGAGCTCGGCGGGCTTGATCTTGTCGGTCTTGGTCAGCACCACCTGGTAGGTGACGGCGGCCTCGTCGAGGAGGTCGAACATCTCCTCGTCGGCCTTGAGGATGCCGTGACGCGAGTCGATCAGCACGAAGGCGCGGGTGAGCTTGGGGCGGCCGCGGAGATAGCCCCTGAGCACCGCCTGCCACTGCTTCACCTCGTGCTTCGCCGCCTTGGCATAGCCATAGCCCGGCATGTCGACGAGGGTGAGGGCCTCGTTGACGTCGAAGAAATTGAGCTCGCGGGTGCGGCCCGGCGTGTTGGAGGCGCGCGCCAGTCCGTTGACGCCGGTCAGCGCGTTGATCAGCGAGGACTTGCCCACGTTGGAACGGCCGGCGAAGGCGATCTCGACGCCACGGGTGGGCGGCAGCTGCTCGAGCCTGGCGACGCCCAGCAGGAAACGGGACGGGCCGCCGAACAGACGGCGGCCCGCATCGATCTGGTCCTCGGTGAACTCGCGGCTCAACTTGCAGCCTTCTTCCTGAGGAAGGGAATGCTGTTGCGCACGTTGCCCAGCAGGTTCACGTCCACGCCGTTGCGCTTCATGATGTAGGACTGCTGGAGGATCGACAGCGTGTTGCTCCATGCCCAGTAGATGACAAGACCCACCGGGAAGGTGCCGAGCATGAAGGTGAACATCACCGGCATCCAGTTGAACAGGCTGGCCTGCACCGGGTCCGGCGGCGCCGGGTTGAGGCGCATCTGCAGCCACATGGTGATGCCCATGATGATCGGCCAGGCGCCGATCATCAGCATGTGCGGCGGCGTCCAGGGGATGAGGCCGAAGAGGTTGAACAGGCTCGTCGGATCGGGTGCCGAGAGGTCGTGGATCCAGCCGAAGAACGGCGCGTGGCGCAGTTCGATCGAGGTCAGGATCACCTTGTAGAGCGAGAAGAAGATTGGGATCTGCACGACGACGGGGAGACAGCCCGACAGCGGCGAGACCTTCTCGCGCTTGTACAGCGCCATCATCTCCTGCTGCTGCTTCATCTTGTCGTCGGGATATTCCTTCTTCAGACGCTCCATCTCGGGCTGCAGCTTCTTCATCTTGCTCATCGAGGCATAGGACTTGTTGGCGAGCGGGAAGACCGCCGCCTTGACCAGCACCGTGGCGAGCAGGATGGCGATGCCGAAGTTGCCGACGATGCCCTTGAGCCACGACAGCAGGTAGAAGAAGGGCTTGGTGAGGAAATAGAACCAGCCCCAGTCGATGATGTAGCTGAAGCCCTGGATCTGGTAGAGGCTCTCGATCGAATTGATGGTGCTGACCACCTTGGCGCCGGCGAACAGGCGGCCCGTCGTGGCGGCGGACTGGCCGGGCTGCACGACGAGTGCGTCCTTGGCGAGATAATCCGTCTGGTAGAGATCGCGGTTGTCGAGCTTGGTGTGGATGAAGCTCGCCGTTACCGGCGCGGCCTGGTCGGGGATCACCGCGGCGGCCCAGTACTTGTCGGTGAAGCCGATCCAGCCGCCGGTCGAGTCGCGACGGTCGGGCTCGGTCTGGCCGTTCACGTCCTTGTAGTGGATCTCGTGCAGGCTGCCGTCGAGCCAGCCCAGCATGCCCTCGAAGAACACCCAGTAGCCCGAAACATGCGGCGTGTCCTGGCGCTGGATGCGCGCATAGGGAATCATCGCCACGGGGGCGGCGGAGCCGTTCTCGACAGTCTGCTCGATGGTGAAGAGATATTCGTCGCTGATCTGGATCTTGCGCGAGAACTTGAGACCCGCGCCATTGTCCCAGGTGAGGGTGACCGGGTTGTTCTCGCTCAGCACGGCGCCGGCGGGCGCGGTCCACACGGTGTTCGAGTCGGGCAGCTTCGCCGTGGTACCGGTGGCGGGAACCACGCCCTGCTCGGCGAACAGCGCGCCGGGCGTTCCGCTCGGCGACAGGAAGGTGATGGTCGGGCTGTTGGGATCGATGGTCTCGCGGTAGCGCAGCAGGTGCAGGTCGTCGATCATCGCGCCCTTGAGGTTGACCGATCCCGAGACGAAGTCGGTCTTGATGGCCACGCGCGGCGACTTCGCGATGGCTTCCTCGCGCGAGGCGGCCACCGCCTCGGGCGTCATGTCGGGAACGGCACCCGTGGCGGGCGCGGTCTGGGCCGGTGCCTGGGTCTGTGCCGTCTCGGTGCCTGCGGTCAGCTTCTTCTGCAGCGGACCCGCATAGAAATACTGCCAGCCGAAGATGATCAGCATCGACAGCACGATGGCGGCGATGAAATTCTTGCTCTCGAAGTTCATGATGTTCCCTTGTCCGCCGGCAGATGGGCGGTGCGGTGCAGCCTTTTCAAGGCTGCGCTAAGATCTTTCTCGAGATCGGGGAAGGCGCGGGTGAAGGTCGGCTGGCGGCCGATCAGCACATAGTCGTGTCCGGGGCGGGCTTGCGGCGCGAGGCCCGAGCGGGCGAGTTCGCGCAGGCGGCGCTTCACCCGGTTGCGGACCACGGCATTGCCGATCTTCTTGGTGGCGGTGAAGCCGACGCGGGGCGGGGCGTCATCGCCGCGGGCACGCATCTGCACGACCATGCCCGGCATGGCGGCATAAAGCGCCCGGGCGGCGGCAACGAAATCCTGCCGACGCTTCAGGCGCTCCATTGTCGGACGGGTCCGGCGCTTAGGCCGAGAGGCGCTTGCGGCCCTTGGCGCGGCGGCGGGCGAGAACATTGCGGCCGCCGACCGTCGCCATGCGGGCGCGGAAACCATGGCGGCGCTTGCGGACGAGCTTGGAGGGCTGGTAGGTGCGCTTCACGTTCTTAACTCCGATCTGGGCTTTTCAGCCAGTGATTTCAACGACATGACCGATGGCTACGGGCATGCCCCGAGTGCCGTGCCGGCCGCTGCGGGAATTTGGACGGCGCTTATGGGGGAAAAGCCCGGCGGAGTCAACTTGGGCCTCTACACCGGCCCTGAACTCTGCTCACGTCCCGGTGATCCCCCTTCCGCCTCCGTCCGCGATGGTCCAAGCATATCCGCGCATCATGAGCCAGGCCAGTCACCCACCACCGTCCGGAACCCTGCCGGGCCCCGCCGCAGGCCGGGGGCCGTGGCGCTGGCTGCCGCCGGCCCTGCTGCTGGCGCTGGTGGCGCTGGGCTTCGGCCTCGGCCTGCAGAACGATCTCTCGCTGCCGGCCCTGGTCGAGCACCGCGATGCCATCCGCGGCTGGGTCGACACCCACCTGCTGCTGGCGCTGGCCGGCTTCGCACTGCTCTATGTGGGTGTCGTGGCGCTGTCGATCCCGGCGGCGGCGGCCCTCAGCATCGCCGGCGGTTTCCTGTTCGGCTGGATGGCGAGCGCGCCGCTCGCCACGCTGGCCGCCACGGCGGGGGCGGCGATCGTCTTCGAGACGGTGCGAACCTCCTTCGGCGCGGCCCTGGCGGAACGCTCCGGGCCGTTCCTGCAGCGCCTGTCGCGGGGCTTTTCGGAGAATGCCTTCAGCCTGCTGCTCTTCCTGCGGCTGACGCCGGTGTTTCCGTTCTGGGCAGTCAATGCCGTGGCCGGCCTGAGCCGCATCCCGCTCGCCACCTTCCTCGCCGCCACGGTGATCGGCATCATTCCCGGCTCCATCGCCTTCGCGCTGATCGGATCGGGCCTCGATTCCGTCATCGACGACCAGGTGATGGCCTTCAAGGTCTGCGCCGCGGAGAACGGTGCGGACAACTGCCATGTCTCGCTCAGCGCCACATCGCTGATTTCGCCGGAGCTGCTGTGGGGACTGTCGGGCCTCGGCCTCATTGCCCTGTTGCCCACGCTGCTGCGGCTGTGGAAGGCGCGCCGGCGATGACGGCGCAGCACTTCGACATCGCGGTGATCGGCGCGGGCTCCGGCGGGCTCACCGTGGCGGCCGCTGCGGCGCAGTTCGGCCAGCGCGTGGTGCTGTTCGAGAAGGGCGAGATGGGCGGCGAATGCCTCAACACCGGCTGCGTGCCGTCGAAGGCGCTGCTTGCCGCGGCAAGGCACGCCCAGGCCATGCGCGAAGCGGCGCGCTTCGGCATTGCCGCCGTGGCGCCCGCGATCGACTTCGCCGCGGTGCGGGCCCATGTGCAGGGCGCCATCGCCGCCATCGCCCCCAACGACAGCCAGCAGCGCCTCGAGGCGCTCGGCGTCACCGTCGTCCGGGCCGCCGCCCGCTTCACCGATCACCGCACGCTCGCGGCCGATGGCGAGCGCTTCACCGCGCGGCGCATCGTCATCGCCACCGGCTCGCGCCCCGCCGTGCCGCCGATCCCCGGGCTGGACGCTGTGCCATACCTCACCAACGAGACGCTGTTTGCCAGCGAGATCCTGCCATCACATCTCATCATCGTCGGCGGTGGCGCCGTGGGACTCGAGATGGCGCAGGCGCACCGCCGCCTCGGCTCACGCGTCACCGTCATCGAGGCCGCAGCCCCGCTGGCACAGGATGATCCCGAACTCGTGGCCGTGGTGCTCGCGCGCCTGGCGGCCGAGGGCGTGGAGATCATCGCCGCCACCGCCGTCAGCCGCATCGCCGGGCACGGCGACGGCATCAGCGTCGCGGCCGGGAGCCGCTCCTTCGCAGGCACGCACCTTCTCATCGCCACCGGCCGCAAGCCCAATGTCGAGGATCTCGGACTCGCGGCCGCCGGCATCGCCGTGACACCGGCCGGCATCGGCGTCGACAGAGGCCTGCGCACCAGCAACCCGCGCGTCTACGCCATCGGCGACGTGGCGGGCGGGCGTTCCACCCACGAGGCGGGCTACCAGGCCGGCATCGTGCTGCGCAACGCGCTCTTCGCGCTGCCGGCCCGCGCCACCTCCGTCATTGCGCATGTCACCTATACCGATCCCGAACTTGCCCAGGCGGGGCTCACCGAGGCAGAGGCCCGCCGCAGCCATGGCGATGCCATCCGGGTGCTGCGCGTGCCCTTCGCCGACAATGACCGGGCCCGCGCCGACGGCGACACCACGGGACTGGTGAAGATCATCACCACCCGGCGCGGCCTCATTCTCGGTGCGTCCATCGTGGGGCCGGGGGCGGGCGAACTGATCCAGCCCTGGATCCTGGCGCTGCAGCGGGGCCTGAAGATCGGCGCCATGGCCGGGCTCGTGCTGCCCTATCCCACGCGGGGCGAGGCTGCGCGGCGCGCCGCAATCGGCTATTATGAGGGTCTTGCATCCAGCCGCGTGGTGCGGCGCGTGGTGGAGCTGGTCAAGACGGTGAGGCCATGACAGGCGGCAACGACACGGCACGGCGCGGCGAACCGGGCCTCCTGCGGGGGCTTTCGGGCAAGGTGCTGGTCATGACCATCCTGTTCGTCATGCTGGGCGAGGTGCTGATCTTCCTGCCCTCCATCGCCAACTTCCGCATCCAGTGGCTGAAGGGCCGCATCGCCCAGGCGGAGATCGCGGCGCTGGCCGCCGAGGCCGCACCCGACCGCATCCTGTCGCCCGATCTCCGCACCGAGATCCTCAAGGGGGCGGGCGTGCTGGTCGTCTCGCTCACCCGCGGCGAGACGCGCAAGCTGATGCTCAGGAGCGAGACCGATCACATGATCGACGCCTCCTACGACCTGCGCAACGTGGGCTGGACCAGCGCCATCGCCGATGCCTTCGCGGTGATGCTCGAGCCGTCCGACCGGGTGATCGGCGTGACCGACAAGCCTCCCAACATGTCGGGCGACCTGATCGAGGTGGCGCTCTACGAGAAGCCGCTGCGCGACGCGATGATCCGCTTCGGGCTCAACATCTTCCTGCTCTCGGTGGTGCTCTCGGTCATCGTCGCGGGACTGGTCTATCTCGCACTCAACATCGTGCTGATTCGCCCGATGAAGCGGCTCACCCGCAACATGATGGCCTTCGCGCAGAACCCCGAGGACCGCTCGCGCATCATCACGCCCTCGAACCGGCAGGACGAGATCGGGCTCGCCGAGCGCGAGCTCCATGACATGCAGTCGGAACTCTCCGCCATGCTGCAGCAGAAGAGCCGGCTTGCCGCGCTGGGCCTTGCGGTGTCGAAGGTGAGCCACGACCTGCGCAACATGCTGTCCTCGGCGCATGTGATCTCCGATCGCCTCGCCATGGCGGAAGATCCGACGGTGAAGCGCTTCGCGCCCAAGCTCATCGTCAGCCTCGACCGCGCCATCGGCTTTCTCACCGCCACGCTGAAATTCGGCCGCGCCGAGGAAGCGCCCCCCATGCGCGAGCGGCTGGCGCTGAAGGAGATTGCCGAAGAGGTGATCGACACCGCGGCGCTGCAGGCCTCCTCGCGCGTCGTGCTGTTCAACCACGTGCCGCCGGGCCTCGAGATCGACGCCGACCGCGAGCACGTGAACCGTGTGCTCACCAACCTCATCCGCAACGCCATCCAGGCGCTCGAATCGCAGGAGCAGGGCGAGGACGGGCGCGTCACCATCTCCTCGTGGCGCGAGGGGGCGGTGGTGGTGATCGAGGTGAAGGACAATGGTCCCGGCATTCCGGAGCGGGTACGGCCGAAGCTGTTCGAGGCCTTCCAGAGTGCGGCCAGACCCGGCGGCGTGGGGCTGGGCCTCGCCATCGCGGCGGAACTCATCCGTGCCCATGGCGGCGAGATCCGGCTCGCCGGAACCGGACCGCAGGGCACCGTCTTCCACGTCACGGTGCCCGATGCGGTGGTGGAACTCCGCCCGGGCCGCCGCGGGGCGCGCAACCGGGCGTAAACCGCCGTGTTTCGGCGCTTGACGGGGGCGCCCCATTCAATGTCTATAGCGTTCGCAACCAAACCAAGGGGGGTGGGATCATCCATGACCCCCTCACACAGGAGCTGACCACCACTTGCCAATGCCACCCAGGAGGCCGTTAAGCCGCGGAGCCGCCCCCCCGCAAAAGGAAGAAGGACACAGGATCAACAACCGCATCGACGCCCGCGAAGTGCGTCTCATCGGGGCCGATGGCGCCAATGTCGGCGTCGTGCCGATCCGCCAGGCGATCATGATGGCCGAAGAGGCCAATCTCGACCTGGTCGAGATCTCGCCCGATGCCAAGCCCCCGGTCTGCAAGATCCTCGACTACGGTAAGTTCAAGTTCCAGGAACAGAAGAAGGCGGCCGAGGCCCGCAAGAAGCAGAAGGTCATCGAGATCAAGGAGATCAAGATGCGCCCGATGATCGACGATCACGACTACGACGTGAAGATGAAGGCGATCAGGCGCTTCTTCGAGGAAGGCGACAAGGTCAAGATCACCCTGCGCTTCAGGGGCCGCGAAATGGCCCACCAGGAGCTCGGCCAGCAGCTTCTCGACCGCGTCAAGAAGGACACGCTCGAGATCGCCAAGGTCGAATCCGAACCGCGCTTCGAAGGTCGCCAGATCGTCATGGTGCTGGCCCCGAAGTAAGGGACGACCCCACTCCGATTCACAATGCCCGGGCTTCGCCCCGGGCATTTTGCGTCAGGCTCCCAGCCTCCCTTCGGGGCATCATCCCGGCGAAGCGCGAGGTCCATGCGGGCGTGGAGCTCCCCCCACCCCGCTTGCTTTTCTTGGCCCATTTTGCTTAAACCCGCCGGTTCAAGTCGCCTGGCCTGTAAAGGGCATGCCAGGGCGGCTTTCTAACGCTTTGAAAGGATGAAGCAAAATGCCCAAGATGAAGACCAAGTCCTCGGCCAAGAAGCGGTTCAAGGTCACCGCTTCCGGCAAGATCAAGGCAGGTCAGGCCGGCAAGCGCCATGGCATGATCAAGCGGACCAACAAGCAGATCCGCAACCAGCGCGGCACGATGGTTCTGGCGGCGGGCGATGAGCGCCTCGTCAAGATCCACATGCCCTACATCGCCAAGTAAGCCGAGGAGCAGACACCAATGCCACGTTCAAAGGGCGGTACCGTCGCCCGCAAGTCCCACAAGAAGGTGATGAAGCAGGCGAAGGGCTATTTCTCCCGCCGCAAGAACATCTTCCGCGTCGCTGTCCAGGCCGTCGAGAAGGCCGAGCAGTATGCCTATCGCGACCGCCGCACCAAGAAGCGCAACTTCCGCGCCCTGTGGATCCAGCGCATCAACGCCGCGACCCGTGAACTCGGCCTGACCTATGGCCGATTTATCTATGGCCTGGACAAGGCCGGGATCGAAGTCGACCGCAAGGTCCTCGCCGATCTCGCCGTGCATGATCAGGCCGCCTTCGCCGCTCTCGTCGAGAAGGCCAAGGCCGCGCAGGCTTAATCAAGCCTCGTCGATCACCACGTCGAATTCCGATTGCCTTGACCGGGCTACAGCGTGTCTTCCATGGCACCCTGTGCCCGGTCATGTCGTTTCCAGAGGAACATCCTGAATGAGTCTCGTGACCCTCGAACAGTCGATTCTTGCCGAGATCGACGCCGCCAGCGATGAGGCAGCCATCGAAGCCGTGCGCGTTTCGGCGCTGGGCAAGAAAGGCTCGATCTCCGAGCGCATGAAGGGCTTGGGGAGCATGAGCCCCGAGGAGCGCAAGGAAGCAGGCGCCGCCCTCAACGTGCTGAAGGACAAGGTCGCGGAGGCGCTGGCCGAACGCAAGGCGAAGCTCCAGGAAGCAGCGCTCGAGGCACGGCTTGCCTCGGAGAAGATCGACGTGACGCTGCCGGTGCGCCCGCAAGCCTCGGGCACGGTCCATCCCGTCTCCCAGGTGTGGGAGGAAGTGGTGCAGATCTTCGGCGACCTCGGCTTCTCGGTGGCGGAAGGCCCGCACATCGAGGACGACTTCCACAATTTCGATGCCCTCAACATTCCGCCCGAGCATCCGGCACGCCAGGAGCACGACACCTTCTTCTTCAACGAGAAGGCCGACGGCTCGCGCATGCTGCTGCGCACCCACACGAGCCCGGTGCAGATCCGCACCATGCTGGCCTCGAAACCGCCGATCCGCATCATCGCGCCCGGCCGCACGTTCCGCTGCGACTCCGACATGACGCACACCCCGATGTTCAACCAGGTCGAGGGCCTCGTCCTCGACGAGACGGCGACGCTGGCGAACCTCAAATGGGTGCTCGCCGAATTCTGCAAGGCCTTCTTCGAGGTCGACGACGTGAAGATGCGCTTCCGCGCCTCGCACTTCCCCTTCACCGAGCCGTCGATGGAAGTCGACATCCAGTATTCGCGCGAGGGCGGGCAGCTGAAGATCGGCACCGGCGACAAGTGGCTGGAGATCCTCGGTTCAGGCATGGTGCACCCCAACGTCATCCGCGCCGGCGGCATGGACCCCGACAAGGTGCAGGGCTGGGCCTTCGGCATGGGGCTGGACCGCATCGCCATGCTGAAATACGGCATCCCCGACCTCCGCGCCTTCTTCGAAGCCGACCTGCGCTGGCTTCGCCACTATGGGTTCAAGGCGCTGCAAGTGCCGACGCTGGCGGGAGGGCTGTCGTGATCACCTCCTGGTCTTCTCCCGCACGGTGGGAGAAGAAGGGGACCCATTGCGCAGCAATGGGGGAGATGAGGGGAACCGGAGCAAGACCGATGCGAGAAGGCCAGAAAACCTTCACGGCACGCCGACTGCGCAAGGACGAGACCACGGCCGGGAAACGGCTGTGGGAACAACTGCGCAATCGGACGCTCGATGGCCACAAGTTCGTGCGCCAGTCTCCGGTCGGTCCTTACATCGCGGATTTCACGTGCCGCGAATTCAGCCTCATTGTGGAGGTCGACGGCGCCACGCATTCAACGCCAGACGAAGTCGCGCGCGATCGCGCACGCACTGACTTCCTTGAAGCACAAGGCTATCGAGTCCTGCGCTTCCACAACGATGCAGTCATCAACGGCATGGACGAGGTGCTGACCATCATCGGCAGCGCCCTCGCCCGTGTCCCCTCACCTCCCCCATCGCCTTGCGATGGGTCCCCTTCCTCTCCCGCAAGCGGGAGAGGACCTAAGGAGAATCTGCAATGAAGTTCACCCTCTCCTGGCTGAAGGAGTATCTCGACACCAACGCCACCCTCGACGAGATCTGCGAGGGCCTGATCGGCGTCGGCCTCGAGGTGGAAGAGGTCACCGACAAGACAAAGCTGCTCGCCGATTTCAGCGTGGCGCATGTCACGCTGGCCGAGAAGCACCCCAACGCCGACAAGCTGCGCCAGTGCGTGGTGGAAACCAAGGACGGCACGAAGCAGGTGGTGTGCGGAGCGCCCAATGCGCGCACCGGCATCAAGGCGATCATCGCGCTGCCCGGCGTCACCATTCCGGCGACAGGTGCGGTGTTCGCGCCTGCCACCATCCGCGGTGTGGAATCCCAGGCCATGCTGTGCTCGGAGCGCGAGCTCCTCATCTCCGACGAGCACAACGGCATCATCGAGATCGATGGCGATTGGCCGGTCGGCACGCCTGCAGCGAAGGCGCTGGGCCTCGACGACCCGATGATCTACGTCAAGGTCACGCCCAACCGCCCCGATGCGCTCGGCATCTACGGCATCGCGCGCGATCTCGCGGCCAAGGGCCTGGGCACGCTGAAGCCGCTCGACACGAAGAAGGTGGACGGCAAGTTCGAATCGCCCATCAAGGTGTCGCTCGACTTCCCCGATGGCGATACCAAGCCCTGCCCGCTGTTCGTCGGCCGCTACATCAAGGGCGTGAAGAACGGCCCCTCGCCCGAATGGCTGCAGCGCCAGCTGCGCGCCATCGGCCTGCGCCCGATCTCGAAGCTCGTCGACGTCACCAACTACATCACCTTCGCCTATGGCCGGCCGCTGCACGTGTTCGACGCCGACAAGGTGAAGGGCTCGATCCGCGCCCGCGCCGCCAAGGACGGCGAGACGCTGGAGGCCTTGGACAACAAGACCTACACGCTCTCCGCCGGCATGACGGTGATCGCCGATGATGCGGGCCCCGAGGCCATCGCCGGCATCATCGGCGGTATCCCCTCGAGCTGCACCGACGAGACGGTCAACGTCTTCCTCGAGGCCGCCTATTTCGATCCGCTGAAGACCGCCGCGACCGGCCGCAAGCTCGGCATCACGTCGGATGCGCGCTACCGCTTCGAGCGCGGCGTCGACCCGGCCTTCACGCCGGTCGGCGCCGAGATCGCCACCCGCATGATCCTCGAGCTCTGCGGCGGCGAGGTCTCGCATGTGGTGGTGGCGGGTGCGGTGCCCGACACTGCGCGCAGCTACAGCCTGCGCAAGACCCGCGTTTCCTCGCTCGCCGGCGCCGAGATTCCCGTCGCCCGCCAGAAGGAGATCCTCGTGGCGCTGGGCTACGGCGTCACGGAGACGGCCGATGCGCTCACCTGCGCCGTGCCCTCGTGGCGGCCGGACGTCCATGGCGAGGCCGACCTCGTCGAAGAAGTCACCCGCATCTGGGGCCTCGACAACATTCCGCCGGCTCCCATGGCGCGTACCAGCGCCATCGCCAAGCCGGTGCTGAACCCGCTGCAGAAGCGCATGCTCGGTGCCCGCCGCATGCTGGCGGCGCGCGGCTTCAACGAGGCGATCACCTGGGCCTTCCTGCCCGAGGCGCAGGCGAAGCTGTTCGGTGGCGGCCAGCCGGAACTGAAGCTGGCGAACCCGATCTCGTCCGAACTCTCCGACATGCGGCCCTCGCTGCTGCCGAACCTCATCGCTGCGGCGGGCCGCAACATGGACCGCGGCTTCGCCGACATGATGCTGGCCGAAGTGGGCCACGCCTATGCCGGCGACCAGCCGAAGGATGAAACCCTGCGCGCCGCCGGCATCCGCCGCGGTGCCTTCACCGGCCGCAACGTGCAGGGCGGGGCGCGCGCGGTCGATGCCTTCGACGCCAAGGCCGATGTACTGGCGGTGCTCGAGGCGGCAGGTGCGCCCGTCGCCACGCTGCAGGTGGTCGCCGGGGCTCCCGCCTGGTTCCACCCCGGCCGGTCCGGCACCATCCAGATGGGTCCGCAGAACAAGCTCGGCTTCTTCGGCGAGATCCACCCGCGCGTGCTCGCCGCGATGGATGTGAAGGGCCCGCTCGTCGCCTTCGAGCTCATCCTCAACGCCATCCCGGGCTCGAAGTCGAAGGGCGCCACGCGGCCGCCGCTGGTCATCTCCGACCTCATGCCGCTGTCGCGCGACTTCGCCTTCGTCGTCGATGACGCGGTCGAGGCCGACAAGCTGGTCAAGGCGGCGAAGAGTGCCGACAAGGCGCTGATCGCCGATGTCGGCGTGTTCGATCTCTACAAGCTCGAGGGCGGCAGGAAGTCGCTCGCCATTGAGGTGACGCTGCAGCCGAAAGACAAGACCCTGACGGAAGCAGAGATCGAGGCGGTGTCGCAGAAGATCGTGCAGGCCGTTTCCAAGGCGACCGGCGGAACCCTGAGGAGCTAGAGACCATGGCCGACAGCCGCAAAATCCTTGCCGACCTGAAGGCCCATCACCGGAAGGGCGCGCCGACCGACATGCGGCGCGCCTTCGAGCGCGACCCACAGCGCTTCAAGGAATTTTCCGCGAAGACCGACGCGCTGCTGCTCGACTACTCGAAATGCGCGGTGAACGCCCGCACCATGAAGCTGCTTGCGGCACTCGCCAAGGCATCCGACGTCGAGGCCAAGCGCGACCGGATGTTCGCCGGTGCGCCCATCAACACCACCGAACAGCGCGCCGTGCTGCACACGGCACTGCGCAACCGTGCCAACACGCCGGTGCTCGTCAACGGCAAGGACGTGATGCCGGAGGTCAACGGCGTGCTCGCCGCCATGGCGGCCTTCGCCCGCAAGATCCGCAAGTCGAACATCACCGATGTCGTCAACATCGGAATCGGCGGCTCCGACCTGGGACCCGCCATGACCACGCTGGCCCTCGCCCCCTATCACGACGGCCCGCGCCTGCACTACGTCTCCAACGTCGACGGCGCCCACATCGCCGACACGCTCAAAGGTCTGAAGCCCGAGACCACGCTGTTCCTCATCGCGTCCAAGACCTTCACCACCATCGAGACCATGACCAACGCCCAGACGGCGCGGAAATGGATCGCCAAGAAGCTCGGCGAGGCCAAGGTCGGCGACCACTTCGCCGCCATCTCCACCGCCATCCCCAAGGTCAAGGATTTCGGCATCGCCGAGACCCAAATCTTCGGCTTCTGGGACTGGGTGGGCGGGCGCTACTCGATCTGGTCGGCCATCGGCCTCCCCCTGATGATCGCCATCGGGCCGGAGCGCTTCGCCGAGTTCCTCGCCGGCGGCCACGCCATGGACCGCCACTTCCGCACCGCACCCGTGCTGCAGAACCTCCCCATGCTGATGGGCCTCATCGGCGTCTGGCACCGCAACGTCTGCGGCTATCCCTCGCGCGCCATCATCCCTTATGACCAGCGCCTGTCGCGCTTCCCCGCCTACCTGCAGCAGCTCGACATGGAGTCGAACGGCAAGCGCGTCACCAAGATGGGCAAACCGGTGAAGGGCGACACCGGCCCCATCGTGTGGGGCGAGCCCGGCACCAACGGCCAGCACGCCTTCTTCCAGCTCCTCCACCAGGGCACCGGCATCATCCCGGTCGAGTTCCTCATCGCCGCCGACCCGCACGAGGACAAGGCGATGGCCGAGCACCACGCGCTGCTCGTCGCCAACTGCCTCGCCCAGAGCCAGGCGCTGATGCGCGGCCGCACCGAAAAGGAAGCGGAGGCCCAGCTCATCGCCGCGGGCAAGAGCAAGGCGGAAGCCAGGGCGCTCGCCCCGCACCGCGTGTTCACCGGCAATCGCCCGTCGATCACCTTGGCCTACAAGATGCTCGATCCCTTCACGCTCGGCCGCCTCATCGCGCTCTACGAGCACCGCGTCTTCGTCGAGGCCGCGATCTGGAACATCAACGCCTTCGACCAGTGGGGCGTCGAGCTCGGCAAGGAACTGGCGACCGGCCTGCAGCCGGTGGTCGAGGGCAGGAAGACTACCGCCGGCCTCGATGCCTCGACGGCGGGTCTGGTGAAGTTCCTGCGCGGGCTGGCCTAGCGGGAGGCGATCAGAACATCGCCTCGTCCAGCCCCATCACCGGCCCCGCCCCGGCGATGATCTTCGCATGCAGCGCCGCCGTGTCCGGCAATATGCGCTGCATGTAGAAGCGCGCGGTGGCGAGCTTGGCGCGGTGGAAGTCCTCGTTGCTCTTGGGCAGCGACACCTCGGCGGCGCGGGCGAAGAGATAGGCCACCGCGGTGAGCGCGAAGAGCCGCAGGTAGTCGACCGCATTGGAGCCCGCCTCCTCCGGATGCATGCCGGCGCGCTCGCGGAGTGTCCGCGTGGCATCATCCAGCAGGTCGAAGCTCGCCGCCAAGGGTTCCACATATTCGGCCAGAAGCTCGTCGCCTTCGTGGCGTTCGACGAAGCCCATCACAGGCGCGGCGAAATGGCCGAAGAGATCGAGGTGCAGCACCTTGCGGCCGACGAGGTCCATCGCCTGCACGCCGTTGGTGCCTTCATAGAGCTGGGTGATGCGCACGTCGCGCACATATTGTTCCTGGCCATTGGCGCGGATGAAGCCGTGGCCGCCCAGCACCTGGATGCCGAGATTGGCGACCTCGGAGCCGCAGTCGGTGAGGAAGGCCTTCACCACCGGCGTCATCAGCTGCACCATCGCATCGGCCTGGCTGCGAACCTTGGCATCGGCATGGCGCTCGGAGACGTCCAGCCATTGCGCCGTCCACAGCGCCAGCATGCGGCAGCCCTCGGTCAGCGCGCGCTGCGTCATCAGCATGCGGCGCACGTCGGGGTGGACGATGATCGGGTCGGCGGGCATCGCCGCATCGCGCGCCCCCGACGGGGCCCGCCCCTGCAGCCGCTCGCGCGCATAGGCGACGGAGTTCTGATATGAAGCCTCGGCGATGGCGAGGCCGTGGATGCCCACCGCGATGCGCTCGGTGTTCATCATGGCGAACATCGCCTTCAGGCCCTGGTGCGGCTCGCCCATCAGCCAGCCGGTGGCGCCGTCGAAATTCATCACGCAGGTGGGGCAGCCATGGATGCCCATCTTGTGCTCCACCGCACCGCAGGACACCGCGTTGCGCGCGCCCAGCGAGCCATCGGCGTTGACCAGGAATTTCGGCACCAGGAACAGGCTGATGCCCTTGGTGCCCTTCGGTGCATCGGGCAGCCGTGCCAGCACGAGATAGACGATGTTCTCGGTGAGGTCGTGCTCGCCCGCCGAGATGAAGATCTTGGTGCCGGTGAGCGCATGGGACCCATCACCGTTCGGAACGGCCTGCGTTTTCAACAATCCGAGATCGGTGCCGCACTGCGCTTCGGTGAGGCACATCGAACCCGCCCATTCGCCGCTCGCCAGCTTCGGGGCATAGAGCGCCTTCTGCTCTGCCGTGCCATGCTGCGCCAGCGCCACATAGGCGCCGCGCGTCAGGCCGGGGAACAGGCCGAAGGACAAGTTGGCACCGTTCAGCATTTCCTCGAACAGGAAGTTCACCATGTGCGGCATGCCCTGCCCGCCATGATCGGGATCGGCGGTGAGCGCTGGCCAGCCGCCGGCGACGAGCCCGGCATAGGCCTCGCGGAAGCCCTTCGGCGTCGTCACCGTGCCACTGTCGAAACGCACGCCATCTTCATCGGCGCTGCGATGCAAGGGATAGAGCACTTCGGATGAGAAGCGTGCGGACTGTTCCAGCACCGCCTCGATCACGTCGCGCGCGCAGTGCTCGAAGCCGGGAAGCTGCGTGTGGCCCTCGAAATCGAGGAGATCGTAGAGGGTGAAGAGATGATCGCGAAGCGGCGGGGCGAAGACTGGCATGCCCCGGATTTCAGCACTCCACCACGTTCACCGCAAGGCCGCCGGTCGAGGTTTCCTTGTAGCGCTCGCTCATGTCGAGACCGGTCTGCCGCATGGTCTCCACACAGGTGTCGAGCGGCACGAAATGCGTGCCGTCGCCGCGCAGCGCCAGCGAGGCCGCCGTCACCGCCTTCACCGCGCCGAAGGCATTGCGCTCGATGCAGGGCACCTGCACGAGGCCGCCCACCGGATCACAGGTCATGCCGAGGTGATGCTCGAGCGCGATCTCGGCGGCGTTCTCCACCTGCTCGTTCGATCCGCCGAGTGCGGCGCAGAGGCCCGCCGAGGCCATGGCCGAGGCCGAGCCCACTTCACCCTGGCAACCAACTTCGGCGCCGGAGATCGAGGCGTTGTGCTTGATCAGCCCGCCGATTGCGGCGGCGGCGAGCAGGAAGGTGCGGATGCCCTTCTCGTCGGCGCCGAGGCAATGGTCGAGGTAATAGCGGATGGTGGCGGGGATGACGCCCGCCGCACCATTGGTCGGCGCGGTGACGACCTTGCCGCCCGCCGCATTCTCCTCGTTCACCGCCATGGCATAGACCGAGAGCCAGTCCATCAGCTGGTGCGGCTGGATGGCGTTGTTGCCTTTCTCTTCCTTCAGCCGCCTGTAGATCTCGGCGGCGCGGCGTTTCACCTTCAGGCCACCTGGCAGCGTGCCGGTCTGGCGGAGCCCGCGGTTCATGCAGTCGCGCATGGCGTGCCAGATGCGGTCGAGATTGGCGTCGAGTTCCTCGGCGCTCTGCGTCACCTGCTCGTTGGCACGCTTCATCTCGACGATGCTCAGGCCGGAGCGCCGCCCCATCTCCAGCATCTCGGCGGCGGTGCGGAACGGGTAGGGCACGTCGACCGAGGGCTTCTCGGTCTTGCTGGCGGCAACGCTCTCGGCGCGCTCGACCTCGGTCTGCACGAAGCCGCCGCCGATCGAGAAATAGGTTTCCGACAAGAGCGTGTTGTTGTCGTCGTCGAGGATGCGGAACACCATGCCGTTGGCATGGCCCTTCAGCGCCGGGCCGAAATCGAAGATCACGTCGCGCGCCGGGTTGAAGGCGACGGCGAAGTCCTCGCCGACCGCCACGCTACCGCGCTCCGCCATCTGGCGCAGCACGTCGTCGACGCGGTCGGGGTCCATGGTCTGCGGCTTCTCGCCGGCGAGCCCCAGGATCACCGCGCGGTCGGTGCCATGGCCCTTGCCGGTGAAGGCCA
Source organism: Hyphomicrobiales bacterium (assembly GCA_046349235.1). Classification (GTDB taxonomy): domain Bacteria; phylum Pseudomonadota; class Alphaproteobacteria; order Rhizobiales; family Aestuariivirgaceae; genus Aestuariivirga. The sequence goes on from JAXMCT010000010.1 coordinate 80,519, forward strand.
GCGAGCCATGCAGCGTCACCGTGAGACGCCCGGTGCGCGGCAGCGAGGCGCCGCACGCCAGGTCCAGAAAGCGCGCAGCAGCCACCATCGGCCCCACCGTGTGGGACGAGGACGGGCCGATGCCGATCTTGAAGATGTCGAAGACGGACAGGAACATGGCACCCAGAAATCATTGTTCGGACGCGCCAGCATAGCCGCATCTGCCGGGATTTGCGCCATAGACGTCAGGCCACCCCGCGATGCGGGCACAGGCCAGACGTTGCCGTGGCCAAACCCCGTGGTTGTTCGGTCCCGGCGGGTTGCCCGCTCTGGTACATCAAAAATTGCAATACGCTTTTCATTTGCCGCAAGCCTCTTCTTGTCATACAAATGACGGCGCTGGACATGTAGCACCGAACTGAAGGTGCCAGCGATTTCCCGTTGAAGTTTAGTCTGACTGACTTGCAACCAATGGCCCTGGCTTGCCAGGAGCCTTCAACAAGGGAGGACTGCTAGCATGAAAATCTCACACGTCGTCGCGGGCCTGGCTGCCGCCATGCTCCTCACCGGTGCGGTATCTGCCGCCGACAAGAAGCAGATCGCCTTCGTCGTCAACGGACCTTCCGATTTCTGGAAGATCGCCGAAGCTGGGGTCCGCAAGGCCCAGAAGGAGCTGCCGGACTACGAATTGCTGTTCAAGTATCCCGAACGCGCCGATGCCGCCATCCAGCAGCGCCTGATGGACGATCTCGTCGCCGCCGGCGTCTCGGCCATTGCCGTGTCCGTCGTCGATCCGAAGACGTCGACCGATGCAATCGATCGTATCGCGTCGCAAGTGCCGCTGTTCACCTTCGACAGCGACGCAACCGATTCCAAGCGCGTGGCCTATATCGGCTCGTCCAACACCGAGCTCGGCAAGAATGCCGGCGAGCTCGCCGTCAAGGCGATGCCCAATGGCGGCAAGTGCATGGGCTTCGTGGGCCTGCCCGGCGCCGACAATGCGCGCGAGCGCATCGAGGGCTTCAAGGCGGCCGTCGCCGGCCACAACATCGAACTCGTCGACGTGCGCGGCGACGACATCGACCAGACGAGGGCCCGGGCCAATGTCGACGACACGCTCGTGGCCAATCCCGAGATCAACTGCATGGTCGGGTTCTACTCCTACAATCCGCCGCGCATCTACGAGGCCCTGAAGGACGCCGGCAAGCTCGGGCAGATCACCGTCATCGCCTTCGACGAGGATCCGATCACGCTGGGCGCCGTCAAGGAAGGCTCCTTCGCCGGAACCGTGGTGCAGCAGCCCTTCGAATGGGGCTACCAGGGCATGAAGCTTCTCGCCGCCTATGTGGGCGGCGACAAGTCGGGGATTCCTGCCAACGGCATCCTCATCATCCCGGGCATCGTCATCACCAAGGACAACGTCGACCAGTTCCAGGCCGATTTCCAGGCCAAGCTGAAGTCCTAGCGCGACTACGCTCCGCAGCCGGCCAGCCCGGCTGCGGAGGTGATGCACCGTGCACAGTCCATTGCCGAGTCACGCGCCTCCTGCGGGCCAGCCTCTCATCCGGCTGTCGCACGTCGGCAAGTCATACCCTGGCGTCGCTGCGCTCTCGGACCTCTCTCTCGACATCTTTCCGGGCGAGGTGATCGGCATCGTCGGCGAGAACGGCGCCGGCAAGTCGACGCTCATGAAGATCCTGGGCGGAGTCGTCAGGCCCGACAGCGGCACGATCGAAATCGGGGGCGTGGTGCGTGACGCCTTCACCGTCGCGGAATCGATGGCGGCGGGCATCGCCTTCGTGCATCAGGAGCTCAATCTCTTCGACAACCTCGATGTCGCCGCCAATGTCTACATCGGCCGGGAGCCGCGAAAATTCGGCCTGCTGCGGATCGTCGACGGTGCGCGGCTGACGGCGATGGTGGAGCCTTACCTGCAGCAGCTCGGCGCCAACTTCCAGGCGACCAGCCTGGTCTCCGATCTGTCGCTTGCCCAGCAGCAGCTCGTCGAGATCGTGAAGGCGCTCACCCTGAAGTCGCGGCTGCTGATCCTCGATGAACCAAGCTCGAGCCTGCCGCTGGGGGAAACGCGGAAGCTGCTGGGCATCGTGGCCTCGCTGCGCGACCGGGGCATTGCCGTCATCTTCATCTCCCACCGCCTCAGCGAGATAACGGCGGTGGCCGACCGGGTGATCGTGCTGCGCGACGGCAAGCTGGTGAAGGAACTGGACAAGGGGCAGATCAGCCACGACGAGATGGTGAAGTACATGGTCGGGCGGGAGCTGAAAGCCCGCTACGTCGCCCCGGCCAGCGAAGCGGGGACGGCTTGCGTCACCATTCGCGGACTGCGGACCGCACTGCATCCCTCGGCCGAGGTCAACCTCGACATCCGCGCGGGCGAGATCCTCGGGCTCGCCGGGCTCATGGGGGCGGGCCGGACCGAGCTTGCCCGCGTCCTCTTCGGCATCGATCGCCCGCTTGGCGGAAACATCACGCTGGATGGCGCCCCGCTGCGGCTGAAGACGTCGGCGGACGCCGTCGCGGCCGGCGTCTTCCTGGTTCCGGAGGACCGCAAGGCGACCGGCCTGCTGCTGGATTTCTCCATCGCGCAGAACATCACGCTTCCCAACCTGCGGGCCTATGCCCCACGGCACGTCATCTCGACGGACGCCGAGCACCGGCAGGGCGAACGCAGCCGGCGGGAACTCGACATCCGGACGCCGGACGTGGAACAGGCCGCAAGCTCGCTGTCGGGTGGCAATCAGCAGAAGGTGGTCCTCGCGAAGTGGCTCGCGATGTCGCCCAGGCTCATCATCCTCGACGAGCCGACGCGCGGCATCGACATCGGCGCCAAGGCCGAAATCTACCGCCTCATGCGCCAGCTCGCCGACTCGGGCGTCTCGGTCCTGATGATCTCCTCCGACATGGAAGAGGTCATTGGCGTTTCCGACAGGATCGCCGTCATGCGGGACGGCGAGATTTCGGGCACGTTGCAACGCGGCGACTTCAGCGAGGAGAACGTGCTTGCGCTTGCCCTCGGGACGGTGGCGCCGGCTGCCGTGGAAGGCCGGTCATCCATGGCTTCTTCTGTAGCAACGGCATCTCGGGAGGGCGCGTGACATGCTGAACCTGAAGAAGGACCTTGGGCTTCTCGCGCTGATCGTCGCGGTGGGCACGGTGGTCGCGCTGATCAACCCGCGCTTCCTCTCACCCATCAATGTCGCGAACACGGCCAACCTCGTGGGGCTGTTCGGCATCTTCTCCATCGCCCAGGGTTTCGTCATCATCACGGGCGGCATCGAACTCTCGGTGGGCTCGATGATCGCCCTGCTCGGCGTGATCTTCATCGACCTCATTGCCAATGTGGGCGTGCCCTGGCCGCTCGCGGCTCTCGTGGTGATCGCGCTGGGTTTCCTGATGGGCAGCATCCACGGCCTGCTGATCACCAAGCTGAAGCTGCAGCCCTTCGTCGTGACGCTCTGTGGCCTGCTCATCTATCGCGGCATTGCGCGCTTCTACACCGAGGATGCCACGGCGGGCTTTCCCTTCGGCGTGCGCTTCGAGGATCTGGAATGGATCACGACGGGGCGCAGCGACATTCTTTCGGCCCTCACCGGCGGCGCCGTCACCTCGTTTCCCATTCCGCACTCCTTCATCTTCATGCTCGTCATCGCCGCCGTGATGTGGGTCGTTCTCCACAAGTCGGTGTTCGGGCGGCACCTCTATGCCGTCGGCAAGAACGAGGAGGCGGCACGCTTCTCCGGCATCAGGACCGACAGGGTGATCATCGCGGCCTATATCCTGTGTGCGGTGCTGACCGCGATCTCGGCAATTTTCCTCGCCATGTACACGCGTTCGATCCTGCCCAGCTCGCATGGCAACTTCTATGAGCTCTATGCGATTGCCGCAGCCGTGCTCGGCGGCTTCTCGCTGCGCGGCGGAGAGGGGTCGATCGTCGGGGTGGTGCTCGGCACCGTTCTCCTGCAGGTGCTGCAGAACCTGGTGAACCTGCTCGGCATCCCCTCCTCGTTGAATTTCGCCGTCAGCGGTTCGGTCATCCTGTTTGGCGTGATCGCCGACCAGGAGTTCCAGAAGCATCGCAGGCGGCGGGAGTTGCAGCGCTATCTGTCGCGGTGAGGCCGGTCCCCCGGGCCACTCACCCGCTGCCCCTCGGCAGCTCGCGCAAGGGCGCGCGACGGGCGCCATTCCGGAATTGCAGTTCCCGGCCTTCACTGCCCGTGCTGATATGCCGGGAGGGGCGCTGAGGGGGATTTCGAAGCGATGTTTGCCGTGCTTTTCGGCGTGTTCGCCGCGCTGTGCTGGTCGATCCATGACGTGATCGCGCGCTCCATCGCCGGGGCGGTGGGCGGCTTCCGCACGGCCGCCTGGGTCATGGTCTCGGGCTTCGTCCTGCTTTCGGCCTATGTGCTGTGGGATGGCTCGGTGTGGCAGGCCACCTGGCCCGCCGTCTTCTCCGGCCTGCTGCTGGGCTTTGCCTATGGCTTTGGCGTCGGCGGGCTGTTCAAGGCCTTCAGCCTGGGGCCGGTCTCGCTGGTCGGTCCGATCACCGCCGGCTACCCCGTCCTCGCCGTGCTGTGGGGCGTGTTCAACGGCCTGGAGCCGACGTTCCTGCAATGGGCCTGCGTGGCGGCAACGCTGGTCGGCGCCATCATCGTCGCCCGTTCGGGCGAGCCCGATGGCGGCATCAACGCCGTCGAGCCCGGCAAGATGCCGCTGCTGCTGGTCTTCGCCGTCATGGCGGTGCTGGGCTATTCCTCGTCCATCGTGCTCGGTCAGCAGGCGGCCCTGACGGTGGGCGAGGTGGACGCCACCTGGCTCTCCCGCCCGATCGCCCTTCTCGTGCTGCTGCCCTTCGCCTTTTTCGACGGCAAGCGTGGCGTGTTGAGCCGAAACCAGTGGTTGGCCATTTTCGTCATGGGTGGCCTCGACGTGCTGGGGGTGATCGCCGTCAACGCCTCCGGCCATTATCCCGGCAAGGAGTTCGCCGGCATCGGCATTTCCGCCTACGGGGCGATCGCGGTGATCCTGGCGATGGTCTTCCTGAAGGAAAAAGTCTCACCCGGGCAATGGGTGGGACTCGCCATGATCGTGCTCGGCGTGGCAACCTTGTCCGTAACCCAGAATTGAACGGGCGAGATTTGACTAGGATAAATCAGGGCCCCTGATTTATTGTGCCTCCCACCACGGCAGCACCGACGAGCGACACATGATCAAGCCAGCCCCGCGCGGCACCGACCCCGACACGATCCGCGCCGAAATCCTCGAGAAACTCGCCTATTCGGTGGGCAAGGACCCCGCCGTGGCCAAGCGCCACGACTGGCTCAACGCCACCATCCTGGCGCTCAGGGACCGCATCATCGACCGCTGGATGGACTCGACCCGGCGCGCCTACCAGGCCAAGGCCAAGCGCGTCTATTACCTGTCGCTGGAATTCCTGGTGGGACGGTTGCTGCGCGATGCGATGAGCAATCTCGAGCTTACCTCCGCCTTCACCACGGCACTCGCCGGCCTCAACGTCGACATCGACCTCGTCGAGGCGCTGGAACCCGATGCGGCGCTGGGCAATGGCGGCCTCGGCCGTCTCGCCGCCTGCTTCATGGAGAGCATGGCGAGCCTCGACATCCCGGCCTATGGCTATGGCATCCGCTACAATCACGGCCTGTTTCGCCAGAAGATCACCGATGGCTGGCAGGTGGAACTGCCCGAGAACTGGCTCGAGCACGGCAACCCGTGGGAATTCCCGCGCCGCGAGGCCTCCTACGAGATCGGCTTCGGCGGCCAGGTGACGCCCGGCATCGACGCGAACAACCGCCACCAGCGGCGCTGGAAGCCCGCCGAGAAGCTCATCGCCTCGGCCTGCGACACGCCGATGGTGGGCTGGCGCGGCAAGCGGGTGAACACGCTGCGCCTGTGGACGGCGCGCGCGCCCGACCCCATCCGCCTCGACGCCTTCAACAGCGGCGACTATGCGGCAGCCCTGTCCGAGAGCAACAAGGCCGAGATCATCACCCGCGTGCTCTACCCCGCCGACTCGACGCCGGCAGGCCAGGAGCTGCGGCTCAGGCAGGAGTACTTCTTCACCTCCGCCTCGCTGCAGGACATCATCCGCCGCCACATGCAGCAGTACGACGACATAAGGCTCTTGGCCGACAAGGTGGCGATCCAGCTCAACGACACCCACCCCGCGGTGGCGGTGGCCGAACTGATGCGCATCCTCGTCGACCATCATGGGTTGGACTGGGACCAGTCGTGGGAGATCACCAAGGCTGCGATCGGTTACACCAACCACACGCTGTTGCCGGAAGCACTGGAGAGCTGGCCCGTCCACTTGTTCGAACATGTGCTGCCGCGGCACATGCAGATCATCTACAACATCAACGCAAAACTCATCGGCGACGCACAGAAGAGCAACAACTGCAGCGATGAATTCCTCGCGTCCGTGTCGCTGATCGACGAGCACAACGGGCGGCGCGTGCGCATGGGGCAGCTGGCCTTCGTCGGCTCGCATTCGATCAACGGCGTCTCGGCATTGCACACCTCGCTGATGCAGCAGAGCGTGTTCCGCGACTTGAACACGCTCTACCCCGGCCGCATCAACAACAAGACCAACGGCATCACGCCGCGGCGCTGGCTTCTCGAAGCAAATCCGCAGCTTACGGCGCTTCTCAACGAAGCGGTCGGAGCCAATGTGATGGACGATGCGGCGCTGCTGGTGAAGGCGAAACCCTTTGCAACGGACGCCGCCTTCCAGCAGCGCTTCGCCGCCATCAAGCGCCACAACAAGGATGAACTGTCGAACCTGATCTCGGCGCGCATGGGGATCAAGGTCGATCCGGCGGCGATGTTCGACGTGCAGGTGAAACGTATTCACGAATACAAGCGCCAGCTGCTCAACATCCTGGAAACAATCGCCCTTTACAACGCGATCCGGGCCCACCCGGACCGCCCCTGGGCGCCGCGCGTCAAGATCTTCGCGGGCAAGGCGGCGGCGAGCTATGCCCAGGCCAAGCTGATCATCAAGCTGATCAACGACGCCGCACAGGTCATCAACAACGATCCCGACATCCGTGACCTGCTGAAGGTGGTGTTCATCCCGAACTTCAACGTCAGCCTTGCCGAAGTCATTGTTCCGGCTGCCGATCTCTCGGAGCAGATCTCGACGGCGGGGATGGAGGCCTCGGGCACCGGCAACATGAAGTTCGCGCTCAACGGGGCGCTGACCATCGGCACGCTCGACGGCGCCAATGTCGAGATGCTGGAGCATGTGGGCCGGGACAACATCTTCATCTTCGGTTTGACGGCTGCGGAAGTTGATGAAAGACGACGCATCGGTGTTGATGCCGTTGCCATTCTGGACGCTGCCCATGAGCTACGGAATGTCCTCGACCAACTTGCCTCGGGCGTGTTCTCGCCCGGCGATGCAAACCGTTACCGGCCGATCGTCGACAGCATCACCCATGGCGACTGGTTCATGGTCGCCTCAGACTTCAACGCCTATGCCGACACCCAGCGCGAGGTGGCCAAGCTGTGGCGGCGGAGCCAGGACTGGACGCAGAAGTCGATCCTCAATACGGTGAACATGGGCTGGTTCTCGTCCGACCGGACGATCCGCGAATACGCCCGCGACATCTGGCACGTCCCGACCCCTTAAGGAGGCAGACGCCCAATGGCCGATCCGGACTGGACACTGCCCGCTCCCGAGGTCGAGGCCATCGTATCGGGCCGACACGGCGACCCCTTCGCGGTGCTGGGCCTGCACCAGTCCGGCAATGACTGGGTGGCGCGCGCCTTCGTGCCGGGTGCGGAAGAACTGGAAGTTCTCGACGGGCAAGGCAAGCGCCTCGCCTGGCTGCCGCGCCGCCATGCGGCGGGCTTCTTCGAGGGCTCGCTGCCCGTGAGCAATCGCCAGGCGCTGGGCTATCTCGCCCGCAACGCCGGCGGCAGCTGGACCGTCATCGATCCCTACCTGCTCGGGCCCGTGCTGGGGCCGATGGACGACTACTACATCGGCGAGGGAAATCACCTGCGGCTGCATGACCGGCTCGGCGCCCACCCGATGCGCCACGAGGGCCATGACGGCGTGCATTTCGCGGTGTGGGCGCCCAACGCCTCGCGCGTTTCCGTGGTCGGCGACTTCAACGGCTGGGACGGGCGGCGCCACGTGATGCGGAAGCGCCGCGACACCGGCGTGTGGGAAATCTTCATTCCCGGCGCACATGAGGGCCAGTGCTACAAGTACGAGCTGCTCGACGCGGTGGGAAAGCTGCTGCCGCTGAAGAGCGACCCCTTCGGCTTCTCGGCGGAGCTGCGGCCCAAGACGGCCTCCAGGGTGGCGCGCACCGACACCTTCACCTGGGAAGACAAGGCCTACCTCGACCGCCGCCGGATGATCGACAAGCGCCGCGCGCCGATGTCGGTCTACGAGGTGCACTTGGGCTCGTGGCGGCGCTGGGACGACGGCCGCTTCCTGAGCTACGACGAACTCGCCGACACGCTGATCCCCTATGCCGCAGACATGGGCTACACCCACCTGGAGCTCTTGCCGATCAGCGAGCATCCCTTCGACCCGTCCTGGGGCTACCAGCCGACGGGGCTTTATGCGCCGACCTCGCGCTTCGGCGACCCCAAGGGCTTCGCGCGCTTCGTCGACCGCGCGCACCGCTCCGGCCTCGGCGTGATCCTCGACTGGGTGCCGGCGCATTTCCCGACCGATGAGCACGGCCTCGCCAAGTTCGACGGCACGGCCCTCTACGAGCACGAGGACCCGCGCCAGGGCTTCCACCCCGACTGGAACACCGCGATCTACAATTTCGGGCGGCGCGAGGTCGCATCCTTCCTGCTCAACAACGCGCTCTTCTGGCTCGAGCGCTATCACGTCGACGGGTTGCGCGTCGATGCGGTGGCCTCGATGCTCTATCTCGATTACTCGCGCAAGGACGGCGAGTGGATCCCCAACGAACATGGCGGACGCGAGAACCTCGAGGCCATCGCCTTCTTGAAGCGGGTGAACCACGAGGCCTATGGCCAGAACCCCGGCATCGTGACCATCGCGGAAGAGTCCACCGCCTTCCCCGGCGTGTCGAAGCCCACCAATGCGGGCGGCCTCGGCTTCGGCTTCAAGTGGAACATGGGCTTCATGCACGACACGCTCAGTTACCTGAAGCGCGAGCCCATCCACCGCAAGCACCATCACAACGAGCTGACCTTCGGTCTGCTCTATGCCTTCTCGGAGAATTTCGTGCTGCCGCTGTCGCATGACGAGGTGGTGCACGGCAAGGGCTCGCTGCTGAACAAGATGGCGGGCGATGCGTGGCAGAAATTCGCCAGCCTGCGCGCCTACTACGCCTTCATGTGGGGCTACCCCGGCAAGAAGCTCCTGTTCATGGGTCAGGAGTTCGCGCCATGGGGCGAATGGTCGGAGTCCCGGAGCCTCGACTGGAACCTGCTGGAGCATGCGCCGCATCGCGGCGTGCAGTCGCTGGTGCGCGACCTGAACCTCGTCTACCGCGGCACACCCGCGCTGCATGCGCGGGACTGCGAGCCCGAGGGCTTCGAGTGGCTGGTGGCGGACGACAAGGAGAATTCCGTCTTCGCCTGGGCCCGCCATTCCGGCGAGGGCCACCCCATCGTGGTGGTGGTCTCGAACTTCACGCCGGTGCCGCGGCAGGGCTATGCCCTGCCCTTGCCCGTGGCGGGGCGCTGGCGGGAAATCATCAACACCGATGCCCATGCCTATGGCGGCAGCGACCTCGGCAACTTCGGGGCGGTGACGGCGGAGGACAGGCCGCTCAACGGCAAGCCGGCCCAGGCACAGGTGACCTTGCCTCCGCTCGCAACCTTGTATTTCATGCAGGATAACTAGAAACCAACGGGAGACGGCCATGGCAGCACAACGAAGGACCGGACCGCTGGCGCGTGACGCGATGGCCTATGTGCTGGCCGGCGGGCGCGGCAGCCGGCTGATGGAACTGACCGACCGGCGCGCCAAGCCCGCCGTGCCCTTCGGCTGCAAGTCGCGCATCATCGACTTCGCGCTGTCCAACGCGCTGAACTCCGGCATCCGGCGCATCGGGGTGGCCACCCAGTACAAGGCGCACAGCCTGATCCGCCACATGCAGCGCGGCTGGAACTTCTTCCGGCCCGAGCGCAACGAGAGCTTCGACATCCTGCCCGCCTCGCAGCGCGTGTCGGAAGACCAGTGGTATGCCGGCACGGCGGACGCGGTGTACCAGAACCTCGATATCATCCTGAGCTACGATCCCAAGTACATGGTGATCCTGGCGGGCGACCACATCTACAAGATGGACTACGAGCTGATGCTGCAACAGCACGTCGACTCCGGCGCCGACGTGACCATCGGCTGCCTCGAGGTGCCGCGCATGGAGGCGACGGGCTTCGGCGTGATGGCGGTGGACGAGACCGACCGCATCACCGCCTTCGTGGAGAAGCCCAAGGACCCGCCGGGCATTCCCGGCAACCCGGACATGGCGCTGGCCTCGATGGGCATCTACGTGTTCGAGACGGCGAAGCTCGCCGACTGGCTGAGGCGCGATGCGGCAGACCCCGGTTCGAGCCGCGACTTCGGCAAGGACATCATCCCCTTCCTCGTCGCCAACGGCAAGGCGGTGGCGCACCGTTTCACCGCGAGCTGCGTGCGTTCCGAATACGAGACCGAATCCTACTGGCGCGACGTGGGAACGGTCGATGCCTACTGGGAAGCCAACATCGACCTGACCGAGACGCTGCCGGCCCTCGACCTCTATGACACCGAGTGGCCGATCTGGACCTATTCGGAGGTGACGCCACCGGCCAAGTTCGTGCACGACCTCGAGGGGCGGCGCGGCTCGGCCGTCGCCTCGCTCGTTTCGGGCGGCTGCATCGTGTCGGGCGCCTCGATCAAGCGCACCATGCTGTCGCCCAACGTGCGGGTGAACTCGTTCTCGGCGCTCGAGGAGGCGGTGGTGCTGCCATCCGTCCACATCGAGCGCAACGTGCGGCTCAGGAAGGTGGTGATCGACACCAGCGTGGTGATCCCCGAGGGCCTCGTCGTGGGCGAAGACCCGGAGCTCGACGCCAAGCGCTTCCGCCGCACCGCCAGCGGCGTCTGCCTCATCACCCAGCCGATGATCGACCGCCTCGCATTATGAAGATCCTGTCAGCCGCCTCCGAACTCTATCCGCTGGTGAAGACCGGTGGGCTGGCCGATGTCACCGGCGCGCTGCCGGCGGCACTGGCCGGCGAGGGCATCGCGGTGACGAACCTGGTGCCCGGCTATCCGGCGGTGATGGCGGCGCTGGAGAAGACGGCACCCTTCCATGCCTACAAGGATCTCTTCGGCGGGCCGGCGCAGCTGATCCGCGGCACGGCACACGGCCTCGACATCATCGCCATCGATGCGCCGCATCTCTTCGCGCGGCCGGGCAACCCCTATCTCGGCAAGGACGGCAAGGACTGGCCGGACAATGCCCAGCGCTTCGCGGCGCTGGGGAAGGCCGCCGCGGATGTCGCGGGCGGCATCAACAAGGGCTACCGCGCCGACCTGCTGCATTGCCATGACTGGCAGGCAGCACTGGGGCCTGTCTATGCGCGCTTCCTCGGCGGGCCGAAGAGCGTGATGACGGTGCACAACATCGCCTTCCAGGGGCAGTTCCCGGCCTCGGTCTTCGGGCTGCTCGGCCTGCCGCAACAGGCCTTCGCCATCGATGGCCTCGAGTATTACGGCAATGTCGGCTACCTGAAGGGCGGGCTCGCCACGGCCGACGCCATCACCACGGTGAGCCCCACCTATGCGCAGGAAATCTGCACGGCGGAATATGGCATGGGCCTCGACGGGCTGTTGCGGGCCAGGCGGCATCTGCTGCGGGGAATCGTCAACGGCATCGACACGGAGGTGTGGAACCCGGCGACGGACAGCCTGATCGCCGCCACCTACTCGGCGAAGTCGCTGAAGAAGCGCGAGGCCAACAAGCGCGCGCTGGAAGCGCGCTTCAAGCTCGAGTCCGGCGACGGGCTGCTGCATGGCGTGGTGAGCCGCCTGACCTGGCAGAAGGGCATGGACATCTTCGCCGCCGCACTGGACCACCTGGTGGCCAGCGGCGCGCGCCTCGCCCTGCTCGGCACCGGCGAGGCCGCGATCGAGGCGGCAATCCTCGATGCCGCGACGCGCCACAAGGGGTGCATCGGCGTGATCATCGGCTATGACGAGGCGCTGTCGCATCTCATGCAGGCGGGGGCCGACACCATTCTCGTGCCGTCGCGCTTCGAGCCCTGCGGCCTCACCCAGCTCTATGGCCTGCGCTATGGCTGCGTGCCGGTGGTGGCGCGCACCGGGGGGCTGAACGACACGCTGATCGACGCCAATGACGCGGCCCTGCAGGCCGGGGTGGCCACCGGCATCCAGTTCGCGCCGGTGGACCAGCCGACGCTGGAACACGCGCTGGCGCGTGCCGCCGAGTGCTACTCCGATTCCAGGCTGTGGCGAGGCCTGCAGAAGCGCGGCATGGAACAGGACGTCTCCTGGGCGCGCAGTGCCGCAGCCTATGCCCAGCTCTACCGCAACCTCGTGAAGGCCCGCGCATCATGATCCTCACCGTCGCCACCACGCCCTTCGAGGGCCAGAAGCCCGGCACCTCCGGCCTGCGCAAGAAGGTGACCGTGTTCCAGGAGCCGCATTATGCGGAGAACTTCATCCAGTCGATCTTCGACTCACTCGAGGGATACGAGGGACAGACGCTGGTGATCGGGGGCGATGGCCGCTTCTACAATGCGCACGTCATCCAGACCGCCATCCGCATGGCCGCGGCCAACGGCTTCGGCCGGGTGATGGTGGGGCAGAACGGATTGCTCTCGACGCCCGCCGCCTCGAACCTCATCCGCAAATACAAGGCTTTCGGCGGCATCATCCTGTCGGCCAGCCACAATCCCGGCGGGCCCGACGGCGACTTCGGCATCAAGTACAATGTGGGCAACGGCGGACCGGCGCCGGAGAAGCTGACCGACGCGATCCATGAGCGCACCAGGACGATCTCCAGCTATCGCATCACCACCTCGCCCGACGTGGACCTCGGCCGCATCGGCGAGACGCGGCTCGGCGCCATGGTGGTGCAGGTGGTGGACCCCGTTGCCGACTATGCCGAGCTGATGCAGGCGCTGTTCGACTTCGACGCCATCCGCGCGCTGATCGCCACGGGCTTCACCATGAAGTTCGACGCCATGGGGGCGATCACCGGGCCCTATGCCCAGCGCATCCTCGAGGGACTGCTGGGGTTCCCGAAGGGCACGGTGATGAACGGCACACCGCTTCCCGATTTCGGCGGGCATCACCCGGATCCCAACCTGGTGCATGCGAAGGAGCTGGTCGATCTCGTCATGCCTCCGCGCGGGCCGGATTTCGGTGCCGCTTCGGATGGTGACGGCGACCGCAACCTGATCATCGGGCGCGGCATGTATGTGACGCCGTCGGACTCGCTCGCCATCCTCGCGGCCAATGCGACGCTGACGCCGGGCTATGCAAAGGGCCTCGCCGGCATCGCGCGCTCGATGCCGACGAGCTGCGCGCCCGACCGGGTGGCGGAGAAGCTGGGAATCGCAGCCTATGAAACGCCGACCGGCTGGAAGTTCTTCGGCAACCTGCTCGATGCGGGCAAGGCCACGCTGTGCGGCGAGGAGAGCTTCGGCACCGGCTCGAACCACGTGCGCGAAAAGGACGGGCTGTGGGCGGTGCTGATGTGGCTCAACATCCTGGCGAAGCGCCGCCAGAGCGTTGCCGAGATCGTCACCGGGCACTGGCGCGAATATGGCCGCAACTTCTATTCGCGGCACGATTACGAGGAGGTCGATGCCGCGGCGGCCAACGGGTTGATGAAGGCGCTGCGCGACAGGCTGCCTTCGCTGATCGGGCAGCATGGCATCGGCATGGCCGACGACTTCGCCTATGACGACCCGGTCGACGGTTCGCGCACCACGGGCCAGGGCATCCGCCTGATCTTCGCCGATGGCTCGCGCATCATCTATCGCCTGTCGGGCACCGGCACGGCGGGCGCCACGCTGCGCGTCTACATCGAGCGCTACGAGCCCGACCCGCACCGCCATGGCACCGAGACGCAGGCGGCACTGGCCGACCTCATCGCGCTGTCGCGCTCGATTGCCGAGATCGAGGCGCGCACCGGGCGCGCCGCACCCTCGGTGATCACCTGAGTTCCATGGCACCGGCCCCGCCCCCGGGCGTCAGCTTCACGGCGGATGGCGCCAGCGTCGCGGTGGTGTCGCGCCATGCGACGCGGGTGTTCGTCTGCCTGTTCGAGGGCGAGACGGAAGTGGCGCGCATCGCGCTGACGGAGCGGCTGGGCGACGTTCACTTCGGGCCTGTGGAGGGACTCGTTCCCGGCATGCGTTACGGCTTGCGGGCGGAAGGGCCGTGGGACCCGGCGCAGGGCTTTCGCTTCGATGTCGAGAAGCTGCTGCTCGATCCTTACGCCACGCAGATCAGCGCGCCATTCCGGCATTTGCCGGAGCTGATGCAACGGGGGACAGAGACGGCGCGGCTGGTGCCGAAGGCCATTGCCGGGCATGTGGCCGCCGATGCGCAGGCGCTGGCGCCGCAGCGGCCGCAATTCATCTACGAGATCCCGGTGCGCGGCTTCACCATGCTGCATGCCGGTGTTGCGCCGGAGAAGCGCGGCACGGTGGCGGCGCTGGCGGAGCCGGTGGTGATCGATCACCTCAAGCGGCTGGGCGTCGATACGGTGGAGCTGATGCCGCTCGCCGCGTGGATCGACGAGCGGCATTTGCCGGGGCTGGGGCTCGCCAATGCCTGGGGCTACAACCCGGTGAGCTTCATGGCGCCCGACCCGCGGCTGGCGCCGGGCGGGCTCGCGGAGATCCGTGCCGCCGTCGAGGCGCTGCACGCGGCGGGGATCCGCGTGGTGCTCGACGTGGTGCTGAACCATACCGGCGAGAGCGACATGCATGGCACCACGCTGTCGCTGCGCGGGCTGGACGAGGCGCTATATTACCGCCGCGCCGATGGCGTGCTGATCAACGACACCGGCTGCGGCAACACGCTGGCGCTGGACGAGCCCGCCGTGCTGCGGCTCGCCATGGATGCGCTCAGGAGCTGGGCCATGCGCACCGGCATCGACGGATTCCGCTTCGACCTCGCCACGGTGATGGGGCGCACGGCATCCGGCTTCTCGGCGCGCGCGCCGCTGCTCGCCGCCATCGAGCAGGACCCGCTGCTGTCGCGCCTGATCCTGATTGCCGAGCCGTGGGACGTGGGGCCGGGCGGCTACCAGCTCGGGGGTTTTCCGGCGCGCTGGCAGGAGTGGAACGACCGCTACCGCGACGAGGTGCGGCGCTTCTGGCGCGGCGAGGCGCGGATGGCCGGGGATTTCGCGACGCGCATCGCAGGGTCCTCCGATATCTTCGGCGGGCAGCACCGTCCGTCGTCCGCCGGCATCAACTTCGTCGCGGCGCATGACGGCTTCACGCTGAAGGATGCCGTCAGCTTTGCTGCGAAGAACAACATCGCCAATGGCGAGGACAACCGCGACGGCAATGGCCATGAGCCGAGCTGGCCCGGCGGCGATGCGCGCGCCCTGCTCGCCACGCTGTTCCTCTCCCGCGGCACGCCGATGCTCACCGCGGGCGACGAGTTCGGCCGCAGCCAGGGCGGCAACAACAATGCCTATGCCCAGGACAATGCCACCACCTGGCTCGCCTGGGACAAGGCCGACCAGCGCCTCATCGGCTTCACCGCGGCGCTTGTCGAACTGCGCCGGGCGCTGGCGCCGTTCTTCGCCGACGCCTTCCTGACGGAAGACACGGCGCAATGGTTCGGTGCCGATGGCGGGGCAATGGACTGGCAGGATGCGGAAGCACCGGTGCTCGGCCTGCTGCTCACGTCGGGCGCCAGGCGGCTGGCGCTGGTGTTCAACCGCGGCGCGGCGCGCGGGCTGGCGCTGCCGAAGCGCGGCGGGTGGCGCTGGACGCGGCTGTTCTGCTCCGCCGAGGGCGACGAGCTTCCGGGGCGCGCGGTGGCGGTGTTCGCCGAGGAGCGGATCCCGGCCACGGGCATCGCGGATGCGGAGGTCGAGGACCTGGCCGCCGCGGCGGGGATCGAGCGCGCGTGGTGGGAGGTGGACGGCACGCACCACCGCGTGAGCCTCGACACGCAGCGCGCACTGCTGGCCGCACTGGGGCTGGGCTTTGCGAACGACGAGGAGTTGCGGCAATCGCATGCCCTCCTGTCGCGGCCGAAGCCGCTGGTTGTCGCTGCCGATGCGGAGGCGGTGCTGCTGGCGGCGGGAGAACGGCGGCGGAGCGTCGTGATCGAGAATGAGCGCGGTGAGCGGCAGGTGCTGAAGGGAGCGCCGGGGCAGCCGCTGCGGGCGCGGCTCGCGGCGGGGTGCTATCAGCTTCTGGAGGAAGGTGCGGAGCCGCGGCATGTGATCGCCAGTCCCGGCGCGTGCCACCTGCCGCCGGAGATCGCGCAAGGACGCCGCGTGTTCGGCATCGCGTCGCATCTCTATGCGCTGCGGCATGCGGGGAGCGAGGGCATCGGCGACTTCGCGACGCTGCGGCGACTGTCCGATCTCACGCAGGAGATCGGCGGGCGCTATGCGGGGCTGAACCCGCTGCATCACCTGTTCCCTTCCGACCGCAGCCGGGCGAGCCCCTACCAGCCTTCGGACCGGCACTATGTCGACCCGCTCTACATCAGCATCGACAGGCTGCTCGCCTCGCTGAAATTGCCGAAGACGGCAGCGCTTGCCGCCGGAAGCCGGGCAGCATTCGCGCGGCTCGATGCCTTGCCGCTGGTCGACTATCCGGCCGTGTGGGCGGCCAAGGCGGCGCTGCTGGAGAGCGCCTTCGCGGAATTCGGCGGCAGTCCGGCTTTCGATGCATTCGTGCGCGATGGCGGTGCGGCCCTCGCGGCGCACGGGCGCTTCGAGGCCTTGCGCATGGGCGAGCAGGCCACGCCGCAGCGCATCGCCTATCGCGCCTTCCTGCAGTGGGTGGCCGGTGGCCAGCTTGGCGAAGCCGCACAGCGGCGCAACCTCTATGGCGATCTGGCGCTGGGCTGTGCCTTCGACGGTGGCGAGATCGACGGCGATCCCTCGGCCTTCGCATCGGGCGTGTCGATCGGTGCGCCGCCCGATCCGTTTTCGGCGGCGGGCCAGGTGTGGAACCTGCCGCCCTTCTCGCCCCTGGCACTCGACGCCCGGGGCATGGAGCCGATGCGGCGCGTGATCGCCGCCAACATGCGCCATGCCGCGGCCCTGCGCATCGATCATGTGCTGGGCTTCGCCCGGCAGTTCTGGGTGCCGCAGGGTGCGGAAGGCCGCTTCGGGGCCTATGTGCGCTTCCCACTCGAGGCGCTGATCGCCGTCACGGCATTGGAGAGCCAGCGCCAGCAGTGCCTGGTGGTGGGCGAGGACCTCGGCACGGTGCCCGATGGCCTGCGGGAGAAGCTCGCAGCGGCGCAGATCCTGTCCTATCGCGTGCTGTGGTTCGAGCGCGAGGGGCTGGGCTTCAAGGCGGCGGAGGCCTATCCGCCGCACGCACTGGCCTGCCTCGCCTCGCACGACCTTCCCACCTTTCTCGGCTGGCGGCAGGGACGCGACATCGAAATCGCCGCGGCGATCGGCCAGCTCGACGCCGCGCAGGTGCCGGTGCGGATGGCAGAGCGCCGCGAAGAACAACGCCGTCTCGACCAGCGCGTCGGCTATCGGGGCGATGACAGCGCAGCGGCGAGTGCGGCGACGCATGGCTTCGTGGCGGGAACGCCGGCACAGGTCATGCTCGCCCAGGCCGATGACCTGGCAGGCGAGACCGACCCGCTGAACGTGCCCGGCACCGACCGCGAATGGCCGAACTGGCGGCGCCGGGTGCATGTGCCCGTCGAGAAACTGGCCGAAGGGCCGCTGGCGCGCGCCATCGTCGCGGCCGTGAAGCAGGAGCGGGAGACATGAAGCGCCGCGTCGTGATCGAGCAGGTCGAGCCGCTGTCGCACCGCTGGGCGAAGCTCGACCGCTACACCATCCGCTATTTACGGCGGGACGGGCGGGAAGAGGTGCAGCAGCGCGAGGTGCACGACCATGGCCACGGTGCCGCCGTGCTGCCCTATGACGCCAGCCGCGGCACGGTGCTGCTGGTGCGGCAGTTCCGGCTGCCGGCCTATCTCCATGACCACGACGGCTTCATCATCGAATGCTGTGCCGGCCTGCTGGACGGCGACGACCCGGCGCAATGCGCCAAGCGCGAGGCGGAAGAGGAACTGGGCTTCCGGCTCGCCAACCTGCGCTTCATGACCACGGTTTACTCGACGCCGGGCGCCGTGACCGAACGACTGTCGCTGTTCATCTCCGACTACGACCTCGCGTCGCGCGTCGGCGCGGGAGGCGGCGCGGCGCATGAGGGCGAGGACATCGAAGTGCTCGAGATCGCCTTCGACGAGATGCGCCGCATGGTGCAGGACGGCCGCATCGTCGATGCCAAGACGGTGCTGCTCAGCCTGTTCCTCGAGCGAGAACTCGGCCTTCCGCCGTTGTGACGCCGTCATTGCGCAGCACGCGCAGTGCGCCAGTGTCCCAGCCGACGCCGAAGCGGGCGCCACCATAGAGGGGCGCCAGGCAGCGATACTCGAACCGCTGCGGCACATAGCCGAGCTTGTCTGCCGCGAGATTGAGCATGAGCGCCGCCTGCAGCGGCCCGTGCACCAGGAGACCGGGATAGCCCTCCTCCGCGGCGTAGCCGAGGTCGTAATGGATGCGGTGCCCATTGAAGGTGAAGGCGGAGAACCGGAACAGCAGCAGGGGCGAGGCCTCGACGTGCCATTCGGTGCGCAGGTCCTGATCCGGCCCGGGTGCCGGGACTGCGCCAGCCGGCGGCTCGCGGAAGACCAGGTCCTGGCGTTCGCGGATGGCCGTGCCGTCGAAATCGGCGATCTCGTGGTCAATCGAAACGATGCAGAGCTCGCCACTGCTGCCGCGCTTCATCTGGATGTCGGAGATCACCGACGTGCGGATCACCCGTGCGCCCTGCCGCAAGGGGCGCAGGGTTTCGATGAAGCCGCCAGCCCACATGCGCCGCGACAGCGGAATGGGCGGCAGAAACACGCCCTTGAGCTCCGCGCCATCGCGACCCGTCTCGTCGGCCTCCGGCGTGGCGGGCGCCAGGCCGAAATGCAGGCCGGGCGGTGCCACATGCTCCTCGACATCGAAGAGGAAGGGTGAAAGGGCGGCCCGATACTCGTCCATCAGGCGCTGTGTGAGCGAGTCGGGACGGGTGACGCTGCGGCCAACCCATTCGCTGAAATCCGCCATCAATAGGACCTCGGAAGGCCGAGCACATGCTCGGCGAGATAGGACAGGATGAGATTGGTGGAGATCGGCGCCACCTGGTAGAGCCTGGTTTCGCGGAACTTGCGCTCGATGTCGTAGTCCTCGGCGAAGCCGAAGCCGCCATGGGTCTGGATCGCCACGTTGGCGGCCTCGCTGCTCGCATCCGCCGCCAGCATCTTGGCCATGTTGGATTCGGGCCCACAAGGTTCGCCCGCCTCGAAGCGGCGCAGCGCTTCGTCGACCATCAGGCGCGCGGCGCACATGTTGGCATAGGCCCGGGCGATGGGAAACTGGATGCCCTGGTTCTGGCCGATGGGGCGGCCGAAGACCACGCGCTCCCTGGCATAGGCGGTGGACTTCCCGATGAACCAGCGCGCATCGCCGACGCATTCCGCCGCGATCAGGATGCGCTCGGCATTCATGCCGGAGAGGATGTAGCGGAAGCCCTCGCCCTCGGCGCCGATCAGGTTCTCCATCGGCACCGGCACGTCGTCGAAGCCGATCGTGGTGGTGGCGTGGTTCATCATGGTGCGGATCGGATCGATGGTGAGACCGTGCTTCCTCGCCTCGTGCATGTCGAGCAGGAAGACCGAGAGCCCCGCGGTGCGCTTCATGCCCGGCATGACGGGCGATGTGCGGGCGAGCAGGATCATCAGGTCTGACTGCGCGGCGCGGCTGGTCCAGATCTTCCGGCCGTTGATGATGTAGCGGTCACCATCGCGGCGTGCCGTGGTGGTGATGGACGCCGTGTCGGTGCCGCTGCCTGGCTCGGTGACGCCGAAGGCCTGCAGGCGCAGCTCTCCGCTCGCGATGCGCGGCAGCCAGCGCTGCTTCTGGGCTTCACTGCCATGGCGCAGCAGCGTGCCCATCACATACATCTGCGCGTGGCAGCTCGCAGCGTTGCAGCCCGCCGCCTGGATTTCCTCGAGGATTGCCGCGGCCGCCGAAAGCGGCAGGCCGGAGCCGCCATAGGCCTGCGGGATGAGGGCCGCGAGGAAACCCGAGCGCGTGAGCTCCGCCACGAAGTCGGTTGGATAGGCGCGCTCGCGGTCGAGCGCGCGCCAGTAGCTGCCGGGATAGCCCTCGCACAGCTTGGCCACGGCGGCGCGGATGTCTTCATGCGTCATGGCGTGGAGGATAGGACCGCGAATGTGGCGGCTTCAAGTGGCAGTCCTTGCATGATATGGCTCGGCGAAACACGGGGGACGCCATGAAGACGCCGAAGAAGATCCTGAACGATCCGCGCCGCGCGACCGAGGAGATGATGCAAGGCCTGGTGCTCGCCTATGACGGCAAGGTGGGCAAGGCCGAGGGCCACGGCGCATTTTTCCTCCACGACATTCCCGACGGCAAGGTGGCGCTGCTGGTGGGTGGCGGCAGCGGGCACGAGCCGATGTTCGCCGGCTTCCTCGGGCCGAACCTGGCGGACGGCGCGGCGGCCGGTGAGGTCTTCACCTCGCCCTCGCCGCAGACCATCTGCGAAGCGGCGCGCGCCATCCACCGCGGCAAGGGCGTGGTCTTCGTCTATGGCAATTATTCCGGCGACACGATGAACTTCGACATGGCGGCCGAGATGCTTGCCGCCGAGGGGATCGAGACCCGCACCATCCGGGTGCGCGATGATGTGGCGGTGGGCGCACCCGACCGCCCGGACGAGCGGCGCGGCATCGCCGGCGACCTGTTCGTCATCAAGATCGCCGGAGGGGCCGCCGCGGAACTGGCGGACCTCGACGAGGTGGCGCGCGTGGCGGCGAAGGCCGAGGCCAACACGCGCTCGATGGGCGTTGCCGTGTCACCCGGCTCGCTACCCGAATCCGGCAAGCCGACCTTCGAGATCGGCGACGACGAGATCGAGATCGGCATGGGGGCGCATGGCGAGAAGGGCGTGAAACGGCAGAAGCTCACCACGGCATCCGACATCGTGCAGCAGATGCTGGCGCCGATTCTCCAGGACCTGCCGTTCAAGGAAGACGACGAGGTGGCCCTGCTCATCAACAATCTCGGCGCCACCACCATGTTCGAGCTGCTGATCGTGAACAAGAGCGTGCGCTGGCTGCTGTCGAGCGAGGGCATCAACGTGCATCGCACCTACATCGGCTCGTGGCTCACCTCGCAGGAGATGGCGGGCTTCTCGATTTCGCTGATGAAGCTGGACGACGAGCTGAAGCACTATCTGGACTTGCCGGCGTCGTCGCCGGGGTTCAGTTCTTTGTAATCCCTCTAGAGCCGTCACCCCGGCGAAGGCCGGGGTCCAGCTGTGGGCATCAACCGCGTGGAAAGCTGGATCCCGGCTTTCGCCGGGATGACGGATAAATGGGGAAGGCTGTCGCCCCCATATCTCACCTTGCGCGGGCTTGACCCGGGCGAGGTGAAATGCGTGGAGTGCGGGAGGACGATCAGCAGCTGCCGTCCAGCTTGTTGATCGCCTCGACATTGGCGGCGGACGACCCCTTGGGGTCGAACTCGGAGGCGAGCCAGGTGTCGACGATGGCCTTGGCGAGTTCCGGGCCGATGACGCGGGCGCCCATGGTGATGATCTGGGCATTGTTGGACTTCGCCGCGCGCTCGGCCGAATAGGTGTCGTGGGTCAGCGCCGCGCGGATGCCCGGCACCTTGTTGGCCGAGATGCAGACGCCGATGCCGGTGCCGCAGATGAGGATGCCGCGCTCGTAGTCGCCGTCCTTCACCTTGTGGGCGAGGTTGGCCGAGAGATCGGCATAGTAGCCAGCCTGGCTCAGGTTGGTGATCTGGTGTTCGGGCTTCGACTTCAGATGCGCCTCGATCACGTCGAGGAGCGGCTTTCCGGCGCTGTCGGCGCCCACGGCGATCTTCATGGATTGTCTCCCAGTCTGCGTGTGACGGCGTCGATGATGCCGATATATCCGGCGGGGTCCCAGGCGGACCTGCCGATGAAGAGCCCGTCAATATCCGACATGGCGGCAAGCTCGCAACAGTTCTGCGGGTTGACGCTGCCGCCATAGAGGATGGGCAGTGGCTGGCCGGCGATCTCGGCGGTGAGCGCCTTAAGCCTGGCATGCTGGGCGTTGGCGAATGCGGGGTCGGCCGGGATGCCGCCCTCGCCGATGGACCAGACCGGCTCATAGGCGATGATCACGCTGCCGGGTGCGGCCTTGCCGACGTCGCGCAGCGCATAGCGCGTCTGTTTCGCCAGCACGTCAGCGGTGGCGCCGGCCTCGTACTCGCTGCGCGTGTCGCCGATGCAGACCAGTGCGACGAGGCCGTGCTTCACCGCGGCGGCAACCTTCTTCGCCACCGTCTCGTCGGTCTCGCCGAAATGCGTGCGGCGCTCGCTGTGGCCGAGTTCCACGAGGGTTGCGCCGCAGTCCTTGACCATCAGCGGCGAGACTTCGCCGGTCCAGGCGCCGCTGTCGGCCCAGTGCATGTTCTGGGCGCCGACCTTGACCGTGGTGCCCGCGAGGATTTCCGCCACCTCGGCGATATAGGGGAAGGGCGGGATGACGAAGGGCTGCGCCTTTTCCGTATTGGCGAAAGGCGAGGCCTTGAGCGCCGCGGCGAAGGCGCGCGCCGCGGCACGCGTCTTGTTCATCTTCCAGCTGGTGCCGATCCACGGCGTCTTCATCAGTTGAATCCCGTCTTCGTGTAAGGCGCCCAATAGGCCACCGATTCACGGATCGCCGCAACCACGCTGCGGTCGGTGGGTTCGCGCTCGCGGAAGGCGAGCTCGAGGCAGAGCTCGTTGTCGGTGCCGCCGCCCGCTTCGACCGCGGCGATGAGCTGCTTGGGCGTGATGCGGCCGTTGTCGTTGTATTGCGCGGTGAAGGGCCAGTGGCCACCCTTGTTCATGGTCGATTGCTTGATGTGGATGATGGGCGACTGGGTGGCGAAGTCGCGGGCCCAGGCATAGGGATCGACATCGGCAGGGTCGGGCGAGGTGACGTCGCCATGGTCGATGTCCACCATCGGCTTCAGCGGGATGGGGAGCCGCGCCGCGTCGATCCAGTCCTGCAGGGCTTGCGTCGCCTTCAGCGTGTGGCCGAGTTCGCGGCCGACCGACATGGGTTCCCAGAACAGCCAGGTGAGGCCACGCGCCTTCGCGTGCTCCGCCACGTCGCGCCAGCAGTCCAGCGCGATCTTCATCAGCTCGTCGCGGCGCCTTTCGTCATCATAGTCCTTGAAGGTGAAGATGCCGAATTGCGTGCCGATGGCCGGCGCACCGAGATCGCCCGCGATGCTCGCCATGCCCTTGAACCAGTCGACATAGTATTGCCGGACCTCGGCGTCGGGATGGGCGAAGTGGTTGAGGCGGCCATAGGGGCCGGTCATGATCGAGGTGACCTGTGCCTTCTTCTGCACACAGGCGCGCGCCATGCGGTCGGTCAGGCGCTTGATGGTCTGTGCACGCCACGACGGATTGATGAACTCGTGCACCAGCTGGATGTGGCCGATGCCCACCTCGTCCGCAAGGGTTGCGATCAGGTCCTCCGGCTCCGCGAAACGGTTCACGAAGGGGTTGGTGTTGACCGAGAGCGAAAATCCCATGTGCCGGAGCCTGCGGTTTTGCAGCGCAATATCGAATTCTGTTGACGCCGGAGCTTATCTGAAAAATATTGCACCTCAAGAAAAAATTTTCACAACCGCAAATGGGAAGACGTTGACGCTGCACCCGCCAGCCCTCCAGGTGGATGAGGAGGCCGCACTCGCGGCCCGCGCGGCGTGGCTGCATTTCGCGGGTGGAAAGACGCAAGGCGAGGTGGCCGAACTCCTCGGCGTGCAGAGCACCAAGGCGCACCGGCTGATCGCCAGGGCCCGCGCCGACGGGTTGATCCGCGTCTTCGTCGAAGGGCCGATCGCCGGCTGCATCGCGCTGGAGGAGAAGCTCAAGGCCGAATACGGCCTCGGCTTCTGCGAGGTCGTTCCCAACATCGACGAAGGTCCGCTGCCCTTGCGCACGCTGGGCATGGCGGGCGCGCGCTACCTGCGCAATCTCATCGAGAGCGGCAAGTATGGCATGATCGGCATCGGCCATGGCCGCACACTGGCCGCCGCGGCCGATCTCATGCCGAGCGTGCCTGCGCACAATACCCGGATCGTCTCGCTGCTCGGCGGCCTCACCCGGCGCTTCGCGGCGAGCCCCTTCGACGTGATCCACCGCCTGGCCGAGCGAACCTCCGCCGAGTCTTACGTCATGCCGGTGCCGTTCTTCGCCAATTCCGAGAAGGACCGGCAGGTGCTGGAGGCGCAGTATGGCGTGTCCGACGTCATCGCCATGGCGAAGCAAGCGGAGCTCTACATCGCCGGCATTGGCGAGGTGGACCGCAAGAGCTTCATCGCCACCGCCGGCATGGTGGACGAGGAGGATGTCGAGGAGGTGATGAAGACCGGCGCCTGCGCCGAGATCCTCGGGCACTTCTTCAACGAGCAGGGCGAGCGCCTGCCGAACTCGGTCTCGGCACGCGCCATGGCGCCGCGCTTTTCCGACCTCAAGAGCCACCGGATCGTGGCGCTTGCCGGCGGCACATCGAAAACTCGGGCCATCCGCGCCATCCTGGCACACGGACTTCTTTTCGGCCTGATCACCGACGAGGCGACAGCCAAGCGCCTCGTCTCGCCGAAACCGGGACGTGAGCCCGGCAAGAAGAACGGAAAAACCGCACCGGGCTAACTCAAAGAAGACCCCACAACCAAACGGAGGAATGGGAATGTTCGAGAAAGAAAAGGGCCTCTTCGACGCCTTCGTGGCGAAGAAGATGAGCCGCCGCGAATTGATCAACGGTGCGGGCAAGCTGGGCCTCAGCGCCTCGGCCGCCGGCATGTTCCTGACCCAGGCGCAGACCCGCGCCATGGCTGCCGATTTCGACTGGATGAAGTACAAGGGCTCGAAGCTGAAGCTCTTGCTCAACAAGCACCCCTATGCCGATGCGATGATCGCCAACATCCAGACGTTCAAGGACATGACCGGCATGGACATCTCCTGGGACATCTTCCCCGAGGACGTCTATTTCGACAAGGTGACGGCGGCGCTGTCCTCGGGCTCGACCGAGTATGACGCCTTCATGACCGGCGCCTACATGACCTGGACCTATGGTCCGGCCGGCTGGATCACCGACTTGAACGAGTTCATCAAGGACCCGGCCAAGACCAATCCCAGCTACAACTGGGAAGACGTGCTGCCGGGCCTGCGTGCTTCCACCTCGTGGAACGGCGTGCCGGGCGGCGAGCTGGGCTCGGCGGATGCCAAGCAGTGGTGCATCCCGTGGGGCTTCGAGCTCAACAACATCTCGTACAACAAGAAGATGTTCGACAAGGTCGGCGTGCAGCCGCCGAAGAACATCGGCGAGATGATCGAGGTTTCGGCCAAGCTGACCAAGGACCTCGGCGGACCCTACGGCATCGGCGTGCGCGGCTCGCGCTCCTGGGCCACCATCCACCCGGGCTTCCTGTCGGGCTATGCCAACTTCGGCGAGAAGGACTTCAACGTCACCGACGGCAAGCTGAAGGCGGCGATGAACTCGGCCGGTTCCAAGTCCTACCACAAGGACTGGGTCAAGATGATCCAGGAGTCGGGCCCCAAGAACTGGTCCACCTACACCTGGTACCAGGTCGGCACTGACCTCGGTGCGGGCGCCTCCGCCATGATCTTCGACGCCGACATCCTCGGCTACTTCATGAACGGCGGCGACAACAAGGAAGCGGGCAACCTGGGCTATGCGCCGTTCGCGGCCAACCCGGCGGCCGCGGCCCCGACGCCGAACGTGTGGATCTGGTCGCTGGCGATGAACAATGCCGGCACCCAGAAGGACGCCACCTGGTACTTCCTGCAGTGGGCGACCTCGACCGAGCATGACCTGTTCGGCGCCCGCAAGATGGACTTCGTCAACCCCGTCCGCGCCTCGGTGTGGAAGGACGACGAGTTCCGCGCCCGCATCGACAAGTCCTATCCGGGCTACCTCAACCAGTACGAAGTCTCGGCCCCGGGCGCGAAGATCTACTTCACCGCCCAGCCGCTGTTCTTCGACCTCACCACGCTGTGGGCCGAGAACCTGCAGAAGATGGTGGCCAAGGAAATCGCGGTCGACGAAGGCCTCGACGCAATGGCCGCCGAAATGGACAAGAAGCTGGCTGAAGCCGGTCTCGGTTAAGTAAACTGGCGCGCGGGGACAAGGCCGTCTCCCTGCGGTCCCCCGCGCGCTTCTTCCTCCCCAAGCACTGGAATATCCGGGCCCACCCATGACAGCCGCCGCCACCGAGATGCGCAGCCCCGTGAAGCAGAGCCGCTTCATGCGCCGGGCCCTGCCCTATATCCTGTCGCTTCCGGCACTTCTCATGTGCATCGGGATCCTCATCCCGTTCTTCACCGCCGTCTATTACTCGCTGCTGCGCTACCGGATGAACCTGCCCGCCATGAAGGGCTTCATCTGGTTCCAGAACTACATCAACTTCTTCACCGACCCGAAGTTCTGGAACACCGTCTACATCTCGCTGACCTATGCCTTCCTGACGGTCGGCCTCGAGCTGCTGCTCGGCTTGTGCATCGCACTGCTGCTGCAGCGCCCGTCGCGCTTCAACAACATCGCCTCGATCCTGCTGCTGCTGCCGCTGATGACGGCGCCGGCTCTCGCCGCGCTGATGTGGAAGCTGATGACGCACCCGGATTTCGGCGTGCTGAGCTACCTCCTCTCGGTGATCGGCATCCAGAACTTCAAGTGGGCGTCCGACCCCGACACGGCGCTGTTCACGGTGGTGCTGGTCGACATGTGGGTCTACACGCCCTTCATCATGATCCTGCTGCTCGCCGGCCTGCGCTCGCTGCCGAAAGCACCTTTCGAGGCGGCAGCGCTCGACGGCGTGCCGCGGAGCTTCGTGTTCTTCCGCATCACGCTGCCGATGCTGATGCCCTACATCATCACCGCCACGCTGTTCCGCCTGCTCGACTCCATCCAGCAGTTCGACATCATCTATGCCATGACCCAGGGCGGCCCCGGCGACAAGCTGCTGGTGTTCCAGGTGCAGGCCTATCTCGACTTCTTCCAGGCCACCAATGTGGGCCGTTCGGCGGCACTGATGATCATCCTCTGGGCGATCACCTATGCGCTGTCCAACGTCTTCATCAAGCAGTGGCTCAAGCTTCGCGAACGCGCCCACGGAGCGCACTGACCCATGGACCACACATCGACCCTCGAGAAAGTGCTGCGCAGCGCGGCGATCACGCTGGTGCTGGTGTTCTTCCTCTTCCCCATCGTCTGGATCTTCCTGATGTCGCTCCAGACCAACGAAACGATCCTTCGCATCCCGCCATCGCTGGCCTTCACGCCGATCATCGACAACTACACGGCCCTCATCACCGGCCAGCTGCGCACCGCGGCGGGCAGCCTGCAGCTGAACTTCATGCAGAACATGTTCAACTCGGTGCTGCTCTCGGTGTGCTCGGTGGCGCTATCGCTGGTGCTGGGCGTGCCCGCGGCCTATGCCTTCGCGCGCTTCAAGTTCCGGCTGGGCGAGGACATCGCCTTCACGCTCTTGTCCTTCCGCTTCGCGCCCGCCCTGCTCGTGCTGCTCCCCTTAAGCCTCTATTTCAAGTCGCTGGGCCTCACCAACACCTATATCGGGCTGATTTGGGTCTACCAGCTGATCTGCCTGCCGCTGATCCTGTGGATCGTGCGCGGCTATTTCGAGGACATCAGCCCCGACATCGAGCATGCCTACCGCATCGCCGGCAACAGCTGGTGGAAGACCTTCGCCAAGATCTCGATCCCGCTGGCCAAGCCCGGCATCGCCGCGGCGGGCCTGCTCGCCTTCATCTTCGCCTGGAACAACTTCGTCTTCGCGCTGATCCTCGCCTCTGCCGACAAGCAGCCGGTGACGGTGGGAGCGCTCGCCTTCGTGACGGCATCGGGCATCCAGTATGGCCAGATCGCCGCCGCCATCATCATCTCGATCACGCCGACGCTCGCTTTGGCGCTCTATGCCCAGCGTTACCTCGTCGAGGGTCTCTCCATGGGTGCGGTGAAGGGATGAGCCAGCTTGCAATCAAGTCACTGACCAAGTCCTACGGTTCGTTCAAGGTCTTCGACGGGCTGAACCTTGCGGCCGAGGCCGGCGAGATCGTGGTGATCTTCGGCGGCTCGGGAACCGGCAAGACCATCCTGCTGCGCCTCATCGCGGGCGTGGAGGAGCCGACGTCCGGCGCCATCGAGATCGCCGGCCACGACGTCTCCGACATAGCACCCGAGCATCGCGGCGTGGGCATGGCGTTCCAGAACTTCGCGTTGTTCCCGCACATGAATGCCTCAGAGAACATCGCCACGCCGCTGCGCGCGGCGGGTGCCGACGAGAGCAAGGTGAATGCGGGCGTCGCCAAGGTGGCGAAGCTCCTGAAGATCGACCACGTGCTGAACCATTCCCCGCGCGAGCTGTCGAACGGCCAGAAGCAGCGCACGGCGCTGGCCCGCGCGCTGGCCGCGAGCCCCAAGATCCTGCTGCTCGACGACCCGCTGCGCAACGTCGACGCCAAGCTGCGCTTCGAGATGCGCCTCGAGCTGCCGCGCCTGCTGCGCCAGTCCGGCGCCACGGTGCTCTACGTGACGCAGGACTACAAGGAAGCCATGGCGCTGGCCGACCGCATCGCGGTGCTGGCCGATGGCCAGTTCGTGCAGACGGCGACGCCGGAGGACATCTACCTGCGCCCGGCGACGCTGGGCGTGGCGCGGCTGTTCGGCGATCCCTCGATCAACACGGTGGAAACGGTGGTGGAGGCGCAAGGCGGCACCCATGTGGTGCTCGGCGGCACCAGGGTTCCGCTGGCCGACGACTATCGCGCCCATGGCGGCCGCGAAGTGATCTTCGGCGTGCGCCCCGACGCCGTCGAGATCGGTGCAACCGGTGTGGAGGCCGAGGTCATGGCGGTGACGCCGCTCAACGAGCGCACCGTGCTGCTGCTGCAGAACCCCAATGGCTGGGAGTTCCTCGCCTCGCTGCCCTCGACCGCCGCCAATATCCCGGAGGCCGGAACCAAGGTGAAGGCCAGCTTCGCCGCCGCCGGCACCCACCTCTTTGACCGCGAGACGGGAGTGCGCCTCGATGGCTGAGCTCGACATCAGGAAGGTCGACAAGATCTACCACTCCCGCAAGGGCGACGTGCATGCAGTGAAGGCTCTGGACCTTGTCGTGAAGCCGGGTGAGATCGTGGCACTGCTCGGCTCTTCGGGCTGCGGCAAGACCTCGACGCTGCGCATGATCGCGGGCTTCGAGGAAGTCTCCAACGGCGCCATCACGCTGGGCGGCAAGCCGATCCACACGCTGCCGCCGGCGGCGCGCGGCGTGGCCATGGCCTTCGAGGCCTATTCGCTCTACCCACCGCTGACCATCGGCGAAAACATGTCCTTCGCGCTCAAGGCCTCGAAGCTGCCGCAGGCCGAGCAGCAGAAGCGCGTCACGGCCATGGCCCAGATGCTGGAGATCGCCGACATCCTGAACAAGTACCCCTCCTCGGTCTCGGGCGGGCAGCAGCAGCGCGCCAGCCTCGGCCGGGCGCTGGTGCGCGATGCCGGGCTCTACCTGCTCGACGAGCCGATGGGCCAGCTCGAGCCGCAGCTGCGCGCCGTGCTGCGCGGCCGCATCAAGCATTACCTGCGCGAGCACCATTGCACGACCATCCTCGTCACCCATGACCAGACGGAGGCCAACGCACTGGCCGACCGCATCGCGGTGATGGAAGGCGGCGTGCTGCAGCAATATGCGACGCCCGCCGAGCTGAAGGCCAGGCCCGCCAACCTGTTCACCGGCACCTTCATCGGCGAGCCGCCGATGAACGTGTTCACCGCCGATGTGGCGGCCAGCGGCGAGGCGATAGCCTTCACCGTCGAGGGCGGCGCCACGCTCGCCTACCCGGCGGCGGAGCTTTCGCCGCAGCTGCGCGAGCGGCTGGCGCGCACGCCCAAGCTGGCGCTCGGCATCCGCCCGCATGCGCTGCACCTGGGCGATGGGCCGGTGAAGGGCAAGGTGATGGCCTGCCAGTGGCTCGGCGACCAGACCCACGTGGCCGTCGACGTGGCCGGCCGCACCGTCGTCTCGGTGTCGCAGGAGCGCGTGGCGCGCACGCCGGGCAGCGACGTGGCGCTGAACGTGGCGGCGCGCGACCTGCATTTGTTCGACCCCGCCACCGGTGCCGCAATCGCCCATGGAGGCGCGCTGGCATGACGGACGGCGTGCTGATCGGCATCGACGCCGGCACCTCGGTCATCAAGTCCGTGGCCTTTACCACGACGGGCGAGCAGATCGCGGCGGCCGCCATCCCGAACCGCTACCAGACCTTTCCCGACGGCGGCGCCGAGCAGGACATGGCGCGGACCTGGACCGACACCGCGGCGACGCTGAAGGAACTCTCCGACAAGGTGCCGAACCTCAAGGAGCGGCTGATCGCCATCTCGGTGACCGGCCAGGGGGACGGCATGTGGCTGATCGACAAGGCGGGTGAGCCCGTGGCGCCCGCCTGGCTGTGGCTCGATGCGCGCTCTGCCGCCATCACGGAGGCATTCGCCGCCAGCAAGGATTACCTGGCGCATTACCAGCGCACAGGGACTGGCGTGAACGCCTGCCAGATGAGCATGCAGCTCGTCTGGATGACGCGGAACCGCCCCGACCTGCTGGCCCGCGCCACCACCGGCTTCCACTGCAAGGACTGGCTCTATTTCAAGCTGACGGGCGACCGCCGCACCGACCCCTCCGAGGGCAATTTCACCTTCGGCCAGTACAAGACCCGGAGCTATGCGCCGGACGTGCTCGACGTGCTGGGCGCTCCCGATGCGAAGTCGCTGCTCCCCGAGATGATCGAGGGCACCCGGGATGCAGGCCGCCTGACGGCCGAGGCTGCGGCCCTCACCGGGCTCAAGGCCGGAACGCCGATCACGCTCGGCTACGTCGACGTGCTGTGCACCGGGCTGGGCGGCGGGCTCTATGACCCGAAGGGGGAGACCGGCTGCACCATCGTCGGCTCGACCGGCATGCACATGAAGATCGCGCCGTCGGCTGAGCACGTGAAGCTCAACGGCGAGCTCTCGGGCTACACCATGTGCTTCCCGGTGCCGGGCATGTATGCGCAGATCCAGTCCAACATGGCATCCACACTCAACATCGACTGGCTGCTCGACGTGGGACGCGACGTGCTGTCGTCGCAAGGTGTGGAGCGTTCGCGCGGCGATCTGCTGAAGGGTCTCGACGAGCGCATCCTGACCGCGGAGCCGGCGCGGGCGATCTATCACCCCTACATCTCGCAGGCGGGTGAGCGCGGGCCGGTGATGGAGCCGGCGGCGCGCGCCATGTTCACCGGGCTCGAGCTCGGCATGGGCTTCGCCGACCTGATGCGCAGCGTGTTCGAAGGCCTGTGCTTCGCCTCGCGCGACTGCTACTCGGCGATGGGCGATATCCCGCGCGAGGTGCGCGTCACCGGCGGTGCGGCGCGGTCCCAGGCGCTGCGCGTGATGCTGGCGAGTGTGCTGAAGGCGCCGGTGCGCAGCGTGCAGCGCGAGGAGGCCGGAGCCGCCGGTGCCGCCATGATGGCCGCCGTGCAGCAGAATATCTACCCCGACATGGATGCCTGTGCCGCCCAGTGGGTGGACCCGCTGCTCGGCGCCGTGACCCCACCCGATCCATCGCTGATCGCCCGCTATGACGGCGCCTTCGGCATCTACAAGCAAACCCGCGAAACAATGCGCCCCATCTGGCGCGCCATGGTGGCCAATCGTGCTTCGTAAGATCTCCGTCATCGGTGACCGCTTCATGCTCTCCTCCATGTTCGAGGAGGCGCTGCGCGAGCGCTGCCGCCTGTTCGAACTCGACATCCGCACCCACGACATGCCGTGGCCCGACGAGCCGATGGAGCATGGCTATGCGGTGAAGGGCATGGATGGCCTCAAGGAATACATGGGAAGCGCCGACGAGGTGGTGGAGCTGACGGGTGACGCCGAGATTCTCGTCACGCAGCTCGCCCCGCTCTCGGCGGGAATCATGGACCGTCTGCCGAACTTGAAATTCGTCGCCGTGTCGCGCGGCGGCCCCGTCAACATCGACATGAAAGCGGCTGCTGAGCGCGGCATCACGGTGGTCAACACGCCGGGCCGCAATGCCTCCGCAGTGGCCGAATTCACCATCGGTGCCATCCTCAACGAGACGCGCAAGATCACCCAGGGCCATGACGCACTGCGCCGCGGCGAGTGGCGGGGCGATCTCTACCGCGCCGACCTCACCGGCCAGGAGCTTTCCGAGATGACGGTGGGCCTCATCGGCTATGGCGAGGTGGGCCGCCGCGTCGTCAAGTTCCTCAAGGTCTTCGGCTGCCGCATCCTGGTGAGCGACCCTTACGTGCAGCTCTCGGCGGATGACCTCAACGACGGCGTGATCCAGTGCTCGCTCGAGCGCGTGCTGGCCGAGTCCGACGTCGTGTCGCTGCATCCGCGCGTCACGGCGGAGACGACGAAGATGATCAACAGGGACACGCTCGGCCAGATGAAGGACGGCGCCTATCTCATCAACACGGCGCGCGGGCCGCTGATGAATTACGACGATGTCTACGAGGCGCTGGTGTCGGGCAAGCTCAAGGGTGCCATGCTCGAGACCTTCGACGTCGAGCCGGTGCCGCCGGACAACCGCTTCCTCAAGCTTCCCAACGTGACGCTCACGCCGCACATCGCCGGCGCCTCGGTCAAGACGGTGAGCTATGCCGCGGGCCTCGCAGCCGAGGAAGTGCGCCGCTATCTCAGCGGCGAGCCCGCGCTCAACAGGTGCTGACGGGACGGGCGCCATGCAGGAGCTGAAGCCGGTCGATCTGGTCGTCATCGGGGGCGGCATCAACGGGGCCGGCATCGCGCGCGATGCGGCGGGCCGCGGCTTGTCGGTCATCCTGTGCGAGAAGGACGATCTTGCGCAGGGCACCTCGTCGCGCTCCGGCAAGCTGATCCATGGCGGGTTGCGCTATCTCGAATATTACGAGTTCCGCCTGGTGCGCGAGGCGCTGATCGAGCGCGAGGTGCTGCTCAACGCGGCGCCCCACATCGTCTGGCCGATGCGCTTCGTGCTGCCGCATTCGCCGGAGCAGCGCCCGGCCTGGCTCGTCCGCCTCGGGCTGTTCCTCTACGACCATCTCGGCGGCCGCAGGAAATTGCCGGGCTGCCGCAACATCGACCTCCGGCGCGATCCCGAGGGCAGGCCGATCCGCCCCGAATTCACCCGCGCCTTCGAATATTCCGACTGCTGGGTGGACGACGCGCGCCTCGTGTCGCTCAACGCGCTCGACGCGAAGGAGCGCGGCGCCACGGTGATGACGCGCACCGCCGCCACCGCGGCACGCCGGGTGAACGGCGCGTGGGAAGTGGAGTTCACCGCCGCCGACGGCACACAGTCGAAGGTGAAGGCCAAGGCCATCGCCAATGCGGCAGGGCCGTGGGTCGAGGCGGTCATCAACGGGGTTGCGGGTTCCAACTCGCCGCGCCGGGTGCGCCTGGTCAAGGGCAGTCACATCATCGTGCCGAAGTTCTGGTGGGGGCCGCAGGCCTACCTGTTCCAGAACGACGACAAGCGGGTGATCTTCGTCAACCCCTATGAGGGGGACATGGCGCTGATCGGGACGACCGACATTCCCTATGAGGGCAAGCCTGAGGACGTTGCCATTGGGGAGAGCGAGATTGCCTACCTGCTCGCCGCCGTGAATCGCTACCTGAAGACGCCGCTCACCCGGGAGCAGGTGCATCATGCCTTCTCGGGCGTGCGGCCGCTTTACGACGACAATGCCGAGAACCCCTCCGCCGTCACCCGCGACTATGTGTTCGACGTGGCGGGCGAGCCGCCCATGCTTTCGGTATTCGGCGGCAAGATCACCACCTACCGCAAGCTTGCCGAACATGCGCTGGAGAAACTGAGGCCCTTCTTCCCCGCCATGCAGGGCGCGTGGACCGCCGGGGCCCCGCTGCCCGGCGGCGACATGCCGGGTGCCGATTTCGAGCGCTTCCTCGATGCGCTGCGCCAGTCTCGGCCCTGGCTTCCCGATGAACTCGCCCTCCACTATGCCCGGCTCTACGGAACCCGGACGGACAGCCTCCTGAAGACGGCGGACAGGATCGGCGGCCTCGGCCGGCATTTCGGCGGTTTGCTGTACGAGGTGGAGATCGATTATCTCCGACGGGCCGAGTGGGCGCGGACGGCGGCGGACGTGCTCGACCGACGCACCAAGCATGGCCTTCACATTACCGCCGCACAGCGCGCCGCCGTGGCGCATTATATGGGCGGCTGAATTTCTCCTCGCGCCTGACAAGGGTTTGTGGAAGCATGCGCCGCCATGGGCACTGACGACGAGGACAGCGGCGACGGCCGACTGATCGCCTGGCCGCTGGAGCGGCTGGCCCGCGTGATGCGGGCGCGCGAGCATGAGGATGGGTTGAACCCCGCACAGCGCGAGGCTTTGCGCTACCTCGCCCGCGCCAACCGTTTCTCCAACACGCCGGGCGCGCTGACGCGCTATCTCGGCGCCACCAAGGGCACCATCTCGCAGACGGTGATGGCGCTGGAGCGCAAGGGCTTCATCACCAAGGCCGAGCGCAATGCCCGCAAGGCGGTGCACCTGACACTGACCGAGAAGGGCCGCGAAGTGCTGTCGCGCGACCCGTGGTCGGACCTCGCCGCCGCGGCGGAGGACCTCGGCGGCAAGACCAGGCGGCGCATGCAGCGCGGCCTCGAGGAACTGCTGGCGCATGAGCTGAGGCGTTCGGGCCTCGCCAGCTTCGGATCATGCGGCGGGTGCCGCTTCTTCCGCGAAAAGGGCCGCGACGGCGATGCGGGCGGCCCCCATCTCTGTATGCTGTTCGAAAGCCCGCTCAGCGCCGAGGATACCGCCCGCATCTGCTTCGCGCACGAGGCGGCGGACTAGCGCCAGAGCGGCAGGCTGGTCACCACCGAGGCCGCGATCAACACGAAGCAAAGGCGGCGGAACACCTCCGGGCTGGCGAGGTTGAAGGCGCGCGATCCGGCGAACAGGCCCAGCGCATAGGCAGGCGCCACCAGCGCCGCCAGCCACAATGTCTGCACGGTGATGATGCCGGAGACGAGGTAGCTGACGAAGGTGAACACCGTCGTTGCGCCGAAGAACAGGATGATCGAGGCGCGCATCGTGCCATGGGTCTCCTTGCCGGAGAGCCAGTAGGCGACGACCGGCGGTCCGGTCATCTGCGCCAGCCCGCCGAACAGGCCGGCGACGGCCCCGACCACGGCGGTGACGGGCGGGCGCGGCGTGCCGTGATAGCGCCAGCCGGACAGCAGCAGCACGAGCATCGAGGTGGCGAGCCCTGCGATGAGCCAACGCAGCAGCAGCGGATCGGCATGGCGCAGGATGAAGGCGCCCATCGGCACGCCGATGATGGCGCCCGCCGCCATCAGCGCCACGTCGCGCCGTCGCGCCAGGACCCAGGCGCGCGGCAGGAAGCCGAGCGCCAGCACGCCATCGGCCACCAGCAGCACGGGCGCCGCCACCGCCGGCCCGACCAGCGCGCTGGCGGCGGGCATGAAGATCAGCGCTGCGCCGAAGCCCGAGAAGCCACGTGCGAGGCCCGCAATGCCAGCGACCAGCACGGTGAGGGCAAGGGTGACGAGGCTGAAGTGATCAAACGAAGAGGGCACGGACTCTTCTTGAGCCCGCGCCCCCGAATGCGCAAGCGCGGGGAGGTTATTCCGCCGCGATCTGCACGGCGGGGCTGGCGGCCTTGACGTCCGCTCCCACCTTGGCCTCGAACTTGGCGAAGTTCTTGACGAACATGCCGACGAGCTTGCGGGCCATCGCGTCATAGGCGCGGGCGTCGGCCCAGGTTTCACGCGGGTTGAGGATCTTGGAGTCGACACCTTCCACGGCCTCCGGCACGGCGAAGCCGAAATTGCCATCGGTGCGCATCGGCACATGCTCGAGGCGGCCTTCGAGCGCGGCATTGAGCAGGGCACGCGTCGCCTTGATCGGCATGCGGTGGCCCTCGCCATAGGCACCACCCGTCCAACCCGTGTTGACCAGCCAGCACGAGACCTCGTTCTTCGCGATGAGATCGCGCAGCAGCTCGCCATAGACTTGCGGATCGCGCGGGATGAAGGGTGCGCCGAAGCAGGTGGAGAACGTGGCCTGCGGCTCCGTCACGCCGCGCTCGGTGCCCGCCACCTTGGCGGTGTAGCCCGAGAGGAAGTGATACATGGCCTGCGCCGGCGTGAGTTTCGCGATGGGCGGCAGCACGCCGAAGGCATCGGCGGTGAGCATCACGATGGTGCGCGGGATCGGCGCGGTGCCGGTCATGCTCGCATTGGGAATGGCCGAGAGCGGATAGGCCGAGCGGGTGTTCTCGGTGAGCGAGCCGTCGTGCAGGTCGAGCTTGCGGGTGACGGGATCGATCTTCACGTTCTCCAGCACCGTGCCCCACATCTCGGTGGTGGCGTGGATCTGGGGTTCGGCTTCCTTCGACAGCTTGATGACCTTGGCGTAGCAGCCGCCCTCGAAATTGAACAGGCCGTTCTCCGACCAGCCGTGCTCGTCGTCTCCGACCAGGGTGCGCGAGGGATCGGCCGAGAGCGTGGTCTTGCCGGTGCCGGAGAGGCCGAAGAATACCGCACTGTCGCCCTTGTGGCCGACGTTCGCCGAGCAGTGCATCGGCATCACGCCCTTCTCGGGCAGCAGGTAGTTGAGGACGGTGAACACCGACTTCTTCATCTCGCCCGCATATTGCGTGCCGCCGATGAGGACGAGGCCATTGGCGAGATCGAGCGCGATCACCGTCTCGCTCCGGGTGCCGTGGCGGGCGGGATCGGCCTTGAAGGACGGGAGATCGATGATGGTGAGCTTCGGCGCGAAGCCCGTCTGGTCCTTCGGCACGATGAGCAGGTGCTGGATGAACAGGGCGTGCCAGGCATATTCGGTGATGACGCGGGTCGGCAGCTGGTAGGCCAGCTCGGCGCCGCCGGCGAGGTCCTGCACGAAGATGTTCTTGAGACGGGCATGGGCCATGAAGTCCTTGCGCAGCGTCTCGAACTGGGCG
This sequence comes from Hyphomicrobiales bacterium, assembly GCA_046349235.1. Lineage (GTDB taxonomy): Bacteria > Pseudomonadota > Alphaproteobacteria > Rhizobiales > Aestuariivirgaceae > Aestuariivirga. Next base: position 117,891 of record JAXMCT010000010.1, read on the forward strand.
CGGCTCATCGCCTTGTTGTTGTCCCACCAGATGGTGTGTTCGGTGGTCTCGTCGCGCACCACGAACTTGTCGTTGGGGCTCCTGCCGGTGTGCTGGCCGGTGGTGACGACGAGGCCGCCACCTTCCGCCACCAGGCCTTCGCCACGGGCGATCGCATCCTGGTAGAGCACGGCGGCCGGCGCGTTCCACGAGATCCTGTCGAGCCAGGCCATGCCGAGGTCGGCCAGCTGGGCGCGAATGAGAGCGTCGGCGGCGGTGTCCATGTCATGCTCCTGTGAACCTGAAGTGCAACTCTAGAGACTGGTCGCAGGGTCCCGCAAGTGGAAAATGAGTGAAAAGCAGAGTTTACATCATGCTTCTGCGGTATCGCACATCAATTTCTGATACAAAAACCTAGCTATTGGTATCCTTCCCCAGCTTTGCGAGAAGTGACCGAAGGGCAGCGCCGGAAAAGACCGGCTCGGCAAAGGGCAGGCGGAGGACCTCCTCGCCGCGGCGCAGATCCGCCCCGTCGGGGTCGATCGCCATGAATTTCCAGCCCCCCGGCGCGGCGCCGAGGAGCTTTTCCGCGTAGCGCTGGATGGCGTCCGCATGGTCGGTGTTCATGTGATCAACCGCCCCCTCCTCCAGTGCGATCATCTCATCGGCTGAGGGAAACATCTCATTTGCCGGAATGGTTTCGATCCGGCCGAAGCCCGCCACGGCATGCGCCCGCTCCGGCTCCAGCCGCCAGAACGCGAAGTCACCGAAGCCGGCATAGAGTTCGGCCGCCGGGTGGCGGGCAAGGTAGCGCCGGGCCAGGGCGCCGTCCTCGATCCTGGAGAAACGGCCCATGACGGTGACCCGCGACCCGGTCAGCGCATCTCCCTCGCCCGGCATTTCGGCCACCATGACGCTGGCCCGCGGGTCGGCCAGCAGGTTTCGGGTGTGCCAGGCCAGCGTCGATACCAGGATGACCGGGCAGCCGCGGACATCGGTCGCGAGGTTGACGAGGGAGGCATAGGGCGTGCCATCGTCGGCGTTGAGGGTGCCCAGCGTGCCGGTGCGGGCCCGGCGGAGCAGGTTGCGGGCCTCGTCGGCACTGAAACTTCTGCGTTCACTCATGAACATACCTCGCAATTGACGCCGGGAATGCCTATCATGTCTGCCACATTTTGTTCCAGTTCCGCCCCTACTGCCAATGGAAGGACATAGTTGAAGGGATGAACAAGAAGATGCCCACCATCGCGCTGGTCGATGACGACCGCAACATCCTGACCTCCGTCGGCATGGCGCTCGAGAACGAGGGCTATTCGGTGCAGAAGTACAATGACGGCGCGGCGGCCCTTCAGGGCCTGCAGGACAACCCGCCCGACATGGCCATCTTCGACATCAAGATGCCGCGCATGGACGGCATGGAGCTGCTGCGCCGCATCCGCCAGAAATCCGACCTGCCGGTGATCTTCCTCACCTCCAAGGACGACGAGATCGACGAGCTGTTCGGCCTCAAGATGGGGGCGGACGACTTCATCAAGAAGCCGTTCTCGCAACGCCTGCTGGTCGAGCGCGTGCGTGCCGTGATGCGGCGCGCCGTCAACCGCGACGTTGCCCAGACCCCCGCCGAGGCGGCCAAGGTGATCGAGCGCGGCAAGCTGTCGATGGACCCCGACCGCCATTCCTGCACATGGGACGGCAAGCCGGTGACGCTGACGGTCACGGAATTCCTGATCCTGCAGTCGCTCGCCCAGCGCCCGGGCATCGTCAAGAGCCGAGACGCGCTGATGGATGCGGCCTATGATGACCAGGTCTATGTGGATGACCGCACCATCGACAGCCACATCAAGCGGCTGCGCAAGAAGTTCAACGCGGTGGACGCCGATTTCGACGCCATCGAGACGCTCTATGGCGTGGGCTACCGCTTCAAGGAGCAATAGGACCGGCTACCCAGGGGCCGGCGACCGCCGATGCTTGACAAGGTGATGCCGCCCGAGACCGCCGAGCGTGGCGAGGCCGAAGACCAGGCCGATGCCGCGGAGCGAGAGGCTGCGCCCCGGGCAAGCCTGGTGCGCCAGTTCTGGCCGCACCGGCTGACCAGCCGGATCGTGCTGCTCAACCTGCTCGGCCTCATCGTGCTGGTGGCCGGCATCCTCTACTTCAACCAGTTCCGCCAGGGCCTCATCGACGCCCGCGTGCAGAGCCTCACCACGCAGGCGCAGATCATCGCCGCCGCGGTGGCCGGCTCGGCGACGGTCGACACCGGGTCGATCGTCATCGATCCCGACTCGCTCGCCGACACGACGGACGAGATCATGCCCGACTCCGAACAGATGTCGAGCCTCGACTTCCCCATCGACCCCGAGGCCGCGGGCCCGGTTCTGAAGCGGCTGCTCGCCAACACGACCGTTCGTGCACGGATCATCGACAAGGACGGCAACCTCGTGGTGGACAGCCGTTTCCTCTACTCGCGCGGCGACATCGTGCAGTCGGACCTGCCGCCGCCCAATGGCGAGCATGAGAAGCTCAACCCCAGGGCCCTGTGGAACCGCTTCGTCACCTGGACCTTCAGCTACGATTACCCGAAGCAGATCGAATACGGCATCGACAACGGCAAGGATTTTCCGGAGGTCGCGGCGGCGCTGAAGGGCGCCAAGGTGAGCCTGGTGCGCCTCAATGACCGCGGCCAGATCATCGTGGTGGTGGCGGTGCCGATCCAGCGCTTCCGCGCGGTGCTGGGCTCGCTGGTGCTGTCGACCACCGGCGGCGAGATCGACGACGTGCTGCGCGCCGAACGGCAGGTGGTGCTGATGACCTTCGGCTTCGTGGCGCTGGTGACCATCCTGCTGTCGATCCTGCTGGCCTCGACCATCGCCTTGCCGCTGCGAAAGCTCGCAGCCGCCGCCGACCGCGTGCGGCGCGGCATCAACAAGCGCGTCGAGATCCCCGACTTCTCGGCGCGCGGCGACGAGATCGGCGATCTCTCCGGCGCGGTGCGCGACATGACCAACGCCCTCTACAACCGCATCGCCGCCATCGAGGCCTTCGCGGCGGACGTGAGCCATGAACTGAAGAACCCCCTCACCTCGCTGCGAAGCGCGGTCGAAACACTGGCCTATGCCAAGACACCGGAGCAGCGCGAGCGCCTGGTCGAGATCGTGAACCACGATGTGAAGCGGCTGGACCGGCTGATCACCGACATCTCGGACGCCTCGCGCCTCGACGCCGAGCTGGCGCGCGGCGAGGCGCAGGCCTTCGACCTGTCGCAGCTTCTGGAATCGATCACCAGCTTCGCCAACGACACGCGCAAGGAGGGCCAGGCCGAGGTCGAGTTCGAGATCGCCAAGCCGCCGCCGGGCATGGACCGCGCCAGGGCCTACACGGTGATGGGCCACGACTCGCGGCTGGGACAGGTAGTGCGCAACCTGATCGACAATGCGCGCTCCTTCACCAGGCCCGGCAGCAGGCTGAATGTGCGGGTGCGCCGCGTCGGACCCGACGTCGAGTTCCGCGTCGACGACTTCGGCCCCGGCATTCCGCCCGACAACCTGCAGCGCGTGTTCGAGCGCTTCTACACCGACCGACCGGAGGGCAGCTTCGGCTCCAACTCCGGCCTCGGTCTGTCGATCTCGCAACAGATCGTCGATGCCCACAAGGGCCGCATCTGGGCCGAGAACCGCTATGGCAAGCCGGACGAGGCGGGAGAAAGACAGGTGCTCGGAGCCCGCTTCACCGTGCGCATCCCGGCGGCTCCCCATGCATGAGGAGGCGCTCATCCACGGCACCTGCCTCACCATCGGGGCTGAGGGTGTGCTGCTGGTGGGCAAGCCCGGGGCCGGCAAGTCCGACCTGGCACTCCGCCTCATCGACCAGGCCGGCACTGGCCTTTCGGGACGGCTGCGCGAGGCGCGGCTGGTGGCCGACGACCAGGTGATCGTGCGCCGGGCCGGGGACGCGCTCGTCGCCTCGGCGCCACCTGCGCTCAGGGGAAAGCTGGAAATCAGGGGGCTCGGCATTGCCGAACTTGCCGTTGTCGCGGAGGCCCGGCTGCGGCTGGCCGTCAGGCTCACCCCCTCGGCCGAAATCGAGCGCCTTCCGGACCTGGTGCGGGCCCGCATGGACATCCTCGGCGTGGCCCTTCCGCTGATCCTTCTCGACCCCGGAAACGCATCGGCGACGGCCCGCCTGCGGGCCGCCCTGGAGCAGTTCGTGAGGATCTGAATCGATGTTGCATCGCCCCGGCGTTAGAGGCATTGTGCGCCACCCTGAACGGGAAAAGCGCGGAGTTTCACCACCACCATGATCGGACTCGTCCTGGTCACCCATGGCCGCCTTGCGGAGGAATTCCGGTCGGCGCTGGAGCATGTGGTGGGACCGCAAACCGCGATCGAGACCATTGCCATCGGACCAGACGACCGCATGGAGAGCCGCCGGGCCGACATTGCCGCGGCAGTGGCCCGCGTCAACGCCGGGGCCGGTGTCATCATCCTCACCGACATGTTCGGTGGCACGCCCTCGAACCTCGCCATCTCGCTGCTCGAGATCGGCAAGGTCGAGGTGGTGGCCGGGCTGAACCTGCCGATGCTCGTCAAGCTCGCCCGCATCCGCAAGGACTACGCGCTCGACAAGGCGGCGACCGCCGCCCAGGACGCAGGCCGCAAGTACATCAACGTCGCCAGCCAGATTCTCGGAGAGTGAGGATGTCGGCAACGGTGGCGGCACGCGAGCTCTCGATCACCAACCAGCGCGGCCTGCACGCCCGTGCTTCGGCAAAGTTCGTCAAGTGCGCGGAAGGCTTCGACGCCGAGATCACGGTGACGCGCGACGGCATGTCGGTGCCCGCCACTTCGATCATGGGCCTCATGATGCTGGGTGCCGCCATGGGCACCTCGATCATGGTCGAGGCCCGGGGCAACCAGGCCGAGGAAGCGCTCGAGGCGCTGGCGCAGCTCGTCGACAGCAAGTTCGACGAGGAGTGAGCCTCGGCGCGATCGCTAGATCGGGTCCTGGGTGAACAGCTGGTTCTGGATCACCGCCTCCGCCGGACGCAGCTTCGGGTCGACCGCGCCACGGCAGCTGGCATCGAGATAGTTGAGGTAGCGCTCGTCCACCGGCTCGCCGATCCAGTCCAGCACCAGCGGTGAGAGGCAGTAGAGCGGCCGGCCACGAATGGTGTCGGCGAACTCCTGCGGCGTGGCAGTGTTGCTGGCGATCAGCACGGGGATCTGGTGCAGGCGCGGATCCTGCTCGGACACCATGCCGTCGTGCAGCTGGTGCATGCGCAGGCCGGGAAGGTGGTCGCCGAACAGCACCAGCGCATAGGGGCGGCCCTTGGCATCGAGCTGCTTCTTGAAGGCCGCCAGCGACTTTGCCGCACCGTCGAGCCGCGTGCGATAATCGGTGACGCCCTCATGGCCCGCGGGGTCACGGTCATCGGCTTCATAGGGACCGTGCGTCTGCACCGTGACGATGAAGTGGAACTGTGGCCTGGCGCCTCCCACACGGTCGAGCACCGTCGCATAGAGACCTTCGTCGGTCGGCCAGTCATTGGGCTGGATGGTCAGCGTCATCTGGTCCATCGAGACGAATTCGCCGAAGCCCAGCTTCGGGTAGATCTGGTCGCGCAGCCAGAAGCGGCGCGTGAAGTTGTGATAGGCCGTGGCGGCATATCCCTTCTCGGTCATGATGCGGGCCAGGCTGCGGGAATTCTCGGTGATGTACTGCACATAGTGCTGGTAGGGAATGATGCCGTCCTGGAAGGTCTTGACCGGAATGCCGGTCAGCACCTCGAACTCGGCGTTGGGCGTCGTGCCGCCATAGACGGGCGACACCGCCATCGATTCGGTGAAGCCTGACTGCTTGAGCTGGTTCAGCGGTGACTCGGGGTCGTCCGGGTCATGCCACCAGGCTTCGCCGAGGACGATGTAGACATCGGGCGCGGGGCCGCTCGCCGCCGGCGCCGCGGGCTTCGGCGCGGCGAGCGCGTCCATCGCCTGCTTCACCTCGGCCGCGGTGTAGATATTGAGGCGGAGCCCCGCCATGGAGAAGTAGAGATGCGTGCCCAGCCCGTTCATGCGCTCGCTCTCGGCCTGGCTGAAGGTGAGGTTCTCGACGCCGACCCAGTAGGAGTTGTCATGGATCCAGTTGGCCACCCACTGGATGCGATAGGTGGAGAGCAGTGCCACGATGCACAGCGCCACCGGCAGGCTCCACCAGCGGATGCGAAGGTTGCGCAGGTACCAGATGCCGGCGGGGATCACCAGCGCGCCGAGCAGCCAGTTGTACCAGTGAACATAGTGCAGCAGGTGCACCGATTGGCCGGCGAGGAACAGGTCGCTGAACTGGAACGGCTCGCCGGTCGAATCCTTCTTGATCTGCGACAGCGTGCCGACGAAGAGCAGGCCGGCCCCCAGCATGGCGCCCGCCGGCAGCAGCCGCGCGAAGGCGGCGAAGAAACCGAGCATGACCATGGGAACGATCATGCGCGAGAACCAGAAGTGCCAGAGGCTGCGCCCGTGCAGGTAGTCGGGCGACCACCAGCCGAGATAGGCATGGATGGCAAGCAGGCCCAGATAGATGATGAAAAGCTGGAGCAGCAGCTTTCCTGCCACCCGCAACCAATTCGGCACGGCCCTGCCCCTGCCCGGCGCCTCTGCGGCGGCCGCGTCAGCTGTCGTCACGTCTTCGTCCTCCCGCCGGGCAGACTAGTGCAGTTCCCCGGTTTGCGACAATCGTATGAAGACCTGCTCATGGCAGCATCAAGGCGGCGGGCGCGGTTGCCGATTGAAAAATGGCCACCCCTGGGGGTGGCCATCGTCATCTCAGGACAACCGGAACGGTCAGATCGACTGTTCGATCCAGCTCTGCAGCTGGTTCTTGGGGGCAGCGCCTACCTTGGTGGCCGCGACCTGGCCGCCCTTGAACACCATCAGCGTGGGAATGCCGCGGACGCCGTACTGCGACGGGACCGAGGGGTTCTCGTCGATGTTGATTTTCACGATCTTGGCCTTGGGGCCGAGGCTCTGGGCGATTTCCTCCAGCGCCGGGGCGATCATCTTGCACGGGCCGCACCACTCCGCCCAGAAATCGACGACGACGGGCGTGTCGGACTGCAGGACGTCCTTCTCGAAGGACGCGTCGGAGACCTTGTGGGTGGTCATGGAAACCTCTTGGGGGCTGTGGCGGAGATTCGCCGTTGCGGTTGACGGAAGGTAGGGGGGCCCCCGCCGGGGGTCAAGGCCGGGCCGAACGCAGGGCGGCCATGCGGTCGAGGAGCGCATCGGGGATCATCAGCAGCCGGGGGCCCTCGGTATAGAGAAGGCAGAAGCGCATCGGCCTGCCGGGCCCGGCCAGCCGCAGGGCCTCCCTGTAAGCTGCTAATTGCATGAGATATTCCGGATTGCAGGCGGCCGCAGACGGCGGCACGTCACGGTCGGTCTTGTAGTCGGCGACGAGGAGGCCCTCATCCGACATCACCAGCCGGTCGATGCGGCGCCGCTCCGGGCGGCCGTCCGGTCCGCGCGTGATGAGGGCGGCCTCGGAATGGCCGTCGGCCGACAGGATTTCGGCCAGCAGCGGATCGGCGACAAGGTTCTTCAGCTGGTCCGCCAGGCTGGCCTCGTGGCCAGCCCGGCGCACTGCGGCCTCGATGTGGGCGGCGTGCTCCGCCGCCGGCAGATCCGCCAGGTTCTGCAGGATGCGGTGGATCAGGATGCCGCGCGCCACCCGCTCCTCCGGCCGCTTGCGGGCCGGAGCCTTCGCGGCGACGGGTGCCACCGCCGCAGCGCGCGCAATCCAGCCCGGCAAGGGCGGGGGTGGTGGTGCGGCCCCGGCGCCGGCCGCCGCCTCCGCCAACACCGGCGCGGCGCCGAGGCGCCAGCCTGCCCCATCAGCCAGCGGCGTCATGCCGGGGGCAAGTGCGGTGACGACCGTCTTGTACCAGCAGTCGTCCGATGGCTCGCGCGTACCGCGATAGCCGCAGACATAGAGCTCGTCGCAGGCACGCGTCATGGCCACGTAGAGCAGGCGGCGGTACTCGGCCAGCGCCACGTCCTTCTGCCTCTCCTTGATCTCCTTCACGGCCCGCGACGCACCGAGCTTCGGCACGACCCACAGCGGCACCTTGGCATAACCATCGCCCGCCTCGAGCATGAGCAAAGGGTCGCCGCGGCCCGGCTCCCAGCTCGTCGTGTCGGGCAGCAGCACGATGGGCGCCTCGAGTCCCTTGGCGCCATGCACGGTCATCACCCGCACCTCGCCCGCACCCTGCTCCATGTTGCGCTTGATCTCGATCTCGCCGGCCTGGAACCAGTTGACGAAGCCGGCGAGCGAGGTGCCATGCGCCTCCTCGTAGTCGAGCGCGCGGTCGAGGAAGGCATCGATGGCGTCATTGGCCTCGCTGCCGAGCCGCGACACGATGCGGAGCCGCGCCGTGCCGAGGATGGCCGAGAAGAACTCGAAGGGCCGCGCCGACGGCGCCGCGGCGATCAAGGGCCGCAAGGCGGCCACTGCGCCGCGATAGGGCTCGGCATCGCGCGCGCCGAGGCTCCGCCACAGCGAGACATCCTTGCGCCCCGCAGCGATCGCGATGAGCTGGTCCTCGTTCAGCGGCTGGGCCAGCAGCGGGCTCTTGAGGAGGCAGGCCAGCGCGTGGTCATCCTCCGGCATGATGGCGAATTGCGCCAGCGCCACGAGGTCGAGGACGGCGATGTTCTCGCCGAGTTTCAGGCGGTCGGCGCCAGCCACCGGGACCTGCTCGTTCCACAGCGCGCGGATCATCGCATCGAAGAAGCTGTTGCGCTGCCTGACCAGGATCAGGATGTCGCCCGGCTGCACGGCCCGGTTTCGGGCCACGAGCCGGCGCTTGCCGATCCAGCCCTTTATGGTGGCGGCGAGCTGGCGGGCGAGGCGGCGGCGCGGCGACTGCGCCGGCTCGCGGTCGACCGGTGCCTGCCAGGGGTCAGGCTCCTGCTTCACGTCGGGCTCGACCAGCGGCCAGATCTCGACGACGCCCTGCTCGCCGCGCCGGTTCGGGACGTGCTCCCAGTCGCGTGGCGGCCCGCCGTCAAGCCCGGTGCGCGCAGCGGAGCCGGGCGGGAAGACGCCATCGACAGCCCTCAGCACCTCCTCGACCGAGCGGAAGGAAACGCTGAAATCCACCTCGCGGAACTCCTGCCCGACGCCTTCCACCTGGGCCTTCACCTCGCGCAGGACCTGCTCGAACACGTTGGGATCGGCCCCCTGGAAGGAATAGATCGACTGCTTGCGGTCGCCCACCACGAAGAGCGTGCGTGTCTTCTGCCCATGGCGTCCCTCGCCGGCGAAGAACTCCGCCGTCAGTGCCTGCACGATCTGCCACTGCATCGGGCTCGTGTCCTGCGCCTCGTCGACGAGCAGATGCTCGATGCCGCCATCGAGCTTGAACAGCACCCAGGCCGCATCCGGCCTTTCCTGCAGCAGCTCGCCGGTCTTGATGATGAGGTCGTCGAAGTCATAGGCGCCGCGCGCGCGCTTGGCGGCCTCGAAGCCCTTCACGATCGCCGCTCCCAGGCGCAGCAGCGACAGCGTGGCGCCAAGACAATTGAGATCGCCCATCTGTCCCAGGGCCGTGGCGAGGCGGTCCTGGTCGGGCCTGACGAGATCGTCGATCCAGGCATGGCGCTGATGGGTCGACGAATTGGCTACCCATTTCAGGTTCTCGCCCCTGGCGGTGAGCAGGACGGTGCGCAGATCCTCGAGACTCGCTCCCTTGCTGGCGCAGACCTGCCTGATCTCGATCGCGGTTTCCCTTTCCGTCTTGCTGCCCTTGTCCAGCAGGTCCGCAAGTTCAGTGTAGCGCCTGGCATCGAAGGTCAGCGCGGCGCGGATCGTGTCTGGCGTGACGCCAGGGGCGAGCCCCATCTTCTGGCGCAGCAGGACCTCCGCCAACTGCAGTCCTGCCTCGCCCTCGAACAGCGCCCTGAGGTTGGAACGCTTCGCGAGCAGCCCGGTGAGCAGCTTGTCGAAGTCATCGGCGTTTACCCGGTTGACCACGTCGCGCAGTGCCGAGCCGGTTTCCGTGGCTGCATCGCTTGCCGCCGAGAGCACCGCGTCGCGCGCCTCCTGCAGCAGCGCCAGCTGCTCGCGATCATCGAGCATGGTGAAATGCGGCACGACACCGGCCTCCACCGGGAACAGCTGCAGCACGCGTTCGCAGAAGGCGTGGATGGTCTGTATCTTCAGGCCGCCCGGCGTTTCGAGCGCCCTGGTGAAGAGCTGCCGGGCGCGCTCCAGCAGCGCCGTGTCGGCATGTGGGGTGCCGAGCTTCTCCAGCACGGCGCGCAGCGCATCGTCGTCGAGCGCGATCCATTTGCTCAGGCCTTCGAACAGGCGGTTGGCCATCTCAGCGGCCGCCGCCTTGGTGAAAGTGAGGCACATGATGCGCGAGGGTTCCGTGCCGCCCAGCATGAGGCGCACCACGCGGTCGACCAGCACCTTGGTCTTGCCGGCTCCCGCATTGGCGTTGACCCACACGGTGGCCGACGGATCGGAGGCCCTGATCTGGGCCCGGCTGGCGGCGGTGTTCTCGCTCATGCGCCGCCTCCCGACAACGTCCACTCCTGGAAGCGGGAGAGATGATCGTAGTCGCTCGGATCATCCTCCTTCCTCATGATGGTGCGCGGGTAATAGGGCTGCTCGATGCTGGCATATCGGACGAGCAGCTTCTGCAGTTCGGCAAGGTGCAGCTCTGCCAGCTCCATGACGGGCCGCGACAGCTTGCCAAGCTCATCGACCTCGCCGGCCGGCGTCCCGCCGCTGAGCTTCACATACCAGACCTGGCCCGTCTGACGCGCGTCGACGTCCTTGAAGCCGCCGCGCGCCAGGATCGCCGCCTGCAGGGTCAGCTGCGGCGCGAGGCCGACGTCGACCTCCTTCAGGCTCGGCACGCCGCCCGTCTTGAAGTCGACGATGCGGGCCGAGCCATCGGCCATCAGGTCGATGCGGTCGACGCGGCAGTTGAGCGTGAACTCCTGCCCCATCACGGGGAAGGCGATGGCGCCGCCGCGCTCGGCCACCACGCGCGCCACGCCGTCGCGCCAGAGGGGCTCCTGCTCCGCCAGCCACGCCGCGATGCGCCGGAAGCGCGGCCGCCAGAAGCTGAGGAGACCGGGATAGTCCTCGATCTGGCGGAACTGCTGCTCGCCGCAGCGTTCCAGCTCGGCGGCGGCATCGGCCGGAAGTGCAACCGGATACCGGGTGAGGAAATCGCCGATCGCCGCATGGAAGATGGTGCCGCGCCTGGCCGGATCCGGCAGCGAGGACAAAGGCTTCACCGGCTCAAGCCCGAGGATGAAGCGCGCGTAGATGGCATAGGGATCGCGGATCAGCCGTTCGATGCGGGTGACGCTCAGGCTGCGGGGCCGCAGATCCACCGCGGGCCGGGGTTTCGGCATGGCGACCGGCGTGACCGTCACCGGCTCCGACAGGCGCCGGGCGTAGGACGGCCACGCACTCTCCGCCGGCTTCAGCTTCGCCGTCCCGAGGATCATCAGCAGCCGGTGCAGCCAGCGCGACGGCGTGCCCGGCGCATCGCCGAGGCGGCGCGACCAGAGAAGCTTCACCTCCGTGTTGCCCAAGGCCTGCACGAAGTCATGTGCGGTCTGGCCGATCTGCGACTCGGGCTGCTTCATCTCCAGCACGTCGCGCATCGGACGGTTGAGCCAGGGGCCGCAATCGGTGGCGCCCGGCCACGTGCCCTCGTTGAGGCCGGCCAGTACCATCACGTCGGCGCGGATGAGGCGCGCTTCGAGCAGGCCGAGAATCGACAGCGGCGCGGGATTGTGCTGCAGGCTGCGCACCGGGAGGCCATGCAGCCAGTGGCGAAGGATGGCGGCGGTGCGCCGGAGGTCGCAATGCTTCAGGAAATGCGACTCGGTCTTCAGCAGGGTGACGGCATCGGCCAGCACCTCGCCGCCCTCGCCTTCCCAGAAGGCCGGGCCCGCCATCGCCTCGCAGGCCGCGACGAGGCGGTCGAGATGACCTGCGAGCGTGCCGGGTGGACTCGCGGTAAGCGGCGCAAGCACCTCCGCGATGCGCCGCGCCTGCGCGATGGCCTGTTCCCAGGTTTCATCCTTCACCCGCCGCACGGCGAGCGGCAAGGCACTACGATTGTCCGTCGCGGTGGCGAGGCGCAGCGCATGCGACAGGAGGCCGATCTCGGGGGCGCCCGTGCCGGTGCGCAGCAGCGCGAGCTCGATCAGGCTTGCGAGGTGGCGCGCCTCCTCGCGCGGCAAGCCGAAGGTCGCGAGGTCGTGGCGCAGCAGGGCGGCGAGCGGCTCGGCGGCAAAATTCTGCAGCAGCGCCTCGAGCAGCAAGTTGATGAGCGACGCGCCACCGAAGCGGATCAGCGGTTCGCCGGCCGAATCGTCGATGGTGATGTTCCAGCGCAGGAGCTCCGCCTTGACGCGCTGCGCCAGCTGTCGGTCCGGCGTGACGAGGCAGCCGGAGCGGCCCGGCGTCTCGAGGCATTCCCGCAGCATCAGCGCTGCGGCCACGGCCTGCTCCTGGAGCGACCGCGCCTCGACCAGCTCCACGCCCTGCATGGCCGCCGCCACCTGGGCCTCCCGGCCCTTCAGCGCGCCATGCCACAGATGCGAGGACTCGGCGGGGCGCATCAGCTCGCCGGCGAGCCAGGCGCGCGGGCCCGGTTCGCCGCCCAGCTCCGCCACCATCGGCCGCGTCGCGTTGAGGCGGGCGAGCAATTGTTTCATCGCATGCTGCGGGTGGGTGGGGCCGACGGCCGTCCAGCTCGCCTCGTCCATGAACTGGTCGAGACCCGGCAGCACGACGGCGCCGTTAGGCAGCGCGGCAATGGCCTTGAGCAGCGTGCAGGTGGCGGGGATCGAGCCGGTGGAACCGGCGGCGATGAAGGGCCGCACGGTGCGGCTGTCCGCAAGCCGCCGCGCCTCGCGCCGCAGGATCGCCGAGCGGCGGGCCTGCGGGCCTATCGCCTTCTCGGCCGCAAGGCGCTGCGGGTATTTCTCCCGCGCGATGGCGAGGAACTCGAGGATCGCCTCGCGGTGGTGCGCCGCCTCGAGGCCATAGAGATCGGCGATCCTCGTGACGTCGACATCCTCGGTTTCGAGCGCGTCGAGAAGTTCGGCGAGCGACTGGGCGAGGCCGCCCGCCTGGTGCGGCGCGGCGGCGATCTCCTGCGCCAGCCGCGTCGTGGGGTGTGCTGCCGCCCATTCGTCGATCAGATCCATCAGGAGGAGAAGCTGGCCGGCCGCGCTGACCGGCGTGCCGAGCTCCTCCGCACCTTGCTCGGGCTGCAGCAGGTCCTCGTCGATGTCGCCCAGCGGGCGGATGCGCGGCAGCAGCAGGCCGGAGCCGCCGGCGAGGCGGAAAAAAATCTCCTCCAGCTCGCGCACGGCGCGCCGCGTGGGGAGCAGGATGGTCCAGCGCGCGAGATCGAGCCTGCCGGGTGGCTTTCCGTCGGCACAGGGAAAGCCCCCCAGCACGGCGGCCGCGAGGACCTCCAGGAAGGGCTTGTCAGGCGCGATGGTGAAGAGGCGCGGGATGTCTGCCGCCATGGCTCATGCCCTGAGCGCGGCTTCGGCAAGTCCGATCGCCTCGGGCGTTCCCACGTGCAGCCAGCGCCCCGTGTGCGCGATGCCGAACAGGCGGCCCGCCGCGATGGCGCGATCCCACAGGAGGTTCATCGAGAAACTGCCCGCCGGCGCGCCCTCGAACAGCCGCGGGGCCACGAGATAGCCGCCGATATAGGCGAGCGGCATGCCCGCGGCGCCGGCCCGGCGCGTCAGCCGTCCGTCGTCATCGCGCACGAAGTCGCCCGCGCCGTCGTAGCCGACGGTGCGTTCGAGCGGCGAAAGCAGGAGGAGGCAATCCATCGCCTCATCGTCCCACGCGGCGCGCAGGCGATCAAGCGCGGGGGTGCCTTCATCCACCCAGAAGCTGTCGCTGTTGATGACGAAGAAGGGATCGGCACCCAGGAGTGGCAAGGCCTTCGCGACTCCGCCGCCAGTATCCAGGATCCCGGCGCGCTCGTCCGAGATCAGGATGCGGGGGGATGACTGCCGCCTAGCCCAGGCTTCAATCTGGTCGGGCAAGTAGTGCACATTCACCACGGCCTTCTCGACGCCTGCCGCGCGCAGCCGATCGAAGCCATAGTCGATCAGTGTCCTGCCCGCGACCTCCACCAGCGGCTTGGGCCGCGACAGCGTGAGCGGCCGCATGCGCTGGCCATAGCCCGCCGCGAGCACCATGGCATGGGAACCAGGCTTCGCCATCATGCGTGATCGCGCCGCGCCGGCGGCAGGTGCGTGTCGAACCAGCGCCTGAGACCTGCAAGCCGCGGATGCGCGAGGTTGCGCTCGAGGTAGCGCGAGACGCGGGGAATGTGGCGGAGATAGCCATGCTTGCCGTCGCGCTTCGACAGCCTGGCGAAGATGCCGAGGATCTTGGTGGCGCGCTGCGCGCCCAGGATGGCATAGGCCACGCCGAATTCGGTGCGCTCGAACTGCGGATCGTCCCTGCGCAGCGCGCAGTAGTGTTCGTAGAGCTGGTCGGCGAGGCCGAAGTCGATGTCGACGCGCGCATCCTGCAGCAGCGAGGCGAGATCATAGGCCGGGTGGCCCATCAGCGCATCCTGCGTGTCGATGATGCCGACGCGCGCGAGGTCGCGGCGCTCGGGCAGCCACAGCAGGTTGGGCGAGTGATAGTCGCGCAGTGCCCAGACGCGGTGGCCCTTCTGCGTCAGCGGCAGCAGGTCCATCCACAGCGCCTCGAATTCGGCGAGCGCCGTGGCGGAAATGGCCGAGCCGTTGAGATGCGGCCAGAACCAGGAGGGCAGCAGGTCGACCTCGATCAGTTGCGCCTCGACGTCGTAGGAGGGCACGCGATAGCTCTGGCCGTCGAGCGGCACTTCATGCGGCCAGTCGCGGCCCGCCATGTCGGCGAGCACGGCGACGGCGGCAGCCATCGGCTCGGCCATGTCCTGGCCGTCGCGCATCATGCGGCCATAGACGTTGCGGCCGAGGTCCTCCATCACCGCGAATCCCTGCGCGAGGTCGTGGGCCTCGGTGCGCGGCGCGCTGTAGCCGCGCTCGCAGAGCACGGCGTTGATGGCGATGACGGCGCGGATGTCCTCCGCCAGATGTGCGATGGCGCTGTAGGGCTTGCCGTATTTCACCGGCGGGCCATCGGGCCGCGCCGGCATGTCCATGAGGATCGCGGCCTCGCGCCCGAGATGCAGCGTCTCGTAGCGGCGGAAGGATGCATCCCCCTCGAGGAAGCGGCGATGCGCACCGGCCCAGCGCGTGCCCGCGAGGAAGCCGTTGATCGCCGCGTTGCGGGCCAGCGCCTGCTGCCATGCGCCCGATGCGGTGATCGTCGCGTCACGGTGGCCGCCGGAGCCTGACAGCTCGATCTGCAGCCGGTCGGCGTGGCGCTCGGCCGGCATCTTCTCCGGCCACTCGATGGCGAGCACGTGGGTCGTGACGAGTTCGTCGAATCCCAGTTCGTCGAGCTCCTGGGCGGAGCCGATGCGGTAGAGATCGGCGTGTGCCACCGGCACGCGCGTCTCCTCATAGGTCTGGATCAGCGTGAAGGTGGGGCTCGGCACGTCGAATTCCGCGCCCTCGGCCAGCGCGCGGATGAAGGCGCGGGCGAAGGTGGACTTGCCGGTGCCGAGGTCGCCCTTCAACAGCAGCACCATGCCGGGGCGCGCGAAGAGCGCGAGCTCGGCGGCAAAGCCCTCCAGCGCTGCGGCGGAGTGGAAACGGCGGGTGACGTTCATCCTCAGGCCGACTTCCGGGAATCCGCCCGCTGCGCGGCTCCCGGACCGTCGAGCGGGAAGGTGCAGAGGACGGTGGTGCCCTGGTTGATCTTGGAGAGGAGCGACACCTGCCCCTCGTGGAGCTCGACAAAGCTCTTGACGATGGCGAGACCAAGGCCGGGGCCGCGGTGGCCGCCGGGGATCGGGCGTGACTGGAAGCGGTCGAAGGCCTGTTTCTGGAACTCGGGCTCGATGCCGCGGCCCTGGTCCGAGACCCAGAGCTGCAGCTGTCCCCGTGTCTTCTTGGCGCCCATGCGGATCGTCGCACCGCGGTCGGAGAAGCCGATGGCGTTGGAAAGAAGATTGGAGAGGATCTGCTCCACCCGCTTCGGGTCGGCGACGAAGCTGCTGACATCGGCGCCGACCTCGATGTTGAGGGTGAGGTCGCGCTCGTCGATCTGGTTCGCCAGCTTCTCGGCCACCACCTCGAGAAGACCCGTCACCTCCACCGGCTCGAGCCTGAGCTCGAGGGCGCCGGCATCGATGGCGGTGAGATCGATGATCGCGTCGATGATGGTCTTGAGGTCGGTGGAGGAGCGGCGGATGTCGCGCACATAGTCCTGCTGCTTGGGCGTCAGCGGTCCGGCGAGGCCGATCTGCAGGCCCTCCGCGAAGCCGAGGATCGAGGTGAGCGGGGTGCGGATCTCGTAGGAGACGTTGGAGAGGAACATGTTCTTGAGACGGTCGGCGGCCTCCAGCGCGTCGGCGCGGTCGCGAAGCGCGCGCTCCATGCGGGCCGAGTCGGAAATGTCAGCGAAGGTGAGAAGCGTGTTGCCGTCAGGCAGCGGCACGGCAACGAACTGCAGCACGCGCCCGGCAACGTCGATCTTGCCGGTGACGGGCTTGCGCTCCGCATCGAGCCGGGTGACGCTGTAACGCACCTCGTCCCAGCTGCTCGAATCGGCGGTGAGGCGGCTGCCGTGCTGGGCGAGCTCCTCGATGTGGGGCTGGGCCTCGAGCGCCTCGGGATCGAGCTGCCAGAACTGCGCGAAGGCCGGATTGTGCAGCTTGAGGCGGCCGTCGGACCCGAGCAGTGCGATGCCCTCCTCGAGATTGTCCAGCGTTTCGCGCTGCACGCCGATCAGCTCGTTGTAGCGGCTCTCGAGGGCGAGCTCGTCGGTGACGTTTTCGTAGAGATAGGTGATGCCGCCAAAGGGGTGCTGCTCGCACACCACGTGCAGGGTGCGGCCGTCGGGCAGGTGCCACCAGTCCTCGCGCGGCTCGATGGTGGTGTAAGCGGTGAGCTGCTTGGCGCGCCATTCGCGGTAGTTCGCCTGCTCGGGAATGCAGCGCTGGTTCCGCAGTCGGTCGAGGATCTCGGCATCCGGCGGGTGGCTTGCGAGCCATTCGGGGTCGAGCGGCCAGAGCTCGGCATAGGCGGCGTTGTGGAAGCGCAGGCGCTGGTCGGGCCCGAAGATGGCGATGGCCGTGTCGAGCTTGTCGAGGGTCGAGGTGTGGGCCTTGATGTGGCGGTCGAGTTCCTTCTCGGCGTTCTCGAGCACCGTCATGTCGATGGCGAAGCCTGCCGTGCCGCCGGAGACCGGAACCTCGAAGACATCGAGGGCGCGCATCGTGCCGGAGACCACGGCATGGATGCGGCCGAGGCAGCCGGTGGCCGGGCTTGCCGCGCTGCGGTCCATGGCGGCCCGGCCGGCAAGCTCGGTGCCCTGGCCTACCACCACGTCGGGATCCCTGGCGTCGACGGCGGCGGCATAGCACTGGTTGACCCACAAGAGCTTGCCCTCGGCGCCCCGGAGCCAGACCGGCAGGGGGGCCGCGTCGAGCACGGCGCTGAGGCGTTCGACCTGCTTGCCGAGGCGGTGCGCCTCGTGGGCCAGCGCCGCGATGTTGCGGCGTTCACCAGCCAGCGGACGGAAGCGCAGCGTGGCAAGCCCGCCGGCGGTGCGGCCATCGGCCTCGAGCAGCTCGTCCGACAGGCTCTTGATGGCGATGTTGAAGGGGGTGCCGTCGTGGCGGAGATCGCGCAGGCAGTCGGCCAGGGCCGAGGCCGAATCACGGTCGAGCCAGGCGGGGAAGTCGATGAGGGCCTCCGCCGATCCCGGCAGGGTGGCGGCGCCGTGCATGGAGCCCATCACCCGGTCGGGAAGCGCATTCCGGCCGCGCCAGATGACCAGCACATGGGCTTCCGCGGCGATGGCGGTTTCAGCCTCGTTCAGCCGGGCTTCGAGATCGGCGATGCGCCGCCGGGCGGAACCGCCGCCCACGCGCCGCAGCAGGCGGCGGGTGAGCAGGAATGCGCCGGTCGCGGCCATGACGGCAATGAGGGCGACCCCATCGCCCGCCAAGCTGTTGCCGAAACCGGCGTCCATGTCTTCTCCGGTCAAAGTGCCGGGATGGTGTGCCGAATCAGCACGCCCATCCGCCCCGGTCCGGTATAACCAAAACCGGGGCGAGCCGGAATCCTCAGTAGCGGTAATATTCCGGCTTGAACGGACCCTGCGGGGTGACGCCGATATAGGCCGCCTGGTCGTCGCGCAGCTTGGTGAGCTTCACGCCCAGCTTGTCGAGGTGCAGGCGCGCCACCTTCTCGTCGAGGTGCTTCGGGAGCACATAGACCTCGTTCTTGTACTTGCCGGTGCCGGCCGAGGTGAAGAGCTCGATCTGGGCCAGCGTCTGGTTGGTGAAGGAGGCCGACATCACGAAGCTCGGGTGGCCGGTGGCGTTGCCGAGGTTCACCAGCCTGCCCTGCGACAGGAGAATCACGCGCGCACCCGACGGCATGTGGATCATGTCCACCTGCGGCTTGATGTTGGTGGACTTGAAGTTGCGGAGTTCCGCCACCTGGATCTCGTTGTCGAAGTGGCCGATGTTGCAGACGATGGCCATGTCCTTCATCTGCTTCATGTGATCGACCGTGATCACGTCCTTGTTGCCGGTGGCGGTGACGAAGATGTCGGCCGTTCCGACCACGTCCTCCATGGTCTGCACGGCGAAGCCGTCCATCGCCGCCTGCAGCGCGCAGATCGGATCGACCTCGGTGACGATGACGCGGGCGCCCGAGCCCTTCAGCGAGGCCGCCGAGCCCTTGCCGACGTCGCCATAGCCCGCGACCACGGCCACCTTGCCGGCCATCATCACGTCGGTGCCGCGGCGGATCGCGTCGACGAGGGATTCACGGCAGCCGTACTTGTTGTCGAACTTCGACTTGGTCACCGAGTCGTTGACGTTGATCGCCGGGAAGGGCAGCTCGCCCTTCTTCTGCAGCTCGTAGAGACGGTGCACGCCGGTCGTCGTCTCTTCCGACACGCCCTTGATCGCGGCTTTCACCTTGTCGAACCAGCCCGGCTGTTCCTTGATGCGCTTCTTGATGGCGGCGAAGAGATATTCCTCCTCCTCGCTCTTCGGGTGGGCGATGAGGCTCGGGTCCTTCTCGGCCTTGGAGCCGAGCAGGATGTAGAGCGTCGCGTCGCCGCCGTCGTCGAGGATCATGTTGGAGGGCTGGCCATCCGGCCAGTCGAAGATCCTGGCGGTGAACTCCCAGTACTCCTTCAGGCTCTCGCCCTTGAAGGCGAAGACCGGGATGCCGGCGGCGGCGATGGCGGCGGCGGCATGGTCCTGGGTCGAGTAGATGTTGCAGGAGGCCCAGCGCACGTCGGCGCCCAGCGCCACCAGGGTCTCGATCAGCACGGCAGTCTGGATCGTCATGTGCAGCGAGCCCGAAATGCGGGCGCCGCGCAAGGGCTGCAGCGACTTGTATTCGGCGCGGGTGGCCATCAGGCCCGGCATTTCGACCTCGGCCATGTCCAGCTCCTTGCGGCCCCAGTCCGCGAGCTTGATGTCGGCGACGTGATAATCGTGGGTGCGGGTCATGATCGTCCTCTTGTCCTGGATTTGCCGGGGTCTATAGCAGCGGTCCGGGGCCCTGTCCATGAGGACATAAAGAATTCTTTATATCGCCGGGGGCTGGGAACAGGCGGGGCCCCCGACCTATATTCAGGCCCATGAACGCCATTGCCTTCGACAATTCCTATGCCCGGCTGCCCGGCTCCATGCATGTGGGGGTGGCCCCCACCCCGGTCTCCGCTCCGCGGCTGATCAAGCTGAACGAGCCGCTGGCCCGCGAACTGGGGATCGACCCTGCCCTGCTCACCGCCGAGGTGGCGGTGGGAAACGCCCTTCTGCCGGGCACCAGCCCGCTGGCCCAGGCCTATGCCGGGCACCAGTTCGGCAATTTCGTGCCGCAGCTCGGCGATGGCCGGGCCATCCTGCTGGGCGAGGTGGTGGACAGCCAGGGCCGGCGCCGCGACATCCAGCTGAAGGGCTCCGGCCGCACCCCCTTCTCGCGCGGCGGCGACGGGCGCGCCGCGCTGGGGCCGGTGCTGCGCGAATACCTGGTCAGCGAGGCGATGAACGCACTGGGCATTCCCACCACGCGGGCGCTGATGGCGGCCAGCACGGGCGAACGCGTCTACCGCGACGCGGTGCTGCCGGGCGCCGTGCTGACCCGCGTGGCGGCGAGCCACATCCGGGTGGGGACCTTCCAGTTCTTCGCCGTGCGCCAGGACTTCGAGGCGCTGAAGCTGCTGGTCGACCACGTGATCGCGCGGCACTACCCGCAGCTTGAAGGTGCGGAGAACCCGTCGCTGGCACTGCTCGACGCGGTGATGGAGGCGCAGGCGGCCCTCGTGGCGCGCTGGGTGCAGGTGGGCTTCATCCACGGCGTGATGAACACCGACAATACTTCGATCTCGGGCGAGACCATCGACTATGGTCCCTGCGCCTTCATGGATGGCTATGACCCCGGCACGGTGTTCAGCTCCATCGACACCCATGGCCGCTATGCCTATGCCAACCAGGCGCCGATCGCGCAGTGGAACCTGGCGCGGCTGGCGGAGACGCTGCTGCCCTTCATCGACAAGGACCGCGAGACGGCGATCCGGATTGCCACCGCGCGCATCGAGAGCTTTCCGGCGATCTACACCCGGCACTGGCTTGCCGGATTCCGCAAGAAGATCGGGATTGTGTCGGAGGAGGACGGCGACCTTGAGCTGGTGCAAGCGCTGCTCGACGCGCTGCAGCTGGCGCGGGCAGACTTCACGATTTCCTTCCGTGCGCTGAGCAATGGCGAGGAGTCCGAGGCACTCAAGGACTGGCTGCCCAAGTGGCGCGAGCGGCTGGCGCGCGACCCGCAGACGGATGAGGAGCGCCGGACGCTCATGCGGTCGGTGAACCCGGCCTACATCCCGCGCAACCACCTGGTGGAGGAGATGATCCGCGCCGCGGTGGAGGAGCAGGACTTCGCGCCCTTCGAGGCAATGCTCCGGGTACTGATGACACCTTACGAGGAGCAGGCGGGGGCGGAGAGATTTGCCGCGGCGCCGGCGGAGACCGATCCGGGGTACCGGACGTTCTGCGGAACGTGAGCGGTCACTCTTCGTTTCAGCCGTTCATCACCACTCTTGGCGTCACCCCGGCGAAGGCCGGGGTCCCGCTTTCCTGCCCAGCGCATTGAATCAAAGCGGGATCCCGGCCTTCGCCGGGATGACGGCTCAAAGGAGGAGAGTGGGGCGAACCTTATGAGCGCCCTCGAATGGAATAAAATCCTTGACTTCCGGCTATACCTATGCTAGGTATATTATCACAACGTGCCTTCTGCTGATTGACATCGTGAATCCTAATGGGCGGCTTCCCAGTTCTGCGCCGCCCGCGCGTCCACCTGGAGGGGGACGCTCAACTTCACCACCGGATCGGGGGCGGAGACCATCACCCTTTTGACCACCTCCATGGTGCGCTCCGCCTCTTCATCGACGCATTCGAAGATCAGCTCGTCATGCACCTGCAGCAGCATGCGGGCCCTGAGGCTCTCCTCCTTCAGCGCATCCGGCATGCGGATCATGGCGCGGCGGATGATGTCGGCCGCGGCCCCCTGGATCGGCGCGTTGATGGCGGCGCGCTCGAGGAAGGCGCGCTCCGAGGGGTTGGGCGACTTGATGCGCGGGAAATGCATGCGGCGGCCGAAGATGGTCTCGACATAGCCCTGCTCGCGGGCCGCCTGCTTGGTCGCCTCCATGTAGTCGCGGATGCCGGGGAAGCGCTTGAAATAGGTGCGGATGTATTCGCCCGCCTCCTCCCGCCCGATCCCCAACTGGTTGGCAAGCCCGAAGGCCGAGATGCCGTAGATGATGCCGAAGTTGATCGCCTTGGCGCGCCGCCGCACCATCGGGTCCATGCCCTCGACCGGCACGCTGAACATTTCCGACGCCGTCATGGCGTGAATGTCCTGGCCCTCGGCGAAGGCCTTCTTCAGCTGGGAGATGTCGGCCACATGGGCCACCACGCGCAGCTCGATCTGGCTGTAGTCGGCGCTCACCAGCTTCGAGCCTTCAGGTGCTATGAAGGCCGAGCGGATCTTGCGGCCCTCCTCGGTGCGGACGGGAATGTTCTGCAGGTTCGGATCGGTCGAGGCGAGGCGGCCGGTGGAGGTGGCGGCCAGCGAGTAGGAGGTGTGGACGCGCTTCGTTTCGGGGTTGATGTAGTTGGGCAGCGCATCGGTGTAGGTGGAGCGGAGCTTCGACAGCTGGCGCCAGTCGAGCACGCGGCGGGCGAGCTCGATGCCCTGCCCCGCCAGGTCCTCCAGCGCATCGGAATCCGTACTCCACGCGCCGGTTGCGGTCTTGCGGCCGCCGGGCAGGCCCATGCGGCCGTAGAGCATGTCGCCCAGCTGCTTCGGGGACCCGATGTTGAAGCGCTCCCCGGCGAGTTCATAGACATGGGTCTCGATCCCCGCACAGGCGGTGGCGAGGTCGTTGGAGAGGCGGCGCAGCAGCTCGGGGTCGATGAGGATGCCCTCCATCTCCATCGCCGCCAGCACCTCGACGAGGGGGCGTTCCAGCGTCTCGTAGACGGCGAGCTTGCCCATCGCGGCGAGGCGCGGCTTGAGCAGCAGCCAGAGGCGCAGCGTGATGTCGGCATCCTCCGCGGCATAACGCGTCGCATCGGCGACGGGCACGCGGTCGAAGGTGATCATCGACTTGCCGGAGCCGGCGACATCCTTGAAGGCGATGCATTTGTGGTTGAGGTGGCGGAGCGACAGCTCGTCCATGCCGTGGCCGACGTCGCCCGACTCGAGCACATAGGACATCAGCATGGTGTCGTCGATCGGGTCCACCGCGATGCCGTGACGCTTCAGCACCTCGATGTCGTATTTGAGGTTCTGGCCGATCTTGAGGATCGACGGGTCCTCGAGCAGCGGCTTCAGCACGGCGAGCGCCTCGGCCAGCGGCACCTGGCCTTCGACCAGCTCGCCGCCGAACAGCCCGCCGCCGCTGGCCTTGTGCTGGAGGGGAATGTAGCAGGCCTTGCCGGGTGCGGTGGCCAGCGACACGCCGACGAGATTGGCGCGCATCGAATCGAGCGAGTCGGTCTCGGTGTCCAACGCGATGTAGCCCTTCTCGTAGGCCGCCGCGCACCAGTCCTTCAGTGCACTGAGCGTCGTCACCGTCTCGTAGTCGGCATGGGTGACGGGGATGGCGAGGAGTGCTGCTTCGGCGCTGCCGGCCGAGGCTCCGGCGGCAAGCGCGGGCGCTTCGGCTGTCTCGGGCTTCTTCGCAGCGAAGCGCGGCGGCGGCAATGGAACGCCTTCGCCCCCTTCCGGCGGCCAGAACTTCACTTCGACCGGAATAGGATCGATGGCGGTGGAATCGGCATCGAGCTCGCCCGCCACCTTCTTGGTGAAGGTGGTGAATTCCAGCGCCTTGGTGAAGCCGATGAGCTGCGAGGCCTTGGGCGTGTCCACCGCGAATCCGCTCACCTCGTGTTCCACCGGCACATGGTCGTCGAGCGTCACCAGCTTCTTCGAGATGCGCGCCTGCTCGGCGAATTCGATGAGGTTCTCGCGGCGCTTTTGCTGCTTGATCTCGGGGGCGCGCGCCAGCAGCGTTTCGAGATCGCCATATTCGGTGATGAGCTGGGCCGCGGTCTTGACGCCGATGCCGGGGACACCCGGCACGTTGTCGACCGAATCGCCCGCCAGCGCCTGGATGTCGATGACCTTGTCGGGCCTGACGCCGAATTTCTCCAGCACCTCGGGCTCGCCCACCTCGCGGTCCTTCATGGTGTCGTAGAGCGCGACGCCGGGGCGGATCAGCTGCATCAGGTCCTTGTCGGAGGAGACGATGCGGCAGGTGGCGCCGGCCTCCACCGCCTGGCGGGCGTAGGTGGCGATCAGGTCGTCCGCCTCGTAGTTCGCCTGCTCGACACAGGCGACGTTGAAGGCGCGGGTGGCCTGGCGGATGAGCCCGAACTGCGGGCGCAGATCAGCCGGCGGCTCCGGCCGCTGCGCCTTGTATTGCGGGTAGATGTCGTTGCGGAACGATTTGGAGGAATGATCGAAGATCACCGCGAGGTGGCTGGGCTTCTCGCCGGCCTTGGTCTCCTTCAACAGCTTCCACAGCATGTTGCAGAAGCCCTGCACGGCGCCCACGGGCAGCCCATCGGACTTCCGCGTCAAGGGCGGCAGCGCATGGTAGGCGCGGAAAATATACCCAGAACCATCGATGAGATAGAGATGGTCGCCGGGCTTCAGGGGAGCGGTGCTGGACATGGATCGAGTATGCCATTCCGGCCGCGGAGATGCCAGCGCTTCAGCCATCGTCCTCTCCCGCGCGGCGGGAGAGGAAGGGGCCCCAACGAAGTTGGGGTAGGTGAGGGACCGCGGGCTCAGGCAAGCTCAGTGCCATGTCTCCCCTCATCTCCCCGTTGCTGCGCAACGGGTCCCTTCTTCTCCCGCTGAAGACGCGGGAGAAGACGCTAGTTGCCCATGCGGTCGATCACCGTGACGCCCACGCCGGTGTAGCCGTCCATGGCTTTCAGCGCGGCGCCGGCTTCCGACAGCGCGATCCGCCTCGTGATCATCCGCGCCGGATCGAGCCTGCCACCCGCGATCATGCCGAGCAGGGCCGAAAAGCGCGACGCCGCGATGCCGCGCGTGCCGAGGATCGAGATCTGCCGGGCATAGACGGTTTCGAGCAGCGGCATGGGCGGGTTGGCGTGGGGCCCCAGCGGCTGGCCGATCTGCACGTGGCGGCCGAGCTTCCTGAGGCTCCGCACCGAGTTGTGAATCGTCGCGGTGATGCCGAGGCCGTCGATCGACACATGCGCGCCGCCGCCGGTGACCTCGCGCACGGCGAGCGCCGTGTCGTCGACCCGCGAGGGGTTGAGCGTGACGCTGGCGCCCAGTGCCTTCGCCATGGCCAATGCCTCTTCATTGATGTCGATGGCCACGATCTGCGCCCCAAGCGCCGCACCGATCATCACGGCGGAGAGGCCGACGCCGCCGCAACCGTGGATCGCCAGCCATTCGCCGGGCTTGAGGCCGGCGCGGTCGACGAGGCCGCGGAAGGCAGTGGTGAGACGGCAGCCCATGGCGGCGGCCTCGGCGAAGCCCAGCGCCTCGGGAAGCTTCACCAGGTTGAAATCGGCATGCGGCACGGCGAGGAGCTCCGCAAAGGCGCCCCAGCCGGAAAAGCCCACCACATGCTGGTGGTTGCACACCGTGGGCTCGCCTGCCCGGCAGTCCGGACAGTCGCCGCAGGCGAGGATGAAGGGGGCGGTGACGCGGTCACCCGCCCGGAAGGAGCGCACCTCGCGCCCCACGGCGAGCACCGTGCCGGCGAATTCATGCCCCGGGACATGCGGCAGCGCCACGTCGGGGTCGACCCCGCTCCAGCCGTGATGGTCAGACCGGCAGACGCCGCAGGCCTCGACCTTGAGAATGACGCCATCCGGCGGGCAGTCCGGATCCGGCACGCTGCGGATTTCCAGCGGACCCCTGTAGGCTTCGAATATGGCTGCTCTCATGACGGCACCTCCCGGGAGAGCCCCTTAGCGCCGGCCATTGCCGAACGCCATGCCAATCGGGTATAGGACTTGCGCCAAGCTGCACCCGTAGCTCAGCTGGATAGAGTGCTGCCCTCCGAAGGCAGAGGTCACAGGTTCGAATCCTGTCGGGTGCGCCAAATCTCGAGCAACACCTCGCATCCTTGAAGCTGAAGACGAGAAGGCTTGGCTGTTTCGGCCGCAGACGGGCAGCACCAGGTGTGCGTGGACAACCGGCTTGCCAGATAGCTAGAGTGTTTCTGCGAGTGCTCTGCTCGATCTGGCGCCGCTGAGGTTTGATGCGCATATTCCATTCGAACGATCATCGCGGACATGCCGGCGCCAAGGAGATGCGCTACGATCAGCTGATCCCCATGTGCGAGAGTCCGGACCGCATGGACACGATCCTCGCGGCCGTCAAGGACCAGGGGCACCGGGATATCGTGGAGGCCGAGCGCTTCGAAATCGCGCCCATCCTGCGCGTGCATACGCCGGGCTTCGTCGACTTCCTCGAACGGTGCTGGCCATTGTGGGAGGCGGAGTTCGGGCCCGGCGGCTTCGCGACGGCCTACATGTTCGGCATGCGCGGAATGGACCAGGTGCCCAACGCATCCGTCCATTCGATGCTTTCCTGCTACACGTTCGATGTCTGCGTGCCCTTCGTGGCCGGAACCTGGACCGCGATCCGCTCTGCCGTGGACGTGACGTTGTCAGCCGCCGCGCATGTGGCAGCAGGGAATGCTGCGGCCTTCGCGCTGTGCCGGCCACCCGGCCATCATGCCTCTGCCGATCTTGCGGGCGGCTACTGCTATGTGAACAATGCCGCGGTGGCGGCGCAGAGGCTGCTCGATGGCGGTGCCTCGCGCATCGCCATTCTCGATGTCGACTATCACCACGGCAACGGCACGCAGAGCATCTTCTATGAGCGCAGCGACGTGCTCTATGCCTCGATCCACGCCACGCCCGAACGCGAATATCCCTTCCTGATGGGCTATGCGCGCGAGACCGGACGAGGTGAGGGCGAGGGCTTCAACTTCAACCAGCCACTGCCGCTCGGCACCAGACTCGACGGCTATCGCCCGGCGCTCGCCGCCGCCCTGCAGCGGGTGCGCACGCATGCGCCGGAGGTGCTGATCGTGTCGCTCGGTGTTGATACCTTTGCACGCGACCCCGTAGGCGGCTTTGCTCTCGAAACACCCGACTACAAGACGATCGGGGCGGCAATTGCCACACTGAACCTCCCCACGCTCTTCGTCATGGAGGGAGGCTATGCCATCGCCGAACTGGGCGTGAACACCGCCAACGTGATCACCGGTTTCGCGGGAGGCTGAGCCCTTCAGCCCTGTGTCGTCACCTCGATCACCTTCTTCATGCGGGCGTCGAGCGCGTCCCAGTTGGCGCCGAAGATGGCCCAGCCCTGCAGGCTGAAGAGGTTGAACATGCGGGCCATGTCGGCGTTCGACTTCGGATAGTTCACCCAATGTGCCGGCGCCGTGAGGTCCGAGCGCGACATGAAGTCGGTCGACACGTCGAGGAACCGCTGCTGGGTATCCTTCTCGAGGAGATAGGACTGAAACAGGTCGGCGAGGTCCGAATGCCTCGTGCCGCGTACCTTCATGAACCAGTTGGTGTAGGACGCCGTGCCCTCATTGGGGATGGCGGCGGAGAATTCCGTACCATGTTCCTTTATGAAGCCATAGGCGTCTGCCGAATACATCATGGCAACCTCAGCCTCCTGCTGCAGCATCAGGTTGGCGAGTTCCGCACCATCCTTGTACCACTTGGGCATGCGCAGCTTCTCGAGTTCGACGAAGAGCGGCTCGAGTTCGGCGGGGGTTCCGAAGACCTCCTCGATGCCGGGCTTGGCCTTGGACAGGAGGGCGGGAATGCAGAGGTCCCAGTAGAAGGCAGCGGCGTCCATCGTGGTCTTGCCCTTGACCCTCGGATCCCAGAAATTCGCCCAGCTGTCCGGCCCCAGTCCCGCGTCCTTGGCGGTGAGCATCCACAGCGAGCCGCCACCAAAGGGCACGCCATATTTCTTGGCATCGCCGCGCGTTTCGTCGAACCAGGGATAGACGGCATCGAATCCCTTGATCTTGCTGCGGTCGGCTTCAAGGAACAGGCTTTCGGCGAGGCCGGCAGAGGTGGTGTATTCATCCGCGATGGTGATGTCGAAGGGTGGGTTGTCGGCGGGCGCGGCGACGATCTGCGCGACCATCTGGTCCCAGCCGCCCACGGTTTCGACCTTGGTGCCATGCTGCGCGTTGAAGGGTTCGACGACCGCCTTGCGGAAGCTGAGCTCATGGTTGCCGGACCACGACACGACGATCAGGCCTTCGCCCTCGAACGCGGCCTGCGCGGTCGACACCAGGGCGCGGCCGATGATGGCGGGCATGGCGAGTCCGATCGCGGCTTGGCGGAGGAACCTGCGGCGCGTGGTATTGAGGGGTGTGTCGTTTTTCATGAGCGTCGGTCCTCCCGGTGTTCTGTTATCGGATGAGTGGATCATGAAGCATGGCCTCCTGCAAGCGGTCGCTCACCACAGCGCACCGCCGGTGATCTGGATGTTTTCCGCGGTGATGCCCACGGCATCTTCACGGCAGAGATAGGCGGCGAGGGAGGCCACCTCGCCTGGCTGGATGATGCGCTGCTGCGGATTCTGCGAGGCGATCTCGGCCATCGCATCTTCGGGGGTGCGGCCCCTGCCTTCACGCGCCACTAGCTGCTCGACATTGCGCCGCATCAGCTCCGTCTCGACCCAGGTGGGCGAGATCATGACGCAGCTCACGCCATGGGGCGCACCTTCGAGGGCGACGCACCGGGTCAGCCCAAGCAGGCCAGCCTTCGACGCACAATAGGCAGGATTGTCCTTCCAGCCGACGCTTGCGGCGGTCGATCCGATGTTGATGATACGGCCCCAGCGCCGCGCGATCATGCCGGGAAGCACCGCACGGATCATGCGGAACGCACCCGTGAGATTGGTGTCGATGATTTTCTGCCACAGCTCGCTGGAATGGCCGCAGACGGGCTGTTCCGCCGTCGTGCCCGCCGCGTTGACGAGAATGTCGAATGGACCGCAATGCTGTTCGGCCCGGGAAACGAAATCGGCGATCCCTGCCTCGTCACGCACGTCGAGGTGAGCGGCGAAGACCTGCCGGCCCGGGCCCTGGAGCGCGGCCGTGACGCGCACCACCTCCGCCTCTTCCGGATAGGCCGCTGCATCGCCCAGGCGGGCGCCGCTGCCCACGTAGGAGCCGACCGCCACATGGGCCCCCTCGGCAGCAAGGGCCCTGGCAATGGCCAGTCCTTGCCCCGTCATGCCGCCGGTGACGAGCGCGGACCTTCCCGCGAGTGACGCCATCGCCAAATCTCCCCTTCCAGAAACAGGCAGACTAGGGAAGGTTTCACCTACGGGCCATACCTCTGGAGCGCGCATTGCGGGCACGGCGCAACCCTGCCGGCATATTGACAAGCGGTGCATCGCTTACCAGATTGGATGCTCATCCAATTTTTTGTATGTGTCAATAGCGAGGCCGCATGGACCAGAGCCAGTCGACCGTGAGGCAGGAGGCGGAAGTGGGCCGGCGCCACACGCCGGAGTTCGGGGCGCGCACCCTGCTTCTCGAACTCGAGCTGTTCGTGCTGTTCTTCTTCTCGACGGGCCTGACCCTCGCGGGCCTCATCCCCATGTGGATGGGGGCCGCCGGCAACACCGTCTTCCTTTATGCGCTGTACACGGTGGTGCATGAGGCGGTGCATGCCAACATCAGCTCGCGGCGCAACACCCTGCGCTGGGTGGACACGCTTGCAGGAATCATCGCCTGTGCGCCCCTGTGGCTCAACTATCACCAGCACAGGCGCCAGCACATGGCGCATCACGCCCACACCAACGAGGACAGTGACCCCGACATCTATGCCCGTGGCAGCTTCGCAGGCTGGATCTTCCTGAGGCTTCCCTTGGCCCTCATCAACTATTTCAACCCGGTCCAGCAATATCGCGACTGCCGTCGCTTCAACTGCACCAGCCGCGAGTATCTTTACACCTCCCTGACCTTCGGAACCCATGCACTGATCATCGTCGGCCTGCTGGCGCTGGGCTATTGGCGCGAGGTGCTGTTCCTGTGGTTCGTGCCATGGTGGATCGGGCAGACGGTGATGCTGACCTTCTTCACCTGGACGCCGCATCACGATCACTCGGAGACGGGCCGCTATCGCAACACGCGCGTATCGCTGTTCCCCTTCGCAAATTTCCTGCTGCAGGGGCAGAACTATCACCTCATCCATCACATGATGCCGGGCGTCCCTTACTACCGCTACAAGCCCGTCTTCGACGAATTGCGGCCCGTCTTGGAGGCGAAGGGTGTGAGGATCGAGGGCATCGTCCCTGATCCCCGCAACGAACGCCACGCGTTCAGCGGCGGAGCACCTCGATGAGGCCGGCGCTGACGATGAACGCTGTTCCAACACCTTCCGCCAAGGTGAAGGCCTGACCCGAGAGCAAGCCGGCAGACAGGGTTCCGAACAGCACCTCCGTCATGAGCAGGATGCCGACCCGGGCCGAATCGATGCGCTGGGCTGCCCACAGAACCAGAAAGTTGGGGGGAACGAAGATGATGAGGCCGAGCAGCATGATCCACGGCAGCATGGCGCGCATGTGACCGACCTCGGCCAACGGCAACGCGAGGGTGGCGGCAATGGCGAGGATGACCGCGGAGGAGACGAAGCCCCCTGCCGCGAAACTGAACACCGGCATGGCGACCTTGCGCGTGGGCCGATGGAAGCTCCGCAGCGTGCCGGCCGCCCAGCACATGCCACTGAGAAGCGCCAGGCCGTCACCCCAGTTGCGCGGCAGCGGAATCCCGTCCTTGACGCCCAGCACGGCGGCAAGCCCGGCAAAACCCAGGGCCATGGCGAGAATGCGGCTGGCGCTTAGCCTTTCCCGCAGGAAGAACCGGCCCGCCAGCGTGCTCCACACCGGCGTGAGATAGAAGAGCAGGATGGCATGAATCACATCGGTCAGCACCAGGCTCACCGTGTAGAGCGAGAAGGCGGTGCCCAGCAGCAGCCCGTTGACAGCCTGGTCGGAGACACCTTCCCATGCGTCACGTCGCAGCAGGAACGGCAGAGCCGAAAGCATGGCCATGGCATTGAAGATCAGCGACACCCAGGCACCACCCACGCCTTCCGAGCCGAACCAGTGCAAGGGAATCCAGAACACGCCCCACATTGCACCGCACAAGGCAACCGCGATGGCGGGCAGAAAATGCGAGGCGGGCTTGGAGTCGGCGGCGATCATGTCGCTGTTATGCGGTGCC
This sequence comes from Hyphomicrobiales bacterium, assembly GCA_046349235.1. Taxonomy (GTDB): domain Bacteria; phylum Pseudomonadota; class Alphaproteobacteria; order Rhizobiales; family Aestuariivirgaceae; genus Aestuariivirga. The sequence continues at coordinate 148,851 of JAXMCT010000010.1, forward strand.
CAGTCCTGCCGCGCAATGCAGCCTTACGCATGACCGCTCGTATTTCCTTGACCGTTTCAAGAAACCGGTTTGATTATACGTGCATAGGCTGTGTGGCTTGAAACAACACCCAGCAGCGGGAGAAACAGATGAAGAAAGTCAGCCCACTGAATAATAGCCGGCGCAAGTTCCTGAAGACCGCAGCCCTGACCGTTGCCATGCCGGCCATCATCGGCCGCGCCTGCGTCAGCACCGCCAAGGCCGCTTTCGAGGGCGAGAGCCTGATTGCCGTGTCGTGGTCTGGCAATTACGAGCAGGTGTTCCGCGAGACGATCATCAAGCCCTTCAACGACAAGTACAATACCAAGGCCGAGACGGTGGGCGGCTGGGATCAGATCGTGAGCCAGATCAAGGCGGCGCCCGCCGACAACCCGCCCTTCGACGTGACGGTAGCCGAGGAATACATCTCCTCCTCCGGCCTTGCCGAGAACCTCTACATGAAGACCGACCGCTCCAAGATCCCCAATCTCGATGCGGTCTATCCGTGGTTCTATGAAACGCGGCCCGACAAGGCGAAGGACTATGGCATTCCGTTCGGCGGCGGCACCTGCATGCTGCTCATGCGCAAGAACCTCAACATCGCACCCGACAGCTGGGGCCTGCTGTGGGACGAGCGGCTGGCGGGCAAGACCACCGCGGACAGCGCGGCCTGGTGGTGGACCCTGTCGGTTCCCGCGGTGATGGAGCAGACCTCGCCCGGCCTCGACGAGATGTATGACATGAAGACGGCCGAACCGCTGTTCCAGCAACTCGACAAGCTCAAGGTGGCCAAGTGGTTCAAGGACGGCGCCGAGCAGGCGAACCTCCTCAACCAGGGCGAGGCCGACGCGGCGATGAGCTATTCCTCGGACGCCTATACCTTCATGACGCAGAGCCCGGATGAATATCTGGTCGCCGTGCCAAAGGAAGGCGTTTCCGCCTGGGCCGACTGGTACTTCAAGGTGCGCGGTACCAAGCACAATGACCTCGCCGACCTGTTCATGAACTACATGCTGGAAAAAGAAACCCAGGACCGCTTCCTGTCGCAGTCGCTCATTTTCATGGCACGCAAGGACGTGACCGTTCCGGCACATTGGAACGGCTATCCGAAGTCGAATGAGGACTATCACAAGATGTTCCAGATCATCACGATGGACGGTTGGGACAAGATCAATGCCAATTATCAGGCCTATGACGATCGCATGAAGCAGACGATCGCCAAGACCTCGGGCTGATCACCGAATGGGGCCCGCGCGCCAGCTGCGGGCCCCACCCCACATCTCAGGCGAAGGTGAATGACACAGGCGTTGCGCGATCTCATGACGGTTTCCGGCGGAGCGGGCGGTTGACGGTCGAGCCTGCTCTTGAACTCAAGAATGCAATGAGGCGCTTCGGCAGCGTCGTCGCCGTGAACGACGTCTCGCTGCGCGTCGGCAAGGGTGAGTTCGTCACGCTGCTCGGCCCGTCTGGCTCCGGCAAGACGTCGACGCTGCGCCTCATCGGCGGCTTCGAGGAGCTGGATGGCGGGGCCATTCTGCTCAATGGCCAGCGCATCGATCACTTGCCGGCCTACCAGCGCGATACCGCAACCATCTTCCAGTCCGGCGCGCTGTTTCCTCACAAGACGGTTGCGGAGAACGTTGCCTTCGGCCTGCGCATGCGCAAGGTGCCAAAAGACGAGATGGCCAGGCGCATTTCGCAATCGCTGGAGACAGTGCGCCTCACAGGCTATGAGGACCGTTATCCCGCCCAGCTCTCCGGCGGCCAGAAGCAGCGGGTGGCACTCGCCCGGTCGCTGGCGGTGAGACCTGCCATCCTGCTCTTCGATGAACCGCTCTCAGCGCTCGACCTGTCGCTGCGTTTGCAGCTTCGCGCCGAGATCAAGCGGCTCCACGACGAGTTGAAGTTCAGCGCCATATACGTCACGCATGACCAGGGCGAAGCCATGGCCATGTCGACCCGGGTCGCCGTCATGAACGCTGGTTCCATCGAACAGATCGATACCCCGGAGACGGTGTTCCACGCGCCCAGCAGCGAGTTCGTCTACACCTTCATTGGCGAGAGCTGCTGCCTGCCGGTGCGCATCACCGCATCCAGCATCGAGGACAAGAAGGGCGAGGCGCTTGGCATCGTGCTTGACGAGCGCCCTGCCGAGGGTGATTGCCGCATCTATGTGCGGCCGTCACGGCTTCGCCTCATGGGCGACGCTGCGGCACTCCCCAATCGCCTCACCGCGCGCATCCACTTCATCGAGTTCCTTGGCGACGTCTATCGCTATCACCTGAAGGCCGGAGCGCTGGAACTCGCCGCGGATCATGCAGGCTCCATCGGCAGAAGCGTGGGCGACATGATCGACATCGGCTGGCGCAACGAAGACATGAAGGTGTTTCGGTGAGCGCCGCCGCCGGCATCAACGATGCCGCCCATGCCTCGCGGCACGCCGCGCACGCGCGCCGCAAGGCGATGACGCCGTGGCTGCTCATGCTTCCGGCACTGATCATCGTGCTCATCTTCTTCGGCATTCCGACACTCTATATGGTGCGGATGAGCTTCAACCTGCATTTCGACCAACGGCTCTACGTGCCGGGACTGACCTTCGAACATTACATCGACCTGTTCTCCAACCCGTTGTTCACCACGGCGATCCTGACCACCATCAAGCTGGCGTTGATCGCATCGCTCGCCACCGTATTCATCGGCTATTGCTTCGCACTCCTCGTGTGGCTGAAGCCCGCCCGCTGGCGGTTGCTCTTCATCGGGTTGGCCCTGGCGCCGCTGCTGATTTCCGAGATCGCCATCATCTTCGGCTGGTGGATGTTCTTCCCGAAGAACGGGCTTCTCAGCTATGCGCTGGTCAACTCCGGCCTCATCACCAACAAGGTGAGCCTGATGTATACGGAGTTCGCGGCCTTCGTCGGCCTCGTCTACGTGACGCTCCCCTATTGCTTCTTCATCCTGCTCTCGATCTTCGACGGCATCGACAAGCGCCTGCTGGAGGCGAGCGCGGACCTCGGCGCCACGCCCTTCAAGACCTTCCGCGAAGTGATGCTGCCACTGACCTGGACCGGTATCCTTGTCGCCTTCTCGCAATCCTTCATCTGGACCATGGGCACCTATGCCACGCCATCGGCGCTGGGCCCCGACACCTTGTGGACCATGGGCTTCCTCATCCAGGAGCAGATGCTGGGCAAGCACAACTGGCCCATGGCCTCCGCCCTCGCGGTGGTGCTGGTGATCGGGGTCGCGGCCGTCATGGTGGTCACGCGCAGCATGCAGTCCGAGCGGAACAGCTTCCATGTCTGACACCGTGCCATATGCCGTTCCGCGGAGTAGCGAGCCTTTCCTCTTGAAGATGCTGGCACTGGCCTTCACGGTTTTCATCGTCGGCTACATCCTGGTGCCAATCCTCGTCACCATCGTCATGTCCTTCAACGATGCGGCGATGATCCGGTTTCCGATCAACGTGTGGTCGACGAAGTGGTATGCCGACTTCTTCGGGAGCGAGCAGTGGACCGATGCGCTCAAGAACAGCATCCTCATCGCGCTGGGCACGGCGGCGATCTCCACCACCGCAGGCGTGCTCTGCGCCTGGGCCTTCCAGCGCTTCCACATTCCCTTCCGCGATGGCTGGTACATTCTCATCATGATGCCGCTGTTCATGCCGGGAGTCGTTCTGGGGCTTGGCGTCGCCATTGCCTTCGGCGGCCTCTCCATCGGCGACTATTCCATCTATGGCTCGCGCGAGCTTGTGATGGTGGCGCATTCGCTGTGGGCCATGCCGCTGGTCTTCATGCTGATGGAGGCAACCTTCAAGACGGTCGACTATCGTATTGTGGAGGCTTCCTATGACCTGGGCGGCGGGCCGGTGCGCACCTTCTTCGAAGTGGTGCTGCCGATGGTGTCGACCGGTATCGTATCCTCGCTGCTTTTCGCCTTCGTCATTTCGCTCAATGAATTCGTAATGGCCCTGTTCCTCACCGATCGCGACACACAGACCCTGCCGGTGCTGATGTGGCTCAGCCTGCGCTCGGCCGGAACGCCACGCCTTGCCGTCGCATCGGTGATCCTGGCGCTCACCGTCTTTGCCTGCCTCACCATCATCATGCTGTGGTATGTTCGCCAGCTGAGAAAGGTGGCGCGATGAAGATCAAGGCAGTCGTCACCGCCGGCACCGGGGGACCGGATGTGCTGAAGCTTTCCGACGTCGAACTCGCCTGGCCGCGCGCGACCTCGGACGTGCTGGTGGAGATCAGGGTTGCGGCGTTGAACCCCGCGGATGTTTTCTTTCGCCAGCTTGGTGGATATCTCTCCGGTCCGGAACCCTTCGTGCTGGGCCATGACGGCATGGGCGTCGTGCGCGAGGTGGGCAGTGCGGTCACCTTGGTGAAACCCGGCGACCGCGTGTCGTTCTGCAATGGCGGTATCGGCGGCACCATGGGCACCTATGCCGAGGCCGCGGTGGTGCCGGAATGGCAACTCGCCAAAATCCCCGATGCGGTCGACGACGTCACCGCCGCCGCCCTGCCCCTCGTTGCGATCACCTGCTGGGAATCGCTTTATGAGCGTGCCGACGTGAAGCCCGGCGAGTACGTGCTGGTGCATGGCGGGGCTGGCGGCACCGGCCACGTGGCGGTGCAGCTGGCCGCGCTGCGCGGGGCGCGCGTCGCAGCCACCGTCAGCTCGCCGGAGAAGGCCCTTATCGTCACGGCGCTGGGAGCCGAACGGACGATCGACTACCGCCAGACTGACTTCGCCGATGAGGCGCTCGCATGGTCGGGCGGGATCAACGTCGCATTCGACAATGCCGGCGCGACGGTGATGCAAAGGACCTATCGCGCGATGGCGCCCTTTGGCCGGGTTGTGACGCTGATGGGCGTTGCCCCCGACGACGCCGACCTCAATGCGTATAACCTCAATCTCACGCTTCACAACGTGATGATGCTCACCCCCATGTGGAAGGGCCTCACCGACCGGCTCAGGGCGCAGGCGGAGATCGTGGGGAGAGCGCTGCAGCTCGTCGCCGACGGCAAGCTGAAGATCAGGCTTTCCGAGTGTTTCGCCCTGGCCGACGCCGGGAAGGCCCATGCCTTCCTGGAAGGCGGCAAAGCCATCGGCAAGGTGACGCTGCGGGTCAGGGACTGAGCTCTTGGCGGTAACCCGCACCAGCATCGAGAAAGTCCGCCGCCGCGACCTGATCGAGGCCGCCTACCTGACGTTTCTCGAACATGGGTTCACCGGCATGACGATGGTGCGGATCGGCGAACGGGCGGGCATGTCGCACGGTATCGTCAACTATTACTTCAAGTCGAAGGACGAGCTCGTCTCCGCCGTGGTCCGCAAGGCCAATTTCCTGATCATGCAAGACACCGCGAAACGCTTGCGCGCCGCCCGTTCGGCGCGGGAGCGGGTGAGCGCGGTGATCGCCGGCAACTTTCCGCCGGACCTTTTCACCCGCGAGGTTGCGCGGGCATGGGTCAGCTATTATTCCGCCCTTGGAGGGCGCCCGGAGCTGGACCGCATGCAGCGCGCGGTCGACGCGCGCCTCACCAGCAACCTCATGCATGCACTGCGCCAGCTCGTCGATGACCACCTCGCCCGCCGCATCGCCAATCATGTGGCCGTGCTCATCGACGGCTACTGGCTGCGACATACCAAGTCTTATGACGCAGTGGACGCTGCGGCAGTCATTGCCCAGATAGAGAACTTTGTCGACGCGCAGCTTTCGTCCGCGCGCCAGCCAGGAGTGCGGTCATGACCGAATTGATGTGGGCTGCCCAGCTCGTTTCACCACGCCAGCCACTGAGCGTGACGCGTGTTCCCGTGCCGCGGCCGGGGCCCGGCGAGCTGCTGCTGAAGCTCGAAAGCTCGGGTATATGCCATACCGACCTGCACGTGGCGGATGGCCAGTCGGTGGGAGCAGGCGCGCCACATCCTCTGACGCTTGGCCACGAGGGCATAGGCCGCGTGGTGGAGAAGGGACCCGGCACGATCACGGAGATTGGCTCCAGGCTTGGCGCACCCTGGCTTCATGACAGCTGCGAGCACTGCCGAAGCTGCCTGACGGGCTGGGAATCCTATTGCCCCACACACCGTGCCCACGGATTCAACGTCAATGGTTCCTTCGCCGAATATGTGATCGTGCAGGAGCGTTACGCGGCGGTGATCCCCGACGGCATCGCAAGCCTGCCGGCTGCACCCCTGATGTGCGCGGGCGTCACCGCCTATGGCGGTGTGATGAAGGCCGAACTGGCGCCGGGCAAGGTCTGCGTCATCATCGGCTCCGGCGGCCTTGGACAATATGGCATCCAGCTCGCCAAGCTCACCGGCGCAACGGTGGTCGCGGTCGACACCAATCCGGTGAAGCTTGGCGAGGCGCGCGCCCTCGGTGCTGATGAGTGCCTTCTCGCCGATGCGGCGGCCGACGGCGTTCGCGCGCTCGGCGGTGCTGACGCGGTCCTCAACTTCGCACCCTCGAACCGCATCTGGCCGATGGTCACCGCGATGGTGAACAACTTCGCCATGATCATTTCCGTGGCCATGGTGGCGGAGCCCGTGCCGCTGGTGCTGGAGTGGCTGACCGCGAATGGCTGCCGCATCACCGGCACCAGCGTGGGCACGCGCCAGCAGATGCAGGACTTCCTCGCGCTTGCCCGCAAGCACCGAATCGGCATCGACATCGAGCCGGTGGCGCTGAAGGAGGTCAATGCCGCCATGGAGCGGCTGGCGCGTGGCGACGTGAAGGGCCGCTTCGTGATCGACTTCGCCCTCGCCGGCTAGGGCACTGCCTCGATCGCGGCGATATTGAGATTGTTGAAGTGGTGGAGGAAATGTTCGCTCCCCGAAATAGAGCAGCGGCTCCACCGTCGCTTCCGCGCCGTCGGGGATCATCTGGAACACCAGCACCATGGATGCACCGGGCAGGATGACCTTCATAGCTGTGGCGATCGGCAAGGCTGAGACCGAGCACCTTCTGATAGAAGGCGATCGCCTGATCGAGCTGGCGCACCTGCACCATGGCATGGGCCATGCGCAGACTCATGAGGTGACCGACGCGACCCACGTGGAGGGATCGCCGAGGCGCTGGCCGCCCGCGAGGAACACATCGATCAGCTCGACGAGACGGTCCTTGCCGAAAGAGCCTTCGTGACCTGCATGAACCCGCTCCACGGGAAGTTCCTTCAGTCGCCGCAACGATGCTTCGTAGGCTTCGGCGTCCGAGTGCCAGGCATTGTCGATCAGCATGCCGTCATAGATCACGTCACCGCTGAACAGGGTGCGCGTGGCGCGCTCGTAAAGGGCGATCGATCCTGGCGAATGGCCGGGCAGATGGAACACGTTGAACGACCTGTCGCCGAGGTCGAGGATATCTCCCTCGTCGAGGTAGCCCGTGAGCGGCGCGGGGGTGAGGCTGAAGTTCCGCAACTCGTAGCCTGCATGAGGAAGGGCGGTGATGAGTTCAGCACCGAGCCACTGGCTGGCGCAGCTGCGCGCGAGGTCAGGTGCGGCATAGTCTTCAGCCTCGAGACTGTGGCCGAGCCGCACGTCGAACTCGTGCGCGCAGCCGATATGGTCGAAATGGCAATGGGTGCAGATCACCGTCACGGGGCGCTCCGTGAGAGCCGCCACCTCGGGCTTGATCGGCCGCAGGCCCATGCCGCTGTCCACCAGCAGGCTGCCATCGCGGCCATGGATAAGCCACATGTTACATCGCATCCACGGTGCGACATGACGTTCGCGGATGTGGCTCAGGCCGTCGTCGACCCTGTGGATCTCGTACCATGGTCCATCTGCCGGCTGCATCAGGCTGCGACCTCAGTGGCGCGTGCCAGACGGAAGCCGCGATAGCCCGCCGACGCCACCTCCCTGCAGGCCGCCTCATAAACCTGGAAGCCATTGACATAGGGCATGAAGACGCGTGGCTTTCCCGGCACATTGGCGCCGACATACCAGCTATTGGCCTGGGGATAGAGCGTGCGGTCGGCACTGTCGCGCACATCTTCCATCCAGCTTTCCTGAGCTGCTGCATCCGCTTCGATCTCGGAAATGCCGTGGACCATCGCATATTGCAGGAGCTCGCCCAGCCATTCGACATGCTGCTCGATGGCGAGGATTACATTGGCGAGCACCGACGGGCTGCCCGGCCCCGTAATGACGAACATGTTGGGGAAGCCTGTCACGGCGAGACCCAGATAGGCGCCCGCTCCATCGCGCCAGCTGTCCTTCAGCGAAATTCGATTGCGACCGCGGATGTCTATCGCCGTCAGCGCGCCGGTCATCGCGTCAAACCCCGTGGCCAGAACCAACGTGTCGAGCGGATAGCGCGTGCTGCGGGTCTCGAGCGCGTCAACACTGAAGCCGGTGATCGGGTCACTCTTGATGTCCACCAAGGCTACATTGGGCAAATTGTAAGTCTCGTAGTACTCGGAATCGACGCAGAGCCGCTTGGTGCCGATCGGATGATCCAGAGGGCAGAGCTTTTCGGCCGTGGCCTCGTCCCGGACGATCGCACGGATCTTGCGGCGCACGAAATCGGCGGCAAGCTCATTGGCCGCAGAATTGTCCATCAGGTCACGGAAGGCATATTGGTAATTGAAGCCGCCCTCGCGCCAGCGTTCCTCAAAGGCCTTCTCGCGCTCTTCCGGTGTCATCTCCAGTATGGAGAGGTAGTACTCATCGGCAAAGTCCCCGGCGTATGAGTTGCGCGCCCTGGTGCGGAGCGTGCGGTAGTCCTTCTTCATCTGCCGGCGCTGGCTTTCAGGCAGTCGAGCGTTCCAGGCAGGGATCGAGAAATTGGGAGTGCGCTGAAACACGGTGAGGTGGCCCGCCTGCCGGGCGATGATCGGAATGGCCTGCACACCCGAAGATCCGGTGCCGATCAGCCCCACGTGCTTGCCCGCGAAGTCATACCCTTCACGCGGCCAGTCTGCTGTGTGCAACACATCGCCCCTGAAATGGGCAAGGCCCGGCAGGTCTGGCGCCTTGGGAACCGAGAGGCAGCCTGTGGCCATGATGAGGAAACGCGCCCGGAAACTGCCCTCCCCGCCAGTATCGACCAACCAGTGCTGCTGGTGCTCGTCGTATTGGGCGGCGGTGACGCGCGTGCCGAAGCTGATGTCACGCCTGAGATCCAGCCTGTCCGCCACGAAATTTGCATAGGCGAGTATTTCGGGCTGCATCGCATAGCGGTGGCTCCAGTTCCACTCCTGTTCGATCTCCTCAGAGAATGAATAGGAGTAGCTGAAACTCTCCACGTCGCAGCGTGCTCCGGGATAGCGATTCCAGAACCACGTGCCGCCCACGCCCGAGCCCGCCTCCAAGACAAGGCAGGTAAGGCCGAGGCCTCGCAACTTATGCAGCATGTAGAGCCCTGCAAAGCCTGCGCCAACGACCACCGCATCGCGTTCAACCATCCGGCATTCTCCGTCAGACAGACAGGAACCATAAACACGATTGGATCTTCATCCAAATTGTCTTTTGACGATTCAGACCAGCGCGTGGGGGGCCCAGGGCGAGAAGAACGTGCTGCCACCTGGAACTGGTGACATCCCCTTGAACTCAACTGCTGAAGGGGTCCCGTTTGAGGTAAGTCCCTTTCGCGCGACTGGCCCGAAGGCCAGCCTGCAACCACCCTTGTGGCCTTAGGTGCCAAGGTCGTGGCGGCAATTGCATCGAACGAGCGATCGAGAGCCAGCGGCTCTTCCGCAACGGCGGATCATCGAATTCTGAAGTCCAGCCGCTTCTGCGAGGAAAAGGCAATCAAGCGCAAGAATTCAGGTCTAGGCCATGCGATCTGTGCTGTCAGTCCGCCAGCCTGTAGCCGATCCCGGGCTCCGTCAGCACGAGGGTGGGCTCCGCAGGTGATGGCTCGATCTTCTGGCGCAACTGGCCGACGAGGACGCGGAGATACTGGACGTCTTCGGCGTGAGCCGGGCCCCAGACGGTGTTGAGGATCTGCTTGTGGGTGAGCACGCGGCCCGCATTGCGCACCAGGAGCAGCAGGAGGTCGAATTCCTTGGGGGTCAGCCTGACGGGCTGGCCGGCAAGTTCGACGTGATGGCGCTCCGTGTCAATCGTCAGGCCCGCTGCGCGAAACATCGTCTCCACCGGCTTGCCCTGGTTGCGGCTGCGCGTTACGGCCCTGATGCGGGCGAGGAGCTCGCCGATCCCGAAGGGCTTGTTGACGTAGTCGTCAGCGCCGAGGTCGAGGGCGCTGATCTTTTCGGTCTCGCGATCCCTGGCCGAGAGGACGATGATGGGAACCTGCGAAAACGCCCGCACCTCGCGGATCACGTCCTTCCCGTCCTTGTCGGGAAGCCCGAGGTCCAGCAGCACGGCATCGGGAGACTGGGTGGCCGACAGGCGTATGGCCTCGGCAGCATTCGCGGCGGTCACCACGTCGTAGCCTGCCGCCCCCAGGGCGGGCTTCAGGAAGCGGATGATCTGCGGTTCATCGTCGACGACCAGGATGCGCAGTCCGCTCATCGGATTTCTCCTGAGCCATTGGCCGGGAGGTCGACGACGAAGCGGGCTCCTTGCCCCATCGCGGCTGGGCTTTCGGCACGGATCGAGCCGCCCATGGCTTCGGCGATCGACTTGCAGATGGCAAGACCCAGACCTGTTCCGGCCGGACGCCCGTCACCATCACGCACACGGTAAAACTTCTCGAACACCTTCTCGAGATCCTCCCTGGGTATTCCCGGGCCCTGGTCCTCCACCGTCAGGAGGATGCGGCCATTGCTCTGTTCGACGCTCACGCGGATCGGCGCGCCACCCCCATACTTATGGGCGTTATCCAGCAGATTGAAAACCAGCTGCTCGATCAAGGCGGGATCGACTGCAGCGACAGCAGGGCTCGTCGGCAGATCGAGTGCAATGTGCTGGCGCTCCATGATGGCACGGGCCCTGCCAACCGCCGCAGCTGCGAGTTCCCCGATGTCAGAGCTGGTTCGCCGGATATTGACCCCCCCGGACTCGAGCCTCGTCATGTCCAGAAGGTTCGTCACGAAGCGGGACAGCCGCGTTGCCTCCTCCTCGATGTTGAGAAGAAGGTCATCCCGCTCTGCCGGCAGCATCCGGTCTCCGACGGTTCGCAAGGCGGTGACCGAGCCGACGATCGAGGAGAGCGGCGTGCGAAGGTCATGGGACACGGATGACAGCAGGGCGGAGCGCAGCTTCTCGCCCTCCACGGTGGCCCGGGCATCGGCTGCTTCGCCTGCCAGTCGCGTGCGTTCAAGGGCCAGGGACACCTGGTCGATGATGGCATCGATCATCCGGCGGGTCTCGTTGGACAGGTCATCTCCCGCCGGTTTCACACCGAGGGTGCCGATGACGCCATGTGGCGTGCGGAGCGGAAGAAACAGGAAGCCGGCATTGGGCAACGTGCCGGTTCGCCAGCCCGCCTCTTCGCCGCGTTCGGCCGCCCAGCGCGCCGCGGCATGATCTGCTGTCCCCAACGTATCCTCGGGCGGCATGGAGGCGACGATGGGCAGATCATCACCGTGGCGCAGCAGGACGATGGACTGGCCGCCCACCGCGGCTGCGGCATGGGTCACCAGAACCCAGAGCACGTCATCCTGCCTCAAGGCGCCCGAGAGCTTGCTGGAGAGGTCCAGAAGGGACTGGGTGCGCTTGACGCTTGCGAATGCTGCGACCGTCTGCTCCCGCACCCGGCCCGCAAGGCCGCCGGTCAGAACGGCGACCAGCAGGAAGATGAAGAGCGAGAGGAGTTCGGGTGGGCTGGCGACCGTCAGCGTGAAGCGAGGCTCGATGAAGAAGAAATTATAGGCGAGAAACGACAAGATCGCTGCGGCGACTGCGCTCCTTGTTCCTTGCGTGACAGCGCAGAACAGGACGGCCGCGAGGAAGATCATCGACAGGTTCGGCAGCCGCAACACCTGGGTCAGGCTGAGGCTGGCGATGGTCGCCGCCGCTACGGCCAGTGACGCTGCAATGACCCCGGACCGAGGCATCGAAGGCAAGTTCCAGCGACGTTCGGTGGCGGCCTCGCCACCTGCGAGCACGTGGACGGCAATTCCCCGCGCCTGCTTCAACAACTGGTCGGGAAAGGACCTGGCGAACAGACGTTTCAGTGCTCCAGGTTCAGAGCGACCCACGATGATCTGCGTGATGTTCTGCCGCCGCGCGAGCTGCAGCACCTCCTTGGTGATGTCGCTGGCGTTGAGCCGCGTGACTTCTGCGCCCAGTCTCTCGGCCAGGGAAAGGGCAGCGTCAACGGCCTTCAGCCGATCCGCATCTGGCTGCCGTGTCGGCCGGCTGACATGCACAGCTATCCAGCTGGCATTCAGGCCATTGGCGAGGCGTGCCGCGGCCCGTACCACCTGTTCCGCCATGACATCGGCACCCACGCAGACCAGGATGCGTTCCGCCGTCGGCCAGGGGCCCTCGATGGCCTTCTGACGGAGGTAGTCGACCATCTGATCGTCCACCCGCTGGGCGGTGCGGCGCAGCGCCAGCTCGCGCAGTGCCGTGAGATTGCCCGGCTGCAGGAAATTGTCGGCGGCGCGCTTCGCGTTGTCGCCGAGATAGACCTTGCCTTCCTTGAGGCGCTGGATGAGCTCGTCCGGCGTGATGTCGACGAGCACCACGTCATCCGCCCGTTCGACGATGATGTCCGGAACCAGCTCGCGCACCTTGACGCCGGTGATGGCCGAGACCACGTCGGCCAGACTTTCGATGTGCTGGATGTTGAGCGCCGTCCAGACGTCGATCCCCGCGGCGATCAGCTCCTCGACATCCTGGTAGCGCTTGGGATGGCGGGCCTCGGGAGGGTTGGAGTGGGGCAGTTCGTCGATGACGATCAGCTGAGGCCTTCGCGCCAGGGCGGCGTCGATGTCGAAATCCCGCAACGGGTGACCACGATAAAGCCATTCGCGGCGTGGCAGCACCTCGAGGCCTTCGAGGAGGGCAGCCGTTTCCGGGCGGCCATGGGTTTCGGCGATGCCGATCACCACGTCGCGCCCCTCGTCCCTCAGGCGGCGCGCGCCCTGCAGCATGGCAAAGGTCTTCCCCACGCCGGGCGAGGCGCCGAGGAAGATCTTGAGCCGGCCCCTTCTCTCCCGTTGCGCCAGGTCGAGGAGCGCGTCGGGGGACGGACGCCTGTCGGTCATCTCATCCATTGCCTCCCGAGCTTAGCCGATCCAGCCCCATGTTGAGGAGCAGAACATTGACGCGGGGCTCGCCGACCGCGCCATCGGCAACGGAGCTGGTCACGAGCTTCGCCAGGGCAGCCTCGTCGAGTCCGCGTGCCTTGGCCACGCGCGCCACCTGGAGGAGCGCGAAGGCCGGCGAGATGTCGGGATCAAGGCCGCTGCCCGAGGTGGTCACGGCATCCGCCGGAATGGCGGCGGAGCCGTCTGATTGAAGGGCCGCCACGTCCTGCTTCACGCGATCGAGGAGCTTGGCGGAGGTGGGGCCGAGATTGGAACCGGAGGACGCCATGGCGTCGTAACCGCTCCCGGCGGCGGAGGGACGGCCGTGGAAATAGCGCTCGGACGTCCAGTTCTGGCCAATGCGTTCGGAGCCGATGACCTTGCCATCGGCGACGATCAGGCTGCCATTGGCCGCATGCGGCAAGGCGATCTGGGCAAGTCCCGTGATGGCGAGCGGATAGGCGATCCCGGTCAGCAGCGTGAGCAATACCAGAAGAATGATCGCGGGGCGGAGATGGCCGAGCATGGTGAGACCCTCAGGCAAGATGAAGTGCGGACACGACGAGATCGACGAGCTTGATGCCGATGAACGGCACCACCAGCCCGCCGAGCCCATAGACCAGCAGGTTGCGGCGCAGAAGCGCCGAGGCGCCCACGGCGCGGTAGGCCACACCCTTCAGCGCCAACGGGATCAGCGCGATGATGATGAGGGCGTTGAAGATGACGGCCGAGAGGATGGCGCTTTCGGGCGAGGCCAGATGCATCAGGTTCAAGGCGCCGAGCTCCGGGTAGGTCGCGACGAACAGGGCCGGGATGATGGCGAAGTACTTGGCGACGTCGTTGGCGATCGAGAAGGTGGTGAGCGAGCCCCGGGTCATCAGCAGCTGCTTGCCGATCTCGACGATCTCGATGAGCTTCGTCGGGTTCGAGTCGAGGTCGACCATGTTGCCCGCCTCGCGCGCCGCCTGCGTGCCGGTCTGCATCGCGACACCGACATCGGCCTGGGCCAGCGCCGGCGCATCATTGGTGCCGTCACCGCACATGGCGATCATCCGCCCGTCACGCTGCTCGGCACGGATGTAGTTGAGCTTGTCCTCGGGCGTCGCCTCGGCGATGAAGTCGTCGACGCCGGCCTCCGAGGCGATGGCGGCGGCCGTCACCGGGTTGTCGCCCGTCACCATGACGGTGCGGATGCCCATCTCCCGGAGTGCGGCGAAGCGCTGCTTGATCTCGGGCTTCACCACGTCCTTGAGGTGGATCACCCCGAGAAGTCGGTCACCGTCGGCCACACCCAGCGGCGTGCCACCCGTGCGCGAGATCTTGTCGACAGCCTCGCGGAACTGCGCGGGCACCACGGCCTGGGGGCCGAGATGCTTCAGGATGGCATCGACAGCCCCCTTGCGAAGGCGGCGGCCGGCGAGATCCACGCCCGAGATGCGGGTTGTGGCGGAGAAGGGCACGGGCGTCATCTCTGCCGCGGGCACGGCTGCATCTGACTGGCCGTAGCTCCCCTTGCACAAGGCCACGATGGAGCGGCCTTCCGGCGTTTCATCCGCCAGTGACGCCAGGAAGGATGCTTCGGCGAGATCCCGCTCGCTCGTGCCACCGACCGGGAACAGTGCTGTCGCCAGGCGGTTGCCGAAGGTGATGGTGCCGGTCTTGTCGAGCAGCAGGGTATCGACGTCGCCTGCCGCCTCGACGGCGCGGCCGGAAGTGGCCACGACGTTGAAGCGGATGAGCCGGTCCATGCCGGCAATTCCGATGGCCGAGAGCAACCCACCGATCGTGGTGGGAATGAGGGTGACCAGAAGAGCGGCCAGCACCACGGCCTGCAACATGGTGCCGGAATAGCCGGCGAGCCCCCAGAGCGTGACGACGGCGACCAGGAAGATCAGCGTGAGGCCGGTGAGCAGGATCGAGAGCGCCAGCTCGTTCGGCGTCTTCTTGCGTTCGGCACCTTCCACCAGTGCGATCATCCGGTCGATGAAGGTGCTGCCCGGTTCCGCCGTGATCCGGACGCGGAGCCAGTCGGACAGCACGGTCGTGCCGCCCGTCACCGCCGAACGGTCACCACCCGACTCGCGGATCACCGGGGCCGATTCGCCGGTGATGGCGGACTCGTTGACCGAGGCGATGCCTTCCACCACCTCGCCATCGGCGGGGATCAGGTCGCCCGCCTCGACGAGCACCAGATCGCCCGGCACCAGTTGCAGCGCCGGGACCTTGCTGTAGAGCCGTTCGTGGGTTTCCGGCATGATCAGCCGCTTGGCCAGCGTATCGGTGCGGGTCCGGCGCAGCGCTTCGGCCTGGGCCTTGCCACGGCCTTCGGCGATGGCCTCCGCGAAGTTGGCGAAGATCACCGTGAACCACAGCCAGGCGGCGATCTGACCCGAGAACCAGGCCTCCCCGGCCGACAACACGAGGTCGCGCAGCCACAGCAGGGTCACGAAGGCGGCCACCACTTCGGTCACGAAGATGACCGGGTTGCGCGACAGGCTCAGCGGATTGAGCTTGAGGACAGCGTCGCGGCCAGCCGTCAGCAGCAGGGACGGATCGAGGGTCGTTGCGCTCGAGGTCTTGGACATTGATGTCACTCCACTCAGAACGTCTTGTGGGCGAGCATGAGGAACTGCTCGACGATGGGGCCCAGGGCGAGCGCGGGGAAGTACTCGAGCCCGGTCACGATCAGGATGACGGCCACCAGCAGGGTGACGAACAGCACGCCATGGGTGGGGAAGCTTCCCTTGCTCGCAGGCATGCGGGTCTTGGCGCCCAGCGATCCAGCCACCGCCATCATCGGCACGATGAAGGCGAAGCGACCGAGGAACATGGTGATGCCGAGGGTGGTGTTGTACCAGAAGGTGTTGGCGTTGAGCCCGGCGAAGGCAGAGCCGTTATTGCCGGCACCCGACGAATAGGCATAGAGGATCTCGCTCAGGCCATGTGGGCCTGCATTGGCGAGGCTCGACAGGCCGATGGGCATCATCGCCGAAACGGCGCTGAAGCCGAGGATGACGAGCGGCAGGATCAGCAGCGCCAGCATGACGAGCTTCATCTCCCTGACCTCGATCTTCTTGCCCAGGTAGTCAGGCGTGCGCCCGACCATCAGTCCGGCGATGAAGACGGTCAGAACCGCCATGATCAGCATGCCGTAGAGGCCGGAGCCGACTCCGCCCGGCGCCACTTCGCCGAGTTGGATCAGCGCCAGCGGCACGAGGCCGCCCAGCGGCGTCAGGGAGGCATGCATGGCATTGACGGCGCCGCATGACAGGCCGGTCGTCACCACCACGAACAGGGCCGTCAGCGCCTGGCCGAAGCGCAGTTCCTTGCCCTCCATGTTCCCCATGGAGGGATCGACGCCCAGTGCCGTCATGAGCGGGTTGCCAGCCGTTTCGGCCCAGTACACGACACCCACCCCCACGACCAGGAACACGAACATGGCGATGAACAATGCCCTGCCCTGGCGGACGTCGCCCACCATGCGGCCGAACATGAACGGCAGAGCAGCGGACAGGAGCAGCATGGCGAAGATCGACAGCATGTTCGACCACTGCGACGGGTTCTCGAAGGGGTGGGCGGCATTGGCGTTGAAGAAGCCGCCGCCATTGGTGCCGAACTGCTTGATGGCCTCCTGGCTGGCGACGGGACCGAGCGCGATGGCCTGCTTCCCGCCTTCGAGCGTCACGGCATCGACGTGGCCGGCAAGTGTCTGCGGCATGCCCAGCGCCAAGAAGGCGAATGCAAGAACAATGGCGCCCGGCAGCAGCACGTAGAGCGTCGTCTTGACCAGATCGTCCCAGAAGTTCCCCAGCGTCCGGGCGTTGCTCCGCGCTAAGGCTCGCGTAAAGGCGACGGCAAGCGCGATGCCCGTGGCAGCGGAAAGGAAGTTCTGAACCGAGAGCCCCGCCATCTGGACGACATTGCTCATGGTCGCCTCGCCGGCATAGGACTGCCAGTTCGTGTTGGTGACGAAGCTCATGGCGGTGTTGAAGGAAAGATCGGCCGGCACCCCGCCGAAGCCCTGGGGATTGATCGGCAGCAGTGCCTGCAATCGCATCAGCCCATAGAGCAGCAGGAAGCCCGCTGCATTGAAGGCCAGCATTGCAAGGGTGTATTGCCGCCAGTCCTGTTCCTGGCCGTCGAGGCCGGACAAGCGGCGCAGCAGGTTTTCCACGGGAGAGAGCACGGGCGTGAGGAATGTCCTCTGCCCCGAGTAGAGACGCGCCAGATAGATGCCGACGCCCCATGCCGCCGCGGCGGTCAGCCCGAGCACGAGGATGATCTGGAACCAGCCGGTCAGGGTCATGGCATCTCCTCAGTAGCGTTCAGGATGAAGGAGGGCGTGGACGAGGTAGGCAGCGAGGCCCAGCGCGATGAACAGTCCGAGTGAAGCTTCCTGCATCACTGCCTCCCGCAGAATTCGACATAGCCGGCGGCAAGGACAAAGAGCCCCGCACCGAGCACGATGAAAAGAAGGTCGAACATGGAAACACTCCCGTTTCAGATACTGAAATAGGAGGAGGGCCCGTAAGCTTTCGATGGGGAAGTGAGCCCTGCCCGATAAGGCCGGCATAAGAATTGCGCGCCTAGATCGAGAACTGCGTGCCGAGTTCAACCACCCTGTCGGTCGGAAGCTGAAAATAGCGGCTGGCGTCGTTGGCATTGCGGGCCAGCCCGATGAACAGCTTGTCCTGCCAGCGCGGCATCTTGGACTTGCGCGCCTCGAGAACGTTGCGCCGCGACAGGAAGAACGACGTTCGCATCGGCTCGAATGTCAGCCCGAATTTTGGAGCCAGGCCCAACGCTCGTGGAACGTTGGGTGTTTCCATGTAGCCGAAGGTGATGACCAGGCGGCTGAACAGATTGTCGACCTTCTCGAACTTCAGCTTGTCGTCGTCGGCAATGACCGGCAGGTCACCGGTGCGGATGGTGAGGATCACATTGCGCTCATGCAGAACGAAATAATGCTTCAGACTGTGCAGGAGTGCCGTTGGTGCGCTCTCGGTATCGGAGGTGAAGAACACCGCCGTGCCCGGAACGAGGTGCGGTGAGCGGCGCCCGAGGCTGTTCGCCAGGTCCGCCAGCGGCACCTCCAGCTTTCGGGTCTCTGCGAGAAGGATGCGGGAGCCCCTTCGCCACGTCCACATCACCAGCATCATCATGCCACCCAAGGCGAGCGGCACCCAGCCGCCGTCGGCGATCTTGAGCGAGTTCGCACCTAGGAAGATGCAGTCGAGCGCCAGCAGCGGCAGCATGACCAGCAGTGCCGCCCACAGCGGCCAGCGCCAGTATCGCCAGATCACCGGAATGGCCATGGTGGAGGTGACGACCATCGTGCCGGTCACGGCGATACCGTAGGCGGAGGCGAGGTCCGAGGAGTTCTGGAAGGCCAGCGTCAGCGCCATCACCCCCAAAAGCAGTGCCCAGTTCACCTGCGGCAAGTAGACCTGCCCCGCATGGGCGTCGGACGTGAAGCGCACCTCCATGCGCGGCAGCAGGCCGAGCTGGATGGCCTGCCGGGTCATCGAGTAGGCCCCGGTGATCACCGCCTGGCTGGCGATGATGGTGGCAGCGGTGGCGAGGATGACCAGAACCACGAGCGCCCAGTTCGGCACCATCAGGAAGAACGGGTTGGCGATCCCTGAAGGTTCGTCGAGAATGAAGGCGGCTTGGCCGAGATAGTTCAGCAGCAGGCACGGGAGAACCAGCAGCAGCCAGGCAAACTGGATGGGCCGCTTCCCGAAGTGACCGAGGTCGGCATAGAGCGCCTCGGCGCCGGTGACTGCGAGGAAAACTGCGCCCAGCGTGATGAGTCCCGTCATCCCATGCGAGAGCAGGAAGCTCACGGCATAGCCAGGGTAGAACGAGACGAGGACCTCGGGGTTCTTCAGGATATGCGGAATGCCCGCGGCCGCGATCACCAGGAACCACAGGATGGTGATCGGCCCGAAGAACGAGGCGACGCTTGCCGTTCCCCGCGCCTGCACCATGAACAGTCCGATGATGATTCCCACCGTGATCGGCAGGACATAGGGCTCGAAGGCGGGTGTGACGACCTTGAGGCCCTCGATCGCCGAGAGCACCGATATGGCCGGGGTTATCATCGCATCCCCGTAGAAAAGCGCGGCACCGATCATCGCGAGGACAGGAATGAAGCCCAACCGCGATCGCATCACGCGCTGCGCCAGAGCCATGAGCGACAGGGTGCCACCTTCGCCCTTGTTGTCGGCGTTCAGCAGGATGACGACATACTTGACCGTCACGACGAGGATCAGCGCCCAGATGATGAGGGAGGCGACACCATAGACCGCCTCGACCGCCACGCCGCCAGACGTGCCCGAAGTTCCCGTCGCTGCCCCCAAGGCCTCATGCATCGCATAAAGCGGGCTGGTTCCGATATCGCCATAGACGACGCCAACGCTACCGACGGCAAGAACCCAGAAGGAGGGCGGTTTCGGGGAGGACACCTGGAGCTCGCTGCAAGTTTTTGACGCAGGCCCGATAGCTGCAGCCCGCTCACCTCCGTTCGGCGTTCATGCATAAGTTTTCGATGCAGATGCAGGGGCGGCAGCATAAGAATATCATAAGGACTGCATCAACCCTGGTAATCGAAACCAAATAAATCAACCATTTGACTGCACGCACCCGTTCTCGTCCCTATCTTGCCGGGTGCGCCGTTCACATCGCTCCCCGAGCGCACCACCGCAAGCCGGTCCGGATATGTCGAGCGAGATGCCACCCAGCGCCGTGCACTCCTTGCCGCACGAGGCCTTTCCAAGGGCGGGACTTTCATTCTAGCATCGCCTGACAACGGTCGCCGCAATGCACGGCAACCAAGGCAAGCTGGAGGGAGTGGCATGCAGCGACTGAAGTTCATCGACCGGATGTCCCAGGGCAAGTTGAGCCGCCGCGACATGCTGACCAAAGCTTCTGCTTTCGGTGTGGGAATGATGGTCTTGCCCTCGCTCCCCAAGGCTGCCGACGTGCTCACCTGCCTCGAATGGGCCGGATACGATGATCCGTCCTACTTCAAGCAGTTTGCCGACAAGAATGGGGCACCGAATTTCTCCATCTTCACCGGGGAGGAAGATGCGCTGGCCAAGGTGCTCGCCGGCTTCTCCGCCGATGTGATGCATCCGTGCAACTATTCCGTGAACCGCTTCGTGAATGCGAAAATCGCCACCGACATCGACGTGACGAAGCTTTCGAACTGGAAGGATCTCTTCCCGTCCCTGCAGACGGCGGACGGCGTCGTGATGGACGGCAGGGTTGTCATGGCGCCGGCAGACTGGGGAAACGCCTCCATTGCCTACCGCCCGGACCTCGTGGACGAGGACTTCAAGAGGAACGAGAGCTGGGGAATTTTCTATGATGACAAGTATGCGGGCAAGGTCTCCATGCTCGACAACGAGCTCTGCATCACGCTTGGACTGTTGCTTGACGGCATGAGCTACAAGGACGCCGCCTGGTCGACCGGTGACAGGCTGAAGGCGGCTGCAGACAAATGGGGCAAGAAGTGCATCGCCAACAGCCGCTTCCTGTGGACCGATCCGACGGAGATCAATCAGGCGCTGGCTTCCGGCGAGATCGTCGCGGCCTATGCCTGGAATGACACGGTCAAGAATCTTTCGGACCAAGGCATTCCCGTCGCCTATGCGCGGCCGAAGGAGGGTTTCTTCACCTGGTATTGCGGGCTGACGCTGCTCAACAGCGGCAAGGCCGACAAGGCGCTGGCCTATGATTTCATCGATGCCTGGCTTTCACCCGAGACCGGCAAGACGCTCATCGAAGGTTCGGGGCTTGGTCACTCCAACACAAAGTCATTCGAGCTGGCCGACAAGCAGGCCGTGGCCAAGATGGGCTTCACGGATCCGATCCAGCACATGAAGGATGGAACGCTCTTCATCCAGGTTTCGGACGAGGTGCAGACCGAAGACAACAAGGTCTGGGGAGACACCAAGGCACTCATGCAATAGCGCGCGTCATGGCCTTGAGGATGCGGCACCCGGAAAAGTCGGCGTGGATGGCAGGATACGCGCTGCTGACGCCGGCCTTCCTCGTGATGGCGGTGATGATGGTCGCACCGCTTCTGGCGCTGGTGGCCTTGAGCTTCTGGACCCAGAACGGTTTCGCGATCGACCGCACGCCCACCCTTGCCAACTACTGGACCATCATCGAGCCGGCGGACAAGCCATTTTTCTGGATGGGCATTCCATTTCCCTTCAAATATCCGCCGCCCGCCGTGCTCATGCTCAAGTCGATCGTGGTTTCCCTCGTGGCCACGGCGCTTGTGATCCTTCTTGCCTATCCCATGGCCTATTTCCTTGCGTTTCGCGTCAAGCGAAGAAAGACGCTTTGGCTTGTTCTGCTCACCATACCATTCTGGACGAGTTATCTGCTGCGGGTGTTCTCGTGGAAGATCGTGCTGGGCTACAACGGTGCCATCAATTCAGCGCTGAAGACGCTGGGGATCATCGACCGGCCGCTCGAGTTCCTTCTCTACAATCCCGCGGCGGTGGCCATCACCCTGGCGCATGCCTGGATCGCCTTTACCGTGCTGCCGATCTACGTTTCCCTCGAGAAGATCGATCCGTCGCTTCTCGAGGCGGCCACCGATCTTGGTGACACGAAGTGGCGCCGCTTCCTGAGGGTGACATTGCCGCTGTCGGCACCGGGCACCATCGGTGCGGCCCTGCTCGTCTTCATACCGACGGTTGGCGACTATGTGACGCCGATGCTCGTGGGCGGTCCGGGTGGCACCATGATCGGCAATCTCATCCAGGAACTGTTCCTGCGGCAGAACAATGCGCCCCTGGGGGCCGCCCTGGCCATCATGATGATGGTGATCATCGGTGTGCTGGTGGCGTTCTTCCTGTGGGCCATCGGCTTTCGCAGGCTCAGGTCGCGGGTGTCCTGAGTGATGCGCACAACATTCCGCCCCCTCACCATCTATGCTGCCCTTTTCATGATCTTCCTTTACGGGCCGGTCCTGATGATTCCGCTCTTCTCATTCAATGACAGCCTGTTTGCGACCTTTCCGCTGAGGGGACTGACCTTCAAGCATTATGGCGAAATGGCCACGAACACCGGCATGCTGAACGCGCTCCGCAACAGCATCATGGTGGCCGTCTGCAGCTCGATCATCGCAACGGTCATTGGCCTTCTGGCGGCAATCGCGCTTACGCGGAACAAGCTGCCCGGCAACACCGTCATCCTGGCGGCATTCTCCCTGCCGCTCATCGTGCCCTCCATCGTGTTCGGGGTCGCGATCCTCATCATCACGCTGCAGTTCCTGGGGATTTCGCTTTCGCTCTGGACCGTGGGAGCCGCCCATGTGTTCATCTGCATTCCCTTTTCGATAACCGTGCTGATGTCGCGCCTGGAGGGATTCGACAAGTCACTGGAGGAAGCCTCGCGTGATCTGGGAGAGAATGCCTGGATGACGTTCTGTCGCGTGACCTTGCCACTGGCTCTTCCCGGCGTGATCTCCAGCCTGCTGCTGTGTTTCATCACCTCGTTCGATGAATTCGTGCTGGCCTTCTTCCTGGCAGGGACGGACCCGACCCTGCCGGTTTACCTTTTTGGCCAACTTCGCTTTCCGAACAAGCTCCCGGGCATGTTGGCCCTCGGTACGAGCATTCTCGCGTTTTCGACTGCACTCGTATTGCTCGCGGAATTCTTCCGCAAGCGCGGAGTTGAATCAGACATGCCGGGAGACGCCTGAGTTGAAATCCAGTCTCGATGCCATCATTCAGCTGAAGGACGTGTCGAAGCTCTTTGGCTCCGTTCACGCCGTGGACCGTGTCTCGCTCGATATCCGCCGCGGCGACTTCTTCTCACTGCTCGGTCCATCGGGCTGCGGCAAGACAACATTGTTGCGAATGCTCGCGGGCTTCGAGCAGCCGACCGATGGCGAGATCTTCATCGACGGCAAGTCCGTGACCGGCATTCCCGCCAATCGCCGACCTACCAACATGGTGTTTCAGAGCTACGCCATCTTTCCCCATCTCAACGTGGAGGAAAATGTCGGATATGGACTTCGCAGCCAGAAACTCGCCAAAGACGAGGTGCGGTCTCGCACCGCCGCCGCACTCGAACTCGTGAAGCTTGGGGGCTATGGTGCGCGCGCCGCACACCAGCTTTCCGGCGGCCAGCGCCAGCGCGTTGCACTGGCCCGGGCGCTCGTCTGCCGTCCCAAGGTTCTCCTGCTCGATGAGCCGCTGGGCGCCCTTGACAAGAAGCTGCGCGAAGAGATGCAGATCGAGCTCAGGCAATTGCAACGCAATGTCGGCATCACTTTCGTCTTCGTGACGCACGACCAGGAGGAGGCCCTGACGCTTTCGGATCGGATTGCCGTCATGTCGGCAGGCAAGGTGTTGCAGGTTGCACGGTCAGAAGACCTTTACGAGAACCCAAATTGCCGCGACGTGGCCGAGTTCATCGGCAACATGAACCTGTTCCAGGGCACTGTCATTTCGTCTGCCCGGGACGTGGTGACTGTCGACGCGGGCGAAGCAGGGCATGTCCGGGCGCATTCCGGTTCGCCTGTCGCCAACCGTAGCACGGTCTTTCTCGCCGTTCGACCGGAGAAGCTCGTCTTGTCGAACACCGAGCCATCGCTGCAGCAGAACGTGCTTCGGGGCGAGATCATTGCGGATACCTATCTCGGCGACCGCCGCCGGTACCTGGTGAATGTCAGGGGTGTCTCCAAGCCCGTTGCGGTGTTGCAACAGAATTCCGATGCTTCGGGGGAGGCGCACATGCAGGGCGAGGTGTGGATCAGCTGGCGTCCAGACCAGGGTCGGCTGCTGACGCAGTGAAGGTGTCATATGACGATTTCCGCGAGCGACTGCATCGCGAGGACGAGGGTGCGGCCACCCGGTGGCCCGGGCAGGCATGGAGGACGTGAGGATTGACTGAGACCCTGGTGCATAACGCCCGGATTCGCACGATGGATCCAACGAACCCGTCTGCCGAATGGTTGCTGGCGAGGGATGGACGGATTGCGGCCCTCGGCCGGGGAAATCCGCCCGATGCCGCCAACCGGATCGACGCAGGCGGACGGCTGGTTCTGCCGGGGTTTCAGGATGCCCATATCCATCTTCTCTCCGGCGGGATCGACATTGCCACGGCGGCCTATCTGTATGAAGTGGCCAGCGAGGATGAGCTGGTGGCCGTCTTGCGCGCCCATGCAGAAGCCAAGCCCGACTTGCCGATCGTGTTTGGCTCGGGTTGGCAGGCCGGAGTCTTCGGTGATCACAATCTGACGGCCAAGCTGCTCGATCGCGCGGTCGCAGATCGGCCGGTGCTGATCTATGACAGTTCCTTCCACAATGCCTGCCTGAACAGCCGCGCGATCGAGATGGCCGGTGTGCAGGCGATGGGCGACCCACCGAATGGCCATATCCTCCGCGATTCACAGGGTCGCGCCACGGGCATGCTCCATGAAGAAGTCATCCCCGTTGTCGCTGCGCGCCTGCCGGAACTGACGGAGGATGACTGGATGGCGGGCCTCCTTGCAGGGCAGGCGCACGCGAACCGACACGGCATCACCGGCGTTCTTGATGCCTGTGTGAGACATCCCGAGCTGACGACCTATGGGCGCGCCGCGGCGACCGGCGCATTGACCCTTCGGGTTGCAGGCACGGCACTGGTGACCGAGGCCGACACCGCTGAAACGGCGGTGGCCCGTCTCACCGCCTTGCGCAAGGCCCATCCTGGCCCGGATTTTCACGTGCACTCAGCCAAATTCTTTCTCGACGGGGTCTTTGAAAACCGCACGGCCGCCAACCTCGCGCCATATGCCGACAAGCGAGGTGGCAATGCGCCTTGCATGTTCAGCCTTGAACAGACCAAGGCCCTGATGACGGCACTTGATGCGGCGCGCTTCGCCATTCATGTCCATGTCATCGGCGACGCCGCCGCGCGTCGCGCGATCGAGGGACTCGAGGCGGCGCGGGCAGCCAATGGCCCCTGGCCCGCCCAGCACCAGCTTGCCCATCTGCAACTCGTGGATCCGGACGACTACGGCCGGCTTCAGGGCCTGGCCACTGCGAACGTGCAGTCCCTGTGGGCCAGGTTCGAGCCGCCCTACACCGATCCTTCCCTCGCGATGATCGGCAAGGCACGCTGGCCCGACGTCTATGCGTTTCGCAAGATGCTGGACGCCGGCGCGGACTGGTGCCTGTCGTCGGATTGGGCCGTCAGCACGCTCAACCCGTTCGAGATCATCGAAACCGCGATCACCCGGCAGAAGCGGCTGGACAACAGCCCGCAGGAGCCGTTCTTCATCGACCAGGCCCTGACGATCGAGGAATGCGTGCAGGGCTATACCGTGAACGCCGCCCGCGCCTGCTGGCGCGACCAGTACACCGGCATGCTTCGCGTGGGCTATTCCGCCGACGTCATCGTGCTCGACCAGGACGTCTTCAAGTGCCCGGCACATGACATCTCGAAGACCCGCGTGCTCGCGACGCTGTTCAAGGGCAAGGAGGTCTGGCGCGCACCCGGCTGGTAGGGCGCTGCCGCCTTGCTGGAATGCATACTTACACCATGTCCGCTTCACGAGGCACCGCCTCGAGGATGTTGCTCCCTCGCCCATCTCGACCTAGGCGCCGAGCCTGCTGTAACGCACCGGGGCATTGGGATGAAGGAAGGCCCTCACGTCCGAGTTGCGACATGCTGAATCTCCGTCCCCGCCTCCTGGGCAAGTTCGGTGACATGCTGATGAAGGCCGCCACGCCGCGCTGGCATTCCGCTCATGCCACCCCGCTTCAAACACCTGAGTGGCTTCCGACAGACGCTGAGGTCGTGCTCCTGTTTGCGCGCATCAGTTCATACTCGACGTCACCTTGTTCACTGCCCGGAACGGGATTGGGCCAGTCGAGGTGGACGGTGCGGAGGTAGCGGAAGCCGAGCCGCTCCAGCACGCGACGAGAAGCCTGGTTCACCGCCATGGTATTCGCCACGATCACGTCGTAGGCGTGGCAGCTGAACCCCCAGCCCACGAGCGCCCGGGCGCCCTCGGTCGCGAGGCCCTGGCCCCACTGCGACCGCCGCAAGCGATAGCCGAGTTCGGCCACCGTCTCGCTCATCGGGTAAAGACAGAACCAGCCCACGAAGGCTGCGTCGGACTTCAGCCGCGCCGCCCACACCCAAGATTCCGTTCCCCGCGGCCGCAGGAAGCCCTCATCTGGCGAAGCCAACCCGTCGCCCGAGGGAAGGCCTCCATCGAGGTAACGCATGACGTCCGGATCACGCTCAAGTGCGATGAACTCGGCAGCGTCGGCCGGGCAACAGGGCTTGAGCGTCATCCGGGCCGTCTGCAGTTCCGCTGATCCTCGTGTTTCGGTCTTCATTCAGCCCTGACCTCCAGGTTGTCCGCCGACAATATGTCAGGCCGAGGCAGGCGGTGACAGGCCCGCCGGATATGTGATCACACCTCGCGGTGGCCAAGATCCGGGTCGGGCTAAATGACAGATGGCGGTGCACGGGCACTGATTTTTGGACTTGCAGCTCTGTCGTGGGCATGATACCTCTAATTCTCTATCAGAATAGTAGGTAATATATGAGACGCTCACTTCCTCCTCTGAACTCGCTGCGCGCCTTCGAGGTTGCCGCCCGTCACATGAGCATTTCGCAGGCGGCGAGCGAACTGCGGGTGACGCCCGCTGCCATCAGCCACCAGATCAGGCTTCTCGAGGATCATGTCGGGCTGCCGCTTTTCGTGCGCAACGGGCGCGGACTTGCCCTGACCGATGCAGGGGCCGCCGGTCTCCGCGACCTGCGCGAAGGTTTCGCCAGGCTGTCGGCGGCGATGGATGCCATCGATTCTCTGGGCGAGGCGGGGGTATTGTCGGTGAGCGTGGCGCCGTCCTTCGCGTCCAAATGGTTGCTGCCGCGGCTCGATATATTCCAGGCCGCGCACCCGGAGATCGACGTGCATGTATCCGCCTCGATGCAGCTGTCGGACTTCATGAAGGACGGCATCGACGTGGCAATCCGCTATGGCGCGGGGCGCTATGCGGACCTCTCCGTCGAGCTGCTGCTCAACGAGAGCGTGGTGCCGGTGTGCAGCCCGGAATACGTGATGCAACACGGGCCGTTCTACCTGCCCTCCGACCTCACAGAGGCGACGCTGCTGCATGACGACAGCCCCGACAACGACCCGTCGTGCCCGAACTGGGAGATGTGGCTCAATGCCGCCGGCGCGCCGCACATCGATTCGGCGCGGGGACCTCGCTTCAACCAGTCGAGCCTGGTGATCGAGGCAGCGGCGCTGGGCCGCGGCGTGGCTCTCGCCAAGACGGCGCTGGCCGCGCGCGACCTGAGGCAGGGCCGACTGGTGCAGCCCTTCTCATCGGCGGTGAAGGTTGATTTTGCCTATTACATGGTCGCGCCGCGCGCCAAGCTCAACCTGCCGAAGGTCTCCTTCTTCATCGACTGGCTGAGGAGCGAGGCAGGCAAGGAAGAGCAACAGCTGGTCGTCGCCTAGGTCATCGCGTGTCCATGAACTCCATTCTCGCCATTCTGATGGGCCGCCTCGAAGGTTGGCTCGACCGGGCCGTGGCGCGGAAAAGCGGTGGCGACACGGCGCGTGGCGAGTTCATCCGTTTACTGATCATCGACCGTGGGGCGGCCTCCGGAGACACCGGGAGCAGACAGCGCCGCAGCGGACCGCGCAGCTAGCTAGGAAAGAGGACATGTCCGGGAAGATTGCCATGCTGCGGGCCGCCAGACCGAAACCGGAGAAATTCAACCTGGGCCCGATCGTGTCCGAGCTGCGCCACTCCCGCGATATCAGCCACAACATCAGGCTCGGCGGTAAGGTGACGGAGGTGCCCGCGGCGAGCGCCATCGCCGAAGTTCTCGAGGGTATCGTCACGTCGCTGTTCCCGACGCATCTGGGTCCGCACGGCCTGAAACACGACAGCATCGACCTGTTTGTCACCAACACACTCTCGACCAGCTTCGCGCGGCTGACCGACCAGGTTGCCCGCGGCCTGCAGTTCGACGCCAAGGGTCTGGCTCCGCTCGAAGCACAGCGCCGGGCCGAAGGGGTGATCCACGGCGTGGCGCGGCAGCTGCCGGCGATCCGTGCCCTGCTGGTGAGCGATCTCCGGGCAGCGCAGCAGCGCGACTCATCAGCGACGAGCCTGGCCGAGGTGCTGATCTGCTATCCCAGTTCGCGGGCCATCATCCATCACCGCATTGCCCACGCGCTGCATCTTCAGGGCGCTCGTTTCGTGGCGCGAATCGTCGCCGCGCTCGCCCAGGCGACGAGCGGTATCGACATCCACCCCGGCGCCAGGATCGGACCCGGTTTCTTCGTTGGCCATGGCATGGGCGTGGTGATCGGCGAGACGTCAGTGATCGGCAGCAACGTCTGCCTGCACCAGGGCGTCACTTTGGGTGAAGCCGAAGTGGCCGAGGGCTCACGGCCGCTGCGGCGCATCCTGCGCCATCCGATCATCGAGGACAATGTGGTGGTGCATGCAGGCGCGAGCATCCTCGGGCGCGTCACCATCGGGGCCGGCTCGATCATCGGGGGCAATGTGTGGCTGACGCGCAGCGTGCCGCCGGGCAGCTCCGTGACTCAGGCGGCGCATGCCGTGAGCACCATTCACAGCCTCGACTGAGGCACGACCGTCATGACCTGCTGGCGTCATCGCCGCGCAGCCTGAAGCGCTGGATCTTGCCGGTCTGTGTCTTGGGCAGCGCCTCGCGGTAGATGATGCGGCGGGGATACTTGTAGGGAGCGATCACCGCCTTCACGTGGTCCTGCAGGATCTTCGTCATCAGCGCATCGCCCGCCTGCCCTTGGGCCAGCACGACATGGGCCTCGACGATCATGCCACGCTCCTCGTCGGGCGCACCGATCACCGCGCATTCGGCGACTGCGGCATGCGAGAGCAGTGCGGCCTCCACCTCGGGGCCCGCGATGTTGTAGCCCGAAGAAATGATCATGTCGTCGGAGCGGGCGGCGAAGTGGAAATAGCCGTCCGCATCCTGCCAGAAGCTGTCGCCCGTCAGGTTCCAGCCATGCTTCACGTAGTTCGACTGGCGATCATCCGCGAGATAGCGACAGCCGGTAGGCCCGCGCACTGCGAGGCGGCCGACCTCGCCCTGCGGCTTTTCTCGGCCGTCGTCGTCGACGATGCGCGCCTGGTAGCCGGACACCGGCTTGCCGGTACAGCCGGGGCGATGATCACCAAACCGGTTGGTGATGAAGATATGCAGCATCTCGGTGGCGCCGATGCCGTCGAGGATGGGCTTGCCGGTGCGCGCGATCCATTCCTCGTAGACGGGGGCGGGCAGCGTCTCGCCGGCGGAGACGGCAGCCCGCAGGGTGGAGAGGTCTGTTCCCTCCGCCATGGCCTTCAACATGGCGCGATAGGCGGTGGGTGCGGTGAAGCAGACGGTCGCCTTGTGCTGCCGGATGATCTCTATGAGGTTGGGCGGTGTTGCATGCTCAAGCAGCGCCGCCGCCGCACCGAAGCGAAGCGGAAAGATGGCGAGCCCGCCCAGCCCGAAGGTGAAGGCCAGTGGTGGCGAGCCGACGAACACGTCCTCCGGCGTGACGTTCAGCACCTCCTTGGCATAGCCGTCGGCGATGACGAGCAGATCGCGGTGAAAGGCCATGGCGCCTTTTGGCGTGCCGGTGGTGCCGGAGGTGAAGCCGATCAGCGCTACGTCGTCGCGGCCGGTCTTCACCGCGGTGAATTTCACCGGCATGGTGAGTGCCATGCGATCAAGTTCGGCATCATGGTTGGCCGTGCCGTCGAAGCCGATGATGGTCTTCAGGTAGCGCGAGGACTTGCCGCAGAGGACGAGTTCCTCCATCAGCCGCGTGTCGCACAGGGCGAATGCGATCTCGGCCTTGTCGACGATCTGGGATACTTCGCCATGGCGCAGCATGGGCATGGTGTTGACGACGACGGCGCCCGCCTTGGTGGCGGCGAGCCAGCAGGCGACCATTGCGGGATTGTTGGCGGAGCGGATCAGCACCCGGTTGCCGGGCCTCACGCCATAAACGTCGACCAGCGCATGGGCGATGCGGTTGGACCAGTCGGTGAGTTCCTTATATGTGCGCTGGCGGCCGTTGCCGATGAGCGCCACGTGGTCGCCGAAGCCCTTTTCGACCATCCGGTCGGAGAGTTCGGCGCCGGCATTGAGCCATTCGGGATAGGGGAAGCGGGCGAGATCGATCACCGGCCATCGATCAGCGGATGGCAGACGGTCGCGGGTGAAGCTGTCGGAATGCCCTGAAGGTCCCAGCATGGTCGGTCCACCCCTGCGGCGCGGTTGGCAGGATGGAAAGCTGCCACGGCAACCCAGTCGCTTCAAGCTCAAGATATTCAAGCACAAAATTTCGAGACCGGCGACCGAGGCGACGCGCGGCGCCGAAAGGGGATGGACGCTCGGCAACGTCCACGTCTAGATGTGTGCGCAACGTCAGGGCGGCGCATTGGGCGCTGCCGAAGTGCTGGCCCCCGATGGGACATCTCGAGGCGAACAGAACGAGGTCGGAGGTTTCCGAAGCGGACAAGGAGCGCTTCGTGAGCAAGGGCGCGGCTTCGTTTGCTCTCGCCTCGGCCGCCGCTCCACGCGACTTCTATTTCCTGATGCTGCCCAAGATGACCATGCTGGCCTTCTCGGCTGCAGTCGAACCATTGCGCATCGCCAACCAGTTGACGGGCAAGTGCCTCTACCGCTGGTATCTGCTGTCCGAGGACGGCTTGCCGGTGCGCTGTTCCAACGGCGTGTCGATCGTGGTCGACGGCGGGCTGGCGCATACCGGACCGGGCGACACGGTGGTCGTGTGTTCGGGCGTCGACGGCTACCTTGCTGCCGCACCCCGGACCATCTCATGGCTGCGCGAGGAAGCCCGTCACGGGCGCACCATGGGCGGAGTCTGCACCGGTGCCTTCTCGCTGGCGCGGGCGGGCTTGCTCGAGGCCCGGCGCTTCACGCTGCACTGGGAAAACCAGCCCGCCTTCGCCGAGATCTTTCCCCACCTGCCGGTGGCCAACCAGATCTATTGCCGCGATGGTCAGATCATCACCTGCGGCGGCGGCGATGCCGGGGTCGATCTCCTGGTCTCGCTGATCGAGGAGCATTACGGTCCGGGACTTGCCACGAGGGTGGCCGAGATGTGCCTGCATGGCTTGCCGCGCGGCGAAGGCAACCTGCAGCGGCTGTCGGTGGCTGCCGAACTTGGCATCCGGCATCCCAAGCTGTCTGCCATCCTCACAGAGATGCGCGAGCGCTTCGCCAGCGACATCGACGTCGCGGCCTTGGCGGCAAAGCACGGCCTGTCGC
Organism: Hyphomicrobiales bacterium; assembly: GCA_046349235.1. Classification (GTDB taxonomy): domain Bacteria; phylum Pseudomonadota; class Alphaproteobacteria; order Rhizobiales; family Aestuariivirgaceae; genus Aestuariivirga. Next base: position 180,359 of record JAXMCT010000010.1, read on the forward strand.
GCCGGCAGATGGAGCGTCTGTTCCATGACCGGCTCAAGACGTCGCCCGCCGCCAGGCTGCGCGATATCCGCCTCGAGCAGGCGCATAGCCTGATCTCCGAGACCGGCATGTCGATGATGGACATTGCCGTTGCCTGCGGCTTCCAGTCCCAGGCGGCCCTGCGCAAGGCCTATCGCCAGCGCTTCGGCGTGGTACCATCCTTCCGGATCAGGCGTCAGCCGCGCAAGGCCGGCGATCCGGCAGGAGGAGGCTAGGCAATGAAGGTGCTCGTGGTTTTCGACCACCCGCGGCGCGATTCCTTCTGCGGTGCCGTCGCCGACAGCCTGATGGCGGGCCTGCGCAGCGCCGGACACGTTCCCGAACTCGCCAATCTCCGCGCCGAGGGTTTCGACCCGCGGCTCCCCGTCGACGACGAGCCGGACTGGGACGACGCCGACAAGGTCTATTCGGCCGACGTGCTGGCCGAGCAGGCACGCATCGCGAGAAATGACGCCATCGCCTTCGTGTTTCCGGTGTGGTGGTGGTCATTCCCCGCCACCACCAAGGGCTGGATCGACCGGGTGTGGAACAATGGCTGGGCCTACGGCGCGCGCAAGCTGAAGCTTCAGTCCGCGCTACTCATCGGTACCGCCTCGGGCAGCGCCGAAAGCTACGCTCGGCGCGGCTATGACGAGTCCATGCGCGTACAGATCAACGTCGGCATGATGGAGTATTGCGGCATCGTCCGCTCGCATCTCGAGCTCATGTATGACGTGATGGAAGACGAGTCGACACGGCGCGCCCTGCTCGACCGGGCGCGGCAGCTGGGGGCGAGCTGGTTCTAGGACGGAGCCGCCGCCTCACCCCCAATCATTCACCTTGCGCGGACTTGATCCGCGCATCTTTTTCGGGCCGCGAAAAAGGACGCCCGGGTCAAGCCCGGGCGAAGTGAATGGTGGAGCGTGAGCGGCCCTCCTACTCGTCCGTCTTGCCGCCGATCCTGTTCGCCAGCGCCCAGCGCAGGCTGTGGATCTGGTCGACGAGATTGAGGATCACGCCGACGCCCTCGCGGTTGACGCCGAGATCGCCCTGCAGGTCGCGGATCAACCCGGCGCGCGCCAGGTCGGCCTCGGAGAACACCGGCTCCGCATCGCCCTGCTCCGGTGCCAGCCATTCCTCGCTGATCCACACTTCCAGCGTCTGCTGGTCGAGGTGGGTGCGCAGAAGAAACTCGCTCTTGGAAATGATCATGACTGCATGTCCCGACGCGGATCATAATTGCCCGGCGTCCAGCCGGAGAGGAAGCTTTCGAGTGCGGCATCAGGCTCGCTCGGCACCATGACCTTGAGCTTGACGAGTTCGTCGCCGTGGCCGCCGCCCTTTTTCGGAGCGCCCTTGCCCTTGAGACGGAGCGTGGTGCCGGTGTTGGACCCCTTGGGCACGGTGGCCATCACCGCGCCGGTGGTCGTCGGCACCTTCACCTTGCCGCCGAGCACGGCTTCCGAAATGGTGACGGGAAGTTCGAGCAGGATGTCGTCGCCCTCGCGCTTGAAGAAGCGGTGCGGGCGGATGGTGATCGCCACCAGCGCATCGCCCGCCGGGCCTTCGCCGCGCGACGGCGCACCCTTGCCGCGCAGCCGCAGCACCTGCCCCTCCTCGATGCCGGGCGGGATGGCGACGTCGAGCGTGCCGCCATCCGGCAGCGTGATGCGGCGCGTCGCGCCGTTCACCGCGTCGAGGAAGTCGATCTCGAGCTCATAGGCACGATCGGCGCCCGGCGCTCGGCGCGCCTGTTCCTGGCGGCGGCGCAGCAGCTCGGCGAGGAAGTCGTCCTGCTGGGCGAAATCGTCGAAGCCCGAAGCACTCTGGTACTGGTAGCGCGGGCCGGCCCCGCCGGCCTGCGAGGCATAGTCCTTGTAATAGCGCTCGTGCTGGCGCTCGGCGCCGGTGGCGTCGATCTCTCCGGCATCGAAGCGGCGGCGCTTCTCGGCGTCCGACAACAGGTCATAGGCGCCGGCCACCTGCTTGAACTTCTCCTCCGCTGACTTGTCGCCGGGGTTCAGGTCAGGATGCAGCTTCTTCGCCAGCTTGCGATAGGCGGAGCGGATCTCTTCGGCAGTGGCGGTCTTCGCCACGCCCAGGACGTCATATGGATCTTTCAATCAAGCCCTCCAACGGGTGCAGGGGGCCATTATAGGCCGGGCAGCTTGCGGGTCGGAACCCCTTTTTCGAATGAAATGGGGGCTCGCGACGGCCGCACAGCTTCACGCCCATTACTGCCGTCACCCCGGCGAAAGCCGGGGTCCAGCTTCGGGCGCCGGAGACTGGGGAAAGCTGGATCCCGGCTTTCGCCGGGATGACGGCACGAGAGGGAGGGTCACCAAAAAGGATACGCGGGACAAGCCCGCGTATGATGAAGTCAGGACGATGGTGTAGCGGTCAGTGTCCCGCGGTCAATGCCCCGCGATCTGCGCTGCCTTCTCGACCAGCACCTGGGCCTGGCGGATCGAGGCGTAGTCGATCAGGCGGCCGTCGAGCGACACGGCACCCTTGCCCTGGGCTTCCGCTTCCTTCATCGCCTCGAGGATGCGTTTCGCCCGCGTCACCTCGGCCTCCGATGGGCTCATCACCTCGTTGGCGAGCGTGATCTGCGAGGGGTGGATGGCCCATTTGCCCTCGCAGCCCAGCACCGCGGCGCGCGCCGCAGCGGCCTTGAAGGCATCCGGGTCGGAGAAGTTGCCGAAGGGACCGTCGACCGGGCGCAAGCCGTTGGCGCGCGCCGCCACCACCATGCGGGCGATGGCGTAGTGCCACATGTCGCCCCAGTGCACCTGGCGCGAATTGTCGGCGAGCGGCTCGGTGAGCACGGCATAGTCGGCATTGGCGCCGCCGATCGAGGTGGTGCGGGCGCGGGTGGAGGCGGCATAGTCGGCGACGCCGAAATGCAGCGACTCGTTGCGCTTCGAGGCGGCCGCGATCTCGTGCACGTTCTGCATGCCGAGCGCGGTCTCGATGATCATCTCGAAGCCGATGCGCTTCTTGCGGTTCTTGGCGGTCTCGACCTGGGTCACCAGCATGTCCACCGCATAGACGTCGGATGCGGTGCCGACCTTGGGGATCATGATCAGGTCGAGGCGGTCGCTCGCCTGTTCCAGCACGTCGACGACGTCGCGGTACATGTAGTGGGTGTCGAGGCCATTGATGCGCACCGACAGCGACTTGTTGCCCCAGTCGATGTCACCGATGGCCTGGATGATGTTCTTGCGGGCCTGCGCCTTGTCGTCCGGGGCCACCGCGTCCTCGAGGTCGAGGAACACGACGTCGGCGGCGGATTTCGCCGCCTTCTCGAACATCTGGGGCTGGCTGCCGGGCACGGCGAGTTCGCTGCGGTTCAGGCGCGGCCTGGCCTGTTCGACATTAAAGAAGCTCATGATGATTCCAATCTGAAGGGGTCAGGCGGCTTTGCGCCGGCGCAGGATTTCGGCCTGCGCCGCTTCGGGATCGAAGAGGCCGTTCTCGAACATGTAGCGCACCAGCTGGTGGCGGCGGTACAGGCCCATCTCGCGGATGGCGCGAGACATGTGGGCCTTCACCGTGGCACTGCACACGCCGAGGAGATAGGCGATCTCCTTGTCGGCGAGGCCGCAGCACACGAGCTGCAGCACCAGCATCTGCATGGCCGAGAGGCGGCAGGGCTTGGGGTCGTAGCGGAAGGAGCGCAGCTCCGGCACCACGGTGATGGTGCCGGACGCGGTCCTGCTGCGCCCCAGGCGCACCGGGGTTTCAAGCGGCAGGTTCATGTCATTCCCCTCACGCCGCCTTGAGAACCTTCTGCGCCGTGCTGCCGATTTCGGCAGGGGTCGGCGCAATGGCCACGCCCACGTCGCGGAGCAGTTCCACCTTCTCGGAGGCACCTTCGCCGAAGGCCGAGATGATGGCGCCGGCATGGCCCATCTTGCGACCCTTGGGCGCCGAAAGGCCCGCCACATAGGCGATCACCGGCTTCGTCATGTGGTCGCGGATGTATTCCGCGGCCTCGGCTTCCTGCGGGCCGCCGATCTCGCCGATCATCACCACGGCGTGGGTCTCGGGGTCGGCCTCGAACAGCTCGAGGATGTCCTTGAAGGACGAGCCGTTGATCGGGTCGCCGCCGATGCCCACCGAGGTCGAGACGCCGATCCCCAGCTCCATCATCTGAGCGGCGGCCTCGTAGCCGAGCGTGCCCGAGCGGCCGACGATGCCGACATTGCCGGGGAGATAGATGTTGCCCGGCATGATGCCCATCATCGCCTTGCCGGGCGAGATGACGCCCGCACAGTTGGGGCCGATGAGGCGCATGCGGTTCTCGGCGCGGTAGCGGCGCATGTAGCGCTTCACCCGGATCATGTCCTGCGAGGGAATGCCGTCGGTGATGGCGACGCAGAGGCGCACGCCGGCATCCGCCGATTCCATGATAGAGTCGGCCGCGAAGGGCGGCGGCACGAAGACGATCGACGCCGTGGCGCCGGTCTTCTCCACCGCTTCCTTCATCGTGTCGAAGACGGGAAGCCCGTCCTGCGTGGTGCCGCCCTTGCCCGGCGTCACGCCACCGACGACGTTGGTGCCGTATTCGCGCATTTCCTTGGCGTGGAAGGAGCCGATCTTGCCGGTGATGCCCTGCACCAGAACCGGGGTTGTACGGTCGAGAAGGATGCTCATGCGTTCACCACCTTGAGGCCAACGGTGTTGGCGTTGTTCTTCCAGGCCGCCACCGCGCGTTCGGCGGCTTCGGCCAGCGTGTTGGCGCGGATGATCGGGAGGCCCGAGCGCGCCAGGATGCGGCGGCCCTCCTCCACGTGGGTTCCGGCCAGGCGCACGATGACGGGCACGTTGACCGGGCTCTTCTCCAGCGCCTGGACGACACCCTCGGCAACCCAGTCGCAGCGGTTGATGCCGGCGAAGATGTTGACGAGGATCGCCTCGACGTTCTTGTCCATGGTGACGAGCTTGAAGGCCTTGGCCACGCGCTCGGGCGTTGCGCCGCCGCCGATGTCGAGGAAGTTGGCGGGTTCGCCGCCGGCGAGCTTGATCATGTCCATGGTGGCCATGGCGAGGCCGGCGCCGTTGACGATGCAGCCGATCTTGCCGGTGAGGCCGACATAGGCGAGGCCGCGGTCATTGGCGTGGGTCTCGCGCGGGTCTTCCTGGCTCTTGTCGCGAAGCTCCGCGACAGCCGGGTGGCGGAACAGCGCGTTGTCGTCGAAGGTCATCTTGGCGTCGAGCGCCATGACGTGGTCGTCCTCGGTGACGATCAGCGGGTTGATCTCGAGCATCGTCGCGTCGAGGTCCTCGAAGGCGCGGTAGCAGCCCATCAGGGCGTTGACCGCCGACTGGATCTGCGACGGCTTGAGGCCCAAGGCGAAGGCGATCTCGCGGGCCTGGAAGGCCTGCATGCCGACCGCCGGCTCGACGCTGACCTTGACGATCGAGTCGGGCTTCTCCGCTGCGATCTCCTCGATCTCCATGCCGCCTTCCGAGGAGGCGACGACCATCACGCGCTCCGACTTCCGGTCCAGCACGAAGCCCAGGTAGAGCTCCTTGGCGATGGCGACACCGCCCTCGATGTAGAGACGGCCGACGATCTTGCCGGCGGGGCCGGACTGGTGGGTGACGAGCTTCTTGCCGAGCAGCTCGTCGGCGGCGTCCATCACCTCGTCTTCCGAACGGCACAGCTTGACGCCGCCGGCCTTGCCGCGGCCGCCGGTGTGGACCTGGGCCTTGACGACCCACAGCTTGCCGCCGATCTCGCGGGCCCGGTAGGCCGCCTGCTCGGGGCTGTAGGCGAGCGCACCCTTGGGGGTGGCGACGCCGAAGCGGGCCAGGATTTCCTTGGCCTGGTACTCGTGAATGTCCATGTGATCCTCCCTCAGGCCGCGTTCTTGAGCGACGCGGTTGCGGCGGCGCCGCGGTAATATTCGATGGCGGCACCCACGCCCGAGCCCGCCGTCACCGGCACGCCGAGGTCGCGCATCGCCATCTCGGCGCCGGCCAGCGCCTGGAGGCACATGATCTCGTTCAGGTCGCCCAGGTGGCCGATGCGGAACACCTTGCCCGCCACCTTGTTGAGGCCCATGCCGAGCGACAGGTGGTAGCGGGTGTAGGCGTGGCGCACCAGCGCGGCGCTGTCGAAGCCCTCGGGCAGCAGGATGGCGCTGACCGTGTCGGAGTGCCACTTCGCATCCTTGGCGCAGAGCTTGAGGCCCCAGGCGGCAACCGCCTGGCGCACGCCCTCGGCGAGGCGGTGGTGGCGGGCGAAGACGTTGTCGAGGCCTTCCGACAGCAGCAGGTCGGTGGCGGCCCTCAGTGCACGGAGCATGTGCAAGGGCGGGGTATAGGGGAAGAAGCCGTCCTTGTTGGTCTTGATCATGTCCTCGAAGTCGAAGTAGCAGCGGCGCATGCCGGCCGCCTTGCGGGCGGCGAGCGCCTTCTGCGACACCGCGAGGATGGCGAGGCCGGCGGGCATCATGAAGCCCTTCTGCGAACCCGAGACGCAGATGTCGACCTTCCATTCGTCCATGCGGAAGTCGATCGAGGCGAGCGAGCTCACCGCGTCGACGAACAGGAGCGCGGGGTGATGCGCATCGTCCATCGCCTTCCGCACCGCGGCGACGTCGCTGGTGACGCCGGTGGCGGTCTCGTTATGGGTGACGAGCACGGCCTTGTAGCTGTGCGCCTTGTCGGCCTTGAGCTTGTCGGCGAAGATCTCGACCGGCACGCCCTCGCCCCAGGCCACGTCGACGACGTCAACCTCGAGGCCCATGCGGGTGCACATGTCGGCCCACAGCAGCGAGAACTGGCCGAAGCGGGCGATCAGCACCTTGTCGCCGGGAGAGAGCGTGTTGGTCATGGCGGCTTCCCAGCCGCCCGTTCCCGAGGCCGGGAACAGGAACACCTGGGCGTCTTCGGTTTTGAACACCTTCTTCACGTCGGCGAAGAGCGGCAAGGTGAAGCCCGGCAGGTCGGGGGCGCGCTGGTCTTCCATCGCGATGTCCATCGCGAGGCGGACTGCCTGGGGCACGTTGGTGGGTCCCGGAATGAAGAGGCCGCGAGTTCCTGGCATTCGTTTTCTCCCATGTGTTTTGTTGTGTTGAGTTCACCATGGGCGGGTGGGTGCATTTTGCAAACACCCGGAAAACCAGCCCTTTGGCATCCATTGAGGTGGGCGTTTTCCTACCTGTAAGAGCTGTAAATTTCGCTTGTCAGCCCAGTGCCCTACCCGATAGGGTAGGTTCATGACAGAAATCCGCAGCGTGATCGTCGCCGACCCGAACACCATCATGCTCCAGGCCCTGTCGGACCTGTTCGAGCGCGACCGGCGCTTCACCCTGGTGGCGACCTCGAAGACCGCCGAGGGCTTCCTCGAATCATGCCTGCGCGTGCCGGTCGACATCGGCATCGTCGACTGGACCATCCCGCAGCTCGGAGCGGAGCGCCTGCTCGGCATCCTGCGCGACCGGCCGGATGCGCCGCGGGTCATCGTCTATTCCGGATCGGGCGACCCGGATGTGCCGCGCCGCGCCATGGCGGCGGGGGCCGCGGCCTTCCTCACCCGCGACGCACCGGAACAGCAGCTGCTCGACGTCGCCGCCACGGTGGCGGCGGGCCGCATGGTGTTTCCCTACATGGACGTGCGCGGCCTGAAGCGCGACCCGCGCGACAGCCTCACCGAGCGCGAGAAGACCTTGCTGGCCGCGCTCGCCAAGGGCCGCACCAACACCGAGCTCGCCAACGAGCTCGACATCTCGATCAACACGGTGAAGTTCCACCTGCGGAACCTCTACGAGAAGCTCGGCCTCAACAACCGCTCGCAGGCCATCGCATTCTACTACGCCAACGCTGTCTAGCTGCGGCCCGTCCGGGGGGATGGATCTCGGCCGGACGCCGACCCTGACAGCAGCATCGGGGCCCGGACTCAGCCCCGGACTCTCCGCTTCAGGAGAGGACAGACCCCGGACTCTTCCACATCAGGTTTAAGTTCGGTCCCGATCAGGGCGGACTCCCCTCGACCGCCGCTAAAGACCCTTGTCTTCCATCCACTGGTCGAGCTTCTGCATCTCGGCGTCGCCGAAATCCTGCGGCTGGATCAGTGCCCGCCAGCCCGCAGCATAGTCGCGCGCCGCATAGACGTGACCGCGCCCCTTGGGCACCGTCGTCGCCGTCATCATGTCGAAGGCCAACTGGATGAAGCTGATACCGGGATACCAGGTGAGCGCTGGGGAGACGCCAGCCCCGCGCGGCGGCTTCATCCAGTCCGGTTCCCGACGCCACATGCCGGTCTCGAAGAAGGTGATGGCGTCCGAGGGATATTGCAGCCAGGCGATCTTCACCGGCCCCCAACCAGGTGCAACGAGCTGGGTCTTGTCGCCCGCATTGAAGAAGCGGAACACGGCGGGCGTGCGCGCCTGCGGCAGCCAGGCGGGGGAGTCCTTCAGGCGTGTGGCCGTCACCTGGTTCCAGGTTCTGCTGGCAAACGGCGGCCCCACCCACAGCGCCCCCTCGAAGGGATCGCCCAGCAGCGCATAGGCGTCGGTGGCGAGATCGGAATTGAGCGAACCCAGGGACAGGCCGAAGAGGAACAGGCGCGGCCGCTGGTCTCTCGGCAGCGTGCGCCAATAGCCATAAACGGTGTCGAACACCTTTCCCGCCGTCTCCTCCCCGTATTCAGGATCGACGAACAGCGTGAGCCAGCTGGGAAGGTAGGAGTATTGTACCGATACCGAGGCGACATCGCCGCCGCTCATGACTTCGAGCGGGATCATCGAGGCCGGGTCCACCCAGCCCGTGCCGGTGGGCGTCGCGATGACCAGCAGCTTGCGGCTGAAGGCGCCGGTGCGCTTCAGTTCGGCGAGCGCCAAGTCGGCGCGCTCCTGCGGCGTCTCGGCCGAATTGAGCCCGACGTAGATCTGCAGTGGGTCCTTCGCCTCATGCCCGGTGATGGCGGCGATCTCCGCCGCGGTGGGCTGCGACAGGACGCGCAGGCGGCCCTGGCGGCCAAGGTCATCCCACTGGACCAGCGAGACTGGGCTTCCGGCCTTCATCGGGTCTGTCGGCTGGGCCTCCTCCGGCGGAATCAGCGCGTCGACACGGCGATAGGAGGAATCGAGTCCGCGCAGCATGGCATCGAGCAAGACGCCGTTGCCGATGGACCAGAAGATCCACGCGGCAAGAACGATCGCAATGAGCACGGCGACGCGTGGCGGCAGAACACGGCGCAGCGGCGCACTGACGAAGTCGCGCAGGGCCGCGAAGAAGCGGCCGGCCAGCATCAGCACCAGGATCAGCAGGGCGCCGACGGCCAGCAGGATGAAGGGCCAGCTGCCGCCGTTCGGCGTCATGTCGAGGGCCAGCCTCACCTCGTCCTGCCAGCTCTCGGCGAGGAAGGCGGCGGCCAGCATGATGACGATCGCCACGATGGCGCTGAGCACCCGGACCGGCTTCAGCAGCAGCTTCGGCAGCACCGGCAACCCGAGCCAGACCCACAGCGCGATGACCGCCACAGCGAGCGCATAGCCGGCGGCAAAGCACAACCCGCCGATCGCCCCTTGCAGCAGCCCGTCGCGCGGGATGAGGCTGGGAGTCAGCGCCGCCGCCCAGAACAGCGCGCCGAGAATCAGCCCGACGGCGGACAACGGCCCGGTCAGGCGGTGATAGAGGGCGAGCGTCAGCTTTCGCAAGGGATCGTCACTCCGGGAATTCGGTCCCGGGCATGACCCCCGGGGGCGGTGATGTGTGGCGGGCGGTCCACGCGGGATCACTCCGGCTTCTTGTCGTCCTCCAGCGGCACGCGGGCCTCGGCGTCGAATTGCTTCTTGCGCTTGGGGTTCAAGGCATAAACGAGAACCGCGACGAAGGCGATGGGAATGGCCCAAACCCACCACATGGCCAGAATGCTGTGCATCATCGTGTCTTCTCCTCACATCCGTGCAGCGCCCGGCAGCAGGGCGGTCCACGCCATCCTCTTTGCCTTCTTCGCCGCCGATGCGCAACTGGTGCGCTGGGAGCGGCTGCGGAGCGGCTTTGCGACAGGAGATCGCGCTGGCTGGCGCCCGCTAACGGATGCCAGCTGAGCAAGCCGGCGCTCCGCCCGGTCCCGGCCCGAAGTCCTGCGTTGACACGGGGAGCGGTACCCCGCAAGTCTGGCGTAGTTCCGACGTATTGATTTGGGCCCCGATCCGATGCAACCGGAGTTTTCCCCGACGGTGTCAGTTGCGATACCGGTTTACAATGGCGAGCCATATCTGGCGCAGGCCATCGAATCGGTTCTGATGCAGAGCTATGCCGCCTTCGAATTGATCATCTGCGACAATGCCTCCTCGGACCGCACGCTGGAGATTGCGCAATCCTACCGCGACGGTCGCATCCGCATTCTCCGAAATGCACAGAACACCGGATTCGGCCCAAACTGGAACCGCTGCCTCAGTGAGGCGCGCGCGCGCTATATCAAGATATTGCCGCATGACGACCTGCTGCACCCGCGTTGCCTCGAGGAACAGGCCGGCATCCTCGATGCAGATACGGAGGAAAGGCTCGCGCTCACGTTCTGTGCGCGCCGCATCATCGATGCGCGCGGCAGGAGCGTCATGACCCGCGGGCGATACCGCGATGGCACGCGGTTTTCTGGACTTGCGATGGCGCAGGAGACAGCCCGCAAGGGTACCAATCCCATCGGCGAGCCTGGAGCCGTGCTGTTCCGCTCATCGGCGGCGCGGGCTGCCGGCCGGTTCAACGAAACCCGGCCCTTCGTCATCGACATCGACTACTGGCTTCGGCTTCTCAAGCATGGCGATGCCCGCTTCACACGCGAACCGCTCGCCAGCTTCCGGGTGTCTCGATCCTCTCACAGCGTGCGCATCCTGCATCGGCAGGCGGCGGAGTTTGGCGGCTTCCTTCGCGACATCTCGCGCAGCGGGCTTTACAGGCTCAGCGCGCTGGAAATCAGCAGGGGCGCGGCGGCCGCACTGGCCAACAGCGTCGGCCGCGCAGTCTTTTACCGCTTCGCGCTCGAGGCCGCACAATGAGCACGGGATTCGACGAAACTGTCCGTCGTCAGATAATTTGAGACAATTGGGTGCGTGATCGAAGAGAGGATCTGGCACATCTGGTTTTGATGTTATGCGGCCTTGCCGCGATGTTGCAAGCGTCTGGTTTTGATGGTGTCGCGCTTGATCCTTTCTCGTTCCAGCAGGATGGTCTGTCCCCGTCCAAAGTAGACGTCGGCAGGCGTTAGATTACCGATGCTCTCGTGGTACCGGAGATGGTTGTAGTAGGCGACGAAGTCGCCGACCCTCTGCTCGAGATCGCCGGGTAGGTAGTAGTTTTCGAGCAGGATGCGGTTTTTGAGCGTCTGATGCCAGCGCTCGATCTTGCCCTGCGTCTGGGGATGAAGCGGTGCACCCCTGACATGGTCCATGCCCTTCTCTTCGAGCCAGTCTGCCAGGTCACCGGCGATGTAGGACGAGCCATTATCGCTCAACAGCCGTGGCCGGTGTGCGACCTTCATGCCGTCGAGGACTGAAGCTTCCAGCGCCATGGTCAGCGTGTCGGTCACATCGCTGGCCTTCATCGTGGTGCAGAGCTTCCAGGCCACGATGTAGCGGGAGAAGTCATCGAGTACTGTGGACAGGTAGAACCATCCCCAGCCGGTGACCTTCAGGTAGGTGAAGTCGGTCTGCCACAGCTGGTTGGGTGCCGTCGTCTTGTCCTTGAACTCGTCCGCAGCCTTCACAACGATGAATGCGGGGCTGGTGATGAGGTCATGGGCCTTGAGGATGCGGTAGGCTGAAGCCTCTGACACGAAGTACTTTTCCGTGTCCGTGAAGCGCACGGCCAGCTCCCGGGGCGACAGGTCGGGCTCGTCGAGGGCCAGGTCCTTGACCTTTTCCCGAACCTCGTCCGGAATGCGGTTCCAGACCTTCCTTGGCCGGGGGCTTCGGTCCTCCAGAGCCTCAAGTCCGCCGGTGAGGTAACGGTCATACCAGCGGTAGAAGGTCTGCCGGGGAACGCCGAGCTTCTCCAGCGTCCGCACTACCGGGAGGTGCGACTGCTCAACCAGCCGGATAATCTCCAGCTTCTCGGAGGCGGGGTATCTCATTCCTCGTCTCCCCCATCCGCGATCATGCTTTTTTGAGCAGGCGGTTTTCCAGCGTGAGGTCGGCCACCAGGACCTTCATGTCCCGCACCTCGCGGCGAAGATCCTTGACCTCGCCGCTGGTCGCCGCCCGGGCCGTATCCCCCGCCAGGCGCTTCTTCCCGGCCTCCAGGAACTCCTTCGACCAGCTGTAATACAGGCTCTCGGCAATGCCCTCCCGCCGGCATAGCTCGGCAATGCTGTATTCGCCGCGGAGCCCTTCCAGCACGATACGGATCTTCTCCTCGGCCGAATGGTGCTTCCGGGTCGCCCGGCGTATGTCCTTCACAATCTGCTCGGGCGTCGCCCGCGTCTCGGATTTCTGTCTCATCTGCGCTTCTCCTATGAGCTACGATGAGCCAGAAATCCTCCCTTCCTCAAGTCATCCAATCTGTCTCAGAAGCGCTGATGCCGGACAGTCCGGCGTCACGCCCAGCTTCACCTTCGACCAGATGAGCAGCGGCAGCGTGGTGCTGCCGGGCCCTGTGGTGAAGGAGGTGATGACCACGTCGTCGAGCGAGATGGTGAAGGCGAGGAGCCAGCCCGACATGATGGCGGGGAAAATGACCGGCAGCGTCACGTCGCGCAGCACCTCCCAGGGGTGGGAGCCGAGGTCCATCGCCGCCTCCTCGATCGAGCGGTCGGACTGCAGCATGCGGGCCTGCACGATGGTGGTGACGAACACCATGGAAAAGGTGATGTGCGCAAGCGTCACGGTGGTGAAGCCGCGCTGGCCGGGCCAGCCGATCCATTCCGCCATGAGGATGAAGAACATCAGTGAGGAAATGCCGGTGATCACCTCCGGCATGATCAGCGGCGCGGTGACGAGGCCGGAAAACACCAGCCGTCCCCTGAACACCGGAAAGCGCGCGAGGGCGATGCCTGCCATTGTGCCGAGAATTGTCGCGAGGGTGGCCGAGACAAGCGCGATTTCCAGCGACAGGATGAGCGCGTCGATCACCTGCTTGTTGGAGAACAACGAGACGTACCACTTGGTGGAGAAGCCGCCCCACACGCTGGCGAGCCGCGATTCGTTGAAGGAATAGACGATCATCGACAGGATGGGGATGTAGAAGAAGGCGAAGCCGAAGGCCAGCATGGTGATGAGGAAGGTGTGACGGCGCTTCATTTCGAGCCCTCCGCCTTGGCTTGGAAATGGCCGTAGATCATGGCGGGCCCCACCATCAGCACCAGCAGCACCACGGCAATGGCCGAGGCCATGGGCCAGTCGCGCGCCGAGGAGAACTGGTCGGAGATGACGCGACCGATCATCGGGCTCGAGGCATCGCCGACGAGACTGGGGATCACCAGTTCGCCCGCCGCCGGAATGAACACCAGCATGCCGCCCGCCACGATGCCGGGTATGCTCTGCGGCAACGTCACGTCGAGGAATACCTGCCAGGGCCTGGAGCCGAGATCGAGGGCGGCTTCGTCGAGCGTCGGATCAAGCCGCTCGAGACTGGCATAGAGCGGCAGGATCATGAAGGGCAGGTAGGTATAGACCATCACCAGGACGACGGCGAAGTTCGAGTGCATCATCGGCAGGAAGTCGACGGCCCAGCCGGCAGGCACGATGGCATTGTAGATCTTGGTCACGCCGGCGTTGAACCAGCTCGACTTTCCCATGAGGCCCATCCACGCATAGACGCGCAGCAGGAAGGACGTCCAGAACGGCAGGATCACCAGCATCAGCAGGATGTTGCGCCAGCTCCGCGAGACGCGCGTGAGGCCGAGCGCCATGGGATAGCCGATCAGCAGGCAGAGGATCGTTGCGATTCCCGCGCTCACCAGCGAGGTGATGAAGGCGCGGAAATAGAGCGTGTCGGTGACGGCGCGGACATAGCCCTGGAAATTGAGGAGCGGATAGTCGCCGCCGAACGAAATCGGCGGAGCGGTGGCAGTCTTGGTGCCAAGGCTCATGGCCACGACGATGAGGAAGGGCAACAGGAAGAATATCACGAGCCAGACATATGGCGCCGCGATCAGGAGGTCGGACCAGCCCTTGCGGTCGAACCAGCGCGCCAGCCGCCCTTCCGCCATGGACCTACTCCGCCAGCACGATGGCCGAGGACGCTGCGAAGGAAATCCACACGCGGTCGTCCCAGTCGGCGGCACGCGCGCCCTCGCCGCCGCGCTTGGCGTTCACGGCGTGCGCCTGCACCAGGGCACCCGACGGAAGGATGACGCGGTACAGGCTGTCCTTGCCAAAATAGGCGAGGTCTTTCACCGTGCCCTGGAAAGCGTTGGCGCCCTCGGGCCGCTCCTTCGAGATGATCAGCTTCTCGGGCCGGACCGCGAGAGTCGCCTGCTGTCCCTCGGCGAGACCCGGCACGTCGCGTGCCATGACCTCGCCGCCGAGTGCTGGCACGGAGAGCCGGAGCTGCGAGGCCTGGCGTTCGATGACGGTGGCCGGGAAGGAGGTGATGGACCCGATGAAATCGGCGACGAACTTGCTGTTCGGAAACTCGTAGATGTCACCCGGGCTTCCGATCTGCTTCACCTCGCCCTTTTCCATGACCGCGATGCGGTCGGAGAGCGTCATCGCCTCCTCCTGGTCATGGGTGACGACGATGAAGGTGACGCCGGTGCGCTGCTGGATGGCCATGAGCTCGAACTGGGTGCGTTCGCGCAGCTTCTTGTCGAGGGCGGCGAGCGGCTCGTCGAGGAGCAGGAGCTTGGGCTGCCGGGCCAGCGCCCTGGCGAGCGCCACGCGCTGGCGCTGGCCGCCGGATATCTGGTGCGGCTTTCTCGTGGCATAGGGCACGAGCTGCACGAGTTCCAGCATCTCGCGCACGCGGGCCTGCTTCTGCTCCTTGCCCATCGCCTCATGCTTGAGGCCGTAGGCGACGTTCTTCTCGACGCTCATGTGCGGGAACAGCGCGTAGGACTGGAACATCATGTGGACCGGGCGGTCCCATGGCGCCACACCCGTCATGTCACGGCCGTCGAGGAAGATCTTGCCCGACGTCGGCTCCTCGAAGCCCGCCAGCATGCGCAGCAGCGTGGTCTTGCCGCAGCCCGAACCGCCGAGGAGCGAGAAGATCTCGCCCTTCGCCACGTTGAGCGAGACGTCCTTCACTGCCTGGAACGGACCGAAGAACTTCGAGATGTTCTCGATCCTGAGGAATGGCTCCCCCACCTCGGCCATGATGTCAGCCGCCCGTCTTGATCTCGGTCCAGGTGCGCGTCAGCGCCTCTTCCTGCTCGGGCGTCGGCGGCGTCAGCGTGAACAGCCGTTCCCGCGTGGCGGCATCTGGATAGATGGCCGGGTCCTTGGTGATGGCCGGATCGACCAGCGGCGTTGCTGCCTTGTTGGCATTGGCATAGCCGATGAAATTGGTGGCCGCGGCGATGACCTCCGGCCGCAGCATGTAGTTGAGGAAGAGATAGGCATTGTCGACATTCTTGGCATCGCTGGGGATTGCCCACACGTCGAACCAGGCCGGGGCGCCGGTCTTCGGGATGAAGTATTCGAGGTCGAGCTTGATGCCGGCATCGGCGGCGCGCTTCTTGGCGACGCCGTAGTCGCCGGACCAGCTGTTGACGGCGCAGACTTCGCCGTTGGGAAGCGAGGTCAGATAGTTGGTGTTGTCGAAGGTGGTGATGTAGGAACGGATCTTGGCGAAGGCGTCGGCCATCTTCTTGTAGTCGTCGGGGCCGGCCTTGTTGGGGTCGATGCCCAGCCACTTCAACACCATGGGGCCGATATCCGTGGGACTGTCGAGAATGGAGATGCCGCAGGAGGCGAGCTTCTGCGCATTGTCGGGGTTGAAGATGGTGTCGAGGCTTTCGAGATCGGCGCCCGGCAGGTTCTTGTTCACGAGGTCGATGTTGTAGGTGAAGCCGACCGAGCCCCAGGTATAGGGCACGCCATAGTCATTTCCGGGATCGAAGCCCTGCAGGATTTGCAGGATGTCGGGATCGAGGTTCTTCCAGTTGCTGAGCTTCGCCTTGTCGATCTTCTGGTAGACCTTGGCCTTCACCATGCGGGGCAGACCGAGGCCGGACTGCAGCACCACGTCATAGCCCGAGGAGCCGGCCAGCATCTTGGCCTCCATCTCCTCCGAGCTCGCATACATGTCGTAGACGACCTTGATGCCGGTTTCCTTGGTGAAGTCGGCGATGGTTGTCTCGCCGATGTAGTCGGCCCAGTTATAGACGTTCACGACTCCGGCATCGGCCCGGGCGCGGCGCACGTAGGGCATGGCAAGTCCGGCGGCGGCACCCATGCCAACGAGGGCCTGGCGGCGGTTCAGCGTCATGATTCCTCCCGAGTTTCTTTTGTTGCCGCCAGCCTAGAACGACTCCGGCGGCTGGCAAATGAATTATTCCGCAACCTGCCGCAGGCGTTCGGCCGGCGGTTCGTTCGGCAGCGTCATGACCGGCATGAGACGGCGCAACCCGTCGTGGTGCCGGCGCAAGCCATATTCGAGATCGGAAAGATGGAACCCCTCGAACGCCTCCGATTTCATCGATTCATTCGACCAGATCGAGAGTTGCTGATCCTCGGCCGAGGTGGCGCGGTCGATGCGGTAGGCGAGGTAGCGCGCCAGCCGCGCCTGGCGGCTTTCGTCCGGCCAGCGGTACATGCGGCCGGCGAGCCTGGTGCGACCGGGGCTGATCGGAATGTCCTGGTAGAACTGCGCGCCCTCCGGCGTGAAGGCGAAGACCGCATTGGGGAACAGGCCGTAGTAGGTCCAGGCCTTCTGCAGGTGCGGCGGCAATTCGGGCCGCGGCGGCGCGATGCGGACGTAGTTCTTCACCGACCAGCCGCGCGCCATCGCCTCGTCGAAGTAGCCGATCGACACCGACAATCCGTTCTCGAGGTGCATGTCGCGATAGGTGCGGCCATAGAGTTCCTGCAAGCTGGGGTGGGCAAGCGCTACGTGGTAGCCCTCGTTGTCGACGTCGCGCACCGACTTCCAGTTCACCGGCAGCTCGGAGGTCCAGTCGAGGTTCCGCACGGGCAGCAGCTTGTCGAGGCCATAGGCCGCGAAGTCGGCCTCGTAGGGCGCCAGCAGTTCCGCGACGGAAGGCTGCGGTCCATCCTTGAAGCGGATGAAGATGAAGCCGTGGAAGATCTCCATCTCGATCGGCTTCAGCCCGAAATCCTCGCGCTTCAGCTCGCCGAAGCTCGAGGGCCTGGCCGCACCGCGCAGCGTGCCGTCGAGATTGTAGACCCAGCCGTGGAACGGGCACACCATGGCGCCCTTGCAATGGCCCTTCTCGCCGTCGACGACGCGCGCCCCGCGGTGGCGGCAGAGATTGTGGAAGGCGCGCACCACGCCGTCCTGCCCGCGCATGACGACGGCGCGTTCGCCCAGCATGTCGAAGGCCAGCCAGTCGCCCGCCGTGGGAATGTCGCCGACATGGCCCACCACCTGCCAATGGGTGAGGAACAGCGTGTCGCGCTCGAGGTCGAACAGCGCGGGCGAGTGATAGGTCCAGGCGGGAAGGCCGCCACGGTCCCAGTCGTTCGGGACGGGAATGGTGTCATAGGGCAGCTGGGTCATGCGTGCGTCTCCATCTCGTTGAGCACCCATTGGTGAAAGCGGTGAATTTCATATTCCTCGGGCATCAGCCGCGCGGCGCGGAAGGCTGGCGAGCGCATGCCGCGCTGATTCATCTCGGACGCCGCGCCGTCCTGCTCGATCACGATCTTGGCGAAGGCGGCAACGGCACCGGCATCGAAACCCGGCTGGGCCAGCGTGTCCGGACTGAAGTGCCACTCGGCAATGAGCCTGGTGCGTTCGGGGGCCAGAGGCTGGATGCGCACAGAGCGCACATAGTCCACATGGGCCACGATGTAGGTGGACGGCCACAGCGTGACGAAGCTGTAACCCGCCAGCCGTTCGGCGTCCGACAGGCCGGGGAACAGGGGGCCACAGGGTTCGCCGTCCATCGTCCAGCTCGTGGCGCCGGCGCGCAGGTTGGCCGCGACGGGATCGTCAGGCGTCCAGCCGAGCGCTTCCGACTGGCCCATGATGCCCCGGCCATAGATCGGCACCATGTCGCAGAGCTCAGGGTGGATGCCCGGGCAGTGCAGGCATTCGGAATAGTTTTCCCAGAAGGTCTTCCAGTTGCAGGCGATCTCGGCTTCCCAGTGATGGCCGGTGACGAGGTCAGCCATCGGCCAGTTGTCGAGCGTCGAGAGACCGACGTCGGAGAAGAGCTCTCCCGGCCGGGCGGCGAGACTGAGGAACAGGAATCCGTTCCACTGGCGCCAGGCGACGGGCTTCAGCCCATGGGCGGTGCGGTCGAAGTCCGGGGTCGGCACCGCGTGACCGGTGGCCACCAGCGCGCCGTCGGACGCGGCGAAGGCAAAGGCATGGTAAGGGCAGCGGATCAGCTTGCCGAGAGGTTCCTCGGCGGCACGGCAGAGTTCGGAGCCGCGGTGCGGGCAGGAATTGTGGAAGGCCGAAACCGATCCGTCGGCGGCGCGCGCCACGATGACCGGCGCACCGCCCACCTCGACCCGGCGCATCCGGCCGGGAGCGAAGTCGGCCAGACGCCCCACCATCACCCATTGCCGCGAAAACACGCTCGCCATCTCGCGCGCGAACCAGTCGGCATCGAGATAGGCAGCGCGCGGCAGGCCTTCCGGGCAACGCGCGAGGCGCGGCGAAAGCGGGTGGCGTTCCTGTCCCATCACAAACTCCCCGGCACGTTCAGCTGTCTTTCCGTCGGTCCGGTCATCTGCAGGCTGCCATTCGACTGGTTGAACTGTCAATCAACTTCTTAAACCGTTTGCCGTTTGCTCCCAATCGGCTAGAAAAATCGGGAGAAAACGAGGTCATCTTGATCACTACCGCTTCTGCCCCGCCGACCCGCACGCCACGCACCCTGAGCCGGGACGAACGCCGCACGCAGCTGATCGAGGCAACGATCGCCACCATATCAGAATGTGGGCTGTCGCGCACCACGCTGACCGAGGTGGCACGCCGCGCCGGCCTTTCGCATGGTCTGGTGCTGTTCCACTTCGACACCAAGGAGAAGCTGCTCGTCGAGACGCTCGACTATCTCTCCGACGAGTACCGCAACAACTGGCAGATGGCGCTGAAGGATTGCGGACCGGCGCCGGAACAGCGGCTGGCCGCTCTCATCGACGCCGATTTCAGCCCGGTGGTGAGCAATCCCGGCCGTGTCAATGCCTGGGCCTCCTTCTGGGGCGAAAGCCAGAGCCGCCCGCTCTACCTGTCGAAATGCGGCGAGAACGACGCGGTCTACATCCGCACGCTCGATGGCGTGTGCGCCGACATGAACACAGCCTACGGCTACACCGTCGAACCGGCCCGCGCGGCGCGGATGATCCGCATCATGATCGAAGGCCTGTGGCTGGAAATGATGACCCTGCTTGATCCCTACAGCAAGGAAGAGGCGAAGCAGACGGCATGGACCTGCGCCAGCCTCCTCTATCCCCGCCACTTCGGGCCTGACGGCCTGCTCAGGCCGGAGGCCGGAACGCCTCAGTAATAGCTGGGCGTGGAGAAGAACTGCTCGCTGTTGTAGCCGGGATAGAAGAACTGCTGGTCGAAGGGCGTCCAGCCGGGCCGGCGCGTCCAGGCCGGATAGACGCAGCGCGTCACGTTGCATCTCAGCTGGGTCGGGTGGCGGGCCTGCCAGGCAGTTGCATCGGCTACCACACGCTGGCGCACCGCGTCCTTGAGCTGGTTGTAATGCTGGTCGCGCAGCAGCGGCGCCTGCGGGTGGCCGCCCGATGCGGCAAGTTCGAACCAGTACAGCGCCCGGGCCGGATCCTGCCTCACGCCGCGGCCGCTGCCGTAGAAGCGACCCGCCATGTATTGCCCGTCGGCCAGCCCCTGGTTTCCCGCACGCTTGTACCATGCCAGCGCCAGTCCGAAGTTGCGCGGCACGCCGACGCCATTGTCATACATGGCCCCCAGCGTGAACTGGGCATAGGGGTTGCCACGCTCCGCCAGCGGCATGATCAGCGCCACCGCGGTCTCGTAGTTACGGGCACGGTATGCGGAGATGCCTTGCGACAGCTCCCCCGCCGCGGCCGGCTGGAACCACAGGAGAAGGGCAATCACGGCGAACAGCTTTTTCATCCGGCATCCGGGAGAATCAATCCTTCGGCAGTCTACCGGGATTTCGCGGAAAAGGTGAGGGCTTCGCAGGCGCGAAACTGGTGACTTGCCATGTTTAGTGATTTGATGTTCAGTAAACACGATCACTAAACTGAGGACCGGGGCCCGATGGCACTTCCCCTCGACAAGATGCTCGACACGCTTTCCGCCCGCATCATCGCCGCGGCGGACGAACTGACCGATCTCGATTCCGCCATCGGCGATGCCGACCACGGCCTCAACATGAAGCGCGGCTTCGAGGCGGTGCAGGCGGAAAGGGCGAGTATTCTGGCAAATCCCTCCGGCGAAGCGCTCAAGGCCGTGGGCATGATGCTGGTGATGAAGGTGGGCGGCGCCTCCGGCCCGCTCTACGGCACGTTGTTCATGACGCTCGGCAAGGAGCTGCCCGATCAACCGACGCTCGCCGACATGGGTCGTGCGCTGAACGCCTCCGTCACCGCTCTCAAGGCGCGCGGCAAGGCGGAGATCGGCAACAAGACCATGCTCGACGTTCTGGCGCCGGTGGCCGCACATCTCGAAAGCGGCACCGCGACCTTCGACAGCGTGCGGACCCTTGCCGCGGAGAGTGCGAAGGCAACCATCCCGATGAAGGCGATCCGTGGCCGCGCGTCCTTCCTCGGCGAACGCTCCATCGGCCACATGGATCCCGGCGCGCGCTCGAGCGAGATCATGATCGCCGCCGTGTGCGACGTGCTGGAGGGCACGTCATGACCGTGGGCATCGTCATCGTCTCGCATTCGCCCGATGTGGCGAAGGGTGCGGCCGACATGGTGCGGCAGATGGTCGGCAACGAGGTGCCGCTCGGCTATTGCGGCGGCAACCCGGACGGCGGCCTCGGCACCAGCGTGGAAAGGATCCTCGCCGCAATCGACGCCGCGTGGTCGGACGATGGCATCGCCATCCTCGTCGATCTCGGCGGGGCCGAGACCAATAGCGAAATGGCCATCGAGATGCTTCCGGAAGAGAGGCAGAACAAGATCGTCATCTGCAACGCGCCCGTGGTCGAGGGTGCGGTGATGGCCGCCACGGAAGCCTGGGGCGGCGGCTCGCTCGCCGACGTGAAACGCACCGCTGAGGAGCTCTCCCCGCAATGAGCGACACGGCAGAAGGTTCGGTGGTCATCACCCACGACGTCGGCCTGCATGCCAGGCCCTCCGTCAAGCTCACCAAGCTGGCCAAGGGCTTTGCCGCAACCCTGGAGATCGCCGGTGCTGCCGACGGACCGTGGATCGACGCCAAGAGCATCGTCAAGGTCATGGCGATGAAGGCGAAGCAGCACTCGACCCTCTTCGTGCGCGCCGCGGGGACCGATGCGCGGGCCGCGGTCGACGCGGTCATCGGCCTGGTGCGCCGCGACTTCGACGAAGCGGGCGATGGGCACTAGCCATCCCGGCACCGCGGCCTCGGACGGGCTGTTCATCGGCCCGGTGCTGCGGCTTGGTGCCGCCAGCGCGGAACGGCAAGGCACCGGACATCCCGAGGGCGAGCGCTCGGCACTGCAGGACGCGATCGCCGCAGCCGTCGCCGATCTCGCAGCGCTCATGGAACGCGTGGAAGGCGAGGCGCAGGACATCCTCGGCTTCCAGGTGGCAATGCTCGAGGACGATGCGCTCTCCACCCCTGCCCTCCTCGCAATCGCGGGCGGAACGCCCGCGCACGTGGCGTGGACCGCAGCGCTCGACGGCGAGATCGCGGGCTACGAGGCCTCGGACGACGATTATTTCCGCGCCCGCGCCGCTGACCTGCGCGACATCCGCGATCGGGTGCTGCGACACCTGTCCGGCGCTGGTGCGAGCCGTGGCGCAACGGGCGTGGTGCTGGTGGGCGACGACATCGCACCCACTGCCTTCCTCGAAGCCGACTGGGGCGCCGGCGGCGCCATCGCGCTGGCGCACGGCAGCACGACCAGCCACGTCGCAATGCTGGCCCGGGCGCGCGGCATTCCCATGGTAGTGGGATTGGGCGAACTCCCCGCGCAGATCGCGACGCTCGCCGTCGATGGCGGCAATGGGAGCGTGCTTGCCGATCCCGATGAGGCGCAGCACAAGGCCTTCGCCGAAGCACTCGCCACGCACGCCCAGACCCGCGCGCGGGAAGAGCGGTTCCGGCTGCGCCCGGCAGCGCGCCGCGATGGGACGCGCATCGACCTGCTGATCAACATCGCTGGCGTCGAGGAACTCGGCCACATCGATCACGCGGCCTGCGACGGCATCGGCCTCATGCGCTCCGAGTTCCTGTTCCGGGATGGCGCCCCGCTGCCTGACGAGGAGACGCAATTCCGCGCCTACCGCCGCTTCGTGGAATGGGCAGGCGGGCGGCCGGTCACCATCCGCACGCTCGACATCGGCGGCGACAAGCCCATCCGCGGCCTGACGCCCGATGGCGAGTCCAATCCCTTTCTCGGGTTGCGCGGCGTGCGCCTGACGCTGGCCCGCGAGGAGGTGTTCCGCATCCAGCTGCGCGCGCTGGCGCGTGCCGCGGCGCATGGCAAGCTCAAGATCATGCTGCCAATGGTGACCGTGCCGCAGGAACTTGCCCGCAGCGCTGCCCTGCTCGATGACTGCGTGGCCGAGCTCGACCGCCATGGTATCCCGGCGCACCGGCCACCGCTCGGTATCATGGTGGAGGTGCCGGCCGTCGCCGTCATGCCGGAGCTGTTCAAGGAGGCCGCTTTCTTTTCCATCGGCTCCAATGACCTCACGCAGTATGTCACCGCCTCCTCGCGGGACGATGCGCGTGTGGCGGCGCTGAACGATCCTACTCATCCCGCAGTCCTGTCCCTCATCGCCAGGGTGGCGCGCTATGGCCGCGAGGCCGGTATCCCCGTCAGCCTGTGCGGCGACATGGCGAGCGAACCGCGCCACCTTGCGGCGCTGCTCGACGCGGGCCTCACCTCGCTTTCCGTTGCCCCCTCTCGCATTGCCCGCCTCAAGGCGGCCATCGCGGAGCTCTGATCATGGCGCAGCCCGCGGCCGGCCAGACGCCACAGGACGCGGTCGCCGCCTACAAGCGCATGCTGGCGGCGGTCATCGAGCGGCGCCCCTCGGGCACGCGGCAGCGGCTGGCGACGGCGCTGGCCAAGAACCGCAGCTTCGTGAGCCAGATCACCAACCCCGCCTATTCGACGCCGATCCCCGCGAGCCATCTGGCCCAGATCTTCGAGGTCTGCCATTTATCCGCCGCCGAGCGACAGGATTTCAGCAGACTCTATGCCCGCGCCCATCCAAAGAAGAGGCTGGCCGAGAAATCGGCGCGGACCGCAACGGCGGTCGAACTGCCAGACCTCGGCGACGAGATGAAGAACCGGAAGCTGCACGGGCTGGTCAGCGCCTTCGTGCGGGACATTGCAAGGCTGATCGATGACGAACGGGAGAAAGGGAAACGGCGATGAAGAAGCTCATCAACGACGTGTCGAACGTGCTGACGGAAAGCCTCGATGGTTTCGTGGCGGCGCATGGCGACATCATTGCGCTGGGCAACGAGCACAAGTTCGTACAGCGCAAGGTCCTGAAGCCCGGCAAGGTGGGGCTGATCTCCGGCGGCGGTTCGGGGCACGAGCCCCTGCATGCAGGCTTCGTCGGCCACGGCATGCTCGATGCCGCATGCCCCGGCCAGGTCTTCACCTCGCCCACGCCGGACCAGATGATTGCCGCGGCGGATGCGGTGGAGACCGGAAGCGGCCTGCTCTTCATCGTCAAGAACTACGAGGGCGACGTGATGAACTTCGACATGGCGCGCGAGATGAGCGGGCGCGACATCGAGACGGTCATCACGGACGATGATGTCGCCGTCGAGAATTCGCTTTACACGACCGGTCGGCGCGGCGTGGCCGGAACACTCGTCGTCGAGAAGGTGGTGGGCGCCGCTGCCGAGCAGGGTGCCAATCTCAAGGCGCTGAAGCAGCTCGGCGACAGGGTGAACCGTGCCACGCGCTCGATGGGCGTGGCCCTGACCAGCTGCACCGTGCCCGCCGCGGGGAAACCCACCTTCGACATCGGACCCGGCGAGATGGAAATGGGCGTGGGCATTCATGGCGAGCCGGGTCGCCGCCGCGTGGCGCTGCGCTCCGCCGACGAGATCGCCGAGGAGATGGTCGCTGCCATCGCCGGCGACCTCAAGGGCAAGGGCGACGCCCTGCTCTTCGTCAACGGCTTCGGCGGCACGCCTGCGATGGAGCTCTACCTGATGTACAATTCCGCCCGCGCGCAGCTGGCCAAGCATGGCATCACGCCGGTGCGTTCACTGGTCGGGAGCTACGTGACCTCGCTCGACATGGCAGGCTGCTCGATCACCGTTACGATGCTCGATGACGAGATCGCCAGGGGCTGGGATGCGCCGGTCCACACCCCGGCGCTGCGCTGGGGCCTCTAGCTAGCGCTGGCCGAGGAGCGTTGCGGTCGAGAAGGCCTTCTGCAGCTGCTCCTCGGTCATCAGTCCTTCCGACAGCACCACATCGCGGATCGAGCGGCGCGACTTCAGCGCCTCCTTGGCCACGCGGCTCGCCGCGGCATAGCCGATGTAGGGGTTGAGCGCGGTCACCGTGACGAGCGAGCCTTCCAGCAGCTCCTGGCAGCGCTCGCGGTCGGCCTCGATGCCGACGATGCATTTCTCGCGCAGCACCGCCATGCCCCTGAGCAGCATGCGCATCGACTGCATGATGTTGAGCACGATCACCGGTTCCATGGCGTTGAGCTGCAGCTGCCCCGCCTCCGCCGCCATGGTGACGGTGAGGTCGTTGCCGATCACCTGGTAGGCGATCTGATTGACGACCTCCGGGATCACCGGATTGACCTTGCCCGGCATGATGGAAGAGCCCGCCTGGACCGCGGGCAGCCGGATTTCGCCGAGACCCGCACGCGGACCGGAGTTGAGAAGGCGCAGGTCGTTGCAGATCTTGGAGAGCTTCACCGCGATGCGCTTCAGCACGCTGGAGAAGGTGACGAAGGCGCCGAGATCGGAGGTGGCTTCGATCAGGTCCGCCGCCGGCACCATGGGCACGCCGGAAATTTCCGCGAGGTTGCGGATGACGCGCTCGGAATAGCCCTCGGGCGTGTTGATGCCGGTGCCGATCGCCGTTCCGCCGAGATTCACCTCACGCAGCAGGCTGGCGAATTCCTTGAGCCGCTCGATGTCCTCGCCCACCGTCACCGCGAAGGCGCGGAACTCGGAGCCCAGCCGCATCGGCACCGCATCCATCAGCTGGGTGCGGCCGACCTTGATGACGTCGTCGAATTCCTTGGCCTTGGCCATCAGCGCCTCGACCAGCAGGCGCTGCTCCTCGATGAGCGCCGGGCAGGCGCGCAGCACGGTGAGGCGCACGGCGGTGGGGTAGACGTCGTTGGTCGACTGCGACAGGTTCACGTGGTCGTTGGGGTTGACGATTGCATAGTCACCGCGCGGCTTGCCAAGCAGCTTCAGCGCCAGGTTGGCGATGACCTCGTTGGCGTTCATGTTGGTGGAAGTGCCGGCACCGCCCTGCAGCATGTCGACCACGAAATCATTGTGCTCGTCGCCCGCGATGACGAGGTCGCAGGCGGATACGATGGCGGCGGCGATCTCGGGGCTGAGCCGCCCGAAGTCGCGGTTGGCGAGGGCCGCCGCCTTCTTCACCATGGCGAGCGACTCGATCAGTTCCGGAAAATGCGAGAGGGTGATGCCGGTGATCGGGAAGTTCTCCACCGCGCGGGCGGTATGGATGCCATAGTCCGCTTCCGCCGGAATCTGCATTTCGCCGATCGAATCGCGCTCTGTGCGCATGCGCCGCGTCATCATCAAAGCTCCCATTTCGCCGTTGCCCGTTGCCGGGATTTTTTCTTTGCCTATAATTCAATCATAGGATGGAACCGAGCCTGCCGCCCCTGAAATCGGTGCAATGCTCTCCCCGGTGGAAAATATGGATCGCCCCCGCCCTGAACCCCGGCCCGACGGCCGCCAGTCCGCCACCGCACTGATGATCCAGCGCGGGGTGGCACGCCTCCTGCGCGCCGCCAATTTCGCAGTTCTGCCGGAATTCACCCTGGCCTCGGGCCGGCGGGCGGACCTCATGGCGATTTCCGATGCGGGCGAGATCTGGATCGTCGAGATCAAGTCCTCGCCGGAGGATTTCCGCTGCGATGCCAAGTGGCCCGAATACCGCGACTGGTGCGACCGGCTGTTCTTCGCCATCTCGACCGAGATGGAACCGGAGATCATGCCGGCGGACGCGGGCCTCATCGTGGCCGACAGCTGGGGAGCGGACATCCTGCGCCACGCCGAGGCCGCGAGCCTCCATGCGTCGCGGCGCAGGGCGCTGACGCTGGCCTTCGCGCGCGCCGCGGCGCTGCGGCTGCACGGCCTCTACGATCCGCTGGCGGAGACCCTCTGACTACTTCGGGGCGCGCTTTGCCAGGATGCGCTGCAGGGTACGGCGGTGCATGTTGAGGCGGCGCGCCGTTTCCGAGACGTTGCGGTTGCAGAGTTCGTAGACACGCTGGATGTGCTCCCAGCGCACGCGGTCGGCCGACATCGGGTTGTCCGGCAGGGCGGCACGCGTGTCGGTGTCGCCCACCAGCGCACCATAGACGGCATCGGCATCTGCGGGCTTGGCGAGATAGTCGATGGCGCCGAGCTTCACCGCCGTCACCGCCGTGGCGATGTTGCCATAGCCGGTCAGCACCACGGCGCGGGCCTCGGGCCTGGCCTGGTGCAGCGCCTCGATCACATCGAGGCCATTGCCATCCGCAAGGCGGAGATCGACCACCGCGAAGGACGGTGCGGAACGCTTCACATGCGCCACGCCCTCGGCCACCGATTCCGCCATCAGAACCTCGAAGCCGCGGATTTCCATGGCGCGGGCGAGCCTGGTCAGGAACGGCTTGTCGTCATCGACCAGCAGGAGGGTCTTCTCGGCAGGGATCACGGCGTTTGTCATTCAGGCACGGCCTGCTTCCGGTTCATGGGTCCTCTGCGCTCTCTAGCCTCTCGGGAGCGCCGGTTCAAACACTTCCAGATACGCTCTCAGGCGCGCCCGAGATCAACGAGGCTGCGTGGCCAGACCACATGCACCACCGCACCGTGTTCCGGATCGGCCCGATTGGCCAGCGAGACCGTGGCGCCGGAGCGCTCCAGCAGCGTCTTGGCGATGAAGAAGCCCAGTCCCATGCCCTCGTGCCGGCCTGGTTCGCCGCTGTCCTCGCCATAGCCGGGTCGCGTTGTCACGAAGGGATCACCCAGCCGGTCGAAGACATTTTCGTGAAAGCCCGGGCCATCGTCGCGAACGGTGATTGAAACCTGTGCGGGTGTCCAGCGCGCATCCACCTCGACGCGGGTCTCGGCGAAATCGACGGCGTTCTCGAGCAGGTTGCCCAGCCCGTAGGTAATGGCTGGGTTGCGCCGGAACACCGGCTCGCTGCCCAGCGCCTTGTCGTCGAGGTCGGCGGAGCTCGTCACGGCAATGACGGCGTCCGGGCCGCGGAGCGGCGCCACCAGGTCCTCGATCATGGCGAGGATGGCGGTGCGCTGGTACATCTCGTCGGTCTGCGCCTCGCGGTTGGCGAGTCTCGCCAGGATCTCGCGGCAGCGTGCCGTCTGACTGATGAGGAGATCGATATCCTCGGCGTGCTCGTCCAGGGGCATCTCGCGCTTCAGTTCCTTCGCTACCAGTGCGATGGTGGCGAGCGGCGTTCCCAGCTCGTGGGCGGCGGCAGCCGCCATGCCGTCGAGCGCCGAGAGGCGTTGCTCGCGCGCCAGCACCATCTCCGTGGCGGAGAGGGCAGCCGACATCTGCCGCGCCTCGTCGGCGATGCGCCGGGCATAGATCGCCGAGAACACCACGCCACAGACGATCGCCGCCCACATGCCGCCGATGTAGACATCCGGCAGCTCGAACCTTTCGCCCGGCAGCCACGGCAGGGGAAAGTGCCGGAAGGCCAGGAAAGTGGCGCAGGCGAAGGCCAGCAGCCCCAGCCACAGCGTCCAGCGGTTGGGCAGCGAGGTGGCCGAGATGGTCACCGGCACGAGAAACAGGAAGGAAAACGGATTCTCGAGACCGCCGGTGAGAAACAGCAGCACGGCGAGCTGCAGCACGTCATAGACCAGCAGCAGGCCGGCATGCGTCTCCTGCAGCCTGACGCTCTTTCGCCAGCGGATGGAGAGGAAGATGTTGAGCCAGGCGCTGAGCGCGATCACGGCGAGGCAGAAGCCCAGCGGCAGCGGAAAGCCCAGCACGAGATGCACGCCCAGCACGGCGCCCGTCTGGCCGACGATGGCAAGCCAGCGCAGCCTGACGAGGGTGCGCAGGCGCAACATGCCGATCTCGGCGCCGATCGAGGCGGGGCGGGCGTTCACCAGATCCTGGAGCATGCGGTTTCGCGTCACGGCTGGTTTGAGTTGAGTCCGCGTCAGTCTAGACATATGTGCTGCTGTATTGAAGGAAGAAGACAGATGCCGCGCCGCCCCATTCTCATCTTCGCCGCGCTCGTGCTGCTCATCGCCGCGGGGCTCGCCGGCTATGCCGTCCTGAACGGCGGGCTGCACCGCCCGCAGGGCTCGGGCGTAGCCCTCGTCGGAGGCCCCTTCTCGCTGGTCGACCAGGACGGCAGGCGGGTCACCGAGAAGGATTTCCTCGGCAAGTACATGCTGGTGTTCTTCGGCTACACCTATTGCCCCGACGTGTGCCCCACCGAGCTGCAGGTGATGACCGCAGCTCTCGACCAGATGGGCCCGGCGGCAGACCGCATCCAGCCCGTCTTCGTATCGGTCGATCCGGCGCGCGATACGCCTCAGGTTCTCAAGGCCTATGTCGGCAATTTCGGTCCGCGCCTGGTCGGCCTCACCGGCACGGACGCGGAGGTGGCGAGCATCGCAAAGGCCTACCGCGCCTACTACGCCAAGGCGGCGAACAGCAGCTCGGCCACCGACTACCTGATGGACCATTCCAGCATCATCTATCTGATGGGGCCGGACGGACGCTTCGTGAAGCACATGCCCTACACCACGGATGCCGCAAAACTCGCGGCGGAACTGCAGGAAACACTTAGAACTTCCCCCTAAAGTCTAGAAATGACGGGTTGCCCCGATTCCGGGGACTTGCTACCGTCGAGCGTTAACGAGGGGTTCCCTGGTTGTGCTGTATTATCTGTACGAGATGAATCATGCGGCGCTCGCGCCCTGGCGTGCGGCGGCCGATGCAGGCCTGAACTTCTGGCGCAGCCCTGCCAACCCCTTCGCGGAAACCCAGTTCGGCCGCTCGCTCGCCGCCTCGCTGGAACTGTTCGAGCGCACCACCAGGCGCTACGGCAAGCCGCCCTTCGAGATCAACGACGTCATCGTCGGCGACGACATCGTTCCCGTCGAGGAGCGCAACGTTGTCAGCAAGCCGTTCTGCACTCTGGTCAACTTCGAGAAGCAGTGGGACAGGCCGAAGACCCAGCACAAGCTGCTGATAGTCGCCCCCATGTCGGGCCACTATGCCACGCTGCTGCGTGGCACGGTGGAATCCATGCTCCCGCATTATGACACCTACATCACGGACTGGGTGGATGCGCGCGGCGTGCCGATGTCCAAGGGTGGCTTCGACCTCGACGACTATGTCGACTACGTCACCGAGTTCCTGCAGTTCCTCGGCCCCGACACCAGCGTCATGGCGGTGTGCCAGCCCTCGGTGCCGGTGATGGCCGCCGTGGCGCTGATGAACGCGGCGAAGGATCCTGCCGCGCCGAAGACCATGATCCTCATGGGCGGCCCCATCGACACGCGCCGCAACCCGACCGCGGTCAACAACCTCGCCCAGGAAAAGGGCGTCGACTGGTTCCGCAAGAACGTCATCATGAAGGTGCCGGCCCCGCATGCCGGCATGATGCGCGACGTCTATCCGGGCTTCCTGCAGCTCGGCGGCTTCATGACCATGAACCTCGACCGCCACATCGACGCGCATCGCGAGCTGTTCTGGCACCTCGTCGACGGCGACGGCGACTCGGCCGAGAAGCACCGCGAGTTCTACGACGAATACATGTCGGTGATGGACCTCACCGCCGAGTTCTACCTGCAGACGGTCGAGAAGGTCTTCGTCAACCACGATCTCCCCAAGGGCACGCTGACCCACCGCAATGCTCTTGTCGACTGCACCAAGATCACGCGCACCGCGCTGATGACGATCGAAGGCGAGCGCGATGACATTTCCGGTGTCGGCCAGACCGAGGCGGCACAGGACCTGTGCGCAAGCCTGCCTCAAGAGAAGAAGCTCCACCACCTGCAACCGGGCGTGGGCCACTATGGCGTGTTCAACGGCTCGCGGTTCCGCAAGGAAATCGTTCCGCGAATCGTCGAGTTCGTGAATAAGAACGCCAATGATCGGACTGCTCAGAAGCCTTCAGCGAACGGTCGGGCCAAGACCGCTTGAGCCTTCGCGGCTCCTCGTCGGCGACGAGGTGCTCGACGTCGTGTTCAAGCGCCATGCCCAGGCGCGCCGCCTCGTCCTCAGACTGAATGCCACTGGAACCGGTGTGCTGGTCACCGTGCCGCGCGGCGTGTCGCGGGCACGCGCGCTGGAATTCACCGAGCGCTCGCGCCGCTGGATCGAGGATCGCGTGCGCGCCCGCGGCGGATTGATCCGGCTCGAGGACGGTGCCGCCCTACCGCTGCGCGGCATCGAGCATGACATCCGCCATGTGCCCGGCCGCCGTGGCATCGTGACGGCCGACCGCGACAGCCTCTACATCAATGTGCCGGGCGATCCTGCGCACCTGCCACGCCGCCTGCTCGACTTTCTCAAGGCGGAAGCTCGCGCCGACCTTGCACGTGCCTCGGCGAAGTATGCCGCCCTCATGGGCGTGAAGTTCCGTCGCATCACCATCCGCGACCAGCGCAGCCGCTGGGGCTCCTGCTCGGCAGGTGGCGATCTCTCCTACTCGTGGCGGCTCATCCTCGCGCCCGACTACGTGCTGGACTATGTGGCCGCGCATGAAGTGGCGCATCTCCGCCACCTCGATCACAGCCCGCGCTTCTGGCGCCTCGTGCTCTCCCACTGCCCCAATGCGGCGCGTGCCAGGAACTGGCTGCGCCTCCATGGCCAGAACGTCCACCGCGTGGTGGTGTGAGCCGAATGTCTTCTCCCGCTTCGTGATCGGGAGAGAACGTACTCGATTCAGCCCGGTCTTGCGTTCACTCCCTAAGGCTCGTCCAGCTTGTCGCGCAGTGCGCGATCATGCGCGGTGGTGCGCTTCTTCGGGGCATCCGCATTGCCACCACTGCCTCTGCCGAAAAGCCGCTCAAGAAAGTTCCCGGCATTGATCTCCGGTGGCGCCGGCTCTTCCGCCGCGCCCTGGTCATATTGCTGGTCGGTCACCGTGGCGGGCCCGCTCATCGCCACTTGCGGCGTGCCCGGCAGCGGCCGCGGTGTCAGGCCGCGATGCGCGGGCTCCATCACCTCGCGCCAGATCACCGCTGGAATCAGACCGCCCGTCACCTTGTTGGTGGGCGAATTGTCGTCGTTGCCCACCCAGACGCCGGCGACGAGCTCGCTGGTGTAGCCAATGAACCAGGCGTCGCGATAATCCTGGCTGGTACCCGTCTTGCCGGCGATGTCGAAACCCGGGAAGGCGGCCCTGGTGCCGGTGCCGTCTGTCACCACGAGGTGCATCATGCGGTTCATGCCGTAAAGATCGTTATCGCTGATCGACTTGGGAAAGCCCGAGCCGTTGCGTTCGTAGATCACCTTGCCGTCACGCGTCTTGATGCGCGTCACCGCATAGGCCGTCACCGGGTAGCCACCGTTCGAAAACGGCACGAAGGCCGAGGTCAGCTCGAGCGGCGTCACCTCGGAGGTACCGAGCGCGATCGAGGCATCCGCGGTGAGTGGCGAGACGATGCCGAGGCGATGCGCCACGGCGGCAACCGCTTCGGGTCCGACGGCCAGCACCAGCTTCACCGAAATGGTGTTGAGCGACAGCGCCAGCGCCGTCTCGAGCGCCACGGGGCCCAGATATTTCTTGCGGTAGTTTTCGGGCTGCCAGTTGCCCACCCTGATCGGCTCGTCGACCTCGACCGAGTCGGGTGAGAAGCCGTGCTCGAGGGCGGCGAGATAGACGAAGGGCTTGAACGATGAGCCGGGCTGGCGCTTGGCCTTGGTGGCGCGGTTGAACTGGCTCTTCTTGTAGGACTTGCCACCCACCATGGCGAGCACGGCGCCCGACCCGTCCATCACCACCATCGCGCCCTGGGTAACCTTGAGCTTCGCGCCCTGGGCGCTCAGTTCCTTCGCCACGGCGAGTTCGGCGCTGTTCTGGAGGGCCGGATCGATCGTGGTCTCGACGACGAGCGATTGCTGATAGTCCTTGACGAATTCCGGCAGCTGCTCGCCGATCCAGTCGATGACGAAGTTCTTGGCCGACATGTAGCTGTCGGTCTTGGCCGCGGCCGGATTGCTGATCGCCGCAGCGGCCACGTCGTCGGTAATGAAGCCTGCATCCGCCATGCTCTGCAGCACCAGCTTTGCGCGGTCGGCGGCGGACTGCGGATCAGAGATCGGGTTGGTGGCGCTCGGCGCCTTGACCACGCCCGCCAGCGTCGCGGCCTCGGCGAGTGTCAAGTCCGCGGCGGATTTCCTGTAATAGACCTGTGCGGCCTTCTCGATCCCTGTGGCGCCGGAGCCGAAATAGACGCGGTTCAGGTAGAGCTGCAGGATGTCGTCCTTGGAGTAGTGCTTCTCCAGCCACAGAGCGAGCACCACCTCCTGCAGCTTGCGCTGGATGGTGCGGTCGGGCGAGAGGAACAGGTTCTTGGCCAGCTGCTGGGTCAGCGTCGAGCCGCCCTGCGTCACGCGGCCGGAGCGATAGTTGGTGTACATGGCGCGCAGCACGCCGATCGGGTCGACGCCGTAATGGCTGCGAAAGCGGCGATCCTCGATGGCGATGAAGGCGTTGGGCACATAGTCGGGAAGGTCGGCGATGCGCACTTCGTCGCCGTTGAAGGATCCCTGCTCGGCCAGTACCGACCCGTCATTGGCGAGGATCATGATGCCGGGATCTCGGTCGGGGATCTTCAGCAGGCCCTGCTTGTCGAGGCCCATCCAGATGTAACCGAAGAGGCCGGCAAGGCCGAGCGTGCCGATCACCGCGAGGGTGATGCCGAAGCGGATGACGGGCCACAGCAGGGAACGCCGTCGCCTGGCGCGCGGTCCACGGTCTGGGGGCCGGCCCCGGACCTTGCCGCCTTCTGGCTTGGCAGGCTTTCCCTTGCCCCCGCCCTGCTTGCCGGCGAACAGTTGCGGCTCCGCCCGCTGCCGTCCCTGACCCTTGCTACCCGACCGACCCATCACTCCCCCGGAACACCGGACGCGGGCCTGATCACGCCGGGCTCGCCCTGCAGATGGCGAACCCGGGGTCTCCCACGCGGCTGACCATTGTTCTGCAATCATGGTGCAATGATGGCTCGGGCAGCAACCGGACGGACGCGGGCAGCTACCAAAAAATGCACCTACATCATCGCGCCGACATGCCACGGCACATACTCGTTGTCGCCGTAGCCGAGCTCCTCGGACTTGGTCTTCTGGCCCGAGGCCACCTTGAGCATCAGTTCGAAGATCTGCTGGCCTTTGGCCTCGATCGACACACCGTCGAGAATGTCGCCGCAGTTGATGTCCATGTCGTCGATCATGCGATGGTAAATATCTGAATTTGTTGCCAGTTTTATCGAGGGCACTGGCTTGCAGCCATAAGCGGAGCCGCGCCCGGTGGTGAAGCACAGAAGGTTTGCACCGCCTGCCACCTGCCCGGTCGCGGCCACCGGATCGTAGCCCGGCGTGTCCATGAAAACGAATCCCCTGCCCGTCACCGGTTCGGCATAACGGTAGACATGGCGCAGCGTCGTCGAGCCGCCCTTGGCGGCGGCCCCGAGCGACTTCTCGAGAATCGTCGTGAGCCCGCCCAGCTTGTTGCCCGGAGACGGATTGTTGTTCATTTCCATGTTGTTGCGCCTGGTGTAGTCTTCCCACCACTTGATGATCTCGACGAGTTTCTCGCCCACCTCGCGATTGGCCGCACGGCGCGTGAGAAGGTGTTCCGCGCCATAGATTTCAGGCGTTTCCGAGAGGATGCCGGTGCCGCCGTGCCGCACCAGGATGTCGACCGCCGCGCCGAGCGCGGGGTTGGCGGTGATGCCTGAGTAACCATCTGATCCACCACACTGGAGCGCCACGATGAGTTCCGAGGCATGGCACGTCTCGCGCTTCACGTTGTTGACGTGCGGCAGCATGGCGCGGATGGCCTCGACGCCCGCTGCAACCGTTTTTTTCGTGCCTCCCGTCTCCTGGATCGTCATGGTACGGAAGGTTTCGTTCTCCACCACGCCATAGGCTTCCTTGAAGCGCGGGATCTGGAATCCTTCGCAGCCCAGCCCCACCATCAGCACGCCGCCCATGTTGGGATTGGTGGCATAGCCCCAGGCGGTGCGCTTCAGGATGTCGAAGATCACGCCGCGGTAGTCGACGACGCAGCCATTGTCCATCTTGAGTGCGACGATGCCGTCGATGTTCGGGTAATCATTGAGCATTCCCGAACGCTTCACCTCCTCGGCGATGAACCCCGCGACGGTGGCGGAACAGTTCACCGAGGTGAGCACGCCGATGTAGTTGCGCGTTCCCACCTTGCCGTTGGCGCGACGGTAACCGTGGAAGGTGGCCTGCTGGGCGAGGGGCAGGATGTCCTCCGGCTTCGCATCCTGTGCGAAGGCGTAGTCGCGGTCGAAATCCTGCATGCCGGTGTTGTGCTCGTGCACCCAGGCGCCCTGCGGGATGTCCTGCTTCGCGAAGCCGATGATTTGCCCGAACTTGCGCACCGCATCGCCGGACTTGATCGCGGCAGATGCCATCTTGTGGCCCTTGCCGATGCGGTCCAGCGCGGTGATGCCTTCCGGCGCGGTCGCGCCCTTGTCGACGGTGTCGATGGCGACGAGAACGTTGTCGGCCGGCGAGAGACGGAGCATGCGGGGCGTTTTCGGCACGGTTGCAATCATCGGGAGACTCGCTTCAATGTTGCGGGGCTTGCCCGCCTTGGGAATATCGCTAACATGTTAGCATGCCAGTGGCCGCCGTCACCTATGATTTCTTGAGCCCGGGGCGGACCGCCGCCAAGGGCGCCACCGCCCGCGTCCACGCCGCCTTGCGCGAGGCCATCGTGCAGCTCGACCTGAAGCCGGGCGAATTCCTCGACAAGCAGGCGATCGCCGGGCGCATGGGCGTGTCGCGCTTTCCCGTCGGCGAGGCGATGAACCGGCTGGCGGCGGAGGGCCTCGTCGACATCATCCCGCAGAGCGGCTCGCGCGTGGCGCTGATCAAGATCTCCGACACGCGCGAGAACATGTTCCTGCGCCGGGCGCTCGAGGTCGAGACGGTGCGGCGGCTCGCCGCCCAGGCCTCGCCTGCGCTCCTCGACCAGCTTGCCAGCAACCTGCGCTACCAGAAGGCGGCGATCGAGGCGGAGGACCTGAAGGGCTTCCACGGTTTCGACCTCGCCTTCCATGCCCTGTTGCAGGACCACCTCGGTTTCGAGCGGGTGCGCAGCGCCACCGAGACGGCACGCCTCGGCCTCGACCGGGTGCGCCGCCTGCTCAACACCAGGCGCCGCCTCGAGCTGACGCTCGCCGAACACAAGGCCATCGTCGCCGCGCTGGAAGCGCATGACGGCGAGGCCGCGGCCAGGGCCATGTATGGCCATCTCGATGCGGTGATGGCGGAACTCGAAACATTCGCGCGCGAAAGGCCGGAGCTTTTCGCCGATCTCAACAGCACGGGAGGACCAGACGCGTGAAGAAGCGGAATTTCAAGGCGCCATCGGGCGCGACCATCAGCTTCACCGAACTCGGTTTCGGCACGGCGCCGATTGGCAATCTCTACAAGGCAGTCGACCCGGAAGAGGCGCAGAAGACGCTCGAGGCCGCCTGGAAGGCCGGCATCCGATACTACGACACGGCGCCGCTCTATGGCCTCGGCCTGTCGGAGACCCGCCTCAATCGCTTCCTGTTCGGCAAGAAACGCAAGGACTACGTACTGTCCACCAAGGTGGGCCGCCTGCTCGAGGTGTGCGACCCGAAACAGCGCACCGGCATCGGCAAGTTCTTCGACACGCCGTCGCGCCGCGAAATCTACGACTACAGCTATGACGGCTTCATGCGCTCGATCGAATTCTCGCTGGAGCGCCTCGGCGTCGATTCGATCGACGTGGTGTTCATCCACGACGTCGACGTGTTCAACCACAAGACCGTCGCGGCGCGCGACGCTCATGTGAAGACCATCCTCAACAGCGGCATCAAGGCGCTCGACAAGCTGCGCAGCGAGAAGGTGATCAAGGCCTATGGCGGCGGCGTGAACGAGTGGGAGGTGTGCGAGATCCTTACCCGCAATTCCGATGTCGACATCTTCCTGCTGGCCGGGCGCTACACTTTGCTCGAACAGGAGTCGCTCAACTCCTTCCTGCCGCTATGCGAGAAGCGCGGCATCGGCATCGTGCTGGGTGGCCCCTACAATTCGGGCATCCTCGCCACCGGGCCGAAGCCCGGTGCCTGGTACAATTATGACCGCGCACCCAAGGCGATCCTCGACCGCGTGGCGAGGATCGAGGCGGTTTGCCGCCGGCACAAGGTGAAGCTCGCCCAGGCGGCGCTGCGCTTCCCCATGCACCACAAGAACGTGGTGAGCGTGATCCCCGGCGGCGTGAGCCCTAGGGAGGTGGCGCTCAATGTGGCGACGCTCGATGCGAAGATTCCGAAGGCGCTGTGGAAGGACCTGAAGGCGGAAGGCCTGCTGCACCAAGACGCCCCGGTGCCGCGGTGAAGGCGGCGATCCTCGGTTCGGGCCTGATCGGCCGTTCCTGGGCGATGGTCTTCGCCCGCGGCGGCCACGATGTGGTGCTGTGGGATCAGGACCCGGCGCAAGTCGACAAGGCGCTGGCCCACATCGCGAGGACCCTGCCCGAAATGGCAGAAGCGGGCCTGATCGACAATGCCGATCAGGTGCTGGCGCGGATTTCGGGTGCGACGAACCTTGCCGAGGCCGTGAAAGGCGTGGGCTTCATCCAGGAGAACATCGTCGAGCGCGCCGAACCGAAGCAGGCGCTCTTCGCCGAGGTGGAGCGGCTCGCCCCGTCCGATGCCATCATCTCGAGTTCGACCTCGGCCATCATGCCGTCGATCATCTTTGGGTCGCTTGCGGCGCGGCAGCGCTGCCTCGTGTCGCATCCCCTGAACCCGCCGCACCTTGCGCCCATCGTGGAACTGTGCGGCGGCGACTTCACCTCACCCGAAGTCATCGAACGGACCCGTGACTTCATGGTGAGCTGCGGCATGTCGGCGATCGTGGTGAAGCGCGAGATCGAGGGCTTCATCCTGAACCGGCTGCAGCTTGCGGTGCTGAACGAGGCCTTCCGGCTGATCGCCGAGGACTATGTGACGGCCGAGGACCTCGACAAGACCATCAAGGACGGGCTGGCGCTGCGCTGGAGCTTCATGGGGCCGATCGAGACCATCGACCTCAATGCCCCCAACGGCATCGCCGACTATCTCGAGCGCTACGGGCCGACCATTCGCCGCGTCGGCGACAGCCAGGCAGCGGCCAAGCCCTGGCCCGATGGCATCGGTGCGAAGCTGGATGCGGAGCGCCGCGCGGTGGTGCCGAAGGAGAAGCTGGGAGAGGCCACCGCCTGGCGCGATCGGCGGATGATGGCGCTCGCCGCGCACAAGCGGAGCCAGGAAAAGAAAACGCCGCGCTGAGGCGGCGTTTCCGGTCGGTCAGGCCGCCATCAGCTCGGGCGGCGGCGTCTTGGCGCCAGTCATGAAGGCCACCGCGTCGGACATGGTGAAGTCCTTCGGGTTGATGACGCAGAGGCGCTTGCCGAGGCGGTGGATGTGGATGCGGTCCGCCACCTCGAAGACATGCGGCATGTTGTGCGAGATCAGCACGATCGGCAGGCCGCGGCGCTTCACGTCGAGGATCAGTTCGAGCACGCGGCGCGATTCCTTGACGCCCAGGGCGGCGGTGGGCTCGTCCATGATGACGACCTTGGAGCCGAAGGCCGCGGCGCGTGCCACGGCAACGCCCTGGCGCTGGCCGCCCGACAGGGTTTCCACCGCCTGGCCGATGTTCTGAATGGTCATCAGGCCCAGTTCGGTGAGCTTGTCGCGCGCGATCTTTTCCATGGCCTTGTGATCGAGCTTCTTCAGCACGCTGCCGAGGAAGCCCGGCTTGCGGATCTCGCGACCCATGAACATGTTGTCGGCGATCGACAGCGCCGGCGACAACGCGAGGTTCTGGTACACGGTCTCGATGCCGGCATTGCGCGCCTCGAGCGGCGACTTGAAATGCACGGTCTTGCCGTCGAGCTTGATCTCGCCTTCGTCCGGTGTGACGGCGCCGCAGATGGCCTTGATCAGGGTGGACTTGCCGGCGCCGTTGTCGCCGATCACCGCGAGGATCTCGTTGGGATAGAGATCGAAATTGCAGTGATCGAGCGCGGTGACGCGGCCATAGCGCTTCACCAGGTTGCGCGTCGTGAGGATCGGTTCGACGGTGGTGGTCATGACGGGTGCCCGTGCTTGAAGCGTTGATGTCTCAGGTCGAAGCCTTGCGGATCCACTGGTCGATGGCGACGGCCGCGATGATCAGGATGCCGACCGTGAAGTCCTGCCACAGCACGTCGACCCTGGAGAGCGACAGGCCGAAGCGGAACACGCCGACGATGATGGCGCCGAGGACCGAGCCGGCGATGGTGCCGCGGCCGCCGAACAGCGAGGTGCCGCCGATCACCACGGCGGTGATCGAGTCGAGGTTCGCCGTTTCACCGGCGAGCGGCGTGACCGTGCCGCCGACGCGGCCGATGAGCACGAGACCGGCGAAGGCGGCGATGACGCCCGCCACCGAGTAGACCGAGCGCAGCACCTTGTCGGTCTGCACGCCCGAGAGCATGGCGCCATTGATGTCGTCGCCCACCGCATAGACATGGCGGCCCCAGGCGGTGTGGCGCAGGATGTAGCTCATCAGCCAGGCCAGCAGCAAGAATGCGACGGTGCCGTAGAGGATCTGGAAGCCGGCGACGGAGATGACCTTGCCGAACCAGATGAGCAGCGGGGCGGTGGCCTCGGTGTCGACGTTGCGGATCGATTCCGAGTTCGAGTACCAGAGCTTCAGCGCCTGGAAGATGTAGAGCGTACCGAGTGTGACGATGAAGGGGGGCAAGCGCAGGCGGGTGACAAGGAATCCGTTGAAATAGCCCATGAGGCCGCCGGCGAAGAAGCCGATGGCCATGGCGGCAGGCGTGGGAACGCCCGCCTGCACGGCGAGCTTGCCCATGATGATGGAGGCCAGCACCATGATGGCGCCGATCGACAGGTCGATGCCGGCGGTGAGGATGATGATGGTCTGCGCGATGGCGACGATGCCGATCGGCGTGATCTGCTTGAGGATGGTCGAGAGGTTGCCGGGCTCGACGATCCGGCCCTCGGTGGTGAAGGAGAACAGGACGAGCGACAGGACGAGGACGAAGATCGGGACGGCGACCGGATAGGCCTGCAGGAAGATGCGGAGCTTCTGCAGCCCGCTCAGGTGCTCGGTGTCGAAGGAGGCGACGGTGGCGTCGGCCTTGGTGAGCGTCGCCTCAAAATCGGAAACGGTTTTCGTCGGCTGACCGGTGTCGCTCATGTTCCCTACCCCAGTGCGAAGACGCGTGCGGGTGTTTCCCCGCATCTTGTATGAGGGGCGACGTTAAGGCCGCCCCTCACGCTGTTCAACTCAGAAAATCCGGCCGGGGATCAACCCCAGCAGATCTTCAGGCCTTCTTCCGAGGTCTTGGAGTCGAGGCCGTCCACCGGCTTGTCGGTGATCAGCTGGACGCCGGTGTTGAAGAAGGTCAGGCCTTCGGAGTTGGCCGGCTTGGTGCCGTCCTTGGCGAAGGCGGCGATGGCTTCGACGCCCTTCGAGGCCATCAGCAGCGGGAACTGCATCGAGGTGGCGCCGATGACGCCGCCCTTGACGTTCTGCACGCCCGGGCAGCCGCCGTCGACCGACACGATGATCGCCTGGTTTTCCTTGCCTGCGGCCTTCATGGCCTGGTAGGCGCCCTCGGCGGCCGGCTCGTTGATCGTGTAGATCACGTTCATGTCCGGGTCCTTGGCGAGGAGGTTCTCCGCCGCCTTGAGGCCGCCCTCGGGGTTGGCGTTCGAGGTTTCGTGGCCGATCACGCGCGGATCCTTCTCGGAGCCGAGCACCTTGCCGTCCGGAACCTCGATGCCGAAGCCGGTGAGGAAGCCGGTGTCACGCAGCACGTCGACCGAGATGTTGTCCTTGTTGATGTCCAGCATGCCGATCTTGGCGGTGGCGGCCTTGTCGCCGAGCTGGGCCTTGGCCCACTTGCCGATGAGCACGCCGGCCTGGAAGTTGTCGGTGGCGAAGGTCGAGTCGGCGGCGTCCTTGTCGCCGATCGGCGTGTCGAGGGCGATCACGAGCAGGCCCTTGCCGCGGGCTTCCTTGAGGGCGGGGATGACCGAGTCGTTCGACGCGGTGATCAGGATGCCCTTGGCGCCCGAGGCGACGCAGTTCTCGATGGCTTCGATCTGCGGGCCGGCGTCACCGTCGACCTTGCCGGCGAAGGCCTGAATCTCGATGCCGAGTTCCTTGGCCTTGGCTTCTGCACCTTCCTTCATCTTCACGAAGAAGGGGTTGGTGTTGTTCTTGGTGATCAGGCAGACGCTGTCAGCCGCGAAAGCGGGGGTGACGGCGAAAACAGCGGTCGCCGCAGCGCCGAGCAGAGCAGCTTTGAAAAGGGTCTTCACATAGGCCTCCCATCAGTTTGTTGTCCCCTTATCAAGGGGTTAAGTGGAGTTCAGTTGCTACCGGTGCGAGAGGGGACAGTCCATCCACACTCCTGCACATGCCGCATTCTCAACTCAAATCTCGACCCCTGTCAATAAATAAACCCGAATGATTTATTGATTGACAGTCCCCCGGGCTGCTGGAAATCTGGGTGCCTTCTGCTCAGGGAATGGGACTGCCATGTCGATCGAATGGGCCAGCGGCACGCGCGGGGAAAGCTACCCCGAGCTTTCGCGCGGCACGACCCAGACCGGCGTCCGGCTTTACAACGAACGGCTGATCCTCTCGCTTGTCCGCCTGCACGGCCAGCTGCCCAAGGCGGAGATGGCGCGGCTCACCGGACTCTCGGCCCAGACCGTCTCGGTGATCGTGCGCCAGCTCGAGTCCGATGGCCTGCTCAAGCGCCGCAGCCCGCAGCGCGGCAAGGTGGGCCAGCCGCTGGTGCCGTTCGAACTCGATGCCAACGGCGCCTTCTCGATCGGCCTCAAGGTAGGGCGGCGCTCGGGCGACCTGATGCTGCTCGACCTCGCGGGCAATGTCCGCCACACCATCCACCGCCCCTACACGTTCCCCTCGCCCGGCGAGATGATGGGCTTCGTGACCTCGGGCATCGAGGAACTGGTGGCGGGCCTTTCGCCCGAGCAGCGCGGCCGCATCAGCGGCATGGGCATCGCCGCCCCCTTCGAATTGTGGAACTGGGCCGAGGACGTGGGGGCTCCCGCCGACGTGCTGATGGCGTGGAAGGACTTCGACCTTCAGGCCGAGATCGCCAGGCACTTCACCTGGCCCATCCATTTCTGCAACGACGCCTCGGCGGCCTGTGCGGCGGAACTGCTGTTCGGCCGCGGCCGCGACCTGCAGGACTTCGCTTATTTCTATCTCGGCTATTTCATCGGCGGCGGCGTGGTGCTGAACGGCAGCCTCTATCTCGGGCGGCACGGCAATGCCGGCGCGCTCGCCTCCTTCCCGGTGACATCCGACCAGGGCAGGTCGGAACAGCTGGTGCACACGACCTCGCTCGCCGCCCTCGAGCGCGACATCCGCCGCGACGGCGGCGATCCCGAACTGCTGTGGCGCGACCTCGCCGAATGGCAGGGCGCGGGCGCGGCGCTCGACGACTGGCTGGCGCGCGCCGCGCGCGACGTCGCCGTCGCTGCGGCCGGAGTCATGGCGGTGCTCGACTGCTCGGCCATCATCATCGATGGCGCCGTGCCGCTGCGCGTGCGCGCCCGCTTCGTCGC
Source organism: Hyphomicrobiales bacterium (assembly GCA_046349235.1). Taxonomy (GTDB): domain Bacteria; phylum Pseudomonadota; class Alphaproteobacteria; order Rhizobiales; family Aestuariivirgaceae; genus Aestuariivirga. The sequence goes on from JAXMCT010000010.1 coordinate 222,686, forward strand.
GGCGGTGCAGGACGCCCTGGCACAGGTCGACCGCCAGGGCCTCGCCGAATTTCCCGTTCTCGAGGGCACCATCGGTGCCGATGCACGCGCCCTGGGCGCGGCGAGCCTGCCGCTGTTCGACAATTTCATCATCAACCGGAATGTGCTGTTCAAGGAGAAGGCCTGATGCTCAAGGGTATCGATCCGCTGCTGAGCCCGGATCTCCTGCGCGTGCTGCGCGCCATGGGGCATGGCGACGAGATCGCCATCGTCGACGGCAACTATCCCGCCGAGGAGCACGGAAAGCGCGTGGTGCGGCTCGACGGCCACGGTGCGCCGCGCATCCTCGATGCCATCCTCTCGGTGATGCCGGTCGACGACATGGTGCCGGAGGCGGTGTGGCGGCCGGCCGCCCACATGGACCCGAAGCGCATGGAGCCGGTGTTCGAGGATTTCACCGCCGTGCTGTTGAAGCACGAGCCCACGCAGAAGATCGTGCCGCTGGTGGGCGATGCCTTCTACAACAAGGTGAGGGCCTGCTTCGCCATCGTCGCCTCGAGCGAGCCGCGGCTCTATGGCAACATCATCGTCAAGAAGGGCGTGATCTATCCGGCGTGAGCCGGGGCGCCGCGCTCACCGATTGCGGAAGGTCGGCTTGCGCTTCTCGATGAAGGCTTTCATGCCTTCCTTCTGGTCCTCGGTGGCGAACATCGAGAGGAACAGGCGGCGCTCGAAGCGCGCGCCCTCGCTGAGCGAGCTTTCCTGCGCCCGGTTCACCGTCTCCTTGGCCATCATGACGATGGGCAGCGAGAAGGAGGCGACCTTGGCGGCGGCGGCGAGCGCCTCGTCCACGAGCTTGTCGGGCGCCACGACGCGGGCGACGAGGCCGCAGCGCTCGGCCTCGGCCGCATCCATCATGCGGCCGGTGAGGATCAGGTCCATCGCCTTGGCCTTGCCGATGAAGCGCGGCAGGCGCTGCGTGCCGCCGGCGCCCGGCATGATGCCCAGCGTGATCTCGGGGAGCGCGAAGCGCGCCGTCTCCGACGCGATGATGAAGTCGCACATCATGGCGAGTTCCAGCCCGCCGCCGAGGCAGAAGCCCGACACCGCGGCGATCACCGGCTTGCGGGTTTCCGAGATTCGCGTCCAGCCATCGAGGAAACGGCCGAGATAGGACTCGACATAGGTCTTCTCCGCCATCTCCTTCACGTCCGCACCGGCGGCGAAGGCCTTCTCGCTGCCGGTGATGACGGTGCAGCCGATGTCGGGATTCGACTCGAAACCGCTGAGCGCCTCGTTCAGCTCGGCGATCAGCGCCTCGTTCAGGGCGTTGAGCGCCTGCGGCCGGTTGAGGGTGACGAGCCCGACCTTGCCGCGGGTCTCGACGATGATGTTCTGGTAGGCCATGGCGTCCGTCCTATTTCTGGCAGTGGCGGCAATAGAAGGTGGAACGGCCCGACTGCACAAGCCTTTCGATTGGTGCTCCACAGCTCATGCAGGGCTCGCCCTCGCGGTCATAGACGAGGAAGCGCTGCTGGAAGGCGCCTGCGGCGCCATCGGTGTGGGCGAAGTCCTGCAGGGTCGAGCCGCCGGCGGTGATGGCCTCCGCCAACACCTCGCGCACATGGCGGACGAGTTCGTCGAGGCGCGGATCGTGGCCCTTCTTCTTCACCAGCGTGCGCGCCTTGCGGCGGGGCGACAGGCGCGCCCGGTAGAGCGCCTCGCAGACATAGATGTTGCCGAGTCCGGCGATGATATGCTGGTCGAGCAGCGCCGCCTTGAGTGGTGCGGCCTTGTCGCGGAAGCGTTCGGCCAGGTACGCGACGTTGAACTCATTGCCCAGCGGCTCGACGCCGATGCCGCCGAGGAGCTTGTGGGTCGTGGCCTCGGCCTCGGGGAAGAGGTCCATGATGCCGAAGCGGCGCGGATCGGTGTAGATGACGCGCGTGCCGTCCTCGAGGGCGAGCACGACATGGTCATGCGGCCCCTGCCCGGCCTCGCCCGCCGCCGTCTCGAAATAGAATTCGCCGAGGTTGCGCGCACCCTGCCCCGTGAACACCGTGAAGCGCCCGGTCATGCCGAGGTGGACGAGCAGCACGTCGCCTGAGTCGAGCCCCGCCAGGATGTATTTGGCGCGCCGCCACAGCCCGGTGACGCGGCGTCCGCTGAGGCGTTCGGCGAAGCCCTCCGGAAAGGGAAAGCGCAGGCCGGCGCGCCGGAGGTTCACCGCTTCGATGCGGCGGCCCTCCAGCACCGGCTTCAGACCCCGCATGACGGTTTCGACTTCCGGAAGCTCTGGCATGGGCCGTTTAGACCGTGTCGCGGCGGGGAAGGCAAGCCATGCGCGAGGCTCTTTTCAGGACCGCCGTTTGCGGGCATAAGCGGCCCGCTTCCGATCAAGAGGGTTCCTCATGTCCAAGTTCGTCCCGCGCGTCTTTTCCGGCATGCAGCCGACCGGCAACCTGCATCTCGGCAATTACCTCGGCGCCATGCTGAACTGGATCCACATGCAGGATACACATGAGTGCATCTATTGCGTGGTCGACATGCACGCGATCACCGTGTGGCAGGACCCCAAGGAGCTGCGCCGCGCCATCGTCGACGTGACGGCGGCCTATCTCGCCTGCGGCCTCGACCCCAAGAAGAGCATCATCTTCAACCAGTCGCAGGTGGCCGAGCACGCCGAACTTGCCTGGATCTTGGGCTGCACCGGCCGCATCGGCTGGCTGAACCGCATGACGCAGTTCAAGGAAAAGGCCGGCAAGGACAAGGAGGCCGCCTCGGTGGGTCTCTACACTTACCCGGTGCTGATGGCGGCCGACATCCTCGGCTACCACGCCACCCACGTACCGGTGGGCGAGGACCAGAAGCAGCATCTCGAGCTCGCCCGCGACATCGCCATCAAGTTCAACCTCGACTACGCCGATGCCATCAAGGCGGCGGGGATCGAGGACGGCGTGTTCTTCGTGCCGCCGGAGCCCTACATCACCGGCCCGGCGACGCGCGTCATGAGCCTGCGCGATGGCACCAAGAAGATGTCGAAGTCGGACCCTTCCGACCTGTCGCGCCTCAACTTGACGGACGATGCCGACACCATCGCCAAGAAGATCCGCAAGGCCAAGACCGACCCCGAGCCGCTGCCGACCGAGGCAGCGGGTCTCAAGAATCGGCCGGAAGCCGACAATCTGACGGGCATCTACGCAGCCCTCTCCGGCGAAAGCGTGGAGAAGGTGCTGGGCCAGTATGGCGGCGGACAGTTCTCGGTGTTCAAGAATGCCCTGGCGGACCTCGCAGTGGCCAAGCTCGGCCCGGTGGGCGAGGAAACCAAGAGGTTGCAGGCCGACCGACCCTACGTCGAGAGCGTGCTGAAGAATGGATCCGACCGGGCACGCGCGATTGCCGCGCCGATCATGCGCAAGGCTCGCGAGATCGTCGGCTTCATCGTCTCGTGAGACGACAGGGGCGGCTTGTCACGCTGGAACAGTTTGAAATGATTCTAAACTCGCGCTATATAATTCCCGAGTAGAGGAATCGGACATGTTCATTCAGACGGAAGCCACTCCCAATCCCGCCACGCTGAAGTTTCTGCCAGGCAAGGCCGTACTGCCCGGGGGTACGCGCGACTACCGGGATGCCGATACCGCGGCGGAATCGCCGCTCGCCCAAAAGCTTTTCACGGTCAACGGCGTGTCAGGTGTGTTCCTTGGGCAGGACTTCATCACCGTCACCCGTTCGGGTGCGGAATGGCAGCACATGAAGCCGGCCATCCTCGGATTGATCATGGACCATTATCTGTCCGGGGCCCCCGTGCTGCTGGGCGAGTCGCCCAAGGCAGAAGCTCCAGGCGATGAATTCTTCGAGGAAGGCGACGCCGAAGTGGTCAGCACCATTAAGCAGCTGCTCGATACGCGCGTGCGCCCTGCCGTGGCGCAGGATGGTGGCGACATCACCTTCCACGGTTTTCGCGAGGGTGTCGTCTATCTCAACATGAAGGGATCCTGCGCGGGTTGCCCCTCCTCCACCGCTACGCTGAAGCACGGCATCGAAAACCTGCTCCGCCACTTCGTTCCGGAAGTGAGCGAAGTCCGCGCCGTTTGACGCGTGGCCCCGGGGCGGCCTATCACGCCGGCCTATGAAGATCCTCAGCCTCGACACGACGATGGCCGGCTGCTCCGCCGCCATCGTCGACACCGACAGCGCCCTTCCCCTTGCCGCAGACTTCGCGGCGATGGAGCGCGGCCATGCCGAGGCGTTGCCGCCCATGGTGGCGAAGGTGGTCAAGACTTCGGGGCTCGCCCTTTCAGAGATCGACCGGATTGCCGTCACGACGGGGCCGGGCACCTTCACCGGTGTACGCATCGGTCTCGCTTTCGCCCGCGGTCTTGGACTGGCGCGCAACATCCCGGTGGTGGGCATCGACAGTCTCGCGGCAATCGCTGCCAATGAAACGCAAAGGGTCCACCTGCTCGTTGCTTCCGACGCTCGCAATGACGAGATCTACGCTGCCATGTTTGACGCCCACCACCGTCAGCTGATGCCGCCGCATGTCACCACTGCCGCGGCGGCAGCGGCAGATGTCCCGAGCGAGACGCTGGTGCTGGGCACGGCTGCACAGGCAGTGATCGCGGGAAGTCGTCGCAACGATCTTGCCTTGTCGCTTGCCGGTGACATGCCCGTTGCCGCGCACTTTGCCAGGCTGGCCGCCATTGTTACGCCGGCCGAAATGCCGCTGCCGCTCTACCTCCGGGCACCGGACGCAAAGCCTCAAGCCTCGGCTCTTCGGAAAATCGGTTTGCTGAGCATTGAAGACATGGGACCGGCCGCGGCGGAACTCATGGCAGAACTGCATGGGGAAATCTTCGAAGAGGGCTGGACACGTCTGGCCTTCACGGAGATGTTGCTCACGCCCGGAACCGATGCCGCAATTGCAAGGCAAAGCGACGAGCCATTGGGATTGATCGTCACCCGGCGTGCGATGGACGAGGCTGAGATCATCACCATAGGCACCAGGCCCTCGGCTCAGCGGCGCGGCGTGGCACGCCAGCTCCTCGCGCAGCATATGGTGGCGCTGACCGAGAAGGGTGTGCGGCACCTCTTCCTCGAGGTCGCCGCATCAAACGCTGCCGCGCTTCGCCTCTACGTGGCAATGGGCTTCGCTGAAGCAGGACGCCGCAAGGGTTATTACCGGAGCCGCGGCCGCGACGAGGATGCAATTGTCATGCGGCGCGAAATCACCCCATGAGCAGGTTGCGGCCCTGGGTGGCGCTCATCCTTTTCCTGGCTCTCACCCTGCCCCTTATGCCGCTCCAGCAGTTTTTCGTGTGGATCTGGCCGCGCATGGCACGCGTTCTTCCGATGCATTACCACCGCCTCGTGCGACGCATCCTGGATGTAAGAGTGGAGGTCGTCGGTGCGGCGCCGGGGCAAGGCCCCCTGCTGATCGCCAGCAACCATGTCAGCTGGCTCGACATCGTGGTGCTGAGTTCGGTGGCGCCGCTCTCCTTCATCGCCAAGAAGGAAGTCGGCAGCTGGCCCTTCTTCGGCAGCCTGGCAAGGCTGCAGCGCACCATCTTCGTCGACCGCAACCGCCGCCATGCGACGGGCGGATCACGCGACGAGCTGCGCCAGCGGCTGGAAGCGGGCGACATCATGGTGTTGTTTGCCGAGGGAACGTCCGGCGACGGACGCAGCGTATTGCCTTTCAAGAGTTCGTTCTTCGGCGTGGCAGAGGTGCCCGAGGTGCTGGTGCAGCCGGTGACGCTTGCCTATCGCGGCCACCGCAACCTGCCGATGACACGGAGACTGCTGCCAGCCTATGCCTGGTACGGCGACATGGACCTCACCCCGCATCTGCTGGGAGCATTGCGTGCAGGACCCATCGAGGTGGTCGTGATCTGCCATCCGCCACTGTCGCTCGGCGGCGAGCTGAACCGCAAGGGGCTGGCGCGCCATGCCGAGGAGCAGGTGCGGCGAGGTTTGGCACTAGCGCTTCACCACCCGTCCAAAATCCGCTAGAGGCCTCGCTTGATGGATGACGCCCCCAAGAAGGTCTTCGTCAAGACCTATGGCTGCCAGATGAACGTCTATGACAGCGAGCGCATGCGTGATGTGCTCGTGCCCCTGGGCTATGCCGAGACGAGCCATCCCGAAGAGGCCGACCTCGTCATCCTCAACACCTGCCATATTCGCGAGAAGGCGGCGGAAAAGGTCTATTCCGAGCTGGGCAAGCTCCGGCGGATGAAGCAGGACCGGGCAGGGCAGGGTGCCGAGACGCTGATCGCCGTGGCAGGATGCGTGGCGCAGGCTGAAGGTGAAGAGATCGTCAAGCGGGCGCCTGCGGTGGACCTCGTCTTCGGGCCCCAGACCTACCATCGGCTGCCGCAGCTGCTGGCTCGGCGACGCGAGGGCGGACGCGCCGTGGTCGAAACCGAGTTCCCGGCTGAAGATAAGTTCGAGGGCCTGGATGCCAAGGCTCTGCCACGCAAAGCCGTTGCGGCGTTCCTGACGGTTCAGGAGGGCTGCGACAAGTTCTGCAGCTTTTGCGTGGTGCCCTACACCCGCGGCGCAGAGTTCTCCCGACCCGTTGAACAGGTATTGGCGGAAGCGCGACGGATGGCGGAGCAGGGGGTGAAAGAGTTCACGCTGCTTGGCCAGAACGTCAACGCCTACCACGGACTCGACATAGGGGGGCGCGCCATCGGTCTGGCGGGACTCGTCGCCCAACTGTCACGCATCGATGGTATCGAACGGCTGCGCTACACCACCAGTCATCCACGCGATATGACAGACGACCTGATCGCAGCCCATGCCGAAAATTCCAAATTGATGCCCTATCTGCATCTTCCGGTCCAATCTGGAAGCGATTCGATACTGAAGGCGATGAATCGCGGACATACTGTGGATGAATACTTAAGGCTGGTTGAAAGAATTCGCGCTGTGCGCCCCGATATTGCCTTGTCAGGGGATTTTATCGTCGGCTTCCCGGGTGAGACGCATGCAGATTTTGAGTCGACACTCAAGCTTGTTCACCATGTTGGATACGCTGGCGCTTATTCGTTCAAGTATTCGCCCCGTCCGGGAACGCCAGCCGCCGAAAGTGACCGGCAGGTTGCAGAGAGCGAGAAATCGGCGCGGCTGCAGGAGCTTCAAGCCGTCATTCATGCGCAGCAGACGGCCTTCAACGCCGCTATGGTGGGCCGGACACTGGCCGTGCTGCTGGAAAAGCCTGGCCGCGATCCCGGGCAGCTGGTCGGCCGATCCCCCTATCTCCAGGCTGTCCATCTCGAGGCCGATCCGCGACTTATCGGGACGATCGTGGATACCCACATATCAGGGGTTGGAACCAACAGTCTTTCGGGCCATTATGCCCGTGCAGTCTAAACACGGAGAATCGATTCCTTGAATCCGCCCGTCACTGCGGCCCAGATCGGCAGCCACCACCCCGGCTCCCGGCAAGAGAATTCGGAAATCCTCACCCTCTCCTTCGACGATAACAGGTTGTTATCATTGCTCTGCGGCGAGCACGACGAGAACCTCGCCGTGCTCGAGCACCGGCTCAGCGTCGACATCACGCCGCGCGGCAACAGGCTTGCCGTGCGCGGCACTGATTCGGGGCGCAATGCGGCTCGTGACGTGCTGATGGCGCTTTACAACCGCGCCCGGCGTGGGCTCGACATCACCAAGGGCGAGGTCGAAGGGGCAATTCGCATGCGCGAGGCTCAGGAAACCAACGTACCGGGCGGAGCCATCCGCACCCGCCGCAAGCTGGTGATGCCGCGTACGCCCACCCAGGGTGCCTATATCGAGGCCATCCGCAAGCATGAGCTGGTGTTCGGCATTGGTCCGGCAGGCACGGGCAAGACTTATCTCGCCGTTGCCTGCGCTGCCGAGGCGCTGATGAATGGCGAAGTAGACCGCATCGTCCTCTCGCGCCCCGCCGTCGAGGCTGGTGAGCGACTGGGCTTCCTGCCCGGCGACATGAAGGAGAAGGTCGATCCCTATCTCCGTCCGCTCTATGACGCCCTCTACGACATGATGCCCGCGAGCCTGGTCGCAAAGGGTATCGCCGAAAACCAGATCGAGATCGCTCCGCTCGCCTTCATGCGCGGCCGCACCCTGTCTTCTGCCTTCATCATCCTCGATGAGGCCCAGAACACCACGCCACAGCAGATGAAGATGTTCCTCACCCGTCTGGGCGAAGGAAGCAGAATGGTGGTGACGGGGGACCCGACGCAGGTTGATCTTCCATCCGGCGTATCTTCTGGGCTGGCGGATGCGGTATCGGTGCTGAAAGGCGTCTCGGGCGTTGCATCGGTTGGTTTCAACAATGCCGACATTGTTCGTCATGCGCTGGTGGGCCGCATCGTTGCTGCCTACGACAAAAAGGTGCCGAAACCGAAGAAATGACCGTGTCCATCGACGTCGAGGACCAGGCGTGGCTGGAGCTTCACGGCCTGGAGCCATTGGTGCGTGCCTGCGTCGAGGCTGCGCTCGCAGGAACTGAATATGCGGACGGGGCCTGTGAGGTTGCCGTGCTGTTCACTGACGACGACGCCATTGCAGCCATAAACGGGGAATGGCGTGGCCAGAACAAGCCCACCAACGTGTTGTCGTTTCCAACCCCCGATGACCTGCCTGTGCCGGAGGGTGAAGCGCGCCCCCTCGGCGACATCGTGTTGGCCCATGGGATAATCGCCCGCCAAGCCGGTGAGCAGGACAAGACATTGCGCGACCACACCGCCCACCTTATCATTCATGGCACCTTGCATCTTCTGGGTTACGACCATGAAACCGAGGCCGAGGCCCAGGAAATGGAATCGCTCGAGACGCGCATCCTGAAAGGTCTGGGCATATCCGATCCCTATGAGCGACACTGAAAACACGGGCGGTACGCCCTCCGACGCAACCCGCGAAAGCCTCTGGCAACGTTTGCGCAGCCGGTTTGGACGAAACCGCGATGTGGGCCTTCGTGAAAGCCTCGAGGGTGCCATCGAAAGCCACGAGGCCCAGAACCCCGGCGAGACTGTGGGCGAAGAAGCAAAGTCGATGATGCTCAACATCATCGAGTTTTCCGGGTTGCGCGTCGACGACGTCATGGTGCCGAGAGTCGACATCGTGGCTGTGGACGAGGCGGACAGCGTGCAGGAGCTGCTGGCGAAATTCATCGACGCCAATCACTCGCGCCTGCCAGTCTACCGCGAGACGCTGGATGGTATCACCGGCATGATCCATGTGAAGGACTTCCTGCGCTGGATGGCAGCACGCGGTACACGCAAGCGACGGGCGACGAAGACGGAGAAGCCGGAAAAGCTGCCATCACCCGGACTCAGCATCGCCGCTACCGCGCTGTCGACCACGGTGAAGCAGGCGGGCCTCAATCGCGAGGTCTTGTTCGTGCCACCCTCCATGCCGGCAACCGATCTTCTCGTGAGGATGCAGGCAAGCCGCACCCATCTCGCCATCGTCATCGACGAATATGGCGGCACCGAGGGCTTGGTCTCGATTGAAGATCTCGTGGAGGTCATTGTCGGCGATATTGCAGACGAGCATGATACTGAGGAAGATCTTGAGATCAGGCAGGCGGAGGAGGGGGTTCACCTTGCCGATGGCCGCGTCGACCTTGCCAAGCTCGAGGAACTGCTAGCCGTCGACCTCCTGCCCGAGGACGAGGAGGAGGAGGCGGACACCTTGGCGGGCCTCATCTTCAAGATCGCCGGACGGGTTCCGGCCCGCGGCGAGATCATTCGCCACGAGAGTGGACTCGAATTCGAGATTCTTGATTCGGATCCGCGGCGCGTGAAGCGGGTGCGAATCAACGCACGCAACGTCAGCCGGCCCAATTCAGAGCCAGGTGCAGACAGTTCTTCGGGCTGATCAATACAAAGATTTTGACGATTTTTTCAACCTCTTGTAGCGTCAGCTTCCGGAGGTATACGAATGACGTCTCGCTCTTCGACGGTCGCGTTCCAGGGCATTGAGGCGGTGCCGGTTGATGTGCAGGCACAGTTCCTGTCCGGTATGGTGGCCTTCAACGTGGTTGGACTTGGCGACAAGGCAGTTGCCGAAAGCCGGGAACGAGTTCGTGCAGCACTGTACGCGATCGGGTTGGCCCTGCCGGGCAAGCGCCTGGTGGTCAACCTCTCGCCCGCCGACCTACCCAAGGAAGGAAGCCACTTCGACTTGCCGATCACCCTGTCTGTGCTGGCCGCCCTTGGTATCATTCCCCAGGATTTCCTGACGCGCTACGTGGCAATGGGGGAACTGGCCCTCGATGGCGCACTCATTGGCGTGTCCGGCGTCTTGCCGGCGGCGATTGCCGCCAACGCCCGCGACATGGGTCTGATCTGCCCCAAGGTGTCCGGGCCGGAAGCCGCCTGGTCGGCGGAGGATGCCGATATTCTGGCACCGGAGAACCTGATCCAGCTGATCAACCATGTGCGCGGAACGCAAGTCCTGACTCGGCCCAAGCCAGCAGTGGCAACAGAGACGGAGCAATTGCCCGACCTCAGGGACATCAAGGGACAAGAGACCGGCAAGCGGGCGCTGGAGGTTGCCGCCGCAGGCGGACACCACTTGCTGATGGTCGGCCCGCCAGGGGCGGGTAAGTCCATGCTGGCACAGCGGCTTCCCTCCATCCTGCCACCGCTGGACTCGCGCGAGATGCTCGACATCAGCATGGTCGCCTCGCTGGCAGGCGAGCTGTCCAGCGGACAGCTTTCGCGTCGGCGACCCTTCCGTGCACCCCATCATTCGGCTTCGATGCCGGCGCTGGTCGGCGGCGGATTGCGGGCCAAACCTGGCGAGATGGCCCTTGCCCATCACGGCGTGCTGTTCCTCGACGAGCTTCCGGAATTCCAGTCACGCGTGCTCGAATCCCTGCGCCAGCCGATGGAGACGGGCGAAGCCGTGGTGGCCAGGGTGAACTACCACATCACCTATCCGGCCCGCTTCCAATTGGTCGCGGCCATGAACCCCTGCAAGTGCGGTTATGCCGGGCAGCCCGGCCACATCTGCCGCAGCGGTCCTCGCTGTGCTGCCGACTATCAGGCACGCATTTCCGGACCGCTCCTTGACCGCATGGACATCCAGATCGAGCTCGCAGCAGTGAAGCCCTCGGATCTCGCGCTGCCACCGCCGAAGGAGGCAAGCCAGGACGTCGCGCAACGCGTCCACGCGGCCCGGCAAATCCAGGCCCTGCGCTTCGCCAGCCTCGGCAAGCCCGAACTTCGTAGCAATGCAGAAGCAGATGGCGCGTTGCTGGAGAAAATCGCCCAGCCTGATCAGCCCGGCCTCATCCTGTTGCGAGAGGCAGCGGACGCAATGAAACTTTCGGCGCGCGGCTATCACCGCGTGCTGCGCGTGGCCCGCACCCTGGCAGACCTCGACCAGCGCGAACAGGTCGCCCGCATACACATCGCCGAAGCGCTCAGCTACAGGCAGAAACTATCGGCCTTCACGGCTGCCGCTTGAGCGTCCATTTACGCTTTCTTCACCATGTTTCGGCGCTGTAATCCATTTGAAAGCCACACATGGCATGGTTTCCCCCATGCGCATGAAACACAACGCCGATTCAGCTCTTTCCAGTGCCGTGACGGGTTCTGGCCCCGCAGCGGGCGTCGGTCACGGCGGCTTGATCGCCTCTCTCGCACTGCTTGTCCTGTTCGGCGGCATTGCGGCGGCGGCGGAGCTGCCCTCAATGCCGAATATCGCCATTCTCGCGATGGCAGGTTCTGGCATCGCACTCTCTGCCGGGTTGGTTCTGGGCCAGATCATGTGGCGCAACGGCACCGAACGCCGCCTTGCGGAGCTTGCGACGGCAGCCAGAGCCTTGCAGGAGGCCAACCTGCGGGCCGAGGCCGCCAACGTTGCGAAGTCACGCTTCCTCGCCATCACAAGCCATGAAATCCGCACGCCGATGAATGGAATTCTCGGCATGCTGGGTCTGCTGATGGAGACTCCTCTCACGCTGGAACAGCGCAACTACGCTCGCACAGCCGATTCCTCTGCCCGTGCCTTGCTCTCGATCGTCGATGAACTGCTGGATGCCACTGTTGCCGAGCGCCAGGGTGTCGAGGTTTCCGATGAACCCTTCGATCTCGCGGCTCTCATCGAATCCGTCACCGAGCTGCTGGCGCCACGTGCCCATGCCAAGGGCATCGAGATCTCGAGCTTCACCTCCATGCGCATTCCATCGCAGATCCGCGGTGACGAGCGGCGGCTTCGCCAGGTGTTGCTGAATCTTTGCGGCAATGCCATCAAGTTTACCCCCGCCGGCGGCGTCGGCATCAGCGCCCGGATGCGTGACGATGACCAGCTGACGATCACCGTGAGTGATTCCGGCATCGGCATGTCCGAAGATGAACAGCAGCGCATCTTCGAGGAATTCACGCAGGCCAACGAGGCAACGCGGCAGATGTTCGGGGGCACGGGTCTTGGACTGACCATTTCCCGGCGGCTGGTCGAAGCGATGAACGGCACCATATCGGTGCGTTCTACTCCCGGCGCGGGGTCATCTTTCGATGTCGTGCTGCCACTCTCCGAGACAGCGCAACTCGGCTCGCAGGACCTGCTGCGCCGCCGCCGATTCATTCTTGCGGCATCGCCGTCGATCACTGCGGACCACATCCGCGAAACGCTAGAAGACAGCGGGGCCGCAGTGCAGATGATGCATTACCCGCATGAGCTGCTCGGCTTGCTGGGCGATACCGACGCAACACCATGCACCGCTGTTCTGTGCGACAGCGAGTTCGCCGAAATCCTCCACAACGCCTGGCCGCAGCTCGGCAACGCGACAAAGCAACGTGTTTACCTGATGCTGCGCAGCGAAGAACGCCGGCAATTTGCCGATCTTCTCGCCAAGAACTTCTCAGGCTACCTGTTGAAGCCGTTTCGCCGCCATTCGCTGCTGCGGCTGGTGACACTGCGCGACGACCCGGCTGCTCCTGCGATACCTTCGCAGCGCAACGTCATTTCGCTGCAGGCAAAGCGCCAGCTGCATGTGCTGCTTGCCGAGGACAATCCCGTGAACATGCTGCTGGCCAGCACGTTGCTCCGCCGCGAGGGTTACAACGTGACCACAGCTGGGAATGGCGAGCAGGTCCTGCAGGCGCTCTCGTCTGGCAGGCGTCCAGACCTCGCCATCATGGACGTCGAGATGCCAGTGCTTGATGGCCTGGAAACAACTCGCTGCATCCGCCGCAAGGAGGCCGACAGGTCTCTGCCGCGGTTGCCCATCCTGGCGCTCACGGCCAATGTCCAGAAGGACGACATCGAGGCCTGCCTTGCAGCTGGCATGGACGGATATCTTTCCAAGCCATTTGACCGCGACGCACTGGAAGAAGCGATTTCCCGCATCTTGAAAAGGCAGGTCGTCGCCTGAAGCCAGTCACGAAACTTTCACTCGGAGAGTGACTGTGGCAAACAGTCTCCCCGGGAGTAACACATTCTGCCGAAGTTGCCGGACATCCGCGCCGAAAAGGGCGATCTGCTTCTCCGCCAGGCGCAGGGGTCAGACGAAATTGCCGCATGCCAGCGGCTTCGCTACAGGGTCTTCTACGAAGAGCTTGGAGCCGAACCGTTGGGCGACATGGCCCAGAGGCGCATGGACATCGATCGCTTCGATGAGATCTGCGACCATCTCGTGGTGGTCCGGCGCGATGCGGCCGAAGAAAATGGAAATGACCCGGTACGGCTTTCGGACGGAAGCCTGATAGGGACCTATCGCCTGCTCCGGCAAGATGTTGCCGAGGCCCATGGCGGTTTCTACACGCAGGCTGAATTTGACATCGCGCCGCTCATCGCCTCCCACCCCAACCACCGCTTCCTCGAACTCGGACGCTCCTGCGTTCTCAAGACCCACCGCACCAGACCCGTGGTGGAACTCCTCTGGCAGGGGATTTGGGACTATGTGCGTGCCCATGACATCCACGTCATGCTGGGCTGCGCCAGCCTTGAGGGCACCGACCCACGCCAGCATGAGCTTGCCCTTAGTTTCCTGGCCGGGGCATCAGCGCCCCCCGAATGGTCCGTAAGGGCGCAGCCCGAACATCGCGTCGAGATGCGCCGCCTTCCACCCGAAACGATCGACCACCGGCAAGCCTTGAGACTTCTGCCGCCACTCATCAAGGGCTATCTGCGGCTCGGTTGCTACATCGGCGAGGGCGCAGTGATCGACCGGCAGTTCAACACCACTGACGTGCTCATCATTCTGCCTATCTCAGCCATCAACGCCCGCTACTTCGAACACTTCGGCGCTCCTAACGGTTGATGTCATAGGCAGCGATGGCGGCGAGGTTGAGAATCTCCGATGTGGTGGCCGACATCGCTGCAATCTGCACCGGCCGATCAAGTCCGGTGAGCAGGGGACCGACGACCGTAACGCCGCCGAGTTGCTGTAGCATCTTGGTCGAGATCGAGGCCGAATGTGCCGCCGGCATGACCAGCACATTGGCGGGACCGGTGAGGCGGCAGAAGGGATAAAGCGCCATTGCCTCGCGCGACAGTGCGACATCGGCAGCCATCTCGCCATCATACTCGAAGTCGACATTTCGGCGATCGAGTACACCCACCGCATCTCGCACATAAGCGGCGCGCTCGCCACGCGGATAGCCGAACGTCGAGTAAGACAGGAAAGCGACGCGCGGCTCGTACCCGAAGCGACGGGCCACGCCTGCAGCCTCCTGCGCAATATCGGCAAGTTCCTCGGGCGAGGGCAACTCGTGGATCGACGTATCGGCAATGAAGACCGTCCGTCCACGGACGAGTGCCATGGACACGCCGATGGGCCGGTGACCAGGCCGATTGTCGATTGCCCTGCGGACGTTGTCGAGTGCGGCGGAGAAGTTGCGCGTGAGGCCTGTTACCATGGCATCGGCATCGCCCATCGCCACCATGCAGGCGGCGAAGACGTTGCGATCCTGGTTGACCATGCGCTGACAATCGCGCAGCAGGAAGCCGTCGCGTTGCAGCCGCTCGTAGAGGAAGTTCGCATAGTCGACGTTTCGCTCCGAGATGCGGGCGTTCGACACCTCGACGTTCTCGTTGAGCTCGAGGCCGCCGCTGGCCATGGTTTCCTGGATCTGCGTCTCACGGCCAATGAGGATGGCGCGGCCCAGCCCCGCGCTTGCATAGCTGTTGGCCGCGCGGATCATGCGATCTTCCTCACCTTCCGCAAAGACAACACGCTTGGGTGCCACGCGAACCTTGCCGAAAACGCTCTGAAGCGTGCCTGCGATGGGATCGAGGCGGGCCGACAGCGAATGAGCATATTCATCGAGGTCTGCGATGTGCCGGCGTGCCACGCCGCTTTCCATGGCAGCCTTGGCAACGGCGACTGGAATGGTGGAGATGAGACGAGGATCGAAGGGCACTGGAATGAGATAGTCTCGACCGAACGACGGCCGAGGCCCGTGATAGGCGGCGGCCACCTCGTCGGGCACGTCCTCCCGCGCAAGGCCGGCCAGGGCATGCGCGGCGGCGATCTTCATCTCGTCGTTGATTGTGCGGGCACGCACGTCCAGAGCTCCTCGGAAGATATAGGGAAAGCCCAGGACATTGTTCACCTGATTCGCATAGTCGGAGCGTCCGGTTGCCATGATCGCATCCTGACGCACCTTCAGTACGTCTTCCGGCGTGATTTCGGGGTCGGGGTTGGCCATCGCGAAAATGATGGGATTGGCGGCCATGCTCTTCACCATGGCGGGTGTCAGCGCACCAGCGACCGAGAGGCCGAAGAACACGTCTGCCCCCTCCAGCGCATCGGCAAGCGAGCGAGCCTTTGTTTCGACGGCGTGGGCTGACTTCCACTGGTTCATGCCATCGGTGCGGCCCTTGTAGACCACACCCTTCGAGTCGGCGAGGATGACGTTACCGTTGGGAACGCCCAGCGACTTGATGAGCTCGACGCATGCAATGGCGGCGGCCCCAGCGCCGTTGCACACGATCTTCGCAGTCTTGAGTTCTCGTTTGGTCAGATGAAGGGCATTGATCAGTCCCGCGGTGGCAATGATCGCCGTGCCGTGCTGGTCGTCGTGGAAGACGGGAATATCCATCATCTCGCGCAGACGCTGCTCGATAATGAAGCAGTCTGGCGCCTTGATGTCCTCCAGATTGATGCCACCGAAGGACGGACCCAAGTATCGCACGGCGTTGATGAACTGTTCGACATCCTTGGTATCGACTTCGAGGTCGATGGAATCGACATCGGCAAAGCGCTTGAACAGGACAGCCTTGCCCTCCATCACCGGCTTGGAGGCCAGGGCGCCGAGGTCGCCCAGGCCCAGGATGGCGGTGCCGTTGGAGATCACCGCCACAAGGTTGCCCTTGGCCGTGTAATCGTATGCTGTCTCGGGATTCTCGGCGATGCGGCGCACTGGAACGGCAACACCCGGGCTATAGGCGAGCGACAGGTCGCGCTGGGTGGCCATGGGCTTGGTGGGGGTAATTTCCAGCTTGCCGGGCTTGCCGCGCTGATGGAACTGCAGGGCCTCCTCGTCGGTGATCGTCGGACGGCGCGGCTTGTTATCCATGTCAAATGCCTCAAAACAGTTCTCGGGCGTGGGCCCACCAGACTAGAGAGGCCGGGGAAGACACTCAAGCGTTCCGAAATCGGCCCTTGTACCTCTTTGGTCGATTCCTGCTATGGAAGGCGCCGTGAGTGACACTGACCATATGGGCGGGGAAGCGGGGGAGGACACCTCCCGCGCCACACCCGTCATGGCGCAATTCCTGGTGCTGAAACAGGCCAATCCGGGCAGTCTGTTGTTCTTCAGGATGGGCGACTTCTACGAATTGTTCTTCGAGGATGCGGAAGTTGCATCGGCGGCACTTGGAATCACGTTGACCAAGCGCGGAAAGCACCTGGGCGAAGACATTCCGATGTGCGGCGTTCCGGTTCATGCTGCCGACGCCTATCTCCAGAAGCTGATCCGCTCGGGACATCGCGTCGCCGTCTGCGAACAGCTGGAAGACCCCGCAGAAGCCCGCAAACGCGGTTCCAAGGCGGTAGTGAAGCGGGATGTCGTTCGGCTCGTCACGCCTGGTACGTTGACCGAGGACAATCTGCTTGATTCCCGGTGCCACAATTTCCTGGCCAGCGTCGCTCGCAGCAAGGCGACGGGTGACATGGCCATCGCCTGGGCCGATATCAGCTCAGGGGAGTTGGCGGTGATGCAGACGTCTCAGGCACGTCTGTCGGCTGACCTCACCCGCCTCGACCCGCGCGAGATCATCGCCGCAGACGGAGCGCTGGCGGACCCGGAATTCACAACTCTCATCGAACGTGCTGGCGCTCCCGTGACGCCCATACCGTCCGTCCGCTTCGATTCACTGGCCGCCGAGCGCCGTCTCAAGGAACAGTTTGACGTCAAGGCGCTGGAGGGCTTCGGCAACTTCTCACGGTCCGAGATTTCGGCATTAGGCGGATTGCTCGAATACATCTTGATCACCCAAGCCGGGAAACTGCCGCACCTGCGCCCGCCACGACGCGAGGTTGCCTCAGCTGTACTGCTTGTCGATCCCGCAACGCGTGCCAATCTCGAACTTACGCGCACGCTGGCAGGCGAACGCCGCGGCAGCCTCCTGTCGGTTATCGATCTCGCCGTTACCGCAGCGGGTTCGCGCTGCATCTCAGCGCGGCTGTCGAACCCGCTCTGCGATCCCTATGCCATCGCTAGCCGACTGGACGACGTTGCGCATTTCGTGACCGACAGCGCATTGCGCGAGGACATTCGCAAGCTCCTGACCGCCATGCCCGACATCGAGCGGGCGCTGGGTCGAATTGTCATCGGACGCGGAGGACCTCGCGATCTGGCAGGCGTTCGTGATGGCCTCATGATTGCCGGGCATCTCGCCCACCGTCTCGGTGCCAGTGCCACCATCGGAGGCCTGCCAGAAAACCTCGACAAGACGTTCGAGACGCTGAGCTGGTCCGACCTTGATCTCGCCCGCGAACTCGAGGCGGCCCTCGATGATGACCTGCCGCTCCTGGCGCGCGATGGGGGCTTCGTGAAGCAGGGCTATTCCGCAGATCTTGACGAAAACCGCTCGCTGCGTGATGAGACGCGCCATGTGATCGCCGGATTGCAGGCCCACTACTGCGACATTTCTGGGATCAAGTCGCTGAAAGTGAAGCACAATAATGTGCTGGGGTATTTCATCGAAGTTCCGGCTACGGTGGCCGCGGCTCTCCAGACGCCGGAAAGGGCCGGATTGTTCATTCATCGCCAGACGGTGGCCAGTGCCATGCGTTTCGTCACCACTGAGCTTGCGGCATTGGACCAGCGCATCGCGGTGGCAGGCGAAAAGGCGCTGGCTATCGAACAGGAGATCTTTTCGGTCCTTTGCACACAGGTGACGGCGCGCCGCGATCTTCTGTCGAAAATTGCAGAAGCCGCGGCGCAAGTCGACGCCGCTTCGGCCCTTGCCGAAGTGGCCGAGCGGAGGCGTTATGTGCGGCCCCGCGTAGACGGTTCCACACGATTCACGGTACGGGGCGGTCGCCATCCAGTCGTGGAAACCGCGCTGCAAGCCCAGGCTTCAGCCTCCTTCGTTGCCAATGACTGCGAAATTTCGGGCGAGGGCAAGCGCCTCTGTCTCCTGACGGGCCCCAACATGGCGGGCAAGTCGACCTACCTCCGCCAAAATGCCCTGATCGTCATCCTCGCACAGATGGGTTCATTCGTGCCTGCTGCCGAAGCGCATTTTGGCGCAGTCGACCGTCTGTTCAGCCGGGTCGGCGCGGCGGATGACCTGGCCCGTGGACGCTCCACCTTCATGGTCGAGATGGTCGAGACAGCAGCGATCCTCAACCAGGCTACCGAGAAATCCTTCGTGATCCTCGACGAGATCGGTCGCGGCACCGCGACATACGATGGACTCTCGATAGCTTGGGCTACCCTTGAACACCTGCATGGCGTGAACAAGTGCCGTGCCTTGTTCGCGACCCACTATCATGAACTCACGCAGCTTGCGGCAAAGCTGCCTCATCTTGCCAATGCCACCATGAAGGTGAAGGAATGGCAGGACCAGATCATCTTCCTGCATGAAGTGGTAGCAGGTGTTGCCGACCGTTCCTATGGTATTCACGTGGCGCAGATCGCCGGTCTTCCCAGCTCGGTAATCAGTCGTGCGCAGAAGGTGCTCGAACGGCTCGAGCGTGAGGGGTCCAAGGCGCCGGCCGTTGGACTTGTCGAAGAGCTTCCACTGTTCGCTGCGCCGCGCGCAGCCACACCCCCGAAGCAGAATGCAATCGAAAAGAAGGTCGCCGAGATCATTGCAGATGAACTGTCACCTCGCGATGCACTTGCGCTGATCTATGAATTGAAATCATTGCTGGGGGCGCAGATATCGTGAAGACTGCCCTCCTCCCGCGCCATCTCCTGAAGCCCGAGCAGCTGAGCGAAGAGCTCCTGGCCACGGTGAATGACACGGGAACGACCAAAATCCACCTCCGGCCCGCCATCGTCAAGGTCCTGAAGGCAACACTCGAGCAGACTCATGCCCTGGCCGAAGCACAACTCATCGCCGACGGTGACGGCACCCGCTGCGCGGAGTCGCTGAGTCTCGCCGAGGACGAGATCGTTCGCAGCCTGTTCGACCTCGCAAATGCCACGCTGTTTCCGCCACGTGGCGGCGAGGAGCGAATCGCCGTCGTTGCGGTTGGCGGCTATGGCCGCGGCACGCTGGCGCCAGGCTCCGACATCGATCTTCTCTTCGTTCTTCCTGCGCGCCAGAGCCAGCGCGTGCAGGATATCGTGGAGTTCATTCTCTACTGCCTGTGGGACACGAGGCAAAAGGTGGGCCATGCCACCCGCAGTATTGACGAATGCATAAGGCTTGCGAGATCCGACAATACGATCCTGACTGCCATCCTCGAGGCCCGTTACATTTGTGGTGACAAGGATCTTTTCCAACACCTGACCGAAGAGTTCCGCCGCGAGATCGTTTCGAAGGGTGCACGGGATTTCATCACCGACAAGCTCGGGGAACGCGATTTGCGGCACCTGAAGGTCGGAGAGAGCCGCTATCTGGTCGAGCCCGACGTGAAGGATGGCAAGGGCGGGCTTCGTGACCTCAATACGCTGTTCTGGATCGCCAAGTATATCTACGCCACGAATGCCACCGACGAGCTCGCAGAAAAGGGTGCCTTCAGCCACGAAGAGCTCGCCATCTTCAAGAAGTGCGAACGCTTCCTGTGGGCAGTGCGATGCCACCTGCATTTCCTTTCGAAGCGTGGCAACGACAGGCTCGGCTTCGACCGCCAATCGGACATCGCGGAACGCCTTGGCTACAAGGCGCATGGCGGATTGAAGCATGTCGAGCGCTTCATGAAGCACTATTTCCTGGTCGCCAAGGATGTGGGCGACCTGACGCGCATTCTCTGCGCCAGCCTCGAAGCTCAGCAGGTGAAGGATGCGCCCGGCCTCGGGCGCGTGCTTGGCCGGCTGATCTCGAAGACTTCTGGCGCGCTGCGTGATGCGCCCGACTTCCGGGTCGAAAGTGGTCGCGTGATCCCGAGCTCACCGGACATCTTCACACGGAATCCTGTCAACATCATCCGGCTTTTCGCAGTCGCTGGGCGGCATGGCGCCGAGATCCATCCCGATGCGCTCAAGCTGCTGCGCAAGTCGCTCCCCCTCATTCGCAACATCCTCGACAATCCTGAGGCCAACGCCATCTTCCTGGAGCTCGTGACGGCGAGTGAGAATCCCGACATCGTGCTGCGCATGATGAACGAGGCAGGCGTTCTTGGTCGCTTCATTCCGCCATTCGGTCGCATCGTTGCTATGATGCAGTTCAACATGTACCATCACTACACGGTGGACGAGCACCTGATCCGCGCGGTTGGCCACCTCTCGGATATCGAGCGCGGCCGCCTCTCGGAGGACCATCCACTCTCAACTGCCATCTTCCCCACCATCACCAGTCGCCGGCTCCTCTATGTCGCCGTTTTCCTTCACGACATTGCCAAGGGCCGGAAGGAGGACCATTCGATCGCCGGGGAACGCATCGCGCTTGAACTCTGCCCCCGCCTCGGACTCACGGCGTCAGAAACCGAGACCGTCGCGTGGCTTATCCGCCATCACCTCCTGATGAGCGAAACCGCTCAGATGCGCGACCTCAATGATTTCAAGACAATCCTCGACTTCTGCGCCACCGTGCAGAGCGTCGAGAGGCTGAAGCTCCTGATCATACTCACCGTCGCCGACATCAGGGCTGTCGGACCTGGCGTCTGGAACGGTTGGAAGGGACAGTTGCTGCGTACGCTGTACACCGAGGCCGAGCCGGTTCTGACCGGAGGACACACTGCCGTCTCACGGCGCGAGCGCATCATTGGGGCACAGGCCGCCTTCTTTGCCCGCATGCCGGACTGGAGCGAGGAACAGAAGACCGCCTATGCCGCCCGTCATTATGATGCCTACTGGCTCGGCAGTTCGACTGACAAGCAGGTGAAGCATGCCGAGATGATATCCGGAGCGACATCCAAATCTGTGGTCACCAGCTTTGAAACGGATTCCTTCACTGCCATCACTGAACTCTCTATCTACACGCCCGACCATCCACGCCTGCTGGCTCTGATCACGGGTGCCTGTGCCGCGGCGGGTGCCAACATCGCGGGAGCGCAGATCTTCACGACGACGGACGGCATGGCCCTGGACACCATCCTGATCCAGCGCGAATTCGCCGAGGAAGACGACGAGCGCCGCAGGGCCGAGCGCATTGCCGAACTGGTGCGCAAGGCCCTGCGTGGCGAATTGTGGCTGAAGGAGGCCGTGGCGCGAGCCTACAAACCCCAGCAGCGCATCAAGGCCTTCACAGTCGAGCCGCGCGTCATCATCGACAATCAGTCTTCCAACCGCTTCACTGTCATCGAGATCAACGGCCTCGACCGCATCGGCCTTCTCTATGATTTGACCGAAGCGCTTTACAAGCTCAACCTCAACATTGCCTCGGCGCATGTCACGACCTTCGGCGAGAAGGCTGTGGATGTGTTCTACGTAACTGACCTCACAGGTGCCAAGATCGAGAACGCCACCCGCCACAAGCAGATCGAGAACGCCCTGGCCAACATCCTCAAGCCGGCAACGCAGCCGGCGACACTCAGGGCCTGACCTGATGTCGATGCTGAGGTCTGCGGCGACCGTCGGCGGTTTGACGCTGGTCAGCCGTGTCCTCGGATTTGTTCGCGACCAGCTCATCGCTTTCGCGCTTGGTACCAGCTTCATCGCTGAGGCTTTTTTCGTCGCCCAGCGCTTTCCCAACCTGTTCCGCGCGCTCTTCGCGGAAGGTGCCTTCAACAACGCCTTCGTTCCGCTGTTTGCCAAGCGTGTCGAGGGCGAAGGCCCTGAGAAGGCACGCGACTTCGCCATCGAAGTCTTTTCCTTCCTTCTTGCCTGGCTCATCGTGTTCTCCGCAGCAGCGATGATTGCGATGCCGCTGGTCATCTACGTGATTGCGCCTGGCTTCAAGGCCAGCGACGAGACATTTCAACTTGCTGTGGACCTGACGCGCATCTGCTTTCCCTACCTCCTCTTCATGTCCCTGACGGCCCTGCAATCCGGCGTACTGAACAGTCTCAATCGATTCACCGCGGCTGCGGCTGCGCCAATCCTGCTCAATGTGGTGATGATCGCCTCCAACGTTGTGGCTTGGGTTCTGGCGACCGGCAATACACCGCAAACCGGATACATCTTCGCCTGGGGACTATTCGCCTCGGGAATTGCACAATATGCGCTGCTCGCCATCGCGTGCCGGCGTGCGGGAATGCGCTTGGTGCCGCGCTGGCCCCGACTGACACCTGACGTGAAGAAGGTCATCAAGTTGTCAATTCCCGGCATCGTGTCTGGCGGCGTCATGCAGATCAACCTCGTGGTTGCCACCATGATTGCCACCACGCTGCCGGGTGCGGTTGCCTTCCTCTATTATGCAGACAGACTCTATCAGCTTCCGCTCGGCGTCATCGGCGTGGCCATCGGCGTGGTCCTGCTGCCTGACCTGTCGCGACGGTTGCGGGCGGGCGACGAAGCTGGGGCGCTCAACAGCCAGAACCGTGCGCTGGAACTCTCGATGTTCCTCACGCTTCCGGCAGCCATCGCACTGATGGCAATTCCGACTCCCATCATCCACACTGTGTTCGAGCATGGCGCCTTCACGCGGACCGATACTTTTGCAGTCGCCCCGGCCCTTCTCGCCTTCGCCTCGGGGTTGGTGGCATTTTCCCTGTCCAAGGTGTTTCAGCCCGGCTTCTACGCCCGGGAGGACACGAGCACGCCGATGCGTTTTGCGGTGATCTCGGTCGTCGTCAACGTGGTCGGAAGCATTGTTCTCTCCCGCTTCATGGGTCATGTCGGAATCGCGCTTGCCACGTCGCTGGCGGCCTGGACCAACACCCTCCTGCTGGGAGTCACGCTATCCCGTCGAGGGCTGTTTGCCCTGGACCAAAGGTCGCGGCACCGCCTGCCGCGGATTGTCGCATCCGCCCTGGGAATGGGGGGCCTGCTGCTGGCCGGCGCCTGGCTTCTTGAGGGCAATTATGCCGATCATGCGGGCTTCCTTGCTGCGGCCTGGGGCCTCGCGGTGCTCGTCTCCGGTGGCATGCTCGGCTATTTCGGGCTGGCCCATGCGACGGGGGCCATGCGGCTTTCCGAACTCAAGTCGATGCTGAAACGCTAAGGGTTTGGCGCTAGAGTTCCCCAGATGACAGACAAGAGTACCGAGCAAGACGTCGCCTTCGGCTTCCGGAGGGTAGGCGAGGGCGAGAAACAGGGCCTCGTGAACGAGGTCTTTTCCAAGGTCGCCGAGCGCTATGACCAAATGAACGACCTGATGTCCGGCGGCCTGCACCGGCTGTGGAAGGATGATTTCGTCGCCATGCTGAATCCGCCACGCGGGCAGGCTGCCTTCAACCACCTCGACGTGGCAGGCGGCACAGGCGACATCGCATTCCGCATCCTGCGGGCCGGCGGACCAAATGTGCGGGTGACGGTGGCCGACATTTCGCCCGAAATGGTGGGTGAGGGCCGGAAACGGGCTGAGGCGGAAGGCCTGCTTGGCCGCTGCAGCTTCACCGTCGGCAATGCCGAGGCATTGGCTTTCCCGGACAAGAGCTTCGACGGCTATACCATCGCTTTCGGCATCCGCAACGTGACGCATATCGAAAGGGCACTGGCCGAGGCACACCGCGTGCTCAAGCCCGGCGGTCATTTCCTGTGTCTCGAGTTCAGCCAGGTCGACGTGCCCCTGATGGACAAGATCTACGACGCCTATTCCTTCACCGTCGTCCCGGCCATCGGCAAGGTGGTGACGGGCGACGGCCACCCCTATCGCTATCTCGTGGAATCGATCCGTACCTTTCCGAAGCAGGACGATTTCAAGGCGATGATCGAGGATGCTGGCTTCGCCAATGTCAGTTACCGCAATCTGACGGGCGGCGTCGTGGCCATTCACTCCGGCTGGCGCATCTGATGTTCTCCGAGATACGGCACAGCATCGCCCTTCTGCGCGCGGGCCGCACGCTGGCGGCCTATGATGCGTTGATGACGCCTGAGCAAGTCCGCCAGCTGCCCTGGGCTGCCAGGCTCGGTCTTTCGATTGCCAAGTTCGGTACCCGGAAGCACGCACAGGGAGGCGAGATGGCGGTCGTCGCCGCGCTCTCGTCGCTTGGGCCCAGCTACATCAAGCTCGGCCAGTTTCTGGCAACGCGACCGGACCTCGTGGGCCCCCGTCGCGCCTTTGAACTGAAGGCACTGCAGGACCGGCTACCTCCCTTCCCGACGAATACGGCAAAGGACATTGTGCGCGACAATCTGGGCGCCCCCGTCGAGGTGCTGTTCACGGAATTCGGGCCGCCCGTCGCCGCTGCCTCCATCGCCCAGGTGCACAGGGCACAGAGCCCCGATGGGCGCGAGTTCGCAGTGAAGGTGCTGCGTCCGGGAATCGGCAAGCGCTTTGCCGCCGATCTTGGCAGCTTCTATTTTGCAGCCCGTCTGATGGAGCGCTTCAGTGCAGAGGGCCGCCGGTTGCGACCCGTCGCAGCCGTAAACATGCTCGAGCAATCCATGAAACAGGAACTCGACCTGCGCATGGAGGCTGCTGCCCTCTCGGAGATGGCGCAGAACACCAAGGACGATCCGGGCTTCCGCGTGCCGAAGGTGGACTGGGAACGCACAGGACGGGAGGTGCTGACGACCGAATGGATCGACGGAACGCCTATAGCTGACGTCGACGGTCTGCGCGCCCAGGGTTTCGACCTGGTGAAGCTCGGCGACACCGTCATCCAGAGCTTCCTGCGCCACGCCATCCGCGATGGCTTCTTCCACGCCGACATGCACCAGGGGAATCTCTTCGTGGATCGCTCCGGCAATCTCGTTGCTGTGGACTTCGGCATCGTCGGAAGGCTTGGGCCGAAGGAAAGCATGTTCCTGGCCGAAATCCTCTATGGCTTCATCACCCGCAACTACCTGCGGGTGAGCGAGGTGCATTTCGAGGCTGGCTACGTGCCACGCCACCACGACCCCGCAGTATTCGCCCAGGCCATCCGGTCGATCGGCGAGCCGATCATGGACCGTCCAGCCAACCAGATCTCGATGGCGCGTCTGCTGACCCAGCTCTTTGAGATCACCGCGCAGTTCGACATGCAAACCCAGCCACAGCTCCTGCTCCTGCAGAAAACGATGGTGGTGGTCGAAGGCGTTGCCCGTACCCTGAACCCCAACCTCAACATGTGGGTCACGGCGGAACCGGTCGTTGGCAGCTGGATCAAGCGCCAGTTGGGGCCAGCCGGCAAGCTGGAGGAGGCGGCTGGCTCCATCGGCCAGCTGTTCATCGGTCTCCCCGGCGTGCTGGAGGACGCCAGGCGGGCCACGACCATGCTTTCGGACATGGCCGCCTCCGGCGGCTTGCGGCTGGACAGGGAGACAACCGAGCAACTTGCCATCGAGCAGGCCCGGCACTCGCGCTGGAGCCGATTCTGGTTGGCGGTGGGGGCCATCTCGCTCATTGCTATCGCCATTAAGCTCTACACCTGACGGCGGTTGGCAGGCTCCGGGCTTTGCTGCCATAATGGGGCATGACATCGCTCGCGGGAAAATCGGTCCTCCTCATCGTTGGCGGCGGCATTGCCGCCTACAAGGTGCATGAACTTGTCCGCCTCCTGAAGACCAGGGGCGCTGGGGTCCGCATCATTCTGACCAAGGCAGCCGAACAATTCGTGACGCCCCTGTCACTCGCGTCGCTGTCGGGCGAGAGGGTCTATACCTCGCTGTTCAGTCTCACCGACGAGGTGGAGATGGGCCACATCCAGCTCTCCCGTGCGGCGGACCTTCTCGTGGTGGCGCCGGCGACCGCCGATCTGATGGCCAAGATGGCCAATGGTCTTGCCGACGACCTCGCCTCCACCGCCCTGCTTGCAACTGATAAGCCCGTGCTCATCGCACCCGCCATGAACGTGCGCATGTGGCGGCACCCGGCCACCCAGCGCAACGTCGACATCCTGAGACGCGATGGCATCAACATCGTAGGCCCGAACGACGGAGAGATGGCTTGCGGTGAATTCGGCCCAGGACGCATGGCGGAACCCGGCGAGATCGTCTCGTCCATCATTGCAATGCTGACACCCAGGGCTCAGCCATTGGTCGGCAAGAAAGTGGTGATCACCGCCGGCCCCACGCGCGAGCCGATCGATCCCGTGCGCTACATTTCCAACCATTCCTCCGGCAAGCAGGGATATGCCCTCGCCAGGGCCGCGATGGAACTCGGTGCAGAAACCATACTCATCTCGGGCCCCGTTTCACTTCCAATTCCGCCGGGCGTGCAGATGATGCCGGTCGAGACAGCCCGCGAGATGCTGGAAACCTGCGAAAGCGAAATGCCGGCGGACATCGCAATCTTCACGGCCGCCGTCGCCGATTGGAGAGTCGCAGTGGATTCTCCCGAAAAACTCAAGAAGGCGGGCGGGGCCCCGCCAAGCCTGACACTTACCGAGAACCCCGACATTCTCGCCACCATTTCACGCAGCGCCAATCGACCGCAAATCGTGGTGGGCTTCGCTGCCGAAACCGAGCACGTCACGGAGCATGCCGCCCAGAAGCTCAAGAGCAAGGGATGTGACCTCATCATCGCCAATGACGTCAGCAAAGAGACGGGCGTTTTCGGTGGCGACCGCAATACCGTTCATCTTGTCTCAGCGACCGGCGTAGAAGACTGGCCATCGATGAGCAAGGACGAGGTTGCAGGAAAGCTGATGGAGCGCCTCACCCACATGCTGGCGCCGCAGCACAAGGTGCCGAAATGACCACGGTCCGGATTTCCAGGCTACCGAACAATGAGGATCTGCCGCTGCCGGCCTATGAAACCGCCGGAGCGGCAGGAATGGACCTGCGTGCCGCCGAATCGGTAACGCTGAAGCCCGGCGCACGGCATCTCATTCCAACCGGACTTGCAATTGCCCTGCCGGAGGGCTTCGAGGCGCAGGTGCGCCCGCGGTCCGGCCTTGCCGTGAAGCATGGCGTGACAGTGCTCAACGCACCGGGAACGATTGACAGCGACTATCGCGGCGAGGTCAAGGTGCCCCTCATCAATCATGGGCAGGACGATTTCGTCATCGCCCGTGGCGACCGCATTGCACAGATGGTGATCGCTCCAGTCACGCGGGCCAGCTGGACCGAAGTGGACCTGCTTGGCGATACGGCACGTGGCGCAGGTGGCTTCGGCTCCTCGGGACAGCGCTGATGGCGCTGACACAGGATGAAATCGAACGCTATGCACGCCACCTGGTTCTCCACGAGGTGGGCGGTCCGGGCCAGAACAAGCTGAAAGAGGCAAGAGTCCTGGTGATCGGCGCGGGTGGGCTGGGTGCCCCACTGTTGTACTATCTTGCCGCCGCCGGAGTTGGCACCATTGGCATCGTCGATCACGATACGGTGAGCCTTTCCAATCTGCAGCGACAGATCATCCACACCACGGCGCGCATCGGAAGTTCGAAGACCTCCAGTGCAAGAGAGACACTCCACGGGCTCAACCCCCATGTTCACGTGATCGAGCACGGCCTGCGCATCACCTCCGGCAATGCCCTTTCGATCATCTCCGACTTCGATATCGTCGCCGACGGCTGCGACAACTTTCCGACGCGCTTCCTCGTCAGCGATGCCTGCTACTTCGCAAGAAGGACACTGGTGACCGCGGCCGTCGGTCAGTTCGATGGTCAGCTTTCAACCTTCAAACCGCATGAGTCATCACCTGATGGCAGGCCATGGCCCACCTATCGATGCCTCATGGGTGAATTGCCGCCGCGGGGGCTTTTTCCGGCCTGCGAAGAAGCCGGCGTGCTCGGCGCACTGCCCGGCATTCTGGGTTCCATGCAGGCGATGGAAGTGATCAAGGAGATCCTCGGCATTGGCGACAGCCTCGCCGGGCGTCTGTTGATGTATGACGCGCTTGCAGCGAGATTCTATGAGACAAAGCTGGCGTGGAACCCGGATAATCCGCTGACGGGAAACAATCCCAGGATCATGTCGCTCGAACAGTCGAACTACATCGACCGCTGATGCGATCAGACGGGCTTGGCCTCAACAGCGCCATTCCGCAGATCTTCCGGACGCGGCATCGAGATGATGTTGTAGCCGGAATCCACATAGTGGATTTCGCCGGTCACGCCGCCGGACAGCGGTGACAGCAGGTAGAGGCCGGCGCCTCCTACCTCCTCGAGCGTGATGGTGCGGCGGAGCGGCGCGTGGTCCTGCTGGTAGCTGAACATGGCCCGCGCATCGCCGATGCCCGCACCGGCGAGGGTGCGCATCGGACCAGCCGAAATGGCGTTCACACGAATGCCCTGAGGGCCGTAATCCGCAGCCAGGTAACGCACGGAAGATTCAAGCGCCGCCTTTGCCACACCCATGACGTTGTAGTTCGGCATGACCCGAACCGATCCGCCATAGGTCAAGGTAACCAGCGATCCGCCGTTCGGCATCAGGGCTGCAGCACGTTTCGCGATCTCAGTAAACGAGAAGCAGGAGATCACCATCGTGCGCACGAAATTCTCGCGCGTCGTATCGGCATACTTGCCCTTGAGCTCGTTCTTGTCGGAAAAGGCAATGGCATGCACCACGAAGTCGATGCTACCCCAACTCTGTTTCAGCGTGTCGAAGACAGCATCGACAGTTGCAATGTCCTCAACGTCACACGGCAGCAGCAGCGATGAGCCGACGGACTCCGCGAGCGGTCTCACGCGCTTGCCGAAGGCCTCCCCCTGATAGGTGAAAGCGAGTTCGGCGCCGTGCCCGTGGAGCTGCTGGGCGATACCCCAGGCAATCGAGTGGTCATTGGCGACGCCCATGATGAGCCCGCGGCGACCCGCCATCAAAGAATTGGTCATGTGGAGATCAGCCGTTGTAGCGCTGGAAGACGAGTGTTGCATTGGTACCACCGAAGCCGAAGCTGTTCGACATCACCGTATCGATCTTGGCATTGTCGATGCGCTTGCGGACGATCGGCACATCAGCGAATTCGGGATCAAGCTCTTCGATGTTGGCGCTTTCGCAGATGAAGTTGTTCTTCATCATGAGGATCGAATAGATCGCTTCCTGCACGCCGGTCGCACCGAGCGAATGGCCGGTCAGCGACTTGGTCCCGGAGATCGGCGGAATGTTGTCGCCGAAAACGGCGCGGATGGCCTCGATCTCCTTCTTGTCGCCAATCGGCGTGGAGGTGGCATGTGGGTTGATGTAGTCGATGGTGCTGATGCCCGCCATTGCCTGCTTCATGCAGCGCACGGCGCCCTCGCCCGAGGGCTGCACCATGTCGTAGCCATCTGACGTCGCACCATAGCCCGTAAGTTCGGCATAGATTTTGGCGCCGCGCGCCCGGGCGTGTTCGAGTTCTTCAAGCACAACCGTTCCTGCACCACCAGCGATGACGAAACCATCACGGTTCTTGTCATAGGCGCGTGAGGCCCTGGCAGGTGTGTCGTTGTACTTGGACGACATTGCGCCCATCGCGTCGAACAGCACGGAGAGCGTCCAGTCAAGTTCCTCACCGCCACCGGCAAACATCACGTCCTGCTTGCCCCACTGGATCAGTTCCGCCGCATTTCCGATGCAGTGGGACGAAGTCGCACAGGCCGAGGAGATCGAATAGTTCACGCCGCGGATGCCGAAGGGCGTGGCGAGCGTTGCCGAATTGGTGCTCGACATCGCGGCCGGCACCGCGAAGGGTCCGACACGCTTCGGGCCCTTTTCGCGGGTGGTGTCGGCAGCCTGGACGATGGTTCGGGTGGATGGTCCACCGGAGCCCATGATGATGCCGGTGCGGTCGTTCTTGACGTCATTTTCCTCGAGGCCCGAGTCGACGATCGCCTGCTGCATTGCAGCATAGTTCCAGGCCGCGCCATCGCCCATGAAGCGGCGGACTCGGCGGTCGACGCTCTCAAGGTCGAAATTCGGTGCGCCATGCACCTGGCAGCGGAAGCCGAGCTTCTCGTAATCCGCCGCCTTGACGATGCCGGACTTGGCCTCGAAGAGGGAGTTCAGCACCTCCTGCACATTGTTGCCGATGCTCGATACGATTCCGAGGCCAGTAACGACGACTCGCCGCATGTTGACTTCCTTTCTCAGGCCGCGGGCTGGAACAGCCCGACCTTCATATCGGTAACCTGATAGACCGTTTCACCATCGGCCTTCATGATCCCGTTCGAAACCGCCATCTTGAGCCTGCGCAGGATCAGACGGGTGACCTCGACCTCGTAGGTCACCTTCTTGACGATGGGGGTAACCATGCCGGAAAGCTTCACCTCGCCGACGCCAAGTGCCCGGCCACGCCCGGGTTCCCCCAGCCAGCCGAGGAAAAATCCCGTCATTTGCCACAGGGCATCGAGCCCCAGGCAGCCCGGCATCACGGGATCGCCCTGGAAATGGCAGCCGAAGAACCAGAGGTCTGGCTTGATATCGAATTCCGCTACAACCTTGCCGAGCCCAGCGGCTCCTCCATCCTTGGAGATTTCGGTGATGCGGTCGAACATCAGCATGGGGGGGAGCGGCAGCTGGGCGTTTCCGGGCCCGAAGAGTTCGCCGCGCCCGCAGGCCAGGAGGTCCTCGTAATCGTAGCTCGATTTCGGTTCGTTCATTCTGCCTCAGGTCCCAAACTTCACCGGCCTGCCCCGGTTCCGCCGTTCCTATCACATGGAAATAACTGGTCCAAGCCCGCTTTCGGACGCGGGGCTGATCGCCCCGCTGGTGCCAAGATTGCCTTGCTTAAGGAGTTTCGCGTATAAGGGACGCAACATGGACTTGCAGGATACGGAACTGGCTGAACGCCTGAGGCTGGCGGGACTACGTCCCACCCGGCAACGCCTTTCGTTGGCCACCATCCTGTTCGGTGCGGGCGATCGTCACGTGAGCGCGGAAAGCCTGCACCAAGAGGCACAGGCAGCCCGGATCGATGTGTCCCTTGCCACTGTCTACAATACGCTGAACCAGTTCAAGGCGGCAGGATTGCTGCGGGAGGTCGCCTTCGAGGGAGACCGCACCTTCTTCGACACAAACACCTCGAATCATTTCCACTATTACATCGAGGAAACAGATTCCCTCGTCGATATTGGGACAAGCGACCTGGAAGTCATTGGCCTGCCGCCGCTCCCCCCTGGAACCGAAATCGACCGGGTGGACATCATTATCAGGTTGCGCCGCCAGCCGGGCAGCTGAACCGTCACGCGGCCTTGCCGCCGGCCAAGAGACCTGCTTCCCAGCCGAGAATAGCCTGTTTGCGCGTCAAGCCCCAGTGGTAACCGCAAAGTCCGCCGGACTTTCCAAGCACACGGTGGCACGGCACGACGAAGGATATCGGATTCCGTCCAACGGCTGTTCCCACCGCGCGGGAGGCCTTTGGATTGCCGAGATGGCCGGCGATATCGGAATAGGTGGTGGCCCGGCCCAGAGGTACCTTCAGCAGTGTTTCCCAAACCCTGGTTTCGAAATCCGTGCCGATGAACACGATGCGAAGTGGTTGTTCTGCTTGCCAAAGGTCCGGATCGAAGATTCGGCGGACGGGAGCGGCGGTGGACTTGCCATCTTCCAAGAACTGAGCCTCCGGCCAGCGGCTCCGCATGTCGCGGAAACTCGTCTCCTCCTGACCCTCGTCCGCGAAGGCCAAGCCGCAAATGCCCTGATCAGTCATCATCAGCAACACCTTGCCGAAGGGGCAGTCATGGAACCCGTAACGAATTGTCAGCCCCTTGCCGCGTGCCTTGTAGGCACCGGGAGTCATGCCTTCGTGGGTGACGAACAGGTCGTGCAGCCGGCCCGGGCCCGAAAGGCCGACTTCAAGACTCGTGTCCAGCACACTGGCCGAGTCGCGCAGGAGCTTGCGGGCATGGTCAATGGTGAGGGCCTGTACGAAAGCCTTGGGGCTCAGTCCGGCCCAGCGCATGAACAGGCGCTGCAAGTGTGCGGCGCTGAGGCCGTTGCGAGCGGCGAGGACATCGAGTGACGGCTGTTCGCGCCAGTGTTCGCGCAGGTAATCGAGATTGCGGCGGACGAGCTCATAGTCGCGGGCCGCCTCCTTGAGTGTGATGGCATGTTCCATGAGTGCGAAATTAGCCCTCCCCGGATCTCCTGCCCACCCGAAAACTGATGCGCAGGTCCACCCCGTCTACGAGATCAATTGGTCTGGAGGTCTTCGCTCGGCAGCGTGGTCGCAAAGGCTGGCATGACGACGCCCGTGGGAACGGCAATGCCGTTGCACGCTGCCGGTGGGCTTGGCATCGTCCAGCCCATGAGTGACTGGAGAAAATAGAACTGGTGCTGGACGCAGCGGATCGAGACGGTGACATTCATCGGAAAGCCATCCGGGCGTCCGACATAGCCCATCATGATCGGCGTGTAGGTGACGGAGACCTGTCGTCTGTCCAGATTGGAAAACGACTTTTTCATTTCCGTGACGATGTTGTTCAGGGCGGCGTCACTGAATGAATAGCCGCCCGTGCAGGTTCCACCCGATGTCACGCCCGTGGCGACGCAGGTCGCAGCATTCCGCGCGGTGCAATTTCCGGTGCTGACACCCGTGGACGGGTCGATGCAGGCGTCGCCGGGTGACGTTCCGGCAATCGCGGCATTGATGTTCATCGCAACCGGGTTCGAGACTGCGGCAATTCTCGCCCCGGCATAGGTTGCGCGGTTATAGCTGC
The DNA here is from genome assembly GCA_046349235.1 of Hyphomicrobiales bacterium. Taxonomy (GTDB): domain Bacteria; phylum Pseudomonadota; class Alphaproteobacteria; order Rhizobiales; family Aestuariivirgaceae; genus Aestuariivirga. Next base: position 255,837 of record JAXMCT010000010.1, read on the forward strand.
TCCAGTCAATCATCAGCAGCGTGACATCGACGACACCAAGGACGATCAACAGTACGATCGGAAACACGAGTGTGAACTCGATCAAGGCGGCGCCGTCCCTGTCGTGTCTGAAGCTACTGGCCAATCCACCTCTCCTGGTGTGCGACCGTCATGTTGATGGCATTCGGCAAACCCACGATGCCCCACATGAGCGAGTTGTAGGGCACCTTGGTACTGCTCATCGAAATCTTCACGACCGTCGGATAACTGCTGCAGTCGGTGATCGGCGCATCGTTGACGTCCAGCACAGACACCGAGATGTCGGCTGCTTGCCAGCCGCTGACGAGGGCATTTCCGGTGCCCGCCGTGTTTCCATATAGCGCCAGGTTCTTGGCGTTGCCCTTGGCGGTGTTGCTGCATACAAAACCGAAGGGTTGCAGGCTGAGATAGCGCACGGCACCGCGCAGCGATTTCTGCGCCGCAGACATTGTCGCATAGGCACGGCCGAAGTCGTAGATTCCGCCCATGAGTATGAGGATGATGGGCAATACGACGGCGGTCTCCAGGACGGCTGCGCCAGAGTCCGATGCGGCTGAATGCGATCTCTGTCTTCGGAAGATCATCACTTCACCAGCTGAACGATCTGGTAGATGCTGCTGCCACCACCATTCACCTGGTATGTGTTGATCAGCTCGCCGTAAATCTTGCCATTCGCATCGGCGGGCTCGGTCATGAAGAATGACGCCATCAGCGTTGTGACGGGCAAGGTGGCGCTCCCCTTGATGTCCCAGTAGTCGCAGTCGACGATGGCAACATTGATGACACGGCGTTTAATGTCACCAGCCGGCAAGCTGTCCTTGCACTGTGGCGTTGCGTCCTCCGCGCTATTGGTGAAGGCTGCACCCGGATACTTCCCGGGATTGCTTTCCATCTGGTAGACCTGCCAGCGCGTCGTGGTCGCAACGCCCGATGCAAACTCGGGTATGGTCGACGAGCCGTGCTGGTTCAGCCAGTAGGCTTTCAGGTCGGCGATGTCGACGCCATTGCCCTTGAGCGACGTGCTCCAGGCATTGCCGCCGAGATTGGTGAGCGTCCTGTCGCGCGGAAGCGGGCAGCTGGTGCGTGGTTTGCTCTCGTTGCAATTGGCCTGGTAATATACTCCGTTATCTTCGTTTGCCTGCTTGAATCCGGCGCCGCCAGGTCTGACGTCGACGCTGTTTGCGCAGTTGTTGGCGGAGGCAGGTGTAGTGTTCTTGAACCCATCAATGACGATCGGGGCTGCGGTCGAGTCGATCTTGTTGCTCTTTTGCGGATTGTCGAATCGAACATTCATTCCCGGAACCGCAAAGGGTGCGTTGTTGCCCGTATCGGTGTCCTGGCCGACCTGCGACAAGTCAACGGTCGGGCAACTGCCGGGAGCAGACAGTGACCAGAAGTATGCTTGATTGTGTGGATTGCTGTTGTACGCAGGGGCCTGGATCAGGCCCCAGTTGCCCGGTGCTCCGTTGGATCCGCCGACCAGCGCCAGCATGTCGCCAATGTTCACATGGTTCTTCCAACTGGCCGCGGAGCCCTGGTTTGTGGTTTCCTCGGATTCCCACGGATTGCAAACGAAGGACTGCAGTTGGGCACAGACCGAGAAGGAAGATTTTGCGACTGCAACTGCATTGGTGGCCATGCTGGTGACATTCGACACGACGGAGAATGTGACCGACGCCTCGCGCTGCACGGTCCAGACGCGGATATAGACGGCCTTCCTCGGATCGGTGGTATCGACGTCGTCGCTCAGATTGGCGGCCGTGTCGTAGAATTTTGCGTGATCGATCTGGACGCCCGACTTGGCGACGTCTGACCACCGCGGATTGTTCTGGAGATAGTTGAGCGCTGCGTTGATGGCGCGGGTGATCGCGTCATTCGACCCGTCAAGCTCTTTTGCTCCGGCGATGGCGGCGGCGTCGGCGACCTCCTGCAAGTTGCTGTTCAGGTTCAGAAAGCGGGCGCCATCGATTGCAAGACCAATAAGTGCGAACACCACAAGCATCAGGATGCTGACCCAGAGCAGAACCGCTCCATCGGTGTCCCTGTGAAGGGTTGACAGCTTTCGCAGGCTGGACGGTCCGCTTCGACGCATCGGAATGGGCTCCCAGGTTTCCGCTTCAACTTAGCACTGCTAAATTGGGAAAGCGACTCGCCGATCCCTGAAGGGCGCTAGGCGACGGATATTCGGTTATTAAAGACTGCCTTGGAGGCCGGTCCTGAACCGTGGAGTGCAGGGAGAGTAAGTAAATGTGAGGAATTTCGCTTTTACTGATTGACCAGTCAGTCGCAGTCTCAGATGCGTGGGATCGCGAGGGCGGACTTCAGGGCAACTGCCAGCGTCTTGCGTTCTTCGGGGGCAAGAAACGCGCCGACCGCGACTCGCCTGCGGCCCGAGACGAGGAGAAGGCTGCCGATCAGCTCCCTGTCCCGGTCCTCCTCCAGTTCGACACGGACCCAGCGGCGGACGAAGCGTTGCTGCTCAGGCGGGCGTTTCTCGCTCAACCGATCGAGGACCACTTCATGCTCGGTGATCGAGATGCGCTCGAGCCTCCGGGCATCGGCATAGTTGACCCGGAAGGCCCACCAGACCAGCAGCACGTCGAGCCCCGCAAATCCGGCGATCGGCCAGGCGCCGAGCACGATGAACATGCCAGCCACCACGAGGTTGACGATGAGCACCAGCCCCATGAGGACAAAGAAGCCCTGACGCGTGAGACTGCGATGCGGCGTCAGCGTCGCCTGCCAGACTTTACTGTTGCGGTCATCCATGTCGCTGTTCTACCCCAAGTGCACAAAGGGAAACACCGGAGCCATGGCCAAATCAAGCCGCCTGTCGCCGCAGGACGTGGAAGAGATCTTCCGCCGCTTCCAGGCGGCCAACCCAGACCCGAAGGGTGAACTCCATTACCTCAATCCCTACACGCTGCTCGTTGCCGTGGTGCTTTCGGCACAAGCCACCGACGAGGGCGTGAACAGGGCGACGAAGCCTCTCTTTGCCATCGCCGACACCCCCGCGAAAATGGTCGCTCTGGGCGAAGATTCGGTGCGCGACGCGATCAAGACCATCGGGCTGTTCCGCGGCAAGGCGAAGAACGTGATCCTTCTGTCGCGGCAGTTGATCGACAAGCATGGCGGCCATGTTCCCGATGACAGGGATGCGCTGGAAGCCCTCCCCGGGGTTGGCCGAAAGACGGCGAATGTGGTTCTCAATATTGCCTTCGGTCACCCGACAATCGCGGTCGACACCCATCTCTTCAGGGTTGGAAACCGCACGGGCCTAGCCCCCGGCAAGACGCCGCTGGAGGTCGAACTGAAGCTCCTGAAGGTAGTGCCCCATGCCTATGGCCGACATGCCCACCACTGGCTGATCCTGCACGGGCGCTATGTGTGCAAGGCGCGGAAGCCGGAGTGCTGGCGCTGCCTGATCTCCGACATCTGCCGGTTCAAGGCGAAGACGCCTGCACCGACTTGAAGAGGTGGGTGAAGTAAGCCGTCGAGAACAGCGGCACTGCCAGGTTTACGACGGGCACGAGCGACATGACTGCCGGGAGTATGGCAGCTATGAACACCGTGGGGCTATTTTCCCTGCGCAGGAGCTTCGCCTCCTCGACTGGCATGTGTCGCATCGCTACCATTTCAAAATATTCGCGACCGATCAAGTAGGCGTTGACGGCGACGAGGACGAATGCGCCAACCCCGAAGAACACTATCGGCAGAACCGCGAGGTTGACTACCAGCACCACAATGAAGAACTGCACAGCCAGCAGCAGGGCGCGGCCGACCGGCAGTGGGGTGCCGCGCGGATCCCAGGGATAGTGCCGTTCCTCCACCTTTTCCGCAATCTGGTCCAGAAACAGGCCGGCGAAAGCGGCCGTTACTGGCGACATCAGAAAAAAGAACGCAACGAGCAGCGCCAGACCCGTGCCCAGCTCCACCAGCCTGTCCGCCCAGGGCCAGGAAAAATGGGTGAAACTGGCGATCAGCATCTCTGCAATGACGAGTACGGCGATGAACAGCGCGATTGTCAGCCCCAGCGCCTTCAGCAGCACAGAGCGGAATTCGGGCGAGAACAGGTCGCCAATGGCCCGGAATGCGGATTTCAACATGACCCTCACGTAATCACCCCCGCTTGCCAGCGCAAGCGGCCTTCGCTAGGCGATGAACCGCGGCAATGGAGATTTTCATGACGGCTTCTGGTTTCGACGTCCTCTGCATCGGCAACGCGATCGTCGACGTGATCGCACGGGTGGAGGAGGATTTCGTCGCGCGCCATGGACTGGTGAAGGGTTCGATGAATCTGATCGACGAGAGCCGGGCCGAAGAGCTCTATGCGGACATGGGACAGGCCATCGAGGTCTCGGGCGGCTCGGCGGGAAACACGGCCGCAGGCGTTGCCTCGCTGGGCGGCAAGGCGGCCTATTTCGGCAAGGTGAAGGCCGACCAGTTGGGTTCGATCTTCCGCCACGACATGCGGGCGCAGGGTGTTGCCTTCGACACCCCGCCTGCGGCTGGCGGGCCCGCCACCGCGCGCTCGTTCATTCTGGTGACGCCCGACAGCGAGCGCACCATGAATACCTATCTGGGCGCCTGCGTGAACTTCACCACTGCCGATGTGGACAGGAAGGTCGTCGAGGCCGCACAGGTCACTTACATGGAAGGTTACCTGTGGGACCGCCCCGAGGCCAAGGAAGCCTTCAAGCTGGCCGCGAAGGTCGCACGAGGGGCGGGCCGCAAGACCTCCATCACGCTGTCCGATTCATTCTGCGTCGAACGTCACCGCGACAGTTTCCTCGACTTGATCCGCAACGACATCGACATCGTCTTCGCCAACGAGACGGAGATCAAGTCACTGTACCAGACCCAGAACTTCGATGGGGCGGTGAAGGCGATCGCGGCAGACTGCCCCATCGCCGTCATCACGCGCTCCGAGAAGGGCTGCGTCGTGGTGAAGGGGGACGAGGTGCAAGCAAGCCCGGCCCACCCAGTGGGCAAGGTCATCGACGTCACCGGTGCCGGCGACCTGTTCGCCTCGGGCTTTCTCTACGGCATCACCAACGGCAAATCGCTCTATGAGTCTGCCCGCCTCGGGTCCATGGCCGCGGCGGAGGTGATCTCGCACATCGGCGCGCGTCCCGAGATCAGGCTTCGTGACCACGGTGCGAAGCTCGGCCTGCTATAACTTGCGCAGGAAGACGCTGCGGATGAAGTGATCCGCGCCCTTGCGCAGGACGAGATCGGCGCGTGGGCGCGTGGGCAGGATGTTCTCACGCAGGTTCACGAGGTTGATAGTGTCCCAGATGCGCGTTGCCGTCTCGCGGGATTCCCTGTCTGACAGTGTCGCGTAGCGGTGGAAGTAGGACTTTGGATTGCGGAAGGCACCGTCGCGCAGTGTCAGGAAGCGCTCGATGTACCAGGTTCTGAGGTCCGCCGTGTCGGCATCGATGTAGACCGAAAAGTCAAAGAAGTCGGAGGTGTTGGGAATACCGCGGCCATCGCGTGGCGGACGCCCCGTCTGCAACACGTTGACACCCTCGACGATCAGGATGTCAGGCTGGTCGATGACCGCGCGCTCGTCCTTCAACACATCGTAGGTCAGGTGCGAATAGAGCGGTGCGGTCACGTTGCGCTTGCCGGCCTTGATGTCCGAAAGAAAACGCAGGATTGCGGGCAGATCGTAACTTTCCGGAAAGCCCTTGCGTGTCATCAGCCCCTCGCGCTCGAGGATGGCGTTGGGCAGCAGGAATCCGTCGGTTGTGACGAGGTCGACCTTCGGATGCTTCGGCCAGCGCGCCAGCAACCGTTGCAGGATACGCGCCGTGGTGCTCTTGCCCACCGCCACGCTGCCCGCCATGCCGATCACATAGGGCACCTTGCGATCGCTGAGGTGCAGGAAATTGTTGGTGGCGCGGAACAGGCCCTGGGTGGCCGCGACATAAAGATTGAGCAGGCGTGACAGCGGGAGGTAGATGGTCTCGACTTCGGCGAGGTCGATACGGTCATTGAGACCGCGCAGTTCGTCGAGGTCCTGCTGGGTCAACGTCATCGGCGTGTCGGCGCGCAGGGCGGCCCATTCCTCTCGCGCGAAGCGGCGAAATGGGGAGACTTCCTTGACGAGTTCTTCCATGGGTCAATCCTTTGCCCGCGAGGCCTTCTCGGCAAGACCGCTCACGCCCTGGCGGCGGGCGAGTTCGGTCATCACATCCGAAACCGGCACGTCGGAAGCCGCCAGCAGCACAAGCAGGTGATAGAGTACGTCGGCAGCCTCGGCCGTGGCGTGTGCTCTGTCACGCAGTACCGCAGCGAGCGCCAGTTCAAAGGCTTCCTCGCCGAATTTCTTGGCGCATTTCTCCACACCCTGCGAAAGCAATTTGGCCGTGTAGGAGGTTTCGGGCGCTGCGGACTTGCGCCGGGAAACCTCGTCCGCGAGCGCTGCCAGAACATCGAGCCTGTGATCTGTCATGAGCCTGGTCCTAGCTGAGCCGCATGGGAATGCCGGCTGCCGCGAGATAATGCTTCGCTTCGCCGATGGAATAGGTTCCGAAGTGGAAGATGGACGCGGCAAGCACCGCCGCGGCATGGCCATCGCGGATGCCGTCGACAAGGTGGTCGAGTGTGCCGACGCCACCCGAAGCTATGACGGGCACGGTCACCGCATCGGCGATGGTGCGGGTGAGCTCGATGTCGAAACCCTTGCCGGTGCCGTCCCGGTCCATCGACGTGAGCAGGATTTCGCCTGCGCCCAGTGCCGTCACTTCGCGCGCAAAGTCCACCGCGTCGATGCCGGTCGGCTTGCGGCCACCATGGGTGAAGATCTCCCATTTGCCCGGCGAGACAGATTTTGCATCGATCGCGACGACCACGCATTGGGCACCGAACTTCTCGGCAGCCTGGCGTACGAAGTCGCGGTTGGCGACGGCCGCGGAGTTGATCGACACCTTGTCGGCTCCCGCAAGCAGCAGCTTTCGGATGTCGTCGAGCGCGCGAACGCCGCCACCGACCGTAAGCGGCATGAAGCAGGCCTCGGCCGTGCGCTGCACGACATCGAGGATGATGCCCCGGTTCTCGTGCGTCGCCGTGATGTCGAGGAAGCAGAGTTCGTCCGCCCCCGCGGCGTCATAGGCCATCGCGATTTGAACAGGATCGCCGGCATCGCGGAGATCGACGAAGTTGACGCCCTTGACCACCCGGCCGTCCTTCACGTCGAGACAGGGAATGAGGCGGGCCTTGAGCATCAGCGAGCGTCCCGGATGAGACGGAGGGCCTCGGCCGCGTCAATGCGCCCATCATAGAGCGCACGACCCGATATGGCACCCTCGAGGATCCTGCAGTCCGGCTGCAGAAGACGATGAATATCGTCGATCGACGCGAGGCCGCCGCTGGCTATGACCGGGATGGGGACAGACCTCGCCAATTCAAGCGTCGAGTCGATATTCAACCCCGTCAGAATACCATCGCGATCGATATCAGTGAAAATGATGGCGGCAACGCCGGCATCTGCAAAACGCTTCGCGAGACCGACGGCGGTCAGGTCAGTTGTCTCGGCCCAGCCTTCAACCGCCACCCGTCCGCCTTTTGCATCAATGCCGACGGCGATGCGTCCCGGGAACGCCCTGCATGCCTCCCGCACCAGGGCAGGTTCGCGCATTGCCACGGTACCGAGGATGACGCGCCGGACGCCTCTGGCGAGCCAGCCCTCGATCTGGCCGAGACTGCGGATGCCGCCACCGAGCTGAACCGGCAGCGTCACGGCGTCGAGGATCGCGTCGACAGCCCGAGCGTTCACCGGCCGGCCTTCGAAGGCGCCGTTCAGGTCGACGAGATGCAACCATTCAAAGCCCTGCGCCTCAAAGTTCCTCGCCTGAGCCGCGGGATCATCGTTGAACACGGTGGCCTGAGCCATGTCGCCCAGCTTCAGGCGCACGCACTGCCCGTCCTTCAGATCGATGGCGGGAAACAGGATCATGGCCGCCACCTCAGGAAATTGGCGAGAAGGGTCAGACCCAGCGTCTGGCTCTTCTCCGGATGGAACTGTGTGCCGGCGAGATTGTCGCGACCGACCATGGCGGTCACCGTCTGGCCGTGTTCGGTGGTCGCGATCACGTCGGACTCGTCGCTCGCATCGAGATGGAAGGAGTGGACGAAGTAGGCGTGCAACCCCTTGCCGCCCAGCGGGATGCCGTCGAGCAGCGCATGTGGCTTCCGGAGGTCCAGCGTGTTCCAGCCCATGTGCGGGATCTTGAAGGTCGGGTCGCGCGGTGTGATCGGCTTCACGTCGCCCGCGATCCAGCCGAAGCCATCCGTAACGTCATGCTCGAGTCCACGCGATGCCATGAGTTGCATGCCCACGCAGATTCCGAGGAAAGGCTTCCCCCTCGTGATCACCTCGTGCTGCAGCGATTGGTACAGGCCCGGCACCGCCATGAGGCCGTTGCGACAATCCTTGAAGGCTCCCACGCCGGGCAGCACGAGGCGCTCGGCCCTGCGCAGCACACCGGGGTCGGCCGTGACTTCGACAGCCATCGAGAGTCCGCTGTCGCGGGTGGCGCGTTCGATAGCCTTGGCGGCAGAGTGAAGATTGCCGGACCCGTAATCGATGATCGCAACACTCACGGAACGGCCTCACACCTTGCCGAAGATGCCGAGCGTATCGTCTTGCACCGCTTGGACCCGTGATGGAGCCGGCTGCGGCGGGACTGATGCGCGGTCCGCAAAATAGGCAAGTTCCGCACCCTCGCAGCTGCCTGCCTCGATCAGCCCGGCACGGCGAAAGCCGGCGCGCTCCAGCGACTTCACTTCAAGGTTCCGCGCTTCGAATGCAAAGATGACGGCGATGCCAAGATGCAGCAGGGCCGCGAAATTGGGGCCGAGCACTTCGAGGCTGGTTGCGACCGTCAGGACCGAGGTGAGGGCGAAGAGAAGAGCTGCCACCATCCACATGCGATGCCACAGCGCCCACACCACCGTGAACAGCAGCGCACCCCAGGAGAAACCCTCTGGCACGAAGTCAACGCGATCCGGCTTGCCGTCCGGCGGCTCGAGAACAGCGAAGATGGTCATCAGCCTGCCAGCGTTCCCTTGGTGGAGGGAATCCTGTCCCTTTGCCGCGGGTCGATCTCGATCGCCTCGCGCAGCGCCCGGGCCAACGCCTTGTAGCACGATTCCGCAATATGGTGGTTGTTGTCGGCGTAGAGGGTTTCGACATGCAGGGTCACGCCGGCATTCATGGCGAAGGCCTGGAACCACTCGCGCACCAGTTCGGTGTCAAAATCGCCGATCTTTGGAGCGGTGAAATTCACCTTCCACACCAGAAACGGACGGCCGGAAACATCGATGGCGGCGCGGGTAAGCGTACCGTCCATGGGGAGGTGCAGGCTTGCATAGCGCCGGATGCCCTTGCGGTCACCCAGCGCCTTGGCCACGGCCTGTCCAATGGCGATGCCGGAATCCTCCGCCGTGTGGTGGAAGTCGATATGGAGATCGCCCTCTGCCTGCAGCCTCAGGTCGATCAGGGAGTGGCGCGACAATTGTTCCAGCATATGGTCGAGGAAACCCACCCCCGTAGCGACCTCATAGGCGCCCGTGCCGTCAAGATCGACGGTTGCGGAAATCCGGGTTTCGGTGGTCTGGCGATCGATCGAGGCCTTGCGCATTTCAGGGGGCTGTCCAGCTAAAGGAATGCTGCGCCTCTTAGCAGATGCAACACGAATTGGCCAAGGCTGGCTTTTCTTTGGCCTTCCGGAGGCCTACATGAGGGTCAGGACGACTGAAGGGCTTCACCATGGCAGAATCGACGACGTGGCACGGCACCACCATCCTCTCCGTGAGGAAGGGTGGAAAGGTGGTGATCGCGGGGGACGGCCAGGTAAGCCTTGGCCAGACGGTGATCAAGGGCAATGCGCGCAAGGTGCGACCCCTGGGCGTCGGCCAGGTGATCGGTGGCTTCGCAGGCGCCACGGCAGATGCCATGACGTTGTTCGAAAGGCTCGAGTCGAAACTTGAGCAGTACCCAAGTCAGCTGACCCGGGCCTGCGTCGAGATGGCCAAGGATTGGCGCACCGACCGCTACCTGCGCCGTCTCGAGGCGATGATGATCGTCGCGGACAGGTCTGTGACCTTGGTCTTGACCGGAACAGGTGACGTGCTGGAACCAGAAAAGGGCATCATCGCCATCGGTTCTGGTGGAAACTACGCACTTGCCGCTGCCCGAGCGCTTGCCGACAGCGACCTCGATGCAGAGGCCATCGCACGCAAGGCCATGGCAATTGCCGCCGAAATTTGCGTCTACACAAATCACAACCTGACAGTTGAATCACTGGCCACGGCCTGAGCGGACCCCACCACATGACCGACTTCTCTCCTCGCGAAATCGTTTCCGAACTCGACCGGCACATCGTCGGACAGACCGAGGCCAAGCGCGCGGTGGCCATTGCACTCCGCAACCGCTGGCGCCGGAAGCAGCTCGAGGGCGGCCTTCGCGATGAGGTGATGCCGAAAAACATCCTGATGATCGGACCCACCGGCGTCGGCAAGACCGAGATCGCCCGACGCCTCGCCAGGCTGGCCAACGCGCCTTTCCTCAAGGTCGAAGCCACCAAGTTCACCGAGGTCGGCTATGTCGGCCGCGATGTCGATCAGATCGTGCGCGACCTGCTGGAGTCCGGGATCGCCATGACACGGGCGACGCGCCGCAAGGACGTCGAGGCGCAGGCCCAGCTCAATGCCGAGCGGCGGGTCATCGAGGCTCTGGTTGGTGCCAATGCCTCGGAGACAACGCGTGAGGCCTTCCGTCGCAAGCTGCGCTCGGGAGAGCTCGACGACAAGGAAATCGAGATACAGGTGGCGGATACAGGTGCTGCGAGTTTCGAGATTCCTGGAATGCCCGGGGGCTCGGCCAGCGTCGTCAACCTGTCCGACATGCTGGGCAAGGCCTTCGGGGGCCGCACCAAGGCGCGGCGCATGAGCGTGAAGGCGAGCCATGAGGTGTTGCTGGCGGAGGAGTCCGACAAGCTGCTCGACCAGGATCAGATCGTGCAGGAGGCAATCGAGGCGGTGGAGCAGAACGGCATCGTGTTCCTCGACGAAATCGACAAGATCTGTGCGCGTTCGGAACGACAGGGCGCCGACGTCAGCCGAGAGGGTGTGCAGCGCGACCTGCTGCCGCTGATCGAGGGCACGACGGTTTCGACCAAGCATGGCCCGGTGAAGACGGATCACATCCTGTTCATCGCGTCGGGTGCTTTCCACATCGCAAAGCCGTCCGATCTCCTGCCGGAACTGCAGGGCCGCCTGCCGATCCGCGTCGAGCTGAAGGCGCTCGACCGCGAGGACCTCGAACGCATTCTCACCGAGCCCGAGGCGAGCCTGATCAAACAATACCGCGCGTTGCTGCAAACCGAGGGCGTGACGCTCGACTTCACCGGCGACGGCATTGCCGCCATTGCGCAGATTGCCGCCGACACCAACGCGAGCGTCGAGAACATCGGGGCGCGGCGTCTGCAGACGGTGATGGAGAGGCTGCTGGACGAGGTGAGCTACGCGGCGCCTGACCGATCTGGCGACATCGTCGTGATCGACAGCGCCTATGTCGAGACCCATGTCGGGGCCCTCGCGAAGAACACCGATCTGTCGAAGTTCATCCTTTAGGCTTCGCCCGCTTCTTGCCAAGGATCGCAACCAGTTCGTCCAGGGTTGCCGCATCGAGCTTGCCGATGTCGTCGGCCAGTCGATTGGCGAGTTCTGTCGCCTTCGGCGTCAGTCCTGATGTATCGATGGTGATGCGCGGATGCGATATGCGGGCAAGCCGAACCACGTCGTCGGCTTCGTCCCAGATGATGTTGAAATAGGCCAGGATGCGCTGGATGAGATGCCATCCGGGCCTCCCACGCTTGCCATGTTCGAGAGCCGAGAGATAGGCCGAGGAGACACCGAGGGCTTCGGCCATCTCCTTCAGCGTGACGCCGCGTTCGCTGCGCATCTTGCGCATCCTCTCGCCGAAAGGTGTCATTGCGCCTCCCGGAGGCGGCGCACGCGGACATAATAGGCACCGCCACCGCCATGCTTGGGATGGGCCGGCTGGAAGCCGGCGACGAGCCGCCTGAATTCGGGCTCATGAAACCATTCTGTGACGAGCCTTCGCAGCCGGCCGGCGCGTTCTGGAGCATGGAAATGGTCTGCCCCATGCAATGTATGGCGCGAGAAGGGCGATGCGCCCTTGCCGGTGATGACCAGCACGTTGCGCGTGCCCGTCGCCTGGGCATCGCGCAGGAAGCCCAGAAGCGTGACACGCGCCATCTCGATGCCTGTGCCATGGAGGTCGATGCGGCGCTCGATTTCCACCTGGCCCCGCGTGAGCTTCTGCGTGGTGCGGCGATCGAGCCCGGTGATCTGCGGAGCTGGCTTGTGCAGCGGTGATGGCAGGTGCGCATGCGGGACGGATGGAAGGCTGACGGTCTTTCGCGATGGCGCCGGCGCTGCGACAGGCTTCGCGGTTGGTCTTGCCGCAGTGCTTCGGGCGCGGGTTCGGAGAGGCTTCACGGTCTTCGTCGCCTCGAGCCACAGATCATAGTCGGGTGGCTTGCGGCTCATCGCGTCAACCCCAGCTCTTCCGCCACGTCCACAGGAAGCAGCACGGCCATGATGCCGGGACTTTTCATCGGGCCCGCAACGGCTGCGGCCGCGTCGCCGAAACCCCAAAAGACATCCCCCCGGGCGAGGCCTCGGATGGCGCTGCCTGTGTCCTGCGCGACGAGAAGCTGCCGGAATGACTCGCTGCGGCCTTCATTGCCGGTCGGGGCCTCCGTATCCAGCCAGACGGGCGTGCCGAACATCCACAGGCTGCGATCAACGGCAAGGCTGCGGCGAGGCGTGAGTTGCACATGCTGGGCGCCGAGAGCGCCCAGCGCCGGATCCTCCAGGTCGACCTCGCGGAAGAACACGAACGACTGGTTTTCCCACATCAGGTCGCGCGCCTCGCGGGGGTGCCTTGCCATCCAGGCCCGGATCGCCTGCATCGACATCGCTTCGGGAGAAAGCACGCCTCTCTCGACGAGACGCCCTCCGATGCCGGTATAGGGAAGGCCTGACTTGGCGGCGTAGGATAGCCGCATCGCACCGCCCTCAGCCAGCCGAACGCGGCCCGAACCCTGGATCTGGATGAAAAAGGCGTCTGCCCAATCCTTCAGCCAGACGATTTCCAATGCCTTGCCGGCCAGGGCGCCCTGCTCGATCTCGCGACGCGTCAGATAGGGCGAGGGCTTGCCGTCGACGAAACGGCCATAAGCCAGGCCAGAGCCGGACTCGTCTCCCTCACGAAAAGCGACGAGATCGGAAGGGCGACGGTAAATCGGTACGTGAAACGTCGCGCTCTGCGTGCGACTGCCATCCACTTCCGGCTCGAAATAGCCGGTGAACAGGCCATTGGGGCGCTCCGGGTCGTGGACGCGATAGGCTCTGAAGCTGCGCTCGAAATAGTCGCGTGCATTTCCCGATTCGAAGGCGCCCAGACAGACGCCGCGCCAGGAGGATGGGCTGCCGCCGAAGCGGACTGGCCGCTTGAAACCCGATCCCTGCTCCAGCATTTCGCGGCAGGACCGACGGAACACCGCCCGTGAAGACTCATGGTCATGACCCTGCCAGCCTTCGAGGCGGGTGAAACTGAGGAAGGAGAGCGGAGAGTCCATGCCGCGAAGCGCGCGGTCAGGCCGGGGCCTCGGTGGCCACCAGCTTCCAGTTGGGATCACGCGAGCCGATGTCGCGCTCGAACGTCCAGACGTCTGTCACCTGGCGGATTTCCTTGGGGTCGCCGTCGATCACCTGGCCGGCCTTGTCATAGGTGGCGGAGATGAGTTCACTGACGAATTCAATGGTGATCGATGCCTTCCGGCCTGCAAGGTTCGCCCGCTGAATCGTCGTCTTGTCAATTCCGACAAACCGCGATTCGACACGCTCCCCCAGGTTTGCCCTGGTGTCGATGACACGTGAAAAGCCGTCGAACACCTCTTTCGACAGAAGATTCTTGAGCGCCGGCTTGTCTCCCTTGGCGAAGGCCTCGATGGTCATCTCGTAGGCGAGCTTGGCGCCCTCGACGAAGCCGCGCGGGGAGAAGGAGGGGTCGGACTCTGCCATCCGTCCGAGTGCTGTGGCAAGCGGCGAGCCTTCTTCGGCATAGCCCTTCCATACCGGCGGCGGCGACTCGCGCTCGCCCGTATCGTTGGCGGGGACGGGAGTCGGCTCAGGGAGGCGGCTGACGGGGCTACCGGCATCCTGCGTCCCACCGCGCTTTGATCCAAACAGGTCGAAGGGCGGCTTTTCGGCGCCGGTCCTCGTGCCGAGCACGGATCTGAGCCGCCAGAAAACCACGAGGGCCACGGCAAGGAGAAGGATGTTCAGCGGATCAAAACTCATTCCATCAACCAGTTGGCGGCTTCCAAGGGTGGATTGCCGACGGACACATGACGCCGCAGGCAGGCAGACCTATATATATGTCCGACCTCCATGGTCCAAGACCAAAGGACAGCTGAGCCAACCCATGACGCGATCCCTTCCAGTCCTGTTCTTCGCCGCAATCGCGGCTGAGATCGCTTCCATTATCTGGGTAGGGCAGCTGATTGGCGTCATTCCGACGCTTATGCTCATGCTGTTGGGCGGGGTGATCGGTGCCCGTCTGATCAAATCCGCTGGCACGAGTGTGGCGGCCGCCCTGCGTTCGCCCGTACAAACGTCCACCCCTCTCGCGGGATTGGGTGGACAGGCGGCCGCCCGGACGGTGTCCGGGCTCCTTTTTCTGCTCCCCGGATTCTTCAGCGACCTCGTCGGGCTGCTGCTGTTCCTACCGTGGGTCAGGCGCTGGCTTGGCTCCAAGTTTCGCGTTCAGACCTTCACCGTGCCGCCTGACCACGAAAGCCGCTTTGGACAGGTGATCGAGGCCGAAGCCGTCGAAATCACCGGAGAGCTGGAGCCTCCGGATAGCACGAACCGCTGAGGCGACGCCCTCTCCCGGCTTGCGGGCCCCGAGGGCACATGTTAGCGAGGGCCAATTCCATGAAGAGGCTCACGATGTCCAACACCCCCAAATCCGACGCAGCGCCCGAAACCCTCGAGAACGGAACGGCGGCCGCCGGCGAAGCGGGCCAGAGCCCCCAGGAGCAGCCCTCCCTTCGCATCCTGGGCCAGTATCTCAAGGATCTCAGTTTCGAAAATCCGAACGCCCCGCAGTCGCTCAGCCAGGAGCAGCCGGAAATCAGCGTGTCGGTGAACGTCAACGCCCGCCCGCTGGCCACCAACGATTTCGAGGTGGAGTTGCATCTCGATGCCAAGGCTATGGCGAAGGACAAGGTCGCCTTCGCGACCGAGCTGGTCTACGCCGGCACGTTCCGCCTCGAGAACTTCCCGCAGCAGCTGCTGCACCCCGCGGTCCTCATCGAATGCCCGCGGCTGCTCTTCCCCTTCGCGCGCCAGATCCTTGCCGAGGCCACGCGCAATGGCGGCTTCCCTCCGCTGATGCTCGATCCCATCGATTTCGCCGCCATGTACCAGCGCCGCATGCAGCAGCAGACGGTGGGCCAGGCCTGAGGCTAGCCGACGTCCTGTTTCCAAAGGGCGTGTTCGCCGAGCCCCGCCACGAAGGCAGCATGGGCGGCACGTTCCTCCACGGTCAGGCGCGAAGGCAGCGGCACGGGACGCTGCTGGGCGATTTGGGCCGCAACCACGGTTGCGGCCTTTTTCGTGGACGAAGCCTCGAGGATGAGAGCTGTCTGGCGGCCGCCGATAAGCTCGAGATAGACTTCTGCCAGCAGTTCCGAATCGAGCAGGGCGCCATGCTTGGTGCGCTTGCTGTTGTCGATGCCGTAGCGGCGGCATAGCGCATCGAGGCTGTTGGACGCACCCGGATGCCTCTGGCGCGCGATGTGCAACGTGTCGACGACGCGCTCCGAGGTGATCGACGGCAGTTTCAGGAAGCCCAGTTCGGCATTGATGAAGGCGATGTCGAAACTGGCGTTGTGGATGATCAGCGCCGCGTCACCGATGAATTCCAGAAAGTCGCTGGCAATGGCGGCAAAGACCGGCTTGTCCCTCAGGAAGGCGCTGGACAGACCGTGGACGGCCTCCGCTTCCTTTGGCACGTCGCGTTCAGGATTGACGTAGACATGGAAGGTGCGGCCGGTGGGCAGGTGGTTCAGCAGTTCCACTGCGCCGATTTCGACGATGCGATCGCCGGTCGCGGGATCCAGGCCTGTGGTTTCGGTATCGAGGATGATTTCACGTACGATGTTCAAGCCCTCCCCTTCGCACGAATCGCAGAAATCACCTGATCCACCTCGCGCGCGGTGTCCGCAAGGCTCATGGACGTATCTATCACATAATCGGCGCGTGCGCGCTTTTCGGCGTCGGCAAGCTGGCGCGAGAGAATGAAGTCGAACTTTTCCGCCGTCATGCCTGGCCGGGCCAAGGCGCGCGCGCGCTGGTGCACGGCGCCGGCGGAAACGACGATGATCACGTCCACGTCCCTGTCTCGCCCTGTCTCGAACAGCAGCGGGATATCCAGTACGGCGATGTCGGATCGCTTCTCTGCATCGGCCAGGAACGCAGACTGCATGGCCTTGACCAGTGGATGAACGGCTGCCTCGATCTTGCCGAGAAGCGCTGGGTCGGCCTGGACAAGAACGGCGAGCTTGCGCCGGTCTACACCGCCATCGACAATGGACTCAGGTGCCAGCCTGCGCAGCAGTTCCACCGCGTCGCCACCCGGCGCATAGAGCGCATGGACGGCTGCATCGCTATCGAAAACGGGAATGCCTCGCGCCAAGAACATCTTCGCCGTTTCACTCTTGCCCATGGCGATTGAACCTGTGAGGCCGGCGATGATCATCGCCTGAACTCCGGATCGATGTCGCGCGCCACGAGATCGTGCAATTCTTCGGTCACCCGTGGTGTCACGCCGAACCACAGCGAGAAGCCGCGCACAGCCTGGTGCAGGAGCATGCCAAGTCCTTCGACAACCTGGTTGCCACGCGCTGCCGCATCGGCCAGCAGCTTGGTGCGGAGGGGCGTGTAGACGATATCGGTGACGACTGCAGTGCCGGAAAGCCGCGACAGATCAATGGTGAGATCAGGCTGACCCTTCATGCCGAGGGATGTGGTGTTGACGAGAAGGCTGCAGTCGCCAAGATGATCTGATGCTTCGGTCCAGCCGATTGCAGTCACCCGGCTGCCGAAACGTCGGCGAAGCTGCTCGGTCTTGTCCGCTGTCCGGTTGGCAACGGCCACTTCTGCAACACCGTGCTCGAGAAGGGCGTTCACGACAGCAAGCGACGCGCCGCCCGCACCGAGGACGACGGCGCGGCCGTTGGCCAAGGTCAGGCGGGGAGCCGCACTGCGGAGATTGTTGAGAAAGCCTTCACCATCGGTGTTGGTGCCGAAGATCTTGCGGTCCCGCACATAGACGGTGTTGACGGCACCAATGCGTTCGGTCGTGTCGTCGGCGCGGGCTACCATCTCGAACACAGCCTCCTTGTGCGGGATGGTGACGTTGCAGCCCGCATAGCCGGACGACGCGAGGCCTGCGATGAAAGCGGCGAGCTCTGCTGGCTCGACAGGCTGGCGCGTGTAGCTTCCGTCGATGCCGTACTTCCTTAGCCAATAGCCATGAATCAGCGGAGAACGCGACTGGCTGATCGGCCATCCGATGACGCAGGCCTTGATCATGATGCAATCTCTCCACTCTCTCGCAGTCGCGCGAGCAGAGGTACGAGCGGGAGCCCGAGAATTGTGAAATGATCGCCGGCGACGGAACTGAAGAGTTGCACACCGTGACCTTCGATCTTGTAGCCGCCGACAGACGTCGTGCAATCATCGCCGATGGCATCAAGATAGGTTTCGAGGAATTCTTCGCTGAAGTTGCGCATGGTGAGCTGTGCCTCGTCCGCATGCTCCCACAACGCCTTGCCGTCGCGGGCCAGCACGACGGCCGAGATGAGCACATGAGCCTTGCCACGCAGTTCGCGCAGCTGGTCGCGGCAGCGCTGCCGGTCGTGCGGTTTGCCAAGGATCTTCGAGCCGAAGGCCAGCACCTGGTCGGCACCGATGACCCAGGCACCGGTGTGGCGCAGAGACACATCTTTAGCCTTGGCCGTGGCAAGCTGCAGGGCTGTCTCGCGTGGTGGCCAGTTTGGGTTGGCGTCGACGAGCGCCCTTTCATCCACGCCAGGTGCTGCGCTGGAGAATGCGATGCCCGCATTGCGGAGCATGGACTGGCGCGTGGAACTCGTAGATGCAAGAACGATCATGTCACTTGTCGGTGCGCTTGTTGTCGGAAAGCATGTTGAGGATGGTCGCGGCGATCTCCTCCACCGAGCGGCGGGTGACGTCGATCATCGGCCAGTCATTGTTGGAACACAGCGTCTTCATCAGCATCAGTTCATCGGTGATCTGCCGGGGATCGACATAGTCGGTGGAGCGGCTCTCCTTCAAGGACAGCAGGCGGTGCCGGCGGATCTGCGCGATGCGTTCGGCGCTAGCAATCAATCCGACGATGAGCGGACCCCGCAGTTCGATGAGTTTCTGCGGAACTGGGATTCCCGGAACGATCGGAATGTTGGCCGTGCGGATGCCGCGCTGCGCGAGATAGATCGACGTCGGGGTCTTTGACGTTCGGCTGATGCCGAGGATCACGACATCCGCTTTTTCGAGATCACCTATGCTCTGTCCATCATCATGCGACATGGTGAAGTTCAGGGCGTCGATGCGGCGGAAATAGTCGGAGTTCAGGGCATGCTGGCCACCCACCTGCGGCCGCGACGTTGCATTGAGATATTGCGAGAGAATGGAAATGATGGGATCCAGGATCGACAGACAGGGAACGCCCATCGCCTCGCAGCGCTCCTCGAGATGCCGGCGGATGTCCGGATTGATGAGGGTGAAAAGAACGATGCCCGGCTGCTCCTCGATTTCGCGCAGCGCGCGGTTGAGTTGGGAGGGCGTGCGGACCAGTGCGTAGATGTGGGCAATCGGCCGGAAGTCGGCATATTGAGCAGCCGCTGCCTTGGCGACCGTATTCAGCGTCTCGCCCGTCGCATCGGATACGAGATGGAGATGGAAGTAACGTTGTGAACCGGCTTGTGACATTGTGTGGATGGATTGTGGACGCCGTGGATATCCGTTGTTGCGGCCGGAAGCCTCTCCAGCTTGTCCCTCATCTCGTCCACAGGGATGCCGGCGCGGAGAGGTGTGGCGGGCAGTTGTGGACAAGGATGACGAGACAGGTCGGTGGGGACCCTTCGATCCTCAGGTTCTAATGTATTAACGGTCTGTTAACACGTGTTAATTTTCAGTTAACGACAGCTTGTGCGGGTTCCCAGGGAAACAGCACACTTGACCTGTGGACGATCATTGGATTGGGTTGTATCCCGCTTCCCGAGACCCAAACAAAAGAGACAAGAAGAGTCAGAATGATAGAGACAGGGAAGGGTGCCCCGGCATCCCGCAGTGCATTACTCGACGTTCTGACCCGCAAGCCTGCCGAACGGCGCCCCATTTGGTTCATGCGGCAGGCGGGCCGCTATCTGCCAGAGTATCGGGCGGTGCGCGAGAAAGCAGGCTCGTTTCTCGACCTTTGCTACAATCCGGAGCTCGCCGCCGAAGTGACGGTTCAGCCTCTGCGCCGTTACGATCTCGATGCGGCCATCCTGTTTGCGGACATTCTTGTCGTGCCGCATGCCATGGGTCTGCCCTTGAGGTTTGCCGAGGGCGAGGGGCCTGTTCTGGGCACAGTTCGAAGCATGGAGGATCTCGAGGCGCTTAGGCCGGTGGTCGGAACCCATGAAGTGACGCAGGTTTGTCGCACCGTCGGGCTGACCCGAGCTCAGCTGTCCCCCCATCAGGCGCTGATCGGCTTTTGCGGTGCACCCTGGACGGTGGCGAGCTACATGGTGGGTGGGGGCAGTTCGGACAGGGTCCTGGCCAAGGTTGCCGCGTATCAGCGACAGCCATGGTTTGGCGCCCTCATAGACCGCCTGGTGAGGGAATCCATCGATTATCTCTCAGCGCAGGCTGACGCGGGGGCTCAGGCCGTCCAGATCTTCGATTCGTGGGCCGGCGACCTGATCGGTACAGAGTTGGTTGACTTCGTCTTGAAACCCCTGGCTGCCATTGTCGCAGGGGTTCGGGCTCGCCACCCGAGCTTGCCGGTCATCGTGTTTGCCCGCGGCGTCGGTATGGCGCAGCGCAGAGTTGCGGGCATTCCCGGTGCGAACGCGATCGGGGTGGAGACCGAATTTGAGTTGTCGTATCTACCGAAGGATGTGGTCGTTCAGGGTAATCTTGATCCAGTCTCCCTTCTGGCCGGGGCCGAGGTGGTGGCGTCGGAAGTGAAGAGAATTTGCGCAAGTGTCGATCGGCAGCGCCATATCTTCAATCTTGGACACGGTATCCGCCTGGGAACAGACCCCACGGTCGTCGGAGCGGTGGTGGACGCCGTGAGGCGTTGCGATGGATGATGCCTATGGCTGGGTGAAGGTCGTTCATGTCTTGGCCGTCATCTCATGGATGGCCGGCTTGTTCTATCTCCCGCGACTGTTTGTCTATCACTCTGAAAATGCAGATAAAAGGGACCTTCCGCCCGTTTTTCTGGTGATGGAACGGCGGTTGCTGAAGGCAATCATGCGCCCTGCTGCTGTGGTCGCCGTGGTGACGGGTGCCGCTCTCATTCATCTGGGGGGCTGGGACCAGACAATGCCAGCCTGGCTGTTGCTGAAACTGCTCCTGGTGGCGTGCATGATCGGTTTCCACGGTCTGCTGGAGGTCCATGCGGGTCGTTTCCGGGACGGACGGGAGACGCGTCCTGGCCGATATTTCCGCATTATCAACGAGATCCCGACGCTGCTCCTCGTGGGCATCGTGATCCTGGTGATCGTCAAGCCATTCTGAGTTTGTTGTTGGCGGTGGCGCAGTGAGCGGCTATATTGGCATTGCTTCGCATCGCCGACGGCTTGATGCGCCCCGCCTCAACGTTCCCGCATACATGCCGGAACTCCCCATAGTGAAAAGATAATGACTGTCATTGCTGACTTGAAAGAGATCAAGCTTCAGGATCTCAAATTGAAGACGCCGGCCGAACTCGTGTCGCTGGCCGAAGAACTGGAAGTTGAAAACGCCAGCGCATTGCGAAAGCAAGAGTTGCTGTTTGCTATTCTGAAAAACCTGGCTGCCCGCGAAGTGGAGATCATCGGCGAGGGCGTGGTGGAGGTCCTCCAGGACGGTTTCGGCTTCCTCCGCTCGCCAGATGCCAACTACCTGGCTGGACCGGATGACATCTACATCAGCCCCAGCCAGATCCGGAAATTCACCCTGCGCACTGGCGACACGGTGGAAGGCCAAATCCGCAGTCCCAAGGAGGGCGAGCGCTACTTCGCCCTGGTCAAGCTCAACAGGATCAATTTCGAGGATCCCGAGAAAACCCGCCACAAGGTCCATTTCGACAATCTGACGCCGCTCTATCCCGACGAGCGCCTGGAGATGGAGACTGGCGATCCGACCAAGAAGGATTACTCCTCACGGGTCATCGACATCGTCTCACCGCTCGGCAAGGGCCAGCGCGGCCTGATCGTGGCACCACCACGCACCGGCAAGACGGTGCTGCTGCAAAACATTGCCCACGCCATTACGGCCAACCACCCGGAATGCTACCTGATCGTTCTGCTGATCGACGAGCGCCCAGAGGAGGTGACTGACATGCAGCGCTCGGTGAAGGGGGAGGTCATCAGCTCGACCTTTGACGAACCGGCCTCTCGCCATGTTCAGGTTGCCGAAATGGTTATCGAAAAGGCCAAGCGCCTTGTCGAACACGGTCGCGACGTGGTCATTCTGCTCGATTCGATCACCCGCCTCGGCCGCGCTTACAACACCGTGGTTCCCTCCTCGGGAAAGGTGCTGACCGGTGGTGTCGACGCCAATGCCCTGCAGCGGCCCAAGCGCTTCTTCGGTGCGGCTCGCAATATCGAAGAAGGTGGCTCCCTGACCATTATCGCCACGGCGCTGATCGATACCGGCAGCCGCATGGACGAGGTGATCTTCGAAGAGTTCAAGGGCACTGGCAACTCGGAAATCATCCTTGACCGCAAGGTTGCGGACAAGCGCGTCTTCCCGGCGATCGACATCCTTCGGTCCGGCACCCGCAAGGAAGAGTTGCTGGTGAAACCGGATCTCCTGAAGAAGACCTATGTGCTCCGCCGCATCCTGAACCCGATGGGCACCGTCGACGCCATCGAGTTCCTTCTCGACAAGTTGCGGCAGACAAAGGGCAATAGCGACTTCTTCGACTCCATGAACGCCTGACGGGCGCTCTGTCGGCGTCGTTCGATTCGCGTTCGAAATGACAGCCAGAGACACGATATTTGCCTTGTCTTCAGGTGCGGGGCGCTCCGCCCTCGCGGTAATCCGCATATCGGGTCCAGAGACGGCTGCTCTTCTGGTGGATCTGGCAGGCAGCCTTCCGGCACCGCGCCACTTCGCTTTGCGATCCATCCGGAGTCCGTCATCTGGAGAGGTGCTTGACCGTGCGATCGTCGTCTGGCTGCCGGCTCCCCACTCCTTCACTGGCGAGGACTGCGGTGAACTCCATCTTCATGGCAGTCCGGCGATCATCGGCGCGGTGATGGCACAGCTTGCCGATCGGACCTCGGTGCGGCCGGCTGAGGCTGGTGAATTCACACTGAGGGCTTTCTTAAACGGTAAGATGGATCTGGTCGAGGTCGAAGGACTGGGCGACCTGATTGCAGCCAGAACGGAAGGTCAGCGACGCCAGGCCTTCCGGCAGATGTCTGGGATCGCCAGCAACGTTTTTGATGACTGGCGTTCAAGGCTCCTGCTCATTCGGGCTGACATCGAGGCTGCCGTCGATTTCGCGGATGAGGCGGGCGTCGCCGATGAAGCTGCGCCCCGGATTGACCGACGTATCGGAGAGTTGCTGGGCGAAATCACGAAGGCGATGGAACGTTCGGCAACGGCTGAAATCGTGCGGGATGGAGTCCGAGTGGTGCTGGTGGGCCTGCCCAATACGGGCAAGTCGAGTCTGCTCAATGTCCTTGCGCAGCGCGAGGCCGCAATTGTCTCGGATCATCCGGGGACGACGCGAGATGCAATCGAGGTTTCGCTCGACATCAGGGGCGTTCCAGTGATCCTTACGGATACGGCGGGGCTGCGGTCAGATGGTGCCGACGCGATTGAACGGGAAGGCATCCGGCGGACCAGGCAACACATCTTGACAGCTGACGTCACAGTATGGCTGTGGTCGGCGGATGTTGTGGGCAGTGAGCGGGTTGATGGCGCTGAACCGGATCTTGTCGTTGAGAACAAGAGCGATCTTGGATCGGGACTCCTACGAAACGAGCATCCTGCAAGCCAGTTGCAGATTTCCACCCGCACGGGGGCGGGAATTCCCAATTTTATCGAACAATTATCACGTATTCTCCAAGACCGTTACGGTGACGTTGAGTCATCCCTTCTGGTATCCGCACGACAGGTCAGCACGGCTCAAAACTCGATTCGGTTCCTTAACAAGGCCCTGACAGTGTCTCCGGCCCACCTTGAGTTGAAAGCCGAGGAGATTCGAGCGGCAGCCGACGAGATTGGACGTTTGACTGGCAAGATAGGCGTCGAGGAGTGGCTGGGGGCGATCTTCAGTCGTTTCTGTATTGGCAAATAGTCTGTTTCACGTGAAACGCTGACGTGTTTTGACCTCATCACTGGCTTCGCGTAGAGAAGCGCCATGAAATTTCCATTCGATGTCATCGTCATTGGCGGCGGTCATGCCGGAACTGAGGCTGCTGCGGCCGCTGCCCGTTTGGGTGCGCGCACGGCGCTCGTGACGCATCGTACGGATACGATTGGTGAAATGTCCTGTAATCCGGCTATTGGCGGACTTGGGAAGGGGCATCTTGTTCGAGAAATCGACGCACTAGATGGTCTGATGGGTCGCGTAGCGGATCAGGCCGGTATCCAGTTTCGGCTTCTCAATCGTTCAAAAGGGCCTGCGGTTCGCGGGCCCCGGGCCCAGGCTGACCGAAAGCTCTATCGCCAGGCGATGCAGGCGGCAATCGCCGACAGTCCCAATCTGACTGTGATTGCTGCCGCTGCCCATGGACTCTTGCTCGACAATGGGCGCGTGGTCGGTGTTTCCTGTGAGGATGGCCGAGAATTTGGATGTGCCGCTGCCGTTCTGACCGCGGGTACATTCCTAAATGGCATCATCCACATAGGCGACAGGCGCAAGCCCGCAGGGCGCCACGGTGAGCCCCCCAGCCGTGGGTTTTCCGAACAGCTTGCTGAAGCGGGCCTCAAGCTTGGTCGCCTCAAGACCGGCACGCCGGCGCGTCTCGACGGCCGCACGATTGCATGGACACGACTTGAGGAGCAGAAGGGAGACGCGCATCCAGTGCCCTTTTCCTTCCTGACCCGCGAGATCGCAACGCCACAGGTGTCCTGCTACATTACCTCCACGACGCCGGAGGGCCATCGCTTCATTCGCGACAACTTGCACCGTTCCCCGCTTTATTCTGGGCAAATCGAAGGTGTAGGTCCGCGTTACTGTCCCTCGATCGAGGACAAAGTCCAGCGGTTTCAGGACAAGCAGAGCCATCAGGTCTTCCTCGAACCCGAAGGCCTTGACGATGAAACCGTGTATCCAAACGGTATTTCCACGTCCCTTCCGGAGGATGTGCAGGAAGGCTTCATCCGCAGCATGCCAGGCCTGGAGGCGGTCGTAATCAAGCGTTGGGGATATGCCATCGAATATGATTACGTTGATCCTCGCGAGCTTTCTGTCTCCCTCGAAGTGAAGCGGTTGCCAGGGTTGTTCCTCGCAGGCCAGATCAACGGGACCACGGGTTACGAGGAGGCCGCCGCACAAGGGCTCATCGCCGGCACGAATGCCGCAAGGAGAGCCGGAGGACTGCAGCCATTCGTTCTTGATCGATCGACCGCCTATGTCGGCGTGATGATCGACGATCTGGTCACCCGCGGCGTATCCGAGCCCTACCGGATGTTCACATCGCGGGCTGAATATCGACTTTCGCTTCGCGCCGACAATGCGGACCTGCGGCTGACCCCCATCGGGATTTCAGCCGGTCTGGTCGGCGCTGAGCGTCGGGCTCAGTTCCTGATCCGGGAAGAGGCCATCCGCAGTGGTCTGGCATCGGCCAGATCATTGTCCCTTACCTCCGGAGAAGCCGCTCGCAAGGGCTTGAAAGTAAACCAGGATGGTTTGCGCCGCACGGCGCTGGATTTGCTGTCTATGCCGGAGATCGGCTGGCGCGGGGTCACGTCCATCTGGCCCCAGCTCGAGGATCTGCGCCCGGATGTTGTGGAAGCACTGGAAGCGGAAGCGCTCTATGCAGGCTATCTGCAGCGCCAGGAGGCAGATATCGATGCGCTCCGCCGGGAAGAGCAAATGGCCCTACCGGTCGGTCTCGACTACGCCGCCATGCCCAGTCTTTCGGCCGAACTACGCCAGAAGCTGGCCGCGGTGCGCCCTGCAACGCTGGGCCAGGCATCGCGCATCGACGGCATGACGCCGGCAGCGCTTGCCGGCATCCTCGGTCACGTCAAGCGCCGAAACCGGAGCGCGGCATGAACCGATCGGACGCAGAATCGATTCTGGAGAGGTTCGATGTTTCACGTGAGTCACAGCAAAAGATAGAGACCTATGTGAAATTGCTGCTCACCTGGCAGCAGCGGATCAACCTGATCGGTCCGACCACGGCGGCGCTGGTTTGGGAACGCCATGTGTGCGACTCGCTACAGCTCATGCCACTCCTGCCGGGGAATTGCCGCTGCATCGCAGAACTCGGTTCGGGAGCAGGAATTCCCGGCCTCATCCTCGCAATGGCGGCTGGAATTGAAGCCCATCTCTACGAAAGCAATGGGAAGAAGGCGGCCTTCCTGCGCGAGGCGGCGCGCCAGACGGGCACGAGGGCAATCATCCACAACGTCAGACTGGAGACGTTGAAACAGGAAACCAACCTCCCGGACGTCCAATGTGTGGTGGCGCGCGCCCTGGCCCCGCTGCCCCTGCTACTCGACTATGCCGAGCCATTTCTCTCTCGTGGCGCCTTGGGACTATTTCACAAGGGACAAGATGTAGACGTTGAATTGACCGAAGCCACAAAATACTGGAGAATGAATGTATCGAAGCACGCGAGCCAGTGTGACTCGCGGGGCGTCGTTCTTGAAATCCGCGAGGCCACCCGTGTCTGAACACATCCCTGGCAGTTCTCCTGCTCCGGCGCCGCGCATCCTCGCGGTCGCCAACCAGAAGGGGGGCGTGGGCAAGACCACGACGGCGATCAATCTCGGAACCGCGCTGGCAGCGGTTGGCGAGCGCGTGCTGATCGTCGACCTCGATCCCCAGGGCAATGCCAGCACCGGGCTCGGAATTCAGCGCCGACCGAACCAGAAATCGACCTACCACGTGCTCATGGGTGAGGCCTCCCTGCGCAATGTGATTGTCGATTCCGGCATTCCGAGGCTGCACTGTGCACCCTCGACAATGGACCTGCTGGGGGCTGAACTCGAGCTTGCCGATATCGACCGCAAGACCTACCGGTTGGCCGACGCCATCGCGCAGCTTGGTCGGGAAAACGATCCAGACCGCAGCTATAGCTATGTCCTGGTGGATTGCCCCCCATCGTTGAACCTGCTGACCATCAATTCGCTGTCTGCGGCTGATGCCATCCTCGTGCCTCTGCAATGCGAGTTCTTTGCCCTCGAGGGTCTGAGCCAGCTCATCAAGACGGTGGAGAGGGTGAAGACCAACCTCAATCCCCGGCTCACCATCCAGGGCGTGGTGCTGACGATGTTCGATCGCCGCAACAATCTGTCAGAACAGGTGGCGGAAGACGTGCGCAGCGTGCTGGGCGACAAGGTCTACCAGACGGTCATACCGCGCAACGTGAGGATTTCCGAGGCACCGTCACATGGCAAGCCGGTGCTGCTCTACGACAACGCTTGTGTCGGTTCCCAGGCCTACATACGTCTGGCATCGGAAATCATCCGGCGCGAGCGCGAGCTGCGGGCCGCCTAGATTCGATTCCGTAACGAGTGACGACCCAGAGAGTTAGGACGAGACATGGACATGGGCAGCCCCCCGAAGAAGCGGCTTGGCCGCGGACTGGCCGCGCTGATCGGCGAGGACAGCAGCGAGGAATCGGCGGTGCAGG
The DNA here is from genome assembly GCA_046349235.1 of Hyphomicrobiales bacterium. GTDB lineage: Bacteria > Pseudomonadota > Alphaproteobacteria > Rhizobiales > Aestuariivirgaceae > Aestuariivirga. The sequence goes on from JAXMCT010000010.1 coordinate 283,064, forward strand.
ACCTGCGCTCGCTCCGCCACATATCCATCGACCTCCTCAAGGCGAGTCCCAACAACCCACGAAAAACCTTTGCCGAAGCCGATCTCGACGACCTGGCGAAATCGATCCGTGACAAGGGGCTGCTTCAGCCGATACTCGTGCGTCCCGTGGCCAACGGCGAATATGAGATCGTGGCGGGCGAGCGCCGCTGGCGCGCTGCGCAGCGCGCGGGCATTCATGACGTGCCCGTGGTGGTCCGCGACTTGACGGATGGCGAAGCGCTCGAGATGGCGCTCATCGAAAACGTCCAGCGTGCTGACCTCAATCCGCTGGAAGAGGCTCGGGCCTATGGACAGTTGATCGAACAGTTCAGCTACACCCAGCAGCAACTCGCCGACTCGATCGGCAAGAGCCGCAGCCACATTGCGAATACCTTGCGACTCATGAACCTGCCGGAAGCGGTGCGAGCCGAAATCGAACAGGGCCGGCTCACGGCGGGTCATGCCCGCGCCCTGGTCGCAACCGATTCGCCTGCGGAACTTGCCGCCAAAATCATCAAGCTTGGCTTGTCCGTGCGCGAGGCGGAGACTCTGGCGCGCGAGGCGTCAGCACCAAAGAAGCATAAGGCCAAGCCGGAGAAGGATGCCGATACCCGGGCGCTCGAGAAGCTCGTGTCAGAGGCCATCGGCCTCAAGCTTGAGATCACTCACAAGGGCGATGGCAACGGCACGATCCTGATCACCTACAAGACGCTCGACCAGCTCGAGGACGTCTGCAGACGCCTGCAGACCTGAGGCCTAGTGGCGGAAGTGCCTGATGCCGGTGAAGACCATGGCCAGGCCTCTTTCGTCGGCGGCGCGGATCACGTCGTCATCCTTCATCGAACCACCCGGTTGAATGACCGCCGTTGCACCCGCCTCGGCAGCCTGGAGGAGGCCGTCCGGGAACGGGAAGAAGGCATCCGACGCGACCACAGAACCCAGAATCGATGGCTTGGCCCGGCCGGACTCACGTGAAACATCCTCGTTCTTGCGGGCGGCGATGCGCGCGGAATCGACCCGCGACATCTGGCCAGCGCCGATGCCGACGGTGGCGCCATCCTTGGCGTAGACTATGGCGTTGGACTTCACATGTTTGGCAACGCGGAAGGCAAAGCGCAGATCGTCCAGTTCGGCCGGCGTGGGCTGGCGCCTGGTCACCACCCTCAGCGCCATCGCATCGACTGACATGGTGTCCCGCGTCTGCACCAGCAGCCCGCCGCCAACCGACTTCACGGAAAGACCCGCGCCAGACAGCGGCCTGCCATCCAGCAGAAGAAGTCTTAGGTTTTTTTTCCTTGCAACGATCTCGATCGCCTCCTCATCCGCATACGGAGCAACGATCACCTCCGTAAACAGCTCGGTGATCTCGGCAGCCGTCGCGGCATCGAGGCCATGGTTCAGCGCGATGATACCGCCAAAGGCGCTTACCGGATCGCAAGCAAGTGCCTTGCGGTATGCCTCAACGGAACTGCCGCCCACGGCGACACCACATGGATTGGCGTGCTTGACGATCACACAGGCCGGTTGATCGCCGCTGGCAAACTCGGCCAGGCACTCCAGCGCCGCATCGGTGTCATTGATGTTGTTGTAGGAGAGTTCCTTGCCCTGAAGCTGACGAGCTGCCGCGATGCCGAAACTCTCGCCCGGCGTGGCATAGAAGGCAGCCTTCTGGTGCGGATTCTCGCCATAGCGCAACGCCTGAAGCTTGCTGCCGCCCGTGGCGAAATAGCTGTTGAAGGGTTCGCCGGACTGCGCGCCGAACCACTGGCTGATCGCGGCATCATAACTGGCCGTGCGCGCGAATGCCTTGGCTGCCAGTCCGCGACGGGTAGCAAGGGTCGTGGTGTTGCCGCCGCCGGCGAGTTCGCCTGCAACCGTGTCGTAGTCGGCCGAATCGACGATCACCGTCACGTCGTCGTGGTTCTTGGCCGCGGCCCGGATCATTGCCGGGCCACCGACGTCGATGTTCTCCACCGTGTCCTCCCAGGAAGCGCCACGCGCAACCGTCGCCTCGAAGGGATAGAGGTTGACGACGAGGAGGCCGATCGGGGTGATGTCATGCCTGGCCATCGCTGCCTTGTGCTCGGCATTGGAGCGGATGCCAAGAAGCCCGCCGTGGATAGTGGGATGGAGGGTCTTCACCCGCCCGTCCATGATCTCCGGAAAACCAGTGATGCCAGACACCTCCAGCACCGGAAGCCCGGCCTCCGCCAGTGCTTTCGCCGTGCCGCCGGTCGAAACCAGCTCGATGCCGAGCGAAACGAGCTTTCTCGCAAAGTCGATGAGCCCCGTCTTGTCGGAGACGGACAGCAGAGCGCGGCGCACGGGTTCGGTCATCGGTGCCTCGAAGGGAATTGTGAATTCCGCCCGCATAGCACTTTCGCGGCGCGGCACAAACTCAGCCGCGGCGACGCATTGCCACGGCGAAGAACCCGTCCATTCCCTGCGACGAACCATAGCGCATTGACGGGAGTGTCCGAAGCCAGCCTTCTGGCCGCACCGCCCCCTCCGGCAACCAGTCGCCGGCTGCAGGAATGATCTCGTAGCCCGGGGTGTCAGCGAGGAAACCGCGAACCCGCATCTCGCCTTCTTCGGGCTCCAGGGAGCAGGTGCAATAGACCAAAGTCCCGCCGGGCCTCACCAGTGTGGCCGCCTTGCGCAGCAGGCGGCGCTGCAATCCAGCCAATTCCTTCACCACTGCTTCATCCTTCAGCCAGGGAAGTTCCGGATGCCGGCGGATGGTGCCTGTTGCCGAGCAGGGCGCATCGAGCATCACCACGTCCCAATCACCGTCGAGAGCGAGGCTCATGGCATCACCGGCCACCACGGCCGCTGAAAGACCTGTGCGAGACAGGTTTTCGCGAAGCCGGCCCAACCGCATGTCCGACACGTCGACCGCCGTAACCCGTGCCCCCATCGATGCGAGCTGGAGAGTCTTGCCCCCGGGGGCCGCGCAGAGATCGAGCACCGTCTTCCCGACGACATCGCCCAGCAGCCGGGCCGGAAACGTCGCGGCGGCATCTTGGATCCACCACTCGCCATCGGCGAAACCCGCGAGATCGGGCACGGAGCCGTGCCCGGCGGGCAACCGCAGCTGAGCATTCGGCAAGAGCTCCCCGCCAAGCCTGTCCGCCCAGGCACGAGCACTGGTCCTGAAGCTGATGTCGAGGCCAGGGCGTTCTCCGTGCGCCGTCGCGATCGCTCTGGCGGTCTCGTCGCCGTATGTCTTCGTCCAGCGCACCCAGAGCCAGTCTGGCGTGTTGAGCCGAGGTGCGTCCAATCCGACAAGCAACTCCGTTCCGCCGCTCGCCACCTTGCGCAGCACAGCGTTAATGAGGCCGGAGAAATGCAATGCGCTGCGATCTGCCTTGGCGGCACGCACCGCCAGATCGATTACTGCATGCGGCGCCAAGCCCAGAAACAGAAGCTGCGCCACGCCCAGCACAAGGATATCGCGTGCCGGGCCTGATTTCCGCGGCAGCGGCCGATCCAGAAGCTGTCCGAGTATGGCATCGATCTCGCCCCGGTGCCGGAAGACGGTGAGCAGAAGTGTCGACAGAAACGCGCGATCGCGCGACTCCATCTCCTGCGCAACGGCGTTGCTGGCGATGGCTTCCTCGACGGTGAGCCGACGCTCCGCGCATCTGTGCAGGAGGTGGGGCGCCACCTGGCGGACGGCAAGGCCCTGAATGACTGGAAATGTCATCCCCACGGGCCGGGCGTGTGAGACGATCTGGTCTCCCAAGGACCGGGACTGCGATCAAGCGGCGCGCCCATTTCCGCCGCGATTTTCTGAAGTTCGGCGATGCGGCTTCCCGGATCGGGGTGCGTGGAGAACAAATTGTCCATGCGCATTCCCGACAACGGATTGATGATGAACATCGGTGCCGAGGCGGGGTTAGCCTCCGCCGTCGGATTGACGATCCGCTGCGCAGCGCCGGAAATCTTGGAGAGCGCGGATGCGAGCGCCAGCGGTTGACCTGAAATCTCGGCGCCACCGCGGTCGGCACCATATTCGCGCGTGCGGCTGATGGCCATCTGAACCAGCACCGCGGCGAGCGGCATGACGATCAGCGCCGCAATGGCGCCGATGGCGCCAAGCGGATTGTTGCGGTCGCGGCCGCCTCCGAACATCATGCCGAAGCGCGCATAGGTGGCCAGCATCGAAATGGCACCGGCGATCGTCGCCGTCATGGTCATGACCAGCGTATCACGGTGGCGGACATGGGCAAGTTCGTGGGCCATGACGCCGGCGATCTCGTCACGGTCAAGGAGGCGCAGCAGGCCAGTGGTCGCGGCGACAGCGGCATTCTCCGGATTGCGGCCGGTCGCGAAGGCATTGGGCTGCGGATTGTCCATGATGTAGACCTTGGGCATGGGCAGACCGGCACGCTGGGACAACTCCTCGATCAGCCCGTAGAACTCCGGTGCCGACTGGCGGTCCACCTGGCGGGCGCCATGCATGCGCAACACCATCTTGTCGGCATTCCAGTAGGCGAAAATGTTCATGCCGGCCGCGAGAAGGAAGGCGATGAACATGCCTTGCTCACGCCCGAGCAGGTAGCCCGCCGCCAGGAACAGGCCCATCAGGGCCGCCATCAGCAGTCCGGTGCGCATGGTGTTCACGCTGCGATCTCCTCCTTGCCAGATGCCCTGGCCCGCCTCCATATGAGGGCAATGACCGAGGACCACAAGACCACCGGCAAGACAACGCTTTCTCCGGCGGCACGCCGCGCGCTTGCCGAGGCGGAGGAACGCCGGAAGGCCCAGCCGCCGTTGAAGCTGCCGAAGGAAGTGAACGGCCGGGATGGACCCGAACCGACCCGCTTCGGCGATTGGGAGAAGAAGGGCATCACGTCCGACTTCTGATCAGGCGAAGCCGAGGCGCCGACGGAGGTCGTCCGCCGTGACGCCCACGGCACGCAATTGGCGAAGCGACGTGCTCGACAGGCTCTTCGACAGCTTCTGCCCCTCTGCATCCCGGATGAGGTCGTGATGGAAATAGTGCGGTGTCGGGAGGTCCAGCAACTTTTGCAAGAGCTTGTGAAGGGATGTGGCAGGCTCAATGTCCTTGCCGCGCACCACATGCGTCACGCCTTGCAGCGCGTCATCCGTCACCACTGCGATGTGATAGCTCGAGCCGACACGACGTTTGGCGATGGTTGCGTCGCCCCACACGGCCGCCTCGGCATTGCCCACCCGCGCCATGTCGATGCGCCAGCCATGGATGTCGCCGCGTGCAATGCGCGCTTTCCCTTGTGCGCGCTGCAGCGACCGGCAGGTGCCACCGTAATGCCGCTGGCCATCCGGATCCGAGGAGCGCAGCGCTTGCGCGTCTGCAATCCTGCGTGAACAGAAACAGGGATAGATCGCTGCCATTGCCCACAGCCGCCCAAGATGGGTTTCGTAATCGGCGAAGTGCTCGCTCTGCCGGCGCACCGGCTCTTCCCAGGATATGCCCAGCCAGGCGAGATCTTCCGAGATCGCCCGGACGAACGCCTCGCGTGAGCGGCTTTCGTCGGTATCCTCGATCCTGAGCAGCAGGCGCCCGTTCGCTTCTGCCGCCATTCTGGCATTGAGCAGTGCCGAATAGGCGTGACCCAGATGCAGAAAGCCATTGGGGCTGGGCGCGAAACGAAAGACTGGGCGGCTCATGATGCGGTCTTGCGGTCAAATCGCGCAAAGGTCAAACAGGGCCTGTGCAACGCCTCGAAACCACGCAAGATCTGGCAGCAGCAGTCGAGCGGCTGATCGACTCCGAGCCGCGCTTCGCCCTGGTCGTCGACCGGCACGGCTTGCCACCGCTTCGCCATGCCGAGCCCGGCCTCGAAAGCCTGCTGCGAATTGTCACGGACCAGCTGATTTCCCTGAGGGCGGGAGAAGCGATCTGGGCCCGGCTCGCCGCCCGTTTCGGCCGCTTCGCCCCGGTGGACGTCCTGGCGGCCAGCCATGAGGACCTGCGGGCAATGGGATTGTCGGGCGCCAAGGCCCGCACGTTCCATGCCGCTGCCCGGATGTTCCAGGACGGACAATTCGCCGGCACCGAAAGCCTCGACGAAGAGGACCTGCAGCGTCGGCTATTGGCGATTCCGGGCGTCGGTCCTTGGACGGCGAGCATCTATCTTCTTATGGCGCAGCAGGCCACGGATGCCTGGCCGGCTGCAGACCTTGCCTTGCAGGTCGCCGCCCAGGACCTATTCTCACTGGGTGAGCGGCCCTCGGCCCGCCGCATGGAAGAGCTGGCACGAAGCTGGCGACCCGACCGCTCCGCGGCCGCCCTCTTGCTGTGGCGGCACTACCGAGGACTGCGGGGCATGCAAGCCGGCTGACGAGGGGTCTTCACAGGATTGCCACACAAGATATAGTAAGGTCTTAGGGATTCGACCCCGTGAGGTGTGCTTGCAATTCGTGCCGGTTGCGCCGGAAGCCTGCCCAGCCCTGGTTCTCAACGCGGACTTCCGCCCGTTGAGTTACTACCCGCTGTCGCTGTGGAGCTGGCAGGATACCATCAAGGCGGTCTTTCTCGATCGGGTTAACATCGTCTCCGAATATGACAAGGTGGTCCGCAGCCCGAGCTTCGAATTCAGGTTGCCAAGCGTCGTGTCACTCAAGACCTATGTAAAGCCGTCACGTACCCCCGCCTTCACCCGCTTCAACGTGTTCCTGCGTGATCGCTTCACCTGCCAGTATTGCGGCGACCATGACGACCTGACCTTCGACCATGTCATCCCGCGCTCCAAGGGCGGCCAGACCACATGGGAAAATGTCGTGGCAGCCTGCTCGCCCTGCAACCTGCTGAAGGGCGGATACCTGCCCCAGCAGATCAACATGTTCCCCGCCCAGAAGCCCGTCAGGCCGAGCGTGGCCCAGCTGCACCGAAACGGGCGCTTCTTTCCGCCCAACTATCTTCATGAAAGCTGGCAGGATTATCTCTACTGGGATACCGAGCTCGATCCCTGAATCTTGCGCAGGCCAGCGAAGGCGACCAGTGCGAGGCCGAGCGAGATCACCGCATTCCATCCGGCAAGGGACAAACCGAGGATTCGAATTGCCGGCGTATCGCACAGAACCGCGGGCTTGCTGAGGTCGGGAAGGCCGCCGGAGAAACCCGCTTGCGCCGTGCAGGTGGAAGGCCCGGGCCACCATTTCCATTCGACGCCCGAATGATAGATGCCAAACACCATGCTGGCGAGCCAGAGCACCGCAAGCATGGTCAAGCCTGCCTTTGCAAGGCCGGGATTGCGCGGCGCGAGGAGTACGACGACGAGGGCTAGCGGGACACCCGTGTAATAGGCCCAGCGCTGTTTCAGGCACAGCTCGCAAGGGGCATAGCCGTAGTATTCGAAGATCCATGCGCCGGCGATGGTGGCGAAGGCCACCAGGAAGACCAGCAGGGCGGCGCGTTGCGGGGTGAGGCTGTTCAGCATGAAGTGACGTTTCCGGCAATGCCTGAATATTTGACGACGATATAGATCAGCACGATGACGCCCGCCACCATGGCCGCCAGCAGGCCGAGGCGCCTCTCGATGAAGTCGCGGATGGGATCACCCCAGCGTCGCAATGCCCAGGCGAGCGCGAAGAAACGTGCACCACGGGCCACGATGCAGGAGATCACAAAGAACAGGAAGCTGACCTCCGCCACACCTGCGAGAATGGTCACGATCTTGATCGGCGGCAGATGGGCCAGACCCGAGGTGACGAGGAGCAACATCAGCGTGTCCTCGCCCGTGCACTGGCGCAAGTGATCGAATTCGTCGAGCTTTCCATAGAAGGTCAGCACCGGCTTGGCGAAGGCCTCGAAAGCAAAGTGCCCCAGCATGTAGCCGGCAATACCGCCGAGCACCGAGGCGAGGGTGGCAATCAGTGCAAAGCGATAGGCGCGCTTTGGCCGAGCCAAGGCCATGGGCAGGAACAGCACGTCGGCGGGGATGAGGAAAACCGAGCTTTCGACGAAGGCAATGACGGCGAGCCAGACTTCTGCGGTGTCACGCGCTGCAAGTGCCAAGGTCCAGTCATAGAGGCGTTTCAGCATGGTTGAGTTCAATCCGTGTCAGGCCGGGAGCTGCGCAGGCGTTTCGTCCGCGCGTGCCTGGACTTCGAATCGAGGCGGCGGGTCTTGGAGGCCCGTGTTGGTTTCGTGGCGATACGTCGTTTCGGACGATGCGCCGCCCTGCGCAGCAGTTCGACAAGTTTTTGCAGGGCGATCTCCCGGTTGCGCTCCTGCGAGCGCGTCTCCTGGGCGGTGATCACCAGGACACCGTCCTGGGTCAACTGCCGCCCCGCCAGCGGGCGCAAGCGCATCTTGAGGTCTTCCGGCAGATCGGCATGGACGACGTCGAAGCGCAGTTCAACGGCGGTCGAGACCTTGTTAACATTCTGTCCGCCTGGTCCCGAGGCGCGCATGGCGGACCAGGCGATGGCGTCCGTGTCGATGGCCAGTGAATCGGTGATCCGGATCATGGGAAATGCTTCTCCCCCTTTACGGTTGACGGCGCAAGGGCGGCCAACTATGCGGGTTTGGCTTGCCTCTGTGGCGGAATGGTAGACGCGGCAGACTCAAAATCTGTTGCTCGCAAGGGCGTGGGGGTTCGAGTCCCTCCAGGGGCACCAGCGGCCGACTGTGCCTGCCGCAGATTGGACCGATTCCTGTGATGTCAGAGAGGCTTGGCCCCATTCGCCTGACCTGGAGCAGACCTTCCTTGCCGATCCTGCGACGCATTCTCCTGCTGGTTCTCGTCGTAACCCTGGCGCCGCCCGCCTTGGCGGCCGGTCCGACCTTGCTGTTCGATCCCACCACTCAGGAGGTGATCTCTCAAGACCGGGCGGGTGAGCCGTGGTACCCGGCCTCGATCACCAAGCTGATGACGGCCTACATCATCTTCCAGAAGCTCAAGTCGGGTGAAATAAAGCTCGACCAGAGGATTCCGGTTTCAGAACTTGCCCATGCCCAGCCGCCAAGCAAGATCGGCGTGCCGGTAGGTCAGACAGTATCCGTCGACTTCGCGCTGCAGGCATTGCTTGTCTATTCGGCCAATGACATGGCCTATGTGCTGGCCGAGGGAGCGGCCGGCAGTGTCCCGGCCTTTGCCGCTCAGATGAATGGTCAGGCCCGCAAGCTGGGAATGACGGGCAGCCATTTCGTCAATCCCAACGGATTGTTCGACCACCGCCATGTCACCACGGCACGCGACATCGCCATCCTCGCCTCGACCATCCTGCGCGAATTTCCGGAATACGACCACTACTTCTCTCAGCCCTTCCTCACCATCGGCAAGCGCCACCTTGCAAACCGCAACTCCCTGCTGCGCCAGATGAAGGAAGCCGATGGCATGAAGACGGGTTTCGTCTGCAGTTCGGGCTTCAATCTGGTCGCCACCGCAACGCGGGATGGCCATCGCCTCGCGGCGGTGATCTTTGGCGCCAACAGCGGCAAGCACCGTGTCGACCTTGCGGAAATGCTCCTGACCGATGGTTTCGCCCGACCAGCTGCCTCGCGCCCGCGGCTGCAATCCATTCCCAACGAAAGGACCGGCAGCATCGTGCCGACCGACATGACGAGCCAGGTCTGCAAGCAGAAGCCAGTCACGCTGGCGCTTTCCAGGAGCCTGGGCGGCTGGGGCATTTCATTCGGAAACTACGAGAATTCGACGACCGCCGACATGGCGCTGCGTGGTCGCATGCTGAGTCAGTCCGGCATGGATCTTCCCGGTACGCCCGGCGTCATCCGGCTTCCCGAGAAGCGCGGCTTTGCTGCCGCCATGTGGAACCTCGACAAACCCACGAGCGATGCTGCCTGTGCGCGCTATCATGCCGAAAAGGCGCCGTGCGAGGTGATCCCCCCGGAAACCTTCGCAAAGATCGCAGCGCTGGTTCCCGATCCCGCGCCGCCGCCCATCATGGCCGATCCCGAGGGTGACGAAGTCGCGAAACCGGCGAAAAAACCACCGGCGAAGAAAAAGAAGAAGAACTGATCGGGATGATAAACCGGGGGGGACTGGGGATTGCCTGCGCGCTCGGCGCTGCCGGACTTTATGGCTTGGTGCCCAATTTCGTGCGAGCAGCAATCGGCAACGGCATCCCGGCCATCGAGAGCACACTGTTTCGCACATTCGTGATTGCCACAATCTTCTCCGTCATCACGATCGCACAGGGCGAGCGCATGACGATCCCGAAGGGTGCGATGCCGAGCTTCGTCGGGCAGGCCCTGGCAACGCTGTTCGTCTCGGTCGCCTATCTGGGATCGGTGCAGTTCATTCCCGTGGGTCTTGCGGTCATCATATTCTATCTCTTCCCCGTGCTGATCATGCTGCTGGCACCGGTGGTCGAAGGCCGAAGCCCCGGCGTTCTCCGCATCCTGATCGCCATCGTCGCCTTCATCGGCCTTGCTATTGCGGTGGGTCCGAGCTTCGACAGTCTCGACATACGCGGCATCCTCCTGGCAGCGCTTGGCGCGGCGGGAGCGACCCTGCAGTTCTTCTCGGGTCGGGCCATCTCACGTTACATGTCGCCCGCCGCCTTCGGCAGTCTCGTCCACATCATCATTCTGCCCCCAATCCTGTTCATCGCAATCTATGCCGGCTCGGGTACGCTGCGTTTTCTGCCGGGCGGTCCTGCGACATCTGCGGGCCTCCTGTTCATGTCCGCAGTGGCATTCGTCTACGTGGTTGCCTACATGGCCCAGATGCTGTCGCTGCGTTTTGCGCCAGCATCCACCGTCGCGCCGTTCTACAATCTCGAGCCGGTGGTGGCGACGGCCACGGCCGCGCTGATCCTCAGCGAACGACTGCAGATGAACCAATATGCCGGAGGCGGACTTGTTCTCGCCGCTCTCGTGGCATCGAGCCTTCTCGGAAAGTGGAAGAAATAGCCCATGGCCAGTGCTCCCATTCCCGTCGCGATCCTCACCGGCTTCCTCGGCGCCGGCAAGACCACGCTGCTGAACTACCTGCTGAAGGACCCGTTCCTGGCCGATGCCGCTGTGATCATCAACGAGTTCGGCGATGTCGGCATCGATCACCTGCTGGTCGAACGGGCCGACGAGAACGTCATCGAGATGGCCTCGGGCTGCCTGTGCTGCACCATCCGCGGCGACCTGATCGACACCATCCATGACCTGCTCGCCCGGCGCGGCCGCGGCGAGATCAAGGCGTTCAACCGCATCGTCATCGAGACCACGGGGCTGGCCGACCCGGCGCCGGTGCTGCATGCGGTGATGAGCGAACCCGGCCTGCTCGCCACCTGCCGCCTCGAGGGCGTCATCACCGTGGTCGATGCCTTCAACGGCATGGCGACGCTCGATGCCCATCCGGAGGCCGTGAAGCAGGTGGCGGTGGCCGACCGCATCGTGCTGACCAAGGTCGACCTGCTGGTGGGCCGCGAGGGCGAGGACATGCTGTTCGCCATCATCGCCCGGCTCAGGAAGCTCGCCCCGGCGGCGCGCCTCCTCACCACCCACCGCAACGAGGCGACGGCCGAGCGGCTGTTCACCATGGGGCTGTTCGATCCGAAGACCAAGTCGGCCGATGTGCAGAACTGGCTGGCGGCCGAAGCCTACGAGATCGGCGAAAAGCGCGGCCGGCGCAACCGCCGGGCCAAGGCGCATGAAGACCACGATCATCATCATGGGCACGACCATGATCACGGCGATCACCATCACGACGTGTCGCGCCATGACGAGCACATCCGGTCCTTCAGCTTCAGCGACGCCAATGCCATCAGCCCGCAGGGGCTTGAGCTGTTCATGGAGCTGCTGAAATCCTATCACGGCGCCAACATGCTGCGCATGAAGGGCATCGTGAAAGTCTCGGACGATCCGTCACGCCCGGTGGTCCTGCACGGGGTGCAGCACGTATTCCATCCACCCGTAAGGCTTCCCGCCTGGCCGGACAAGGATGAGCGGACCCGCCTCGTGTTCATCGTCAAGGACATCGAGAAACCGATGATCGAGGGGCTGTTCCGCGCCTTCACCGACCAGATCAGCGGCGGGGCGGAGGCCTTCACGGACAAGACGCTCTCGCTCAACAGGTAACCACACCATGACCCTCAAGCTCTACGGACTTTCCAAGTGCTCGACCTGCCAGAAGGCGAATGCCTGGCTCGACGAGCACAAGATCAGGCACAGCTTCTCCGACGTGAAGGAAACCCCGGTCACCAAGGACCAGGTGGCCAAGTGGTCCAAGGCACTCGGCGGCTGGGAGAAGATGATCAACCGCGCCGGCTACACCTGGCGCGGCCTGCCGCCGGAGAAGACGGCGAACCTCACCGAAGCCAAGGCCGTGGCGCTGGCGGTCGAGAATCCGTCGCTCATCCGCCGCCCGCTCATCGAGCACAAGGACGGCAGCGTGACGGTGGGCTTCTCGAAGAAGATCCAGGAACTGCTGGCGTAAGAGGAAATGGCCGGGTTTCCCCGGCCATTCTCATGCGTCAGGCGCGCACCAGCGGCCGCGTCATGCAGGTGGGGCCGCCCTCGCCCTTGCGGCAGATGTCGTAGCCCTTGATGACCTCGACCTTGACGCCCGCCGCCTTCATGCGGCGCTCGGTCTCGGGATTGCCTTCCACCATCATCGCATGGCGCGGCCCCAGTGCGAGCACGTTGCAGCCCATGGTGTCGAACTCCTCCGCCGGCACCTCGACGAACTTGATGCCGCGTGACTCGAGGAACTCGATCTGCCGCGCCCCCATCAGCGGCGGGTAGATGACCGCGAGATCGTGGTCGAGCGGCGACAGGCAGGACATGAGGTGGAACACGTCAGACCGGCCCTTGTAGTGCGGCATGTCGAACCACAGGATCTCGACGTCGGGGCCCGCCAGTTCGCCGAGCTGGCGCAGGCCCTCGAGATTTGTGCGGTAGCCGACGCCGGCCAGCAGCGTGAAGCGGTCAATCCACACGAGGTCGCCACCCTCCACCTTGCCCTCGCCGGTGATCTCGCCGGCGATGGGGAAGCCGAGGGCTTCGAGGGCGCCGCCGTTGATCTCGGATTCCTTCCGCCGCTGCGGCTTGCCCATGCGCGGCTTTACGAGGCCGCGGGGCGTGATGATCAGCGCGTCATGGGTATAGATCGAGTCGAGCGTCAGGCCGGGGGCGGATGGCAGCTTGATCACCTCGGCGCCGGTTGCGGCGAGGATCTCCTCCACAACCTTGTATTCCTTGCGGGCATTGGCCAGGTCCGGACGGGAGTGGAAGTTGAGGTCCTTCCACTCGGCGTCGATCTTGGCGTCGCTGACGAAGGCCTGCTCGACGTCGCGGATCGCCACTTTCCTGAGGCTGCCCCAGTTGTTGAATGCGCCGAAATCGAAACTCATTTGCGTCTGATCCTGAAGATGAGGGCAGGCCCATCCTGCTGCTGGTCCAGCAGCACATGGCCCTGCTCGTTGCAGAAGTGGGGCATGTCTATGGCGGACATGGGGTCCGTGGCAATGACCTTGAGAATGGCGCCGGGCGCCATGGCTTCCAGCCGCTTGCGGGCCTTGAGCACGGGGAGCGGGCAGAGCAGGCCGGAGAGGTCCAGCGTGTTTTCGGAATGATTTTCGCTCATGGTCGCGCTACAGGGTAGCATTCGCGACAGAGGAGATACAGCCTTGCCAGAGCTTCTGACCAAACTGTCCTTCCAGGGAAAGGTCGAGATGCTGCTCGCCAGCCCGGATCGTGATGCCGGGCTCGAAAAGCACAAGGTGGCCGAGGCGCGCTTCCTGTTCACCGGTATGGAGGGCGACTGCCACGGCGGCATTACGCGCAAGTCCGACGTTCGCATGGTGAAGCAGTACAAGCGCGACACCGAGGTGCGCAATTCCCGCCAGCTGTCGATCCTCTCGACGGAGGAACTCGCCGAGGTGGCGAAGGCCATGGGCATCCCGGCGGTGAAGCCCGACTGGGTCGGCGCCAACATGGTGCTGAGCGGCATTCCCGACCTCACCCTGCTGCCGCCCTCGACGCGGCTGCAGTTTCCTTCGGGCGCGATGATCGTGGTCGATGCCGAGAACCATCCCTGCCGCTATCCCGCCGACATCATCGCGAAGCACCACCCTGAGCAGAAGAAGGGTTTCGTGGCAGCCGCCATGCACAAGCGTGGTGTGGTTGGCTGGGTCGAGGCGGAAGGCGTGATCCGCACGGGCGATGCCGTCACCATCTGGATTCCGCCGCAGCGGCTCTATTCGCACGCATGAGGATCTGCGCCGTCATCGTGGCGGGCGGCCAGTCCTCGCGCATGGGGCGCGAGAAGGCGATGGAAACCATCCGTGGACGGAGGATGATCGACCGCATGGCGGCGACGCTCGGAAGCCAGGTGGACTCGATCGTCGTCAACGCGACCGGCGACACGCAGCGCTTCCTGTCGCTTGGCCTTCCGATCATTGCCGATCTGCGCAGCGACATCGACACGCCGCTCGCCGGGGTCCATGCCGCACTCGACCATGCGCATGCCAATGGCTTCGATGCCGTGCTCACGGCGCCATCCGATGCGCCGTTCCTTCCGGGCGATCTGGTGCAGCGCCTTGCCGATGCAGGCCGGTCTGCCGCGATTGCCGCATCCGGCGGCCAGCCGCATTACCTCACCGGCCTGTGGTCGCGCGCGCTGCTGCCGGAGATGGAGCTCGCCCTTGCCCAGCCACGAACGCCACGGCTGCAGGACTGGTGCCGCATGTGCGAAGCCGCCACCGTCGAGTGGCCCACCGCACCCTTTGATCCGTTCTTCAACGTCAACACGCCCGACGAGCTTGCGGAAGCCGAGCGGATTGCGGCAGAGTTCGGGCTATGAACAAGGTCATCGGCGTCGCCGGATTCAAGAATGCGGGCAAGACAACGCTGGTCGAGAAGCTGGTCACCGAGCTCACCCGGCGTGGCCACCAGGTCTCCACCGTGAAGCATGCGCATCACTCCTTCGACATCGACCACGAGGGGCGCGACAGCTTCCGCCACCGCAAGGCGGGCGCGGCCGAGGTCGCCGTGGTGTCGCGGCACCGCTGGGCTATCATCCATGAATCGCGCGACGAGGCGGAGCCCTCGCTGGAGGAGATCCTGGCCAAGCTCGCACCCTGCGACCTGGTCATCGTCGAGGGCTACAAGCGCGACGGCCATGACAAGATCGAGGTGCGCAACATCGATCTCGCACATCCGAAGCTGGCGGGTGAAGATCCCACGGTGGTGGCGGTTGCCGCCAATGGCGCGGTCGCCGATGCCCCGGTCCCGGTCTTCGACCGCGACGACGTGACCGCACTCGCCGGTTTCATCGAACAGCACATGAGGCTCGCATGACCCCCGCCGATGTGACGCGTTTCTGGGAACAGGCCGGTCCCGGCCGCTGGTTCACCAAGGATGCCGCCTTCGACGGCACCTTGAAGGTGCGTTTCGGGGAGGCGCTGGCTGCGGCGCGGCAGGGCGCCTTCGACCATTGGGGCGAGACGCCCGAAGGGGCGTTGGGCCTCGTCATCCTGCTCGACCAGGTGTCGCGCAACATCCATCGCGGCAGCCCGCTGGCCTTCGCCGCCGACGCCCGGGCCCTGCGCCTGGCGAAGCAGTGGATCGGCCAGGGCTTCCACCAGAAGCTTCCCGCCCCCCGGGCCTGCTGGCTGATCATGCCCTATGAGCATGCCGAAGACCTCGATGCGCAGCACCGCGGTGTCGCCCTGTTCCAGACCATGGGGCTGCAGGACCAGGCCTACTGGGCCAAGGTCCACCTCGACATCATCGCCCGTTTCGGGCGCTTTCCGCACCGAAACCCGGTGCTGGGCCGGGTTTCGACCCCGGAGGAACTGGCCTTCCTGAAGGCGGGCGGTTTCGCCGGCTAGTGTCGGATTCCTCACCTCCCCGGTCGTTCCGCCTCACGACTGTTGAACTGGGCTCACTATTGTGCGCTCAAACCAACGGGGTCTTGAGGGATTAGCCCATATGAAAACACATGCGCGCGTGGTCGTCATCGGCGGTGGCGTGGTCGGCGTCGGCACGCTCTACCACCTGGCCAAGAAGGGCTGGAGCGACGTCGTCCTGATCGAGCGGAAGGAACTGACCTCGGGCTCCACCTGGCATGCCGCCGGCCTGCTGCCGCTGTTCAACCTGTCTTACTCGGTGGGACAGATCCACAAGTACTCGGTCAAGCTCTATGACTCGCTCGAGGCCGAGACCGGCCAGAACGTCGGGTTCAAGAAGGTCTCCAACATCCGTCTCGCCCGCACCAAGGACCGCTGGGACGAATTCATGTATTACGCCGGCGTCGCCGAGACGATCGGCGTCAAGGTCAACGTGCTGACCCCGCAGCAGGTCAAGGAAATCTGGCCACTGTGCGAGACCGATGGCCTGCTCGGCGCCATCCAGCATCCCGACGACGGCTACAT
The DNA here is from genome assembly GCA_046349235.1 of Hyphomicrobiales bacterium. Lineage (GTDB taxonomy): Bacteria > Pseudomonadota > Alphaproteobacteria > Rhizobiales > Aestuariivirgaceae > Aestuariivirga. The sequence continues at coordinate 299,410 of JAXMCT010000010.1, forward strand.
CCAGCCCGCCGATCTCACCCAGGCCATGGCCAAGGGTGCGCGCTCGCGCGGTGCGGAGATCTACCGCAACACCACCGTCACCGGCATCGAGCAGAAGCCGAACGGCGAGTGGATCGTCAAGACCGACCAGGGCGACATCACCTGCGAGCACGTGGTCTCGGCCACCGGCAACTTCGCCCGCAAGACCGGCGCCATGGTCGGCCTCGACATCCCGGTGATCCCGGTCGAGCACCAGTACATCGTCACCGAGCCGCATCCGCTAATCCGCGAGCGCCAGGCCAAGGGCCTGCCCGAGATGGGCGTGCTGCGCGAGGCGGATTCGTCGTGGTACATGCGCGAGGAGAACGGCGGGTTGCTGCTCGGTCCTTACGAGCATGGCGCGCCCTGCTGCTACATGGACGGCCCCTCGGACCAGAGCGAATACGAGCTGTTCCAGGAAGACCTCGATCGGCTTGCCCCGCACATCGAGACCGCCATCACCCGCGTTCCCGCCTTTGGCGAAGTAGGCATCAAGAAGGTCTACAACGGCGCCATTGCCTATACGCCCGACGGTTCGCCGATCATTGGCCCGGCCTGGGACAAGAAGAACTTCTGGCTCAACGAGGGCCATTCCTTCGGCGTGACCGCCTCGGGTGGCGCGGGCTGGCAGCTCGCCGAATGGATCGTCGAGGGCGAACCCTCGATCGACATGATGGGCGTCGATCCCCGCCGCTTCGGCCCCTATGCGACGCGCGGCTACCTCAAGGAGAAGAACGAGGAAGCCTATGCCAACGTCTTTACGCCGCATTATCCGGATGAGGAGCGTTCGGGTGCCCGCCCGCTGAAGCGCACGCCGGTCTATGACCGCATGAAAGATCTGGGCGCGGTGTTTGGCTCGGTCTATGGCTGGGAACGTCCGGGCTGGTTCGCGCCCAAGGGCTATTCGCTCACCAAGGAGCAGATCAACAGCCCCGACGTGCTGACCAACCACAATTATGCTCCGCCCACGGATGATGGCCGGGTCGTCGAGAAGTGGTCGTTCCGCCGTTCCAACTATTTCCCCTTCGTGGGCGAGGAATGCCGGAACGTGATGAACAACGTCGCGATCCAGGACATGTCGGCCTTCGCCAAGATGGAAGTGTCGGGTCCGGGGGCGCGCGAATGGCTCGAGTCCATTCTCGCCAACAAGATTCCGAAGAAGATGGGCCGCATCGCGCTGTGCCATCTGCTCACCCCGCGCGGCGGCGTGCGCTCGGAGTTCACCGTCTATGAGTGGGCGCCGGGCCGCTTCTATCTCGTGTCCGCCGGTGCCTATGAGCGCCACGATCACGATTACCTGCGCAAGCTCTGCCCGACCGACGGCTCGGTGCGGCTCAATGCCATCACCACGCGCTTCGGCGTGCTGGTGCTGGCCGGCCCCAACTCGCGCAAGGTGCTGCAGAAGCTCACCGACACGGATCTCTCCAACGAGGCCTACCCGTGGCTCTCCGGCAAGGAGATCAGTGTGGGTCACTGCACGGCGCATGCGCTGCGCGTGAACTTCGTCGGCGAGCTCGGCTGGGAATTCCACCACCCCATCGAGCAGCAGATCGCGCTGTTCGACCTGCTCATGGACGCCGGCAAGGAGTTCGGCATCCGCCCCTATGGCATCAAAGCCATGTCGTCGCTGTCGATCGAGAAGAGCTACCGCCTCGTGCCGCGCGAACTGTCGATCGAGTACAATGCCTACGAGTCGGGCCTCGACCGCTTCGTGCACCCGAACAAGGGCGCCTTCATCGGCCGCGACGCGCTGGTCGAGGCGAAGCAGAACGGGCTGGGCTGGAACTTCGTCACCATGGAAGTGCATGGCGTGGGCGACGGCGACTCGGATGCCCGCGGCTCCGAGCCGATCTACCACAAGGGCCAGCTGGTGGGCCGCGCCACCAATGGCGGCTACGGCTTCCGGGTGAACAAGTCGCTGGCGCTGGGCATGGTGAAGCCGGAGCATTCGGCCATCGGAACCGAGCTCGAGATCAAGATCCTCGGCAAGCTGTTCAAGGCGACGGTGATCCCCGAGAGCCCCTACGACCCCGACAACCAGGCGCTTCGCGCCTGAAACGAGATACAGTGCAACAAGAGGCCGGGTAAGTAACCCGGCCTTTTTGTTCGGCGAAACCCTCCAAGCGTTGCGAAATGCCCTTGCGGCAGGCAAGACTTGATACCGAACGGAGCGAATCAGTCGATATCCATGCGAGCCGGCACACCGGGGTACGGAACGGGAATTCTGCTTGTGCTGGGCGCCACTGTCGGCTGGAGCCTGGCGGGCATGTTTGTGCGCTTCCTGCCAGGTCTCGACGGCTGGCAGATCAACTGCTGGCGTGGCTTCTGGATGTCGGTCTTCCTTCTTGCCTACCTTGTCGCGATCTATGGCAACCAGACGCTCGCCAAGTTTCGTGCCATTCCGCTTCCCGCCCTCATCATTGTCGCCGGGTTCTTTACCGCTGGTTCAACGCTTTATGTCACCTCATTGACATTGGCCGGCACGGCCACTGTTTCGGTGATCGGGGCTCTTTCTCCCATCTTCGCGGGCCTGCTCAGCCCCTGGCTGACGCGTGAGAAGCCCTCGCTCGCATCTTGGATGGCGGCGATCATGGCGGTGGTCGGGGTGGGCATCATTGCCTGGGACGGTTTTTCGGCAGGAAATGTCGTCGGCATCCTGGTAGCGCTGGTGGTGCCCTTCTCGTTCTCGGTCCAGACCATGATGCTGCGGCGCTATCGCGCCTTCGATATGGTTCCCGCGATCTGCGCGGGCGGCTTTGCGACCTTCCTTCTCGCCGGTGCCATGGGCTATGTGTTCGGGGGCCATCCCGGCGGCGGCTTCCAGGTTGGAATCCACGATGTTCTGTTGCTTGCCCTCATGGGGCCGCTACAGCTCTCGGTTCCGCTGATCTGGTATGCGAAAGGCGCAAAGGCCGTTCCTGCAGTGACGCTTACGCTTGTTGCCATGCTTGACGTGGTTCTCAATCCCTTCTGGAGCTGGCTCGGCGTAGGCGAGGTTCCGGCGCATGCGGCGTTCGTCGGCGGGTTCATCATCGTCAGCGCGGTTCTGATTTCGATCTTCGGCGACCGCTGGCTCAACGGCCGCAGGGCGCGAGCGGCGTGATGCGGCGTTCGACCGCAACGCTGATCGGTTTCACCGCCGTACTCATGTGGGCGCTGCTGGCGCTGCTGAGCGCGGCGAGCGGCAAGGTGCCACCCTTTCAACTCGCGGCGATGACCTTTCTCATCGGCGGCCTGATGGGCGCCGTTACCTGGCCATTCCGCAAGGGTGCGGTGGCGGCATTGCGGCAGGGTTGGCAGGTCTGGCTGCTCGGCGTCGCCGGACTTTTTGGCTATCACTTCGTCTATTTCAGTGCCATTCGCGCTGCACCGGCAGTCGAGGTCAGTCTCATCGCATATTTGTGGCCTCTTTTCCTCGTCGTGTTCTCGGCATTTCTGCCGGGCGAGCGCCTGAAGCTGCATCACGTCATTGGCGTAATGCTCGGCCTTGCTGGCGCAGTCCTCATCATCACGCGCGGCAAGGGACTGTCGCTGGCGGAAGGGTTCACGGTGGGACATGCGCTGGCCTTCCTGTGTTCCCTCATCTGGTCGGGCTATTCGGTGTTGTCACGCCGCTTCGGTCAGGTTTCGACCGATGTCGTGGCCGGCTTCTGCCTGATGACGGCACTTCTCTCGGCCGTCTGCCACCTGCTGTTTGAAGCCACTGTGTGGCCGGCGGACGCGGTGCAATGGATGGCGGTTCTCGGCCTCGGGTTGCTGCCGGTCGGTGCCGCCTTCTACACATGGGACTTTGGCGTCAAGCACGGTGACATCATGGTTCTTGGCGCCACGTCCTACGCATCACCGGTGCTGTCCACGCTGGTTCTCGTGGCAACGGGCTTTGCCGCCTTCACCTGGCCAGTGGCGGCCGCCTGTCTGCTGATCACGCTGGGGGCGGCGATTGCCGCCAAGGACATGCTGCTCAAGCGGGCGCCGGTCGCTACCTGAAACTGTTCTTGCGCTCGCGTAGTTCGGCGAAGACCTGAACGTCGGTCGCATCCTCCATGCCGAGTCTCTTGCGGATTGCAACGCTTCCCGTGCGCAGGAAGGGGTTCGCTTCGCGTTCGGCAGCGATGGTCGAAGGGCACGTCATTCGGCCCTCGGCACGCAGGCTGTCCACTTCTGCGGCGCGCCGCACCAGCGTCGGGTTGTGGGGCTCGATGGCCAGCGCAAAGCGGGCGTTGGACTGCGTATATTCATGGCCGCAATAGAGCTTGGTGGCTGGAGGCAGGGCGCCCAGCTGGCTCACCGAGCTGTACATCTGCTCCATCGAGCCCTCGAAGACGCGGCCACAGCCGAGCGAGAACAGCGTGTCGCCCGCGAAGACCGCGGCTTCCACCGGAATATGGTAGGCGACATGACCAAGCGTGTGGCCTGGGCAGTCCAGAACGCGGACCTCCCGTCCCTGCCAATTGAAGCTGTCCCCACCCGTCACCTGTCGCGTGATGCCTGGAATCTTCGATGCCTCGCTCCTCGGGCCGGTGATGCTGCAGCCATAGCGCTCGTGGAGGGCGAGGTTGCCCTCCACATGGTCGCCATGGTGATGGGTGGTGAAGATGTCGGTCAGGTTCCAGCCGCGGGCGTCGAGCTGGCGTTCAATCTCCGCGGCGTCCGGTGCATCGATGGCCGCAGTGGCGCCGCTCTTGTGATCATGCAGCAGAAGGCCGTAATTGTCGGAACGGCAAATGAACTGGTGAAACGTGAGGTCTGTCATGGGTATTCCCGATGCTGTCGTGCCGGATGACCTGTTTACCACGGCAGGCTAGGCTGGTGTTCGATGGATATCGTCGATCTCAGGGAGTTCTACGGCAGCAGGCTTGGCTTGGCCACGAGGCGCTCGCTGGCGGGCCAACTGAAGCCGCGGCTTGCCGGTCTTGCGGGTGCCCGGGTCATGGGTCTGGGCTATGCCATGCCCTATCTTTCAGACTGCATCGTCAAGCCGGAAGCACAGCTCGCCTTCATGATGGCCCGGCAGGGGGTTTTCCGCTGGCCGGACAGCGGTGCCGTCCAGTCGGCGTTGGTCGATGAATGCGACCTGCCGCTGCTCGAAAGCGTGGTCGACGTCGCTCTCGTTGTTCACGGACTGGAATTGACCGATGCGCCGCAGGAAATGTTGCGCGAAATCTGGCGAGTGCTGGCGCCGCAGGGGCGCCTTTTCCTGGTGGTTCCCAATCGGCGCGGGGTATGGGCGCGAGTCGATACATCGCCGTTCGGACACGGGCAGCCCTTCTCCAAGCCGCAATTGTCCAGCTTGCTTAAGGAAAGCCAGTTTTCCGTCGTATCTTGGTCATCCGCCCTCTATTTTCCGCCGTCGACGCGTGCGCCCATCCTTTCCGCTGCGTCCGTCCTTGAGGAGCTTGGATCGCGATTGATGCCGGCCCTTGCAGGCGCCATCATCGTCGAAGCGGCAAAGCAGGTCTACGCGGCGGCACAGGGCAAGCGGTTGCGTCGCATTCCGGCCCGAACGCGGCCCGCACTTGCACCCGTTCCCGTCAAGGGCGCATGGCGACATCCCTAGGTCTGGATTGCATTTTCTGGCCCGGTGCCTATGAATAGCCAGCGTCGGCAGCCTCCCTTGCCGGACACCAGCGAGCCCGCCGATCGATGACCGCCGATAGCCCCGACACGACCCTCGATACCATTCGCCGGGAGATCGATTCGATCGACGATCAGCTCGTGCAGCTCCTCAAGCAGCGCTTCGCGGCGACTCAGAAAGTCAAGGCCAGCAAGGCGAATGACGGCTCAATCGCCGCCTCGCCGTTTCGCCCCGTGCGCGAAGCGGAGGTCATGCACCGCCTGATCGCCGAAGCCGGCACATCCCTCGGCGCCGAACTTCTGGTGCGTCTTTGGCGTGTGATCCTGTCGGCCTCGATCCAGTCACAGGCCCCGGTCACGCTCCACATGGATTTGGCCCTCGGGCATGACCTGGCGACGAGGCTCCTCGTCGCGCAGCATTTCTGCGGCATGAAGGTCGAGTTGCATGCCGGTCCATCCCGGGCGCTTGCCGCCATAGAGAAGGCGCGCGGTGACCTCGCCCTGATCGCGCCGAGTTCCAACTGGGCCGAAGGCCTTGGCCCGGAAGAGGCCGGCAGGGCCCAGGTCGTTGTCACGCTGCCGGTGCTCGCCATGGGCAGTCAGCCGCAGCTACTGGTGTTCGGATATGCCGCGCCGCAACCGAGCGGCGACGACGAGACCTTGGTCCTGTTCCCCGGCGCGGCGTCGCCCGTTCCCGCCGCGCACTGGCAGACGCAGTCCGGTACTGCCATGCTGGCCGGGCTACCGGGGTTCCTCACCCATGGCCTCTCCACGCTTCCCGCTGGTGCCCGCATCATCGGTCGCTATCCCCGGCCCATCAAGGTTTCGCCATGACAGTTACCCGCCCGCAGCCCAAGCCTGGCATTCTCGACATTGCCGCCTATGTGCCAGGAAAGAGTGGCGCCAAGGGTGCCAAGGTCCACAAGCTTTCATCGAACGAGTCGCCGATCGGGGCGAGCCAGAAGGCAATCGAGGCCTACAAGGCAGCAGCCCATGCCCTCGAGCACTATCCCGATGGAGCAGCAACGCAGTTGCGTGGCGCCATCGCGGGGCGCTTCGGTCTCAAAGCAGAAAACATTGTCTGCGGTGCGGGATCGGACGAACTGCTGCAGCTCATTGCCCATGCCTATCTGAGCCCGGGCGACGAAGCGATCTACAGCCAGTATGGATTTCTGGTCTATCCGATAGCCATCCAGTCCAATGGCGCCACCGCCGTCGTGGCACCCGAGAAAAACTTTCTGGCGGATGTGGATGCCATCCTGGCGCGGGTGACGGCGCGCACGAAAGTGGTTTTCCTCGCGAATCCGAACAACCCGACCGGGCGCTATCTTCCCTTCAGCGAGGTGAAGCGCCTGCACGTGGGGCTTCCGCCGAATGTGTTGCTGGTACTCGACGCAGCCTATGCCGAGTACGTTCGCCGAAATGACTACGAGGCGGGGATAGAGCTCGTCGCCACATCCGAGAATGTGGTGATGACGCGAACCTATTCGAAGATATTCGGCCTCGCGGCGCTGCGCCTCGGTTGGGCCTATTGCCCGGCCCATGTGGCGGATGTGCTGAACCGCGTGCGCGGCCCCTTCAACATCAGTGCACCGGCGATTGCTGCCGGCGTGGCGGCAATCGAGGATCATGAGTTCGTCGAACGGGCCGTCGCACACAACGAAGCCTGGCTTCCTTGGGTGACGAAACAGCTTTCGGAGCTCGGCCTCGAAGTAACGCCAAGCGTGGGCAACTTCGTGCTGGTGCATTTTCCGAAGGATGATCGGCACCATGCCCATGCGGCGGATGCCTTCCTTCAGGATCATGGTTTCGTGGTGCGACGCATGGATGCATACGGCCTTCCCGGTGCACTGCGAATCACCGTGGGCACGGAAGAAGCCAATCGCGGTCTCGTTGCCTGTCTGAAGGCCTTCTTGTCATGAGCAAACTGTTCGAACGTGTCGCCCTCATCGGCATTGGCCTCATTGGTTCCTCGCTTGCCCACGTCATGCGAAAGCAGCAATTGGCGGGAGAAATCACCGGCTTCGCGCGCAGCGAGGCGACCCGGACAAAGGCATTGGCGCTCGGTCTCGTCGACCGCATTTTTCCAACGCCTGCAGAGGCGGTGAGGGACGCTGACCTCGTGATCCTGTGTTCGCCCGTTGGCACCTATGGAACACTTGCACAGGAGATTGGACCCGCCCTGAAGCCTGGTGCCATCCTGACGGATGTCGGCTCCGTCAAGGGTGCCGTCGTGAAGGACGTGCTGCCGCATGTTCCCTCCGGCGTGAACTTCATTCCGGGCCATCCCATCGCCGGCACCGAACAGTCGGGTCCTGAGTCGGGCTTTGCAGAATTGTTCGTCAACCGCTGGTGCATCATCACGCCGCTGCCGGATTCGGATCCGAAGGCCGTGGAGCAGCTGGCTGATTTCTGGCGCGCCTGCGGTTCTAACGTCGAGGTGATGACGCCGGAGCATCACGACCTCGTGCTCGCCATCACCAGCCACCTGCCACATCTCATCGCCTACAATATCGTCTCGACGGCAGCCGACCTCGAGGAGGTGACCTCCTCCGAAGTGATCAAGTATTCCGCCGGCGGCTTTCGCGATTTCACCCGCATCGCCGCATCCGATCCGACGATGTGGCGTGACGTCTTCCTCAACAACAGGGAGGCCGTTCTCGAAATGCTGGGTCGCTTCTCGGAGGATCTTTCCGCCCTGCAGCGGGCAATTCGCTGGGGCGACGGCGACACGCTGTTCGATGTCTTCACGCGCTCCCGCCAGATCCGCCGCAGCATTATCGCGGCGGGGCAGGACACGGCAGCGCCGGACTTCGGCCGCGGCGCACCGAAAACTCAGTAGAGCGGTCTCAGTTCGGCGATCTGGAAGGGCCCGAAGAACAGCGCGCCGTCCTTGGCAATGATCGGTGCCTTGGCGCCGTTGCCGAGGAGACCAAGCACCGTTCGAAGATTTGCAAGCTTGCTGTCGGAAAGCCCGAGTTGCGGGCCAACGATGGCGAGAAGCGTTCGGCTGTCGTTTGTCTCGGTGTCGATCTGGCCCGAGATGCGGCGCTGCTCGTCGAGTGCGAGCGAGCCCGAGCCCCAATAGCGAAGTCCTCCCTGCGTGAGTTCGAACTTGTCCAGCTTGAAGCTGCGTTCGGGCTGCAGGGTGCCCTGCAGATTGCCTTCATCGATGGTGACGGCTGGCCTGCCCGAAGGCTGGTAAATGACATGCGTTCCCTGCACGGCGATCTCAGTTCCGCCCGCTGCGGTGGGCCTGGTGAACAGCATCAGCTTCTCGGCCTCGCCCGTACCTGGGATCGAAACGCCTGGCACTTCGGCAGACAGAGAGGGTTGTCCCACCCCACTGAATGTGACGGCAGCAAGCGCCCTCTGGTGGTTGATCTCGATCGGAACGCCCCCTGGGGTGGTCAGTCTTGTCGGCCCATCCATGAGGGCCGCCACTTGCCAGGGCGCATAGGCGAGTGCGACAAGAAGCAGTCGGCCGGAGCGCAGTTCCGCCTCCCCGGCATAGGTCAGGACAGGTGAATCGCAGGTGAATTCGAAGTGGAAGGGGTAGCCTCCCCAGTCCTCCCGGCTGCATGTGAGCACTATTCCCTGCGCGGCCAGGCTTGCGCGCTCTGTGGCAAACCTCGACTTGGCATTGCCCATGGCCAACACCCAGTAGCCGGACCAGAGCAAGAGCAAGAGGAGGACGAATCCCAGCGGCAGGAACATTCTCCAGGGGCGGCGGTCGGCACTCGGCATTTGATCCCGGATCGTCTTTCGCGATAGTCAGGAGAACAGAATGGAGCAGTTCTGGATCTTTGGCTATGGCTCGCTGATGTGGCGGCCGGGTTTCGACTTCCTGCGAAGCGAGCCGGCGCGCGTTCATGGTTATCACCGCAGCCTCTGCGTCTACTCCTATGTTCACCGGGGCACGCCGGAGGAGCCAGGGCTGGTACTGGGGCTTGATCGTGGAGGGTCCTGCCACGGCATGGCCTTCGAAGTGTCACCAGCCAACTGGGAGGAGACCATCGCCTATCTCCGTGCCCGGGAGCAGGTGACGTCCGTCTACCTCGAAAAGCGCAAGTCCATCACACTCATCGCCAGTGGCCGCAAGGTGGAGGCGGTGGCCTATGTCGTGGACAGGGCGCATCGCCAGTATGCCGGCGTGCTTGATGATGCGTCGCTGGAGCATCATGTACGCTCCGGCAAGGGTGTCTCCGGCGACTGCACTGACTATGTGATGAACACGCTCTCGCACCTGCGGGACATGAAGATCAACGATCCTGCACTGGAACGACTTGCCCGGCGCCTGGAAGTTCAGGCGGCCAGCAGATCGAGCTGAACCGGTCTACGCCAGATCTTGGGCTCCGCCAGCGGGACCGGAGCGTTCTCCAACGCTGCCGCGAGATCGCGCAACACACGTTCCGCCGCGTCGCCTTCGCGGCTCAGGAGATGGACGTGAACCTCGTCTCCGGCGAGTGGGGCGCAAAGCTCCGAAGGTCGCCGACCCCCACTGCCAAATCGCCCCGTGGCCACAGCCGTCCGGACTCCCCCAACCTTGCGGACGATGACGAAGACCGCGCCGGCAACCGGGGGGCAAAGATCGGGGGAATAGATCGAGTGGATGTAGGACTGGCCCGAAGCGCCGCGCCAGTACCAGAAGCGTTCACCGAGGCCAGGATCCTCGGGCAGGGAAGCGGAGAGGGAATAGCCTTGCATCATGAGAACAAATGTAGAACATTCTGAAAATCTGTCAAGTCCTCAGCTGCACTTCGAATACCCGCAGGACAGGCAGGTGGCGCAACCTTCCTGGAACATCAGCACGCCACTGCCGCACCGCGGGCAAGCCACCCCGCCACGCCCTGCCACCGTGCCGCCCGCTAGATTGTCTCTGGAGGACTCGAGGAAGCCGGTTTCGATCATGTGCCGCTCGATGATTCCACCGATCGCAGCGAGCAGGCTCGGCACGTAGCGGCCGCCCATCCATTGCCCGCCACGCGGATCGAACACCGCCTTCAGCTCGTCGACCACGAAGGAAACGTCGCCGCCACGCCGGAACACTGCCGAGATCATACGGGTCAGGGCTACGGTCCAGGCATAGTGCTCCATGTTCTTGGAGTTGATGAAGATCTCGAAGGGCCGCCGCATGCCATTCTCGATCAGGTCATTTATGGTAATATAGATGGCATGATCGGTTTCCGGCCAGCGCAGCTTATATGTCATGCCCGGCAGAACATCATCGCGCTCACGCGGGCGGATCTCTTCTGCTTCAGAGGCGATTGTCGTCAGCGGTGAGCTCGAGAGAACCGAACCCGTCACGGCATTGGGCCTGTAGGTGGTGCATCCCTTGAGGCCGAGGTCATAGGCCTCCTCATAAACATCCATGAAATTCGCGAAGGGAAAGTCCTCTGGTATGTTGATGGTCTTGGAAATGGAACTGTCGACGTGCTTCTGTACCGCGGCCTGCATGACAAGATGCGCCGAGGGCGTAAGCTGGTCCGCGGTGACGAATGCTGGAGGAAGCACAGCATCGGCGCCATGCAGTTGCCAATACAGCGAGGCTGCATAGTCCGTCACCACCTCGCTGCGCGAGCTGCCGTCGGGCTGCAGGACCTTGCGTTCGTAGCGGATGCTGAAGATCGGCTCAATGCCGCTCGACACGTTGCCGGCGATGAGCGAAATCGTGCCAGTGGGGGCGATGGATGTCAGCAAGCCATTGCGAATGCCATGCCGCGCAATATCGCCTCGGATCGGTTCAGCCAGCCGCGAAACATGACCGCTCCGTCCGAAGCGGTTTGCGTCGAACAGTGGAAACGGCCCGCGCTCCTCGGCGAGCAAAATGCTGGATTGATAGGAAGCCTGCTCTATTGCCGCCATCCACTGGCGGGCTGCCTCGGCGGCCTCCCACGTACCGTAGCTCAGTCCGCACATCACCAAGGCATCGGCAAGTCCAGTGATGCCAAGTCCAATGCGGCGCTTTGCCAATGCCTCGGCACGCTGCTGCGGCAACGGATAGTTGGAGATGTCGATGACATTGTCCATGAAGCGGACAGCGGTTGCCGCCGTCTGGCGAAGGGCGACCTCATCGATGCGGGCATCTGTCTCGAATGGATTGATAACGAAGCGCGTGAGATTGAGAGATCCAAGCAGACAGGCGCCGTAAGGTGGCAGAGGTTGCTCGCCGCACGGGTTCGTCGCTTCGATGGTCTCGCAGTAGGAGAGATTGTTCTCGGCATTGATGCGGTCGATGAAGATCACACCGGGCTCGGCAAAATCATAAGTGGAACGGATGATCTGGTTCCACAGCTGGGCAGCCGAGACGGTCCTGTAGGTTCGTCCTCCAAACACCAATGGCCACGGCGCATCGCTCTTGACGGCTGCCATGAAGGCATCCGTCACCAGAACGGAGAGATTGAAGTTTCGCAGCCGTCCGGCCTGACGCTTGGCCGCGATGAAGCTCTCGATGTCCGGGTGATCGCAACGCATGGTGCCCATCATCGCACCACGCCGCGTGCCGGCGGACATGATTGTCCTGCACATGGCATCCCAGACATCCATGAAGCTGATCGGGCCGGAAGCGTCTGCACCAACTCCCCTCACGGGCGCTCCGTGCGGCCTTAGGGTGGAGAAGTCATGGCCGATGCCGCCACCCTGCTGCATGGTCAAGGCCGCTTCCTTGAGCTGCGTGAAGATGCCGTCGAGCGAATCCGGAATACGCCCCATGACGAAACAGTTGAAGAGTGTTACCTGACGATCGGTGCCCGCGCCCGCCAGAATGCGACCAGCCGGCAGGAACCGGTAGTCCTCGAGGATCCGATAAAAACTGTCGGCCCAGACCAGACGATCATCCAGTCGTTCAGCTGCCGACACCGCATGTGCAACGCGCCGCCAGCTGTCTTCAATACCGATTTCCGCATTCGTCCCGTCCTCCGGGGTGTAGCGGTATTTCATCGTCCAGATCTCGCGCGCGATCGGATCGAGAGTCGGACGGGCGGGGCTATCCATTCCAGAACCTCCGTTAATGGCGGAGTGTAATCCGGCGCTGGTGCGGAGTCGAGTATTTGTTCTCTTTTTGTACTTAGGACGGCTGTCGTCCTTCAGCGACCAACCGTTGTGTCTCTGTCTCGATTGCTGTTTCGAGTCGCGACTGAAAAAGCTTACGATTGAGTCCGGGCGGGATCGGCGGGAGAAAGGAAATGACGATCGTACCGGGTCGACGCAGGAACTGGCGTCGGGGCCAGAATAGGCCGGAGTTCAGCGCGAAGGGAACACATGGCACGTCAAGCTTGCCGTAGAGGGCAGCGGCTCCCGGCTTGTAGTCTGGAGGGTCATCCGGCGCACGGCGCGTGCCCTCCGGCATGATGACAACCTGGCGACCCATCGCGATGGCCTTCCCGGCGGCCTCGATCAGTGATCGCAGTGCCTGGGTTCCGGCAGAACGCTCCACCGGTATCATGCGGAACTTGTAGATGAACCAGCCGAAGAAGGGGATGTAGGTCAATTCCTTTTTCAGAACCATTGCCGGGTCGTCGAGAAGGGGAAGAATGGCGAATGTTTCCCAGAATGACTGATGCTTACCAGCGACAAGGCAGGCCCCGGGAGGGATATTTTCGTGACCTCGGACCTCCATACGAATGCCGACAATGACGCGGAGCCAGAACAGCGACGACCTCGCCCATGTCTGCAGCGCCCTGATCGACCATTTGCGCGGGGTAAAATAGAAGCCCGCTCCCAGCACGAGGAACAATGCCAGGTTCACGTAGAACACGACGTTGAACAGCGCGGAGCGAAGGTAGATCACGTAACGACACCGAGGCGACGCATCAGCGTGACACGTGCCGTAATGAGGCATATCAGCGTCGCCGCGAGCGGCACGGCAAACAGCAACCCATAGCTCCAGATGGCGATGCTGGGCGTGGAAAACAGCAGCCCGCGGCTTGCCGCCGCGACACCGCTTTCACTTCCGCCCCCGAACAGTCCGAGCAGAAGGAAGGTGAACAGGCCGAGTCCGACACCGATGAAACCGGACAGCAACCCGGTTCGCACGAACCGGCCGTCGATCTGCCTTGCAATGTAACTGTCGCGTGCCCCTACGAGATGCAGCAGATCGACGATATGACGGTTGGCCTGCAGCACGGCGCGCGTCGCGAAGACCACGATGGCGATTGCGGATACGCAGATCAGGAAGAGGATCGCGTAGGAAACCGCGGACAGTGCGCGTGCCATGCGCGTCAGTTCGGCCTCCCACTTCTGGTGGGTGTCAAGGCGCGCTCCTTTCACCACCGCCAGCGCTTTTTCTAACGCGGCAGTGTCAGGCGGATTGCGCGTGTCGGACACGATGCGGATGAGACGCGGCACAGGCAGCCCTTCCAGTGATCGCGTGCCAAGCCACGGTTCAAGCAGCTTTGCGCCGGCGCTCTCGTCGAGAACATCAACCTCAAGGATCCCGGGGAAGGAGGAGGCAATGACGCGCGCCTTCTCAACCTCCTGTGTGATGTCGGCATCGCGCACGATCCGCACCTGAACCGTCATCTCGCGCGACAGGCCACTCGTCCAGCTGGTGACAGCGCGATCGACGAGGATGAGTGCGCCAATAGCGAGGCAGGCGAGATAGCTCATCACCGCCATGGTGACGGTCAGCGACGTCAGCGAGGCGGCATTCGCCGGAATGATGGCGCCGGGTTTCATTGCAGGCTCAGCGCTCCCTGCTCGAGGTGCAAGACAGGGCGTTCAGCCTGGCGGACAAGACCCTTGTCATGGGTGGCGATCAGTATGGTGGTGCCGAGGCGGTTGAGTTCGAGGAAGAGATGAAGGAGACGCTTGGCCAGCATGGGATCCACGTTGCCCGTAGGCTCATCGGCCAACAGAACCTGCGGTTTGGCGATGACGGCCCGGGCAATGGCGGCGCGCTGCTTTTCACCGCCCGACAGGACCGGCGGCAAGTCGCCCGACTTCTGCGCCAGACCAACCCAGTCGAGAAGGTCCATCACATCGCGGCGGTAGGATGACTCGGGTCGCCCCGCCACGCGCAGCGGAAGCGCCACATTGTCGTAGGTCGAAAGGTGGTCGAGCAGGCGGAACTCCTGGAACACCACCCCGATGCGCCGGCGGATGGGCGGCAGCTTGCTGTGGCTCAGGCTTCCGACGTCCTCGCCAAAAATACGCAGCGTTCCGCGTGTGGGTCGCAGCGCAAGGAACAGCAGCTTCAGGAGCGAGGATTTTCCCGCCCCTGAGGGGCCAGTCAGAAAGTAGAAATCTCCCGGGCGCACCGCAAAACTGACGTCGCGCAGGATTTCCGGGCCATCGCCATATCTGAGACCGATGTTTTCTAGCCGCAGCACAGACGCGTTCCTCCTCTCTTCCGGCTCCTCTTAAACCATCCGAGCTTTAACGAGGCATTAACCACGTCGGAGAATAAATGAAACCATGGCGTGTATTTCCCGCCGTAAGCATGGCGCTGTCCGATGATTGTCCGTTGTCCATCCTGTTCCGAACGTTGCAATGTTCCATCCTTGGGGGACACTGGCGCCGGTACCTTGGTCGATTGCGCCACTTGCGGGCATGAGTGGATCGTCGGCACTGCGCTGCCGCCCGCCATCGATACACGTTCGGCCCCAAACGCCGTTGCGGATCCCACACCAGCGGATCCCGCCACCCATGCGCTCATCGAGGCCGCGCGCGGTGCCCAGCGCCAGTTCGATGGGTTGCGCCGCGCCCGCCGCATCCGCGCCGCCGCCTGGACCGCGCTCGCGGCGCTGGTCCTTTCGCCCCTCGCCGGCGCCTTGGCCTGTCCCGAACAGGTCGTCGCCGCCCTGCCGGCCAGCATCCGATTCTTTGACTGGATCGGAAGGGACGTGAACATCTACGGCCTCGAGATCCGTCAAGTTGACCTCGAACACCTGATCGTCGACGGGCGTCGGGTCATTGCAGTCAAGGGCGAAATCACCAACGTCTCCTCCTCGGCCCGCAAGATTCCCTGGCTGCGATTTGGTCTCCACGCCAAAGACAACGTCGAAGTCTATCACTGGACGCTCGACACCGAGGTGCGGCCCCTGAAACCAGGCGAGAGCACCAGCTTCGTCACCCGGCTGGCATCTCCTCCCGAAGCTGCTCGAAACCTCGAAATTCGGTTTGCCCGGGCAGATGAAATCGGCTCAAATAACCTACCATGAGCGAACTCAATATCGACGGCCATCGCATCGGCGTCCTCTTCAGCGAAGCAGAAATTGCCCAGCGGGTTAAGGCCATTGCAACCGACATCGCGGCACGCAAGCCCACCAATCTCCTCGTCGTGCCTATCCTCAAGGGCAGCTTCGTCTTCGCGGCTGACCTGATACGCGCCATGCATCACGCCGGCCTCTCGCCCGAGGTCGATTTCATGATCCTTTCGAGCTACCGAAAGTCCACGAAGTCCTCCGGGCAGGTGTCGGTCCTGCGCGACATCGAGACGGATGTTCGCGGCCGGGACGTGCTGCTGATCGACGACATTCTCGAATCGGGACGAACGCTGGCGTTCGCCAAGGACCTGCTTGCAGCGCGTGGTGCCCGCGGCACCTATACGGCCGTGCTACTCAACAAGCCCGGCCACCTCGCGGCCCATATTGCGGCAGACTTCGAGGGCTTCACATGTCCTGACAAGTTTGTCGTGGGCTATGGCATGGACATGGCACATCAGTTTCGCGAACTGCCATTCGTAGGCCATGTGATTGCCGCCGGGACTGCCTCAGCCTAGGCTTGCGCCGACAAGAAAGGCTGCGGACGCCACAAGTGCGCCGAGAAGGAAGCCCATCAGCACCGCCGAAAAGAAGTGGCCCCTCTCCACCTCCGCCTTGTTCTGGCGCATGTAGGCCACACTCCGCAGTGCAAACGCTTCCAGATCGCTCCGTGGCAGAAGCCTGATTGTCTCGACTGCTCTCTCTTCCATGATCTCATCCCGTTTCGGGACGACGGAGCAATTGGCATGCCAGCCATCAGACGAACAACACAAGCAGAACAAAAGGGACCAGCGCGATCGCGGTCATGGCAACCCGTATCCCAAAGCGGCGCAGGCGACCCGGTTTCTGCTCCTGCGGGCCTGTCGGAGTGGCAAGTCCGTCCCCATCGGAGGGCCAAAAGATTTCCGGCCTGAGTGAAGGAGGATCCGGGGCCATTGCCATGCGGTAGGCGAATAGACGAGATGAGTGCTGAATGGCAGACCGCGGTGTGATGCCAACGGGCAGCAAGAGTTCTCTCCTCTGCCTCGTTGCTGCGGGAAGACACGGTTCATTCTGGCGCCGCAGGAAGGCGTGAAGCAGAAGCGGATCCACGCCCAGCCGCAGCAGTTCGCGCGAGGGATCCTCATCTCCTGAAATGCGCGCCGCCGATGAACCCAGATCCCTCAGGAAGAAGGCGGACGGTGGCGGAGCCTCAGTTCGTGGCACCGCCGCCGCCGATCCAGTTGGTACGTATGTCTTCCTTCTTCACGTAGTTCAATTGCTGGAACAAGACCTGGCGCACCAGTTCCGCCCCCAGCCGCAGATTGGCTTGCCTTGCGATGGCCGAGGTCAGTCTGTCCAGGTCGTCAGGCTTCAGGTGACGGAAGTCGATGTCTTCACTCGTGAAGATCACCCGAAAGGCCGAGTCCTTCAGGTATGGCAATGGGTCCACCTTCTTCTGCGCCAGCAAGCCGCGATCTGCCGCGAAGGATAACTGAAGGATGAGATAGCCGGCGACATCACCCCCGCGAAATATCGGGATGCTCGTCAGTTCGGAGGTCATCTCATCGATGCCCTGATCAGCCGGAGGTGCATCGCCGCCACCCGGACTGCCGAGATAGACGGAGGCGAAGGTTGCACCTGCGGTCACCAGGATCACCCATACGCCAATCGCTACCAGTTTCAGCATGGATGGCTACCGCCGCCGGGGTACGCCGCGCGAATAAGTTCCATCGGATTCTGCGTCCCGCAGGCTTCCGACGATCACATCGCTGATCTCGCCTACGGCGGCGATATGCAGCTTGAGAAGTCGGCAATTGTCCTCAAGTGCCTCGGAGAGCTTGCACAGCAAAGGCTGAAGTCCACTGCCCGGCGCGGTGGCAGGATGTCGTCGTTGAGCCGCCATCAACTCCCGCAGCGCCTGATTCTTGCGATCGGTATAAGCGGCGTGGGATACGATTTCCTGGCGCCGCAACACCGAATTCTCATCATCGATCACCTCGATGAGTCTGAGAAGGGCTGGCGTCAGAGAGGAATTTTCGCCCGCCATGGAGAGATCCATCCCACTATACCTCACTGCCGATCGTCGATATTGAGCTCACCGTGAAATATGGCCACTGCGCGGCGAGTCTGGGTGCGGAGTCACCGGAGCCACCTGCGAGCACTCTGGCGATGCCCACTCCGCCTGCATCCGCATAGACGCCGGCCAACTGGTCCGCTGCCATGGAGCGCCATACCCCTGCCGAAGGTCCACCTCCGAAAGCCCCCGATTTCTCATCGGGCAGAAGGACCTCAAACAGGTTGCGAAGTACCATGTGCTCGAAGCCTCGATAGGCATTCGATTTCTCATCGGGATGTGTCTTCATGCCAGGCGATGCCGTCAGGTTGGAAGACAGGACCTCCCCGGTATTGCCGACAGGTTCCATTGCCATCTGGACGAGGTCATCAGCTGTCGATGCAAAGTTCGTGTTGGTCCCGAGCGACTGGAGCCGCACCGCGGCGGCGTTGCGTCGAGACGGATCCGCATTGCGCATCACGTCGACGATGAGATCGGATGGAAGGCTGACGGCCATCTGCTGTCTCCCGAGATTTCCTCACTTCACCACGTCATTCTTGCCCGTGGCTTTATCCGCCATCGCAAGGGCAACCTCCAGGGCTTCATCCTCCTCGGCCTTCCGTTCACCTTTCTCCTGATAGGTCCTGGCGCGGCGCATCAGGCCTTCCTGGCGCCGCCTGACTCCCAGCAACCGCTTCGCAATTTCGCGCCTGCTCTGTTCGCTTGCTGCAATTGCTCCATCGATTTCTGCCAGCCGCCGCAGTCCGGCCGCGTAGAAAACCAGACCAGCTGTGCTGGTACGCTCGAGCGCCGCCATCGTATCGGCTCTGGTCAGGAGCAGCTCGGCACCCCTGCGCGTCTCCGTCTCGAACCGCAACTCAAGGAGGCTCGCCATGTCCGCTTGCGCTCGGGCAAGCCGCAAGAGGCGTCGTGGCTCAGGACTCAAAATCCACCGTCCACAAGCCAGGAGCGATAGGCATCCGCGAACACCGTCGCCCAGTCGATCCACACAAGATAGAGCATCAGGAAGCCCCCCAGCATCACCGCGCCAGTTGTGGCGTGGTACATTGAAAGCTGTTGCGCGAAGCGGTTTCCCACGCCCAGCGCAAAGTTGACGACCACGCCATAGAGCAGAAATGGCGCAGACAACCGCAACGCCAGGTGCCAGGTTTCCGCCAGCGATCGCAGCAGGTTTGACAGCAGCATTTCAGCTGAAAGCGGGGTTCCCAGGGGCATCACGGCGTATGAGTCAACCACTGCCCTCAGCAGTTCGACGTGAAGTCCGAGAGTGAAAACCAGTGCGACGGAAGCGGTGGATACAAGGGTCGCCAGCGGTGAACCCGTATCGGACTCTTCGAGGGGAATGCCGGGAATTCCGGACAGCCCAATGAAATTTGACGTGGCGGTGGCCGCAAACTGCAGTGCAAGGAAGAAGCAACGGGCGAGAAGGCCTATCAGAATGCCAATGGTCGTCTCCCGAGGGATCAGCCAAACCAGGTGATCAGGCGACATTGCCGAGATGACCTCGGGAATGATCGATGACATCATCGGGAATACTGCAGCCGTGATGCCAAGCGCCAGGAACAAGCGAAGGTGGATGGGAACCCGCGGGCTCGAAAACCCTGGTGCCAGCAGCAGACAGCCGCCGATCCGGCAGAACAGCAGCCAAAGCCCGATCAACTGGGCCTGAAATGGATCCGTCATGACAGCGACGCGATCACCTCGAGCTTCACTCCACGTGAAATCTCGATGTGAGACAGAACAGGAATGGCGGGAAACAGTCGGTCGACAATCATGCGGACATAGGGTCGGGCTTCGGGTGCCGTGACAAGAGCAAACTGATCGCCACGATCGACCAGGGATTTGACGGCGGCTGACAGTTCGCCGGCAAACTGCTCGATGATTCTCCTCTCGCGGCGCGGCAGAACCAGCCTCCGGCCCGCCACTTCGGGGTCGCGCCCGTCGTTGAAGACGCGCAGGTCACCAAGGTCGGCCGCCTTGGGTGGCGGTGCTGCCCGGCGGCGGATCGCGCCGATTCGGGCGATGATTTCACGGGCATGCACGGGCTTTCGCACGACATCGTCGACACCCGCTGCGAACAGCTTGAGGGTCGATTCGAGACCCGTCGCATCGTTGAGTGCAATGGCCGGGGCCTCCGAGCGGGTCTTGATTGCCCTCGCAACCGTCTCGCGCTGAACAAAATCGCCGAGGATGAAGGCTTCGACTGCTGCAAGGTCGGGGCCGCATGTCGAATGGAACCAGCTGTCGAAATCGGACGGCGTGAAGCTGGCGGCTGAAACGCCCTCGCGCCCGAAACTGGCACGATAGGCGGCAGTCACATCGATGCGGTCGTCGACGAAGATGATCATGATGACAGTCTGCTTTCCGGTTTGTTGGGTCCGTCACACGGACTCACTCAGATGACCGGGCCAGTTTCAGGACAAGCCTGTTAACAACTCGTTAAAATCCAATAAAATCATGAGCTTACACTACATATAAGTATGGAAATTTGAGTCGAATACTTACACTTGAAGCAGGAATACTTTGAAGTTGGCATGTATCCACCAGGAGTAAGGTTTGAGAGAGGTGAAGGTTCATGTGTGCACGTTTTGGTTGAATCACACGTATTAGGCGTATATGAGTGATGATACACTCTTGACGAGAAATTTGGACGAGTGCTTAACTCATCATATTGGAAGATTACTCAACCATCTGGAGAGCTCTCGTCATGGACAGCCAACTCGACAATGTTCCATCCGTATCGGCAACGGACAATCTGGTGCCGCAGGATGGTTTTCTCTTCATTGGCGAGCTGGCGAAGCTGACGTCCTCGGATCCCAAGACCATCCGCTTCTACGAGCGTGTGGAACTGATCTCACCCCCGCGGCATGGCCGCTTTCGGACCTATCTCGCAAGTGACGTGCGTCGACTGAAAAACATACTGACACTTCGCCGTCTCGGCGTTCCCATTGCCCAGATCCGCGAGATCCTCGACATGCTGTCCCCGGAAGAGGATGTACTGGCGAGCGAGAAGGCCGCCCGTCACCTGAAGAAGCATCTCGACTTGCTGAAGAACCGCCAGGACGAGCTTCTCCAGCAAATCGAGAAGACCAGTACGGCTCTCGACAGCCTCGTCGCCTAGGCTTTCCGGGCGCCGAGGGCCCCACGGGAGAGCGATTCACAGGATTGCCGGACAGAACTTCGATGGGGAATTTTCCCTTGTCCCCTGTTCCCTGTCCCGAAGGAACTGACCACGTTCATGATACCGGACTCAGCCGGACGCGCCATGCCGGCCACCCACATCCCGAGGCCCATCGTTGGGCCGGACTCCCCCGGACTCCTTCTACGTCCCCCGGACAAATCGCTCTAAAGCCGGACTCTCTCAACTCCTGGCTTTGACCTTTACCCGGTCCGGCCCGGACGGCCCCGCTCACCAACATCGGTGACTGCGTCTGCTCGAGCACCACGCAGGAACGGCGCCATCAATGCAATTGACAGGCAACATCGGCCCCGGGGTTTTTGACCCGAACCGCGGTTATCACTGGCACGATCTGTGGTGAGCGATAATCCCAACTCTCATCCTGGGCAGCAGCTTTGAAATCCAGACTCCGGAGAGCGGCTGGGCAATGCAGAACTGTCGACGACCCTGATGGAAGCGAGTCATGGTGCGGTCACCTGCCTGTCGATGCCGAGACGGGTGTCACCGCCGCCGACGATCCGTCCCGAAAACTCGACAATGGCTCCTCTGACAGCTTCAAGTTCGATCGCTGCGCTCGGGCCAGCGCCAGGAAGACTCCGCCACGCCCCATGACCGCCCGGGAGCAGGTCGGCCAATCCCGGACTCCGGCCGTCCGCTGCCGCCTCTTTGATACCGGACTGAAACGGACTCCAGGGACGCGCACCCGGACAAGACCCGGACGAGCGGTAACCAACACCGGAGATTTACCACACAGGGTTGGGCAACTGCTGATATCTTGCCCGGACGGTGCAGGCCGATCATGGCCGACACCCCCGTACTGCATTGTCCGCCACGGAGCACGAGGATCGACGCTCATGCCTGAACAATGGCTCACCTACCGCCAGTTGGCCGAGCTCTGGAATACCACGCCGGAAGCCGCCCGGGCGCGCTGCCGGCGCGGCAATTATCAGCGCCGGACCAGTGAACTGGGCACCGCGGAGGTCCTGGTCGACACGGATGCGCTCGCCGCCGACTCTCTGCGGAGGTCACAGCCCGGAACGGGGTGGGTCTCCCCGCCTCCGCAATCCTTCTACACTCAGGATCCATCCGTTCTTGATGAATTGAGCCTCAAGTCCCTTCAGCAACTGGAAGCGCAAGTCGCCGCGCTGAGCAAGGAGCTCGGCAAGGCGGAGGAACAAGTCGAAATGATGCGCAAGCACCTGGCAGCGGAACGCGAGCAGGTGGCCCATCTCATGACGGTGCTGCTGCGCAGCGAGAAGCGGAAGGGATTCTTCGGTCGCCTGCTGTTCTGGCGAAAGGCGAAGCGGACGGCACTTCACCCCGCTGGCCAGGCAGGGGCCCATAGCCCCGACCTGCCGCGGCCGGGTGCGGCACACGGGCCCTACATCGGCCGCAGCCATCCGGATGCAGCGCCCCGGGAGAGCGGTCCGGCAGGTGAAGCCCTTGATGAGATTCAGCGTCCGGTGAGCCCCTCGAACTGACGTCCTGCTGTCCGTGCGACCAAGGCGGTCTGCTTTGGGCCATACCCGGTATGGCCAGGAAGAGCCGAAGACCTTCACGCCTCCCCATCCCGTCCGGCAGCAGCCCAAGCTGAAGACGAATGACGAGAGTATCTCCTCAAGATTCTTAAGTCGGAAGGACTCATGAGATCGCACCGGTGCGCTGACTACGGCCATCGTGTGCTGGAACATCAGAATCGACGTAAGCGGATCAAGGCGCGGGCGGAAGACCCCCATTCCGAGAGCCGACCTGTCGCCAGGTCCTCAACGAGCTCCTGATCCGCGAGACTGAGGCGCCGTGAATTCCCTCCAGCACCAGAGCGCGACCAGCCCGTCGCGGCGTCTTGCTCAGGTGAAGGGCGCCCTTCTTCGGAAGCGGTAAACCTCCCACCATGGAATGTTGTTTCGACGAGCATATGCGCAGGACGATCGCCTGAACATGCCCGCTTCGCTCACCCTGGCTGGTCCGGACTCCGCCCGGACAATCTCTTCCGCCGCCGGGCAGCAACACGGACAGGACGTTCAATGGCCAGGACTCTTCTCCAGGAGGTTTGATAACCCGCAGGTTCAGGGCCGGACTCTCATGTCCACCCGGCCGGACTCTCCGGTCGCCCCCTTTAGACGATGCCTGCCGATGTGCTCTCTGCAGGAGGACGCTCGGCCGTCTTCTGTGCGCGATAGCCGGCGGCGCGGTAGAGGCCCAGCGGGTCGATGGCACCGCCCTTGCGGCGACGCGCCTCGGCGAGGATGGGGGAGACGTCGGTGATGAAGGCCTGCTTCACCAGGCGATGTCCCAGCATCACGTCGCTGCCGCCCTGGGCCGCTTCCAGAAGTTCGCGGTCGATCAGCGAGGCCTGAACGTAGGCGCGCTGGATCTCCACCGCCGAGGCCATGAGGCTCTCGATCGGATCGGTCACGTTATGCGACTGGTCGATCATGTAGGCGGGCGAGAATCCTTCCACCCGGCGCAGTTCGGCATCCACCAGCTCGTTGAACACCAGGAACAGCCGGAAGGGATCTACCGAGCCTGAATCAAGGTCGTCGTCGCCATACTTCGAATCGTTGAAGTGGAAGCCGGCGAGCTTCCCCGCCCGGATCAGCCGCGCCACGATCTGCTCGATGTTGGTGTTGGGGGCATGGTGGCCGAGGTCGACGAGGCAGCGGGCGCGCGGCCCCAGTTCCAGCGCCGCCATGAAGCTCGACCCCCAGTCCGAGATGACGGTCGAATAGAAGGCCGGTTCGTAGAGCTTGTGCTCGAGGAACACGAACCAGTCCTTGGGCAGCGCGTCATAGACGATGCGCAGCGACTCCATGTAGCGGTCGAAGGCGGCATTGAGGTTGGACTGGCCGGGGAAGTTCGAGCCATCGGCGATCCACACCGTGAGGGCCGTCGAGCCGAGCTGGCGGCCGATCTCGATGCATTCGAGATTGTGCTCCACCGCCTGCAGGCGGGTGGCCTTGTCGGCATGGGTGAGCGAGCCGAACTTGTAGGACAGGCGCTGGCCGCGCTGGTCCTGGAAGGTGTTGGAATTGACCGCGTCGAAGCCCAGCTCGTGGCTCGCCGCCTCCTGGCGCAGCGCGTTGTAGTCACTCACCTTGTCCCACGGGAAATGCGGTGAGACGGTGGGCGTCACGCGGGTGAGCTGGTTGATGACGCCGCAGTCCTCGAGCTTGTCGTGGATGTTGCGCGGCTCGCCAGGGCCGGGGAAGCGCGCGAAGCGCGTGCCGCCGGTGCCGACGCCCCAGGTCGGCACGGCCACCGCATAGGACATGGCGCGCTCGGTCATCGCCTCGATGGCGATGCCGCGCCGCGCCAGCTGGCGGCCGAGGGCGTCGTAGTCCTCGGCCAGCGCCGCCGCGTGCCTGGCGTTCTCGGCGGCGATGAAATCCGCGCTGATGGCAAAGCTCATCGTCTCACCTCGTGAAGGATGCGGCGTTGCCGGCATCGACGTTGAGGAAATTGCCGGTCGACTTGTTGGAGAGGTCGGAGGCGAAGAAATAGACGCCCTCGGCAATGTCCTCGGGGTACACCGAGCGCTGCAGCAGCGAGCGCTTGCGGTAATGCTCCTCGAGCTCGTCCTGACTGATCTTGAGCGAGGCGGCACGTTGCGCGCGCCACGGCCCCTGCCAGATCTTGGAGCCGCGCAGCACCGCGTCGGGGTTCACCACGTTGACGCGAATGCCGTGGGGCGCCCCTTCCAGCGCCATGCAGCGGGCAAGATGCAGTTCGCCCGCCTTCACCGCGCAATAGGCGGACGCGCCTGGCGAGGCAGCGACCGCGTTCTTCGAGCAGATGAACACCATCGAGCCGCCGAGGTTCTGCCGCTTCAGCAGGCGATAGCCCTCGCGGCCGACGAGGAAATAGCCCGCGCCCATCACCGCCTGGTTCTTGTTCCACAGTTCGAGGGTCGTATCCTCCACCGGCGCCGAGATGGTGATGCCGGCATTGTTGACCACGATGTCGACGCCGCCGAAGGCCAGCGCGGTCTCGTCCATCGCCTTCACCACGGCGTCTTCCGAGGTCACGTCCATCTTCACAGCCCGGACATTGTCCTTGCCGTAGGTCTTGGCGAAGCCCGCCGTCACCTCGTCGAGCGAGGCCTGGTCGATGTCGGCCAGCACCACGCAGGCGCCTTCCGAGAGCAGCTTCGAGGCGATGGCCGAGCCGATGCCGCCGGCGCCGCCGGTGATGAAGCCCACACGGCCGGCGAGGCTCTTGGGCTTCGGCATGCGGGCGAGCTTCGCCTCCTCGAGCAGCCAATACTCGATGTTGAAGGCCTCCTGCTCGGGCAGGCCCTTGTAGGCCGAGACGCCGGAGGCGCCGCGCATCACGTTGATGGCGTTGACGTAGAACTCCGCCGCGATGCGCGCCGTGGCCTTGTCCTTGGCGAAGGACAGCATGCCGACGCGCGGCACGAGGTAGATCACAGCGTTGGGATCGCGGATCGCTGGCGAATCCTTGTGCTTGCAGCGCTCGTAATAGGCGGCGTAGTCAGCACGGTAGGCTTCGATCAGTTTGTCGAGTGCGGCCCCATCGGCGTCATGCGGCACGATGAGCGGGCGGATCTTGGTGCGCAGGAAGTGGTCGGGGCAGGAGGTGCCGAGCGGTGCCAATGTCTCCAGCATGTTGGAGTTGACGAATTCCAGTACCTCTGGCGAATCGACGAAATGCCCGATCTTGCGCTCGTGCTTCGAGATGCGGCCGCGGATCTCGGGCAGCAGGCACAGCGCCACGGCGCGGCGCTCGGCATCCGGCAGCGCCGCGACCTTCGCGCCCCTGAAGGCCGGCTTCTGCGCCTTGCGATCGAGCCACACGGCGGCCTTGTTGATGATGCGCAACGTTGTATCGTAGCACTCCTTCGCCGTCTTGCCCCAGGTGAACAAGCCATGGCTGCCGAGCACCACGCCGACGTATTGCGGATTGTTCTTCGCCATCTCGCCGAGCTTGATGCCAAGGTCGATGCCGGGGCGCTGCCACGGCAGGTAGCCCATCTCGTCGCCGAAGATTTCCTTCGTCAGCTTTTCCGAATCTTCCGAAGCCGCGATGGCGATCACCGCGTCCGAATGCACGTGGTCGACATGCGGGTAGGGCACATAGCCGTGGAGGCAAGTGTCGATCGAGGGGGCGCGCGGGTTGAGATCGAAGGTGCAATGGTTCAGCGCATGCACCATGGCGTCTTCCTGGTCGAGGCCCTTGTAGAGGCCCTTCAGGCTCTCGAGCTTGTCCATGTAGAGGGTGGCGAAGCCGTCGAGCTTCATCGAGCCGATGTCGCCGCCGGAGCCCTTGACCCACAGCACGGTGACGGGATTGCCGGTCAGCGGGTCCTTCGCCGCGACCTTGGCGGAGGTGTTGCCGCCGCCGAAATTGGTGATGCGCAAATCCGCGCCCAGCAGGTTGGAGCGATAGAGGAGGAGGCCCGGCTCATCCAGCTTGGCGGCCTTGGCGTCATCCCACAGGGAAGGGACAGTGGCGGAATTGCTCATGTGAGTCTCGCTTTCGAATGAGTGGGGCGCGCCGGACCTGGCCCGGCGCGCCCGGGGTTGATGCTTAGAAGTCGAACTGGCCGATGTTTTCCTTGGTGAAGGTGTAGGGCGCGCCGAGCAGGATTTCCGAGCCGTTGATGACCTGGAGATCGCCCAGCTTGCCGGCCTTCACCGAGGTGGCGCCCGGCTGCAGCGTGCCGTCGGCGACGGCGCGCAGCACCATCATCGCGGCGTAGCCCAGGTCCACCGGGTTCCACAGCACGACGGACTTGACGCAGTCCTTCTCGACATAGGGCTTCATGGCGTTCGGCGTGGCGAGGCCGACGACCGCGATCTTGCCGCACTTGCCGGCCTGGGTCACGGCTTCGGCCGAGGCAGGCGTCGCCACCGAGGTCATGCCGAAGATGCCCTTCAGGTCATCGCCGTACTTGTTGATGAGCGTGGTGGCCTGGTTGAAGGACAGGTTGTTGTCCTCCTGGGCCTCGACGGTTTCCAGCCACTTCATCTTTGGGTGGCACTTCTCGGCATAGGCCGCCATCTCGGCGATCCAGCGCGCCTGGTTCGGCGTGGTGAAGGTCGAGGTGACGATGGCGACGCCACCTTCCTCGCCCGCTTCCTTCGCCATGTTGTCGACGAGGGCCTTGGCGATGCCGTTGAACTGCGCCTGGTTGACGAACCACTGGCGGGCATCGGGCGTCGAGTTGGCGTCATAGCCTACGACGTTGATGCCCTTCTCCAGCGCCTTCTTCAGCACCGGGGCGATGGCCACGGGGTCGTTGGCGGCGAACAGGATGCCGTCGACGCCGGAGGTGATGTAGTTGTCGATGAAGGTGATCTGCTCGTCGATGTTGGCCTTGGTCGGGCCGTCGGTCTTGGCGTCGACGTTGCCGAGCTCGGCGGCGGCATCGGCGATGCCCTTCGAGGTGGCGTTGAAGTAGCCGATGCCGATCAGCTTCGGCACGTCGACCACGGTGATCTTCTTGCCCTTGCGGTCCGGCGGGTTGGTGGGAACGCCGCCGTCATAGGGGGCGGCCGCCGCGGCGGCAGGCGTCGCGTCGCAGGACAGCGGGTTGGTGGGCTGGTCGTCACCGCCGGTCCAGGCGGAGGCGGCCAGCGCCGAGCCGCTCATGAGGCCGAGGCCCACGATGGCGGCGAGCGTCAGTTTCTTCATGTCGTTTCTCCCATGTTCGTCTCCTCGCTCACAGGCGGGTGAGCCGGAGACAGCCTCCCAAGGTCAGCCGCCTCTGTTCCTGTCGAACAGCGCGCCCACGAGGATCGCGCCGATCAAGACCAATCCGATGACGACGATGGTGCCGTCGCCCTTGACGCCCGAGAGCGCAAGTCCGTTCTTCAGCGCCTGGATCAGGATGAGACCCAGCGCCGTGCCGATGATGGTGCCGCGCCCGCCGAAGATCGAGGTGCCGCCGAGCACCACCGCGGTGATGGCGTCGAGCTCGAGCCCGGTGCCCATGTCGGAGCGGGTCGTCGTCACGCGCGACACGAAGATCACCGCCGCCAGCGCGGCGCAGAAGCCCGATGCCGTGTAGATCCAGAGCTTGGTGGCATTGACGCGGATGCCGGAGAAGCGCGCCGCCACCTCGTTGGCGCCGATCGCATAGGTGGCGCGGCCGAACGGGGTGAGGCCGAGGATCACCGCGGCGATCACCGTGGCAAGGCCCAGCACCCAGAGCTGGAAGGGCACGCCCAGCACCTCGCCCTGGCCGAAGAAGAAGAACCATTCCGGGTAGCCGCGCACCGAGCGCGCCTCGCTGATGCCCTCGGCGAGGCCGCGATAGAGAGCGAGCGTCGCCAGCGTGGCGATCAGCGGCGGCACGCTGAAGCGGGTGATGATGAAGCCGTTCACCCAGCCGGCGAAGGTGCCGCAGGCCAGGGCCAGTAACATGGCGGCGGGCAGCGGCACGCCGAGGTTCTTCCAGAACACGCCGAGCAGGATGGCGGTCAGCCCCAGGATCGAGCCGACCGAGAGGTCGATGCCGCCGGTGACGATGACGAAGGTCATGGCGAGCGACACGAGGCCCACCTCGGCCATGAGCCGGCCCTGGTTCAGCAGGTTGTCGACGGTGAAGAACTTGTCCGACAGCGAGGCGAGCACCACCATGGCGATGACGGTGAGCACCGCCAGGATGGTCTCGTGGCGCAGCAGCTTCGTGGCCGTCATTTCGCCCTCCGACGGCGCGCCATGTCGGCGAGCACGGTGGCGAGGATCATCAGGCCCAGCACGGCGCGCAGCCAGTAGGCCGAGACGTTGAGGAAGATCAGCGCCGAACCGATGCAGGCGAAGAGGATGGCGGCGAGGGTGGAGCCGATCACCGTACCGGTGCCGCCGAGGATCGAGACGCCGCCGATCACCGAGGCGGTGATGACGGTGAGCTCGAGGTTGGGCGGCACGGTGGACTGGATCACCTGCAGCTGGGTGGCGAAGAGGATGCCGGCGATGCCGGCGAACAGGCCATGCAGCGCGAAGACGCCGATCACCGTGCGCTCCGGGTTGATGCCGGCGGCGCGCGCCGCCTCCATGTTGCCGCCCACTGCGTAGATCGAGCGGCCGAAGTCGGTGTAACGCAGGAACAGCGCGGCAATGATGGTGAGCGCCACCATGAACCACACGGCGGAGGGAATGCCGAAGGGCCGCATCTGGGCGATCATGAATTCGGCCGGCATGTTGGTGATCCACTCGCCCTGGGTGGCGCTGATGAGCCCGCCCTTGAGGATCGACAGCATGCCGAGCGTCACCACGATCGAGGGGATGCGGGTATAGGCCACCAGCGTGCCGACCCCGGCATTGACCGCGATGGCGAAGAGGATGGGCAGGCTCCACGCCATCCAGATCGGATAGCCCTTCACCGCCAGCGTGCCGGCGATGGTGGCGATGACGCCGATGAGGGCGCCGACCGAGACGTCGATGTGACCGGCGATGATCACCATCGACATGCCGATGGCGGCGATGGCGATATAGGCGTTGCCGGCGAAGATCGAATTGATGTTGGTGTCGGACAGGAAGCGCGGGTTGATGGCGCCGACCACCACGAAGAGCGCCACGATCGACAGCAGCACCACGATCTCCTGGCCATAGCCCGAGAGGAAGCGCTGCAGGTTGGAGCGGCCGGGCGAGAGGACGACGTCGCTCATGCCGCCTGCTCCTTCGCATAGCTCCGGGTCATCACCGTGCCCACGGCCTCCGCCGTCGCATGCTCCTTGTCGAATTCGCCGACGATGCGGCCGCCGTTCATCACCAGCACGCGGTCGCTCATGCCGAGCACCTCGGGAAGCTCGCTGGAGATCATCAGGATCGCCATGCCCTCGCCGGCGAGCTTGCGCATCAGCTGGTGGATCTCGGCCTTGGCGCCGACGTCGATGCCGCGCGTCGGCTCGTCCATGATCAGGATGCGCGGCTCGGTGGCGAGCCACTTGGCCAACACCACCTTCTGCTGGTTGCCGCCGGAGAGCTGGCGCACCGGCTGTTCGGGGCCGCGGGCGCGGATGCCGAAACGGCGGATCGCGTCACGGGCTTCGGCGGCCACCTTCGCGGCGTCGACGAAGAAGCCGCGTGTCAGGCGCTTCAGGTTGGCCAGCGCGACGTTGTCCTCGATGGTCTGTGGGCGGATCAATCCCTGCTGGGCGCGGTCCTCCGGTATGTAGGCGATGCCGAGATCGCGCGCCTGCTCCGGCGAGGTGATGGTGACGGAAATGCCGTCGATCAGGATCTGACCCGCCGTGGCCGGCGTGATGCCGAAGATGGTGAGTGCGGTCTCGGTGCGGCCCGAACCGACGAGCCCGGCGAGGCCGAGGATCTCGCCGCGGCTGAGCTTGAAGGAAATGTCGCGCACCACGCTGCGATGGGCGACGCCGGAGAGCTCGAGGATGACGTCTCCGTTCTTGCCCTGCTTCGCCGGGTAGAGGCGGTCGATGGAGCGGCCGACCATCATCGAGACGAGGGTCGGCTCGTCGACTTCGGCGACCGGCCGGGTGGCGACGAGGTTGCCGTCGCGCAGCACGGTCACGCGGTCGGCCAGCGCAAAGATCTCCGGCATGCGGTGGCTGACATAGACGATGGCGACGCCGCGTTTCCTCAGATTGCGCACGATGCTCATCAGCCGCTGCACGTCATGCTCGGCCAGGGCCGCGGTGGGCTCGTCCATGATCAGCACGCGGGCATCCTGGGCCAGCGCGCGCGCGATCTCGATGCGCTGGCGGTTGCCGACCGAGAGGTGGGCGACCTTCTGGTCGATGTCGAGGTCGCCGCTGTCGAGCTCCTCGAGCAATTGCCGGGCGCGGCGGCGCATGGTGGTCCAGTCGATGGTGCCGAGCGCGGTCTTGGGCGTCTGGCCGAGGAAGATGTTCTCCGCCACCGTGAGCTCGGGAAACAGCAGCAGCTCCTGGTGCACCGTCGCAATGCCGGCGGCATGGGCGTCCTTCGGCGAAACGAAGCGGACCACCGCACCGTTGACGAGGATCTGGCCCTCGTCGGGCTGGTAGAGGCCGGCCATGATCTTGATGAGGGTGGATTTGCCGGCCCCGTTCTCGCCCATCAGCGCATGCACCTCGCCGGGGCGCATGTCGAAGCTGACGGCGTTCACCACCCTGATGCCGGCGAAGGACTTGGAGACGGCGCGAAGCTCGATCGGGAGGGCGGCATCACCTGCCGCTGCGGCACCAATCTGCTCGGCTCGCATGTGTTCGCTCCCATTCCACCTGCCGCCGCCCGCGATTCAGTTTCTCCACGGGTCATTCCGGGGCCTGTTTACAGGGCCCAAGCGGTGAGCGATAATAAACATCCGTGAGCAAAGAGCGTCAAGTGAGTTAGTTCGTGAGCATGTTGTGATTTTTGCGATGCACAAATGAGTAAATTTGATCACGATATCTGGGCCTTCCGATGACCGAATCCGACCGTCACAAGCTGATGCTGGACCTCCTCAGGGATCGGCGTTTCGCGTCGGTGCGTGACCTCCAGGCGGTGGTCGATGCCTCGCCTGCCACCATCCGGCGCGACATTGCCAAGCTTCATGCCACGGGGGCGGTGCGCAAGGTATTCGGCGGCATCGCCGCGGCCGAGGCCCCCGGCCCAGAAGGGGTGACCGCCCGGCCCTTCACCGAGAACCAGATGCTGGGCGTCGCCGCCAAGAAGGCGATCGCGCGCGAGGCGGCCGCCCTGGTCCAGGACGGCGATGCGCTGATCATCCATGGCGGCTCGACCTGCTATCTCTTCGCGCTGCTGCTCGCCAACCGCAACGTCCGGATCTACACCAATTCCATGCCGCTCGCCGCCACGCTGTGGCAGAACGGCACCTGCCACCTGACGCTGGCCGGCGGCGATCTCTATCGCGAACCCGGAATCGTGTTCTCGCCACAGGCGGGCCCGCCGGAATTCTATGCCTCGAAATTCTTCCTGGGTGCGCAGGCGATCACGCCGACCGGAATGCAGGAATCCCATCCGCTGGTTGTGAGGGAAACCGCGCTTTTGCTTGAGCGGGCTGACGAGGTGATCGTGCTGGCCGACAGCCGCAAGTTCGGCTTGCGGGCCCGCAACCCCATGCTGCCGCTCAGCCGCATCGGCACGCTGATCACCGACGATGGCATCAGCGAGGCAAATCACAAGATGCTGATCGACGCCGGCATCCGGGTGATCATCGCGCGCTCAAACCCTGATTTTTCATAATCTTTCATCGGCTCCTGCCCAAACTTGGCCCGCTTTCCCCGTATAAAGCGGGCCATGCCGAGACTGATCCTGTTGATTGCCGCACTGCTGTCTCTCCTCGTCCTCCCGGCGGGGACGCAGACGCTGACCACCAGCCAGTTCAAGATCGAATGGCAAGTCAGCAACCGGTTCCGGCTGTTCGCCGACCCTTCCTTCTTCAAGCTGCACGAGAACGCCTGGCGCCAGTATCTCCTCCATGTCGATCAGCAGGGCATGGCCTCGGACGAACGCGATTCCTTCGTCGCCCGCACCTCGGTCATCGGGTCCGAGCATGTGCTCAACGACCGCTTCATCGCGTTCAGCGCCATCCTGCGCCAGAACTTCGACTGGCGCGGCTGGGCGGCCAAGGGCCAGGATGCGCTTTGCTACGACGCGAAGAAGCGCACCCACTCCGCCTGCGGCGGAATCGATGCCTATGTCATGCCGCAGTCGCACGCCATCGAGATGTGGCTGTCGGGCCAGAACGTGCCCGCCAACGCGACGTGCGAATGGCGGATCGGGGGGCAGCTCGTCGCCCAGACCTCCTGCGCCGACCGGGTGAGCGGATCGGGCGTGGCACTGCCCTATCCTGGCGGCGCAGAGATCTCGGTGAACGTGGTGGGCGAACCCCCGATCATCACCGAGGCGCGCGTGCGCGACCTGCTGATCGCCGGTCTCGGCGACAGCTTCGCCTCCGGCGAGGGCAACCCCAACCGTCCGGTCGCCTTCAGCGAAACGCGCCGCTTCAAGAACTTCTATCCGCTGCGCCGGCAGAATGATGCGGGCGGCAATGCCCAGTGGACAGACGAGCTCTGCCATCGCTCCCTCTACGGGCAGCAGCTGCGCGCCGCATTGCAGATCGCCATCGAGAACCCGCAATCTTCCGTCACCTTCCTCGACTACTCCTGTTCGGGCGCCAGCATCGCCGACGGCATCCTGGGTCCGCAGACCTATGTCGAGCGCGTGGCCAGCACCGAGCGCTCGGCGCAGCTCGCGGCCCCGATGATCGCCGGCGGCGCGAAGGACTCGCAGCTCTACCGGCTCATGCGCGAACTCTGCAGGGATGCGCCGGAGATGAAACGCGGCATACCGACCTGTCCGGGCAGCAATTTCCGCCGCTCGCTCGACTTCGTCTTCCTGTCGGTCGGCGGCAACGACATCGGCTTCTCCAACATCGTCGCCTGGGCGTCGCTGCGTGACTCGGTCTCGACGACGATCGCCTCGTTTTTCGGAGCGACAGTGAGCGCAAAGGAATTCGCCGCACGCATGCGCGACATCCTGCCCGATGCCTATGCCCAGCTCGCCTCCGCACTCGAATCGAGCGTGCCTGTCACGTCCGCGGGCGATGGCGTGTTCGACCCCTCGCGCATCATTCTCACCGCCTATCCCGATCTCGTCACCAACGAGTCAGGCGAAATCTGCCAGGCTGCGCCTGAAAAGGGTGACGATGAGGATCGCTATGCCGCGAACCAGTCGCTCGACATGTTCTCCTCCTGGCTTACCGCGCAGCCCGACCGACTGGCAAAGGTGCGCGAACAGTTCCTGTCGCTTTACAAGCGCATGCGCGACCTCGCGGGCGATCACGGCTGGACCTTTGCCGGACATATCTATGCCGACAAGATGTTCGAGGGCCACGGCTTCTGTGCCCAGAACATCAAGCGCATCGCGGATCCCGCCGAGCAGTTGATGATGCCATGCTACGGCACCGCGGAACGCGACACGCAAACCTGCCAGTCGAGCCTCTCCGGCAAGGAAGGCAAGTGGCGGCCCTATGACCCGGCGATACAGAATTATCCCTATGCCCTGCGCCAGCGCTGGGTGCGCACCTTCAACGACGCCTATCTCGTGATCAACCAGAAGGTCCGCGACCGCTTCGGGAAGCTCGACGAGCAGGCCTCCGCCGCAGTCTTTTCCGAGACGACGGGTGCACTCCATCCCTCCGCCGAGGGTCATGCTGCGATGGCCGACAGCCTGATGCTGACATTGCGGCCCGTCGTCTACGACATGCTCTACGGCGACCGCTGATCGTCCTTGCGGAACTGGATCAGGATCTGGCCGAGACGGATGCCCCACTTGCTCATGGTGGAGCGGTTGAGGACGAGGCCGGGGCCTGCTTCGTAGAAGGCGTCATCGAACCGCATGGCGACAGTCCGCCTGCCGATCTTCAACTGAAGTTCGGAGCAGAGATAGGCGACGCCCGGCTCGAAGCGGCCATGGGCCT
The DNA here is from genome assembly GCA_046349235.1 of Hyphomicrobiales bacterium. Lineage (GTDB taxonomy): Bacteria > Pseudomonadota > Alphaproteobacteria > Rhizobiales > Aestuariivirgaceae > Aestuariivirga. The sequence goes on from JAXMCT010000010.1 coordinate 333,837, forward strand.
CCGACACGGAATCCTCCGCCCGACCGCTAAAACTATGCCCCGCGCCGCGGGCGAGGTGCCAGGTCCGCTCCTGCCGCTCGCCATCGTCGAAGTCGAAGCGTTCGTGGAGGCGCAGCCCGTTGCCTTCTGTCGTACCGTCCATCTCGACGCGGAAACGGCGGCGCACACGCCCATTGCGGTCCTCGAACACGCCCTGGGCATGGCTGCGGCCCTCCAGCCAGCAGAGGAGATCGAAGGGTGCGGCATCATTGCGCTTCAGCATGCCCGCATTACGCGAGCAGCCTGTCAGCCGATCACACGGGGCGCCGGAAACGATAGATGCCGACATCGATCGAGCCCTCGCGGAAGCCGGCCTCGCAATAGGAGAGATAGTAGTGCCAGCGGCGGCGGAACCTGTCGTCGAAACCGAGCGCGGAAATCGCTGGCCATGCTGCCTCGAAGCGTTCGCGCCACAGAACGAGGGTGCGGGCATAGTCGTGGCCGAATTCCGCCACCGAATCGAAGCACAGCCCTGCGCGATGCGCCTGCTCCGCAAGGATTTCCCTGGTGGGCAGCATGCCGCCCGGAAAGATGTAGCGCTGGATGAAGTCGGCCTTGCGGCGGTAGCCATCGAACAGGTGCTGGTCAATGGTGATGGCCTGAACGGCGGCGCTGCCGCCCGGCTTCAACCGGTCATGCAGCACCTTGAAATAGGTCGGCCAGTTTGCCTCGCCCACGGCCTCGATCATCTCGATCGAGGCGATGGCATCGAACTGCTCCGTCGTGTCGCGGTAGTCCTGGAAGCGGATCTCGGCACGCTCGCCCAGCCTGGCGCGGGCGAAGTCCAGTTGTTCGCGCGAGATGGTGAGTCCGGTGACGCGGTGACCGCGCTCCGCCGCGACCTCGGCGAAGCCGCCCCAGCCGCAGCCGATCTCGAGGATGCTCGACGGGCCGGAGAGCCCCAGCGCATCGACGACCAGATCATACTTGGCAACCTGTGACTGCTCCAGCGTCCCGGCACCGTTGCCGAAGTAGCCGGAGGAATAGCTCATGGTGCGGTCGAGCCACAGGGCGTAGAACGCATTTCCGAGATCATAGTGGGCGGCGATGTTGCGACGCGCGCCGGCGCGTGTGTTGTGGCGCAGCAGGTGGAACAGGCGGTCGCCGAAGCTCTTGAAGAACACCGGCCTGCCAGCATGGTTCAGGGCATCCCGGTTCCTGAGGTAGAAGCGCAGCACAGAGGTGATATCGGAGCTTTCGACGTCGCCCATGACGACGCTCTCCGCAAAACCAATGGCGCCACGGCGCATGGCCGAAAGCACCGGGCGATAGTTGCGCAGCGTGAGATCGCAGTGAATGCCGGGCTTCTGGAAGCCGATGCGATGCTGACGGCCGGACGGCAGGGTGAGCGTCAGCCCGCCGCTGAGTTCACGCGGGATCAGGCGGCGTCCGGTGGCGGCGATGGCCTGTCCGATCAGGCCTTCTCGGGCATTCAGTGTCTCGGTCGTCATGGCTGGGAACGGGCCTCGGGCAGGACATCAACGGTGTGGTTGGGCGCGGCGGGGCGGCGGATGAAGCGAAGGCCCTTCCACCACAGCATGGCGGCATGGAGGTGGATCGCCGCCGTCACCTTCAGCGTCAGGAGCGGAACGCTGAGGAAGGATCGCAACAGGTTCGCATCCGTCAGGGGCTTGCGGATGCCACTCACATAGGCCTTGAGCACCGGCGTGCCGCCGACACTGAGCGCCACGCCCAGCGCCATCTTCTCGCCGGGTGCGGTGAAGTTGAAGGTGTAGTTGCCCTCGACGGCATTGAAAGGCGAGACGAAGAAGTGCTTTGGCGCAGTCTGTGCCAGCGTGTCGCCCACCGGAAGGACATAGGAGTGGCGACCGCCGAAGGTGTTGTTCACCTCGTAGATCATGAGGCGCAGGCGGTCTTCTGCGTCGAGGCCGTAGTAGACTGTGAGTGGATTGAAGACATAGCCGAGCACGCTCGGATAGCAGAACATGAAGATGCGGTGCACGGCCTCACCGTCCTCGGTGCGCCGCACCAGCCGCCAGGCATGTTCGCGCACCGGCGTGCCGTCGCCCGGACCGTGGTTGCGGTCCATGATGGAGAACAGGTTGAGGCGATTGTAGCCGAACAGCCGCAGCGAACGTGACAGCTCCTCGAGACTGTCGACGTCCGCAAAGAGATTGAAGACGCGATAGCGAAGTGCGTGGAGCACCGGGTTGAGGCGACGGTGTACGACTTCACCATGATAGAGGCAGCTCTCCGCCATGTCAGCCAACCGAGACCTCAATGGACGGAGACGGCGGATCCTGCGGACCAAGATGAATGCGGCCCGACTCGGCGGCGACTGACCAGGGCCGCTTAAGGCAGCTCAGCCGTTCGGCAACCGCGAGGCCGGACTGGATGCCATCCTCGTGGAAGCCAGAACCCATGTAGGCACCACAGAACCAGGTGCGCTGCACGCCCTGGATCGTCCAGATGTCGCGTTGCGCCGCCATCGCGGCGGGGTCGAAGATCGGGTGTGCATAGTCGAACTCGCCCAGCACCTTGGTGACATCGGGCTCGGTCAGCGGGTTGAGACTGACGAAGAGCGGCACGTCCACGCTGAGCGGCTGCAGCCTGTTCATCCAGTAGGTGACCGAGGCTGCGCCACTGCCATGCGGCGGCAAGCCCGACAGGTAGTTCCAGCTCGACCAGAGGCGATGTTGCCGCGGCATGAGGCGCTGGTCGCGGTGGAGCACGGCCCGGTTCTGCGAATACCGGAAGCAGGAGAGCAGGCGGCGCTCCTCCGGCGAGGCGTCGGCCAGCATGGCAAGCGCCTGGTCGGGGTGGCAGGCCAGCACGACGTCATCGAAGGCCTGTTCGCCGCCATCGACGGCACGCAGCGTAACGCCATCGGCACGCCGGCGCACCGAGGCGATGGGGGTGCGGAGCCTCGTCTCGAAGGCGCCATCGCGGATCAGGCGCGAGACATATTCCCGCGAGCCACCCTTGACGGTGCGCCACTGCGGGCGGTTCCTGATCTTGAGAAGGCCGTGGTTCTCGAAGAAGCGGATGAAGGCGCGCGCCGGATAGTCACGCATGTCACCCGGTGCGGCAGACCAGATGGCACCCGCCATGGGCAGCAGGTGACGATCGCGAAAATAGTCGGAATAGCCTTCGGCCTTGAGGAATTCCCCGAGCGTCATGTCGTCCGGCAGGGAGGAGAGCTTGCCCAGCGCGGTCTTGAAGAAACGCGGAATGTCGCGCATCAGCTGCCAGTGGCCGCGGTTGAGGAGGTTTCGCGGCTGGCCCACGAGCTGCATCGGGCCGGAGCCGGCATATTCATAGGCCCCGCCGCCCATCGACACGGAAAAGCTCATGTTCGAGGCAGCGGTGGGAACCCTGAGCCGGGCGAAAAGCGCGGTCAGGTTGGGATAGGCCGGAGGGTTGTAGACAATGAAGCCGGTGTCGACCGAGACGTCCCTCCCATCGACCTCGCAGTCGACGGTGTTGGCATGTCCGCCCGGCCTTCCATCCGCCTCGATCAGGGTGACGCGGTGGGTGCGCGACAGCAGCCAGGCGGCCGAAAGCCCCGCAATGCCCGATCCGACGACGGCGATATGTCGTAATGTCACGTGTGCCTGTCCCTTGCCTGTTCTCGCTACGCCAAGGGCCAAGGCGCGGATCAGGTGATCCGCCCCTTAACCCAAAGCGTAAGCCGGACAAACAGGGGAACATGCTATGTATGCCGTCATGGAACGGGCAGACAGGCGAAAAGACGAGGAGAAGCAGCGCATGGAGGCGCTGTTTCGCGCCCTGATCACCAGGGTGGCGCAAAACCGCGACCGGCAGGCCTTTGCCCAGCTGTTCGACCATTTTGCACCACGTTTGAAGAGCTTCATGATGCGCAAGAACGCCTCGGCCGAACTGGCCGAAGACCTGGTGCAGGAAGCGATGATCGCGGTGTGGACCAAGGCCGCTCTGTACGAGCCGTCCAAGGGCTCGGTGACGACCTGGGTCTTCACCATCGCCCGGAACCTGCGAATCGACAGGATCCGGCGCGACGTCCATATGCCGACGACGGAACTCGGCGACTATGACGAGCCGTCGGACGCGCCGGAAGGCGAGGAACTGCTGGGCCGCAAGCAGGAGGACGGGCTGGTGGCGCGGGCGCTGCAGGCAATCCCCGAGGAGCAGCGCGAGATCCTCGTCCTGTCCTTCGTGGAAGACATGCCGCAGAGCGAGATCGCGACACGACTGTCGATCCCTCTCGGAACCGTCAAATCGCGCATGCGCCTGGCCTATGGGCACCTGCGCCGCATTCTGGAGACCGGACTTTGAAACCGAACCATCATCTCGACGACAGCACGCTGCTCGCCTATGCGGCGGGTACGCTCGACGAGGCCTTTTCCGTCGTGGCGGCGGCGCATGTTGCCATTTGCCCGGCCTGCCGCAGTGCGGTGCGCGCCGCAGAGGCGTTGGGGGGTGAACTCCTCGACGAGGCCGGAAGCGCTGCCGTCTCGGACGACTGCCGCGTCAGGACCTTCGCTGCGCTGGAGCAGGCCGGCCTCTACCGGCTGCCGCTTGCTGCCCCGCGCCCTGCCTTCCCGCGGGCCCTCGCCCGTCTCCTGCCGGTCGCCAGCTTCGATGACCTGGCGTGGAAGAAGAAGGCGCCGGGCGTGGCGATCTTCGACGTGAAGCTGCCGGCCTCCGCCAAGGGCCAGCTCCGGCTGCTGCGCATCGGGGCAGGCCGCGCCATGCCGGAGCACGGTCACGGCGGCGAAGAGATCACCATGGTGCTGAAGGGTGCCTATGTCGACCATCTGGGCCGCTTCGCGGCGGGTGACGTTGCCGATCTCGACGAGGAGATCGAGCACCGGCCTGTCGTCGAGCAGGATGGCGACTGCATCTGCCTCGTCGCCACCGAGCGGCCCACCCGCTTCAAGTCGCTCGCCGCCCGGCTGATGCAGCCCTTCGTGGGCATCTGAGGCGTGAGCCAAACCCTGCCGTGGAAGACGGCATGGGTGACCGGCGCCTCGACCGGCATCGGCCGCGAAATCGTGCTGCAGCTGGCTTCTGCCGGCGTGAAGGTCGCAGCTTCGGCGCGCTCGCCCGACAAGCTTGCCGCCCTGGGACACGGTATCCTCGCGATCCCGCTTGATGTCACGGACGCCGGGGCTTGCCGTGTCGCGGCGGATCGTGTCGAGGCCGAGATCGGGCCTATCGACCTCGTGGTCCTCGGCGCCGGAACCTACGCGCCTGTCGCCATCGATCACCTGGATCCGCAGCTCTTCGCGCATACCATGAGCACCAACTACATGGGCGTCGTGAACTGCCTCGCAGCCGTCGCACCGCGCATGATGGCGCGCGGGCAGGGCCAGATTTCATGGATCGCCTCGGTCGCCGGTTTCATGGGGCTTCCCAAGGCGGCGGCCTATGGCCCGACCAAAGCCGCACTGATCAACCTCGCCGAATGCCTCGAGCCCGAGATGAAGCTGAAGGGCGTGCGCATCAGCGTGATCAATCCCGGCTTCGTGGCGACGCCGCTCACCGCCCAGAATGATTTCGAGATGCCCTTCCTGATGCAGCCGGACGAGGCGGCACGGCGCAGCATTGCCGGGCTCGCCGCCGGGCGCTTCGAGATTGCCTATCCACGCCGCTTCGTGGCCATCCTGCGCGCCCTCAGGGCGCTGCCCTATCCGATCTTTTTCCGCCTCATCACACGCTTCGTGCTGAAGGCAAGGTGATCAGGCAAGCAGCTTGCGCACCGCATCCTGCCAGCCTGCATATTTTGCATCGCGCTCGGCCGGCTTCATCTTCGGGGTGAAGCGCTTCTGCCTCTTCCAGGTTTTGGCGAACAGGGCGGGCTCCGGGAAAAGTCCAATCTTCAGTCCTGCGAGATAGGCGGCCCCCAGCGCTGTGGTTTCCAGAATGGGAGGGCGGTCGACCGGTGCATCGAGCATGTCGGCCAATTGCTGCATGGTCCAGTCGGAGGCCGACATGCCGCCGTCGACGCGGAGAATCGTCTTCTGCGCCTGGCCCATGTCCTTGCGCATCGCTTCAAGCAGGTCGCGGGTCTGGTAGCAGACGGATTCGAGCGTCGCCTTCGCCAGCTCCTTCGCCGTCGTTGCGCGCGTGAGTCCGAAGATCGCACCGCGGGCCTCGGCATTCCAGTAAGGTGCTCCGAGGCCGACGAAGGCGGGAACGAGATAGACGTGCTGATGTGGATCGGCGCCGACAGCGAGCTTGCCGGTTTCGCCCGCTGTCTTCACCAGCTTCAATCCATCACGCAGCCATTGTACGGCGGCGCCGGCGATGAAGATGGCACCCTCGAGTGCATAGGTCCGCTTGCCATCGAGCTGATAGGCGATGGTGGTGAGAAGACGGTTGCGCGACGACACGGCAGTGCCGCCCGTGTTGAGCAGCGCGAAGCAGCCGGTGCCGTAGGTCGCCTTCATCATGCCGGGTTCGAAGCAGGCCTGACCGATGGTGGCCGCCTGCTGGTCGCCGGCCACGCCGCGGATCGGGATGGCGGCGCCGAGGAGTTCGGGCGCCGTCGTGCCGAAATCGGCGGCGCAGTCCTTCACTTCCGGCAGCAGGGCTTTCGGGATGCCGAGAAGGCGCAGCAGCTCGTCGTCCCATGTCCCGGTGTGGATGTTGTAGAGCAGCGTGCGCGAGGCGTTGGTGGCGTCGGTCGCATGCACACGCCCGCCGGTGAGGCGCCAGATCAGGAAGCAGTCGATGGTGCCGAAGGCGAGTTCGCCGCGTTCCGCCTTGTCGCGCGCGCCCTTCACGTTGTCGAGCAGCCAGCGGATCTTGGTGCCGGAGAAATAAGGATCGAGCAGCAGCCCGGTCTTCTTGCTGAACAGCGGCTCGTGGCCCTTGGCCTTGAGCGACTCGCAGAACTCTGCTGTACGGCGGTCCTGCCAGACGATGGCCTTGTGGATCGGCTTGCCGGTGCGGCGGTTCCAGATCACCACGGTCTCGCGCTGGTTGGTGATGCCGATGGCCTTGATGGCCTGCGCCTTCGCCTTTGCCTTGCGCAGCGCGGACCTACAGGTGGCGAGCACCGTGGACCAGATCTCCTCGGGGTCATGCTCGACCCAGCCCGACTTCGGATAGAACTGCTTGAACTCCTGCTGGCCGACCGCCACCGGCTTCAGCTTCGCATCGAAGACGATGGCGCGGGAGGAGGTGGTGCCCTGGTCGATGGCGAGGATGGTGCCGGCCATGGTTCAGCCTCCCACCCGCTTCAGGTTCTCGACGGCGTTGACCGAGGCCATGTAGGTGCGCAGCGCTTCCTGCTGCTCCCTCGTGGTGTGAAGCCCGAGCTTCGAACGCCGCCACAGCACGTCCTCGGAACTGCGGGCCCATTCCTTGTCGCACAGCCAGTCGATTTCGCGTTCGCTCAGCGGCCCGAAGCTCTGGCCCATGTCTTCCGCCGAACGGGCATCGCCGAGCAGGCGCTCGGCATCGGTGCCATAGGCGCGGAACAGGCGGCGCACGCCGACCGGATCGAGGAAGGGGTACTTCCGCGACAGCGCCGCGATGTGCTGTTCGACCTCGTCATAGCGGAAGTCGCCGCCGGGCAGCGCCGCATCGTGGGTCCAGGGCTTGCCCATCTGCGGGAAGAAGGGCTGCATCTTCTCCAGCGCGTGTTCGGAGAGGCGGCGGAAGGTGGTGATCTTGCCGCCGAAGACCGAGAGCAGCGGCGCCCCGCCTTCCGGATGGTCGAGCTTCAGCACGTAGTCGCGCGTCGCCTCCTGCGCCTTGGAGGCGCCGTCGTCGTAGAGGGGGCGGATGCCGGAATAGCTCCAGCGCACCATCTCCTGGGTGACCGGCTTCCTGAAATATTCGCTGACCGCCTTCAGCAGATAGGCGGACTCTGCCTCGGAGATATGCGGCTTTCCGGGGTCGCCCTTGTGGTCCTCGTCGGTGGTGCCGATGAGAGTGAACTCGCGCTCATAGGGGATGGCGAAGCAGATGCGGCCATCGGCATTCTGGAAGATGTAGCAGCGGTCGTGGTCGTAGAGCTTGCCGACGACGAGGTGGCTGCCCTTCACCATGCGGATCTTGTCTGGGTCATTGCGGCCGACGACCGCACCGAGCACCTCGCTGACCCACGGGCCGGCGGAATTGATCAGCGCGCGGGCGCGCACCGTCTCCACATGGCCGTCGGTGGTCTCGAGCGTCATCTCCCACTGGTCCTGCACGCGGCGCGCCGCGATGCATCTGGTGCGGGTGCGGATCACGGCGCCCTTGGCCTGCGCATCGCGCGCGTTGAGCACCACGAGGCGGGCGTCCTCGACCCAGCAGTCGGAATACTCGTAGCCACGGACATATTGCTCCTTCAGCGGCTGGCCCGTCACGTCGGTGCGAAGGTTCACCCCGCGCGTCGGCGGCAGGATCTTGCGACCGCCGAGATGGTCGTAGAGGAACAGGCCCATGCGCAGGATGGGCCAGGGGCGCAGACCGTTGTGATAAGGCAGCACGAAGCGCAGCGGCCAGATGATGTGGGGCGCGGCCTTCAGCAGCACCTCGCGCTCGATCAGCGCCTCGCGGACGAGGCGGAATTCGTAGTGCTCGAGATAGCGCAGGCCGCCATGTATGAGCTTGGTCGAGGCGCTGGACGTGCCGGAGGCGAGGTCGCCCTGCTCGGCGAGGAACACCTTGAGGCCGCGGCCCGAGGCATCGCGCGCGATGCCGCAGCCATTGACGCCGCCACCGATGATGAAGAGGTCATAGATCATGGTGCGGCCTTCCTGCGTCAGTCATGTGCATGCGATCCATTGGCGATTTCGAGGGCGACGCCCTCGCGCTGGCAATACTCCGCGACCGTCTCGGGTGGCGGCCGGTCGGTGACGAAGACGTCGACATCGGCGAGTGTGCCGATGCGCACCGGGGCGGTGCGGGTGAACTTCATGGCATCCGCCACCAGCATCACGCCGCGGGCATTCTGCATGATGGCCTTGGCGACGCGCACCTCGTGGTAGTCGAAGTCGAGCATGGCGCCGTCCTCGTCCAGCGCCGAGGCGCCGATCACCGCGTGGTCGACCTTGAACTGGGAAATGAAGTCGGCCGCGGCCTCGCCGACGATGCCGCCGTCGCTCTTCCGCACCATGCCGCCCGCCAGGATCACCTCGATGCCGGGGCAGGGCATGAGGATGGAGGCGACATGGATGTTGTTGGTGATGACGAGGAGGCCCTGGTGGTGGACGAGGGCGCGTGCCACCTCCTCGGTCGTCGTGCCGATGTTGATGAACAGCGAGCAGTCGTTGGGGATGAGGGAGGCGGCATGCTTGCCGATCACCACCTTCTCGGCGGCGGCCATGTGGCGGCGCGCCTCGTAGGCGAGGTTCTCGACGCCGGAGGACAGCATGGCACCGCCATGGGTGCGGGCCAGCAGGCGGGCGTCGCAGAGTTCGTTCAGGTCCTTGCGAATGGTCTGGGGGGTGACGTCGAAACGCAGCGCCAGGTCGTCGACCGTGACGGTGCCCTTCTCCCGGGCCAGCGCCAGGATCTGCTGCTGCCGAGGGTTGGGAGCCTGCAAGTCACATCCTCAAAACGAAAGCCGGAGATTTTCATTTTTCTTCGGATTTCGCAAGAGACGAAAGGTCGTATTCGGAATACGAAACCATGCGTGACCTCGCCCGGTCAGTGGACCGCCGCGAACATGATCTTTTCTTCCGTCGCCTCAACCGGAGATATTTCCTCGACCACCCGGCCCTGGCGGCAAACCAGGATGCGGTCGGAGAGGTTCATGACCTCCGGCAGATAGCTGGAGATCACCACCACGGCGAGGCCTTCGTCGGCCAGTTGGTTGATGAAGCGGTGGATCTCGGCGATGGCGCCGACGTCGACGCCGCGGGTGGGCTCGTCGAAGATCACCAGCTTGGGGCGCTGGGCGAGGCCCTTGCCGATCACGACCTTCTGCTGGTTACCGCCGGAGAGTTCGACCACCCGGGCATTGTCGTTGATGGCCTTCACGTCCAATCGCTTCGACCAGTCCGCCGCGATCTCCCGCATCTCGGCGAAGGAGACGACGCTCGACCTGGTGAGGCCCGCCGCCAGCGGCCCCGCGTAGAAGTTCTCGGCGATCGACATGGCCTCGAAGAAGCCCTCGAGCTTGCGGTCCTCGGTGACGTAGACGATGCCGTCCGCGACGGCGTGGACCGGCACGTTGTAGCGCACCGGGCGGCCCTCGAACTCGATCTCGCCGCCGCGCAGGAAGTCGCGCTTGTAGATACCGGACACGATCTTGAAGGTTTCGGTGCGGCCCGAGCCGACGAGGCCGAAGACGCCGGTGATCTGGCCCTCGAAAATGGAGAAGGAATTGTTGCGCACCATGCTGCCCATCGAGACATCGCGCACCGACAGGATGAGGCGGCCGCGCTTCCTCAGGTCGGCGGCCTCGCGCCGGCGATTGTAGATCTCGCCGGTGAGGGCACGGCCCACCATGGCGCGCACCACCTTGTTGCGGTCGAAGTCGGAAGCCGGGCCGGTCTCGATCAGCTCGCCGTCGCGCAGGATCGAGATGCGGTCGGCATGGGCCAGCGCCTCCTCGAGCGCGTGGGTGATGAAGACGATGGAGACGCCCGATGCCTTGAGGCGGCGCATCAGCGCAAAGAAGTGGCGCTTCTCTTCCGGCGTTAGCGTGGCAGTCGGTTCGTCGAAGATGATGACGTCGGCCTTGTGGTGGACGGCGCGGGCGATCTCCACCATCTGGCGCTTGGCAGCGCCGAGGCTCGATACCGAGGCGGTGGGATCGACGCTGAAGTTCAACGACTGCAGGAACTGCTGGGCCGCGATGTAGATACCGCGCAGGCGGTTGAGGAACTTCTCCTCGCCGAGATAGATGTTCTGCGCCACGGTCATGGAAGGGACGAGGCTCGTCTCCTGGAACACCATGGCGATGCCGTTCTGCAGCGCCTCGTGCGGGTTGGCGAAGGCCACCTTCTGGCCATTGTGCAGCATCTCGCCGGAACTCGCCTCGACGACACCGGCCATGATCTTGGTCAGCGTCGACTTGCCGGCACCGTTCTCGCCCAGCAGCGCGTGCACCTCGCCCTTGTGCACAGTGAAGTCGACATCCTTCACCGCGGGCACGCCGCGATAGGCCTTGGTGATCTTGCGCATCTCGATGACGGGCTGCATCACAGGCCTCCCTCGCTGGACGCGAGCCGGATGATGTGGTTGCCGCCCTTCGCGGCGGCGAGGATGGCGCCGTCATGCGCGATGGCGGAGGTGACGCCGTGGAAGCGGCCGTTGGCGCGGCTGTGGAAGCTGGCGACCGGCTGTACGCTGCTGTCCAACGTGGCGACCAGACCATAGGAGCGGGTGGGCGACCACGGCTTGTGCACGCCCATGCTGCGCACGCCGCCATTCTGCAGCGGCTCGAGGAAGCTTTCGGGCGGTGACAGCGTGGGCGCGATCCAGTAGCGGCTGTCGATCTCGCGCATCATGTCGGCGCGGTATTGCGGTTCCTGCAGCACGAATTCGACGAGGCGATTGAGCGGCGCGAAGAGGGCGAGCACATAACCGCCCGGGGTGGGCGCGATGCGGGCTGGATAGGCGGGAAGGCGGCCCAGCACCTCCGTGGGGCTGCCGCCCGAGAGCGGCACGGCCGAAATGCGGTGCCGCCAGCTCTCGCTGAACAGCAGCCGGTTGTTCGCCGCATCGACGGCGACGCCGTTGGCATAGGCGAGGCCCGAAGCCAGCTTGCGGCGGTGCCCGGTCTTGACCTCGACCTCCCACAGCGAGCCCGAGGCGTTGCGGTGCATGAGGTCGCTCACCCACTGGCTGGGCCGGAAATGCTCGGAACCGTTGGCGACGTAGAGCTTGCCACCGTGGAAGGCCAGTGCGGTGATGCCATTGAAGCCCTCGATCCTCGTGTCGCCGATGCGCAGGCTGCCGTCATCGAGTCCCACGGCCAGCGTGCCGTCGTCCGCCACGGCCAGTGCCGAGACGTCGGCCGGGCAGGTTTCGAGGATGGCGTGGTCGTGGCCGAGGCGACGGATTTCGCGATGGCTCGAATAGATTGGCTGGCCGCGCAGCAGGCCAAGATTGTCGGGCGCCAGTGCCGCGGCGACGACCTCGCCATCGTCGAGCGCGGTGTTGGGCTTCAGCGCGCCATCCATCGGCGGAATGGTGACGGCCTTGCCGCGGAACAGGTCAAGGATGGGATCGAGCAGGCTCATGGCTTCGCTCCCCAGTAGGAGGTGGGGCCGGTCCAGTTCGGGTCGGCCTTCTCGAGCTTCAGCCGGCCGATGCGGTTGTTGAGAATGCCGCCGACATAGAGATAGCCCTTGTGCTCGCGCATCGAGGTGACCATGGGGTGGCTGACGCCGGTCATGTCGCCGAGGGTCTCGACGATCTCGCCCTGCTCGTTGAATTTCACCACGCCGCCGGTGTTGATGTTGGGGAACAGCCATTCGTCCTGCGGCAGCCGGCGGCTCATGCGCTTGCGGAATCCCGGGTTGCGGAGCGCCAGGTCGAAGCTCGGCGTGCGCATGCCGAGCCAGGCCATCCAGTAGCTGCCGTCGGAGGCGCGGTTGATGTTGTCGGGATAGCCCGGCATGTCCCTGATCACGCATTCCGCGGTGCCGGCCTTGGGGCCTTCCAGCCAGTAACGGTGCACGCGGCAGGCCCAGCTCTCGGCGAAGAACAGCGACTTTCCGTCATGCGCCATGCAGACGCCGTTGGTGTAGCGGTAGTTGTCGAGCAGCGTCTTGGTCTCGCCGGTCTTCGGGTCATAGACGAGGAGGCGGCCGGTGGCGCGGCTCTCGATCGAGTCGATCACCCATTCATGGGCGTCGTAGCGCGTCGTCGAGTCCGTGAAGTAGATCTTGCCGTCGGGCGCGATGTCGAGGTCGTTGGGGTCGCGCAGGCGAGCGTCGTCGACGATCGAGGTGAGCGAGCGCCGCGTCTCGGCCGAGAGCTGCTTCACCTCGCCTTTCGGCGAAATCGAATAGAGCCCCATGGCGCCGATGCAGGAGATGATGTTGCCGTCGCGGTCGATGGCGAGGCCGAGCGGAAAGCCGCCGGTATGGGCGAAGACCTCGGAGCGCCGGTAGTCGGGGGCGAAGAAGCGGACGATCTCGCCGTGGCGCGTGCCGCAATAGAGATTGTCGTGGCGGTCGAGGACTACGTCCTCCGGGCCTTCGAGCTCGCCGAGGCCGATATATTCGGTGTTGGCGATCCGGTTGTTCAGCGCATAGGGGCTGGCGCTGCCGGGCTCGGCCGAGAGCGTCTCGCCCATGCGGTGGTAGACGGGGGCGACATAGACCTCGTTCAGCACCTTGTGGCGGTTCTTGAGCCAGCGGATGTCGAGGATCACCGCCACCGCCAGCATGATGCCCAGCACCATCTGGTTGGTGCCGGTGCCGTAGCCGAGGCGGATCAGGCCGTTGTTCATCACCAGCACGATGATGGCGCCCATCAGCGCCTTGGCGATGGAGCCGCGCCCGCCACCCAGCGAGTTGCCGCCGACGACCGCCGCGGTGATGGCGAGGATCTCCTGGTTGAGGCCGGTGCCGGGGCCCGCGCCCGACAGGCGGCAGGCGATGAGGAAGCCCGCGAGCCCGGCGCAGAGGCCGGAGATCACATAGGACATGAACACTGTCTGGCGGACGCGTATCCCTGAATTGTGGGCCGAGCGCCGCGAGCCGCCAACGGCCAGAATATGCCAGCCAGGACGCGAGCGCGTGAGTGCGACGTGAAACATGACGGCGAGCACGGCTGCAGTGGCGACCGGAACTGACACGCCGCGGATGTCGCCATCGCCGATGAAGTCCCAAAGGTCGGAGGAGGCGGTCGAGGTCTGGATGACCGAGCCATAGTTGACGACCAGAATGTCATAGATGGCGCGGCCGATGACCAGTGTCACCAGAGTGGTCAGGAAGGCGCGGAGACGCATGTAGCCGATGAGGTAGCCGTTGGCGGCCCCGAACAGCCCGCCGGTTGCAAGGGCCGCCAGGAAGGCCACGCCGACCGGCTGGTGGAAGATGAAGAAGGCGGCGACCGCGGAGAAAGCCGACAGCGCGAACATCGAGCCGACCGAGAGATCGATGCCGCCTGCCAGCATGACGACGGTGAGGCCCATCACGACGATGGCAAACTCGCCGAGCTGGCGGGTCGATTCAAGCAGCGAGAAGGGGCTGAAGAACCCCGGGATCGCCGTCCCGAACACCGCGATGACGGCGACGAGGGCAAGAAAGGGAATGGCGTTGTCGGCCCAACGCTTGCTCAGGATCTCGCCGATGACGTGGTCCGGAATGGTGTTGTAGCGCCAGGCCTGAAGCCGTTCGCGGAAGGTCATGCGTGATCCATGGGGAAGCGGCGTGAAGGACGGGCGGCCCAGCGGGGCCGCCCGGGAGGCATCGTTACTTCGCTTCGGCAGCAGCCTGCAGGGCCTTCAGGCTCCAGCAGCTGCGCGGGGTGAGGTTGTCCTTCGTCACCGTGCTCATCAGCGTGTAGATGTAGGGCGAGGCGGTGCCGGGCGGCTGGCCGGACTGCAGCAGGTACTTGATCATCGCCACCATCGCCTCGCTCTCGTTGTAGAGCTCGGTCGAGACCACGGCGTCGAAGGTGCCGTTGCCGACGTTGGCACAGGTGTTTGTCTCTTCGCCGCCACCCGTGGTGACGAGGAAGATCTTGCCCTGCTTGCCGGCATCGCGGATGGCCGCTGCCGCGCCCGTTGCGTCGCCGTCCCAGAAGTCGATGATGCCGCAGATGTCCGGGTTCTGCTGCAGCATGGTGGCGGTCACGTTGCGCGACGTGGTGGCATCCCAGTTGGAGTCGGGCTTGGCCACGACCTGGAAGTCCTTGTGCTGGTCCAGCACCTTCATGATGCCGGCATACTGATAGAGGCTGGTGGCATTCACCTCGTCACCCTGCACGAGGCCGATCTTCTTCGAGGAGTTCTCGCCGCAGCCCTTGATCACGGCTTCCGCCTCGAGCATGCCGAGTTTGGTCCAGTCGCCGCCGACATAGGCGTCAGCCTTGAAGTTCGCCGGATTGTCGATGAGGATGACGTAGATGCCGGCGGCCTGGGCCTTCTTCAGCAGCTTCGAATAGGAGTTGAGGTCGAAGGCCATGACGATGAGGACGTCTGGCTTGTTCTCGGACGAGATCAGCTCGGTGATGGCCTGAGCGCCCGCCTCGGTGGACCAGTTGGGGTCGCGCGTCTCGAAGGTGCCGCCGAAGCCCTCTACCTCGCGCTTCAGGATCGCGGCCCAGCCCTGCGCCAGGTCGAAGCCCATGGCAAGCGGGACGAGCGCCACGCGCTTGCCCTTCATCGCCTGTTCATAGGCGGCGGGTCCCGGGTCGTCGTCGGCCATGGCCTGCATGACGGGTGCCGTGAAGGCCAGCACCGCGGCCGCGGCGAGCGTTGCAAGAAGATGCTTCAGCTTCATGTGTACTCTCCTGTTGTCAGATGTCGCCCTGCTGGGCGGTTTGCTCATCCCGCGGGTTGACAAGGCTGTCGATGACGATGGCGATGAGCAGGATCGTCGCCTTGATGAGGTTCTGGTAGAGATTGGGAATGTCGATGATGGTCATGGCATTCTGCATGATGCCGATGAGGATGGCACCGACGATGACGTTGCGCATGCCGCCCTTGCCGCCTGACAGGCCGATGCCGCCGATGACCACGACGAGGATGATGTCGTAGAGCAGCGTCGAGTTGACGACGCGGGTGTTCATCGAATGCAGGCTGGAGGCGGTGAGCAGGCCGGCGGCAAGTGCGATGAAGGCGGAGATCACATAGCGCAGCAGGTTCATCGGCCGCACGGGAATGCCCATGTTGCGCGCTGCCAGAAGGTTGTCACCCATGTAATACACATAGCGACCCCATTTGGTGAAGCGCAGGAAGAGATAGGCGAGGAAGCAGGCGCCGCCGAAAATGAACACTTCCGGCGGAATGCCGAAAGGCTGGAAGCTGCCCAGTTGCTCGAGCCAGTTGCCCGGCGGAACTGGCACCGCGTCCTGCGTGATGAGCCGCGAACGTACGAAACCGAAGACGAAGGACCCGGTTGCCAGCGTGGCGAAGATCGCCGGCACGTCGGCGTAGGCGATGAGAAAGCCGTTGACGAGGCCGATGGCCAGCACGCCGGCGCCGGCGGTGCCCAGCGCCTGCCACTCGCTCCAGCCGTCGTTCAAGAGCTGAAGGTACCAGGCGGCCGACATCGCCATGATGGCCACGGCAGAAAGATCGATGCCGCGGCCGATGATGACGATGGCCATCCCGACGGCGAGCAGGCCCAGCACGGAAACCGAGTGGACGATCGAGATCAGGTTTCCGATGTCGCGGAATCCGGGGAGGAAGATGGCCGCCACGGCGAACAGCACCACGGCCAGGGCGAGCACGATGCGCTCCTGGCTCCAGAAATTGCTGCTGCTTCCAACCGCCATCTTTCAGTCACTCCACGAAGCGGACCGTCATTCGAAGTCGAAGGCCTGGTCGACCGGCACCTGGAGCCCGTTGAGAAGCTGGTTGGTGCGTCCAGCCGTTGCCACCACGCGCAGCAGGTCGGCATACATGTCGTCGGTCATGCCCTTGGCGCGGGCCGCTGCGGTATGGGAGTGCACGCAGTAGCGGCAGGAGTTGGTGATCGAGACCGCGATATAGACGAGTTCCTTGGTCAGCGGATCGAGCGCCGAAGGCACGGCCATCACCGACTTGACGCCGAACCAGGTCTCCTCGAGGAGCTGCGGGTCGAAGGCCAGGTAAAGCCAGAAGTTGTTGATGAAGTCGGACTTCCGCGTGGTGCGGATGTCATCGAAGACGGCCTTGACGCGCGAGTCCTTCTCGGCGTCCGCGATCAGCTTAACGGTCGACATTCTCTATCCTTCCAGTCTCACAGGCGCGGGCCGCTGGCGGCCCATTGCCAATAGATGTCCCGCGCCCGGTCCGACAGGGCGTGGCTTCCGTAGGCAACATCATCAAAACGCGAGACGCGTGTCACCTTAGAAATATTGCCGGCCATGAAGACTTCGTCGGCCTCGCGGAAATCCTGCAGCGACAGGGTGCATTCCCGGACCTCGACACCATCGGCCCTGAGCAGCCCGATGATGCGCTGGCGGGTGATGCCGTTAAGGAAGGTTCCGTTCGGAACCGGTGTCCTGACGACGCCGTCCTTCACCATGAAGACGTTGGCGGTGGCGGTTTCGGCGACATTGCCGAGAGGGTCCAGCGCCAGCACGTTGTTGAAGCCCTTGGAGAACGCTTCGCGCAGCATGCGGGCGTTGTTGGGATAGAGGCAGGCCGCCTTGGCATTGACCAGGGCGGAGGCGAGGGTAGGCCTGGTGAACTGGGTGGTTGTCACGGTCACTGCGGCCGTGGGGGCGGCCATGGGCAGTTCCTCGAGGCAGAGGCAGAAGACGGTCGAATCCGGATTGGGAGCAACGACGCCGGGGCCATTGCCCGTCGACCACGCCATGGGGCGGATGTAGACGGGGCGATCCTTGCCGAGGAGACGCATCCCCTCGGCCGCGAGCGCCATCATCTCCGTGACGGAGAAGACTGGGTTGAGGCCCATGGCGACGGCCGAGGCGTTGAGCCGAGCGAGGTGCAATTCGAGATCCGGCATCAGACCCTCGAAGGCACGTGCCCCGTCGAATACCAGGGTGCCGAGCCAGGTGCCGTGGTCGGCCGCCTTCATGACGGGAATGT
Organism: Hyphomicrobiales bacterium; assembly: GCA_046349235.1. GTDB lineage: Bacteria > Pseudomonadota > Alphaproteobacteria > Rhizobiales > Aestuariivirgaceae > Aestuariivirga. The sequence goes on from JAXMCT010000010.1 coordinate 351,481, forward strand.
CGCCCTGCTGCCAGCGGCCGTCCCACCAGGTCCAGATATTCGTGCCAACTGCCAAGCGTGCCTCCTCGCAACATCAGGGAATGAGAACGGTGGAACCGGTGGTCCGCCGGCCCTCGAGGTCGGCGTGCACCTGCGCGGCGGAAACGAGTGGCGCAGTCTGGGTTTGAACGCGGATGCGGCCATCGAGAATGAGACCGAAGAGTTCGTCCGCCGCCATCTCCAGCCAGCTTCGGTTGCTGGTGAAATGGAACAGCACGGGACGGGTGAGGTGGAAGGAGCCCGCGGCGAGGTCGGAGACGCGGAAGTCCGTCACGGCGCCCGACGACTGGCCGAAATTGACGAGAGTCCCATGCAGCCTCAGGCACTTCAGCGACTTGAGCAGTGTATCCTTGCCGACCGAATCGTAGACGACATGAAGGCCCTCGGGCACCAGTCGCTTGGCTGCGGCGAGAAAATCCTCGTGGCGATAGTCGATCATCGCCGCAAAACCATGCGTCCGGGCAAGTGCACATTTTTCGGGGCCTCCTGCCGTGCCAATGGGCGAGACGCCCAGCGCATTCATCCACTGCCCTGCGAGCAGCCCCACGCCACCGGCGGCGGCATGGAACAGCACCGTCTGGCCCGGCTGCAGCGCATAGCTGTCCTTCAGGAGGTAGCGCGCGGTGAGGCCTTTGAGCATCACGGAAGCCGCCGTCTCGAAGGAGATGCCATCCGGCAAGCGGACGACATGCGCCGCCTGAAGGTTGCGACTGCTGGCATAGGCGTTGTTGGGAAGCGTGTAGGCGACGCGGTCGCCAGCCCTGAAACCGGTGACGTCTGCACCAACCTCCGTCACCTCGCCCGCTGCCTCGGCACCCGGAATCAGACGCTGCGGATCGGGCCATGGGTAGAGGCCCGAACGGAAATAGCAGTCGATGAAGTTCACCCCGATGGCGCGGTGGGCGATCTGCACTTCGCCTGGACCCGGCGGAGGCAGCGCCAACTCGATCCGCTGCAGCATCTCGGCTCCACCGGGCTTGAGCGCCGCCATCGCATAGGGAACGTTCGTCATCGCCGGGGCCTCCAGGGACTTGGGCGAAGGTGTCTTATGACATCGCGAAAGCGACGTCGAGCGTAGCCCTGCAAATTTTGCATGGATACTGCCGGTTCCGCATGGCGAAACAATCCACAGGCTGGCTCGCCGGCACCTGTGCGGTCCCGAATCAGCTAGACCAAGCACTGGCGGGACATGGGCTGGCATCATCACATACGGCGACTGGAGCGGTTCGCAGTGCGGACGGTGGCGGCGTGCCTGCTCGCGGTGATGCCGGCGGCCGCGCAGCCCGGCGTGTCCTTCTACACCGGCAGCCTTCCGCCGCAGCGCGCATTCGGGACGGGGTCATCGCCGGATGGCGGGCCGTCACGGGCGAAAGACGGAGCAGGGCGACTCCTCGTTCTGGGCTTTGCCGGCGACCTCGGCTTTTCGGGGAGCGGTGACCCGCCAAGCAGCGAAGGGTCGGTGAGGCACGGCACGGTCATTCCCTGGGCCCAGCTCGCAGCGTCAGTCTCGCCCATGCTCGCTGCCGATGCCAGTTTCGCCAATCTCGAGACGGTCATTTCGGAGAGCCGGAGCCTCACTCCGATCGAGAAGTCCTACACCTTCCTCGGCGACCCCGCCGGCCTGCGCCATGCCATTGACATGGGGATCACGGTTCTCACCGCCGCCAACAATCATGCCGGAGACTTCGGGCCTGACGGCATCGTCGAGACGTTGAGCCATCTTGCCGGGGCCAGGGCCTCCGGCCTCAGGGCCTTTGCCGGGCTGGGGATCGGGGCGGCGAGATATGAGCCCGCGTCCTTCGACCTCGGGGAAATGCGCGTCGGCGTGGCGGCAATCGGCCTTGCCGTCAATCATGCCGGCCCCGACGGGCCCGGCCAGCCCCTCTATGCCAGCCCGCAGGACTTCGCGCGTGTCGTGACCGGTCTCGCCGACACCGAGGCCGACATCCGCGTGCTCTCCGTCCATTATGGGCAGGAACTCGTGTCCCTGCCCGGCGAGCGAGATAGCTTGCGCTTCCGGCGCAGCATCGACGACGGTTCTGCGGACATCGTCTTCGGCCATCATTCGCATGTCGCATCGGGGATCGAGTACCGCCGTGGCGGCCTCATCCTCTATGGCCTCGGCAACTTCATGCATTCCGGCACGCAGGACATGAGCCGCTACGGCGCCTGTCGCGACTTCGGCCTCTATGCAAAGGCCTATCTCTGGTCAGAGCCGGGGCGGGCGCCGGTGATCCGCGCGGTGGAGGTCTTCCCGATCCGCGGCATGCATGCCGTGCCGCAGCCCATGCCGCAGGTCGACGCCATCCGCCGCATCGCCATCGTCAATGCGATGAACGTTGCCGTAGCCGGGGCGGGCATTCCACCCGTCCGCCTTGAACCCACCAGCCGTGCTTCGGGTCTTGCCTGCTTCGGGAACCAGTCATCCTATGGTGACGAACTCGCCGCTCGCTGCCGTGCCTCCTTCGGCCCCTTGCAGCAGTCGTCTCTCACGACGGCCGCAGACATCGATGGCTGTGGCACAGCACCTGCAGCGGCCCCGCCGCCGCAAGTGGCGGCCGTCCAGCGTGCCACGCCGCCCATTCCGGTTCCGCGGCCGTCCTTGCGAAGGCCGCTCAAGGCCGCCGCGGCCGCCGAGAAGCCAAAGGCAAGGGCCTCGATCTTCCAGAAACTGTTCGACTAGGGCAAAGGCCAAGGTCGCGACCCTGATCCCGTCAAGCGCGGGAGCGATGGATGGTTGTCATTGCCGCCGGCTAGTGCAAGGTATCTGCAATGCCGGGCTGCTCCAGGCGAGATCGATCCTCGCTTCGGGCCATCCGAGGGAGACTGGACTTGGAACATATTTCGGCGCAGGCCCTGCGCCACAACATGCAGCGAAAGGAGGTCATCACCCGCCATCCCGATGCCCGCCACCTCGCTGGCCCGAACCACTGGACGGCACTCGCCATTCCCGTTCTCCTCACCTTGCACTGGGGCATGGCGTGGCTCGTCGGGCAGTCCAACCTTGTCTGGTGCTTCCTTGCTGCGTTCTTCATTGGGCAGCTCATCATCCACTCCGCCGGCGCCCTGCTGCATGAGACCGCGCACCGGCTGGTGTTCCACAAGACCGGACCGAAGCTTGCCTTCGACCTTGGGCTGGAGCTGATCCTGGCTTCCTTCGGCAAGCAGCTCACCTACCAATATGAACACGTGACCAGCCACCATCCCTTCCTCGGCAACTACGAGCGCGATTACGAGCATGAGGACATCTGCAGCTTCAACGCCCGGCGGACGATCAAATCGCAACATCCCGGCACGCAGCGCCTGCTGACGGCCCTGACACTGGTCCTGCACCTGCTGCCCTTTGGCTTCATCTTCTCCGACAAGATTCTGGTGCCGCTCTACGAGCGTGCATCGGGACTGACGGTGAAGGACAGGAGCCGCCACATCGGGGCGCGGAAGGTGCCGCGCAATTTCACGCTGCTCTTCATGGCCGTGTCGCTCGCGGTGAACGTCTTCCTGTTCCTGGCCTTCGGCTTCCTGGGCTGGCTCTATCACAACTGGTCGCTGTCGCTGTTCCTCGGCAAGATGGGGGTCTCCAACCTCGGCCAGTCGCTGAGCGAACATGAGGGCATGAACGAGGTCGATCCCACATTCTCGGACTACCGGCTCCAGAACCTGTTCCTGTTCAACACCGGCTATCACCATGAACACCACACGTTTCCGAATGTCCCGTGGAACCGGTTGCCGATGCTGAGGAAGCTTGCGCCCGATGTGTTCTGCCGAGAGAACCCCCGCAATTACATCAGGCTGTGGCTTGACCATGTGCGAGGCGACTTCACGCCCTCGCGGCGCAACGTTCTCATGACGCGGGACCTGACGGAACGTTGCCCCAGGACGTGAGGATCCCGGAGCATGGCGTGCTGACGATGTCTCAGCCGCGCACCTGCGGGAAGTCGCGGCACGTCCAGATCTTCCATGCCCAGCGCCAGAAGTCCGCACAGATCCAGCATCGCTGCTTGTGCGGAATGGTCATGCGCAAGTGCAGCCGGCACATGATGTAACGGTGGCGCAGGAAGCGCTTCACCTGGCGCGGCGACTTGTACCATTCGCCGCAGAACTTGATCTCGGACAGCGGCAGTACCCAATCCTCTTTCACATCGTCGACCTGGGGCCGCCAGAAACGCATGATGTCGGTGCGCTTGGCGGGATCGTCACGGCACAAACGATTGCCGAAACGATGCCAAGCTTCGAGGTCGCCGATCTTGCGGCCGCCGTAGAATATCCGTCCATGTTCGAGTTCGAGGCCGACACCCACTGCCGCCAGCTCCGGCAGTGCGGGCTCCAGTTTCGCGGTGTCCTCGGCGAGGTAGGACATGTCGAGGTCATGATCGTAGGGCAGGCACTCGCCGATGCGCCAGGCGCCCAGCAGCGTTCCATAGTCAAGCCACCAACGCACGCCGTGCCGATCCATGGCATCGCGCAGGTGTCTGGCGACGACGCGGATGTCCGCCTGGTCTTCGAGTGGCGTCGCGCATGGCTCGGACCACATGTGCCGCTGATTTCGAAGCTCGTAGTAGAGCAAGGTGACCAGCGCACCTGATGCAAAGCCGATCGCGACGAGAAGGAATGAGGACATGTGCTGAGCCCCAGGGGAATTCCCGGACCGGAATAGATCATAGCGAGCGTGCCCGGGCAACAGGAGGCCGGACGCCGGCACGCCGCCCCCGTCGGATCAGGGACAGATGTCCGCTACGATCGAGCCCTGCAATCAACCCGAGCGACAGCTCGCAACCACATCCGCGGCGGCGTCCTGCCAATGCCTCAGCTTGATTCCGAAGCGCTGCCTGAAGGCGCTGCAATCGAGGCGAGAATTTGCGGGCCGTTTGGCGATCGACGGGTAGTCGCGCGTCGCAACGGCCTCGACGACTGGCTGGGCGCCGCCACGCTTCCCGCTTTCGGAAACGATGAAGGCGGCGAGACCGTGCCAGCTGGTGCTGCCTTCTCCAGCGAGATGATACAATCCACCTGGTTCCACGCGCAGTATGGGTGCGACCTTCAGGATTGCCATCGCGAGATCGTTCGCCGATGTGGGATTGCCGAGCTGGTCGTCCACCACGCGCAGACGTCGCTTGTCGTTCGCGGCGCGCAGCATTGTCTTCAGGAAATTGCTCCCATAGGGACTGAACAGCCACGAGGTACGGAGTATGAGGGCGTGCGGATGAGCATCGCGAACGGCACGTTCACCCTCGAACTTCGACCGGCCATAGACGTTGAGCGGGCCTGTTTCGTCTTCCTCGGCATAGGCTGAGGATTTGCAGCCATCGAAGACATAGTCGGTGGAGATGTGAATGAGAGGAACTTCCAATTGCGCGGCCGCACGGGCTGCCGCTGCCGCACCGTCCCTGTTCACGGCGAAGGCGCGCTGCGCCTCGCTCTCGGCCTTTTCCACCGCGGTATAGGCGGCCGCATTGACCACAAGATCCGGCCGCCTCCGCACGATCTCCCGAAACGCATCGTCCGGCCGCTCGAGATCCAGTTCAGGCCGGCCAACGAACGACAGGTCGAATTCAGGATGCTGTCTCGACTGTTCGGCAAGGGCCGAGGCAAGTTGCCCGCTCTGTCCCGTCACCAATATCCGCATCATGGCACGGCCTGGCCAAGGCGCCCGCCTGCGTAGCGGGCGGCGCGGAGCGGCTTCCACCAGTCGGCATTCGAAGAATACCAGGCCACGGTCTCCCTGAGGCCGCTCTCGAAGTCATGCCTTGCGCTCCAGCCCAACTCCCGCTCGATCTTGCTGGCATCGATGGCGTAGCGGAGATCATGGCCCGGCCTGTCGTCCACGAAGGTGATCAGGGCGTGCCGCGATGCTGTACCCGATGGCGCCTGCTCATCCAGGATGTCGGCGATGGCCCTGACGACCGCAAGATTGGTGCGCTCGTTGCGGCCGCCGACATTGTAGGCCTGGCCGAGCCTTCCCCTGGTGAAGACCAGTGCAAGCGCCGCGGCATGGTCCTCGACGTGCAGCCAGTCGCGCACGTTCTCGCCCCTGCCGTAGACTGGCAGGGGCTTGCCCTCGAGCCCATTGATGATCATCAGTGGAATGAGTTTCTCCGGAAACTGATAGGGCCCGTAGTTGTTGGAGCAGTTCGAGACCACGACCGGCAGGCCATAGGTGCGATGCCAGGCCATCACCAGGTGGTCCGAAGCCGCCTTCGATGCCGAGTAGGGCGAAGAGGGCGCATAGGCCGTCGTCTCGCTGAAGAGCTGGCCGTCTAATGGCAGTTCACCGAAGACCTCGTCGGTCGAGACGTGGTGAAAGCGGAACGCCTTCCGTCGCGATGCTGGCAGCTTCTCGAAGTGGGATCGGGCGGCCTGCAGCAGGGAATAGGTGCCAAGAACATTGGTTTCGATGAAGGCCCCGGGTGCATCGATCGAACGGTCGACATGGCTTTCGGCGGCCAGATGGATGATGCCATCGATGTCCTCCGCGGCCATCACCCGTTCCATGGCGGCACGGTCGCAAATGTCGAGCTTGTGAAAGCGATAGGCGGGCTTGCCCAGCAGCATTGCGGTCGAGCCCTCGGTCGCCGCATAGGTCATCTTGTCGACGTTGACGACATGGTGACCAAGATCGTTCACGAGGTGCCGGCACACCGCCGAACCGATGAAGCCAGCGCCTCCGGTGACCATGATCTTCATTGCGGCACATTCATCTCAGATTTCGCCGCTCGCGGCAATCGAGGCCAGCGACGCGGCCGCACCATCCTTGTCTGACAAAATCGGACGCTCGTTCCCCCCGAGGGGCCAGGCGATGGCGATGTCCGGGTCATCCCAGGCGATCGCCCGCTCGCAGGCCGGTGCATAGGCGGCGGACACCTTGTAGCTCACTTCGACGCCGGGCTCCAATGTCAGGAAGCCGTGGGCAAAGCCAGCCGGGATGAACAGCTGGTTGAAGACTTCGGCCGAGAGATTGCAGGAGACCCACTTGCCGAAGCTTTCCGACCCCCGCCGCACGTCCACGGCAACGTCGAAGACCGAACCCCTCAGCACCCTCACCAACTTGGCCTGCTCCATCGGCCGGATCTGCAGATGAAGACCGCGCAACACGTGACGATGGGCGGAAAACGACTGATTTTCCTGAACCCAGTCCGCGTCGAGTCCAGCCTCTGCAAATCGCCGGCGATGCCAGGTTTCCGCGAGGTATCCTCGCGCGTCGCCATGGCGGCGCGGCACGATTTCCCGGACACCGAACCCCAGGTCGCGCACTTCCATCAGCGACTGCCTCGCGGCCCGTGGCCCTCTTCCTCGACGAGACGACGAAGGTATGAGGCATAGTCGGTCGCCCCCATGGCGGCAGCGCGGCGTAGCATGTCTTCTCCCGTGATCCATCCGGCGTGGAAGGCAATCTCCTCGGGGCAGCATACCTTGATGCCCGTTCGCGTCTCGATGGTGCGGATGAAGGCGCCGGCATCCTGCAGACTGTCATGCGTTCCGGTGTCGAGCCAGGCATAGCCTCGCCCCAGTCGCTCGACATGGAGTTCCCCCCGCTTCAGATAGGCGCGATTGATGTCCGTGATCTCCAGCTCGCCACGCGCCGACGGCTTGAGCGACCTGGCAATTTCGACCACGCCTGCATCATAGAAATAGAGCCCTGTCACCGCCCAGTTCGAGCGCGGCCTTGCGGGCTTCTCCTCGATCGAAACAGCCCGTCCCTCGTCATCGAAGGAAATGACGCCATAGCGCTCGGGATCTGCCACGTGATAGGCGAAGACCGTGGCCCCCGACGTCCGAGTTGCAGCAGCGCGGCACTTGGCCTGCATCTGATCGCCATAGAAAATATTGTCGCCCAGCACGAGGGCGGCAGAACTGCCGTCCAGAAATGTCTCACCGATGACGAAGGCCTGAGCCAACCCATCTGGCGATGGCTGCTCGACATATGAAAGATGGATGCCGAATGAAGAACCGTCACCCAGCATGGTGCGGAACTGTGGCAGGTCCTGAGGTGTGGATATGATCAGGATGTCCCGGATGCCCGCCAACATCAGCACGGAGAGCGGGTAATAGATCATCGGCTTGTTGAACACCGGCAGCAGCTGCTTCGAGACGGCAAGGGTCAGGGGATAGAGGCGCGTTCCGCTTCCACCGGCCAATATGATGCCCTTTGCCATCCGCTCTCCGTCGCTGCTGTCGCAAAGATCAGCTGGGCCGTTTGCCTGGTTCTATTCGCACAGACCTTGGCATACGTGCTCACCGATCGCCAAGGAGGAAGTAAGCCCAGGGCTCTCGATTCCGAACAGATTGACGAGGCCTCTTATGCCGTGTTCAGCGTCAGTCTGAACCAGGAAATCCGCTGCCGGCTGGCCGGGGCCTGAAAGCTTCGGGCGGCATCCTGCATAGTCCGGAAACAAGGCGCCATCCGGAAGGCCGGGCCAATACCGCCGTATCGCTGCGACGAAGCTGCGCTCGCGCTCCATCCCGACGGCATAGTCAACGCCATCGGGGGGCGTGCCCTCCGCCAACCACTCGACGTCAGGCCCGAACCGCACTCGCCCACCAAGATCGATGGTGGCGTGCACGCCAAGCCCACCATCGACGGGTGCCGGATAGACGAGATGTCGGAAGGGCGGACGTCCAGAAAGCCCGAAGTAGGTACCCTTGGCAAGCCTCTGCGTTGGAACATAGCGACTCTCGAGCCCCTCGATGCGGCTTGCGAGTTGAGGTGCGAAGAGTCCTGCACTGTTGACAAGGCGCTTCACCCTGAGAGTGGTCGGTTCAGCGCCCCCGATGCGCAGCACGAAGCAACCATTCGCTATTTCGGCAGACGTCACCGGCGCCCGATAGGCAATCAAACCCCCGGCGGCTTCAATGCGGGCGATCAACGCCATCATGTAGGCGTGACTGTCGAAGACGCCCGTCTCGGGTGACCAAAGCCCTCCGACACTGTTCAGTTCGGGCTCCATCTCCCGCGCCTCTTTGGCCCCGATCAGGCGAACGCCTTCGACGCCGTTTTCCCGGGCGCGGGTTTGCAGTCTCTCCATGCCAGCCAGCTCGACCTCATCCGTCGCGACCACAAGCTTCCCGCACTTGCGAAACGGAATCCCCGCCTCAGCGAGAAACGCATAAAGCATCCGCCTGCCGTGGACGCAGAAGCGGTGCTTCAGGCTTCCTGTGGGATAGTAGAAGCCGGCGTGAACGACCTCGCTGTTGCGGGAGGAGATGCCAGAGCCTGGAGTAGAGGTCCTCTCAAGTATAATAGTGGACAGGCCACACTCTGTAAGCTTCGCACCGCAAACCAGTCCAACCGCACCCGCTCCCACTACGGCTACGTCAAACTCTATTGCTAGAGAGCCAGCTGTCACTATCTTCATTATCCATTCTGGTAGGCTTCAGACCACGATCCAATCAATGTTCAAAGTGACTTTGCAACTCATGCAGTTTGAGCAGACTAATGAAAGTCACCGAAGCCATCAGGTTTATAGCCGTCATCATTATTGGGATAGTTGGTGGTAGAGATATCTGACGGCCTTAGATTCCACTCTACCAAGCTCGGCCCAATCTTCTTGACTAACACAGCAGATGCTTCGAAGCCCACGGAGCGCTCCGCATCTTGTTTTGAGGGTCTAAAAATGAATGGCAAGAGATATTGATCAAAGTCTAGGGAACGTTCCAGAATTTCAAGGCCTGTGTACTTGTTGAACAGAGCATCCCAAGCAGTATCAGAAAATCTCCAAAAGTCCCAAGGCATGTCATGTAGACCCAAAGACTGATGTGTCGACACAAGTCCAACGCCACTCATTTTGAGTACCCTATTTAACTGCGTCACTACCGTCCAAGGCATCATTAAATGCTCGAAAACGGACACAGAAAGGAATGCATCGAAGCGCTCGGCAGGGAAATAAGATGCTAGGGTATGGGCGTCACCGACAATATCGACATTCTCACCAGGAAGAATGTCCAATACAACGTAATCGCTCGTTTTGAAATCATTACTCCTGTCGATGCGACTACGAGATCGTCCACCCACATCAAGGACAGACCAATTATTCCTGTCTACTTCTTCAACAAATCGCTTCGTTAACGTCGGAGTTGAGTATCTTTCGATACGGTCTCTACAAAGATCGTAAAATGAATGAAAGATCCGCTGACCTCCTTCAGTAACAAACTCAACGGAGAAATCCCGCGTGATTTTGTCGTCGCTCCGAAGTGTCTGCACTACAAAACCTAAGTTTTCACCGAGTGACTTGACTCCGCCATGTGGAAGCCCGACTTGTGTGTGACACGAAGTGATTTCTGGGTCATGTAGGATAACAGTTTTCAGTTTATCAGTGGGATGATGGAACCAGCCCCACATGTAAAGGGAACGAAAAAACTTAGTTCCAGAATCTAGCATTAAACTATAGTCACCTGACTGCATCTTTTGTTTCCTATGTCGCCTTCTCGAAAAACCATACTCTACTGCCATACAATAGATGCAACCAACTCAACTGGACGAGAATGGCACCATCTTCTGTGTAGCCAGTTCCTGTTGCGACGTCGATGCTAGATCCGTCCTCTACCAAGCAGGAACTGCTCGAAATCGTCGTACTGTCTGCGCGTGCCCCGAGCTAGGAGCGCAGCATGCAGGTGTTCCAAGTCTTCGCCCGTGTAGCCCTGAGCAGACGCCAGCACCAGACCGATCGGCTTACCATACTTGTTGCAGTAGTCCCGCTTGATTGGCGCACCAAGAAGGACGTTGCAGAGAAGGCCGGTAGCGTGTGAAGGGCTCTGCTCGAATAGGCGATATGAAATGTGCTGAACGGCATTGAACATTAGCTGATCTCCAATGCCGATCTCGTCAGTATTCCCCTTTTCGGCGAGGGAAACGGTCGCAGTGTTGAGTTGCTTGAAATCGGCGTCAATTAAACTGAAGAGCGCCATCTTGAGCGGGAGATCGACTTTCTGCGTATCGATTCTCGCACGCAACGCAGACCAGAGCCGAGGAAACGTGTATGCAGTATATGGGCGAAACCCTGCCTCCAGGAGGCACTTGGATAGTCCGATTTCACCTTTCTTGATTGCATGCTCTCGAGACGATAGAGGAATGTATTCGTCCCAGTACCGAAGAAATTCAGGGTGATTGATGATCTTTCTTCCGAAAACAAGGAAGAAAGATTGCGCATGGGGCGTAATGTATCCGACCTTTTGGTGCTCAAAGAGGCATTTCCAATCGGCTTGAACAGTGTCGAGCGAGCGAATCTCTTCGCCAAAATCGCTCGGCCAGAAGACGCTGTCATTGACCAGGCAAAGCGACTCAAGTCCGCCCAGAACTCCATTCCTGTCCAACCAGTGGATGGCCGCAGCGTAAGATCCGAAATCCCTTCCGAAGCCGTAACGCTCCAACAGTTGGTTGCAGCTTCCTAAGAGCACATCCCTTAGCTCGGGGGAGACTTTGCTGGAGGACACCATGAGGATGGAGTATCCGTTGCGCGAAAGTGCAGAGCAGATATTCCGTATCGAGAAGACGATGTCTTTGGTCGGGTATACCGCAACGATAGCGACCTTTTTGCCGAGGTTGCCGGTGTCCAGCCCTCCAGCAGTCTCACGCGCGATAGCGAATTTGGAATGGCGTGCAAGCTGAATGCGATCAGCGCCGTACACCTGCAGGTCGTGCCACTTCAGACGGAGCCTGTAGATCGGCCAGTTCATGAAACCCATTTGGAGTCCTTCCGCTGCTCCGAATACGCAATGCAGTTGATCAGGACGTTACTGAATTCCTTCCTTCGTATCCAGAATGCGCACCTACCTGTAGGCATCTGCCACTCCGTCCCAAGCTGCGGTTTCATTCCAGCCAGGAACATAGACCGAAGCAGGCTCGGTGTTTACCCGCATGATCGGCTCGGCAAACTCGGTCTGAGTCGCAAGATCCAGCCCGCAGGCGAGCCCGAGCCGGGAGCGCATTTCGCGCGCGAAGCGCTCTGCAAAGTCGCCCTGGCTGCTCACATAGCCTGACGGCAAGAGCACCGCACCGGCCGTTCCTGAATGAAGCTCGGCGATGTATCGGGCATAAGCGCCCGCCAGCAGGTCGACGTGAATGTTGTCGCGGATGTAGGCCGGCGTATTCACCCTCGCCGTGTTCCCCGCCTTCCAGGTTTTCATCAGATAGGCACTGAAGCGCGGTTCCTCGAATGGACCGAAGGGATTGGGAATGACAAAGCGGCCCAGGCGCACGCCTGCCTGCTCTGCGATGCAGGTCGCGAGATCGTTGGTCATGCCCTTGGAGAGGCCATAGGGCGAGAAGGCGCGAAGCGGCACCGTTCCAACACCTTCGCCGGGTGCGAACACCGAAGAGGTGAGCACCATCGCACCAATCTTGCCGCTGGACAGGATCTGGCGCAGATTCCTGGTATTCGCGGCAACCGCCCCCAGCACGTCGAAATCCGGGCTGCGATAATCTCCAACCTGGGCCGCATGGTGAGCCAGGACGTCGAAGCCCTCGTTGGTCAGGTTGATGAAACGGTCACTGCCGAAGCCGCATTCCGTCTCGAGCCGGACGATGCCCTCGAGCCGCTTCACGCGCTCGGCCCGCGTGTCTCCCGAATAGGCTTCCCGGCTGCGCAGCAGCGGGGCAACGACCTCGTGCCCGGCCTCCGCAAGTGACTTGGCAAACCAGTAGCCCGTGAAGGAACTTGCGCCCGTGAGCAATATCTTCATCACGCGTCCCGCATGATGTCGAAGCCATGAAACTCTGCGTTCAAGTCAGGCCAGCTCCGATCCTTGTCCGAAATTTCGGAAGGCCCGATCGGCCAAGATATGCCATGTGCCGGGTCATCGAAGCGAACGCCGCGTTCGTTCTCGGGCGAATAGACAGCGCTTACCAGGTAGACCGCCTCAGAATCATCCGCCAGCGTGATGAAACCATGGGCAAAGCCGCGCGGCACATACATCATGCGACGGTTTTCCGCCGACAACTCGGCACCAAACCACTTGCCAAAGGTCGGAGACCCGGCACGCAGATCAAGGATGACGTCCCAAAGCGCACCGCGTATGCAGCGCACCACCTTCACCTCCGCCGCCGGCGGCAGTTGGTAATGAAGGCCACGCAGCGTTCCACGTCTTGCAGAGAGGGAATTGTTGATCTGGACAAAATGGGTCTCGAGTCCGGCTTGCGCAAATTCGCGTTCGCAGAAGAGACGCGCAAAGAATCCCCGATCGTCGCCGCGTTTCTCGAGTTCGATGGTGAAGGCCCCGGCGAGAGGAGTCGCATTGAATATCATGATGGTTAGCCTTCGTTCCAATGCAGGCTGGGGTCAAGACGGCCGGCCGTGAGATGTTCGCGCAGCATGTTGAGCCGCATGAATGGCGAATTCCGGAAGTCGCCATCAGCAAAGCGCATTCTCTCCATCCCGGCAATGAGGCGCTCGATGGACGTATCGAGGTCGACCTGCGGCAGGTAACCCGTCGCAAGCGACTCGAAGAGAGAGAAATCGACCTGGTAGGATCTCTTGTCGGGCGGTGCATCGGTATTGATCGACACACGAGTTCCCGGAACGTGACGTTTCACGGCATTGGCAAGATCTTTGACTTGGTAGTTGCTCTTGCTGCTGCCAGCATTCACCGCCAGCCACTGTCCGCCATTGGAGGCCGGGCGCTGAATGGCCCATTTGATGGCCCGTGCCATGTCTTCCACGTCGATCAGGGGCCGCCACGGTGTCCCGTCGCTCAGGACCGTGATTTCGCCGCTGGTCTTGGCGCATGCAGTAAAGTCATTCAGTACGAGATCGAGGCGAAGCCTGTCGGACATGCCACAGGCCGTGGCGAACCGAAGTGAAGTGAAGACCATGGTCCCCAGGTCGGCCGTGCGAAGATCCTCCTCGGTTCCGATCTTCGAACGGGCATAGGCGGTCAGGGGATTGGTGGGATCCGACTCGCGACGTGGCCCACCCTCGGCAGCGCCATACATCGAGCAGGAGGATGCAAACACAAAATTCCTGACGCCGCTCCTGACCGCCGATTTCGCAATCTGGACAGACGCCCTTCTGTTGACATCGCCGGTCACCTCCTCGAACTCCTTGCCCATCGGGTCATTGGAAATCGCAGCGAGGTGCACAACGGCATCCACATCCTGTAACAGCGCCTCCGGAAGTTCCCGGACATCGCCAAAGACCTGTCGTGTGAGATGGGATTCCGGCAGTCGGCTTGCTCCCGTCAGCGCCTGGCCAAAGAAACCTGCGTCGTAACCAATGAGCTCCGCATCCGGATATTCACGGCGCAGGGCCTGCACCAGGCATGACCCCACATATCCCATGTTTCCGGTCACAAGTATTCGCATGTTCTTGCTCATCTCCAAACTTTCCATGGCGCCTTGCCGGCTTCCCAGAGGGCTTCCAGGTCCCGCTTGTCCCGCAGTGTATCCATTGGTTTCCAGAAACCCTCGTGATGCCAGGCCATGAGCTCGCCTTCTCGTGCCAGCGTCTCCATGGGTTCACGTTCCCACACGGTCAGATCGCCTTCGATGTAGCTGCCGACCTTGGGAGAAAGAACGAAGAAGCCGCCGTTGATCCAGCCCCCGTCTCCAACGGGCTTCTCCATGAAACCGTCCACACTGTTGTTTTCACCAATCTTCAGAACACCGAAGCGTCCAGGCGGTTGGACCGCCGTTACCGTCGCAAGCTTTCCATGCGCCTTGTGGTAGGCAATAGACTTGGTGATGTCGACGTCGCTGACCCCGTCACCATAGGTGAGGCAGAATGCTTCATCGTTGCCGATGTAGGGAAGGACCCGTTTGATACGGCCACCGATCTGAGTTTCATCCCCAGTATCCACAAGAGTTATCCGCCAAGGCTCGCCCTTCTGTTGTAGAACTTGGATGCTATTCTTCTGAATATCGATGGTTACGTCAGAAGTATGCAAGAAGTAGTTCGCAAAATACTCCTTTATTATATAGCCCTTGTAACCGAGACAAACAATGAAGTCGCTAATACCGTGGGCCGTGTAGATCTTCATGATGTGCCACAAGATCGGCTTTCCACCGATCTCCACCATTGGCTTCGGCTTGGAAACCGTTTCCTCCGAGAGACGGGTTCCTAAACCCCCCGCCAGAATTACAGCTTTCATGCTCTTATGGTCCCTACGCCTGAATCATTAGGTCAATAGATCAATTTTCCTTCCTTGATCAAGCAGTGAAAAGTCTCATGATCGATCATCGCTGTGAAACTTCAGCTCCACAATCGTTTTTGATGATAGATGCGGCGTGAAATCTGACGATTCCTCCAAAATCTTGGGATAATCCAACTTCGAGTGTATGAATGAAGGGGCGATGGGTTCACGCATCGGCGAACTTGGGTGGATGGACGAAGGCAGTACTGTTTCAATAATCCAAGTTTCGGTGCGGGGAGCAACTTGGTATGAGGATCGTGTAGCTCCTGGATAGCTGTGAGATTGATAGCACATCGGACAGGCAGAAATTGAGTATGCCGAACTGGGGCAATGGACGCTCACTGGAACTCGTTTCTCAGCGGGGTGGCCTGTCGACGACAAGGCGTCAGTTTCTGGTCTTTGTTGTTCCATCTGGCGGCGTCGCGTCAGCGCTGTACGGGAAACTGGATGGCGAGCGAAATTTTGACATCGCCGTCCGCCTTTATGAGCCTCCCGGACTCAATGAGAAGCTGCTTGAAGGCGCCGAATTTGTGATGACCGGCGGCTTGAGTAAGTTTCATGCTGCGGCACTCTTCATTGCAAAATGCAATTTGCAGGAGGCATATGATGGGTACTTTTTTCTCGATGGTGATCTCGAGTTTGATGCTGGCCAGTTGAGCCAGTTTCTGACCCTGGTTCACGCTGCGAGGTTCGACCTTGCGCAGCCTGCTGTGACAAGAGATTCTTACAGCTACTGGCGGATGGCATACCACCAACCTGGGTTCCTCTTCCGGGAAACGTCGTTCGTTGAGGTTATGGCTCCGTACATGAGTAGGGCGGCCTTAACCGCGTTGTTTCCAACCTTTGAGCGGTCGATATCCTCCTATGGACTGGATTTCGTCTGGCCCAGTCTGCTTGGCAACGGAAGGATCGGCGTCGTGGATGCCTTCCAAGTCAGGCATACCGAGCGGGTCGACCTCGAGAGCGGTGCCTTCTACCGGTATCTTGCGACCCTGGGCATTAATCCCGTGGAAGAAGGTCGTCGGCTTGAACTCGAGTATGGCATAAGGAAAGTTCGACCTCACAGCCGTCGTGGCTATATTCGGCGCAACCCCGATGGCAGTTCACCATTCATAGTTTCGGTTCCCCTTCCCCATCCTGAGCGATTCACTAGATCCCAAGCCGCGATAGACGTCGCAATGAAAGCGTTTTCCAAAGGTCCTTCACGCCCCGAGTCGGAACTATCAATGTCCCTCAAGGATATCCTCAAGACATTCTAGGCCAGACGGTCGAGTTTTTCATGGTGTAGGAAACGGCGAGGAATTGGTCAGTTCCATTGACTTGAAATCGCGGGTAAAATCATATGCCGACTGTTTCGATGGGTTTGATTTTGTTCCTGTATGAGAGAGATAGATGGCCGCCACGGACTTGAGCGATTCCCTCGTTGCCGCATTTCACCGGTCGCGGATCACTGTCGTTGTCCCACATCACAACCTGTCAGAATTTCTTGCTGACGCCCTGATCTCCGTTCAGCAGCAGTCGCATCGGAACTTCTCCTGCATCTTGGTTGATGATGCATCCGAGAAAGAGCATGCCTCGCATGCGCGGAATGTCATTGAAGGCCTGGATGATCCGCGCTTCCGCTTTGTTCAGGCGCCGGCAAACCGCGGCATGGTGCACGCGATCTATCGCGGGATTGATGAGGCTCCCGCAGCGTTCACCTGTGTTCTCGATCCGGATGACCGCTACGCTCCGGAGTTCCTTGAACGTATGCTGGCCGTTCACCTCAATCGCGTTGCCTTCGCGGCGCTGGCCTGCTGCGACCAGTATCTCTTACAGATCGGCGATGGTGTCATCACCGGCACCGAAAGGACAAACGGTCTCGAGACCTTCGCCACGGGTGCAGATGCCGCCGAGCAGGAGTGCTTCAGGAGTTGCGGCTTTCATCGCTTCGTGACGCCGCTCGAGGCGGGTTGGCACTGGAGCTCGACCTCGTCCATGATGTTCCGCACCGAAGCCTTGCGCCTCATTCGGCCGGGCAAGGAACTTGCCTACAAGGGCCAGGGGGACGATTACTGTGCCAATGGCGCTCACATGCTCGGCGGGAGTCTGCTGCTGCGGGAACCCCTCGTCTATCGCGGTCTCCACGACCGTAATGATTTCATCAGCCGTCATGTCATGTCCATGTGGCAGCGCCGCCAGAGAGATGGCGCCGTCCCCATGTCGGCGATCGCCAAAATCGATGTGGTCGAAGCTTTCTTTGACAATGACGGGTTGAGATACTTCGATCCCCTGAACATTCGTGAAGTCCTCCTGGCTCAGTTTGACGGCGATGAGTTGGAAAGGCTGAAGGCAGCCGTGCCGGCTGCTCGCGCACTACTTTCCAACTGAGACGTCAGAATGCGCCGGCAACGCTCAACAGATGTTATGCCAGTAAATTGAGTAGGGCAGCCCGCCAGCCATTCACACGCCTTCGCCATGCTGCATTCTGGTTCGGCGTGACGGTCACGACTGCGGGCTACAGTCTCCTGCTTCCGGCTCTGCTGCTTCCACGACCATGGCTTCTCGCCATCGTCAGATCCTATCTCGCCGTGATTCTCCTTCTCTTCCGGAGACTCCTCGGCGTCAGCTGGCACGTGAATGGTGACGCCCGCATCGCCTCCGGTGCTGTACTCGTTGCCGCAAAACACCAGTCGGGATTCGAAACTCTCGTCCTGCAATATGTCCTGAACGATCCCGTCATTGTCCTGAAGCGGGAGTTGCTTGAATTGCCGCTGTTCGGGTGGGTCTTGCGTCGGCTGGGACATATCGGCGTCGATCGCGAGGATGGTCTCGGGGCCGCGCGCGCGTTGCGTGCCGCCGCCCTCGAAGCCCATGCCCAGGGCAGGCCCGTCGTGATATTCCCGGAGGGATCGCGCCGTGCACCCGGCGATGCGCCAAGTTACAAGTCCGGTGTCGACCTTCTCTATGCCTTATTGAAGATCCCTTGCATTCCCGTTGCCGTCAACTCGGGTAAGATCTGGCCGCCCGCGGCGAGACTTCCGCAGGCAGGTCACATCACAATCGCGTTCCTGCCGGCCATTCAACCCAACATGCCGCGCTCCGCCTTCGTGAAGCAACTCCAGACGGTGATCGAAGAGGCATCCGAACTGCTGCTGACGGAACCTTCCTAGCGAGGTCCGCATTCGGGAACCCGCAGTTCAACCGGCTGGCCTCGTCACGTTTGTCCAGGCTCTCGGCTTGCAGATGATGCTTCGTCGCGCCCGGCGATGAATCTCATGCGATACTCCTCGCGTTCTTCGTGCGGCAGCCAGGTGGAACTCGCCCACCAGGAGAAGGGCTTCGGGGTTCGCCAGTCCGGGCCGTAGCAGAATTCGAGATAGGCGTCGCTGTCCGCCGGAACATTGAATTGCCGGCCGAGGTACCCGACGCTCTTCAAGTTCTCGAAAAAACCGTCGACGAAATTATGATAGCCGTCGTCCTGCTCCCATGACCCGCTGACCACGATCTCGATCGTTTCCCATCTCTTGAGGAGTCCGATGATCCAGCGGTTATGCTTGTAGACAACGAAGCCGATCGCCTCGAGATCGCGCAATGCATGCTCGAGAGCGGGCAGCTCTTCGGGCCAGATGCCAAGATCCACGTCGTCATCACGTGCGATGATGCCGCCGTCGCGCACCACGCCGAGAGCAGTGCCGTCCCTCAGCCAGAAACGGATGCCATGCCTGGCGAAGACATCGTGCACCTCGGCCAGCGACTTCTCCAGCCCCTTCACATTGAGAGGGAGCACCACTTTCCCGGTGAACGGGATGCGCAACCGGTGAAGCTCCGCCCCCCACTTCACGATGAGCCGCGCGCGCCTCAGCTTCCAGTCCGCCAGCATTGACTTCATGTCGGCTGGTCCTGCGCTGCCGCACCATGGCTTCCGTAATAGTGTGACGACCGCCCAGCCAATTTCAGGACGATGCCCGCGGAAGCATTGACGTCGCGGATGGCACTGTTGACGCGCCAGGGTGAGCGCAGTGTCCAGAACAGGTGGTTTGCCGCATAACCCAGCTTTTTGGCGGCCTCGATGAGGCAGGCCGCATAGGCAGCTGCGGTATTGCCGCGCGCAGTCAGGATGGTTTCGGCAATGATCGCTCCATCGCGCGTGCCGCAGCGCCAGATGTAGCGGCGGCGCAGGCGTTCCGCGGGGACGAATTCCGTGACGACCGCATCGGCGGCAACCTCGTGCACGGCGCCGCCCCCGACGAGGCGGCCCAGCAACTCGCTGTCCTCGCCGCCAAGGCGGTTGAAACGCGCCTGAAACCAGTCCTCCGGATCCTTGGGAAACGAAGCCGCCCGTATGGCCAGGTTCGACGTGCGGTAGGAGCGGCCATCATGGCGAAAGAAATCACCGCGAATGGCCCAGTCCGGCGGCGGGACGAGGAATTTCGCCTCGACGGGTCCCGTCACGAAGTCGGCGTTCGTGTCGCGCAGCGTCCGCATCATGGCGGCCAGCCATCCGGAGTTCGGCGTCTCGTCATCGTCGATGAAGACAAGCACATCGGGCGCATGATCCATGGCGAGTGCGAGACAGGCATTGCGCGCAACGACGACGCCTGGCTCCTCGACCCGCCGGTAGAACAATTCGAACTCCGCCCTGAATGGCTCGACGATGGCCGCAGAACTGCGCATGCCATTGTCCACCACGCACAGGAATACCCCCGGCTGCCTCTCATGCCGGAGGCCATCCAGCAGGAGACGCAGGAACTCAGGGCGATCATGTGTGCAGATCAGAATGGCGATGCGCGGGTTCATTCCGCTGTCATCATACCACCGGCGGGGCAATTGTTAAGTCATGTGAGGTCCTGCAACGGTGAACGCCACGCGGATCCTGCGCGGCACACGGTGGTTGTAACAAGTCTCTATAGACAGTTGGGTTGCGCCTATCTAGATTGCCGGCACCTAAACTCCTTCCGTTTTTGGATCATTGCGCCGCATGGACGTTTCAGACGAAATCGAGGAACAGCTTCTTGCAATCGTGTCGCGGGAAGGGTTGATCGACCGGTCCAAGCTCACGCGTGATGCGACCCTCGAGAGCCTTGGCATTGCGTCGGCCGACGTCATCGTGATCCTGATGGCGGTGGAAGAGAAATTCGGAGCCTACATCCCCGTCGACGGCTCGCTTTCGGATGCCCGGACGGTGGGAGACTTCCTGGCCGCGCTGCGGCCGCACCTGGTGAAGCCGCAATCCTGATGGCCTCCCGCCCACGTGTCTTCATTACCGGCCTCGGTGCCGTCACGGCGCTCGGTTTCGGGGCCGCGTCCCTCTGGGATGGTGCCCGGCACGGGCGGACGGGCGTGCGCGAACTGACCCTTCCGCGGACCTCGAGCCAGCTTGTCACCAAGGCCGCCCACCTTCCGGACTTCGACCCCGCGACCCGCCTTCCCCCGGAGGTGCTGCGCACCACCGACCGCTTTGCGCAGATGGCGCTCGTCGCGGCGCGCGAGGCCGTCGCCGATGCCGGCTGGAACCTGTCCGCGCCCATGGGCGATCGCACGGCAGTGCTCGTCGGCAGCGGCATCGGGGGTGCCACGACATCTGACTTCGAACACTTCAAATTCTACCAGTCCCAGGAGCGCATGGATCCCATGACCATTCCCAAGGTCATGCCGAGCGCCGCCGCCTCGCAGCTCTCCATGGCCTTCGGCGCGCGCGGCATGTCGCTCGCCGTCTCCAGCGCCTGTTCCTCCGCCAGCCAGGCGATCGGGCTGGGTCTCATGCTGCTCCGCCAGGGCCTGGCGGACCGGGCACTGGTCGGTGGCAGCGAGTGCCTGATCACCCCGGCGACCTTCCGTGCATGGGAAACGCTGCGCGTGATGACACTGGGCGAATGCCGTCCCTTCTCCAGGGGGCGCGATGGCATGACCCTCGGCGAGGGGGCGGCGATGCTGCTGCTCGAGACGGAGAATGCCGCCCGCACGCGCGGCGCGCGCCTCCACGCCGAGCTTGCCGGCTTCGGCACCACCAGCGACGCGGGCGACATCGTTCGACCTGACGCGACGGGCGCTGCGGCCGCAATGGCGGCGGCCCTTGCCGATGCCGGGCTCGAAGCCCGCGACATCGGTTACGTCAATGCCCATGGCACGGGAACCATCCTCAATGACCGGTCGGAGAGCGAGGCGCTGCGGCGGGTCTTCGGCGCGAGGCTCGACAGTCTCGCAGTGTCCTCCACCAAGCCGGTGCATGGCCACACGCTGGGTGCGGCCGGCGCCCTCGAGCTGGTGATCACGACATGCGCCCTTCAGGAGGGAATCGCGCCACCCACCCTCAACTGGCTGGAGGCTGACCGCGACTGCCTCCCGGACCCCGTGCCCAATGCAGCCCGCGCGGTGGCGATGACGGCGGCGATGTCGAATTCCTTTGCCTTCGGAGGGATCAACGCCAGCCTGATCGTTCGCAAGGCCTGAGCGGTGCAGAACTCCGGCAGCCCGATTGCCGATATCCCGGCCTTTTCCTTCCGCATTTCGGCCGAGGACGTTCGCAGCTACCGCCGCGCGCTCGGTGGCGGCAGCGGTGACAGGGTGCCTTTCGGCATGGCCCTGCGGGCGCTGGCGACGCAAGCGGCCCTGCTGGCCCTGAAGGCTGCGGCCGCCGGGCGCCATCCTGTCCATGTCGCGCAGGACTACAGGGCGGAACGGCCATTGTGCGCCGGCGTCGACTATCTCTGTGAGGTCCGGCTGCAGCGCAACGGCGAGGACAGGCTGCGAATCGAGCAGCGGCTCTGCGATCCATCCGGCACCACGTGCCTTCTTGTCGCGTCGGATATCGTGCTGTTGTCGCCATGACGCCGGACGCGTTGCAGCTTCCCGCGCCGGAAATCAGCACTCCTGTCACCCCGGACCAGGTGAAGGCCTTCGCGGTCGCATCGCTCGACGATAACCCGATCCACCTCTCGGCTGATGCGGCGCGGGCCGCCGGCCTCGATGGCCCCGTGCTGCATGGCATGCTGATCGCGGGGCGCTTCGAAACCTATCTGGAGCGCATTGCGGGTCATCAGATTGTCAGGCTGCAGGTGCGCTTCGTGCGGCCGGCCCCCGTGGGCAGCAGCCTCACCATTGCGGCACGTCTCATCGGCCCGCCGGGCTCCCGGCTGCATCTGAGGCTGCTTGCCACGATCGGCCAGGGCACGCTCGTGGCGATCGGCGAGGCGCTGCTCGAGCCGCTGTCAGGTCCAGCCGAATAGGCTCGCAAGCCCGGCCAGAACGGGACCCGCCACGAGCCAGGCATCGGCGATATCGAGCAGGCCGCCCTGCACGGTCATCACGGCAGGATAGTCCTTCACCCCTGCCCGCCGCTTTGCCTGCGATCCGAGAAGGTCGCCCGCGATGGCCGAAGCGACGACGATGGCGCCGGCGAGGAGCATCGGCGACAGCGGCAGGCCCAGCCAGGCCGTGAGTGCAAGGAGGGCGGTGAGTGTTGCAGCGATGCCCGTCGCCAGGCCTTCCCAGGTCTTGCGCGGGCTGAGGCGGGGCACCAGGGGCGTTCGGCCATAGAGCTTGCCGCCGAGCAGGGAGAAGCTGTCGAAGATCTCCACGAGGAAGAAGGCGAGGACGAGCAGCGGGGCCAGTTGCGGAGCACTGGCCGCATGACTGAACGCCGCAAGCGGCAGGAGGGGAAACAGTGCGAAGCGCGCAACGCTGCCGGCGAGCGAACGTTCGGACGTGATGATGAGTCCGCCGCCGGCCGCGGCCAGCACGAGTGCTGCCACCCAGAGAAAGACCGGCGTTGCCGCAAACCACGACAGCCCGGCAGCGGCAACGAGGAGCAGACCGTGGCTGAGTCGAAAGTCCCGGCCAGCGGTCAATCCGTGAACGGAACCGCTCTCGAATCCGATGCGGGCCGCCGCCACAAGGAGGCAGGCCAGGAGCGCCAGGGGCGGCAGCAGCCACGGCAGCACTCCCGCCGCCAGGATGGCGGCCTCCGAGCCGAGCACGGGCCAGAGCTGGCGGGCGGTGGCGCGGCTCACCGGCACCAGCGTCAGCAGCAGAAGAAGCAGGGTGCCAACCGCGAAGGCCGTGCCGATCGCCTGCGCCAGCAGGGCGACGGTCATCTGCGATGTCACGGTGCTTCGCCGGACCGCTTGACGAGCCAGTCCTGGTAGTTGCGGAAGAGCGGTGCAATCAGGCTGTGGGTGCGCGCCAGCATGCGCAGCTGCCAGCCGAAGGTCACCTGGAAGTCGCCGCGCTCGGCTGCGGCGATGATGCCCTTGGCGACCGCCTCCGGGCTCATCACGCCGCCGCCTTTGGCGAGCTCGTTGGTCACCGTGGGCCTGAGCTTCAGTTCCGCCTTGAGCTGCGGCGTATCGGTATCGCCGGGAAATGCGATGGTGACGGAGACGTTGCGTGGCTTCAGCTCGACGCGGAGACATTCCGCCAGTCCACGCACCGCGAACTTCGCCGGACCATAGGAACTATAGCCATAGAGACCGGCGAAGGCGGCGCCCGAGGCAATGAGCACGAGCTTCGGCCGCGGCGCCTGCTCGAGGTAGGGCAGCACATAGTGCGTGAACTGCAGCGAGCCCAGGTAATTGGTGCGCCACTGGTCCTCGTGGTCGCGCAGCGACTGCTTCACGAAGGTTCCGGGGATGACAATGCCGGCGCACGAGATGGCCCAGTCCGGCGCCCCGAAACTGTCGACGGCAGACGCGATTGCCTGCTTCAGGTCATCCGGATCGCGCACATCGGCCGAGAAGGTCTGCACGGCAGACTTGCCGTTGCCGGCGGCAAGCACCGCTTCACGCGCCATTTCAAGCCGGTCGCGGTTGCGCGCGATCAGCGAGACGGAGGCGCCGCGGGCAGACAGCGACTTGGCGATGGCGAGGCCGATGCCGCTGCTTCCACCCGTGATGATCGCGTGCCCCGGCATCGCCTGGTTCAGAGCCTCCCTTCGGCGAAGTCGACGATGAGGCGCTGGCCCTCGTCATCCTGTACCTGACGGGGAGGATGCTTGAACAGGAAGGCCGAGGCTTCCCAGATGGCACCGGACAGCTTGCGGTCCAGTGCGATCCGGGCGCAGCGGATGGCCGCCATGGCCATGGCGGCGGCGTTGGGAGAATCCTCGACCGAGAGCCTCACTTCCATGCTCATCGGAACGCCGCCGAGCAGCCTGCCCTCGAGGCGCACGTAACCAACCTTCTGGTCGTTGAGCCACGGAACATAGTCCGAAGGTCCGATCCGCACATTCTCGTCCGACAGTCGGCTCTCGAGGACCGACTGCACGGCCTCCGTCTTCGACTCGCGTTTGCTGAGGAGGCGGTTGTGATCCATCATGTTGAGGAAGTCGGTGTTGCCGCCCACGTTCAGCTGGTAGGAGCGATCGAGCACAGCGCCCCGCATGTCGAAGAGATGGGCCAGCGTACGGTGCAGGATGGTGGCGCCAACCTGTGCCTTGAAGTCGTCGCCGAGAATCGGCAGGCCACGCTGCTTGAAGGCGTTGGCCCAGGCCGGATTGCTGGCGAGGAACACCGGAATGGCGTTGACGTAGGCAGCGCCCGCCTCCAGCGCGCAGCCGGCATAGAATTCGCTCGCCTGCTGCGACCCGACGGGAAGGAAGCTGATCACCACCTCGGTGCGCGCCGCCTTGAGAGCGGAGACGACTTCGGCGGCGGACATCTCGGGCGACGAACTGGGCACGAAGCTGCGCTCCGGCGCCTGGTTGCCGAGGAAGGCGGTCATGCCATCAAGGCTGGGGCCACGGCCGACGGCGACGTTCATGCGGGGCACCTCGGCATGGAACACCGTCGTGCAATTGGGAGCGGCAAACACCGCTTCCGACAGGTCGCGGCCAACCTTGCGGCCATCGATGTCGAAGGCAGCAACGAACTCGATGTCACCCGGCACATAGGCACCGAGCTTCGGAAACGGCACGCCCACCGCGGAAGCACCCTTGGCGCGGCAATAGTGTACGCCCTGAACAAGTGAACTGGCGCAGTTTCCGACGCCCACAATCGCCGTACGAATCAAGATAACCCCTCGTCGAAAACGGTATTCAAATTTGAGTTAACCCCTCAACTGTCACAATTTGGAGGACAATACAAGCGGGGCTCGATGGTCATCATGGGCCCAATGGGCGGGACTATCCACACCTGAAATCCGGGGCTGCAATATCCCGGACCTCGCTGCTGTCGAGATAACCTCCGGGTGTGGCAAGGCGCCACCCCGAGCGCCCGGGCAGTGGGGTCATGGCCAGGTCCTCGCTCGGTCCCTCAAGTCCCAGGCGAATTGACCGGCGCCACGACTCACATGATGGCTGCCGGGCAAGCATGGGAAGCCCGCGGGCAGCTCGTCCGTCTCCAGCGGACGTTCGGAAAAGGCCGTGGGCGAGAGTTCGGTGATCTCCATCCACCTGCCCCCTTCGCCATAGTGGTGCGTTGATTGCTGCATGAAGCGCAGCAGCCGGCCACGATCGTCGAACCCAAGGAAGCCGCCGCAGCGCCCCGTTCCAAATCGGTCTGCGGCGTAGCGCCGCTGGCGGTTGACCGGATGCGCCTCGAGCGGCGCGCTCAGGACATCCCGACTGACGTAGATGGCGAGATGGCGGTTGGCCTCGCCGTCCCGCACCGAGGTGAAGAGATAGTCGAGGCCATCCTTGCGGACGAGCATGCTGTCGGCAGCGTCAATGTCGACCAGCAATCGTCTTCGCAACCGCCACCCTTCTGGAAAATCCGCACACTGGTAGAGATCGACCGTCCGCCGCGCACTGGTCTCGGGGATCATGTGCAGCTTGCCCTCGCGTTCCACGAGGAAGGGAAAGGAGACGTGGCAGGCGATCTCGCCGAACACACCCTCGCCCCTCACTGGGTGCTCGCGGCGCGTGGCCAGGTTGATGGCGACGAGCCTGCCCTTGTTGCACAGATAGTCGAAGCGTTCGGCGAAGAGCCAGCCCTCGCCCTTCCATGACCACAGGAAGGGATCCGCGAGATAGCCAAGCCGCGGGCCGCGAATCACCTCGCCGCTGCCACGGCGCACCGTGTAGTGCTCGCGCCAGCCGCCGAGCAGCCCTTCGATCCTCGATCGGCGGAAGCCGTCCGCGCGCATGGCTGCGCGGTCGCCGGCCTTCCAGATGCGGTACCAGGCGCGGGCCGCAGCATCGCTCCACAGCGGCCAGCCGGCCCACAGCTTGTTGCGGGTGGTGAGATAGCTGACGGGTTGGATCGATGAAATGTCGACTTCCTCCGAGCCCAGCTGAATGTCACCGCGCCACGCGGCCGAGAGGAGCAGGGCGGTGAACAGCGTCTGCTCCCAGCGGTGGCGTGGATCGGGGTCATCCGGCAGGATGTAGCGCGGGTCCCTCGCCAGCCGCGCCCAGTCCTGCAGGATGGCATTGGCGACGGCATGCCGCGTGTCGAAACCGATGGCGCCGGTCACCCGTTCGGGAAGATGCAGGATCTCGGGCGGCATGTTGAGTTCGGCGATGAACGTCTGGATCACACGGGCATCGGCGCGGCCCATGAGCGGCGTCTGGCCCTTGAGCGACCACACGCCGTCGCGCGCGACGGAGGCGAGCGGCTCCGCGATGGGACGCTTCAGCACGGTCGCCGAATCGAACCAGAACACGGGCCCTGCATGGCCCCTGGCCGCTTCCTCGAGCAGGATCGGCTTCCACGCGTAGCTTCGGCGAGAAACGTCAACATGCGGCGGATACTTGGAAAATTCGACCGTTCGGAGGTCGGCCCAGGGGAAGCGCCGGCCGATGAAAGCCACCTCGCTTTTCGCCAGGCCGAGATCGAAGACGATCCATTTCAGCCTGCGGTGCTCGCCAAACCGCTCGGCCGAGCGCAGGAATTGCACCAGGGTCCTGGCATAGGGATGATTCGCTCCCGTGACGATCAGGGGTGCTGGAAACGGGTCGGATGTCATCGGGCTGACCTGCGCCGACCCGCGGAATGGTCAAGCGACTGCCTATTGTGATCTTTCACAACTATGTCTAACAAGTGCCGCCGAAATCG
This sequence comes from Hyphomicrobiales bacterium, assembly GCA_046349235.1. Lineage (GTDB taxonomy): Bacteria > Pseudomonadota > Alphaproteobacteria > Rhizobiales > Aestuariivirgaceae > Aestuariivirga. The sequence continues at coordinate 378,609 of JAXMCT010000010.1, forward strand.
GCAAGGCAAGGGTGGCGGCCGGAGATACGGGTACAGGACAAGGCAAGCGTCAGAATCGTGAACAGCGTCTTCGAGCAATTGATCCCCATGCTGAAGTTCCTGTGGTCGCATGCGCCACAGCGGCTGAAGTACCTGGTAATGTTCCTAGCCCTTCTCGCGGGCATGTCGCGGGACTGGGTGATGATGGTGGTCAACAAGGCGGCCGCGGCACCGGTGCAGGAGACCGTCTCGTACTGGCTGCCCATGTTCGCGCTGACCTTCATCACGGTCATCGCCTCGACGTTCTTCTACCAGGTATTGGTCACGGTGGTGACCACGCAAGTCGTCAACAGCGTGCGCCTCAAGCTGATCGGCGGCCTCCTCAGGGCCCAGCCCAGCTTCGTCGACCGCCGCGAGCATGGCGCTCTCTATCACATCCTCACCACGGATGTGAGCGCGGTCGCGGGTTTTACCAGCACCTTCCTCAACCTGATGCCGGCGATCATCTTCCTGTGCATCGCCATTCCGCAGGTCTTCTACTATTCGTTCATCGCCGGCTTCTTCGCGATCCTCGTCATGGTGGGCGGTTCGCTGTCCTACCATCTGCAGCAGAAGACGATGGCGAAGCTCAACGACGATGCGCGCGCCCTCGAGGTCTCGTATTTCGAGCGCGTGTCGGAAATGCTGCGGGGGTTTCGCGAACTGAGGCTGCACCAGGGCCGGCGCAAGAGCTTCAGCAGCGACCTCCGGAACGTGCTCGAGAGATTGCGCCGGCTTCAGATCAAGGTGAATCAGATCTACGAAACGGGCGAGTCGGCCGTTCACGGCCTCAAGTTCCTGCTGCTCGCCGGCATCGTGTTCCTCGTCCCGTATCTCGTGAAGACCGATTCGGTCGTCACCTTCCAGCTGCTCACCCTGGTTCTGTTTTCGCTCACGCCCTTCGAGCAGATCGTCACAAGCTATCCCTCGGTCATCGGGACGCTCGTCTCTTTCCTGCGCATCGAGGATCTGGCACGTGAGCTCGGCGAGATCGAGCGCGCCACCGACAAGCCCTCGCAATACAAGCCGGTCGACAAGGAACCGCCCTTTCACCGGATCACCCTGCGGAGCGTCGAGACGCGCTATGCCTCGCGCGAGACCAGCAGTTTCGCCCTCGGCCCGCTCGACTTCGAGCTGAAGAGCGGCGAGGTCGTGTTCCTCGTCGGCAGCAACGGCTCCGGCAAGACGACCTTCATGAACGTGCTGTGTGGCCTGCTCGAGCCCACCGCCGGCGAGATCCTGCTCGACGGCAGGGTGCTCGCACCCCAGGACATGGACGCCTACCGTTCCCAGTTCTCGGCGATCTTCACGCAGTTCCACGTGTTCCGCCAGCTCTACGGGCTCGAGACCGTCTCGCCCGAGAAGGCAGACGAGATGATCGAGAAGGTGTTCCTCACCGGCATCACCCAGATCCGCGGCGAGGGCATCAGCCGCATCGACCTGTCGGCGGGGCAGCGCCGGCGCCTGGCGCTTGCCGTGGCGCTGCTCGAGGACCGCAACATCCTGGTTCTCGACGAGTTCGTCGCCGACCAGGATCCCGAGAAGCGCGACTATTTCTTCCGCACGCTGCTGCCCTGGCTCAAGGCGCAGGGCAAGACGGTGGTCGTCTCCACCCATGATCTTCATTGGCTCGACTGCTGCGACCGCGTGATCACCTTCGAGAACGGCAAGATGAGCGAGCAGCCTGCGCCGCTGGTCGGGGCCGCATCCTAGCGGCCGGGCCTCAGGCGAGCGTCACGAGGCGCGGCCAGAGACCGGTTTCGACGCGCGCCAGCATCGCCTCGTCGTCGATTTCGCCCCACAGCAGGTCATCGACACGCGCGCAGGCAATGGGTACCCGGGCCGCCGCGCGCACCACCGCGCTTTCATAGTCGGCGTCGGGCCTCGCCTCGGCGGCATGCTGCAGCAGTTCATGCGCCAGGCGCTGCGACATCTTCGAAATGCCGACGAGTTCGCCGAACGGGTCGTCGGCATGTGCCCTGCGGTCTTTCGACATGCCGCGGAAGCGGGCTGCACCATCCTGCGCATCGGCCCAGACATAGACCTCGTCTCCCGCACCGGTGGGCCCTGAGGTGAGGATCAGGTCGTCGTGCGGCGAGGCCGACACGGTGGCGAGGGCGCGTGGTTCGTAGACGATGTCAGACTCGAGCAGCAGGAAGGGGCCACGCATGGCGGCGAGGCCGACACGCAGGCTCTCGAAGCTGCCCTTCTCGGCATAGAGCGGGTTGTGCAGCCGGGTCAGTGCCAGTCCTGCGGGCGGTTGCAGCGCGTCGTAGTGCTCAGCCAGATGGCCGGTGACGATCACCGCCTCCGCCATGCCGGCCGCGGCGAGCAATTCGAGTGAACGGGCGATCAGCGTGGTGGAGCCCAACGCGATGAAGCCCTTGGGAATGTTCTGGCCCAGGGGACCCATGCGCACGCCGCGTCCCGCCGCCAGTATCAACGCCTGCCTGATCGTCATTGCACTGTCTGCCCGCAACGGGGGAAAAGAAATTGCCCGATGCTGGGGCCGGCTGTAGCATTCCCTGCCACCCAGTCAAGCCGATAGGCGTTCCATGCAGGTGCTTCAGCAGGATATCGAGCAATTCCGCAATCATGGCTATGTCGTCATGCGCGGCCTGTTTGCGGGCCGGGCGCTCGCCGAGCTGGTCGCGTGGACGGACGAGCTGGAGTCCTGGCCGGAGACACCCGGCAAGGCGATGAAATACTTCGAGACGTCGCGCGGCGACGGCTCCCGCCTGCTGCAGCGGATCGAGAACTTCTATCCCTATCACGATGGCTTCCGCCGGCTCTGCGATGGCCCGGAACTGCGCGGCGTGAGCACCGCGCTGCTCGGCGAGGAGGCGGTGTTGTTCAAGGAGAAGATCAATTTCAAGCTGCCGGGCGGGGCCGGCTTCGAGCCGCACCAGGATGCGCAGGCCGACTGGGGGAAGTATTCGGCGTTCCATCTCACCGCCATGGTCAGCGTCGATGCCTGCACTCCTGAGAACGGTTGCCTCGAGATGGTGGCAGGCCACCATGACCGCGGACTCATCGGCGACCTGTGGAAGCCACTGACCGCCGGCCAGATGCAGGGCATGCAGTTCGTGTCCGTGCCGACGGCACCGGGCGATGCGATCTTCTTCGATTCCTACGCGCCGCACCGCTCGGCGCCCAACACCACCTCGACGCCGCGACGGGTCCTCTATATCACCTACAACCGGGCCTCGGAGGGCGACTGGCGCGTGCAGTACTATGCCGACAAGCGCAGGAGCTTCCCGCCCGATTGCGAGCGCGAGCCGGGCAAGGTGTATGAATACAAGGTCTAGCGTGGCACGGCCCGTGCCATGAGAATCGTCCAGGTCTGTCCCTATGATCCGGACCGCCACGGCGGCGTGCAGCGGCACATCCATGCGCTCGCAGCGGCCCTTGCGGCGCGCGGACATGCCGCGCTGATCATCGCGCCGGGGGTGGCGCAGGGAGCGGAGCCGGGCTTGTGGCGGCTCGGCGCCATGCGCAGCGTGGCCTTTGCCGGAACCCGCTTCGAGGTGACCTGGGCGGCCCGGCGGGACCTCGAGAGCACGCTTTCCGCGCTCGGCCGATGGCAACCCGACGTGGTGCATTTCCACACGCCCTGGGATCCGCTAATGCCATGGCAGCTGTTCCGCCGGCTGGATGTGCCGCGGGTGGCCACCTTCCACGACACGCCGCCTCCGGGCCTGGCGGGCTCCACGCTCCGCCAGCTGTTCAAGCTGCTGAGCCGCCATCTCCTGTCGCGGCTCGACGGAGCCATCGCCGTGTCGTCGGCACCCCTCGGCCATCTGCGGCCGGGTGCTGCCGGCGTCACGCCGGCCGTGTTGCCACCGGTGACCGACCTGTCGGATTTCTTCGCCGTGGAAAAGGAGGCGGGCCAGCATCCGAATGTCCTGTTCATCGGGCGCCTCGAGCCGCGCAAGGGCATCGCGGTGCTGCTTGACGCGATCTCGCGCCTGGCCTCGGGCGCGGTGGCACTGCCACCGGGGCCGCGCCCGCGTTTCGTGATCGCGGGCGACGGTGACCTGCGCGGCGCGGTTCTGGCGGCCCGCGACCGTCTGGGCGCGGCCTGGGTCGATGCCGTTGCGCCCCCCTCCCGGGCGGATCAGCTGCGGCTTCTGGGCGCGGCGACGCTGGCCGTCTCGCCGGCGCTCCATGGCGAAAGCTTCGGCATCGTGCTGGCGGAAGCGCTGGCCAGCGGCACGCCCATCATCGCTGCCGACAATGCCGGCTATCGCACGGTTCTCGATGGTGCTGGCGCCGGCCTGCTCGTTCCGGCCGGCGACGCCGATGCCCTGGCGCAGCGCATCGCCCGGCTCCTCGCCGACCCCGGCGAGCAGGCGAGGCTCGCGGCCTGGGGCCGCTCACATGCCCGACAGTTCGATGCAGGCGAGCGGATCGGCGACTTCGAGCAGGTCTATCGTGACGCCATCGCGCATCACCGGGGCGCCGGCGGGCGTGGCTGACGACGTTGCCGTCACAGGCTATTGGCGGCGCTCGAAGGGCGAAGGTTCCGGAAACCACTCCTCGAGCGCCTGCCTGACAATGCGCTCCGCATGGCGGTTCGGGACGCTGCCGAAATTGTCGTTGAGGGTTGCCCATTTGGGCCGGCGTTTCCTGATCTCCCGCAGCTTCCACGCGGTCAGCGGCCAGAAATCCTCGAGCGGCAGGTAACCGGAGCTTGCCCGTGTCCTGCGGGCGTCGGCGAACTCCGCCTTGCCCTGCGCCAGCATGCAATAGGGATAGAGGAACTCGACCGCGATGTTGCCCTCCGCCCGAAAGCGCGCGCTGCGCGTGCGCGCCACCGCATCGGGAAACAGGTCGAGCATGGCCTGCCACGACTGCTTCTCGATGACGAGCGGCACATGATTGACCTGCCGGCGCCGGGCGGCGCCATATCTGGCGTCCAGCAATTCGTTGGACGTGGAGAGCGCGAGGTTCCAAGGCTTCTGGCCGCTTCTCTCGGCGGCCGTCCGGTAGTGCGGCGCCCAGTGCCGGTCGGGAAAGATGAAGTGCCGGCCCTCGCGCGACCAGAGATCCGCACGCGCCACCGGCGACAGGAAGAGAATGTCGTCATCCATGTAGATGAACGTCGACGACAGGCCCGGGATGCGGTGCACATGGCTGACGATCGACAGCGAGTTGAACGTCGGCAGGTCGGCCGGGTCCATGACCGCGTCATGATGGACCACCTGGACCCGCTCGTTGCCGGTGTCGAGCCAGGCGGGAACCTGCGGCCTGCAAGTGAGGACGAAGATCTTGCGGATCCAGGGAACGAATCGTGCAATCGACCTCATGCTGTATTTCAGCAGGTCGAGATTGTCGCGGGTGCGGGCCGGATCGGTGTCGAAGCGCGTCTGCGCGTAGCGGGACAGCACCTCGATGTAGCCGGGCAGCGATCCGTCGACCCACATGTAGACGATGTCAACGCCGCCCTCGTCCGGGCCGCGATCAACTCCCCCGAGAGTCATGAAGCCGTCCTCTGCATCCGTCCTTCCGCATTTCCGGGCCGCGGCGCAACGTTCTATTCGAATGTGTGTGCCAGCGCCAGTTCGCCGCGCATATCACAATTGAATTGACCTTCCCGGCATAATCCCGATAACGGCTGCCTAGCCTCAATTCGTTTCCGGCGCATTGTGAAACAGGATCTCGTCATTGCGGTGGACGTCGGCACGAGCAGCCTGAAGGTGGGGCTGATCGGACCCGATCTCGACGTGCTGCATTCCGCCGACCACCCCTATCCCATTTCCTATCCCGGACCCGGCTGCGCCGAGCAGGACCCGCTGGACTGGTGGCTGGCGCTGCGCCTTGCCCTTGTCAAGCTGTCGAACATCTGCCCGGAGCTCCGCGCGCGCGCCGCCGGCGTGGTCATCGCCTCGCAGATGTGCGGTGTCGTCGCGGTCGATGCGGAGGGCAACCCGCTGCGTCCCTGCCTGATCTGGCTCGACAAGCGCGCAGCCCCCATCGCGCGGGAGGTCATGGGCGGGTTTCCGAAGCTGTTCGGCTATGGCCTGTTCAAGCTCCTGAGCTCCATCAGGCTCACCAATGGCGCGCCCTCGCTCAACGGCATGGATCCGCCCGCCAAGATGCTGTGGCTGAAGCGGCACGAACCGGAGGTCTATGGCCGGGCCGCGAAGCTGCTCGACGTCAAGGACTGGCTGCTGCTGCGCGCGACGGGCCACGCGGTGACCACCGCCGACCTCGCGAACGTGACATGGATGATGGATACCCGAAAGGGCCGCGAAGGCTGGTCCGACACGCTGGTGTCCCGCTTCGGGCTGAAGCGCGGCCTGCTGCCCGACATCGTGGAAGGTACCGTCTCGCCCGGCGGCCTCACGGCCGGCGCCGCCGCGGAACTGGGCCTGCCCGAGGGATTGCCGGTGTTCGCCGGCGCCGGCGACGTCTGTGCTGCGGCCATCGGCAGCGGCGCGGTGGAGGATGGCGAGCTGCACATCTCGCTCGGCACCAGCTCGTGGATCAGCGGCTTCTATCCTGGCCGCCGGCTCAGCGCCAGCGAGGGCTATGCGACGATCCTCAGCCCCTTCGGCAACCGGCCACTGCTGATCGCCACGCAGGAAAGCGCCGGCTCGTGCCTCGACTGGCTCGATGGCATGCTGGGCGGCGAAGCGGAGGCGGACGCGCCGGAGGTGATACCGCCGCTGTTCCTGCCATGGCTGGCAGGCGAGCGCGTGCCCGTCGACGACAACCGGCTGCGCGGTGCCTTTCTCGGCCTGTCCTTGCAGCACGGCCGGCCAAGCCTGCGCCGCGCCGTGATCGAGGGGGTCGCCCTCAACACCCGCTGGGCCTGGCGCTCGGTGGTCCGGCAGAAGGGCACGCGGCATGCAAACCTGCTGCGCGCAGTGGGCGGCGGCGCGCTCAATGCAGCGCTGTGCCAGACCCTGGCCGATTGCCTGGGCATCGACATCGCGGTGGCCCGCGACCCGCGCAATGCGGGCGTGCGCGGTGCCGCCGCCATTGCCGCGGCGGCGCTCGGCTGGCGCGCCAGCGTCTGGGATGCGGCCCGTAGCTTCGATCGCTCGTCGGAAACGGTCTACCGCCCGGATGCGACGCGAAAGGCCTATTTCGACCGGAGGTTCGGCCTGTTCCAGGATGCCTACAAGCGCAATGCGCCATGGTTTCGCGCCTCCTTCGAAGGCGCCGCCGATGATTGACGGCCTGTTCAAGAAATACATCGATCCGCTGTGGGAGATGCCGGCGCGGCCGTTGTCGCGGGCCTTCACGGCCAATCAGGTGACGCTGCTCGGCCTCGGGCTCATTGCACTCGTCAGCCTGGCCTATGTCTGGCACCACGCGCCCTTCTGGTATGCCGTGACGCTCGCCATCGCCTTCTCCGCCGACTCGCTCGATGGTGCGGTGGCCCGGCTGCGCCGCGAGAGTTCGGCCTTCGGCGGCTATCTCGATGCCATCATCGACCGCTACCAGGAAATGATCGTCATCGCCACGCTGGCCTATGTCAGCGGCGCCTGGGTGGCGGGCTACTTCGCGCTCGCCGGCGCCTTCCTGACGAGCTACATGAAGGCGCGTGCCGCGATGGAGATGCCGGTCGACAACGTGGCCTGGCCCGACCTGTTCGAGCGCCAGGAGCGCATTCTCTACATTTGCCTCGCACTGGTCGCGCAGAGCCTGTTCGGCGCCAGCCTCGATGTCATGCCTTGGGCGCTCTGGCTGCTCGCCGTCCTCACCCATGCGACGGCGCTCCAGCGCTTCCTGCGCGCCCGAAGGTTGCTGAGGGGCGGGAAGTGAAACGCGCGGCGGCGGCATTGGTCCTGCTTGCCGTGACCGTGCTGCTGGGTGGTGCGGGGGAAGACTTTCCGGTGCCGCACGAGGACAACCAGATCTTCTACGTGCAGCGCTCGCTCAACTCCAACACCATCGTCTACACGGCGCGCCTCGATGACCAGGGCAAGCTCGATGCGAAGCGCCCGGTCGAGGTTTACTGGCGCCGCTACAATGACGCCGGCGAACGCAAGGAACTCTCGACGCTCGAGCGCAGCATGGCCTTCGGGGTGAAGGCGGATCCGGTGGCGGGGCAGCCTGGAAGCTTCATGATGCGTGTCGTCTCCTATCCGCAGCGGCCGGCCCTGCTGAAGGTGGTGGATGGCGTGCCGCGGCTCGAGGCGAAGGTGGCGGGCGAACCGTGCCGGCTCGACCATGCCTATCTCGAAGTCGATGACAGCGGCAATCTGCCGAGCGTCACCCGCGTCGATCTCTACGGCGTCTCGCTTGCCACCGGCCAGCCGGTGAAGGAAAGCTTCATCCCGTGGTGAGGCGGGATAGCGCGAGGAGGAGGGCCCACACCATGCCCGCCGCAGCCAGCCCCGCCAGCGCGTCGTCGGCCATGATCGCCACGCCGCCCCTGAAGTTCCGCTCCGCCGCCCCGATCAGCCATGGCTTGGTGATGTCGAGGACGCGGAAGGCGAGAAAGCCCGCGAGCCAGGAGACCAGCGTCGGCGGCGTCAGCACCAGCACGATGAGCATGCCCACCGTTTCGTCCCAGACGATGGCGGAAGGATCCTCGCCGCCGAGCAGGCTCGCGGCACGCCCGCAGGCCATGCAGCCCGCGAGCAGCAGCGCCAGCGTGATCGTGCATTGCACGATCCATGGCAGGTGCATGAGCAGGGGGTAGAGCAGGAAGGCGCCGGCGGCGCCGAAGGTGCCCGGCATCCACGGCGCAAGGCCCAGCCCGAAACTCAGCGCAAGCGCCACCGACGGCGTCGCCAGGTGACGAAATTCCGCCTTCACAGAGCCCCCCGAAACCATTGCTGCAACAAGATTCCCGCTGACAATCAAACACCGGTCTCTTAACATGAAGCCATGCAGGGACGTACAGAAGTTTCACCATGCTGATGGGCATCGAAGCCTCCCTGCTTGCCGCGGGAGCCGCGGCGGCGGCCGTGACGATCCATGACTTCTTCGAGGGCGAGACGCTGCTGCGCGACATCGCTGACGAGATCGCGCTCAGCCGCTCGAGCCTCGCCGAACTCGACCGTGGCTGGGCCCGCAATCCCCGGCGGAGCGATGCCGTCGTTTCGCTGACCACGATCCCCAGCCGCCTGCCGCTGATCGAGCGCACGCTGAAGAGCCTGATGCGGCAGGCGCTGGCGCCCCGCCGCATCGTGCTCAACCTGCCGCGCTTCAGCCGACGCGAGGGCGTGGCCTATGAGGTGCCGTCCTTCCTCGCCGGCCTCGAGGCGGTGAGCGTGCGTTGGTGCGAGGACCTGGGCCCCGCCACCAAGCTGCTGCCGACACTTGCCGCCGAGGCCCCCGAGACGGCGATCATCGTCGTTGACGACGATCGCATCTATCCCGCCAACCTGGTGGCCGATCTCATGGCCGCCGCCGGCCGCGACCCCCTCTCCGCCTTCGGCATGAGCGGCTGGGTGGTGCCCGCCGACCTGACCGACCGGCCCACCACGGTGTGGAGCAACCTGTTCATGCGCGCCCCGGCGCCAATCCGCGCGCGGCGCCTGTCGCGGCCCGTCGAGGTGGATATCGTGCAGGGCCTGTCTGGCTATGTGGTGCGGCCATCCTTCTTCGACCTGGCGCGGGTCGCCGACTATGGCGGCGCCCCGCAGGAGGCGTTCTTCGTCGACGACGTGTGGATCAGCGCCCATTGCCGGGCGCGGCGCTTCGTCATTCCGGCCAGGCGCGCCAACTACCAGCCCAAGCTTCACCGCGGCTTCTACAGCCGCACCAGCCTTGGCCGCATCAATCGCGGGCCGGGTCCCCACGCGCAGCGCAACAACTCCATCGTCATCCGCCATTTCCCGCAGTGCTGGATGGCAACGGCGGCGCGCGGCGCAACGGCAGCGCCATGACTGCACCCCATGCCGAGGCCCGCTGACCCATGTCGCTGATGACCCGCAACCGGACCGCCCTGCTGTTCGCGCTTCCGGCCCTTCTCGTGCCGGTCATCGAGATTCCGCTGGTGCTGTGGGCGCGCTCGAGTTTCATCGCGCTGCACCCCGACTATCTCAACGATCCCCCGACGATCAGCCGGTCGATCAACGATCCCGCCGTCGGAGGGCCCTTCGCCAACCTCATCCTGGTGATTACCGCGCTCATCCTGATGGTGACGCCGGTGCTCGTCTGGTCCTACGCGAAGGCCATCTCGCAGCTGACGCTCAGCCGCGCGCGCCGCGCCGTCATGCGCGTGCTCCTGGTGCTGCTGCTCGTGCTGCAGATCGCCGCATCGGCCGGCATGGTGCTCACCACGCAGTTCACCTTCGCCATCGACCACGATCTGCACATGCTCGGAAGCTACATCTTCTTCTGCTTCCAGGCGCTCACCATCGTCATCGCGGGAACGCTGTGCCGGATGCTGCATGGCGAGCAGCGGCGGCAGGGCATCCCCGACGATGACTGGCAGTTCCTTCCCGTCATGCACCGCGTGCGCTTCCGCTTCGCCATGGTGATCCTGGCGCTGGTGGTGAGCTATGGCATCCTCTTCGTGCTCAAGGACCACGCGCTGCCGGTCAGCGCCTATGCCGTGCAGGTGGCCTATACGCAGTGCGAGGTCATCGTGATCGCCTGCTATGTTCTGTTCCTCGGCAGCTATGGCATCGACATCAACAACATGGTGCGGCGGGGCAAGCTGTCGCCCGGCATCGCCGCGCGACCGGAGCCGGTGACCGGCGCCGCCGCGCCGCCCGCCCGCGAGGTGGTGCGGGAGTGACGAAGGCCCCTGCCAGCGCCACCATCGGCCGGCTGCTGCAGGCAGGCCTGCAGCAGCAGCGAAAGGGCGAGATCGCGCAGGCGCGGGCGCTCTATGCCCAGGTCCTCGAGATCGACAGGCGGAACTTCGACGCCCTGCAGCTGAGCGGCCTTTGCGCGCTGCAGGCAGGCGACAACGAGGCGGCCCTTCGCTTGCTCGACCGCGCGCTGGCGCTGCGCCAGGATGTGGCCTCGGTCTTCAACCATCGCGGCATCGCCCTGCGCAGGCTGGGCGACAGGGACCGGGCACTCGCCGATTTCGCGCGGGTGATCGGGCTCGATCCGCGTGCCGCCGATGCCCACTACAACCGTGCCAACACGCTGCGGGAGCTGGGCAGGCTCGAGGCCGCACTCGCCGACTATCGGCAGGCGTCCGGGCTGGCACCCGGCCGTGCCGACATCTTGAACAATCTGGGCGGCTGCCTGCGCGATCTCGACCTCCATGCCGAGGCGCTCGCCTGCTACGACCGGCTCCTGGCGCTCGACCCGCGCCACGCCGAAGGCCATTCCAACCGCGGCCTGGTGCTGCAGAACCTCGGGCGCTTCGAGGACGCGCTGGCGGCGGCCGACAGGGCCATCGCCTTGAGCCCCGGTCTCGCCGTTGCCTGGCGCGGGCGCGCCGCGGCCCTGCTGGAACTCGGCCGGGTGGATGACGCGCTGGTTGCGGCGGACGAGGCGCTGACGCGCGAGCCTGACCTTGCCGATGCCCATGTGACGCGCGGCCGCATCATGATGGAGCAGGGGCAGCCGGAGGTGGCATCGGCGAGTTTCGCGCGCGCCCTGGCGCTGAAGCCCGGCGATGCCGACGCGCGCCTCGGCCTTGCGACGCTTGCCGCCGAAGCCGGCCGCTTCACCGAGGCCGAGGCGCTGTTCACGGCGATCCTCGCTGACGCGCCGGGCAATGTGGGCAGTCTTCACGGCCTGTCCGGCGTGCGGAAGTATCGGGCGGACGACCCGTTGTTCGCGGCCATCGCCGACCGCCTGCGCGATGGCAGGCTCACCGCCGAACAGCGCGAGAAGCTGCATCATGGCTATGCCAAGATCTGCAACGACGCCGGCCGCTACGACGATGCGATGGCGCATTTCGCGATGAGCAAGAACTGCCGCCCGTCGCGCTTCGATCTGGCGCGTCACCGCGCCGGCTATGCGGCGCTGAGGCAGCTCTTCACGCCGGCGTTCTTCGAAGGCCGCAGGGGCTTCGGGCTGGCGGACGAACGGCCGGTCTTCGTCGTCGGCATGCCGCGGTCGGGGACAACCCTGACCGAACAGATCCTCTCCGCCCACCCTGCCGTCCGGGGCTTCGGCGAGTTGCAGGACCTGCCCCAGCTGGCGAAGACACTGGGCGGCGGACTCCGCAATCCGGAAGCCTTCGGCGAGGCGCTCGGGGCGCTCGATGCCGGCGCCGCCGCCCGCCTGGCGGAGCGCTATCGCGCGGCCTATCGCGGCGCCGATCCGCAGCTGCAGCGCCTGATCGACAAGCGTCCGCACAATTATGAACTGCTCGGCCTGATCGCCCTGATGTTCCCGCAGGCGAAGATCATCCACTGCCGCCGCAACGCCATGGACAACTGCCTGTCCATGTACATGCAGGATTTCAACGTTGCGCATAGCTACAACCGCGACCTCGCCACGCTTGGCCATTACTACCTCGCCTACGAGGACCTCATGGCGCATTGGCGCGCCGTGCTGCCCCTGCCGATCCATGATTGCGTCTATGAGGACACGGTGGCCGACCTCGAGGCTTCGGCGCGCAGCCTGGTCGATTTCCTGGGCCTGCCGTGGGATCCGGCCTGCCTCGACTATCACGCGAAGGAGCGGCAGGTGCGAACGCCCTCGCAGTGGCAGGTGCGCCAGCCGGTCTATCGCAGCTCGGTCGAGGCCTGGCGCCGCCACGAGGCCCACCTCGGAGCGCTGAAGAAGGCGCTGGGCGTTGCCTAGGGCCCGCACAAGGGGGGAGACACGGCCATGAGCAGGTTGACCGAAGCGCTGCGCCACAACAGGATCCTGTGGCTGATGCCGGCGGTGCCGCTGCCGCTCGCCGCCGAGGCGCTGGCGCCCGGGGCGCATACGCTGGTGTTCCTGCTTTCCATTCTGGCCATCGTGCCGCTGGCGGCACTCCTCAGCCTTGCCACCGAGCAGGTGGCCGCCCGCACCGGCGACACCATCGGCGGCCTGCTCAATGCCACGCTCGGCAATCTCACCGAGCTGCTCATCGCGCTGGCCGCGCTGCAGGCCGGCGAATATCTGCTGGTCAAGGCGACGATCGCCGGCGCCATCGTCACCAACACGCTGTTCATGACCGGCATGTGCTTCCTGCTCGGCGGACTGTGTCACCAGGTGCAGGATTTCAACAGCGCCAGCACCAGGCTGCAGGTGGCCCTGCTGTTCCTCGCCGCCTTCGGGCTCGTCGTGCCCTCGACGCTTGCCGACATGGACCAGCAGACATTGCCATCCTCGCTCAGCCTCGCCATCGCGCTCATCCTGCTTGCGGCCTATGGCCTCAGCCTGGTGTTCACGCTCGGCACGCACCGCACCTATTTCGCGGCCGCCGGGCACGAGGCGGATGCGGCGGAGGCCTGGCCGCTCGGCCTGGCGATCGCGGTGCTGCTCGGCGCGACGGTGGTGGTGGCGCTGGTGAGCGAGGTTTTCGTCGCCTCGTTGACGGGTGCTGCTTCAGGCCTTGGGCTGACACCGGCCTTCGTCGGCTTCGTCGTGGTGGCCATCGTCGGCGCCGCGGCGGAGATGACGGCGGCCTTCAGCGCGGCCCGCCGGAACCGGCTCGATCTCAGCCTCGGCATCTCCTTCGGCAGTGCCGCCCAGATCGCGCTGTTCGTGGCGCCGGTGCTGGTGCTGCTCAGCCATGTGATGGGCCCATCGCCCATGTCGCTGCAGTTCTGGCCCGGCGCCGTCGCCATGATCTTCATCGCCACGCTCACGGCGGCGCTCACCACCGCGAGCGGACATTCGGCCTGGTTCATCGGCCTGCTGATGGTGATGGTCTATGCGATCATCGGCGCAACGCTGTTCATCCTCCCGCCGGCATGAGGCTGCCATGATGCCAGAGACCCCGACGCCCCGCCGTCCCGTCCTCGAACCGGGCGAGCGCCTGGCCGAGATCCTGTTCGGGCTGATCATGGTGCTCACCTTCACCGGCTCGCTCAGCGTGGCGACGGCCGACCGGGTGGAGGTGCGCGTCATGCTGGTCGCGGCCTTGGGCTGCAACATCGCCTGGGGCCTGATCGATGCGATCATGTATGTGATGGGCCGCCTCAACGAGCGCGGCGGCGACAGGAAGACGGTGCTGGCGGTGAAGCGCGCGCGGAGCCATGCCGAGGCCCACGCGCTGATCCGCCGCAACGTGCCCGAGGTCGTGGGCCACGAGCTGACGGAGGAAGCGATGGAGCGCATCCGCCAGCGCATCGCCGGCCTCCAGGTGGCGTCGGAGGCACCGCCCGTCACCGGCGAGGACCTGCGCGGCGCTCTCGGCGTGTTCCTCATCGTCGTCGCCTCCACCCTTCCGGTCATCCTGCCCTTCCTGTTCATGTCCGACCTGCGACTCGCCATGCGGGTCTCGAACGGCATCGGGCTTCTGATGCTGGCCCTGATCGGCCATGCCTATGGCCGGGCCTCGGGCTTCTCGCCGTGGTGGACTGCCGGGATCATGGTGGTGCTGGGCTCCGTGCTGGTGGCGCTCACCATCGCGTTGGGCGGCTAGCTTCCCGGCCCGCCGCGCTGGACGCTGTTCGGGCGGGGGTGTTAGAGGACGGGCCATTCAACCGAGGACCGGACCCCGCACCGTGGCAGCGCCCGCCGACATCTTCCGCCAAGGCCTCGCCCTGCACCAGCGCGGGCGGCTGGCCGAGGCGCAGGCGCTCTACCGCCAGGTGCTGGCGCGCGACCCGCGGCACTTCGACAGCCTGCACCTGCTCGGCCTCTGCCTGGTGCAAGGTGGCGAGACGAGCCGCGGGGCGGAGCTGATCCGCCGGGCGCTGGCGATCAGGTCGGACTTTCCCGAGGCCCACTACAATCTCGGCAATGCGCTGCTGACCCTCGGGCAGCCGGCCGAGGCGCTGGCGAGTTTCGAGACGGCGCTGAAGCTCAAGCCGGACGATGCGCAATACCGCCTCGAGGCAGGCAATGCGCTGAAGGAGCTGAAGCGCAGCGACGAGGCCATCGCGCAATATGACCACGCCCTCCGCCTCGATCCCCGCTCCGCCGAGGCCTTCAACAACCGCGGCATCGCGCTGAAGGATGCCGGCCGCCCGGCAGAGGCGGTGGAAAGCCTCGATGCCGCCATCGCCCTGCGGCCGGCCTATGCCGAGGCCCACAGCAACCGCGGCAATGCGCTGAAGGAGCTCGGCCGCCGCGAAGAGGCGCTGGCTTGCCACGACCAGGCGATCGCCCTCAGGCCCGACCATGCCGAGGCCCATTACAACAGGGCCAACTTGCTGGGCGAGATGAAGCGCCTCGACGCGGCGCTGGCCAGCTACGACACGGCCCTGCGGCTCAGGCCCGATTATGCCGAGGCCCGCCACAACAAGTCGCTTCTGCTGCTCGCGGCCGGGCGCCTGGAAGAAGGCTTCGCGCTCTACGGGTCGCGCTGGAACAGCCCGTCCTTCACCGGCAGCCGGCTCGCAACCGAACTTCCCGCCTGGGACGGCAGGCCAGGTGCCGGCCGGCTGCTGCTGTGGCCGGAACAGGGCATCGGCGACGAGATCTTCCATGCCGCGCTGCTGTCGCTGCTGCCGTCCGAGGGCCTCGCGGTCACTGTCGCCGCCGACCGGCGGCTGGGCGCGGTCTACCGGCGCTCGTTTCCGCATCTCGCCGTCATCGACAGCGATGACCTGCAGCCGCCGCTGGCGGGCCGTTTCGATGCCCAGGCCGCGATGGGCGATCTCGGGGCGCTGCTCGGCGTCGAACCGGCACGGCTTGCAGCCCGCCGCATGCCGTTCCTCGTTGCCGACGCGGCACGGCGCGAGGCGCTCCGTGCCGCCCATTCGTTCCTGCGCGATGGCCCGGTCTGCGGCCTGTCGTGGAAGAGCGCCAACAAGAAGTTCGGCGCCGAGAAGAGCCTCCGCCTCATCGACCTGGCGCCGCTGCTGGCGACACCCGGCGTCAGCTTCGTGAACCTGCAGTATGGCGATGTGGCGGACGAGATCGAGGAGGTGCGCCGCGCGCTCGGCGTCACGGTGCACCAGGCCCAGGGCCTCGACGTGTTCAACGACATCGACGGCCTGCTGGCCCTCGTCGATTGCTGCGACGCCGTGCTGACCACGTCCAACGTGACGGCCCATCTGGCGGGCGCGCTGGCCCGGCCCGGCGTCGTTGTCGTTCCGACCGGCAAGGGGTCGCTGTGGTATTGGCAGGGTGGTGTCAACGACCTATGGTATCCGAGCCTGCGGCGCATCGCGCAGGAACGGGCCGGACAGTGGCAGGCCGCCATCGCGGCGGCCGTGGCTTCGACAAGGGAACTCCTATGACAGAACGCGTCAATCTCATCGTCGGCTTCGACCAGCGCGAAGCCATCGCCTATCACGTGTTCTGCCAGAGCGTGATCGAGCGGGCGAGCCTGCCGGTGCAGTTCCTGCCGCTCAACCCGCGCTCCATCGCCGGCTACACCGAGCGCCACAGCGATGGCAGCAACGTGTTCATCTACACCCGTTTCCTCACGCCCTACCTGATGGGCTACAAGGGCTGGGCGATCTTCGCCGACGGCGACATGATCTGCAACGCCGACATCGCCGAACTGTGGCGGCTGCGCGACCCGTCGAAGGCGGTGATGGTGGTGAAGCACGACTACAAGACCAAGGCGGAAACCAAGTATCTCGGCAACAGGAACGAGAACTATCCGCGCAAGAACTGGTCGAGCGTCATCCTGTGGAACTGCGAACATCCCGCCAACCGCCAGATCGATGCGGCCTTCGTCGAGGCCCATGACGGTGCCTTCCTGCACCGCTTCAAGTGGCTCGACGACGAACTGATCGGCGAGATCCCCAAGGAATGGAACTGGCTGGCGATCGAGTATGATGACAATCCGGCAGCGAAGCTCGTGCACTACACGCTCGGCACGCCCTGCTTCGCCGACTACCAGGACAGCGAGATGGCCGGACTCTGGCACGACGCCCTGACGCGCGCCGAGGAGGGGCTGGGGAAATAGGCCGGCAGCGAGGCACGCCTTGTCCGATACCCTGACCCAGTTGCGCCAGGCGGTGGCCGCGTTGCAAGGCGGCGACCTCGCCGGCGCCATCGCGACGTCACAGGCCATCCTGCGCAAGGAGCCGCGCAACTTCGATGCCCTTCACATCGTGGCGCTGGCCAGCTTCCATGCGCGCGATCTGCCCACCGCCCTGCGCCGCATCGAGCAGGCGCTGGCGGTGCGCAGCGACATGGCGGATGCCTTCAACACCCATGGCCTCATCCTGCGCGCACTGTCGCGGCTGCCCGAGGCGGCCGAGCAGTTCGCGAAGGCCGTGAAGCTCAATGGCCGCTCGCGCGAAGCCCACTACAATCTCGCCAACTGCCGCCAGGACATGGGCCAGCTGCCGGTCGCGCTCGAACATTATGATGCCGCGCTGCGGATCGACCCTGGCATGCTGGTGGCGTGGAACAACCGCGGGCTGGTCCTTGCCAGGATGGGGCGCCAGGCGGAGGCCATCGCCAGCTATGGCGAGGCCATCCGGCGCAGCGAGAACTTTGCGCCGGCATACTACAACAGGGCCGACGCGCTGGCGGCGCTGCGCCGCTTCGAGGATGCGCTGCGCGACTATGACCGCACCATCGCCCTCAGGCCGGACTTCGCGGAAGCCCATTGCAACAGGGCCAATGCGCTGATGGAGCTGGGCCGGACGGACGAGGCGCTGGCCGGCTATGAACGGGCCGTCGGCCTTCAGCCGCGCTTCGCGCAGGCCCATGTCAACCGCGGCATCGCGCTCGCCACCCTGGGGCAGCCCTCCGCGGCGGAGGGTTGCTTCCGCCAGGCGATTGCGCTGCAGCCGGACTATGCCGACGCCCACTACAATCTCGGCAAGGTGCTGAAGGCCGAGGGGCGGCCCGAGGATGCGCTCGCGAGCTACGACCGGGCCATCGTTCTCCGGCCCGACCACGCCGAGGCCCATGGCAACCGCGGCAACGCCCTGAAGGACCTGAAGCGCCCGGAGGAGGCCCTGGCGAGCTATGATCGGGCCATCGCCTTCAGGCCAGATTTTGCCGAGGCGCACAGCAGCCGCGGCAATGTGCTGTGCGACCTCCTGAGGCTCGAGGAGGCGCTGGCCAGCCATGACCGGGCCATCGCGCTGCGGCCGCAATCCGCCGAGTTCCTCAGCAACCGCGGCAATACGCTGAAGGAAATGAACCGCCACGCCGAGGCGCTCGCCGCCTTCGACGCGGCGATCGCCCTCAGGCCAGACTATGCCGAGGCCTACAGCAATCGCGGTAACGCGCTGCGTGAGCTCGGCCGCCTGCCGGAGGCCCGCGCCAGCTTCGACACGGCGATCGGACTGAGCCCCGGCGAGCCGGCGATGGCCTACAACAAGTCGATCGTCCTGCTCCAGTCGCATGAGTTCAAGGAGGGGTTCAGCCTCCATCGTGATCGCTGGAACACCGAGGACTTCGACGGCAAGGCACCGGCGAGCAGCATCCCCGCCTGGGATGGAACGCCCCCCGATGGCCGCCTGCTGCTGTGGGCCGAGCAGGGCATCGGCGACGAGGTCTTTTATGCATCCCTGCTCTCGCTGCTGGACCTCGACCATTTGCAGGTGACGGTGTCGGCCGACCGGCGGCTTCATTCCATCTACGCCCGGTCCTTTCCCGGCATTTCCCTGCTTGGCCGCGATCAGACCGCCCGCGACATCGGGGGCGATTTCGCCGCGCAGGCGCCGATCGGCGATCTCGGGCACCTGCTCGGCGTCGACGCCGCGGCGATTGCCCGGCGCAAGTACCCCTATCTCGTCGCCGGCGCGGCGCGGATGGAGCAGCTGAAACAGGCCAACCCGGTCCTGGCGGCGGGTCCGGTCTGCGGCATTTCCTGGCGCAGCGGCAACAAGCGCATGGGGTCGTCGCGCAGCATCGGGCTTGCCGATCTCGCCCCCGTCTTCGCCGGCCTGCCCTTCAGCATCGTCAATCTCCAGTATGGCGAAGTGGCCGCGGAGATCAGGGATGCCGGCGAAAGCCATGGACCCCGCGTCCATGTCCTGCAGGACCTCGACCTGTTCCAGGATCTCGAAGGCCTGCTCGCCGCCATCGCCCTTTGCGACGTCGTCCTGACCATCGACAACGTGACGGCGCATTTTGCAGGTGCGCTTGGCAAGAGGGCCATCGTCCTGGTGCCGGCGGGCAAGGGCCGCTACTGGTACTGGGGCGGCGAGCGGCAGAGCCTGTGGTATCCGAGCCTCAGCCTCGTCTACCAGGACAGCATCGGCGATTGGCGGCCGGCACTGGCCGCCGCCTCCGCGACGCTCCGCGGCCTCGACGAAAAGTCCCGAGATCTCTACACCTAGCCCCGTAACCGGAAGACGACGGATGCCCCTCTATCAATATCGCAAGAACGACGCGGAAAGGACCATCCTGTTCATCCATGTCCCGAAGACCGGCGGCACGGCGGTCGAAACGTTCTTCAGGGCCGTGGGCTTCACCGGCTTCTTCGATCCGCCCACCTACATGCCGGTCAGACCCTATCTCAAGGTGCCGCCTGCGCATTATGACTACGAGGTGCTGCGACGGCTCTTCGACCTCGACTCCCTCTACAGCTTTGCCGTCGTCCGTCATCCGGTGAAGCGGATGATCTCGCGCTACACCTGGGTGCTCGACAAGTCGACGGCCGCCAACGCGCTGGCACAAATCGATTTCTCGAGCTTTCTCAGACAGAGCATCGCCGAGTTCCGGCGCAACGAGAATGCCGGCGCCGGACACCTGAAGCCGCAGGTCCGCTTCGTCGGCGAGAAGGTGACGAAAATCTTCAAGTACGAGGCCGGCCTCGACTCGATCATCCGGCGCGTGCTGGAGGACATCGGCTTCAATCCGCAGGGAGAGCTGAAGCTTCCCGTCGTCAACGAGTCGAAACCGCGCAACATCGTGCCGAGCGATGAAGACATCGGTCTGATCCGCGAGGTCTATGCCGAGGATTTCGAGGCCTTCGGCTACTAGCTTCCCATCTTCAGCGATGCGAGGAAGGCATAGTCCGGGGCATAGGCCTCACGGATGAACTCCAGCTGCGCCTGGTTCAAGTCGCCGCGGGTGACATGCTGCACCGACTTGTTGCGGTGCTCGAGCGGGCTGCGCAGGCCGGACCTGGACTGTATCGTGGGGAAGTCTTCCTTGATCTGCTCGAGAAGGAAAACGTCCCGCACCATGACGGCGCCATCGCGCGTGGTGATGAAGTCGACTTGCGGACGCACGAAGTGGAAGCTGTGGCCGGGTGCATTCTGCTGGTCGACTGGCGCGCTGCGGAATTCCAGTTGGCGGGCCATCCACTTGAAGAGGAAGGTGTCGATGTCGATTGGCTTCCTGCTCTGGTCGGCGATCCGCATGTAATTGTAGAGCGAGACGGCGCGCGCCGCCGGATCGCGCAGCACAGCGAACGAATAATAGGCGTCGAAGAGCTCGCTGCTGATGTAGTGGCAGCGGGCATAGTCCCGCGCCAGCAGATGGGCGAGACGGGGCGGACCGAGCCTCGGGTCATCATTGGGGCGAAGCAGCAGGGGGGCGCGCAGCTCCCAGGTCAGGCCGAGGTCGGTGAGAAACGCCTATTCGATGCTCTGTCCACCGCATTTGGGAATGTGGACGAAGACCGTTCGGTGAAAGTGCGAAATCACTCTGGAGTCTCTTGGTGGATTTGAAGAATGAATAGGTCAGGCATCTTTCGGAAGCAATTGTATTCGCGATGCGTCTGGCGGGCTTTGTCGGTCGAAATGGCACTGGCGATTTGTCATGGCTGGAAGTATGGACATGCGGGCCTGAGACCAGCCCGAAGCCTGACCCATGCATGATTTCGGCAAGATCGTATACCTCGACCTCCAGAAGACCGGGAGTTCGTTCGTGTCACAGTTCCTGCGGGCAGCCTGCGTCCACCCGGAGCGGCGGCTCAAGAAGCATGTCTGGATAGAGGACGACTATCGCGAGGACAGCATCTACTTCATCACGGTGCGCGAACCGCTGATGCTCTATTCCTCGCTCTACCGCTTTGGGCTCGACCAGCGGGGTGGCATCTTCAACAGACTGCGCGATGCAGGGCACCTCTCGGTCTACGATTCATTCCAGTCCTTCACGGCCTTCCTCCTCGATCCTGCCAATGCCTCCCTGCTGCACCCGCGCTACGTCCGGCCGGTCGCGGACGAAATGGGATTCATGTCCTTCCGGTTTCTGCTTCTCAATCTGCAGTGTCCTGTGGCCAAGATCAGGCGCAGCGTGGATGAAGGACAGCCGGTCTCGCGTCTCATGTCGCAGTCAATCGTCAGTCATGTACTGAAGAACGAAACCCTGAACGACGACCTGCTGCGGCTAGCCACCAAGCTGCTGCCACAGCATTTCGACGCCGGCAAGGCCGAGGCTTTTCTTGCCACCGCGCCTCGCGTCAACCAGAGCAAGACGGCTTCGGAAGCGCTGCGCCCCGAAACAAGCAAACTGCGCGAAGCCGTGGCGGCGCGGGAGTCGCTCATCATGGTGCATTATAGGTGAGCGGCGGGGTGCTGACGTGCCTGCGGCGGGAGTCCTTACGGTGCTGGCGCCGCCGGCCCGCTTTTGCGATATAGGCGTTCGGAACCTGCCGGAGGGCGGGATTTGTTGGAGACGTTCTGAATGGCGCAAGTCGAGCGGGCCCGAACCTATGTGATGGCTTACTGGCCCATCGCGGGCAATGCCAAGCGCAGCCTCGATCACTATACAAAGCACCTGGCGTTGAGTCTCGAGATGCTGGCGGGCCAGAATCTTTACTTCATCAGCGGCAACAACAACGTTCTGTCCTCGGTGGAAGCCCTGTGCCGCACCCATGGCATCACCCTGCACGTCGAGAAGCTACTGCTCGACGACCTGCGCAAGCGACCCCAAATGGATGTGCTGCTGCATCGTGCCCAGGCCTTCGGCGCCAGGCTGCTTGCGCCGCCAACCGACTTCCGGCGCGACAAGGGGCTCATCCATTACTGGCGCGACCTGCGCCAGTCCGGCGAGGACACCTTCCGGCGGGTGTTTTGCATCTGGCACAGCAAGATCGACTTGCTGCACAAGGCAGCCCAGGACAATCCCTTCGGCAGCACCGAGTTCGCCTGGGTGGACGCCTCGATCTCGCGCTTCAACCACCAGCGCACCGGCTGGGATTTCCGCAAGGTGGACTGCACGCCGGGCGTCATCCGCCATTATCCGAACGTCATGCGCAAGAATGGCCGCGAGCTGGCGCTGAACGCGAGCTTCCTGCTGGGCGACCGCGCCGCAGTCGACACCCTGCGTGAGGCCTACGAGACGGCCTTCACGGTGTGCCTCGGGGAGGATTATCCCAATGACGAGGAGACTGTCCTCGACCTGCTGGTGGCGCAGCGCCCCGGACTGTTCAGCGCCATTACCGGCGAGGCTGGCTCGCCAGCGCGGGACGAAGCCCGCGCAGCTGCCCCGACGGCCCGGCGCAAGGTGCTGGTGGTCGGAACCTTCCGGTCAGGCACCAATGCCGTGCAGTCCTGCCTCGAGACGCATTTCGATGTCGAGGTCACCTTCAATGAATGGTTTTGGAAACACGGCGTGCCACCCACCGGCATCCAGTCGGCGCCATCCGACAATGTGCCGGTGGTGGTGATGGCGAAGTCACCCTATGCCTTCCATGAATCACTCTACCCCTTCTGGCTGCACCGGCGGCCGTACCTCGATGCGGGACCTGACGTGTCGGCCTTTGCACGCAAGGAGCTGCAGGTATTCGATGTCAGCGGCGGCAACCTGGGTCGGCCGAAATACTGGTTCCGCTACCCCATCGAGTACTGGAACCAGTTTTATTTCTCCTGGCTGAGCTGGACGGAGGTAAGACCGCGGTGCCAGTTTGTGCGATACGAGGATGTGGACCGTACAACCCATGACGAGATCATGAAGATCGCCGAACGCCTTGACCTCCGCCGCAAGACCACGGGACCGATCTCGCTTCCCGCCGAACGTGTCGGACCGCATGTGCCGACCGAGCGAAAGGGGGAGCGCTTCCTGCTGACCGAGGCCGACCGCGCATGGATCAGAAGCATGGTGAACCCGCTGGTGGCGAGGTCGCTCGGCTATGAGTTCTGATGCGTCCACGACCTTCTGGCCTGCGTGGTGAGGTCAGCGATGCCGCCTCCCGAAAGAGATCTCCTTCGCCAGGCACTGGCCTTTCACCAGAGCGGAGACCTGGCGTCGGCCAGGGCTGTCTATGAACAGCTGCTGCTCCGCAATCCGCGTCACTTCGACGGTCTTCACCTCATGGGGCTGGCCTTCATCCAATCCGGTTCGCTGGAGCGCGGCGCAGATCTCATTCGCAAGGCAATCCGTATACGGACGGATTTTCCGGAGGCCCACTACAATCTCGGCCATGCATTGCTGAGCCTCGGCAGGCCGGCGGAGGCGCTCGTCAGCTTCGAGCGCGCGCTGGAACTCAAGGGTGATGATCCACTTTACTCCTTCGAGCGCGGCAACGCCCTGAAGGAACTGGGGCGCACGGCGGAGGCCCTGCAGGCCTTCGAGGCTGCGCTCCGCATCGCGCCGCGCTATGCCGATGCCCACAACAACATCGGCATCCTGCTCAAGGACGAGGGACGATTCGCGGAGGCACTCGGCCATTATGACCGGGCCATCGGCCTGAGGCCCGGCTACGCGGAGGCCCACAGCAACCGCGGCAATGCCCTGAAGGATCTCGAGCGCTTCGCCGAGGCCCTGGCGAGCTATGACGAGGCCATCCGCCTGAAGCCGGACTATGCCGAGGCCCACAGCAACCGCGGCAATGCGCTTGCCAAGCTCGACCGCTTCGAGGAGGCGCTGGCCAGCCACGACAGGGCGATCCGTCTCAAGCCCGACTATGCCGAAGCCCACAACAACCGCGGCAATGTCCTGAAGGACCTCGGCCGGCTCGACGAGGCCCTGGAAAGCTATGACCGTGCGATCGGCCTGAGGCCGGACTATGCCGAGGCTTTCAGCAACAGGGCCGGTGCATTGGGCGAGCAGGGCCGCCTGACGGAGGCGCTGGCAAGCCACGACACGGCCATCAGCCTCAAGCCGGAGTCTGCCGAGGCCTGGTGCGGCCGGGGCAACACGCTCGTCGACCTCGAGCGGCTGGAGGAGGCCCTTGCCAGTTACGACAAGGCGATCAGCCTCAAGCCCTCCTTCGCCATGGCGCGTTACAACAAGTCTTTGCTGCTCCTGCGGCGGCGCTCGCTGCCGGAGGGCTTTGCGCTCTACATGTCACGCATGGCAGCGGAAAGGCCCGGAGCGCGCGGACCCGCGACGACGATCCCGCGCTGGGATGGTGCCGTGGCCGCCGGCGAGATCGTGCTCTGGGCAGAGCAGGGGCTGGGCGACGAGGTGTTCTTTGCCGCGCTGCTGTCGCTTCTCGACCCGGCATCCACACAGGTCGCCGTGTCGGCGGACAAGCGCCTCCATCCGCTGCTGGCGAGGTCCTTCCCCGGCTTCCGCCTGCTCGCCAGGGAAACGACCGACACCTCGGTCGCCGGCGCCTTCGCCGCGCAGGCGGCCATGGGCGACCTCGGTCACCTGCTGAAGGTCGACGCCGACAAGCTCGCCGGCCGGCGCTATCCCTATCTCGTGGCCGATCCGGCACGGCGCGCGCAGGTTCAGGCCGCCAATCCGTTTCCGCCCGGCCATCTGGTTTGTGGACTGTCGTGGCGGAGCGGCAACAAGAAGGTGGGCAGGGAGCGCAGCATCGCGCTCGGCGACCTGGCGCCCGTGCTGCAAACGCCCGGCGTGAGCTTCGTGAACCTGCAATATGGCGATGTCGAACAGGAGATCGCGGAGACCGCCGCGCACCTTGGCACCACGGTGCACACGGCACGCGACGTCGACCTGTTCGGCGACATCGAAGGCCTCGCGGCGCTCATCGACCGCTGCGACGCGGTGGTCACCATCGACAACGTCACGGCACATCTGGCCGGTGCCATCGGCAAGACGGCGGCGGTGCTGGTCCCCACGGGAAGGAGCCGACATTGGTATTGGGGCGGAGAACGCCAGAGCCTGTGGTATCCGAGCCTGCGGCTGATCTATCAGGATCCGGAGAGCGGCTGGGCGTGCGCCATCGACGAGGCGGCCGGATGGGTTGCAAGCCTGGCTTGCGGCCCGCGGGCATGGAAAGCCGGGGCGGAGCCGCTATAGTCGCCAACAGGTGGGAACGGGACGATCATCATGGGCTTGGTGCTGAATGAAATGGAGCTCCGGAAGGGCGCCAATGTCCGGCGTTATGCCTGCAGGCTTGCCGAGGGCGTGACGCTGGAGGCGAGCGTGTTCGCGCCGGAAGCGATCCTCGACCTGACCTCGCCGCGCACGCTCTCGTTCCTGCCCATGGCCTATCTGCTGGCCGCCGGGCGCAGGGAGTCTCTCGACGTGAACTGCCAGCTCAGCGAAGCCGAGTGGAACACCTTCCTGTTCGGCTATGTACCGCTGATGACCGACTTCTATGACCTTCCGGTCATCACCGTCAGGAGGTCGGCGATCGTCAAGCCCTTCGTGCCGCCGAAGACGGTGGCGCCGCAGTCGGCATTGCTGTTCAGCGGCGGCGTGGACAGTTTCTATTCGCTGCTGAAGCTCATCGAGCACCGCCGGGCTCCGGGCTACCTGGTGAGCATCAATGCCGGCGCCTATTCGGACAGGCAGGAGTGGATGGCCGCCTTCGACAATCTCGATGGCATCGCCTCGAAGTTCGGCCTGCCGGTCATCTACATGGATACCAACTTTCATCATCTTTTTCCAAAGCCCAACCTCGCGAGCCACAGCCTGAGGAACCTCAGCGCGGCGACCTTGCTTGCGGGCCTGGTCTCGACATTGTTCTATTCGACCTCCGAGACCCTGAGGGACATCAACTACGCCGAATCCAAGGACACCGGCGTCATGAGCCTGATGGAGCCCCTGTTGCTGAACGCGCTGCAGCGTCAGGACATCAGCACGGTGATGTTCGGAAACGATGTGTCCCGTGTGAGCAAGACCGAGCAGATCAGCTCCAACGCCATCGTGCAATCTCATCTCGACGTGTGCACCAACTCCGACTATCAGGTGAACCGCGGCAAGGGCCCGCTGAATTGCGGCCAGTGCCGCAAGTGCATCCGGACGATGTTCACGCTGGAGGCCTTTGGTGCCTTGGACAGGTTCGCGTCCTGCTTCCAGATCGACAATTTCAGGCAGAACCGCGCCGCGCACATGGAGCGGCTGAAGCAAAGCCATCTGCTGCTCGACCGGGACGCGGTGGATTTGTGGCTGGAGCGCGAAGCGGCCGGATCCTGATCCCGGATCTCAGGAGGAAAATTTCGCAGACAAGGAAATTAATCCTTGACAGCGCGCGCTGCCTGGGGTATGAAGGCGCATTCTCCGAAAACTGAAGAATTGTCCACCTGCCGTTCCGGCGGCTGGCAAGGGCCGGCCGGAATTCTGGCCAGCCATCGAGCCCCGATTGCACCCCACTCAGAAGGAAGCCGCTGACGTGACCCACGCACTGACCCTGACCCTGACCCTGCTGCTCGCTATCGCCGCCACGGGGCTGCCCTTCGGCCTCCACCGCAGCAGGGGAGGAGCGACGGCGGCGACCAGCGACACGGGCACTCCCCGGCGACCAATTCATCGGTCCCGGGAGGTCGGTGGAGGAGGAGGAAAATTGGAGCGGGCGAGGCGAATCGAACGCCCGACCCTAACCTTGGCAAGGTTATGCTCTACCCCTGAGCTACGCCCGCTTCCATGGCCTGACCGGCAGGTGCCGGTGGGTGGCCGCGTTATTGCCTAACTCGCCGCCAAATGCAAGAACAAGATCATCTCAATCTTTCACAAGGGAAATTCGGCCGCCATGCCCGCGACCCGCGACGATCTCCTTGCCCGTTTCACGGCCCTCGGAATTGACACCCAGACCCGCGACCATGCCCCCGTCTACACCGTCGAGGAGGCGCAGGCGCTGCGCGGGGAGATTCCCGGCGGGCACTGCAAGAACCTGTTCCTGAAGGACGACAAGGGCAATCTCTGGCTGATCGTCTGCCTCGAGGAGGCCCAGGTGGACCTCAAGGCCGCCCCCGCCAAGATCGGCTCACGGCGGCTGTCCTTCGGCAAGCCGGAGCTCCTGAAGGAGGTTCTGGGGGTCGAACCTGGCTCCGTCACCCCCTTCGGCCTCATCAACGACACGGAAAAGCGCGTCAACGTTGTGCTCGACGCCGCCATGATGGCCCATGACCTGCTCAACTACCACCCGCTCGAGAACACCGCGACCACGACAATCCGCGCCGAGGACCTTGTCGCCTTCGTCCGCTCCTGCGGGCACGAGCCCCGGGTTGTGGCCGTCGCCTGACCCGGGCCGTCATTGAAAAGTAGTTTGGATTGCTCCACATAGGGGCAGTAGACAGTTTCGAAGGGCATTCCCATGAGCATGACATTCGGCGGCCAGCCCACCGGTTTCCCCGCCCCCGCAGCGGGAGACCTGATCAAGGATTCGAACACCAAGAATTTCATGCAGGACGTGATCGAGGCGTCGCGCCAGCAGCCGGTCATCGTCGACTTCTGGGCGCCCTGGTGCGGCCCCTGCAAGCAGCTCGGCCCTGCACTGGAGAAGGTGGTGCGCGCCGCCGCCGGCAAGGTGCGCATGGTGAAGGTCAACATCGACGAAAATCCGCAGCTCGCCCAGCAGATGCGCATCCAGTCGATTCCCGCCGTCTATGCCTTCGTCAACGGCCAGCCGGTCGATGGCTTCATGGGGGCCCTGCCGGAAGGCCAGATCAAGCAATTTGTCGACCGGCTCGGCGGCCAGGGCAACATGGCCGAGGAAATCGAGGCCGTGCTGGCCGATGCCCGCGAACTCGTCGAGCAGAAGGACTACCAGCACGCCGCGCAGCTGTTCGCACAGCTCCTGCAGGTCGACCGCGAAAATGCCGGCGCCATCGCCGGGCTGACCCGCTGCGAAATCGCGCTCGGCGACCTCGAGAATGCCCAGAAGACCCTGGCCCTGGTGCCGCCCGCCAAGGCGAACGACCCCGAGGTGCTGAGCGTCAAGGCGCAGCTCGACATGGCGCTGAACCCGGTGGACGTATCCGAGATCGGCACGCTCAAGGCGCAGGTCGAGAAGAACCCTGATGATTTCCAGGCGCGCGTCGATCTTGCCGTGCTGCTCAACGGCGCCAATGAGCGCGCCGAGGCGACGGACCATCTGATCTACGTGATCAGGAAGATGCGCGGCTGGAACGACGAGGCGGCGCGCAAGCAGCTGGTGAAGTTCTTCGAGGCCTGGGGCCCCAAGGACGAGTTCACCGTGGAAGGCCGCCGCAAGCTCTCCTCGGTCCTGTTTTCGTAGCACCATGGCGAGTTTCGAACGCTATCGACACCCCGATGACCTGCCGCAGAGCATCCCGGTGTTCCCGCTCGCCGGTGCGCTGCTGCTGCCGCGCGCCGACCTGCCGCTCAACATCTTCGAGCCGCGCTACCTCGCGATGATCGACCATGCAATCGCGACCGACCGGCTCATCGGGATGATCCAGCCGGCCGAGGGCGAGCCGGCGAGCGACGGCACGGCGCTGATGAAAGTGGGCTGCGTCGGCCGCATCACAGCCTGGCAGGAAGCCCCGGATGAGAGGATGCTCATCACCCTCACCGGTGTCAGCCGTTTCCAGATCGTGGCGGAACTCGACGTCGACACGCCGTTCCGGCAGGTGATCGCAAACTACCATCCCTTCGCCGCCGATCTCGCCTCGGGTGCCGGATCCGCCGAGGTGAACCGGCCCGCCCTGCTCAGGGTGTTCCGCGACTACCTCGATGCCAACAACATGAGTGCCGACTGGAAGGAAGTGGACCAGGCCTCGACCGAAGTTCTGGTCAACACGCTGTCGCTGCTCGCACCCTATCCTCCGGAAGAGAAGCAGGCGCTGCTCGAGGCACCAGACCTCAAGACGCGTGCCGACGTGCTGGTGGCCCTCACCGAGGTGGCGCTGGGCAAGATGGGAAAGGGCGCCAAGCCGCGCCTGCAGTAGGAGTTCCTCATGGCTGACATCCGCACCGATCCACGCCTTCTCGAGCTGCTCGTCTGTCCCGTCACCAAGACGCGGCTGCAGTATGATGCCGAGAAGCAGGAACTCATCTCGCGCGCGGCGGGACTCGCCTATCCGATCCGCGACGGCATTCCGATCATGCTGGCCGACGAGGCGCGCGAGATCAACCGTGAGTGATCCGTGGCCGGAGGAGTTGCGGCTGGCCGCGGGCGGCAGCGAACTTCACGTGCGTTTCGATTCAGGCGAGAAGCTGGCCCTCGCGGCCGAGTATCTTCGGGTCGAAAGCCCGAGCGCCGAAGTGAAGGGCCATGGACCCGGCCAGGAACAGCTGGTCTGGGGCAAGCGCAACGTGAAGATCGCGCGGCTCGAGCCGGTGGGCAGCTATGCCGTGCGCATCGTCTTCGACGACGGCCATTCGACGGGACTTTATACCTGGCCCTATCTGCTCACGCTCGGCCGCGAGCAGGCAACGCTGTGGCCGGCCTATCTCGACAAGATCGCGGCGGCAGGCTTCGGCCGCTAGACCTTCTCGCCGCGCAACAGGCGGGGCAAGTCTCCCGAAATGCCGGCGGCCTCCGACACGAAGACCGACTTCAGTCCGCCCATGCGGTTCACCGCGAGCAGGCCGGCGCGGCGCAGCAGCGTCAGCACCGGGTTGGTGTTGGCGAAAAGCCGGTTCATGCCGTCCATCATGGCGCCCGTCGCCACGGTATCGAAGCGGCGCCACTGGGTATAGCGGTCAAGCACCGCCTCGCTGCCGATGTCGAGGCCGAGTGCCGCCGCATCGTGCAGGCAGTCGGCGAGGGCCGCCACGTCGCGGAGGCCGAGGTTGAAGCCGAGGCCGGCGAGCGGATGGAGCACATGCGCGGCATCGCCGACGAGCGCCAGGCGCGGACCGGTGAAGGTCTCCGCGAGATACATGGCGAGCGGATAGCCGTGGCGGCCGGAGATCAGCTTCACCGCGCCGAGGTGATCGCCGAAGCGCAGCTTCAGTTCCTGCTCGAAGTCTTCCATCGGCAGCGCCAGCATGCGCTGGGCCGCCTCGGTGCGCTCCGACCAGACGAGGGATGAACGGTTGCCCGGCAGCGGCAGGATGGCGAAGGGACCCGAGGGCGTGAAGTGCTCCTCGGCCCGGCCATTGTGCGGCAGGTCGTGTTCGACGGTGGCGACAAGGCCCATCTGGTCATAGGGCCAGCCGATGAGCTTGATGCCGGCCGCCTCGCGCGCCGGCGAGGCGCGGCCATCGGCGGCGACGATGAGCGCGGCGCGGAGCAGCGTGCCATCGGCCAGGGTCACCCCGGCAAGGCCCGGCCCGAAATGATAGCGCTCGACCGGCTGGCCGACGCAGAAGCGGATGCTGGGCGACATCTGCGCTTCCTCCAGCATGGCGCCATAGAGGAAGCGGTTCTCGATCATGTGGGAAGAGGGGCCGCCCTTCATGTCTTCGGCGCCGAACTGCAGCAGCACCGGGCGCGCACCTCCCGGCGTGGCGCTGTCCGTGACGATGATCTCGCCCATTGGCTGGGCCTCGTGCGCCACCTTCTGCCATACGCCCAGGGCCTCGAACAGGCGCCGCGCCGCGGCGGTGATGGCCGAGGCGCGGCCGTCGAAGGCATTGGTCGAGAAGGCGCGCGGGTCCTTCGCATCGACCACGACAATGTCCAGCGGGCGCTTGACGTGGCGCCCGCCCAGCGCAAGGGCGGCAGCGAGCCCATTGAGGGCAGCGCCAATGACGATGATGTCGTGCGGCTTGGTCATCAGGCCGGTATCGCCGGTTTCCAGGGCCAAGGACAGGCGGTGCAGCGTCGCGGATAGGCGGCCAAAAATTAGGCAATGCGTGCGGGTACTTGCCGGTATGCCTAATTATCGATCATATACCTGGGGTAGTGACTCAAATTTCACCACTGGATTCAATTACTTAGCTGCACTGCACAATTGGCACGAATCTTGTGAAGGAAGGGGAAGAGCAAAAACGGGGGCGCCCATGAAATTTATAATTGCAGTGATCAAGCCGTTCAAGCTGGAGGAGGTGCGCGAGGCGCTGGGCGCGCTCGGCATCCAGGGCATCACGGTGACCGAGGTGCGCGGCCATGGCCGCCAGCGCGGCCACACCGAATTCTATCGCGGTGCCGAATACACGGTGAGCTTCGTGCCCAAGGTGAAGCTCGAACTCGCGGTCGACGAGCACATGGCCGACAAGGTCATCGAGGCCATCCAGACCACCGGTCAGACCGGCCAGATCGGCGACGGCAAGATCTTCGTCCTGCCGCTCGAGCAGGCCGTCCGCATCCGCACCGGCGAGTCCGGCACGGCGGCACTCTAAACAGGTATTCAGGGAGCAGCTTCACATGTCATTTCCGACCTTCGCCAAGAGGCTCGCACTGGCCGCAGCGGGCCTGGGCCTCACCCCGCTCTTCGTATCGGCCGCAGAGGCCGCCGCCACGGTCAACAAGGGTGATACCACCTGGATGCTCGTCGCCACCTCGATGGTGGTGCTGATGACCATTCCCGGCCTCGCGCTGTTCTACGGCGGCCTGGTGCGCGCCAAGAACGTGCTGTCGGTGCTGATGCAGGTGCTGACCATCTTCTCGATCATCTCCATCCTGTGGGTCATCTACGGCTATTCCTTCGCCTTCACCTCGAGCGCCAGCGCCACGCTGAACCCGTTCTTCGGCGGTCTGGGCAAGCTGATGCTGGCCGGCGTCGGCGTGGCGAGCGAGACCGGCACCTTCTCCAAGGAAACCAATATTCCGGAGCTGGCCTTCGTCATCTTCCAGATGACCTTCGCCTGCATCACGCCCGCCCTCATCATCGGCGCCTTCGCCGAGCGCATGAAGTTCTCGGCCGTTCTGCTGTTCATGGTGCTGTGGTTCACCTTCGCCTATCTGCCCATGGCGCACATGGTGTGGTTCTGGGCGGGCCCCGACGCCTACACGCTGTCGGCCGACAACCTGGCGCTGGTCAGTTCGCTGGTGGGCGAGGACAAGGCCAAGCAGCTGCTCGAGGCGCTGGCAGCCGCCACCACCGACGATGCCAAGGCCGCGGTGCTCGGCGAATATGGTGCGCTGGTCAATGCCGGCAACGGCTACCTGTTCAACCTCGGCGCACTCGACTTCGCGGGCGGCACGGTGGTGCACATCAACGCCGGCGTGGCAGGCCTCGTCTGCGCCCTCTTCCTCGGCAAGCGTGTGGGCTATGGCCGCGATCCGATCACGCCGCACAACCTCACCTTCATGCTCACCGGCGTCGGCCTGCTGCTCTTCGGCTGGTACGGCTTCAACGCCGGATCGAGCCTCGAGGCCAACGGCCTGACGGCGCTGATCATCCTCAATACCACCATCGCAGCAGCTGCCGCGGCGTTGGCGTGGACCGCGGGCGAATGGATCTTCCGCGGCCATCCGAGCCTGCTGGGCGGCGCCTCGGGCGCGGTGGCGGGTCTCGTCGCCATCACCCCGGCCTGCGGCTTCGTCGGCCCCGGCGGCGCCATCCTGATCGGCATCGCTGCAGGCTTCCTCTGCCTGTGGGCGGTGGTCGTGCTCAAGTCCAAGTTCGGCTACGACGACTCGCTCGACGTGTTCGGCGTCCATGGCATCGGCGGCATCCTCGGCGCGCTGCTGACCGGCGTGTTCGTCAACCCGGCCTTGGGCGGCACCGGCGTCACGGACTATCTGGCGGCGGATGCAACGGCAGCCGTCGCGGCCTATTCCTTCAGCGGCCAGATGTATGCGCAGGTCATGGCGGTGATCATCGCCATCGTCTGGACCTCGGTGGTGTCCTTCGTCTCGCTGCTGATCTGCAAGGCCGTGTTCGGCCTGCGCGTCAAGGAGCAGGAAGAGCGCGAGGGCCTCGACCTCGTCGATCACGGCGAGCGCGCCTACAACTGACGGTCTCTCCTGTGGCAAGACCGGAACCCGGCGGGGGCAGCTCCGCCGGGTTTCTTCATGGCCGCGCTTAAACCCAGCCTTAACCACGCGACCGCCAGAATGGCCTTAACCATGTGTTAGGGCCGGCGGAGCACCTCCCCGGCGGAGGCTTTGTGATGGCGTATCAACCGTCCTACGACACCGACGACAGTGCGGTCCCCGCCGCAGTCCGGATCTTCTTCAAGCGCCGCCTGTTCGAAGCCGCGGGGGTGCTGCTGTTCCTGCTGCTGATCGCCGCCAGCCTGTCGCTGGCGTCGTGGTCGGTCGACGATCCTTCGCTGAACCATGCGCTCGACCGCACGGCGCGCAACTGGCTGGGCTATCCCGGCGCGGTGATCGCCGACGAACTCATGCAGTTCCTCGGGCTCGGCGTGCTGGTGCTGCTGGCCATCCCCATGCGCTGGGCCGTCGGTTTCCTGGCGCATGAGGGGTTGCCCCGGCCGTTGCGCCAGTCGCTGGCGTGGCTGTGCTGCAGCCTGGCGGCCAGCGCCACGCTCTCCGCCCTGCCGGCCCCTTCCAGCTGGTCGCTCACCTCGGGCCTCGGCGGCAATGCCGGTGACGTGATCCACAATCTCCTGATGATGGTGCTGTCGATCGTCATCTCCGGGTGGATCCCGACGCTGGCCACCGGCCTCCTGATGCTCGCCCTCACGGTGTTCTTCGGGCTCAGGGCGCTGGGCGTGACCCGGGCCGCCGCCGTCGAGCAGGCTGCCGCGGCTCCCGGCCGCGGCCGCAGGGCGCTGCGCTTCGCGGCCGGCACCCTTCGCACCGCCTTCAGCTCTGCCGGCGTGCTGTGGTCGCGCTGGCGGGAACTGCGCCGTGCCGAGGCCCAGTTCGAGCAGCAGGGCGACGAGGACGACATCATCCGCCGACTGGCCCCGCAGGCCGATCAGCCGCGTCGCGGCGGCCGTCAGGCCACGGCGCGCATCGAGCCGACCTTCTCCGCCCGACGTCCCGCACCGCCCCTCGAGGACGAGGGCGAGGTGCTGGAAGACTACGCCGAAGAAGACGTCTACGAAGAAGATGGCTACGAGCCGGAGGAAGCCGACGAATCGGCCGAGGAGGACGAGGCCCCCGCCCCCAAGGTCACCCGCTCGCACAAGCCGCTCAAGCAGGGCAAGCGCCTGAAGAAGGACATGCAGCCCGGCCTGGGATTCGGCGCGGCCGATGAATACGAGCTGCCGCCGCTCACGCTGCTCGCCGAGCCCAAGCGCGTGGGCAAGCCCGCCGAGCTCTCGGACGAGGCGCTGGAACAGAATGCCCGCATGCTGGAAGGCGTGCTCGACGACTTCGGCGTGAAGGGCCAGATCCTCAAGGTGCGCCCCGGCCCGGTGGTGACGCTCTACGAGCTCGAGCCCGCACCCGGCATCAAGTCGTCCCGCGTCATCTCGCTGGCTGACGACATCGCGCGCTCGATGAGCGCCATCTCGGCGCGCGTCGCGGTGGTGCAGGGCCGCAACGCCATCGGCATCGAGCTTCCCAACGCCAAGCGCGAGACGGTGTTCCTGCGCGAGATGCTGGGGTCGGAAACCTTCGAGAAGACCAACCTCAACCTTGCGATCGCGCTGGGCAAGAACATCGGCGGCGAACCGGTCTTCGCCGACCTCGCGCGCATGCCGCACCTGCTGATCGCCGGCACCACGGGCTCGGGCAAGTCGGTGGGCATCAACACCATGATCCTGTCGCTGATCTACCGGCTGCCGCCGGAACGCTGCAAGCTGATCATGATCGATCCCAAGATGCTGGAATTGTCCGTGTACGAAGGAATTCCGCATCTGCTCGCTCCGGTCGTCACCGATCCGCGCAAGGCCGTGGTGGCCCTCAAGTGGGCGGTGCGCGAGATGGAGGAACGCTATCGCAAGATGTCGAAGGTGGGCGTGCGCAACATCGACGGCTACAATGCGCGCATGAAGCTCGCCGCCCAGAAGGGCGAGGAGCTCTACCGCACCATCCAGACCGGCTTCGACCCCGAGACGGGCGAACCGGTGTTCGAGAAGGAGGCGATGGACCTTTCGCCCATGCCCTACATCGTCGTGATCATCGACGAAATGGCCGACCTGATGATGGTGGCGGGCAAGGACATCGAAGGTGCGGTCCAGCGCCTCGCGCAGATGGCGCGTGCTGCCGGCATCCACGTGGTGATGGCCACGCAGCGGCCCTCCGTCGACGTCATCACCGGCACCATCAAGGCCAATTTCCCCACCCGCATCTCGTTCCAGGTCACCTCCAAGATCGACAGCCGCACCATTCTCGGCGAACAGGGAGCAGAACAGCTGCTGGGCCAGGGCGACATGCTCTACATGGCGGGCGGCGGCCGCATCTCGCGCCTGCACGGTCCCTTCGTCTCGGACGACGAGGTGGAGAAGATCGTCAGCCACCTCAAGGCACAGGGCATGCCGCAATATGTCGAAGCCGTCACCGAGGAGCCGGAGGACGGCGCCTATGGCGAGGGCGGCGGCATGGGCAGCGAAGGTGGTGGCTCCGGCGACGAGCTCTATGACCAGGCGGTGCAGGTCGTGCTGCGCGACAAGAAGGTCTCGACCTCCTACGTGCAGCGCCGCCTGCAGATCGGCTACAACAAGGCGGCAAGCCTCATCGAGCGCATGGAGCGCGAGGGCCTGATCTCCGCCGCCAATGCCACCGGAAAACGTGAAATCCTCGTGCCGGGAGACAGCGCCCGGGACTGATATTTCCGTCATGTCCGGGGCTTGCCTCAAAATCGGCCCGTTCTTGCGGATAAGCCTGCCATGACATACAAGACCGGGCGATCTTCGCCGCCCCAATCCGGAAAGAACAGGATGAACAGTCTCTTGCAGCTCTCGCGCCGTGCCTTCCTGGGAGCGGCGCTGGCCACTGTGGCCAGCCTGCCGGCCCTTGCCGTAGAACCACTGAAGCTGAGCCCCGAGCAGCAGACCGCCGTCAACGCGATTTCGGATTATCTCAACAGCTTCAAGACCCTGCAGGGCGAGTTCACGCAGATCAGCCCGAAGGGCAACATGTCACAAGGGGTTTTCTATATCTCCAAGCCCGGCAAGATGCGCTTCGAATATGCCCCGCCCAATCCCTTCCTGATCGTCTCCGACGGCACCTGGCTCACCATCAAGAACGTCAAGAAGGAAAAGGGTGATCAGTTCCCCCTCTCGCAGACGCCGCTTCGGCTGGTGCTGGGCAACAAGGTGGACATTGCCGGCGATACCAACATCATCGATTTCCAGGACCAGGACGGCATGACCACCGTCACCGTCGAGGACAAGAAGAATACCCTCGGCAGCGGCCAGCTGACGCTGGTCTTCGACCAGGCCCGCAAGGCGCTGCAGCAGTGGATCGTCACCGACGGCAAGGGCCGCAAGACCACCGTCTCGCTCGAGAACCTGCAGGCCGGGATCGAGCCCGATCCCCAGCTCTTCGTGGTCAAGATCAAGCGCGACAGCAAGAACGGCCCCTAGTCCCGTTCGGACGGATCAGCCGTTCCGCCACACCCGCCCGTCGGGGCAATGCGCAGGGCTTGCCTTGGCCGCGTCAACGCGGCTAGAGCAGTGGCATGAGCCTCAAGGTCGCAACCTGGAACATCAACTCGGTCCGTCTCCGCATCGGGCTGGTCACCAAGCTTCTCGAGCGCTGGCAGCCCGACGTCTTGTGCCTGCAGGAAACCAAGTGCCCGCAGGGCCAGTTTCCCTCCGGCCCCGTCCGTGACGCGGGCTACGAGCACATCGCCGAGTTCGGCCAGAAGGGCTATCACGGCGTCGCCATCATCGCGAAGCGGCCCTTCCTCGCGCAGGCGACGAAGCCGTTCTGCGGCAAGGAAGACTGCCGCCACATCTCGGTGACGCTCGCGGGCAAGAAGCCCGTCACCATCCACAATCTCTATGTGCCGGCAGGCGGCGACGAGCCGGACCCCGCGATCAACGAGAAGTTCGCCCACAAGCTCCAGTTCATCGCCGAACTCGAATCATGGTTTGGCAAGGACTGCGTGCCAAAGGGCCATGAGAGCATCCTGGTGGGCGATCTCAACATTGCCCCCCTCGAGCATGACGTGTGGTCGCACAAGGAGCTGCTCAAGGTGGTGAGCCACACGCCCATCGAGACCGAAGGGCTGCTGCGCATCCAGAAGAAGGGCAAGTGGGTGGACCTGATGCGCCAGCACGTGCCCGCCGAGAAGAAGCTCTACACCTGGTGGAGCTACCGGGCCCGCGATTGGGCGGCCGCCGACCGTGGCCGGAGGCTCGACCACATCTGGTCGACGGCGGGACTGGCGGAAAGCTGCAAGAAGGTCGAGATCCTGAAGGAAGCGCGCGGCTGGGAACAACCCTCCGACCACGTGCCGGTGATGGCCAGCTTCGCCGCCGCCTGAGCCGTCAGATGCTCTTGAAGGAGCGTGCCTTCTCGAACTGTTGGCGCGCCGCTTCGAGATCGCCCATCACCCCGTCGAGCCGGCGCGACAGGACGCCGAACACGGCCGTGCCGAATTCCGGAAACTCGCGCGCCACCCGCATGAACAGGTCGCGGTCGATGCGCGCCGTCGCAACCGCATCCACCGCCGTGGCGGTGACCGAATAGGGCCGTTCGCCGATCATCGCCACTTCGCCCAGCAGTGCACCTTCACCCGCGGACCCGAGCGGCCCGGCATCGGTCGAGGACAGCCGCGCCTCGCCGCTCAGGATGAGGAATGCGGCGGTGCCCTTGTTGCCCTGGCGGATGATGAACTCACCTGCCGAAAAGCTCTGGCGCACGGCGGAAAACGCCAGCAGCTGCAGGTGAACGGCATCGCATTCCGAGAAGACCGGAATGCCCCGCAATGTCTCGACGTCCGCTCTTACACTCATCCGATCCCGGCCCGGCCCATGCCACAAAGGCACTGACCCGCCATTTCGCCCCTTCGTTCTTTAAGGTCCGTTTACATGAGGCGGGGCGGCCCGCCAAGCTCAGGGGACCAGCTTGTAGCCACCCCCCTCGGTGACCAGGATCTCGGCATGCGACGGGTCGCGCTCGATCTTCTGGCGGAGGCGGTAGACATGGGTCTCGAGCGTGTGGGTCGTCACGCCGGCATTGTAGCCCCAGACGTCCTGCAACAGCACCTCGCGGCTGACGATCTGCTCGCCCGAGCGCAGCAGGAACTTGATGATCGCCGTTTCCTTCTCGGTCAGGCGGATCTTGCGGCTGTCGTCGCGCAGCAGCAGCTTGGCGGAGGGCTTGAAGGTATAGGGGCCGACCTTGAAGGTGGCGTCCTCGCTGTGCTCGTGCTGGCGGAGATGCGCCCGGATGCGGGCCAGCAGCACGGCGAAACGGAAGGGCTTGGTCACGTAGTCGTTGGCGCCCGCATCGAGGCCCAGGATGGTGTCGGCTTCCGAGGCCTGCGCGGTGAGCAGGATCACCGGGCCCTTGTAGCCGTTCTTGCGGATGATCTTGCAGGCCTCGCGGCCGTCCATGTCGGGAAGGTTGACATCGAGGATCACGAGGTCGGCATGGTCGGCCTTGATCGCCTTGATGCCGGCCGTGGCGGTGGCGGCCTCGCTCACTGCGAACTCGTCATGGAGGGAAAACTGCTCGGTGAGCGTCTCGCGCAGCATGTCGTCGTCATCGACGATGATGATCTTTCTGGTGCCGCTCATCGCTACCCCTATGCCCCGAAGTCTTTGAAATCGCTTGCCCCGGCGCTGATGAATGTTAGGGTGCGGCGTGGCCTTTTCAAGGCCGAAGTGCCGGAAAACCCGCCCCGTGACAAGAACTGTTCAAACTCTTCGCGTCCTTACCCTGAATGCGCAGGCCACAACGGGCCTGTTGAAGGTGGGGGAAATGAGCTTTCCCTGTTCCATCGGCCGGTCCGGCAAGGGCTATCTGAAGCGCGAGGGCGACGGGGCGAGCCCGCGCGGCGCGTGGCAGGTCCGCCGCCTGTTCTACCGGGCCGACAAGGGCTTGCCGCCGCGCACCGGCCTCAAGGCGCAAGTGATGCGGGATCATGACGGCTGGTGCGAGACGGTGGGCGACCGCAACTACAACCGCCTTGTCCGCATTCCCTATGCCACCGCGCACGAGACCATGAAGCGGCCGGACCATCTCTATGACGTGGTGGTGGAGCTTTCCCACAACGAGCGGCCGCGGGTGCAGGGGCACGGCAGTGCGGTGTTCTTCCACCTGCGCCAGCCCGACGGCGGGCCCACCGCCGGCTGCATCGCGGTGTCGATGCGCGACATGCGCATCATCCTCGGCCTGATCGGGCCGAAAACGAAGATCCGGATCTAGCCGCGCGTCCCGAAAATGGCCGAGCCCACCCGCACATGGGTGGCGCCGCAGGCGATGGCGTCCGGATAGTCGCCGCTCATGCCCATGGAGAGCTGCGACAGGCCGTTGCGCCGGGCGATTTCGGCCAGCAGGGTGAAGTGCGGCGTGGGGTCGTCCTCGGCGGGGGGAATGCACATCAGGCCCGAGATCTCGAGGCCATGGACCTCCCGGCACTCGGCCAGGAAGGCATCGGCCGCCGCCGGGTCGATCCCGGCCTTCTGCGGCTCGCAGCCGGTATTGACCTGGACGAAGAGCTTCAGGGGCTTCCCCTGGCGGCGCATTTCCTTGGCGATCTCGGCCGCGATCTTGGTCCGGTCGACGGTGTGGATGGCATCGAACAGCTGCACGGCTTCCGCCGCCTTGTTGGACTGCAGCGGCCCGATCAGGTGCAGCTCGACGTCCGGCCAGGCCATCTTGAGGGCCGGCCACTTGGCCTTGGCCTCCTGCACCCGGTTTTCGCCGAACACCCGCTGGCCGGCCTCGATCACCGGCACGATCTCCGGCCCGTCGAAGGTCTTGGACACGGCGATGAGGGTGATGCCCTCAGGCGCCCGGCCAGCCGCCTGGGCGGCCGCCACCACCCCGTTCAGCACCTTTTTCAGACCCTCGTGGACCATGCCGGAAACTCCTGTAACGACGCTGCTTTAGGCCAAGCTTGCAGGGCTTTTCAAGGACTGGTACCAGCGTGGCACCGATCCGCCCCGTTTCGACAGGAAGACTGCCGTGAGCACCGAACGTTACAACCCGCGCGAAGCCGAGCCGCGCTGGCAGAAGCACTGGACCGACCACAAGAGCTTCGAGGCCCGTGAAGACGCGTCGCGCCCGAAATACTACGTGCTCGAGATGTTCCCCTATCCGTCGGGCCGCATCCACATGGGCCACGTGCGCAACTACACCATGGGCGACGTCATCGCCCGCTTCCGCCGGGCGCTGGGCTTCAACGTGCTCCACCCGATGGGCTGGGACGCCTTCGGCATGCCGGCCGAGAACGCGGCGATCGACCGCGGCATCCACCCCAAGTCCTGGACCTACGACAACATCGCCACCATGAAGCGCCAGCTGCAGTCGATGGGCCTGGCGCTCGACTGGAGCCGCGAGATCGCCACCTGCGATCCCTCCTACTACATGCATGAACAGGCGATGTTCATCGACTTCATGAAGGCCGGCCTCGTCGAGCGCAAGGTGTCGATGGTGAACTGGGACCCGGTCGACCACACGGTGCTCGCCAACGAGCAGGTGATCGACGGCCGCGGCTGGCGCTCCGGGGCGCTGGTCGAAAAGCGCGAGCTGGCGCAGTGGTTCCTCAAGATCACCGCCTATTCCGACGAGCTGCTCTCGGCACTCGACGGCCTCGGCAAGTGGCCGGAAAAAGTCCGGCTGATGCAGAAGAACTGGATCGGCCGCTCGGAAGGCATGCGCTTCTCCTTCGCGCTCGAGGACGAGACCGGCAAGGCGCTGGACGAGCGCCTCACCGTCTACACGACGCGCCACGACACGATCTTCGGCGCCAGCTTCTGCGCCATCTCGGCCGACCACGAGCTGGCGCGCCGCCTGTCGGAGAAGGATACGGGTCTCGCCGCCTTCCGCCGCGAGGTGGCGGCACTCGGCACATCGGAGGAGACGATCGAACGCGCCGAGAAGAAGGGCCATGCGCTGGGCCTCTATGCCCGCCATCCCTTCCGCCCGGGCGTGCGCCTGCCTGTGTATGCCGCGAACTTTGTGCTGATGGGCTATGGCGAGGGCGCCATCTTCGGCTGCCCGGCGCATGACCAGCGCGACCTCGACTTCGCCCGCAAGTATGGCCTGCCGGTGATCCCGGTGGTGGCGCCGAAGGGCACCGATCCCAAGACCTTCGAAGTCGGCAGCGAGGCCTTCGTCGAGAAGGAGGGCGACAACACCGTCCTCATCAACTCCGACTTCCTCGATGGCATGAGCGTGCCCGAAGCGAAGGAGGAGATCGCGACGCGCATGGAGAAGATGGGCATCGGCGAGCGCAAGGTGAACTTCCGCCTGCGCGACTGGGGCGTGTCGCGCCAGCGCTACTGGGGCTGCCCGATCCCGGTGATCCACTGCGCGTCCTGCGGCATCGTTCCGGTGCCGAAGGACCAGCTCCCCGTGACGCTGCCCGAGGACGTGACCTTCGACAAGCCGGGCAACCCGCTCGAGCACCACCCGACGTGGAAGCATGTGAACTGCCCGTCGTGCGGCAAGCCGGCGCGGCGCGAGACCGACACCTTCGACACCTTCATCGACTCGTCGTGGTACTACGCCCGCTTCTGCTCGCCGCATGCGGCGGAGCCCGTGGACATGAGCGCCGGCAAATACTGGATGGGCGTCGACCAGTATATCGGCGGCGTCGAGCATGCGATCCTGCATCTGCTCTATTCGCGCTTCTATGCGCGTGCCATGACGGCGACGGGCTACCTCGCCATCAAGGAGCCCTTCGAGAGCCTGTTCACCCAGGGCATGGTGATTCACGAGACGTTCCGTACACTGAGCGGCGAGTGGGTGCTGCCGTCGGAGGCCGTGAACAAGGACGGCAAGTGGGTGCATGCCCAGACCGGCGAACCCCTCGAAGTGGGCGGCGTCGAGAAGATGTCGAAGTCGAAGAAGAACGTCGTCGACCCGGACGACATCATCGCCCGCTACGGCGCCGACACGGCGCGCTGGTTCATGCTCTCCGACACGCCGCCGGAGCGCGACATCGAGTGGACGGAAGCCGGTGCCGAAGGCGCATGGCGCTTTACCCAGCGCATCTGGCGCCTGGTGAATGACAGCGCCGATTATGCCGGCGGCCCTGACGCCGCCGCCTCGCTGGAACTGCGCCGCGCCGCGCACAAGGCGCTCGCCGCGGTCACCGACGATCTCTCCGCGCTGCGCTTCAACCGCGCCATCGCCCGCATCTACGAGCTCGCCAACGCGCTGGGCGCGGCGCTGTCCGCAGCAAAGGCCGATGCGGCCTCGGTCCAGGAAGCGGCCCGTTTCCTCGTGCTGATGTCGGCGCCCATGATGCCGCACCTCGCCGAGGAATGCTGGCAGGCGATGAAGCAGCCGGGCTTCGTGGTCGATACCGCCTGGCCCAAGGCCGACCCCGCCCTGCTGGCCGACGACCAGGTGACGATTGCCGTGCAGGTCAACGGCAAGCGCCGCGACGAGATCACGGTGGCCAAGGACCTCGATGCCAAGGCGATCGAAGCCATCGCCCTGAAGCTCGAGTCGGTGGCCCGGGCGCTCGAGGGCAGGCCGGTGAAGAAAGTGATTGTGGTGCCCGGCCGTATCGCCAATATTGTCGGGTGATGCCGAGGCTTTCCGCCATTCTCCTGATGGTTGCCGCGCTGGTGCTGGCCGGATGCGGCTATCACCCGCTCTATGGCTCCACGGCCAAGTCGCCCGGTGTGGCAGGAAACCTCGCGGGGATCTCGATCCCCGAGGCGAGCGACCGGCCCGGCCAGCTGATCCGCAACGAACTCATTTCGTCCATGCAGACCGGCAAGGGGGAGGAGAAATATCTGCTGAACCTCACCACCACGGTTCAGGACAACGGCGTCATCCAGAAGAAGCAGCCTGCGGTGACCCGTCAGGCCATTCTCATCACCACGAGCTACGAACTGATCGACCGCTCCAGCGGCAAGGTGCTGACCAAGGGCAGCACCTTCTCGCGCGTGCCCTATGACGTGATCCGCCAGCCCTTCGCCGACCTTCAGGCGCAGAAGGATGCGACGGAGCGGGCCGCCCGCGAGGTCGGCATCGACATCCGCACGAGGCTCGCGGCCTTCTTCGCCAAGCAGCAGAACTCATGACGGCAATCAGGCCTGCCGGGCTCGATGCCTTCCTCCGCAAGCCCGACCCTGCCATCGCCGCCATCCTGGTCTATGGCGAAGAGGGTGACGCGGTGCGCGAACTGGCCCAGCGCGCCGTGAGGAAGGTGGCGGGCTCGCTCGATGATCCGTTCAGCGTCATGGTCCTCGCCGAGCAGGACATCGCCTCGGACCCTGCCCGCCTCGTCGACGAGGTGCAGTCGATCTCGATGTTCGGCGGGTCCAAGGCGATCTGGATCAAGGGCGCGGGCGATGGCTTCCTGAAAGCGGCGCTGCCGCTGCTCGAAGGCAAGGCGCAGGGCAACCTGGTGGTGGCGGAGGCTCCGGCCCTTGCAAAGAACTCGCAGCTCCGCGCGCAGTTCGAGAAGAGCCCGCACGCCCTGATCATTCCGCTCTATGAGGCCGAGGCAGGCGAAATCGCTGCCCTGGTGGAGCAGAGCCTTGCCCAGGACCATCTCAAGATCGGCCAGGAGGCGCTCGCGCGCTTCATCGAGCTCGCGGGCACGGCGCGGGGACTGGCGAAGCGCGAGGCCGAGAAGCTGGCCCTCTATTGCCTCGGCAACGAGCGCGTCGGCCTCGAGGACGTGGAAGCGATCTGCGGCAACGACACGGGCTCGACGCCCGACGAACTGGTGGATGCCGTCTTCGGCGGCGATGTCGAGGAGGCTGACCGGCTGTTCCACGATCTCGTCCGCGGCGGCCAGGATGCGGGACGGCTTCTCGGCGTCGCGCACATGCAGGCCCTCAAGCTCGCGGAGTTCCGACTCGCCATCGACCGTGGCGCAACGGCCGACCAGGTGGTGAAGCAGGCCCGGCCGCCGGTGTTCTTCCGCCGCCAGCGGCTGGTGACGGCCCAGCTCCGGGCCTGGAGCCTTTCCGACCTGGTGACGGCTGGCAGCACGCTGTCCGCCAACGTGCTGGCGGCGCGGCAGAACGCGGGGCTCGCGGAAGCCATTGCCGGCCGCTGCCTGCTGTCGCTTGCCCGCAAGGGCTTGTCGCTTCGTCTCGACCGCTGATCATCCGCAACACTGGCGCAAGCTCTATCCGGCAAGCTGCGGCGGAGGGAGCGGGATTGCCTCATGCCTGAGAAG
Source organism: Hyphomicrobiales bacterium (assembly GCA_046349235.1). Lineage (GTDB taxonomy): Bacteria > Pseudomonadota > Alphaproteobacteria > Rhizobiales > Aestuariivirgaceae > Aestuariivirga. The sequence goes on from JAXMCT010000010.1 coordinate 422,657, forward strand.
TTCACGGATATCCTCACCTATGCCTTGTCGCTGGCCCTGGCCGCGTCGGTGATCGCCTTTGCCGCCTACAAGGTGGTGAAGCTGAACGGCATGGAGAATCCTCCCGCCAACCTCGGGCTCAACTTTCCGGCTGCCAAGCGCAAGGTCATCATGCAGGATGGTGCGGGCGATCCGCTGACCACGCAGTCGCTGGGTCCTGCACGCCACCCCCGGTCGCCCATCGGCGTGGCGGATGGCCCTTATGACTATGAGCTCATCGCCGTCGTCGATGGCGTCGCCTTCGTGGCCGTCGATGGAGATGCCGAGCGGACACTGGTTCCCGTGACCATCGGCAGCACGCTGCCGGGAGGTCTCACCGTGTCGGCGATCCGCCGCCGCAATGGCCGCTGGTGGCTGGCCGCCGGCAGTCTCATGCTCGAGCAGGGCGCGACCGCGCCTCAGTAAAGGCCGTTGAGCAACCGGTCGATGTAGTCGCGCTCGTATCTCGGGAGGCCGGTCTCGCCGGCCTTGGCGCGCAGCATGTCGAGGATCTGGCGGGCCCGCTCGATGGCGAGTTCAGAGGGCAGCATGTCCTTGCGGGGGCCCGTGTCCTCGCCGCTGCTCGGCAGCGGGCGCCCCAGCGGGTCGCGGTCGTCGCCGCGGGCCTCGCCGTCGCGGCCCTGCGAATCCTGCTGCCCGCGCGACTGCTGCATCAACTGTTCGGCCATCCCCCTGGCCCCCTCGCGCAGCCTGTCGATGGCCTCGCCCTGCTCGCCGAGTGCCTGCTCGCGGTCACCCTCGCGCAGCGAGCCCTCGGCGCGGTTCATGTTCTTGCCGGCCTGCCCGAAGGAGGGCGGTGCCGGCATGCCGTTCTGCCCGAACTGCTTCATCAGGTCGTCGAGCATCTTGCTCAGGTCCTGCTGGCGGTCGCCCAGGCTGCCGGTGCCTTTCTGGCTGTCCTGCCCGGGCTGCTGGCCGTTCTGCTGGTCATCCTCGCTCATGCCCTGCTGGGGCATGCGCTGGGTCTCGTCCATCAGTTTCTGCTGCTTGCGCATGAGGTCCGAAAGCTTGTCGAGCATCTGGCTCAGCGGGCTTTCCTGGCCCTGGGCCTGGCCTTGCTGCGGTATGCCGGGCTTCAGGTTGCGCAGGATGTCCTCGAGCTGCGAGAGCATCTGCTGCGCGGCCTCGTTGTTGCCGCTCTTCGACAGCTTGTCGATCATGTCCAGCATCTTCTTCAGATCCTGGGGCGTCACCACCTTGCCGGATTGCTGCCGGTCCTGCTTCTGCTGGCCCTGCGACATCTGCTTCTGTGCCTGGTCCATCATCGACTGCATGTAGCGGTCGAGGGCCTTGCGCAGCTTGTCTGTGAGCTCCGCGATGCGTTCGGGCGGGGCACCGTCCTTCAGGGCCTGTTCGAGCGCCTTTCGCGCGGCCTCGAGCGCGGCCTTGGCATCGGCAGCCACGCCGTCCTCGACATTGACGGCAATCTGCCAGAGATCGCCGATCACCGTGTCGACATCGGCGCGGTCCTCGGCGGCGCGCAGGTGCGACAGCACACCGGCCAGCGCGATATGCGTGCCGGACCGGTCGATCAGGTCCTTCGGATAGGTGAGGATGGCATCGAGCATCTCGGCCACCCCGCCGGATTCCTCCGGATTGAGGATGAGGCGGCGGCGCTGCTCGACGAGGGCGCGCGCCAGCGGGTTGGTGAACTGGCGCTCCGGCAGCCGGAAGATGCGCTTGTCGCTCTCCGTCGTGTGGCCCGCGGCATCCTTGGCGACGAGCGTCATCTCGACCATGAGGCCGGCCCACGGGTGTTCCGCGACGTCCGCCTTGGACTCGCCGGCCTCTTCCCGCGGTGACGCCTTGCGCAGGTGGATGGGCAGCCTCGGCGGGTCGAACTCGAAGATGCCCGGGTCGGTGAAGGCGATGCCATCGTCCTGGTCGTCCGCCAGATAGATGTCCGACGTCACGCCCGTGACGCCATAATCGTCCGAGACTTTCCACTTGGCACTGAGCATGCCGGAGGAATCGCCCTTCGGCATGTCGGTGATCTCCACCTTGGGCGGGGCATCGGGGATCAGCGACATGCGCCAGCTGCCCAGCAGCTTGCCGTCGTCGGTGACCTGCACGACGGCGGGACGGGTGAGCGTCACATCTGCCTGGAACAGGCCGTCCGCCGCCTTGATGGCCGGTTTGAAGCCCGCCACCTCGGGGGAGGCGGCATTGCCATCCGTCGGCTCGCGGAACGACAGCTGCGGTGCCCGGGCGCCGGTGATGCGCAACGACAGAACCGAGTTTTCGGGCACATGGATTTCGGAATCCTGCTTCAGGCGCTCCACCATGGCGGCGCTGGTCAGCAGGAAAGGGGTCTTGCCGGTGTAGGCGGGGGGTTTCAGCCAGGCATCCATGGCGAGTTCGGACTTGCCGGCTGCCGTGCCCAGCGCCAGACTGTCGCCCACACCGTTGCGCAGTCCGGGTCCGAGCAGCAGCGCCGCCACCAGGGCGAGGGCAGCGAGCAGGCGAAGCGCCAGCGGATCGCGTTCGCGCCAGCCCGAGACCGGCATGCCCGCCTTGAGACTGTCGAGCTGTTTCAGTTGCCTGAGGCGATGCTCCTGCCACAGCACTTTCTGGAAGTGACTGGTGACGGTGTCCGGCAGCCTGTCGTCGCGGGCAGAAACCGGGCGGTGCTCGAGGCCCGTCCTCTCCTCGATGCGGCGCATGCCCTCGTGGCGGTCGGGCCAGCCTGTCCTGATCACGCCCAGAAACGGGATGAGGGACCAGAGAAAGGCCACCGCAAGGGCCGCCAGCAGCAGAATCCGCGGCCATGGCGGAAGCAGCGGCGCGACACCGCCGATCACCAGCGCCGCGCTGCCGGCCAGGATGAGAATCGGCCAGAACAGGACGTTCCACAGCCGCTCGAAGCCCAGGGCCATCCTGGCCAGGGCGATCTTGCGCTCGACGCGGGCGGAATTGTCAGTTTCGCGGGCCATTGTCGGGCCCAGCTATAGCACAGATGGCGGCCAAAATGCGCCCGCCCGCCGATCACGATCGCGAAACCCGGCAGGGCCCGTCACTTTTTCTCCTGCCAGGAGGCCAGCCGGTCGAGCCCGATCAACTCCTCGTAGGTCTGGCGGGGCCGCACCAGTGCCCACCTGCCCTGCCTGACCAGCACCTCCGCAACGAGCGGTCGCGTGTTGTAGGTCCCCGCCTGGACTGCGCCATAGGCCCCCGCCGTCAGGGTGGCGAGAAGGTCGCCCGGTTCGATCCGCGGCAGCTTCCGGCCCTTGGCGAGATAGTCGCCGGACTCGCACACTGGCCCCACCACGTCGGCCAGCATGGTCTCGCCGGCCGCGGGTTCGTCGACGGGGATGATCTCGTGGTAGGCGTCATAGAGGGTGGGGCGGATCAGGTCGTTCATCGCCGCATCCTGGATGACGAAGTGCTTCTCCGTGCCGTCCTTCACGTAGATGACACGCGACACCAGCACCCCGGCATTGCCGACGATCATGCGGCCAGGCTCCAGCACGAACTTGAGGTTCAGGTGGCCGAGCGTCTGCTTCACCATCGCGGCATATTCGTCCGGGTGCGGAGGAACGTCGTTGGTGCCGCGATAGGGCACGCCCAATCCGCCGCCTAAGTCGAGGTGGCGGATGTTGTGGCCGTCTGCCCGCAGCTCCTCGGTCAGTTCGCCCATCAGCCTGAAGGCCTTGGCGAAGGGTTCGAGCTCGGTGATCTGGCTGCCGATATGCATGTCGATGCCGGCGACGTCGATCGCCGGGAGTGCGGCGGCGCGGGCATAGACCTCGCGGGCGCGCTTGTAGGAAATGCCGAACTTGTCCTCGGCCTTGCCGGTCGAGATCTTGTGGTGGGTCTTCGCATCGACGTCCGGATTGACGCGGATCGACACGGCGGCGCGCTGGCCGACGCGCTTGGCCACTTCCGAGAGGAGCTCAAGCTCGGGCTCCGATTCGACGTTGAAGCAGGCGATGCCCTCGCGCAGCGCCAGCGCCATCTCCCGCGCCGTCTTGCCCACGCCGGAGAACACGATCTTGCGGGCCGGCACGCCGGCGGCGAGCGCCCGGCGCAGCTCACCCTCCGACACCACGTCCATGCCCGCGCCCAGTTCCGCCATGGTGCGGATCACCGCCTGGTTGGAATTCGCCTTCATGGCATAGCAGATCATGTGGTCGGTGCCGGCGAAGGCATCGTGCATGACCTTGTAGTGGCGCTCCAGCGTGGCGCTCGAATAGCAGTAGAAGGGCGTGCCGATTTCCTCGGCCAGCGCCTTGAGGCTCACGTCCTCTGCATGGAGCACGCCGTCACGATAGGCGAAGTGGTGCATCGGCTATTGCGCCTGCTGGGTATCGGTGGACTTTTCGGGCTGCGGATCGCCCTTGATGCCGCAGGCGGCAAGAGCGAGCGACATCGCGAGGAGCAGGAGAAGGGTCTTCATCGCAGTCATCCTTTCAGCAGCTTGAGCCAGCGCTTCGCCTCGCGCGCCACGTTCTTCGGCGAGGTGCCGCCGAAGCTCAGGCGCGAGGCGACCGAGTTCTCGACGGTCAGCACCTTGTAGACATCCCTGGTGATGCGCTTCTCGACCGACTGCATGGCGGCGAGCGGCAGTTCGGGAAGATCGCAGCCCTGCTTTTCCGCCAGCGCCACGAGGCTGCCGGTCACGTGATGCGCGTCGCGGAACGGCATTTTCAGTGTACGGACGAGCCAGTCGGCGAGGTCGGTGGCGGTCGAGAAGCCCGAGGCCGCGGCCTTGCGCAACTCGTCCCTGTTGGGGACCATGTCCCTCACCATGCCGGTGGTGGCGGCAATCGCCAGCGACATGTTGTCGAAGGCGTCGAAGGCCGGTTCCTTGTCCTCCTGCATGTCCTTGGAATAGGTCAGCGGCAGGCCCTTCATCACGGTGAGCAGCGACAAGAGCGCGCCGATGATGCGGCCGGGCTTGGCGCGCACCAGTTCGGCGGCATCGGGATTGCGCTTCTGCGGCATGATGGAGGAGCCGGTGGTGAACTTGTCGGAGAGCTTGATGAAGCGGAACTGGCTGGTCGACCAGATGACGATCTCCTCCGCCAGCCGCGAGAGATGCATCGAACAGATGGCGCAGGCCGACAGCGTCTCGAGCACGAAGTCGCGGTCTGCCACGGTGTCGAGCGAGTTGCGCGTCGGGCGGTCGAAGCCGAGCGCCGCCGCCGTCATGTGGCGGTCGATGGGAAAGCTCGTGCCGGCGAGTGCGGCGGCACCGAGCGGGTTCTCGTTCATGCGCCTTCTCGCATCGGCAAGCCGCGAGCGGTCGCGCGCCAGCATCTCGACATAGGCCAGCATGTGGTGGCCGAAGGTCACGGGCTGGGCGACCTGCAGATGGGTGAAGCCCGGCATGACGGTGGCGGCGTGCTGCTCCGCCTTGGTGGCGAGTGCGAGCTGCAGCTCCTTCAGCTGGGCATCGAGATGGTCGACCGTGTCGCGCACGTAGAGGCGGAAATCGAGCGCCACCTGGTCGTTGCGCGAGCGCGCCGTGTGCAGCCGGCCGGCGGCGGGGCCGATCAGCTCCTTCAGCCGGGATTCGACGTTGAGGTGGATGTCCTCGAGGGCGCGCGAAAAGGTGAACTTGCCGGCCTCGATCTCGGCTTGCACCTGGTCGAGGCCCTTCCTAATTTCCGCCGCGTCGGACTTCGAGATGATTCCCTGCTTCGCCAGCATCGCGGCATGCGCCTTCGAGCCTGCGATGTCCTGCCGGAACAGGCGCCTGTCGAAGCCGATCGAGGCGTTGATCTCTTCCATGATCGCGTCCGGCCCCGACTGGAAACGCCCGCCCCACATCTTGTTGGTCATCGAAATTCCTTCATTCCGTCCGAGACACCCTGCGCATGAGCACCGAAAAGAAGAAATCCGGCCCCCTGGCGCAGATCGCGGCCGGCCTCGTCATTCTCGCAGCGATTACGGGCTATTATCTGTATGAGGCGGGCACGCGCAAGGCCGGACCTGCGGAAACCGCTGCTTCGGCAGCGGCGACTGCCGCCGGAGCCCTGCCGCGCGACCTCGCATCGGGCCCCCTGGCGGCCTTCCTGATCCATCCTGAGCCCAAGGCGCTACCCGACCTGAGCTTCCAGGACGGTGCGGACAAGGCGCTGAGGCTCAGTGACTGGAAGGGCCGGGTGGTGCTGCTGAACCTGTGGGCCACCTGGTGCGCGCCGTGCCGCAAGGAGATGCCGGATCTTTCGCAGCTGGAGAAGGCGCTGGGCTCCGACCAGTTCGAGGTGGTGGCCGTCAGCGTCGACCGCAAGGGGGCCGAGGCCTCCGCCGCCTTCCTGAAGGAGACCGGCGTCGACAACCTGAAGCTCTATGTCGAGCCCTCGACGAAGATCGTCACCGACCTGCAGTCGGCCGGGCTTCCTGCAACCCTTCTCATCGACCGCCAGGGCCGCGAGCTGGGCCGCATCCTGGGCCCCGCCGACTGGGCCAGCCCGGAGGCACAGGCGCTGATCAAGGCGGCCCTGGCGACCCCGGTAGGGGGGTAGCGGCCCACCCCGTCAGGCCGAAAAGCAATCGTTACGAATTGAAGCATGGGGCCCCTCATCCGTCTCACAAGCCGTCATCCCAGCGCAAGCTGGGATCCAGCTTTCCACGCGCTCGCCGCCCGAAGCGGGGCCCCCGCTTGCGCTGGGGTGACGGCTCAATGGCGTGGTACAGGCTCAGCTCAGCGCGTCGGGACCGGCTTTTCGCCGCGGCAGTTGTGGAAGTTGGGTAGGCCAAAGCAGTCACGCTGAGCTGATGTCTTATCGTTGTAAGATTGGACCAGTCGGCGGGAAATCGTCATGCTGTTTGGAGTATTTCTGCTTCAATCACGAAGGACGCATGCACGAAATGATCGGCACCAGATTGCATTGGCGCTATTGCCCTCACTGCCCTCAGCAATGAATCGGGAATGTTAATTGGGGTAGCGTAAGCCCGCGTCCCACGAATGGTTATGGGCTCAAGAGTGGCATTGGCATAAGTCGTCGCTCCCGGCACGATCCGGTATTCCGTCTCAGCTTCAGCCCTGCGATTGCACGGTCTCCATCCAACCTTCTTCGGGGTCCCGAGTGCGAAACAGTCGATAAAGTCGGGAAACAAAGTCCTTACTGTATCAGCCCACAGAATGTGCGGAATTGCCGCCGATTTGTCTTGTTTCAGCCAGATCACGTTAGCAACGAAAAGATCATCGCCGACCTCCATCTGCAAAGTTTGGCGATGGGCGTTCCAAGCCCAAACTTTCTCGACAATGGCTGAAGGTGCAAAGACCTGATACCAATTCGATTCCTTTGACAGTTTCCGGATGAAGTAATCGTTAGCCCGCGACCAGCCCTCAAGAAAACGTTCAGCCTCGAAAGCTTCGATTTGGGAGGTCTCTTCATTGTAGAACGGACCCGGGAAAACTTTATTGAACGCCGAAATTTCTGCAATTGCTTCCCGGATAAAAGGCTTGGGCCGATTGTAGTTCAGGAGAAAACCGAGCGCAGGTCCGCTTTGCTCCAAATCAACAGAATCTGGGCTGGAATTGAACTCGACAGAGAACCCGCATCCTGTGTCTGCATTGTCATAGTCGATGAGTCTGCCCAATTCTGAGTAATTTGGGCGATGCAGAAGGTATTCCTTGACCTTCTCTACCGTTGAGAAGTCCGGCTGGGCGAAGGTGAGAACAACGCTCATGCTACTACCCGATCTTCAATGGCTCTATCCGCGCGCTTCCAGAGACTATGAGAATATCCGAGACAACTCAAGGTCGATTGATTCGAAATTTAATGAAGCAATCGTTTGACAGCGCACGGGCTGCGTAACCCCGTCCTCACCTTGCGCGGACTTGATCCGCGCATCTTTTGTGGCTGCGGCGGAAAAGGACCCCCGGGTCGAGCCCGGGGGAGGTGAAACAATAGGAGATGCCGCCGCTCAGCGCGTCGGGATCGGAGTCTCGCCGCGGTAGTCGTAGAAGCCGCGGTTGGTCTTGCGGCCGAGCCAGCCGGCCTCGACGTATTTCACGAGGAGCGGGCAGGGGCGGTACTTCGAGTCGGCGAGGCCGTCATGCAGCACCTGCATCACCGAGAGGCAAGTGTCGAGGCCGATGAAGTCGGCCAGTTCCAGTGGCCCCATCGGGTGGCGGGCGCCGAGCTTCATGGCGGTGTCGATCGCTTCCACGCCGCCCACGCCCTCATACAGCGTGTAGATCGCCTCGTTGATCATGGGGAGCAGGATGCGGTTGACGATGAAGGCCGGGAAGTCCTCCGAGACCGCGACGGTCTTGTGCAGCGAGCCGGCGAATTCCTTGGCGACCGAGAAGGTCTGCTCGTCGGTGGCGATGCCGCGGATGAGCTCGACGAGCTCCATCACCGGCACCGGGTTCATGAAGTGAATGCCCATGAACTTCTCGGGGCGGTCGGTGGCGGCGGCAAGCCGCGTGATCGAGATCGAGGAGGTGTTGGAGCCGACGAGGCACTCCGGCTTCAGGTGCGGGCAGAGGGCCTGGTAGATCTTGCGCTTGACCTGCTCGTCCTCCACCGCACTTTCGATGACCAGGTCATAGTCGCCGAAGCCCTCGTAGGACGGCACGGGCTTGATGCGCGACAGGGTGGCGTCACGATCGGCTTCCGACAGCTTGCCGGAGCGGACGCGGCGGGCAAGGTTGCCGTTGATGGTGGCGAGGCCCGCTTCGATGCGCTCCTTGCTGACGTCGTAGAGGCCGACGTCATAGCCCGCCAGCGCGCAGACATGCGCGATGCCGTTGCCCATCTGACCGGCGCCGATGACGCCGACTTTCTTGATCTGCATGATAACAAAGTGCCTGAATTCGAATGCTGCCGGAGCCTATATCGCGCCCATTGGCAGGGCAAGAGCGTTTCGCAGTTGCAGCAATAGCACTTTAGATTGGGGTTCTGCGACGATTGCATGAATGAGCGGCCGGTTGATGGCTTCGCATCAGGTCCTGAGTGATGGCTTATGCTCCGTGCAAAGAAAAAGGGCGGCCGGAGCCGCCCCTCAGAACGCATGATGTGAAACGATCACTTGCCGAGCTTGGCGAGCTCCGCGTCGAGTTCCGGCACGGCGGTGAACAGGTCGGCGACGAGGCCGTAATCCGCCACCTGGAAGATCGGCGCCTCTTCATCCTTGTTGATGGCGACGATGATCTTCGAGTCCTTCATGCCGGCGAGATGCTGGATGGCGCCCGAGATGCCGACCGCGATGTAGAGGTCGGGGGCGACCACCTTGCCGGTCTGGCCCACCTGGTAGTCGTTCGGCACGTAGCCCGCGTCGACCGCGGCGCGCGAGGCGCCGACGGCGGCGTTGAGCTTCGAGGCCACCGAGTCGAGGAGCTTGAAGTTGTCGCCGTTCTGCATGCCGCGGCCGCCGGAGACGACGATCTTGGCCGAGGTGAGTTCCGGACGGTCCGACTTCGACAGGTTCTCGCCCTGGTAGGAGGAGAGGCCCGGGTCGGCGGGAGCATCCATCTTCACGATTTCGGCGGCACCACCCTCGCCCGCCGCCGGGAAGGAAGCGGTGCGCACGGTGATGACCTTCTTGGGATCGGTCGACTGCACGGTCTGCACCGCGTTGCCGGCATAGATCAGGCGCACGAAGGTGTCGGGCGACTTCACTTCCGAGATGTCGGAGACCTGCATCACGTCGAGGAGTGCCGCGACGCGCGGCATGAAGTTCTTGCCGTTGCCGGTGGCGGGCGAGACGATGTGCTCGTAGGCAGGCGCCAGCGAGACGATCAGCGCGGCCATCGGCTCGGCCAGCGGGCGCTCGAGGGTGCCTGAGTCGACGTGAAGGACCTTCTTCACGCCGGCGAGCTTCGCCGCCGCTGCGGCAGCGCCCGACGCGTTGTTGCCGGCGACCAGAACATGGACGTCGCCGCCCATCTGCGCAGCGGCGGTCAGCGCCTTGTGGGTCGCGTCCTTGATCGACGCATTGTCGTGTTCGGCGATGAGGAGGACAGCCATCAGATTGCTCCCGCTTCCTTGAGTTTGGCGACGAGTTCGGCAGGCGAGCCCACCTTGATGCCGGCCTGGCGCTTCGGCGGCTCCTCGGTCTTGACGACCTTGAGGCGCGGCGCGGTGTCGACGCCGTAATCGGCGGGCGTCTTCTCGTCGAGCGGCTTCTTCTTCGCCTTCATGATGTTCGGCAGCGAGGCATAGCGCGGCTGGTTGAGGCGGAGGTCGGTGGTGACCACCGCGGGCAGCTTGACCTTCAGCATCTGCAGGCCGCCGTCGATCTCGCGGGTGATCTGCGCCTCGCCCGAGCCCGGCTCGAGCTTCGAGGTGAAGGTGGCCTGCGGCCAGCCCAGCAGGGCTGCCAGCATCTGGCCCGTCTGGTTGCAGTCGTCGTCGATCGCCTGCTTGCCGAGGATGACGATCTCCGGCTTTTCGGCCTCGACCACGCCCTTCAGCATCTTGGCGACGGCCAGCGGCTCCACCAGATCGTCGGTCTTGATCAGGATGGCCCGGTCGGCGCCCATGGCGAGCGCCGTGCGCAGGGTTTCCTGCGCCTGCGCCGGGCCGATGGTGACGGCCACGACCTCGGTCGCCTTGCCGGCTTCCTTGAGGCGCACCGCCTCCTCGACGCCGATTTCGTCGAAGGGATTCATCGACATCTTCACGTTGGCCAGTTCGACACCCGAACCGTCGGCCTTCACACGGATCTTGACGTTGTAGTCAACGACCCGCTTCACAGCGACCAGGACTTTCATTCTGTTCCTCGATATGGCGGTCTTTGAAAAAGTGGCCGGACCCTAGTGAGGGGAAAACCTCAAGTCAATTCCAGCAACGCCGCTTGATGGCCGAATGCGACCTATGTTTCGGCCAAATCGCCGCTTTCGGGCTCCAGCCGCAGCCACAACCGCCGCCGGATGGCATAGGTCAGGCCCGCCCCGGCGATGAAGCCGCCGATATGGGCGGCCCAGGCGATGCCGGCCTCGGGGTCGGCGCGGTCCATCCACCACGAGAAAACCTGCAGCAGGAACCAGCCGCCCAGCACCCAGAGGGCGCCGATCCGCAGCGGAATGCGCAAAAACAGCAGGATCCACACGCGGGCCTTGGGGAACAGCACCACATAGGCCCCGAGAATGCCCGAAACGGCCCCCGAGGCGCCCACCAGCGGCACCCGCGAACCCGGCGCCAGCAGCACGTAGAGGAGTGCCGCCACCACGCCCGACATCAGGTAGAGGAAGGCGAAGGCGGCATGGCCATAGGCGTCCTCGATGTTGTCGGCGAAGACCCAGAGGAACAGCATGTTGGAGATCAGGTGCCACCAGCCGGCATGGAGGAACATGTAGGTGACCAGCGTGAAGGGCTCGGCGACCGGGTCGTAGGTCAGGATGGGCGCTGCACTGTGGGTGAGTTCGCCCGGCACCACGCCCCAGCCCGAGGCGATCTGGTCGAGCACCGCCTCGGAGTTGAAGGCGCCGGTGGTGAGATACATCACCACGTTCAGCGCGATGATGGTGATGGTGACGGCCTGGAAGCGGATGACCTTCAGCGGGGTGGAGTCGTGAAGGGGAATGAACATCGGCGCTCAGGGAGTCCGCGTCTTGCCCGGCACCCACAGCACGTCGCCCGCACCCGAGCGGGCATTGGCCCAGCGGCTGGCGACGAAGAAGAAGTCCGAGAGGCGGTTCACATAGGCGATGGCGCCCTCGCTCACGTGCTCGCCCTGGTGCGAGGCCAGCTCGACGATGAGGCGCTCGGCGCGGCGGCACACGGTACGCGTCACATGGAGATGCGCCGCGGCCGGGTGGCCGCCCGGCAGCACGAAGGAGCGCAGCGGCGAAAGCTCGCCGTTGAGCTCGTCGATCTCGGCCTCGATGCGCTCGTACTGCTTGGGCAGGATGCGCAGCGGCTCGTAGCCCAGGTCCTTGCCGGTATCGGGCACGCAGAGATCGGCGCCCAGATCGAACAGCTCGTTCTGGATGCGCGCCAGCATCTGGTCGAGCTTGTGCATCTCGGGCGAGCCGGTGTGGAGGCGGACGACGCCGAGCGTCGCGTTGGTCTCGTCCACCGTGCCATAGGCCTGGATGCGCAGATGCGCCTTGGACACACGCTCGCCGCTGCCGAGCGCGGTTTCGCCGGCATCGCCGGTGCGGGTGTAGATGCGGTTGAGAACGACCATGGAGCCTGACTATCGCGTGTTGGCGGCGAATTCTACTCGTTTCTCAGCAGTGGCCCCGGCTTGGCCGAAAGGGCCCGCCAGGTGACGGCGAGGCCGCCCGCGACCGTCACCGCCATGGCGAGCAGTGCGGTGAGCACCGCGGTCGGCGCCGAGAAGCTCCACGGAATCTCGAGGATGAAATGCGACAGGAACCACGAGGCGGCCGATCCGACGGCGATGCCGAAGAGCGCGGCGGCGAGGCCCAACCCGGCATATTCGATGACGAAGGCGCCGACCAGCTGGCGCTTGGTGGCGCCATAGGTCTTGAGCACCACGGCCTCGTAGAGCCGCTCCGAGAGGCCCGCGGCGAGCGCACCTGCCAGCACCAGCATGCCGGTGAGGAGCGTGAGGATGTTGGCGCCGCGGATCGCCACCAGCATCCTCTCCAGCAGGCTGCTCACCATCTCGATCGCATCCTTGACGCGCACCGCCGTCACCGAGGGGTAGGCGCGCGCCATGGCGTTCAAGAGCTGGGCCTCGTCGCCGCCCTTCATCTCCACCGTGACGATGTGGTTGTGCGGCGCGCCCTTCAGCGTGTTGGGCGAGAACACCATGACGAAATTGATGCCGAGGCTCTTCCAGTTGACGTGGCGCAGGCTGGCGACCTTCGCCGTGATGTCGCGGCCCAGCACGTTGACGGTGATCTCGTCGCCGATCTTCACGCCGATGCCGTCGGCGATCTCGTCGACCAGAGAGACCAGCGGCGGGCCACTGTAATTGGCCGGCCACCACTCGCCCGACATCAGCTGCGAGCCCTCGGGCAGCGTCTCGGCATAGGTGATGCCGCGGTCGCCCTTCAGCGCCCAGTTCGACTCGGGGGACGCCTTCACCTTTTCCGTCGGAACACCCTTCACCGCCACCACACGGCCGCGCAGCATGGGCGTGTTGTTCACGTGGGTGACGCCCGGCTCCTTCATCAGCCCGTCCTTGAAGGCCTGCAGTTCGCCGTTCGGCACGTCGATGAAGAAGAAGGCCGGCGCGCGCTGCGGGATCGAGGAGAGCAGCTCGCGCGTCACGCTGCGGTCGGTGAGCGCCAGGGTGACGAACAGGGTGAGGCCGAGGCCCAGCGCCAGGATCACCGAGGCCGCCGCCGAGCCGGGGCGCGAGATGTTGCCCAGCGCATAGCGCCAGATGGCGGAGCGGCTGCGCGGCAGGCGCTCGGTGCCGCGGATGATCAGCTGCGCCAGCGCCAGCAGCACCACGAAGCTCGCGACGAGGCCGCCGAGGAAATAGGCCGTCACCTTGACGTTCTCGAAGGCATAGAAGGTGAGCGCCGCCATGAGTGCCAGCGCAAGGAAGGTGGCGAGTGCGGCGCCCAGGCCCGGCCAGCCGCGCACCGGCACGCTGCGGGCGCGGAACAGCGCGGCGGCGGCCACCTGGCGGGCATGGGCGAGCGGCCACAGCGCGAAGGCCAGCGTGGTGAGAAGGCCGAGCGCGCCGGCGAAGACCAGCGGCCAGGCGTTGAAATGCTCCGACAGCGGCACCGGGATGATGTCGCCGAGCAGCGCGGTGAGCAGCGGCGGCGCGATGGCGCCCGCCGCGAGGCCGAGTGCGATGGCAATCATCGCCACCAGCAGGATCTCGGTGAGGTAGATGCCCATCACGTCGCGCGCCGAGGCGCCGAGGCACTTGAGCGTGGCGATGGCGCCCATCTTGCGCGCCACGAAGGCCTGCACCGCATTGGCGATGCCGGCACCGCCGACGATCAGCGAGGCAAGCCCGACGAGGGTCATGAAATAGCCGAGCCGCTCGACGAAGCCGTCGGCGCCCGCCGCGGCATTGTTGCGGGTGCGGATGCGCCAGCCGGCATCCTTGAAGCTCTCGTTGGCCTGCTTCTCGACCTCCTTGGCGGCAGACTCGGAGGCATCGGCGAGCTTCACGCGGTAGCGATAGGTGACGAGGCTTCCCGGCTGCACGATTTGGGTGGCATCGAGCGTCGCGGGCGAGATCATGAAGCGCGGGCCGATCACCAGCGTGTCGGAGAGCCGGTCCGGCTCGGTCTTGATCACGGCGCGGATCTGCACTTCAGCGTTGCCGAGCTTCACCGTGTCGCCGAGCTTGAGCCCCAGGCGGCCGAGCAGCAGCGGGTCGACGGCGGCACCGGCGAGGCCGTCCTTCGTGGCGATCGCCTCGCCGAGCGGCATGCCGCCGTCGAGCGCCAGCGTGCCGTAGAGCGGGTAGTTGCCGTCGACCGCCTTCACCTCGACGAGGGCGGTGTTGTCCCTGGTGAGCGCCATGCCGCGCACCGTGGCGACCTTGCTCAGCGTGCCCTTGGAGGCGATGAAGGCGAGCTGCGGATCGGTCGCCTGCTGGTGGATCAGCGAGAATTCGAGATCGCCGCCCAAGAGCGGCTGGCCCTGCTCGTCGATGCCGCGCTCGACTGCGGCCGACAGCGCGCCGATGATGGCGATGGTGCCGGTGCCAAGGGCGAGGCAGGTGAGGAAGATCCAGAAGCCCTGCAGCCCCGAGCGCAGGTCACGGGCTGCGAAGCGCAGCCAGAGGGCCAGGTTCACGGCATGGCTCCGGCGACGATCTGGCCGTCGAGCACCTCCGCCATGCGGTCGCAGCGCTGGGCCAGCGCACGGTCATGGGTGACGAGGATCAGCGAGGTGCCGCTCTGCTCCTTCACGTCGAACAGCAGCCTGATGATCTGCTCGCCGGTGACGTGGTCGAGATTGCCGGTGGGTTCGTCGGCGATGATGATCTTCGCCCCCGAGGCGAGCGCGCGGGCAATCGCCACGCGCTGCTGCTCGCCGCCCGAGAGCTGGCTCGGATAATGGTCGAGACGGTGGCCGAGGCCGACCTGGCCGAGGCGGCTGGCCGCGACCTCCATCGCATCCTTCGCGCCGCGGAATTCCAGCGGCACGGCGACGTTCTCCAGCGCCGTCATGGTGGGGATGAGGTGGAAGGACTGGAACACGATGCCGACATGGTCGCGGCGGAAGGCGGCGAGTTCGTCCTCGCCCAAGCCGCCGAGCGGCTTCCCCGCCACCGTCACCTCGCCCTTCGAGGCCTTCTCAAGCCCGGCGATCACCATCAGCAGCGTGGTCTTGCCGGAGCCCGAGGGGCCGACGATGCCGAGCGCCTCGCCCGGCCTCACCTCGAGGTCCACACCGCGCAGGATGTCGACATCGCCGGCCCGGCTGGGCAGCGTCAGGTGGACGTTCCGGAGGGAGACGGCGGCGGTGGTCATGGCGTCGAACATTGGCTTCCGTTACGGCGTTAGTCGAGGTCCGGATGCTTGAACCGGACAACCATGGCGCTTAAGTGACCAACATGCTGAAACTTTTCACCGCCCTCGCGCTCCTCGTCCTGACCGCCGGCGGCGGCGCCGCCGCCCCGCAGACCATCCTCGCCCTCGGCGACAGCCTGACGGCGGGGCTGGGGCTTGGTCCGGCGGACGTCTTCCCGGTCAAGCTCGAGGCCGCCCTGAAGGCCAGGGGCCATGACGTGAAAGTGATCAACGCCGGGGTCTCGGGCGATACTGCCGCCGATGGCGCGGCCCGGCTGGACTGGGCGCTGTCCGAACCGGTGAATGCGGTGATCGTGGAACTCGGCGCCAACGATGCGCTGCGCGGCATGCCGGTGGCGCAGGCCGAGCAGGCGCTGGACCAGCTGCTCACCGCGCTGGAGCAGAAGAAGCTTCCAACCCTGCTCGCCGGAATGAAGGCGCCGCCCAACATGGGGCCGGATTACCAGAGCCAGTTCGACGGCATGTATCAGCGGCTCGCCGCGAAGCATCCTGCGGTCCTGTTCTATCCCTTCTTCCTCGACGGCGTGGCGGCGGACCCCAAGCTGAACCAGGGCGACGGCATGCATCCGAACCCGGCCGGCGTCGACGTGATCGTC
The DNA here is from genome assembly GCA_046349235.1 of Hyphomicrobiales bacterium. Taxonomy (GTDB): domain Bacteria; phylum Pseudomonadota; class Alphaproteobacteria; order Rhizobiales; family Aestuariivirgaceae; genus Aestuariivirga. Next base: position 438,674 of record JAXMCT010000010.1, read on the forward strand.
GGCCGCATCCTGCCCAGCGTTGAGCAATTGCTGGGCAAGACTGCCGGAAATTAGCGCTTTGGATTGGCGAATTTCGCGATACCGTTGAACGATCGCGATTCGCCCATCCTTCACGGCAAAGGAGGCCCCGCATGCCACGACTCTTCACCGGTGTCGAAATTCCGGACGATGTGGCCTTCGACCTCGACCTGATGCGCGGCGGAATCAGTGGAGCGCGCTGGATCGACAGGGAATCCTATCACATCACGCTGCGCTTCATCGGCGACATCGACGAGGGACTGGCGCGCGAGATCAGCTACGAGCTCGAGGGTGTCGAGGCGCGGCCGTTCAAGCTCCGGTTGTCGGGCTGCGACGTGTTCGGCGGCAACAAGCCGCATTCGCTCTACGCCGCGGTCGAGGAGAGCCCGGAGCTCAGGCGGCTGCAGTCGATCCACGAGCGCATCTGCCAGGCACTCGGCATGCCCGCCGAGCAGCGCAAGTTCGCCCCGCACGTGACACTCGCCCGGCTGAAGGAGCCGAACCTGCGGGCCTTGCACGCCTTCGTCGCCTCCCATAACCTCTACAAGAGCCGGGTCTTCGAGGTGGGGCGTTTCGTGCTCTTCTCGTCGCGCCCGTCGCGTGGGGGTGGTCCCTATGCGGTCGAGGAATCATATCGTTTGCAGGCAGGTTTATGACGGACAAGCCACTGGTCGGTGTCGAACGCGCCAAGGCGCTCCATGAATTGCACGGGTGGACGGAGGCCAAGGGGCGCGACGCCATCACCAAGACCTACCAGTTCAAGTCGTTCTCGCAGGCCTGGGGCTTCATGAGCCGGGTGGCGCTCTATGCCGAGAAGGCCGACCACCACCCGGAATGGTCGAACGTCTACGGGCGGGTGGAGGTGACGCTGTCGACCCATTCGGCAGGAGGGGTCACCGAAAAGGACGTGGCGCTGGCCCGGAAGATGGAACTGCTCGCCAATTCGTGATCGCGTTGTGGCTTTCCTAAATTTCCTGTAACTTGTCGCAGAAGTGGTGCGAACCCATATTCGCACCGAGGCTTTCTGGAGGAACGACAACTATGGCCGATACCCGCTTTCAACCCCAAGTCGGGACTTCGTCCCGGGTGGACATCGACCAGGGGCTCCGCTCCTATATGGTCAAGGTCTACAACTACATGGCTGCCGGCCTCGGGATCACCGCGGTGGCTGCCGTCCTGACCTTCATGGCTGCCGTCGACAGCTCGGGTGCGAGCATGCAGCTCACGCCCTTCGGCCAGGCCATCTTCACCGGCCCGCTGATGTGGGTGCTGGTGCTGGCGCCCTTTGCCATGGTTCTTTTCATGTCTTTCCGGATCAACAGCATGAGCGTGTCCGCCGCGCAGCTGACGTTCTGGATCTATGCGGCCCTGATGGGCGTGAGCTTCGCGTCGCTCGGCCTCGTCTACACCCATGACAGCATCGCCCGGGTGTTCCTGATCACCGCGATCACCTTCGGCGCGATGAGCGTCTATGGCTACACCACGAAGCGCGACCTGACCTCGATGGGCTCGTTCCTGTTCATGGGCCTGATCGGCATCATCGTCGCCTCGCTGGTCAACATCTTCCTCGCGAGCTCGGGCCTGGCCTGGGTGATCTCGGTCCTCGGCGTGCTGATCTTCACCGGTCTCACCGCCTACGACACGCAGAAGATCAAGGAGATGTATCTCGAGTCGGATGACGGCACGGTGAGCGGCCGCAAGGCCATCATGGGTGCGCTCAACCTCTACCTCGACTTCATCAACCTGTTCCTGATGCTGCTGCGGCTGTTCGGCAACCGCAACTAGGCGAACGGCGAGACAGAAAACGAACCCCGGTCGAAAGGCCGGGGTTTTTCGTTGCCCACAGTCAGATGGTGGAAAGCTTCGGCGTCTTGGCCAGCACGCGCAGCACGGCGGCCAGGTCATGGCCGCGCTTCAGGATGAGGCCGGTCTGCGCCACCACCGAATACATGCCCTGCTTCCGCGCCAGCGCCGGATCCTTGACGATGCGGTAGAGCGGCACCTCGGAGGCGCGGCGGAACACCGAGAACACCGCCTTGTCGCGCCCGAAGTCCATGGCGTAGTCGCGCCATTCGCCTTCCGCCACCCTGGTGCCGTAGAAGCCGAGAATGGTCTGCAGTTCCTTGCGGTCGAAGGCGACGCGCTCGGGTGGTTTTTGCGGGTGGGGCTGGCTTGAGAGGGTCTGTCCGGCCGGGGCACTTGCCTCCCAGGGCCGGAGCGGAATTATGTCGTCCGTCTTGTCCAACTGGGTGACCCCGCTGCTCGTGACAGGCTGATGACGCCTGCGAGGATGAACCCGTTCCACGGCCTTGGCAAGCAGGCTGCAGAAATCACGTTTTGGCCGCATTGCGATCAAGCTGCCGCCCATGTCGAGGGCCATACATGAATCGTTGCCTCTAGCGGCCCGGCTGGTGTTGAGCTTCGGAAATCTCAGCCCCCCAGCCCCCCGGATCTCGTGTAGCCGGCCGGGCCACCCCCAAGTTTCAGTGAGTTGAGGCGTAATCTCAGAGAGTTTCGAAGGCCGGAGCCCAGCGCTTCGGCCTTTTCTCTTTTGTTTCCGCCCTCTTGACCATCGCGAGGCGGCACCCGATATGGCTCTCATCAATTCATCACATGCTTGTGAAGAGGGTGACATGGCCACTGACACGGCGACCACGCACGCCACCACGACTGCGACCTCGCATCAGTTCCAGGCGGAGGTGGCGAAGCTTCTCCACCTGATGGTGCACTCGGTCTATTCCGACCGCGACGTGTTCCTGCGCGAACTGATCTCCAACGCCGCCGACGCGCTCGACAAGCTGCGCTACGAGGCAATATCCCACCCTGAGTTGCTCGAGGGCCAGCCCGCGCTTTCGATCACCATCACGCCCGACAAGGAGCGGAAGACGCTCACCATCACCGACACCGGCATCGGCATGAGCGAGCAGGAACTGGTCGACAATCTCGGCACCATCGCCAGGTCGGGCACCCAGGCCTTCGTCGAGCGGGTGAAGGGAAGCCAAGGCGACGTGCACCTGATCGGCCAGTTCGGCATCGGCTTCTATTCGGGCTTCATCGTCGCCTCGAAGGTCGACGTCATCTCGCGCCGGGCGGGATCGGACAAGGCCTACATGTGGTCCTCCGACGGTTCGGGCAGCTTCACCGTGACGCCGGTCGAGAGCGCACCGCGCGGCACCGCGATCGTGCTGCACCTCAAGGACGATGCGCTCGAATTCCTCGAGGACTGGAAGCTCGAGCAGGTGGTGCGCACCTATTCCGACCACATCGCGCACCCGATCATGCTGGCGGTGGGCAGCGAGACGGCGCGGCAGATCAATTCCGCCAACGCCATCTGGACGCGGCCGAAGTCCGACATCACGGCGGAACAGCACAAGGAATTCTTCGGCCACATCTCGGGCAGCTATTCCGACCCGGCGCTGACGCTGCACTACCGCGCCGAGGGGCGGCATGAATATACTGTGCTGCTCTACGTGCCGGCCGAGCGCCCCTTCGACCTCTACGACCCCGAGCGCCGCGGCCGCCAGAAGCTCTATGTGAAGCGCGTCTACATCGCCGACGACGTGGAGATGCTGCCGGCCTACCTGCGCTTCGTGCGCGGCGTCATCGACTCGGAGGACATGCCGCTCAACATCTCGCGCGAGATGCTGCAGAACAATCCGCAGGTGGCGGCAATCCGCAAGGCGGTCACCAACAAGGTGCTGGCCGAACTGAAGAAGCTCAGCGAAACGGATGCTGCCGCCTATGACAAGCTCTGGGACATCTATGGCCCGGTGCTGAAGGAAGGCCTCTACGAAGACATGGAGCGCCGCGACCAGCTCTACGAGCTGGTGCGCTTCACCACGACCAAGGGCGAACGGGTGAGCCTCAAGGACTACATCGCCGGGCTGAAGGAGAACCAGACCGCGATCTACTATCTCACCGCCGAGGACGCCGCCAAGGCCAAGGCCTCGCCGCAGCTCGAGGGCTACAAGGCGCGCGACGTCGAGGTGCTGCTGCTCACTGATCCGGTCGACTCGTTCTGGGTGCGCACGGCGCTGGGCTACGAAGGAAAGCCGTTCAAGTCGGTGACGCAGGGCTCGGCCGATCTCGACCTGATCGCGGCGAAGGATGAGGCGAAGCCCGATGCGGCGGATGATGCCGCAACCGCTGTCCTCACCGCCGCGCTGAAGCAGGCGCTGGGCGAGCGGGTGAAGGACGTGCGCGCCTCGAAGCGCCTGACGGAGAGCGCCGTCTGTATCGTCAACGACAGCATGATGGACCGCACGCTGGAGAAGCTGCTGTCGCGGCAGAAGGATTCAGGGATTTCGGTTTCGGCGCCGATCCTCGAGGTGAACCCCTCGCACCCGCTGATCAAGGCGCTCGCCGCGCTGGTGAAGGCCAAGGGTGCGGCCTCGGTCGAGGATGCGGCACAGCTCCTCCTCGACCAGGCCTTCATCATCGAGGGCGAGCAGGTGCCGGACCCGGCCAATTTCGCGCGGCGGCTGGCGGACGTGATGGCGAAGGCGTTCGGGTAGTGCTCGTCCTCTCCTGCGCAGCGGGAGAGGAGGGGGCCCAACGCAGTTGGGGTAGGTGAGGGGAAGTCAGATCGAGCGCTCACGCATTTCTGGCTTCCCCTCATCTCCCCGTTGCGTGCCGCAACGGGTCCCTTCTTCTCCCGCTGAAGAAGCGGGAGAAGACAAAAATGGCCGGGGCGTGCCCGGCCATTTCGCATTCAAGACTGGAAGGACACTCAGTCCTTGGCGCGTTCCACATAGGCGCCGTCTTCGGTCTGCACCACGATGCGGGTGCCGGAGACGATGTGCGGCGGCACCATGGTGCGCACGCCGTTCGACAGCAGCGCCGGCTTGAAGGAGGAAGACGCCGTCTGGTTCTTGATGGCGGGCTCGGTCTCGACGATCTCGAGGGTCACGCGCTGCGGCAGCTCGATCGAGATCGGCGCGCCGTTGAACAGCGCGATCTGGCATTCCATGCCTTCCTGCAGGAAGGGGGCCGAGTCGCCCAGCATGTCGCCCGAGACCTGGATCTGCTCGTAGTTCTCGGGGTTCATGAAGACGTAGTTGTCGCCGTCCTGGTAAAGGTAGGAGTGGGTGATGGTCTCGACGAAGGCGCGCTCGACCGAGTCGATCGTCTTGTAGCGCACCACCGTCTTCACGCCGTCGGAGATGCGGCGCATGTCGATCGTGGTGGTCGGGGTGCCCTTGCCGGGGTGCATGGATTCGGCCTTCAGCACGACATAGAGCTTGCCGTCCTCGTGCTCGATGACATTGCCCTTGCGGACACCACTTGCGTTTACCTTGACCACGATGTTTCTCGTTTCTCTCGAATTGCCGGAATGGGTTGCGCGGGGTATTAGCAGCGGCCATCCCGGAAGCCAACCCCCCAGGAGGTTCAGGCCTTGGCCCCCCCAACCCGCTGGTTCGACCCCGGCCGCCACGCCGACCGCCGCCCCTTCCTGCTGGCGCGGAACCGCATCGTGGCGGCCATCCGCCACTGGTTCGCCGAGCGCGACTTCATCGAGGTGGATTGCGCCGCGCTGGCGGTCTCCCCCGGAAACGAGGCCCATCTCCATGCCTTTGCCACCGACCTGGTCCTGCCCGATGGCTCAACCGAACGGCGATATCTCCACACCTCGCCGGAATTCGCGGCGAAGAAGCTGCTGGCGGCGGGCGAGACCCGCATCTTCAACCTCGGCCATGTCTGGCGGAACCGCGAGCGGACGCTGACCCATTCGCCCGAATTCACCATGCTGGAGTGGTATCGGGTGCGGGAGGATTACGAGACCATCATCGCCGACACGCTGGACCTCGTGCAACTCGCCGCCCGCACCACCGGCACGCGGCAGTTCCGCTGGCGGGGCCGCGCGGCCGATCCCTTCGCCGGGGCGGAATGGCTGACCGTGAACGATGCCTTCCGGGCCCATGCCGGGGTCGACCTGCTGGCGACGCTCAAGGCCAACGGCACGGCGGACCGCGACGCACTTGCCGCCGTCTCGCCCGTCGCCTTCGGCAAGGACGAGAGCTGGTCCGACATCTTCAGCCGCATCCTGTCGGAGAAGGTCGAGCCGCAGCTCGGCAATGGCCGCATCACGGTGCTCTACGAATATCCTGCCGTCGAGGCCGCACTGGCCCGCACCACGGCGCGCGACCCGCGCGTCGCCGAGCGCTTCGAGCTCTATGCCTGCGGCGTCGAGCTCGCCAACGGCTTCGGCGAACTGACCGACGCGCAAGAACAGCGCCGCCGCTTCGTCGCCGAGATGGATGTCAAGGAACAGGTCTATGGCGAGCGCTACCCGATCGACGAGGAGCTGCTGGAGGCACTGGCGATGATGCCGCCTGCCTCCGGCGTGGCGCTGGGGCTGGACCGGCTGGTGATGCTGGCGTCGGGGGCAACGCGGATCGACCAGGTGCTGTGGACGCCGGTGGCGTGATCGCATCATCGTCCTCTCCCGCGCTGCGGGAGAGGAGGGGGCCCCAACGAAGTTGGGGTAGGTGAGGGGCGGCCAACTCCAGCATCGCGGAAGTCCCCTCATCTCCCCGTTGCGTTCCGCAACGGGTCCCTTCTTCTCCCGCTGGAGAACCGGGAGAAGACGTGAAAGGGTGGAGCTGCGTCTAACGCACCATCAGCGCCCAGTAATCCAGTTCCAGGATCACCCCCGGCTTGTCCGGCGCACCATCCTCCACCGGGAACTCCGTGCACGGAAGATCGCGGGTGGCGCGGGTGAGGATGCGCAGTGCGCCCACGTCGCTGCGGCCCGGCAGCTCCGCCGTCTCGAGGATCTCCGACCAGGCGAAGACCGTGCCGCCGGCGAAGAGCGGCGCCACGTGGCGGCCACCGTTGATGGCGGCGATGTGGAAGGCGTTGGCCAATCCGTTGAAGCTCAGCGCGCGCGCCAGCGAAATCACGTGGCCGCCATAGATCAGGCGGCGCCCGAAGCGGCCCTGCGCCTCGGAATGCTGGTTGAAATGCACCTTGGCGGTGTTCTGATAGAGCCTGGTGGCCAGCTGGTGCTCGGCTTCCTCGACCGTCATGCCGTCGACATGGTCGATCTTCTCGCCCGCTGCGTAATCGGCGAAGCGATGCGGCGAACCGGCAAGGCCGTCGTCCCACTTCGCGGTGTCGATCGTCGGGCAGGCGCGGCCCAGTTCGGCGAGGTCCACGCGCTTCGGCAGCGTGGGGACAATGGCCTCCGGGGCAGGTGCCGCCTCGTTGCGCTTCCGCACCATCACCCAGCGCACGTAGGAAAGCACCTCCTCGCCCTTCTGGTTCGAACCCACCGAGCGCACATAGACGGTGCCTGTCTTGCCGTTGGAATTCTCCTTGAGGCCGATCACCTCGCTCACCGTCGACAGCGTGTCGCCGGGATAGGCCGGCTTCAGGAAGCGGCAGTCGGCATAGCCGAGATTGGCCACCGCATTGAGCGAGACGTCGGGCACGGTCTTGCCGAACACCACGTGGAAGGTGAGCAGATCGTCGACCGGCGCTTGGCGGTAGCCGACGGCCCTGGCGAAGGCATCGCTCGACTGCACGGCGAAGCGCGAGCCGTAGAGCGCGGTGTAGAGCGCCACGTCGCCTGCCGTCACCGTGCGCGGCGTGGCGTGGCGGATCGTCTGGCCGAGGCGGAAATCCTCGAAATAATTGCCGGGGTTGGTCTTGATGCTCACGAGATGGCCTCCGCGATGGCTGCCACGCGTTCGGCCATGGCGAGGTGCAGGCGTTCCACCATCTTGCCATCGACCGTGATGACGCCCCTGGCGGCATTCTCCGGCAGCTGGAAGGCGGCGATGATCTTGCGCGCCCAGGCCACTTCCTCGGGCGCGGGCGAAAACATCTCGTTGCAGGCGGCGATCTGGCCGGGGTGGATCAGCGTCTTGCCGTCCATGCCCAGCGTGCGGCCCTGCTCGCATTCCGCCCGGAAGCCCGGCTCGTCGCGGAAGTCGTTGTAGACGCCGTCGATCACGTCGAGGCCATAGGCGCGGGCGGCGAGCAGCGTCATCGACAGCCAGGGCAGGATGGCGAAGCGGCCGCCGGTCGCCAGCGCGCGCGATTCCTTCAGCAGGTCGTTGGTGCCGAGCACGAGGCAGGAGAGGCGCGCCACCTGGTGCACCGAGGCGATCTCGCGCACGTTGAAGATGGCCATGGGGGTTTCCATCATCGCCCACATGCGGGTCTTCTCCGTGCCGCCCATGCCGAAATGGATCTTCGAGACGTTCACGATGTCGCCGGGCCGCGCCACCTTCGGCACCAGGATGGCGTCGGGGTTCGCCTCGGCGGCCATCTTGAGGTCGTCGACGCCCCACGGCGTGTCGAGGCCGTTGATGCGGATGACGAGCTCGCGGCGGCCGAAGCCTCCCGCCTTGACCGCGGCGGCGACCTTGGCGCGGGCGTCGCCCTTGGCATCGGGGGCGACCGAATCCTCGAGGTCGAGAATCAGGCTGTCGGCATCGAGCGTCTTTGCCTTCTCGAGTGCCCGCTCATTGGCGCCGGGCATGTAGAGGACGCTGCGTCTGGCTCTGAACATCATGTCATTTCCGTATCTTGCTGCAGCGCAAGCTAGTCGCCGCAATGCGCCAAGGGAAGCCCACTTTTGGATGAGCCGCATGGCTTATCCGCTTGTCCCGCGGTTGCGCTTTGGGCAATGTCCGCCCCCATGAAAAGCTATGATGTCGTGATCGTCGGCGGCGGCGTGGTGGGCAGCGCCAGCGCCTATTACCTCCGGAAACATGGGTTCACGGGCGCGATCGCCCTGGTCGAGAAGGACACGAGCTGGGCCCTGGGCTGCACCGCCCGCTCGGTCGGCGGCCTGCGCCAGCAATTCTCGACGCCGGAGAACATCGCGCTGTCGAAGTTCGGCGTGGCGCTGGTGAAGACCCTCAAGGCCGAGTTCGGCCCCGATGCCGACATCGGCTTCAAGGAGCAGGGCTACCTGATCTGCGCCAGCCCGGAGGGTCTGCCGATCCTCGAGGAGAACCACGCCGTTCAGATCGCCAATGGTGCGGACAACGTGCTGCTCAAGGGCGAGGAGCTGGCGGCGCGCTTTCCCTGGCTGGTGACGGAGGGGATCGCAGCGGGCTGCTTCGGCCTTTCGGGCGAGGGCTGGGTCGACCCCTACATGTTCGCGGCCCTTTTCCGCAAGGCCGCCATGGCCCAAGGCGTGGAACTGATCCAGGACGAGGTAACGGGTGTCGCGCGTGACGGCAACCGCATCTCCGGCGTGAGCCTCGCCTCCGGCGAGACGCTGTCCTGCGGCACGCTGGTCAATGCGGCGGGCACCGGAGCCGGTGCCCTGGCGGCAATGGCGGGGATCGACCTGCCGGTCGGCCCGCGCAAGCGCTATGTCTATGTGCTCGATTGCCCGGCGGCGACCGAGGCGCTGCACAAGGCGCCGCTCACCGTCATTCCCGGCGGCGCCTATTTCCGCCCGGAGGGCCGCAACTTCCTCGCCGGGCTTTCGCCCGAAGAACACCAGGAACCGGACAATCTCGACTGGGAGGTGGACCACGCCTGGTTCGAGGAGAACATCTGGCCGGCACTGGCCGAGCGCATTCCGCTGTTCGAGGCGATCAAGGTGATCAGCGCCTGGGTCGGGCACTATGACTACAATGCGCTGGACCAGAACGCGGTGATCGGCCCGCACCCGGAGGTCTCCAACTTCCTCTTCGCCAATGGCTTCTCGGGTCATGGGCTGCAGCAGGGCCCCGCCGCGGGCAATGCCATCGCCGAGCTCGTCATCGACGGGCGCTACAAGACCATCGACCTCGCGCGCTTCGGCTTCGCGCGCATCGCCGAGGGGCGGCCGCTGTTCGAGAAGAACGTCATCTGATGAAGGTGCTCAGCATCTCGAGCCAGGTGGTGTGGGGCCCGGTCGGCAATTCCGCCGCCGTTCCGGCGCTGCAGGCCCGGGGCCACGAGGTGCTGGCGCTCCCTACCATCACGCTGTCGAACCACCCGGGCCACGGTGCCCCGGCGGGCTTCCGCACCCCGACCGATGACATGGCGCGCATGTTCGCGGCCCTCGAGGCGCTCGGTGCATTGTCCGATCTCGATGCCGTGCTCACCGGCTATTTCGCCACGGTCGGGCAGGTGGAGGAAGTGGCGCGGCTGCTCGACCGCGTGCGCGTGCCGTTCCTGCTGGTCGATCCGGTGATGGGCGATCACGGCAAGCTCTACATCGCGCCGGAGGTGGCGGAGGCGATCCGCGATCACCTGGTGCCGCGCGCCACCTGCGTGACACCCAATGGCTTCGAGCTCGCATGGCTGTCTGGCCTCGAGGTGACGGACGAGGCGAGCGCCATCGCGGCGGCACATGCGCTGCTGGTGCCGGAGGTGATCGCCACCTCGATCCCCTGTGCCGAAGGCCTCGCCACGCTGCTGGTGACACCGGGGCAGAGCCACCGCACCGTCGCGGCGAAGCTCGACAAGGTGCCGCACGGTACGGGTGATTTCCTCAGCGGCCTCTATCTCGCCGAACGCCTGTCGCATCCGCCGCACCGCGCCTTCGCCGCCGCGATGGAGACGCTGTCGCGCGCCATCTGGCGCAGCGCGGGGTCCTCCGTGCTGGACGTTGCCGGCGCGCTGCACGGATCATGACGCCGGTCGTCGGCGTCGATGGCTGCCCCGGCGGCTGGATCGCCGTGCGCTGGGCCGAGACCGTTGCGCATCACCTGTGCCGCAGCTTCGCCGAGGTGCTCGCGATGGACGCGGCTGTCATCGCGGTCGACATGCCCATCGGTTTTCCGCAGGGCTCGGGCCGGGCGGCCGAGCGCGAGGCGCGGTCACGGCTCGGTGAACGGCAGTCGAGCGTCTTCTCGGTGCCGTCGCGCGCCGCGGTGATGTGCGCGGACTATCGCGAGGCGTGCGCCGCGAACCTTTCCAACTCCGATCCCCCGAAAAAGGTATCGAAGCAGATCTTCCACATCTTCCCCAAGATGCGCGAGATCGACGCGCTGATGACGCCGGCGCTGCAGGCGCGCGTCGTCGAGGTGCATCCCGAACTCGCCTTCTGGGCGATGAACGGCGAGGCGTCATTGCCACTGCCGAAGAAGGTGAAGAGCGGCCCGCATGCCGCCGGCCTCGACTTGCGCAAGGCGCTTCTGGCGAAGGCGGGTTTCCCGCTCGCGGATTTTCCGCCTGCAACCTACCGTATCGCCGACGTCGGCGCCGACGATCTTATCGACGCCTGTGCCTGCGCGTGGAGCGCACGGCGCATCCTGGAGGGTCGCGCCGTCACCTTCCCGGCCGATCCGCCGCGTGATGCAAGGGGCTTGCGCATGGCGATCTCGGCGTGACAAAGAGACGCCCATCGTAAGGAAAGTGCCGAAGATGAATGCCCAGACCGCCGTCCGCCACAATGCCCTGATGGGCAAGCCCGTTGCCGAGGAGATCACCCGCAGCGTCTACGAGGGTGTCGAGGAACTCGCGTCCAAGGGCTGGCCGGTGAAGCTCGTGTCGATCACCATCGGCGATGTTCCGGCGGTGCATCTCTATGTGCGCAACCAGGCGCGCGGGGCGGAGAAGGCCGGCATTACCTTCGAGGAACGCCACCTGCCGGCCAGCGTGTCGCGCGTCGAGATGCTGGCCATGCTGCAGGCGTTGAACACCGATCCGCGCGTCACCGGCGTCATCATCCAGCGCCCGGTGCCGAAGCACCTCGACATCCGCGAGCTGCAGACCGCCGTCCATCCGCTGAAGGACGTGGAAGGCATGCACCCGGCGTCGATCGGCAACATCGTCTACCGCGACACCTCGCTGGCCCCCTGCACGGCGGCGGCCTCGGTCGAGCTCCTCAAGCGCACCGGCCTCAAGCTCGAGGGCCTCGAGGTGGTGGTGATCGGCCACTCGGAAATCGTCGGCAAGCCCATCGCCTTCCTGCTGATGGCGGAGGGCGCCACCGTCACCGTCTGCCACCACATGACGCGTAACCTCGCGGTGCATTCGCGCGCGGCGGACGCAATCTTCGTCGCGGTGGGCAAGCCGCGCTTCATCACCCCCAACATGATCAAGCCGGGCTCGGCCGTCATCGACATCGGCATCAACCAGATCGAGGAGGCTGGCCGTCACATCACGGTGGGCGACGTCGACTACGAGGCCTGCGCCGAGACGGCGGGCTGGATCACCCCGGTGCCGGGCGGCGTCGGCCCTGTCACCGTGGCGATCCTGATGCGCAATGCGCTGACCGCGGCACAGGCGCAGAAGCGCTATTACGACCAGGTGTTCGGCGGCAAGTCCGACACCATGGTCAGCGTGGCGCCGGCCGAATGATCACGCGCGAGGCCATCACCCGGGCCGCTGCCCGCGTCGCCGGCCATGTGCGGCGCACGCCGGTCATCGACGTCACGATCGAGGGCGTCGCCCTTCCCGTCACGCTGAAGCTCGAACTGCTGCAGCATGCCGGCAGTTTCAAGTCGCGCGGCGCCTTCAATACGCTGCTGCAGGCCCGCGTCGGGCAGGGTGGTGTCGCCACCGCCTCGGGCGGCAATCATGGCGCGGCGGTGGCCTATGCCGCGCGCCAGCTCGGTCACAAGGCCAAGATCTTCGTGCCCGAGATTTCCTCCCCCGCCAAGGTGGCGCGCATCGCTTCCTATGGCGCCGAGGTGGTGCAGAAGGGTGCCAATTATTCCGAGGCTCTGGCGCTCTGCGAGGCCTGGATCGCCGAGAGAGGCGCCACGGGTGTCCACGCCTATGATGCCGAAGCAACCCTCGAAGGCCAGGGCACGCTCGCCCGCGAGCTCGAATCCCAGGCACCCGGGATCGACACGCTGCTCGTCGCGGTGGGCGGCGGCGGGCTCATCGGCGGTATCGCGGCGTGGTATCAATCGCAGGTGAAGGTGGTGGGCGTCGAACCCCAAACCTGCAACACGCTGCACGCGGCTTTCGCCGCAGGCGAACGCGTGACGGTGAAGCCCTCGGGGCTCGCCACCGACTCGCTCGGCGCCAGCATGGTGGGCAAACTGATGTTCGACATCGCGAAGCACCACATCGCCGAGGTGGCACTGGTGTCGGACGACGACATCCGCAATGCCCAGCGCCATCTCTGGCGCCAGATGCAGCTCGTCACCGAACCCGGCGGGGCCACTGCACTGGCAGCGCTTCTCGCGGGCGCCTACCGGCCGGAAAAGGACGAGCGCGTCGGCGTCGTCGTGTGCGGCGCCAACACATCGATGGACGTGTTCGGCCAGCTCTTCAGCTGAGTTTCAGCACGGCGTCGGCCGCATCCTCGCCGGCAATCACCGCGCCCTCGAACCAGCCCGCCTGGTCCTTCGCATAGTCGGAAGAGGCGAAGGCGATGCGGCCCTCGGGCTGCCAGTTCGCCGAATCATAGCCCGCCTCATGGCCTGCCAGGGCCGCCACCCAGGTGCCGCGCGCGAAGGGGTCCTCCAGCCAGTCGTGCCAGTCATGCGACAGCACGCGGGCATTGGGAAACAGCTTCGCCGCCTGCTGCCTCACCCAGGCGGGATCGCCCGGATGGTTCCCGTCCCGCATCAGCCCGAAGGCGACGATGTAGGTGGTGCCGCCCTCGGCGCGCTCGGCGAAGGCGAATTCGAGGCCGCTGCCATCGCCCGTCACCAGCGTGCCGACGGCAACCCCCTCGGCCCGGATCCACAGCTTGAACGACCGGCCACCATGGCCATGGGCGAGCGCCGCGGTCTTGCCATCCGACAGCCACGGCGTGAACTGCACCTGGCGCATCTGGTTGAGGCCGAGCGCCAGCACGCAGGACCTGGCGCGGTGGCGCCGCGCACCCGCCACCACCGCGACGTGGTCGCTCTCCTGCAGCACCTGCGACACGGGTTCGCCCAGCACCAGCTCGGCGCCCGAGGCGGCGATCATGCGCTCGGCCAGCACGCCGATGCCGGGCACCACCGTGTCGGTCCAGAAGCGGATCATGCCCTCGGCGAGGCCGTTGTCGTAGGAACAGCTCGCCAGGAATTCGGAGGCCGCCACCTTGTCGTGGTCGCCGTTGCCCGACACCGTCCACCACGCCGAGAACAGGTCGCGCGTGGCGCGCGGGCAGTCGAGGCGGTCGAGATAGGTGCGAAAGGAAATGCCGGTCAGCGCCTCGCCCTTCTCGTTCGCGGCGAGGCCCTTCTTGAGCAGGATCGAATCGGCGGCGACCCGCGCGATGGCGCGCTCATGTGCGGTCACCTCCTGCGGTGCGGCAGGGCCGTCGCCATGCAGCACGCCGTCGCGCAGCCACAGCCGGCTCGTCACCGGGTGGCGCGGCCTGAGCGACATGCCGTGCTCCGGCACCAGCGCGCGCAGCCGGTGATGCCACGGCGTGATCCATGCGCCACCGAATTCGAGCGACGGGCCTTCGCCTGCATAGCTCCGCGCAAAGCCACGCCCGCCGCAACGCTCGCGCGCCTCGACGACGCGCACCCGCCTCCCGGCCCTGCGGAGTTTGAGCGCGGCGGCCGCACCCGCCAGCCCCGCGCCCACCACGATCACGTCGGTGTCCATGAGAGGATGCTAGCACCCGTTCTTTCACATGAACAACCTCCCGGCGGTCACCTGGTAGCGGATGCGATCCTGCGCCTCGCGCAGCTCCTGCTGCATGCGGTAAAGCTCGCGCGGTTCGATGGGGGTGTCGCGCCGCGCGAGACCCCTGTTGAGTTTCTTTGCTGCCGCCTTGGCCAGCTCCAGGCTGGGGAACAGCAGGTCGATCTTGAGAGAGAACATGCAATGCTCCATCGCGAAAACATGGGGCGTCCCATGCGCGTGAGAAATCGGGAGTCGCTACCGCAACGCGTTCGGCGAGGTGCAATGCACCATGCACGGCGCGAAGCCGGCGACAGGTTCAGTGATGTGATGAAAGCGCCTGAAGCGCGAAGAATACGCTATCCGCCTGAGGCCCGAGCCTCAGTGCGGCCCGGAGATCAGCAGCGCGTAAAAGATACTCCCATGGCCGATTCTCCTCTGTTTGATTGCGTGAGCGTGCTTGGTAGCATCAAACTGCAACGCGTGAAAGTGCGCGGGCTCGAATTGGTTCCACTGTTGCACACCCGCCACAGATCAGCGCGTGAACACCGCCACCGTCTCGACATGCGTCGACCACTTGAACTGGTCCACCGCCGTCACCGCCTTCAGCGCATAACCGCCGCCCACGAGAATCTCGGCATCGCGCGCGAAGCTCGCCGCATCGCAGGACACGGCGACGACGGTCTTCACCTTGCTGCGCGCCAGCTGCTTCGCCTGGGCTTCCGCACCCGCCCGCGGCGGATCGAAGACCACGGCATCGAGTTCCTTCATCTCGTTCGGCACCAGGGGCTCGCGGAACAGGTCGCGCACCGCTGCGGTGATGGGCTTCAGGCCTGACGTCACCCTGGCAGCGGCGTTCAGCGCGGCCACAGCCGCGCGGTCACTGTCAAAGGCTTCGACGCGCGCCCGCTCGGCGATGCGGAAGGCGAAGGGGCCGATGCCGCAGAAGAGATCAGCGACACTCCTTGCCTTGCCGAGCGAGGCGATCACCAGCTGTGCCAGCGTTTCCTCGCCGCGGGCAGTCGCCTGCAGGAAGCCGCCGGGCGGCAGTGCCACGCTCGCCTTGCCGATCTCGAGCCGTGGCGGAACGGCAGTGGCGATCACCTCGCCGTTGACGCTGAGCCGCGCCAGTTCGAGATCGGTCACGAAGGCGGCGAGTCTTGCGTGCTCGGCCTGCGCGAACTTGCGCTCGGCGCGCACACTCACGTCGAGGCCGGTAAGCGTCGCCGTCACCGCAACGTCGCAGTCGGACAGTCTGGCGCCGAGGGCGCGGCCGATGTCGAAGGCGCGCGCCATGCCGGGCTCCAGAATGGGACAATCGCCGATATCGAGCAGGGTGTGGGTTCGCGCCTCCATGAAGCCCGCCGTCACAACGCCATCCTTGCGGCGCACGTGCAGGCTCACGCGGCGCCGGCCCGCGCCGTGCGCGTCGATGATGCCGCTCACCGCATGCGGCAGGCCGCGCGACTTCAGCTGCTCCGCCACCAGCGAGGCCTTCCACGCGCGATAGGGCTCCTCGCGCCAGTGCTGCAGCTGGCAGCCGCCACAGCGGCCGAAATACCTGCAGAACGGCGTCACGCGATCGGGCGAGGGCCGCTCCACGGCGACGAGGCCGAGCCGCTCGCCATCTCCCTCGGCCCTCACCACTTCGCCGGGCAGGGTGAGCGGCACGAAGACGGTGCGGTCGGCGAGGCGGCCCACGCCTTCGCCGCGCTTGCCCATGCCTTCGATCGTCATGTCGTGCTCAGACATCGGCGGCCTGCGGCGGATAGGCGATGGCAATGCCGGATCCGCTCCGGAGCGATATTTCCACGGGCCCCAGCGCCACGTTGGAGAGCGTGAGGGTGGAGCCGACGGGAACGTCGCGGTTGGTGAGCGGCCACTTCACTCCAACGA
Source organism: Hyphomicrobiales bacterium (assembly GCA_046349235.1). Classification (GTDB taxonomy): domain Bacteria; phylum Pseudomonadota; class Alphaproteobacteria; order Rhizobiales; family Aestuariivirgaceae; genus Aestuariivirga. The sequence goes on from JAXMCT010000010.1 coordinate 455,063, forward strand.
GGTCCAGCCCCTGAAAGTCCGTGAACGGAATGATGCTGAGGCGCGTGCCCTGAGGCAGGTCCACACTCATGCTGCCGCCGATCAGTGGCCAGGCCTCCTCCACGCCGCTGGTGAGAAGACATCCGATGCCGTCGCGCGCGATGCGGATGCTCTGCCCGAGCAGCCCCGCCGTATGGTCGGTCTGCCCGCCCAGGCCGCCGAGCAGCACGATCTCGCTGGCGCCCCGCCTGATGGCTTCCGCCACCGCCAGGGCGCCGTCGGTTGCGTCCTTCTCGGCGGGAAAGGTCTCGCGCGGCACGTCACGGTACTGCATCGTGAGTTCGGAGCCGGCACTGTCGAAGTCGCCCACCCACAGTTCGGGCACGAGGTGCAGTGCGGCGGCATGCATCATGCCGCTGTCGGCGGCGATCACCCGGGCCCCCCTGATCTGGGACTTGAGCCGCGGCGTCACGGCAAGGTCGCCGCCCAGCAATATCGCGAAACGTGTCATGCGCCGCTTCTAGCAAATGCTTCTTGCCAGCGCACGCGGGAAGCCTTACCTCTGATAGCGCTCTCAACGGGGTGCCGCGCAAGCGGCTGAGACGGGGCTTCCGCCCCGGACCCGCTGAACCTGATCCGGATCATGCCGGCGGAGGGATTGCGAGCGGATGTCCGGCCCGGACCTCCAATCCTCCATCCAACGGCGAATGGAGGCATTATGAAGAAGACCCTGACTGCCCTGTTCGCGCTCCTCACGCTCACCGCACCCGCGCTGGCGAAGGAAACGCTCACCGTCTACACCTATGACAGCTTCGTTGCCGACTGGGGCCCCGGCCCCAAGGTGAAGGAGGCCTTCGAGAAGACCTGCGACTGCACCATCGAATGGGTCGCCCCCGGCGACGGCGTCGCGGTGCTGAACCGCCTGAAGCTCGAGGGACACGACACCCGGGCCGACGTGGTGCTGGGCCTCGACACCAACCTCACGGCGGAAGCGCAGCGGACCGGCCTGTTCGGCAAGCACGGCCTCGACCTGAGTTTGGCGAAGACGCCCGTTCCGTGGACGGATGACTATTTCATGCCCTTCGACTATGGCTATTTCGCCGTGGTCTATGACAGCCAGACGATGAAGGATCCGCCGAAGTCGCTGGACGAGCTGGTGAACGGCGATCCCAAGCAGAAGATCATTCTGGAGGACCCGCGCTCTTCGACGCCGGGCCTGGGCTTCCTCCTCTGGATGAAGCAGGTCTATGGCGACAAGGCCGCCGACGCCTGGAAGAAGCTGAGCCCTCGCATCCTCACGGTCGCTCCTGGGTGGTCGGAGGCCTATGCGCTGTTCACCAAGGGCGAGGCGCCGATGGTGCTGTCCTACACGACCTCGCCCATCTACCACATGGTCGTCGAGAACACCGACCGTTACAAGGCCGCGTCCTTCGCCGAGGGTCATTACCTGCAGATCGAAGTCGCCGGCTTGATCGAGGGCAGCAAGCACAAGGCGCTGGCGGAGAAGTTCCTAACCTTCATGATGACGCCGGAGTTCCAGAACGAGATCCCCACCAACAACTGGATGCTGCCCGCCGGCAAGACGTCGAACCTGCTGCCCGCGGCCTTCGGCCTTCTGGTGACGCCGGCGAAGACGCTGCTCTATGCGCCCGAGGACGTGGACCAGAACCGCCGTGCCTGGATCGACGAGTGGCTGAACGCCACGGCGAAGTAAGGTGATGCACACCACTCTCGCACCCATGAAGCCGTCACCCCGGCGAAGGCCGGGGTCCCGCTTCGGCTGCCCAAAGCTGGATTCCGGCCTTCGCCGGAATGACGGCGGGTTGGGGGTGGCGTCGTGACTCATGCCTTGGGGTCAAGGCCTGCATGATCACCTACCAGCCATCGCGAGCGCCGGCTTACGCGGCGCTTACCCTTCTGGTACTCGCCCTTGCCGCTGGCTTCCTCCCCGTGCTGCGGATGGGACTCGAGCAGGGTCTTACAGGCCTCGATCCTTACGTCTTCCGGGTTCTGCGCTTCACGCTGCTGCAGGCGGGGCTGTCGACCTTGCTGTCGCTTGCACTCGGCCTGCCGCTCGCGCGCGCGCTGGCGCGGCAATCGCGCTTTCCCGGCCGGGCATTGCTGCTGCGGCTGCTCAACCTGCCACTGGCACTGCCGGCCATCGTCGTCATCATCGGCATCGTCGAGGTCTATGGCGCGAAGGGCTGGCTCGGCGGCCTCTTCGACATCTATGGCCTGCAGGGCATCCTGCTGGCGCATGTGTTCTTCAACGTGCCGCTGGCGGCGCGGCTGATCCTCGCCGATCTCGAGCGCATCCCGGCGGAGAGCTGGAAACTCTCGGCGCAGCTCGGCCTGTCGTCGCGCGCCATCTGGCGGCTCGTCGAGTGGCCGGCGGTGAAGGGCGGCATCGCCGGGGCGGCGCTGCTCATCTTCCTGCTCTGCGCCTCGAGCTTCGCGGTGGTGCTGACGCTGGGCGGCGGCCCGCGCGCCACCACGCTCGAGGTGGCGATCTACCAGTCGCTGCGCGCCGACTTCGATCCGCAGCGCGCCTCCATGCTGGCGCTGGTGCAGCTGGCACTGTGCGCGACGCTCGCCCTTGTGGCACAGGCCTGGGGCGGGCTCGCCGCCGGCTGGCCGGCGCTGCGGCTGCAGCCGAAGCGCTATGACGGGCGCGGCCCGCTGGCCCGCCTGCTCGATGGCGGCGTGGTGCTGCTGGCGCTCTTCCTGCTGGTGCCGCCGCTCGTCGCGCTCGTGGCAGCGGGGCTGTTCCACATCAACCCCACGGCACTTCTCGGCCGCGCGCTGCTGACCAGCCTGGGGCTCGGTGCGGCGAGCGCGGCTCTGGCCTTCGCCGTGGTCTGGCCGCTCGCCAGCCTAGCGGTGCGCAGCGGCGCGTGGCGCAGGGTGGCGTCCCTCGCCGTGCTCGCCTCGTGGATCGTGCCGCCGGCAGCGCTGGCCACCGGCTGGTTCATCAGCCTCATCGCCCAGGCCGGTTTGACGGGGCTTGCGGCTTTCCTCGTGATCGCCATGAATGCGCTGATGTCGCTGCCCTTCGTCGCCCGCGTTCTCTTGCCCGCCCTCGCGCAATCGGCGGAGGCGCATGACCGGCTGTGCCTCGGCCTCGGGCTGTCCGGCTGGAACCGCTTCCGCCTGGTGGAACTGCCAGTGACCAAACGCGCCATCGGGCTGTCGCTGGTCATGGCGTTCATCCTGTCGCTGGGTGATCTCACGGCGATCTCGCTGTTCGGCACGCAGGATTTCGTCACGCTGCCGGCGCTGATCTACCGCCAGATGGGCAGCTACCGTTTCGACGAGGCCATCGGCACGGCGCTGGTACTGAGCGCGCTGGTGCTCGCCTTCTCCACGCTCGCCGAACGCTGGAGCGACCAGCGATGATCCGGCTCGACCACGTCACTTTCCGCTACGAAGACATGGAGATGGCGTTCGACGCCGAATTCCCCAGGGGCTCCTTCACCGCGGTGATCGGCCCCTCGGGCGGCGGCAAGTCGACGCTGCTCAACCTCATCGCCGGCTTCGAGGCGCCGGAGCAGGGCCGGGTGCTGATCGCCGGAGCGGACGTCACCGCACTGCCGCCCGACCAGCGCCCGGTGAGCATGATCTTCCAGGACAACAATGTCTTCGCGCATCTCGACCTGTGGCAGAATGTGGCGCTCGGCATCGCACCCTCGCTGAAGCTCGATGCCGACCAGAGAGCCCGCGTCGATGCGGCTCTCACCGAGGTGGGCCTCGGCGCGCTGATGCGCCGCAAGCCCGGCGAGGTGTCGGGCGGCGAGCGCCAGCGCGTCGCCGTGGCGCGCGCGCTGGTCCGCGACCGGCCGGTGCTGCTGCTCGACGAGCCTTTCGCCGCACTCGGCCCCGCCATGCGGCGCGACATGCTCGACCTCGTCAAGGAAATGAGCCGGGCCCGCGGCCTCACCGTGGTCATGGTCACCCACCAGCCCGAGGATGCGCTGGCGGCGGCGAGCCACACCGCCTTTCTCGAGGCCGGCCACATCGTGGCGCTGCGCCCCACGGCGGAGCTTTTCGCGGCTAGAGACCTGCCCGGCCTGCACGCCTATCTGGGGGACTGGAGTGGGGCCAAGCTTTAGGCTAGAGGCTCGGGCCTCATGAGCAGGATCCTCCTTCACCTTCGCGGCATCGGCCTCACCTTCGGCGGGCGTCCCATCCTCGAGAATGCCGAACTCGCCGTGGCGGAAGGCGAGCGCGTGGCCCTCGTCGGGCGCAACGGCTCGGGCAAGTCGACGCTGCTCAAGATCGCCGCCGGCATGATCGAGGCCGACAAGGGCGAGCGCTGGGTGCAGCCCGGCACCACGATCCGCTATCTGCCGCAGGAGCCGGACCTCTCGGCCTATGGCAGCGTGATGGACTATGTCGAAGCGGGGCTCGGCCCGGCGGATGATCCGCACCGCTGTGCCTACCTGCTGCGCGAACTTGGCCTCACCGGTGCGGAAGACCCGAAGCGCCTGTCGGGCGGCGAGATCCGCCGCGCCGCCATCGCCCGCACCCTGGCGCCGCAGCCCGACGTGCTGCTGCTCGACGAGCCGACCAACCATCTCGACCTGCCGGCGATCGAGTGGCTCGAAGCCGAGCTCAAGTCGCTGCGCTCCGCCTTCGTGCTGATCAGCCATGACCGGCGCTTCCTGCAGTCGCTCACCAACCGCACGGTGTGGCTCGACCGCGGCGAATCGCGCCGCCTCGAGCGCGGCTTCGCCGATTTCGAGGGCTGGCGCGACGAGGTGCTGGCCAAGGAGGAGGCCGAGCAGGCGCTGCTCGCCAAGCGCATCGAGGCGGAAGAGCACTGGATGCGCTATGGCGTCACGGCGCGGCGGAAGCGCAACATGCGGCGCGTCGATCTCCTCGCCAGCCTGCGCAAGGAGCGCAAGGAACATGTCGGCCAGCAGGGTGCGGTGCGCATGGCCGCCACCTCCGGCGACATCTCCGGCAAGCTGGTGGCGGAAGCCAAGGCGATGTCGAAGAGCTTCGGCGAGCGGCCCATCGTCGCCAATCTCGATCTCCTCGTCATGCGCGGCGACCGGCTCGGCATCGTCGGCCCCAATGGCGCCGGCAAGACCACGCTCATCAAGCTGCTGACCGGGGCACTCGATCCCGACAGCGGCGCCATCCGGTTGGGCACCAACCTGCAGACCGTGACGCTGGACCAGAGCCGCCAGAGCCTCGATCCCAATTCCACGCTGGCCGATGTCATCACCGACGGCCGCGGCAATTCGGTCACGGTGAATGGCGAGACCAAGCACGTGGTCAGCTACATGAAGGACTTCCTGTTCCCGCCGGACAAGGCGCGCACCCCGGTGAGCGTGCTGTCGGGCGGCGAGCGCGGTCGCCTGATCCTGGCGCGCGAGCTCGCCAAGCCGTCGAACCTGCTGATCCTCGACGAGCCCACCAACGACCTCGACCTCGAAACGCTCGACATGCTGCAGGAGATGCTGGCGGATTATCCCGGCACCATCCTGCTGGTCAGCCACGACCGCGACTTCCTCGACCGCGTCGCCACCTCGGTGCTGATGGCCGACGGCGACGGCAGATGGACCGAATATGCCGGCGGCTATTCCGACATGGTGGCGCAGCGCGGGCAGGGCGTGGAAGCCCGCAAGGTGAAGGCAGAAGCGCCCAAGGCATCATCCGCCGCGCCGAAGCCGGACATGCCGCAGGCCCAGCGCAAGCTCTCCTTCAAGGAGAAGCATGCGCTGGAGACATTGCCAGCGACGATGAAGAAGTTGGAGAACGAGATCGGCACGCTGGAAGCAAAGCTCGCCGATGCCTCGCTGTTCGCGCGCGATCCGAAAGCGTTCGATTCGGCGGCGTCACGATTGACGGCAGCGCGCGACGAGCTCGCCAAGGCCGAAGAGCAGTGGCTCGAACTCGAAATGAAGCGGGAGATGCTGGAGGGCTAATCGTCTTCTCCCGCTTCTTCAGCGGGAGAAGAAGGGACCCGTTGCGAAACGCAACGGGGAGATGAGGGGAAGTCCTGCACCGCATTTCATCCGTACACTGCCTTCCCTCACCTCCCCCAACTTCGTTGGGTCCCCTTCCTCTCCCGCCACGCGGGAGAGGACACGCGGTGTCCAACTCACCAGCCGCCACCGCCACCGCCGCCGCCGCCGCCGCCCGAGAAGCCGCCACCGCCGCCGCCCGAGCCGGACGAGCGCCCCGGTGCCGTCGCCGCCGCTGCGGCACTCGAGGCGAGGCTGCGGCCGAGGCTGTCGGTGAAGCCGCCGCCCATGCGGCCGGAGTTCCAGTGGCTGCCGGAATACCACGCAGGCGCTGCAGCACCCGCCGCGGCGGCGGCTGCCAGCACGGCGGCGAACTTGGCGTTCCACTCGTTCTCGCAGTCGAGCGCCAGGGCGAAGGGCAGGTAGCGCTCGAACAGTTCCGGCGTCTTCTCCGGCGGGTGCAGTACCTTCAGGCGCTCTTCCTCGGCGGTCGAGAGATAGAGGCGGAAGCCCTCGATCTGGTCCATCAGCTGGCGGCCGGACTGGGTGGGGGCGCGCAGCAGGTGGTAGAAGACGACGTTGATCAAGCCGAGCAGGATGGCTGTTCCGACCAGCGCATAGAGCCCGGGCGAGCCGCCGCCCTGCGTGAAGATCAGCGCCGGGGCGACGATGCCGCCGCCGGCGAAGGGAATGAGGAACAGCAGCGCGCCGAGCGACGAGATCTTGGACCACAGCCCGCGCGCCGCGAACAGGCCCTTGAAGCTCGCCCAGCCGATGGCCAGCACCACGCCCCACCACACCCCCATCCAGCCGAAGGCGAAGAGGCCCTGGATGCCTTCGCCGCCCGGCAGCAGCAAGGCGCCGAGGATCACGCAAAGCACCGAGATCGCGAGGCCCACCGCGAACCAGCCGAGGTTCTTGAGAAAGGCCGTGCCCTCGAACTCGTTCTTCAGCGCCCGGTCCAGCGCGCTGCGCGCCGAACTGATCGAAGCATGGTTGGTCTGCTTCAGCTCGGTGCTGCCCGAGGGGAGTGCGGTGTAGAGTGCTGCTTCGGCGGAGGTCAGCGGCTCCTTGCCGGTGCCGGCGAGCTTGGTGATGGTGAAGGTGCGGTCGTCGTCGGCAATCTTCAGCCGGCCCTTCACGGCAAGCCCCACCATGGCGGCGGCGAAGCCCTTGTCGTCGGCGCCATAGCGGCTGACGAAACGCACGGCGGAAGGCCCCAGCCCCTTGGGCGGCGCGAAGAGCGGGATGATGGTGCCCTTGGGCGGATCGCGCCCCACCTTGTTCCAGGCGAAGAGGAAATAAAGCGCCGAGGCGAGAAGCCCCAGCGCCAGCGTGAAGAAGCCCGCGTTGTCGGAGGCCCACCACGCCCATTTCTGGGCGTCCGACGGCGGCGTCACCAGCCCCTTCTGCCACGCCACCGCGACGGTGAAGCCCTGTTCCGGGTCGAGCGCCACCGTGGTCTCCGCCGCGAAGACATTGCCTTGGGCGGAGAGCACGCGGCTATAGTTCTCGGTGGAGCGGTAGCCGCCGGTGAATTCCTGGTGCTGCAGGATGTTCGCGCCCTGTGGCAGGGTGATGGTCACCCGCGCGCTGTCGATGGGGAACTTCCAGCCATTGCCGGTGACGTTCCAGTACAGCTCGTCGTATTTCTCGAAGAAGCCGATCTGCCGGGTGGTGCGATAAGTTATGTCGTAGCGGTGCGGCGCATCGTCGAGCCACACGTCCTTGTCGCCGATCTTGACGCGCACGCCGTTGGAGAGCGATTCGAGGACGTAGGGCTCGGCGCGCCCGTCGCGCCTCACGTCGAGAACGTCGAAGCCGACGATCACCCGCTGCCCATGCCCGTCGGTATAGGTCGTCGGGAAATCGCGGAAGATGCCGTGCTTGATCTGGTCGCCTTCGGAATTGACGGTGATCGTCTCGTGCACGGCAATCGAGGCATCGGCATTCACCGTGACGTCGGAGACGAAGCTCCTGATGCGCTCGTCTGCAACAGCCGGCGCGGCGAGTGCGACGAGGGTAATGAGGAAGGCGAGAAGCCGGCGCATCAGCTACGTCTTGAAGTCGACCTTGGGCACCTCGCGCGCCGCGGCGTCGCCGATCTCGAAGAACTCGGCCTTGCCGAAGCCGAACTGGTTGGCGATCAGGTTGGTGGGGAAGCTCTCGACCATGGTGTTGAGGTTCCGAACCGCGCCATTGTAGTAGCGCCGCGACATCTGGATCTCGTCCTCGATGCCGGCGAGCTTGTCCTGCAGGTCGCGGAAATTGGCGTCGGCCTTGAGCTCGGGGTAGGCCTCGGCGATGGCGAAGAGCTTGCCCAGCGCCTGGCTCATCGCCTGGCCGACCGCCGACTGCTCGCCCACCGTGCCGCCGGAGATCGACTTGGCCCTGAGGTCGGCGATGTCGCGGAACAGCTTGTCCTCATGCGCGGCATAGCCCTTCACCGTCTCGATCAGGTTGGGGATCAGGTCGGCGCGGCGGCGCAATTGCACGTCGATGCCGCTCCAGCCCTCGGCCACCAGGTTCTTGTTGCGGACGAGGCCGTTGTAGGCCGTCACCAGGTAGATGGCGACGACGGCGACGATGCCGAGAAGAATGTAAAGGATCATGGGCCCCGCTCTCCCTGCCAGCCGAAGCGCGGACTATGACGCCTTGGCGGTGTCGAGGCAAGCGGGCGCGAAGGCCCGGTCATGGGCGAGGGAGGGGATGCGCCGGCGTGTCTCCTTCACCAGCGCGAGGTCGATTTCCGCCGTGATCACGCCGGCTTCGGTGCCGCCATCCGCCAGCACGCGGCCCCATGGGTCGACGATGAGGGAATGGCCATAGCAGTCCGCCCCGCCCGCCAGCGTGCCGCATTGCCCGGGCGAGATCACATAGGCGCCGTTCTCGATGGCGCGCGCCCGCTGCAGCACGTGCCAGTGTGCCGCGCCGGTGACGCGGGTGAAGGCGGCGGGCGCCGCGATCAGCTCGGCCCCGGCCTGGGCATAGGCGCGGTAGAGATGGGGAAATCGGATGTCGTAGCAGATCGACAATCCGATCATGCCCTCGGCGCAGGGCGCGATCACCGCCGCCTTGCCGGCCTCAATGGTGGCCGACTCGCGATAGCTGCGGCCTTCGCCCAGGTCGATGTCGAAGAGGTGGATCTTGTCGTAGCGCGCCGCAATCGCCCCGGCGGGTGAGAGCATGAAGCTCCTGTTGAAGATCTTGCCGTCGGGAGCGCGCACGCCGATGGAGCCGACCAGCAGCCAGAGTTTCAGCTCCTTCGCCAGCCCCTGCATCGCCGGCAGCACCGGGTGTTCGGACTCCGCGAACGCCACGGGAAACATCTTGCCGTCCCGGGTATCGAGCCCCGCGCAATATTCCGGCGTGGCGATGAAGCGCGCGCCCTTCGCGGCGGCCTCGCGGATGAAATCCGTCAGCACACGGATGTCATGCTGGATGTCGGGCGTCGCGGTGGACTGCACGCAGGCGGCGATGAAGCTCATGGGGCCTCCAGGGTGAAGAAGGAGCGGATGACGTGCAATGCGCTCCGCGATTTGAGGCAGATCATCCACTCCTCCATCTCGGTCGTCCAGTCCGGAATGGCGAGCACCGCGAGCCGCCCGTCGGGAACGAGCTCGCCCTGCGACATGATGGCGAGGCCCAGCCCCTGCGCCGCCGCCTCGCGCGCCGCCTCGCGGCTCTCGATCTCGATCGAGCCGGAGAGCGCGAGGCCGCGCCGCCCCGCCTCCTCGAGCAGCAGGGTGCGCGTCATCGAACCCTCCTCGCGCAGGATCAGCGGCAGCCTGACGAGCTGCGCAAAGGGCATTTCCTTCAGCTTCGCCAGCCGCGAACTGCGCTGCACCACCGCGACCAGCCGGTCGCTCCTCAGCTTGCGGGCGAGGAAGGCGGGGTCGGCCGGCCGCCCGGCGGTGATGGCGATGTCGATCGAGAAATCCTCCAGCCGCTTGACCAGCTGCGCCGAATTGCCGGTGACGAGGCGCACCGACAGCTTCGGGTGCTTCAGCCGGAAGCGGGCGAGCTCGGGCAGGATGTGCACGGCGGCGTCCGCGCCGATGGTCAGCTGGCCTTCCTCCAGCGTGCGCCCGCGCGACAGCAGCTCCAGGGCCTCCGATTCCGCCTCGAACTGGCGCTCGGCGATGGCGAAGAGCTTGCGCCCCATGTCGGTGAGGGCCACGCCCGAAGGCGCCCGGGTGAAGAGCTGCACGCCATAGGTTTCCTCGAGCTTCCTCACATGGTCGGAAACCGCTGGCTGGGTGAGGCCTAAAGCCTCGGCGGCGCGGGAAAATCCGCCGTGCACGGCGACGGCGTGGAAGGCCTTGAGCTGGGCGTGTCGCATATCAGTCACACTTATGTGGCACATAAGAACATACGATTTGACTGATAGGGGTCAAGCGCCCATTTTCCCCCGCGAAATCACGAGGATCGCCCCATGGACAAGCAGCCCCACCGTTTCGCCGGCCCCCCGGGCCAGGAAGACATGCCCTATCTCCTGACGCCGGGCCCGCTCACCACCTCGCGCGGCGTGAAATCCGCCATGCTGGCCGACTGGGGTTCGCGCGATGTCGAGTTCCGCCGCGTCGTCTCGGAAATCCGGAAAGGCCTCCTCGGCCTCGCCGGCTGCGACGACAGCTATGAATGCGTCATCATGCAGGGCTCCGGCACCTTCGCCATCGAGGCGGCCCTCGGCGCCTTCTGTCCCAAGAGCGAGACGAAGACGCTGGTGGTCGCCAACGGCGCCTATGGCGACCGTGCCGCCGCCATCCTCACCCGCCTCGGCCGCCCGGTCAGCAAGATCGACAAGGGCGACAGCGCGGCCCCCACCGTCGAGGACGTGACCGCGGCGCTCGATGCCGATCCGTCGATCAGCCACGTGTGGATCATCCACTGCGAGACCACCTCCGGCATCGTCAACCCGATCGAGGAGGTGGCCCGCGCGGTCAAGGCCCGCGGCAAGACCTACATGGTCGATGCCATGTCATCCTTCGGCGCCCTGCCGCTCAACATGGGTGCCGGCATGGATGTCATGGTGTCGTCCTCCAACAAGTGCATCGAGGGTGTGCCCGGCTTCTCCTACGTGCTGGTGAAGCGCAGCCTGCTCGAGGCCTCGAAGGGCATGAGCCACTCGGTGGTGCTCGATCTCTTCGAGCAGTGGAAGGGTCTGGAGGCCAATGGCCAGTTCCGCTTCACGCCGCCCACCCATGCGCTCGTCGCCTTCCACACGGCGATGAAGGAACATGCCGAGGAAGGTGGCGTGGCCGCCCGCGGCGCGCGTTACCAGAAGAACGCCCAGATCCTCATCAAGGGCATGCGCGACATGGGCTTCTCGACGCTGCTGTCTGACAACCAGGCCGGCCCCATCATCCAGACCTTCCTCACGCCGCGCGACAAGAACTTCCATTTCGAGAACTTCTACGAAGAGCTCCGCCGCCGCGGCTTCGCCATCTATCCCGGCAAGCTCACCAAGCGCCCGTCGTTCCGCATCGGCACCATCGGCAAGGTGGACGAGGCCGTGATGAAGGGCGTGCTCACCGCCATCCGTGAGGTGCTGGCCGACATGAAGGTCACCGATCTCGCTCCGCTCGAAGGCTAAACTGGACATGCATGGAATGAAAACCGTCACCGTCAACGGCCGCAGCTACAGCTGGCCGTCCGCCCCGCTCGTCGTCATCTGCTGCGACGGCAGCGAGCCCGCCTACATGGAAATCGCCATGGAGCAGGGGCTGATGCCGAACCTCAGGAAGATGATCGCCAAGGGCGAGAACCGCCGCGGCCACTCGGTCATCCCGAGCTTCACCAACCCGAACAACCTGTCGATCGTCACCGGCCGCCCGCCGGAAGTGCACGGCATCTGCGGCAACTATCTCATCGATCCCGCCACCGGCCAGGAGACGATGATGAACGACCCGAAGTGGCTGCGCGCGCCCACCATCTTCGAGGCCTTCCAGAAGGCCGGTGCGAAGATCGCCATGGTCACCGCGAAGGACAAGCTGCGCCTGCTGCTCGGCAAGGGCCTCGTCTTCGACGGCACGGCGGTCGCCTTCTCGTCGGAAAAGGCCGACAAGGTGAACCTCAAGGACAACGGCATCGCAGACGTGTGCGGCATGGTCGGCATGGGCGTGCCGGACGTCTATTCGGCCGAGCTTTCGGAATTCGTCTTCGCCGCCGGCGTCAAGCTGCTCAAGGCGATGAAGCCCGACCTGATGTATCTCTCCACCACCGACTACGTGCAGCACAAATATGCGCCGGGTTCGGCCGGGGCCAACAGCTTCTACGCCATGATGGACAAGTACCTGGGCGAACTCGATGCCGGCGGCGCCATCGTCGTCATCGTCGCCGACCACGGCATGAAGGACAAGCATCTCGCCAATGGCGAGCCGGATGTCCTGTACCTGCAGGACGTGCTCGACGCGAAGTTCGGCGCGGACAAGACCAAGGTCATCCTGCCGATCACCGATCCTTATGTCGTCCACCACGGTGCGCTTGGCAGCTTCGCGACCGTCTATGCCTATGGCCCGGCGGTGAAGGACATCATGGCCGTCATCGCGGCGCAGGACGGTATCGACGCCGTGCTCGACAAGGCGGACGGCTGTGCCCGCTTCGAACTGCCCCCCGACCGCATGGGCGACATCATCGTCGTCTCCGGCGGCCCCAAGGGCTCGAAGGTCATCGGCACCTCGCGTGACAAGCATGACCTGTCGGGCCTCAACGAGCCGCTACGCTCGCATGGCGGGCTCACCGAGCAGGAAATCCCGGTGATCGCCAACCGCAAGTTCAAGAACCTGACAGCACCGCTGCGCAACTTCGATGCCTTCGCGCTGGGCTGCAACAATATCGTGGAGGCCTGATCATGAACGTCGCTGCAACCAAGCGCCCCATCATCAAGGAATCGATGCGCATCGGCGGCAAGAAGGTCGATGCCGAGGGCGTCGTGCCGGTGCACTACCCCTACACCAACGAGGTGATCGGCACCGTGCCCGCGGGCCGCGCCGAACATGCGGCCAAGGCCTTCGAGATCGCCCGCAACTACAAGCCCAAGCTCACCCGCTACGAGCGCCAGCAGATCCTGTTCCGCACCGCGGAGCTGATCAAGTCGCGCAAGGATCAGCTTTCCGACCTCATCACGCTGGAGCTCGGCCTCTCGAAGAAGGACTCGCTCTACGAGGTGGGCCGCGCCTATGACGTCTATTCGCTGGCGGGCCAGCTCTGCATCCTCGATGACGGCCAGATCTTCTCCTGCGACCTCACCCCGCAGGGCAAGCCGCGCAAGATCTTTACGAAGCGCGAGCCGGTGGGCGTCATCTCCGCCATCACGCCCTTCAACCACCCGCTCAACATGGTGTCGCACAAGGTCGCCCCCGCCATCGCCACCAACAACTGCGTGGTGGCCAAGCCTACCGAGCTGACGCCGCTCACCTGCGTGGCGCTGGCCGACATCCTCTACGAGGCGGGCCTGCCGCCTGAGATGTTCCAGGTGGTCACCGGCTGGCCGCAGGACATCGGCGACGAGATGGTGACCAACGACAACATCGACATCATCACCTTCACCGGCGGCGTGCGCGTCGGCAAGATCATCGCCGGCAAGGCGGGCTACAAGCGCGCCGCGCTCGAGCTCGGCGGCAACGACCCGCTGATCATCCTCGACGATCTCTCGGACTCGGACCTCGACAAGGCGGCGGAGCTCGCCGCGGCCGGCGCCACCCGCAACTCCGGCCAGCGCTGCACCGCGGTGAAGCGCATCCTGGTGCAGGAGCGCGTCGCCGACAAGTTCGTCGAGAAGGTGCTGGCCAAGGCCAAGGCCATCAAGTTCGGCGACCCGATGAACCCCGACACCGACCTCGGCACCGTGGTGCACGAGGAGGCGGCCAGGACCTTCGAGGCGCGCGTGCACAAGGCCGCCGAGCAGGGTGCCAAGATCCTCTACAACCCCGGCCGCCAGGGCGCCCTGTTGCCGCCGATCACGGTGGACTTCGTGCCGCACCAGTCGGAACTGGTGTTCGAGGAGACCTTCGGCCCCATCGTCCCCATCGTCCGGGTGCCCAACGACGATGCCGAGGTGATCAGGATCTCGAATTCCACGCCCTTCGGCCTCTCGTCCGGCGTGTGCACCAACAACCTGTCGCGCATCACCCGGTTCATCGAGGGATTGAACGTCGGCACGGTCAATATCTGGGAAGTGCCGGGTTACCGCATCGAGATGTCGCCCTTCGGCGGTATCAAGGACTCAGGCAATGGCGTAAAGGAAGGCGTCATGGAGGCCATGAAGTTTTTCACCAACGTGAAGACGTGGTCGCTCCCCTGGCCGCAATGAGGGATTAGTTGAACCCAGGCACCGCCGTCATCGTCAACCTGCTGGGAGGGGTCGCCCTCCTGCTGTGGGGCGTGCGCATGGTGCGCACCGGGGTGATGCGGGCCTATGGCGACCGGCTGAAGAACTTCATCGAGCACCGCGTCGGCAACCGCCTGTCGGCCTTCACGGCGGGCGGCATCGCCACGGCGATCCTCGGCTCCGGCACGGCGATGACGCTGATCGTCGCCGGGCTGGCCGCGGCCGGCGCCATCGGCACGGCGCTCGGCCTCGCCGTGCTGCTCGGCGCCGATGTCGGCTCGGCCATCGTCTCCGCCGTCTTCGCCTCGGGCACCAGCTGGGCGCTGTGGGCCTCGCCGCTCCTCATCTTCGCGGGCTACGTCATCCACTCCTGGTCGAACGAGCTGCGCCCACACAACCTGGGCCGCATTCTCATCGGCTTGGGGCTGATGCTGCTGTCGCTGAGCCTGATCAAGCAGGCGTCCGCTCCCTTGAGCACCGCCAGCCTGTTCCACCAGCTCCTCGCCGCGGTGGGCAAGGAGCCCTTCCTCGCCTTCGTCATCGGCGCGGTGCTGACCTGGATGTTCCATTCCTCGCTCGCCGTCATCCTGCTCATCGCCTCCTTCCTGGCGAGCGGCAGCCTCGGCGTCGAAGGCGCACTGGCCTTCATCCTCGGCATCAATCTGGGCGGCGGGCTGCCCGCCGTCTCGGCGACGCTGGCCCAGCCGCCGGTGGCGCGCCGCCTGCCGCTCGCCAACCTCACCTGCCGCGGCATCGTCGCCATACTGGGCCTCGCCTTCATCGGCCGCATCGCGCCCTATGTGCAGATGCTGCCCTTCGGCCCGGTCGAGACCGCCGTCACCTTCCACGCCGCCTTCAACCTGGCGGTCGGTCTCATCTTCCTGCCGCTCACGCCGCTCATGGCGAAGCTCATGGAACACATCCTGCCGGAGGCGCCGGGCGACCGCGACAGTCTCGCCCGCCCGCGCTATCTCGATCCCAAGGCGGCGAAGACGCCCGCCGTGGCGCTCGCCAACGTCCTGCTCGAAACGGTGCGGATGACCGAGTTGCTGGAGCGCATGTTCGACACGGCACTCGATGCGCTGCGCTCCGGGAGCACCGAGAAGCTGAAGCAGCTGAAGCCGATGGACGAGCGTCTCAACACCTACCAGACGCAGCTCCAGGCCTATCTCGCCGACCTGGCGCAGGAACAGCTCAGCCCGGAAGAGTCGCGCCGCGCCCTCGAGCTCACCCTCTACGTCTCGAACCTCGAGCATGCGGGCGACGTGATCCAGCTCAACCTCGCCGACCGCATCGAGGCCAAGACCCGCGAGCAGATCGCCTTCACCACGGATGAGATAGCCTCGCTCGACAATCTCTGCGGCATCATCCACGACAATCTCAAGCTGGCGAGCGGCGTCCTCTCCTCGGGCGACGTCGAGGGAGCGAAGCGCCTCATCTCGCAGAAGGACGCCTTCCGCGAATTGCAGACCCAGGTGCTCGACAAGCATTTCCAGATCGGCTCGCGCGGCAAGGGCGAGGCGCTGCGCCGCAGCGCCCTCTATGTCGACATGATCCGCGATCTCAACCGCCTCAACAGCCTCGTGGTCTCGGCCGGCTATCCGATCGCCGATGCCGCTGGCCTGCTGCGCGGGTCGCGGTTGCGGCAGGATTCACAGGGAACGCCATGAAGCTCATCCACCTCACCGACCTTCACCTGATGCCGCCAGGCGAGACGCTGTGGGGCCTCGATCCCTTCGCCCGGCTCGATGCCGCGCTCACCGACATCGCCGCCCACCACGGCGATGCCGATCTCTGCGTCATCACCGGCGACCTCACCGAGAAGGGCGACATCGCCGCCTACGAGATGCTGCGCGAAAGGCTGAAGCGCTTCCCGCTCGAAACGCATCTTCTCCTCGGCAACCACGACGACCGCGCCAACTACCTCGCCGTCTTCGGCGGGGCCGATGCGAACGGCCACGTTCAGCACGCCATCATGCGCGATGGTTGCCACCTGCTGTTCCTCGACACGCTGAAGGGCCCGCCATCCTCTGCCGGCCTTTACGACGCGCCTCGCCGCAGCTGGCTGAAAGACGAACTGGAGAAGGTTGGCGGTGCCCCCGCCTGGCTCTTCATGCACCACCCGCCCTTCGACATCGGCCATGCGCTGATGGACCTGATCAAGCTCGACGATGCGGAAGACTTCGCCGGCTTGCTCAAGGGCCACGACATCCGCCACATCTTCTTCGGCCATGCGCACCGCACCATCTCGGGCTCGTGGCACGGCATCGGCTTCTCGGCGCTGCCCAGCCTCAACCACCAGCTGCCGCTCGTCGGCGGCTCGGTCGAGACCGTCTATTCCGACGAGCCGCCCATGTACGCGTCGGTCACGATCTCGCCGGAGATGACGGTGGTGCATTCCGACGCCTTCCTCCACCGCCGCCCTGCAAACATGCAAAAGGACGCGGAGCGGGGGAATTGGTATTAACGATGTCAATCAGCAGAGGGCTGATATGGGTGGTCTAGGAAAGAATACAAGTAGGAATTTTATCTGATATCGATATCAGCACCCAGCCCAAGAACTCACCTTGCCCCGGCTTGACCGGGGCATCCTTTTTCCGGCGCCCAAAAAGGGATCGCCCGGTCAAGCCGGGCGAAGGTGAGGTCTTGGAGGAGCTTAAGTAACGCCGGTCAGATCACGCCAGCCCTTCCGCCCGCAGCACCTGCCGCACCGAGGCGGCGGTCTTCTCCACGATCTCGGTCAGCTCGGCATCGGTCGCGTTGTAGGGCGGCGCCAGGATGACCACGTCGCCGTTGATCCCGTCGACGTTGCCGCCCACCGGATAGCAGATCAGGCCATTGTCGAAGGCCTGGGCGCGGATCTTCATGAACAGCTTCTTCTCGGCGTCGAAGGGCTTCTTCGTCTTGCGGTCGGCCACCAGTTCCAGCGCCTGGAAATAGCCGCGGCCCCGGATGTCGCCCACCGCCTCGATGTCCTTGGTCGCTTCCGCCAGCATGGCGCGGAAGCCGGGGGCCTTGGCCTTCACCCGCTCGACCAGCTTGTCGCGCGCCACGATCTTCTGCACCGCGACGCCCGCCGCACAGCAGGCGGTGTGGGCGGTGAAGGTGTGGCCGGTCATGGGTGCTCCGTGCTTGCCGTGGATCGCGTCCGCCACCTTGTCATTGTAGATCGCGGCCCCCAGCGGCAGGTAGCCGGCGGCGAGGCCCTTGGCGATCGACATGATGTCGGGCTCGACGCCATCCTCCTCGAGCGCGCGCCAGGTGCCGGTGCGGCCCGAGCCGCACATGACCTCGTCGGAGATCATGATCACCCCAAACTTGTCGCAGATCTCGCGCACCCGCTTGGCATAGCCCTTGGGTGCTGGCACGCAGCCGCCCGCCGCACCCACCACGGGCTCGAAGATGAAGGCGCAGATCTTGTCGGGCCCGACGCGCAGGATCTCGTCCTCGAGCTCCTTGGCGCAGGCCTCGCCCACCGTCTCGGCCGTGGCACCCGCGACCGGGCGGTAGGCATTGGCAGGCGACAGACGCGACACGTCGAGCAGCGAGCCCTCGAAGGCGCGCTTCCTTTCGAGGAAGCCCGAGACCGAGAGTGCCCCAAGCGTGTTGCCATGCCACGAGCGCTCGCGCGCGATGAAGCGGCGGCGGCTCATGTCGCCGCGCGCCGCGTGATACTGCAGCGCGAGTTTCAGGCAGGATTCGACCGCTTCCGATCCACCGGTCACATAGACCATGTTGTTCAGCGTGCCGCCGCAGCGGTTGCGGATGATCTCGGTCAGCTCCTCCAGCGCGTCGGAGGAGAAATTGTAGCGGTAGCCATGCGCGATGCGGTCGAGCTGCGCAGTGATCGCGGCGTTCACCTCCTCGTTGGAGTGGCCGATGCAATAGACGGCGGGGCCGCCCGAACCGTCGATGTATTGCTTGCCGTTCACGTCGTGAACGTAGGCGCCCTTGGCCCAGGCGACTTTCGGCAGGTCGCCGGTGGAATGGATATGCTTGGGGAGGGCGGAGGACATGTTCTGGAAGCCTTGCTTTGCTGTGAGTGCTCGCCCAAAATCCTAGCAGCAAAACGAGAGGCACGGCAAACCGGTGATCACCGTCTTCGACGACACGCAACGCTCCCATGCACCCCGCGAATTCATCGTTTCCGGAAAGCCGCAGCCCATTCCGGAGCGACCCGAGCGCATCGACATGCTGATGGAAGGGGTGCGCCGTCTCGGCGGCCCGGTTGTGGCGCCACCCGAAATCTTCGGCGACACCATCGCGCTGGTGCACGAGCGGCGCTACATCCAGTTCCTGTCGACCGTGTGGGAGCGCTGGAAGCGCCTGCCGGACGCGGCGGAAACACCCTCGGCCAATGTCTTCGCGCTGGGCCGCCCCAGCCTGCCACCGACGCACTACCCTGACAGCGTGGTGGGCCAGTGCGGCTGGCACCTCGGCGACGGGTCCTGCCCGATCACGGCGCAGACCTGGGCCGCGGCGCGGGCCAGTGCCGCCACCGCGGCGCATGGCGCGAAGCTGGTGCTGGAGGGCGAGCGCATCGCCTATGCGCTGTGCCGCCCGCCGGGGCACCACGCGGCCGCCGACGTGGCGGCCGGCTTCTGCTACTTCAACAACGCGGCGCTGGCCGCGGCCCTCCTCACCCAGGCCGGCAAGCGCACCGCGGTGCTCGACATCGACGTCCACCACGGCAATGGCACCGAGGCGATCTTCTATGACCGCGCCGACGTGCTGACCATCTCGCTCCATGCCCACCCCAAGCGCTTCTACCCGTTCTTCTGGGGCTATGCGGAGGAGACGGGCCGTGGCGCGGGCGAGGGCTTCAACCTCAACCTGCCGATGGAGCGCGGCACCACCATCAAGCCCTATCGCGCCGCGCTCGACGTGGCGCTGAAGCGCATCGCCGAGTTCGGCGCCGAGGTGGTGGTGGTGGCGGCAGGCCTCGACATCGCGGTCGACGACCCGTTCCAGGGCTTCGCCATCCAGACCGCCGAATTCGCCGAGATCGGCCGCCACATCAGGATGCTGCGGCTTCCCATGCTGGTGGTGCAGGAGGGCGGCTATCCCTCGCCCAATCTCGGCCTCAACCTCGAACAACTGCTCAAGGGCCTCTCTGCATGAGCCTCACGGTAAGGCCGATGCGCGCCGATGAAGCGGAGGCCGTCGCCGCGATGGTGCATGGCCTCGCCGTGCACATCGGCACGGATTTCGTTCCTGCCCTGACCGGCGAGAAGCTGCGTGCCGCCTCCGACCTCATCGACGTCGCCGTGGCAGACGATGGTGGCCGGCTGATCGGCGCCTGCCTCGGGCTCATGACCTTTTCCACCTGGCGCGGAGCACCGGGGCTCTACGTGGTCGATCTCTTCGTTCTGCCGGAGGCGCGCGGACGCAACGTGGGCCTCGACCTGCTGCGTTTCCAGGCACAGCGCTTTGCCGGCCGCGGCGCCCGATTCATCAAGCTCGAGGTCGACGAGACCAATACGGGAGCCGAGCGCTTCTACGCGCGGCTCGGCTTCAACAAGAAGGCGGAAGACAGGCTGCACATTCTGGAGCAGGATAGGTTCACGGACTTCGTTGGAGAACAAGCATGACCATCAAGCGCGTCGGTCTCATCGGTGTCGGCCTCATGGGCCACGGCATCGGCAAGAACATCCTGGCGAAGGGCTATCAGCTCACCGTCATGGCGCACCAGAAGCGGGGCCCGGTTGAGGACCTCATCGCGCGTGGCGCCCATGAGCGCAACAATCCCCACGCCGTGGCGAAGGAGTCGGATCTCGTCATCCTCTGCGTCACCGGCAGTCCGCAGGTCGAGCACGTGATCTATGGCGAATACGGCCTGCTCGGCGCAGTGCACGATGGCCTCATCATCGCCGACTGCTCGACCGCCGAGCCGGACTCCACCAAGAAGATCGCGCTCGACATTTCCGCCAAGGGTGGCCACTTCGTCGACACGCCGATGACTCGCACGCCGAAGGAGGCGGAGGCCGGCAAGCTCGGCCTGATGACCGGCGGCCCGGATGAGGTGATTGCAGCGATCCGTCCCGTGCTCGAATGCTTCGCCGACACCATCGTGCATGCCGGCGGTGTCGGCTCGGCGCATCAGCTGAAGCTCATCAACAACTTCCTGTCGATCTGCCACGCCGCGGTGGCGGCAGAGGCCATCACAGTGGCCAGCAAGGCAGGCGTCAACATGACGGCGCTGCGCGACATCGTCATGGCGGGCGGCGCAGCGTCTGTGATGTTCGGCCGTCTCATCAACGTGCCGCTCCACGATGACGACAGTTCTGCCCAGTTCGCGATCCGCAACGCGCGCAAGGACCTGCGCTATTACACCAACATGACCGAGCAGCTGCCGGTCACGTCATTCCTCGCCGAATCGGCGCATCAGATCACCGTGATGGCCGACAATCTCGGCTATGGCGAACGCTTCATTCCGCGCCTCATCGACGTGCTGATGACCGTGAACGGACTGAAGAAGTGAACCCGTTCTGGCTCGAGGGCCGCGTTGCGCTGGTCACGGGCGCCTCGCGCGGGCTGGGTTTCGCCATGGCGAAGGCGCTGGCCGAGAATGGCGCCACCGTCGTCATCAACGCCCGCAACGCGGTCGAACTCGCCGCAGCCGCCGCGACGATCGGCGCGGAAGCACTGGCCTTCGACGTGACCGACGCCAAGGTGGCGCGCACCGCGCTCGAGGGCATCGCGGCACGGCACGGCAAGCTCGATATCCTCGTCAACAACGCCGGCATCCAGCATCGCCGCCCGATCACGGACTGGGAAGACGAGGATTTCGACCGGGTGATCAGCGTCAACCTCTCGTCCTGCTTCCGCCTGGCGCGCGATGCGGCGCGGCTGATGCTGCCGAACAAGCATGGCCGCATCATCAACACCGGCTCCATCGCGGCGATCCTGGCGCGGCCGACGATCCATGCCTATGTCGCGGCCAAGGCGGGGCTGCACGGGTTGACGCGCTCCATGGCGGCCGAGCTGGGGCGAACGGGCATCACGGTCAACGCCATCGCGCCGGGCTATTTCGCGACGGAGCTGAACACGGCGCTGCTCGAGGACAAGGTGTTCAACGCCTGGGTCGAAGGCCGCACGCCGGCAGGCCGCTGGGCGAAACCGGAAGAGCTCGGCGGTGCGGTGGTATTCCTCGCATCCGATGCTGCGGGTTATGTGAACGGCCACGTGCTGGCAGTGGATGGCGGGCTGTCGGTGACGATGTAAGGCGGCGTTACGCCGCCGGCGTCTTGCCCTGCAGCGCTTCGGCGAATTTCGGCATGTCGATGTTGCCGCCCGAGAGGATGACGCCGACGCGCTGGCCCTTCATCGCCGCGCGCTCCTTGAGCAGTGCGGCGAGGGGTGCCGCGCCCGCGCCCTCGGCGATGGTGTGGCAGCAGCGGAAATAGAGGCGCAGCGCCTCGGCGATTTCGTCGTCGCTCACCGTGACGATGCGGTCGACGCCGTTCTGGATGTGGCCGAAGGCTTCCGGGTTGACGACGCGTACCGCCATGCCGTCGGCGAAGGTCGAGGCCGTGTTGGTGGAGAGGGGCTTGCCCGCCGCAAGGGAGAGCGCGATCGCATTCGCCCCTTCGGCAACCACGCCGATCACCTTGGTCCTGAGCCCCAGCATGTCGCGCGCCGCGATGGTGCCGACGATGCCGGATCCCATGCCGATCGGCACATAGACGGCATCGAGCTCGCCCGCGGCACGGAACAGCTCGTGGGCATAGGTGGTCACCCCCATCACCAGCTCCTTGCCGAAGGAGGGGATGAAGTCGAGGCCGCGCGCCTTGGCGATCTCCATCGCCGTCTCGCGCGCCGCGTCGAAGTCGTGACCGGTCTCGATCAGCTCTGCGCCGAGCGCCCGCATGGCGGCGTTCTTCTCGGGCGAGTTGCCGACGGGGCAGACGATGGTGGACTTGATGCCGACGCGCGCGGCGGCGAAGGGAATGGACTGGCCATGGTTGCCGCGCGTCGCGCTGATGACGCCGCCGATCTCGCCGCGGTCCTTCCGGAGCTTCATGTGGACGAGGCCGCCCCTCACCTTGAAGGCGCCGGTGGGGGTGTGGTTCTCGTGCTTCACCCAGGTCTCGCAGCCGGTCGCCTCCTTGAGCAGCGGCCAGGCATATTGCGGGGTGGGCGGCATGGCGGCATAGACGATGCGGCTGGCCTGCTCGAGTTCGTCGGCGGTGTAGAGGGGCGTGGTCATGGCGCTGGAGTAAGGCCGATCTGCCGGGTACGGTCAACCTTGACTCAGCCGCCGCCCCATGTTTCGTGCGCCGGAATACAGGAATCACGCGAGGTTAGACGATGACAACGGCCTTCATGTTCCCCGGCCAGGGCAGCCAGGCGGTCGGCATGGGCAAGAGCCTTGCCGAGAACTTCAGCGCCGCCCGCGACGTTTTCGAGGAGGTCGACGCAGCGCTGGGCCAGAAGCTCTCGGCGCTGATGTGGGAGGGCCCCGAGGCCGACCTGACGCTCACCGAGAATGCCCAGCCGGCGCTGATGGCCGTTTCCATGGCAGTGATCCGCGTCCTCGAGGCCGAGCACGGCATCACGGTCGCCAACACGGCCAAATTCGTGGCCGGCCACTCGCTGGGCGAATACTCCGCCCTTGCCGCAGCCGGTACCTTCTCGCTCGCCGATGCTGCACGCCTGCTCAAGACCCGCGGACAGGCGATGCAGAGCGCGACGCCTGTTGGCACCGGCGCCATGGCGGCACTGCTCGGCCTCGACTTCGCCACCGCCGCCGCGGCCGCGGCGGAAGCGGCACAGGGTGAGGTGTGCCAGGCGGCCAACGACAACAGCGACGGGCAGGTGGTGGTCTCCGGAACCAAGGCGGCCGTCGAGCGCTGCGCCGAGATCGCCAAGGCCAAGGGCGCCAAGCGCGCCGTGATGCTGCCGGTCTCCGCCCCCTTCCACTGCGCGCTGATGCAGCCGGCGGCCGACGTGATGGCCGCGGCGCTGGCCAGGGTGGCGATGCATGCGCCGGTGGTGCCGGTGGTCGCCAATGTCGGCGCCGCGCCGCTGACCGACCCGGCCGCGATCCGCGACAGCCTCGTCGCCCAGGTGACCGGCACGGTGCGCTGGCGCGAATGCGTGGGCTTCATGGCGGCGCAGGGTGTGACGCGCTTCTACGAGATCGGTGCGGGCAAGGTGCTGACGGGTCTTTCCAAGAAGAACGCGCCGGAGGCCACGGCCTTCGCCATCAATTCGGCCGATGACATTGCCGCCGCGGCGGCGCAGATCAAGGGATAGACAGATGTTCGACCTCACGGGAAAGACCGCCCTCGTCACCGGCGCCACGGGCGGCATCGGCGCTGCCATCGCGAAAACCCTGCACAAGGCGGGCGCCACCGTCGCCATCTCGGGCACGCGCGCAAACGTGCTGGAAGAGCTGAAGGCCGAACTCGGCGGCGAACGCGTCGTGGTGCTGCCGTGCAACCTGTCGGATGCGGCGGCCGTCGAGAAACTGGTGCCGGAAGCGGAAGGCGCCATGGGCTCGCTCGACATTCTCGTCAACAATGCCGGCATCACCAAGGATGGTCTTGCCATGCGCATGAAGGACGAGGACTGGGCCGCGGTCATCGACGTCAACCTCACCGCGTCCTTCCGCCTTGCCCGTGCGGCGATGCGCGGCATGATGAAGAAGCGCTGGGGCCGCATCGTCAACATCACCTCGGTGGTGGGTGTCACGGGGAACCCGGGGCAGGCCAATTACGTCGCCTCCAAGGCCGGTGTCATCGGCCTCACCAAGTCGCTGGCGCAGGAACTCGCGGCGCGCAACGTCACGGTCAACGCGGTGGCGCCGGGCTTCATCGCCACGCCGATGACCGACGTTCTGAACGACAAGCAGAAGGAAATGATCCTCGGCCGCGTTCCGGCGGGCAAGCTCGGCACGCCGGACGACGTGGCGGCGGCGGTGCTCTATCTCGCCTCCGACGAGGCCAACTACGTCACCGGCCAGACGCTGCACGTCAATGGCGGCATGGCGATGATCTGAGCGCTCAGCGCTCCATCACGAGGATGTCGAGCTTCGATTCATATTGCGGGGCGGGGAAGAGCAGGATGAGCTTGTTCTTGCCCCGGCGCTCGGCGACGGCGACCTGGTTTTCCCTGGCGTCCTGGCCATAGCTGCGGGGCTTCTCGCCGTTCACGTAGCCTGCCCCCAGATAGGCGAGGCGCGTATCCGAGAGCGTGTAGAACAGGCCCCTGGTGCGCTGCGAGCCGGTGAGTTTCTCGAGTTGCCAGCCGGCGCCATCCTCGCTGATGCGGCAGGCGAACCACGGATAGACCGTAAGCTGCGGATTGCCCCCGGCCTTGATCGTCCGGCACTTCCAGTTGCCATTGGGATCATAGCCCGATGCCAGCGGCAGCGGCGTTCCGGCCAGCGCGGCATCAAGGATGGCCACATCGTCGGGCGATCCGTTGGCTCGGGCTTCGGCCAGTGCCGAGGTGACCGTAACGTCAAGCTGGTCGAGGCGGGCTTTGTCGAATGGCGTCAGCAACTTGGGCAATTCGCCATCGGCCTGTGCGGCGGCCGGTGCAAGAACGAGAGCGAGCAAGCTGAAAAGGATTTTACGCATGTCGCCAAGCTGCCAAAAGCCTTCGGCTCGCGCAACCCCAGACTGAAATCAAGGGGCTGTCGGGTAGCAAGCCCCTTTTGACCTGCCTCCGAATTGTGCTAGGGAAACCCCCGGCGTGTGGGGGGCCGCAGGGGGTCCTGCTGTCCTGCCGGATACAAGAGAAAACAACCAAGGACGAAATGACAATGAGTGATGTTGCTGAGCGGGTGAAGAAGATCGTCGTCGAGCATCTCGGCGTTGACGCCGACAAGGTGAAGGCGGAAGCGAGCTTCATCGACGACCTCGGCGCGGACAGCCTCGACACCGTCGAGCTGGTCATGGCCTTCGAGGAAGAGTTCGGCATCGAGATTCCGGACGATGCGGCAGAGTCGATCCAGACCGTGGGCGACGCCGTCAAGTTCATCGAAAAGAGCGCTGCCTGATCGCTGCGCTCGATCGGGCCTTCGGCACGATCAGACTGATTTTCTGCGCGGAGGCAGGCTAAGAGACAAGCCTGCCGCCGCGTTTTCGTATAGAAAGGGCATGCAATGCGCCGTGTCGTCGTCACCGGACTTGGTATGGTTTCACCGCTCGCCTGCGGCGTCGACGAGACCTGGAGCCGGCTCCTCGCGGGCCAGTCGGGCGGCGGCAAGATCAGCCGCTTCGATGCCTCCGACCTGCCGTGCCAGATCGCATGCGAGATTCCGCGGGGCGACGGTTCCGACGGCACCTTCAATCCCGAGCAGTGGATGGATGCCAAGGAGATCCGCCGCTACGACGACTTCATCATCTACGCCATGGCGGCCGCCAAGCAGGCGATGAAGGATTCCGGCGTCGAGCTCAAGACCGAGGACGAGAAGTACCGTGCAGGCGTTCTCATCGGCTCGGGCATCGGCGGCCTTTCCAACATTGCCGATACCACGACGCTGATGAACGAGAAGGGGCCTCGCCGCATCAGCCCGTTCTTCATCCCGGGCTCGCTGATCAATCTTGCGTCCGGCCTCGTTTCAATCGAATTCGGTCTGAAGGGTCCCAACCACGCTGTTGTCACGGCGTGTTCGACGGGGTCGCATGCCATCGGCGATGCGGCGCGGCTGATCGCGCTCGACGATGCGGACGTCATGGTGGCGGGCGGCGCCGAATCGGCGATCTGCCGCATCGGCATCGCCGGCTTCATCGCGTGCAAGGCGCTGGCGACGAAGTTCAACGACCAGCCGGAGAAGGGCTCTCGCCCCTATGACAAGGATCGCGACGGCTTCGTGATGGGCGAGGGCGCGGGCGTCGTGGTGCTCGAGGAACTCGAGCATGCCAAGGCGCGCGGTGCCAGGATCTATGCCGAGGTCGTCGGCTATGGCATGTCGGGCGATGCCTATCACGTCACCGCGCCGTCATCCGATGGCGATGGCGCCTATCGCTGCATGACCAATGCGTTGAAGCGCGCCGGTCTGCAGGCCCACGAGATCGACTACGTGAATGCCCACGGCACCTCCACGCCGCTGGGCGATGAAATCGAACTGCGCGCCGTCGAGCGCCTGATGGGCAACCGCACGGCGGATCTCACCATGTCGTCGACCAAGTCGTCGATCGGCCACCTGCTGGGCGCGGCGGGCGCGGTCGAGGCGATCTTCTCGATCCTCGCCATCCGCGACAATGTGGCGCCGCCCACCATCAATCTCGACAATCCGTCGGTCGAAACGCGAATCGACCTGGTGCCGAAGGTGGCAAAGCAGAAAGAGATCAACACAGTTCTGTCGAATTCCTTTGGTTTTGGTGGTACCAACGCTTCACTGATCATGCGCCGCTTCGCGGCCTGACGCCCGGAGGAGACAGGTTGCAGACACCGCAGCCAAGCGTGAAGGTGCCGGGCCCCCGCCTCGGCAAGCAACGGCGGTCGGCGGTGTCACGCGTGTTGCTGTGGACCTTCCTCATCTTGCTGGGCGGAGTCATCGCCGCGGGCGCTGTCGGTTTTTATGCCTATGCCGAATATTCCGCTCCTGGTCCTCTCGCCGAAGACAAGGTGTTCATGGTCGATCCCGGGCAGTCCGTCACCCAGATCGGCGATGTGCTGCAGCAGAACGGCATCGTCTCCAACGGCCGCGTTTTCGCGCTCATGGCGGAGCTGACGGGCCAGCGCACCACGCTGAAGGCTGGTGAATATGCCTTCCCCAAGGGTGCGACAATGGCCGAGGTGATGGCCCTCATCGCCAGCGGCAAGGCCATCACCTACAAGATCTCGATCCCGGAAGGCTTCACCAGCCAGATGGCGGTGGACCGCGTCAACGCCAACGAGGTGCTGACGGGCGATCCGGCCGCGGTGCCGCCCGAGGGCTCGATCCTGCCCGACACCTATGTGTTCCGCCGTGGCATGACGCGCCAGAAGCTGGTCCAGGACATGCAGACGGCGCAGACCAAGCTGCTGGACGAATTGTGGGCCGCGCGCAAACCCGTGCCGGTGATCGCGACGAAGGAAGATGCGGTGACGCTGGCCTCGATCGTCGAAAAGGAGACCGCCCAGGCCGACGAGCGCCCGGTCATCGCCTCGGTGTTCATCAACCGGCTCGAGAAGGGCATGCGGCTGCAGTCCGACCCGACGATCATCTATGGCATCGCCGGCGGCAAGGGCCGCCTCGACCGGTCGCTGACGCGGGCCGACATCGAGACGACGACGCCCTACAACACCTACCGCATCAACGGGCTGCCGCCCGGACCCATTGCCAATCCCGGCCGTGCCGCGCTCGAGGCGGTGCTCAATCCGGAGGAGACCGACAAGCTGTTCTTCGTGGCCGATGGCACGGGCGGCCATGCCTTCGCGGCAACGCTGGAAGAGCATAACCGCAACGTGAAGGCCTGGCGGCAGATCGCCGGCAATGCCGCCGCCGCGGCGGCGGTCGATGACGGCGACGGCAATGCGCCGGCGGATGCTGCCGCTGCGCCGGCTGCAACGCCTGCCCCGGATGCGAGCCAGCCTCCGGCCGCGGCGCAGGCGCCACTGGCGGACGTGGCCCCGGCACCGGAGGCTCCCGCCGCAGCCGCGACGCCCGCCCCCGATGCACCCGCAACGCCGACCCCCGCTCCGGCTCCCGATGCCGCGGCGCCGGCGCAACCCGTCCAGCCCGAGCCCGTTGCCCCTGCTGCCCCGGACGCTGCTGCCATACCCAAGCCACAGGCAAGGCCGCCGCAGCCCGTGGCCACCAAGCCTGCCGCCCCGGCCCCGCCGGTGACGCTGAAGCCGGGCACGGTGCTGACCATCGACGGCCATGCCACCGTGATCCCCCGGCCTCGCCCCTGAGGCGTTTCGCGGCCGCCTGAATCGTTCTAAAGCTTCCTCACTGATTCTCTTCCAGGGACGGCCTGATGCCCACTTCCAGCATGACCGGATTTGCCCGCGCCTCGGGCGAGCGCCAGGGGCTGTTCTGGCAATGGGAAATCAAGAGCGTGAACGGCAAGGCGCTGGATGTGCGCCTCAGGCTGCCGCCGGGCTTCGAGGCGCTCGAAACGCCGGTGCGCGCCGCGCTGGCCGCTGCATTCCGGCGCGGCAACCTGCAGGTCTCGCTTTCGGTGAGCGGCCAGGTCGGCCGCGAGACGGTGCGCCTCAATCAGGACATCCTCGATCGTCTGGTCGAGACGGGCGAAGCGCTGCGCGACCGGATCGGCGGCGAGCCGCTGCGCGCCGACGTGCTGCTGTCCATCAAGGGCGTGGTGGAGGTGGCGGCGGTGCCGGAGGAGGAGGGTGAGGCCGAGGCCCGCAATGCCGCGATGCTCGAAAGCTTCGGCGAGACTCTCGCCGCACTCGGCCGGGCGCGGCGCGAGGAGGGCGGCCGCCTCAATGCCGTCGTCTCCTCGCAGGTGCAGCGCATCGCCGAGCTGGCCGATCAGGCGCGGCGCAATCCGTCACGCACGCCGGAGGCCATTCGCGCCCGGCTTGCCGAACAGGTGTCGCGTCTGCTCGAGACGGGCGCGCCGCTCGACCCCGACCGGCTGCACCAGGAGGCGGTGATCGCCGCCACCCGCGCCGACATCCAG
This sequence comes from Hyphomicrobiales bacterium, assembly GCA_046349235.1. Lineage (GTDB taxonomy): Bacteria > Pseudomonadota > Alphaproteobacteria > Rhizobiales > Aestuariivirgaceae > Aestuariivirga. The sequence goes on from JAXMCT010000010.1 coordinate 483,934, forward strand.
GAGGAGCTCGACCGTCTGGGCTCGCATGTCGAAGCCGCCCAGGCGCTGCTGGCGTCGAACGAGGCGGTGGGCCGCAAGTTCGACTTCCTGGCGCAGGAGTTCAACCGCGAGGCCAATACCCTGTGCTCCAAGGCCTCCGACCGCTCGCTGACCGCGATCGGCCTCGACCTCAAGACCGTCATCGACCAGCTGCGCGAGCAGGTCCAGAACATCGAGTGAAGAACCAGCCAATGACCGTCATTCCCCGCCGCGGCCTGCTGCTCGTCATGTCGTCCCCCTCGGGAGCAGGCAAGACCACGCTGTCGCGCCGCCTGCTCGCCAGCGACCCCAACATCACCATGTCGGTCTCCGTCACGACGAGGGCGCCGCGCCCCGGCGAAGTCGACGGCAAGGACTATCACTTCATCACCCACGAGGAGTTCGGAAGGCTGCGCGACCGCGGCGACCTTCTCGAATATGCCGAGGTGTTCGGCAATTTCTACGGCACGCCGAGGCGTCCCGTGGTCGAGGCCCTGCAAACCGGACGCGACGTGCTGTTCGACATCGACTGGCAAGGAACCCAGCAGCTGGGCGCCACCATGGAGGAGGATCTCGTTCGCATCTTCATCCTGCCGCCGTCGGCGGAGGAACTGCGCGACCGGCTCATCGGCCGTGCCCAGGATTCAGCCTCGACCGTCGCCAAGCGCATGGCCAAGGCGGCTGACGAGATCAGCCACTGGCCGGAATACGACTACGTCATCGTCAACGAGGACATCGGCGCGGCGGGTGCCGAAATCGAGGCGATCCTCCGTGCCGAACGGCTCAGGCGGCGGCGGCGCGTGGGCCTCAGCGATTTCGTCCGTGGGCTGACGAAGGGGCTCTGACCCCTAGGGCTGGAGTTTCGCCGCCAGCCGCGCGAAGGCCTCCACCGGCAACTGCTCGGCGCGCAGTTCGGGATCGATGCCCAGTTCAATCAGCACCGGTTCCGGCTCCGGCAGCAGGCTCTTCAGGCTGGCGCGCAGCATCTTGCGGCGCTGTCCGAAGGCGGCGGCGGTGACGCGTTCCAGCACGGCGAGCCGGCAGGCAGGTTCTGGCCTCGCCTTCGGGATCAGCTGAACGATGGAAGAGGTGACCTTGGGCGGCGGCGTGAAGGCGGAGCGGTTGACGTCGAAGAGTTTCCTCGCCGAGGCACGGTACTGGCACAGCACCGAGAGCCGACCGAAGTCCTTGCCGCCGGGCTCCGCCACGATGCGTTCGGCCACTTCCTTCTGGAACATCAGCGTGAGCGAATCATAGAAGGGCGGCCAATCCTCTTCGCAGAGCCAGCCGGTGAGCAGCGGTGTGGCGATGTTGTAGGGCAGGTTGGCGACGATCCTCGCGGCCGCGCCGCCGGCAAGCTTGCGGTAGTCCACTTCCAGCGCGTCGCCGGAGATGACGGTGAGCCGGTCCGGATAGGCGTCGGAGATTTCGGCAAGCGCTGCCAGAGCCCGCTCGTCGCGCTCGATGGCGATGACCTTGGTCGCACCCTCCATCAGCAGCGCGCGGGTGAGGCCACCCGGCCCGGGGCCCACCTCGATCACGGTGACTCCCGCGAGCGGCCCCGCGGCGCGGGCGATGCGGCGGGTGAGGTTGAGGTCGAAAAGGAAGTTCTGGCCCAGCGCCTTTCGGGCGGCGAGGCCGTGGCGCGCGATCACCTCGCGCAGCGGCGGCAGCGCATCCTCGCTCACGCCGCCGCCTCGCGCATCTGTGCAGCCAGGCGGATCGCCGCGATCAGGCTTCGGGGATTGGCAAGGCCCTTGCCGGCGATGCCCAGCGCCGTGCCGTGGTCGGGCGAGGTGCGGATGAAGGGCAGGCCCAGACTCACGTTGATTCCGCCATGGAAGTCGAGCGTCTTTACCGGGATCAGCGCCTGGTCGTGATACATGCAGAGGATGGCGTCGTAGGTGGCGCGCGCCTCCGCGTGGAAGGCGGTGTCGGCGGAGAGCGGCCCGCTGACGTCGAAGCCCTCGGCGCGCAGCGTGTCGAGGGCGGGGCGAATCACCTCGATCTCCTCGCGGCCCATGGTGCCGTTCTCGCCGGCATGCGGGTTGAGGCCGGTGACGGCAAGCCGCGGCCGGGCAATGCCGAAATAGCGCGTGAGATCGCGCACCGTGACGCGCGCCTGGGAGAGGATCGCCGCGCGCGTCAGTTGTCCGGGCACGTCCTTCAGGGGAATGTGCACGGTGACAGGGATGGCGCGGAGGTCTTCCGCCACCAGCATCATCACCTCCTGCACCGGCTTGCCATTGCGGGCCGAGAGATGCGCGAGATAGTCCGTGTGGCCCTGGTGCCGGAAGCCTGCACCATAGAGCGCTTCCTTCTGGATCGGGTTGGTGACGATGCCGCCGGCCTCGCCGCGCAGTGCCATGGCCACCGCCTCGTCGATGACGGAGATGACCTGTGGCGCGGTATCCGTTGCGATGGTGCCGGGCTGCGGATGCGAAGCGAGGGGTCGGTGAAGCACCGGAAGGGCCTTGGCGAACACGGCATCGGCTTCTCGGGGTGCGGCAATCTCGGTGACGGGAAGGCCAGGGTTGCGGGCCCGCCAGTAGGCCGCATCGCCGAGCAGCGCGAAGGCGGCGCCCGGCTCATGGCGAAGCATCTCCCAAGCGGCGGCGGTGATCTCCGGCGCAACGCCTGCCGGCTCTCCCATGGTGAGGATGAGGGGGGCCGTCATCGCCGCATCACTGCGACTGCGGGGCGTAGCTCGGATCGCGATACTCGACGTAGATCTTGTCGCGCGCCGACGCCAGATACTGTTCCTCGAGCTTGTCGTACTTCTCGTTGATGACCGCGCGCTCCACCTGTTCGCGCGTCGGCATGGTGAAGTTCGGCTTGGGCGGCGTGATCTTGCGGACGCCGCAGAGCGCAATCAGCTGAATGCCGCCCTTTCCGCGCATCGGGCCCACGGCGCGGCCCACGCCACCCTTGTCGAGGGCGGCTTTCATCTGCGGGGGCAGGCGGGCGGCGTCGGCATCGAAGGTCTTGCCCTTCTTGACGTCGAAGACCCCCTCCGAGGCTGCCTTGAGGCCATCGCAACTCTTGAGGCGCTGCATCACCTGCGCGGCTTCGATCGCCCGCGACTGCAGCAGCATCGGGTCATTGCCGTCCACCGGAAGCATGATCTCCATCAGCGTATAGACGGTGATCGGCTTCATGCGCGGATCGCTCAGGATCTTGGCTTCTTCCTTGCCGATGCTCGACTTGACCTCGGCCATCTTGGCATCGATTTCGGCGTCGGTCGCCTTGACCTGCTGGCCGTACTTGCCCTGCATGATGCGGTTGAAGGCCATGCCGGCCTTCACGTAATCGGTGAAGGTGGTCTTGCTGATGCCCTTGGCCGCGAGCTTTGCATAGAGCTGGTCGACGCTGAGCTTCAGGCCCTGGGCCAGCCGCTTGATGCGGTCGTCCAACTCGGCATCGCTGGGCAAGAGGTTGTAGCGCTTGGCCTCCTGGGTCTTCACGGCCTGGTCGATCAGCTGGTTCAGGGCCTTCTTCTTGTCGATGCCGCCGCGGGGCACGTCATCCATGATCTCGAGCAGCGCGATGCGCTGGGTGAGGTCGAGTTCGGTGATCGGCTGGTCGTTGACGATGGCCACGATGGTGGGCGATTGCGCAAGCGCCGTCGGCAGCAGCAACGGGGAGCATGCAATGAGGCCTGCGAAGACCGCAGCGGACGTGAGGTGAAGCCACTTCATCAGAGCACGAACCCGCCGGCGAGTGTGCCAATCGTCCGCAACTCGACGCTGAGGTCGAGGCGGTATTCCGTGCCGTTGTCGGAAACGCCAAACTGATCGGTATGAGACATGGAGTAAACGAGATCCGCCTTCATGCAGTCGCAGTCGAATGTGACGCCGAGGCTCTCGCCCATCCACTTGGCGTCCTGGAGATTGTAGCGGGCGCTGCCGAAAACGCTCCACGCATCCGAGACGTAATAGCGGGCGTCACCCCAGATCTGCTCTTCGTTGTCGGGCCGGCCGTAGTTGGCCGCTGCCGAGATATCGGCATAGCTGACAGAGCCGGAAAACTTGCTGAAATTGAGGCCGACCGAGGCTTCCTGGACGTTGACGCGCGAGAAGTCCTCCTCCCAGCGGGCCTGATAGCCCAGGGTGATGTTGGGGTTGAACTGCAGGGCGATGGCCCCGACCATGTCCGAGGAGGTGCCGTTGAGGCCCGATCCCACGAGATAGCTGTTCTCGCCGGCGATGTGGAAGCTTTCACCGAGGGCGGCGCGCACGAAACCGCCGTTGGGCGCGAGCAGCGTATAGTTGATGCCGGCATTGGCCCTGACGCCGCCTTCCCAGCGGTCATAGCCGGTGAACCGGTCGCTCAGGAACAGGTTCGAGGTGTCGAAGTTGATGGTTATGGCGTCTTCGTTGCCGTTGTCGTTCTGGTTCGGCTCCGAGGGCGAAGCGATCATCTGCACCACCGGGGTCAGCACGCTCTCGTAGTCGCCGAAAGAGGTGACGAAGGGCATGCGCGTGTCGATGCCGGCGGTGGGTGACACCGAGAAATCCGACTCGGTTTCGTCGGTGGCTGTGGGGACGTCCTTGGAATAGAATCCGTCGCCGCGAACCCCCGCGAAGGGCGTGATGAGCAGCCCTGAATCCGAGATCATCTGCCGCTTCCAGTCGGCATAGGCCATCATGTGGGTCTGGTTGGTGCCGAGGTTGAGGTTGAGCTGGTTGTTCGTGTTGCTGGGGTCTTCCGGCTTGTTGTTGTTGCCGTAGTAGTAGGTCTCGATCGCGTTCTCGCGCTCCAGCGTGTAGTAGTTGAAACCGTAGGAGAGTTCGCCGCCCATCACCTCGTTCGGCATGACATAGTCGCCGGTGATGAAGGGCGTGGCGATCGGCATGTCGCCCTGGTCCTCGCCATTGACCAGCGACTGCCAGCCGATGATCTGCGCCTTGGTGTAGTTGCGGTCGTCGATGCCGGTGGCCTGCACATAGTCCGCGATCATGTTGCGCGGATCGATGCTGTAGTCCGACATGAACTGCTTGTCGCTGGTCAGCGTGCCGTCCCAGCCCCATGTCCAGTGATCGTTGATGCGGAAGTCGGACTGGGTGCGGGCCGCGCCGCGCCACGGCGTTTCGTAGGGGTTGTTGTCGGCCTTGGCGAATTCGTAGATGCCCCAGCCGCGCACCGACATGGTGCCCGCCGCCAGCGCCTTGCGGATCTCGAGGTCGGCGAGCGGGCCGCGCTTGGTCGTCCACATCGGCGCGAAGGTCATGTCGGTCGAGCGGTTGATGGCCCAGAAATAGGGCGTGGTCAGGCCGAAACCATATTGTCCCCAGTGGATCGACGGCAGCAGGAAGCCGGTGCGGCGCGTCACCGTCGGGTCGGGGTACTCGAAGAACGGCGTGTAGAACACCGGGACGGGCCCGATCTTCAGCTGCGCGTCCTTGTAGTAGATCGTGCGTTCCTTGCTGTCATGCTTGGCCTCGCGCGCCACGATCTGCCAGACGGGCGAACCGTCCTCCAAAGTGCAGGTCTTGCAGGCCGTGTAGCTCGCGTGCTCGTAGATGGTGATGCCGTTCTCGTAGCGGCGGGCATATTGCGCGGTGATGGTGACGTTGTTGGTCAGAAGGGCCGTCACATGCTTGGCGAAGCCTTCCGCGAAGGTGTCCTTCAGGGTGGCCGAGTCGGCCATCATCACGTTGCCGTTGGGTTCCTTCAGGACGATCGAACCATTGGCCGAGAAGGTCTTGGTCTTCATGTTGTAGACCACCTTGGTGGCGGTCAGGACATAGGGGCCATAGGTGAGCTGCACGGTGCCGGTGGCGGTGGCGATCTTGCTGTTGTCGTCATAGGTCAGCGTATCGGCGATGACGTCGACGCGGGTGCCCTTGGGAACAGCCGAGGTCTGAGGGGCGACGAAGGCGGGCTGGTCGTTGATGTGGGCCGAACTGCCGCCGACCATGAGTGCGAGACCGGCAGCCGCCATCAACCCGAGGAGGCAGACATGCAGTCCCCGCACCCGTGCATAGCGCTGGTTGAAACGGTGTTTTCGCACCTGACCCCGACAACTCACTTCACCCGGCGATTATTAACGGCTTTCGGGGGGTGCGGGAAGCCCTGCAGTGCGCATTTGGCCGGGAAAGCGGGGTCACCGCGAACTGTGCCGGCACATGGTTAAGAATCGGTCAAACCTGGCGGGTCCGGCGCGATTCCCAAGCTCGCGAAAACCCGCTAAGAGTCGGTTTTCACACCTTGAAGGCGTTCCCATGAAAATCAGCTTCTCCCCGGCAAGCCTGCCGAAGACCGGCGTCTTGATCCTGCTCGTGCCCGAAGGTCAGGCGCTGTCCGGCCTCGCGGCAGAGGCCGACCGCCGCACCGGCGGCCAGATCCGGCGGGCCATGACGGCGGCGGGCTTCACGGGGCGGCGGGATTCCACCCTCGACATCGTCGCGCCCGGCGGCAGCTTCAGCCGCGCCGTGCTGTTTGGCCTTGGCCAGCCCGCGGCACTGCGCCCACTCGACCTCGAGATGCTGGGCGGAGCCACCGCGGGCGTTTCGCAGGCGCTGAAGGCCGAATCGGTGACGGTTGCCGCCGACGTGGCGGCCGCCGGCCTGTCGCATGGCGAGACGGCGGCCCTGATCGCCTCCGGCATGCAGCTGCGCGCCTACAGCTTCAACCGCTACAAGTCGAAGAAGCCGGAGGGCAAGGAGCTGAAGGAGGTGAGCATCCTCACCCCCGACGCCAAGGGCGCCCGGCAGCGCTTCCCGGCGCTCGAGGCCATTGCCGAGGGCGTGCACCTGGCGCGCGACCTGGTCAATGAACCGGCCAACCACCTCCACCCGGTGGAGTTCGCGGCGCGCATGAAGCCGCTCGCCAGGCTCGGCCTCAAGATCTCGGTTCTCACCCCCGCCCAGATGAAAAAGCTCGGCATGAACGCGCTGCTCGGCGTGGCGCAGGGCTCTGCCCACGAGGCGCGCATGGTGGTGATGGAGTGGAAGGGCGGCAAGGCGAACGAGGCGCCCGTGGCCTTCATCGGCAAGGGCGTCACCTTCGATACCGGCGGCATCTCGATCAAGCCGGCCGCCGGCATGGAGGACATGAAGGGCGACATGGGCGGAGCCGCCTGCGTGGCGGGCCTGATGATGGCGCTGGCCAAGCGCAAGGCCAAGGTCAACGCGGTGGGCGCCATCGGCCTGGTCGAGAACATGCCGGACGGCAAGGCCCAGCGCCCGGGCGACGTGGTCACCTCGATGTCGGGCCAGACCATCGCCGTGCTCAATACCGACGCCGAGGGCCGCCTCGTGCTGGCCGACGTGCTGTGGTACGTGCAGGACCGCTTCAAGCCGCGCTTCATGATCGATCTCGCGACGCTGACCGGCGCCATCATGGTGGCGCTCGGCAAGGAGCACGCAGGGCTGTTCTCGAACAATGACGAGCTGGCCCAGCGCCTGTCCGAGGTCGGCTACGCCACCGGCGAGAAGGTGTGGCGCATGCCGCTGGCACCGGAATACGACAAGATCATCGACCACGAGGTGGCGGACGTCAAGAATACCGGCGGCCGCAATGCCGGCGCCATCACGGCGGCGCAGTTCCTGCAGCGCTTCGTCAACAACGTGCCGTGGGTTCACCTCGACGTGGCAGGAACCGCCATGGATGCGCCGCGCAACGCCATCAACCAGAGCTGGGGCTCAGGCTGGGGCGTGCGCCTGCTGAACAGGCTGGTGGCGCAGTTCTACGAGCGCTGAGGCATCAGGCCGCGACGGCAGTGCGCGTGGGCGCGCAGCTGCTGCGCAGCTTGAGGTTCACCTGCAGCACCGTGTCGGGCGCCACCGCCTGGCCGCGGATGAGGTTGACGAGCTTCTCCACCGCGAGGCTTCCGGCCTCGATCCGCGGCACGTCGACCGTGGTGAGCGAGGGGAAGGCATACATGCCGTCCGCCGTGCCGTCGGCACCGATGAAGGAAATGTCGCCCGGAACATGGATGCCGCGGTCGCGGCAGACGTCCATGGCCGCACAGGCCATGCTGTCGCTTGAGGCAAACACCGCCGTCGGGGCTTGCGGCAGGTCGAGAAGCTGCCGCATGGCTTCGGCGCCACCCTCGCGGTGGCCATGGCCGTTCCGCACCAGCTGGTCTTCCACCGGCAGTCCGAGCTTGGCCATCGCCGCGCGATAGCCATCGCGGCGCTCGCGCGCCGAATGCTGGCCGGATGCACCCAAGATGCAGGCGATGCGGCGGTGACCCATGGATGCAAGCTGGTGCACGGCGATCTCGGCCACCTGATGTTCATCGACGCGGATGATCGGCACGGGCGAATCATAGATGCGGTCGAACAGCTGCACCACCGGCAGGTCTGGCTGCGGGCCGGCGAAGCGTTCGACGCCGGACCCGCCATCCATGACCAGCATGCCATCGACCCTGCCGGCGCTCAGCAGGTCGCCATAGGCCTCGCGGTACTTGTCGGTCTTGTTGGTGAAGCCGACGATGATGGCATAACCCATGGCCAGCGCCGTTTCCTCGATGCTGCGCACCAGGGCCGGATAGAAGCTGTTGTCGATATTGGGCGTCAGCACCAGCAGCGTGTCGGTGCGCTGGATGCGCAGCGAGCGGGCGACGAGGTTGATCTTGTAGCCGCAGGACGCCGCGGCGTCACGGACCGCGCGCCGGGTGCCGTCGGCGACGAGGTCGGGATTGGAGAGGGCCCGGGACGCGGTGGCCACGGACACTCCGGCGATCTTGGCAACATCGGATAAGGTCGGTCGCATGCGGTTCAACCCGAAATGGTTTACGCCGCCAAAAATAACCCACAACTTAAACGTTTCAAATCAACAAAATTGTTACCCTGTTATCTGGTCCTATATTTCAAGTTATTTTGGCACCATCCCGATCCTGCCGGAACGCTGTCGCACAAGTCACCCGATATATTCCAAGCCATTGTAGATTAGACAGTTTTTATCTGGAAGCGGAGTTATTCGCGAGGCCGGCCAAGCCATCCCTCTGGCCGCGTCGCAACGCCGCAGAAATGGAACTTTCCGCCATTTCGATGCGCGAAATCCCCCCGCTCAGGTCGAGAATCGTTCCGCATGCCAAACGATGTGGTCGGCCATGAAGGTCGAAATGAAGAAATAGGAGTGGTCGTAGCCGTCCTGCAGGCGCAGCTCGAGAGGTGCGTTGGCGGCCGCGCAGGCATCGGCCAGCAGCCATGGCCTGAGCCCGTCCTGAAGGAAGGAATCGGCGCTGCCCTGGTCGACCAGCAGGTCGGGCGGCCGGGCGCCGTCCTCGATCAGCGCCACCGCGTCCCACTGCCGCCAGGCGGACTCGTCGGGTCCGAGGTAGGCGGCAAGGGCCGGCCGCGACCAGCCGGCCGTCATCGGGTGGACGATGGGCGCGAAGGCCGAACAGGACCGGTATCGGCCGGGGTTGCGCAGCGCCGCCACGAGCGCGCCATGGCCACCCATGGAATGACCGAAAATGCCCTGGCGGCTCATGTCGGCCATCGGGAAGCCGGCGGCGACGACGGCGGGAAGTTCCGCCGTGACATAGGAGTACATGCGGTAGTGCGCCGACCACGGCGCCTCGGTGGCATCGACATAGAAGCCGGCGCCGCAGCCCAGCTTCCAGTCGTCGGCGACATCCGCCACGCCCTCGCCGCGCGGGCTGGTGTCGGGGCAGACGATGATGACGCCGTGCTCGGCGGCGGCCTTGCGGTATTCACCCTTCTCCATGACATTCGCGTGGGTGCAGGTGAGGCCCGAGAGGTACCACAGCACCGGCAGCTTCTGGCCTTCCGCATGGGGCGGCACATAGACCGCGAAGGTCATGGGACAGGCACAGGCAGCGGACGCATGCGTATAGACGCCCTGCGTTCCGCCATGGCTCCGCCACAGCGACTTGGTTTCGAGCGCCATGATCAGAACAGGATGACCGAGCGGATCGACTTGCCCTCATGCATCAGGTCGAAGGCCTGGTTGATGTCCTCGAGCGGCATGGTGTGGGTGATCATCGGGTCGATCTCGATCTTGCCCGACATGTACCAGTCGACAATCTTCGGCACGTCTGTGCGGCCGCGCGCGCCGCCGAAGGCGGTGCCTTTCCAGACGCGGCCCGTCACCAGCTGGAACGGCCGGGTGTTGATTTCCTGGCCCGCCCCGGCGACGCCGATGATGATCGACTGGCCCCAGCCGCGGTGGCAGGCCTCGAGCGCGATGCGCATGACCTTGACGTTGCCGGTGCAGTCGAAGGTGTAGTCGGCGCCGCCGATCTGGTCGGCCCCGCGCTTGGTCATGTTGACGAGATGCGCGACGAGGTCGCCCTGGATTTCGGTGGGGTTGACGAAATGCGTCATGCCGAAGCGTTCGCCCCAGGCCTTCTTGTCGTTGTTGATGTCGACGCCGATGATCATGTCGGCGCCGGCCATCCTGAGGCCCTGGATGACGTTGAGGCCGATGCCGCCGAGACCGAAGACGACGGCCGTCGCGCCCGCCTCGACATTCGCCGTGTTCAGCACCGCGCCCACGCCGGTGGTCACGCCGCAGCCGATGTAGCAGATCTTGTCGAAGGGCGCGGTGTCGTTGACCTTGGCCAGCGCGATCTCCGGCAGCACGGTGTAGTTCGAGAAGGTGGAGCAGCCCATGTAATGGTGCACCTTCTGGCCCTTGTAGGAGAAGCGCGAGGTGCCGTCCGGCATCACGCCCTGGCCCTGCGTGGCGCGGATCGCCGTGCACAGGTTGGTCTTGCGCGACAGGCAGGACGGGCACTGGCGGCATTCGGGCGTGTAGAGCGGGATCACGTGGTCGCCCGGCTTCAAGGTGGTGACGCCCGACCCCACCTCAACGACGATGCCCGCGCCTTCGTGGCCGAGGATGGCCGGGAACAGGCCCTCGGGGTCGGCGCCCGAGAGGGTGAATTCGTCGGTGTGGCAGACGCCGGTGGCCTTGATCTCGACCAGCACCTCGCCGGCCTTCGGGCCCTCGAGGTCGACCTCGACGATTTCCAGCGGCTTTCCTGCCTGAAAGGCGACGGCGGCACGGGTCTTCATGGGCGGAATCCTTCCTTATGGGTTGCTGGCTGAAGCACATATCGCGACGTGTGGCGCAAGGCCAGAGGGGGCCGCAACGGATGGGCCGGCCTTCATCCGTCCTCAATCCGCAGCCATGCAGGCCAGCGTATGGAAGAAGAATGGGTTTCGGCCTAGGGTCGCCACCCTGGAACAGGATGTGTGTTGATGAGAGCCTTTGTCTATCTGCTGCTGGGCATTGCCATCTTGGCGGCGGCGGCCTTCGGCGTCCGGCATTACGGACTCGACGTCGCGGCGCTGGCCGGTCTCGGCGGGCCGACGAAGACACAGGCTGCAGCAGGCGGCGACGCCCCGGCACAACGCCAGGGTGGAACACGTGCCAATCGTGGCCCGGCGGCGGTCGAGACGGCACGTGCCACGACATCACGATTGAGTGATGACGTCGCAGCCATCGGCACGCTGCTCTCCGACGAGACCGTGGCCATCGCGCCCGAGACCAGCGGACGGGTGGCGAAGATCCTGTTCGCCGACGGCGCTCATGTCGACAAGGGCACGCCGCTGTTCCAGTTCGACACCGACCTCGCCCAGTCCGACCTCGCCGAGGCCAAGGCCCGTCTGCAGCTTGCCCAGGCGAGCTTCGAGCGCAACCAGAAGCTCCGCCAGTCCGGCAACGTGGCCCAGAGCGCCTATGACGAGGCGCTGTCGGCCCGCGACGTGGCGCGCGCCACCGTCGATGCCGCCCAGGTCAGGCTCGACAAGCTGACGCTCGCCGCACCCTTCTCCGGCACGCTGGGCTTCCGCACCGTTTCGGAAGGCGCCTATGTCACGGCCGGGACAGCGCTGGTCCAGCTCGACAAGACCGACCGGCTGCAGGTGAGCTTCGCCGTGCCGGAACTGCAGGAGCAGGCGGTGCAGGCGGCGAAGACGGTGAGCTTCACCGCCGACGCGGTGCCGGGCCAGAGCTTCGACGCCGCGATCTCCGCCCTCAACCCGGTGATCGACGTCAATGGCCGGGCCCTGCAGGTCAGGGCCATGGCAGACAACGCCGATGGCAAGCTGCGGCCGGGCCTGCTGGTGCGGGTCACCGTCAAGGGTCCGGAGCGCCAGGCCGTGCTGGTGCCGGAACAGGCCATCGTGCAGCGCGCCGGCGGCGCCGTCATCTACACGGTGGCCGACAACACGGCGAGGGAGGTCAAGGTCCGGCTCGGCAAGCGCCTCGCCGGCAAGGTCGAGGTGGTCGACGGCATCAGGACGGATGACACGGTGGTGGTGGCCGGCAACGCCCAGCTCTCCAACGGCGCCAAGGTGGAGGTCGTCTCGACGGCCGCCGCCGCGGGCGAGTAGGCGTCATGGGCTTCACCGAACTCTGCATCAGGCGCCCGGTCTTCGCCACGGTGCTCAGCCTCGTGCTGCTGCTGGCCGGGCTCATGTCGTTCTCGCGGCTCACGGTGCGCGAATATCCCAACATCGACCAGCCGCAGGTCTCGGTTTCGACCGAATATCCCGGCGCCTCCGCCGAGGTGATCGAATCGCAGGTGACGCAGGTGCTGGAAGGTTCGCTCGCCGGCATCGAGGGCATCGACACGCTCGAATCGACCTCGCGCGCCGAGCAGAGCCGCATCACCATCACCTTCCGCTCCAGCATCAACATCGATGCCGCGACGAGCGACGTGCGCGACCGGGTGAGCCGGGTGAGGCGCCAGCTGCCCGACGAGATCAGCGAACCCAACATCTCCAAGGTCGAGGCGGATGCCCAGGCCATCATCTACCTGGTGATGCAGTCCGACAGCATGAGTGCGGCGGAGCTCACCGATTATGTCGACCGCTCCGTCGTCAACCGCTTCAAGAACCTCGACGGCGTGGCCGATGCCTCGATCAACGGCGCACGCACCTATGCCATGCGGGTGTGGATCGATCCCGCACGGCTCGCCGGCCAGGGTCTCACCGTGCAGGATGTCGAGACCGCCATCCGCAACCAGAACGCCGAGATCCCCGCAGGCCGCATCGAGAGCCAGGAGCGCGAGTTCACGGTTCTCTCCAAGACTTCGCTGGGCACGGCGGAAGAATTCGCCAACATCGTGCTGAAGGAGGGTGGCGGCCTGCAGGTGCGGCTGGGCGATGTCGCGCGCGTCGAACTGGGCACGGCGGATGTGCGCCGCGAGAGCCGCTACAACGGCGCCACCGCCATCTCCATCGGCATCGTCAAGACCGCGGTGGCCAATCCGCTCGACGTGGCGCGCGAAGTGAAGGAGCTGCTGCCGCGGCTCAATGCCGAATTGCCCAAGGGCACCTCGGTGTCGATCGGCTTCGATTCCACCGTATTCATCGACCGCTCGATCCAGAACGTGTTCCACACCATCCTCGAGGCGATCGGGCTGGTGCTGGTGATCATCCTGCTGTTCCTGCATTCCTTCCGCGCCGCGATGATCCCCATCGTGACGATCCCCGTGTCGCTCGTCGCCACCTTCGCCATCATGTATGCGACGGGGCTCACGGTGAACACGCTCACCCTGCTCGCCATGGTGCTGGCCATCGGCCTCGTGGTCGACGATGCCATCGTGGTGCTCGAGAACATCTACCGCCACATCGAGGACGGCATGAAGCCCTTCGACGCGGCGATCAGGGGCGCGCGCGAGATCGGCTTCGCCGTCATCGCGATGACGCTGACGCTGGCCGCGGTCTATGCCCCCATCGCCTTCACGCCGGGCCGCACCGGGCGGCTGTTCCTCGAATTCGCGGTGACGCTGGCGGGTGCCGTCATCGTCTCGGGCTTCGTGGCGCTGACCCTCACCCCGATGATGTGCTCGAAGCTCTTGAAGCATTCCGAGCGCCGCAACATCTTCGCGCGGCTCATCGAGGGCTTCCTCGACGGGCTGGAGCGCGGCTACCGCGCCAGCCTGTCGCTGGCGCTGAGGCTGCGCTGGCTCGTCCTGCTGCTGGCGCTGGGCGTGGGGCTCGCGGGTGGCTGGCTGTTCACCCAGATGAAGTCGGAGCTGTCGCCCATCGAGGACCGCGGCACCATCATCATCAATGCCAGCGCGCCCGAAGGCTCGAGCTTCGGCTATACCCAGCGCTATGCCTACCAGGCAGAGGAACTTCTGGCGCAGGTGCCGGAGATCCAATCCTACCTGATGATCGTGGGGCCGGGCGACGTCACCCAGTTCCTGTCCTTCGCGCGATTGAAGGACTGGGCTGAGCGCAAGGTTTCGCAGCAGCAGATCGTGCAGCAGATCTCGCCCAAGCTCCGCAAGATCGCCGGCGTGCAGGCCTTCGCCACAAATCCCGCCTCGCTCGGGGTGAGGGGCTTCGGCAAGCCGTTCCAGTTCGTCATCCAGTCATCGGCCTCCTACGAGGAGCTCAACGCGCTGGCGCAGAAGCTGGTCGAGAAGCTCAAGGACAATCCGGGCCTCACCGACCTCGACACCGACATGCGCCTCAACAAGCCCGAGGTCGACGTGCAGATCGACCGCAACCGTGTCGCCGACTTAGGACTCGACATCTCGGTCATCGGCCGCACGCTCGAAACGCTGCTCGGCGGGCGCAACGTGACGACCTTCCAGATCGGCTCGCAGCAATATGACGTGACGGTGGCACTGCCGGCCGCCGAGCGCACCTCGCCCGAGACGCTCGCCAACATCTTCGTCAAGGGCAAGAACGGCGAGATGGTGCAGCTCTCCAACATCGTGACCGCCAAGGTCGGCGTGTCGCCGCGCGACCTGCGCCGTTTCAACCAGCTGCGCGCCATCACCATCCAGGCCAACCTCGCGCCGGGCTACACGCTGGGCGAGGCGATCGCCGACGTGCAGCAGGCCGCCGCCGAGGTGCTGCCGCCGGGCACGCTGACCGACCTCACCGGCCAGGCGCGCGAGTATCGCGACGCCAGCTCAAACCTGTTACTGGTCTTCGCGCTGGCGCTGGCCTTCATCTATCTCGTGCTGTCGGCGCAGTTCGAGAGCTTCCGCGACCCCCTCATGATCATGGTCTCGGTGCCCCTCTCGATGACCGGGGCGCTCGGTGCGCTGTGGCTCACCGGCGGCACGCTGAACGTCTATTCGCAGATCGGCCTCGTCACCCTCATCGGCCTCATCACCAAGCACGGCATCCTGATCGTCGACTTCGCCAACAAGCAGCAGCTCGATGGCATGGAGCGGCGCGCCGCGATCATCGAGGCGGCGCGGCTCAGGCTGCGCCCGATCCTGATGACCACGGCGGCGATGATCCTCGGCGCGGTGCCGCTGGCGCTCGCCACCGGTGCTGGTGCCGAGAGCCGGCAGCAGATCGGCTGGGTGATCGTCGGCGGCATGAGCCTCGGCACGCTGCTCACCCTGTTCGTGGTGCCCTGCGTCTACGCAGTGATGGGCTGGCGGCCGGCGCAGGCCGGGGCGCCGCACGGCGCAGCGCCCCATCCCGCCGAGTAGCTACTGCGCGCGCTTCGCCGTCCAGCAGGCGATCACCTTGCTGTCGGGCTTCGAGTGGTCGTAGCACAGCTGCATGGTGTTGGCGTCGCTGAGGTTGAAGAAATACTGGCCGTCGTCGTCCAGCATCATGCCCGACTTGTTGTCGGGATAGAGGTGGCCGATCAGCGTCTCGCTGCGCTTGGGCGCATCCATGGCGCCGCCGAAGCGCTGGCCCACCTGCTCCTTGATGTCGAAAGTGAACTGCAGGGACTCGGTGGCGAAGGTGATCTTCTTGCCGGGCTCGGCGGTGCGGTCGGGCGTGTTGCCCACCATCACGGCACTGTCGACCATGCCGATCCACTTGCCGATCATGTTGGGCGCGTCTTCGGCGAGGGCCGGAGCGGCGAGGGCAAGCAGGGCGGCGCCGGCGAGGACGGAACGAAAAAGCATTGCGAATCTCCTATGTGAAGCGGCGTCACGCTAAGGGGATGACGGCACGCCGTCGACGGAACTCCGGTTGCACGCGCGCCCGTTCGTGATCCTGCTCGTGCCGCGCTGCCCGATGGGCGGAGAAGAGGTCTCAGCTCTCGCTGCCGTCCGCGCTGCCTTGATCGTCGTCTTCCACCGGGATCGCATAGTTGCCGCCGAGCCAGCGGTTGAGGTCCACCTGGGCGCAGCGGGCGGAGCAGAAGGGATGGAATTTCTGCTGCGATGGCCTGGAACAGATGGGGCAGGGTCGGCGCGGCCGCAGCCGCACGGGCTCGGTCATCTCAGATCTCGGATTGCGGCGCCGTCATCCAGCTGTGGAAGACCGGATAGCCCGCGCCTTCGAGGAGGTGCACCGTCTCGTAGAGCGGCAGGCCCATGACGGCGGAATAGGAGCCGGTCAGCAGGCGCACGAAGGCCTCGGCCCGGCCCTGGATGGCGTAGCCCCCGGCCTTGCCGCGCCATTCGTTGGACGCGATGTAGCTGTCGATGTCCTCGCGCGACAGGCGCTTGAAGCGCAGCTTGGTCTCGACGCAGCGCGTCGAAACCTTCTTGCCGGGAGCGATCAGGCAGACGGTCGAATAGACCCAGTGCGAGCGGCCGGAGAGCAGCGACAGGCAGTCGCGCACTTCATCCAGCGTTTCGGCCTTGGGCAGGATGCGCCGGCCGAGGCCGACGACCGTGTCTGCCGCCAGCACGAAGGCATTGGGTCCGAGTTCCCGCACCAGCGGCATCTCGAGGGCGCGCTGGGCCTTTTCCTTTGCGAGGCGAACCGACAGGGCGCGCGGCGTCTCGCGCTTGTGTGGGATCTCGTCGATGTCGGAGGGGTTCAGGAGATCGGGCGTCAGCCCGACGCGGGCGAGCAGCTGCAGCCGGCGCGGCGAGGCACTGGCCAGCACCAGCTTGACGGGGGCGTGGGCGCCCTTGCTTTTACTTGAAGCGATAATTGATGCGGCCCTTCGTCAGGTCATAGGGCGTCATTTCGACCATCACGCGGTCGCCCGCCAGGACGCGGATGCGGTTCTTGCGCATCTTGCCGGCGGTATGGGCGATGATCTCGTGATTGTTGTCGAGCTTCACGCGGAACGTCGCGTTGGGCAGAAGTTCGGTCACGGTACCTTCGAATTCGAGCAGTTCTTCCTTGGCCATGTGGCTCCTTGAAGTGGGGGGTTCGGAAATTCGCGCGGAAAATGGACCTGTTCACCCGTAAAATCAAGCCTGACGGGCCTAAATCGCTCCGGTGTCCATGAGATAGAGCAACACCGATGCGCTGACTGCCGCCAAAGCCGTTCCGAGTGCGATGGCGCCCGAAACCGCCGCCACCGCCTCGTTGTTCCGCTGCGAGAAGAGGAAGGCGTTGGCGCCGGTGGGCATGGCGGCAAACAGCACCGCCACCTGGCCCCACAGCGGCGGAATCGACACCACGTAATGCACCAGGATGAAGACGAGGACCGGCATCAACACCATCTTGAGGCCAATGAGCGTGAACATGCCGCTCCATGAGCCCTTCAGCGAATAGCCCGCCAGCGAGACCCCCAGCGCGAACAGGGCGGTCGGAACGGAGGCATCCGCCAGCATGCCGAGCATGGTGCCGAAAATCGGATGCAGCCCCCAGCCGGTGACGCGCCACAGGCTGCCGGCGAGAAGGCCCAGCACGATGGCGTTGGTGGCGAGGTGGCGGAACAGTTCCCAGGCCGTCCTGCGGATCGAGAAGCCGCCGGTGGTCTGGAACAGCGCCCGGTGCAGCATGGCGGCGAACCACAGGATGGGCGCGTGGATCGACAGGATCATGCCGAGCGGGATCGCCACCTGCTGGCCGAAATGCGCCAGTGCCAGGGGGGTGCCGAGCAGGGCGAGGTTGCCGAAGCCCGCCGCCATCGAGGCCGCGGCACCGCCCGAGACATCGAGCGAGGGAACAGTGCGCGACACGAAGGCCGCTGCGACCCAGGTGACGGCGAGGCCGCCGAAGAAGGCGATCCACAATTCCCAGGGTGCGCCCTGCTGGGCGCCCATGGTGGCCATGGTCTTGAACAGCAGCGCCGGGATGGCGAGGTTGAAGACGAAGAGCGAGAGGCCGCGGCCTGCCGCGGCGTCGAAGATCCTGGCCTTGGCGAAGCCGTAGCCCAGCACGATCATGCCGAAGACCGGCAGGACGGTGGTGAGGATCGGCTCCACTTAAGGCGAGAGCATCAGAGCCAGGGCTGGCTCTGCGACTGCTTCTTCTCGAAACTGTCGATGGAGGAGACCTTCTCGAGGCTCAGGCCGATGTCGTCCAGCCCGTTCAGCAGGCAGTGCTTGCGGAAGGGGTCGAGGTCGAACTTGATCGTGCCGCCGTCGGGACCGCGGATCTCCTGCTTGGGGAGGTCGATGGTGATGGTGGCGTTGGCGCCGCGCTCGGCATCGTCCATCAGCTTCTTCAGGTCTTCCGGGCTGACCTTGATCGGCAGGATGCCGTTCTTGAAGCAGTTGTTGTAGAAGATGTCGGCGAAGGACGTGGAGATCACGCAGCGGATGCCGAAGTCGAGCAGCGCCCAGGGCGCATGCTCGCGCGACGAGCCGCAGCCGAAATTGTCGCCCGCCACCAGGATCTCGGCCTTGCGATAGGCCGGCTGGTTCAGCACGAAGCCGGGGATTTCCTTGCCGTCCTGGGTGTAGCGCATCTCGAAGAACAGCGACTTGCCGAGCCCCGTACGCTTGATGGTCTTCAGGAACTGCTTCGGGATGATCATGTCGGTGTCGATATTGACGATGTTCAGCGGGGCGGCGACACCGGTGAGCGTTTCGAACTTCTGCATCTTGTTATCCTCAGGCGGCTTGGGGGAGATCGGTGCCGAGGGTTTCCTCCGCACCGATCATGAGGTTGAGATTCTGCACGGCGGCACCCGAGGCGCCCTTGCCGAGATTGTCGTAGATGGCCATCAGCAGCACTTGCCCGCGCGCATCGTTGGCGAAGACGTGGAGCCGCATCCGGTTGGTGTTGTTGAGCGCTTGCGGGTCGATGTGGGCCGCGCGCTCTACGCTTTCGAAGGGAGCGACCTCGATGCAGGGCTGGTTCGCATAGGCGAGCGACAGGCAGTCGCGGATGTCCTGGCCCTTCACCTTCTTCGCCAGCAGCTCGGCGAAGACCGGCACGCAGCCCATCATGCCCTGCGCGTAGTTGCCCACCGCGGGCTGGAAGATCGGCGCATGGGCGATCTCGGCATAGACCTGCATCTCGGGCAGGTGCTTGTGCGCGAAGGTGAGGCCATAGGGATGATAGGGACTGGCGGCGGCGCCCCTGGCCTCGTAGTCCTCGATCATCTTCTTGCCGCCGCCCGAATAGCCGGAAACGGCATTGTAGGTGACGGGATAGTCGGCCGACATGATGCCGGCGTTGACCAGCGGTCGCACCAGCGCGATCAGTCCCTGCGGATAGCAGCCGGGGTTGGCGACGCGCGTGGCGTTGACGATCTTCTGGCGGTGAAAGGCCGAGATCTCCGGCATGCCATAGGCCCAGCCCTCGGCCACGCGGAAGGCGGTCGAGGCGTCGATGACGCGGGTCTTCGACGCCGGGTCGATCATGGCCACGGCTTCTTTCGCCGCATCGTCGGGCAGGCAAAGAATGGCGACGTCGACGGAGTTCAGCAATTCGCGCCGGGCGCCCGCATCCTTGCGGCGCTCCGGGTCGATGGACACGAGCGTCACGTCGGAGCGGTTGTGCAACCGCTCGCGGATCTGGAGTCCGGTGGTGCCGGCCTCGCCATCGATGAAGATGCTGGTCATGAGGCGCTCCTATAGAGGGGAAGGGCAGGGGCTGCAACATGGGCTGCCTTTCGCCCGCCGCAGGGGAACCATCTTCGGGGCCCGGGGGTTTTCCTCCCATGAGGAGGCAGCCGAAGCACTGCTCTCCCCGTCACTGCGGGTACCGATCCCCTGTCCCCTGCAAACCCGTGACCGGAACTGCGCAGTCCCTGGAGAAGCCGGCCGTGACCCCCCCTCCTCGGCCGGCTTCGCCGTTTTCAGGGGGTGCGATCCTCGATGCCATACATGTCGTCGTCGGAGAGACCGAAGTGGTGGCCGATCTCGTGCACCAGGACATGGGTCACGATCGCGCCCAGCGTCTCGTCATGCTCGGCCCAGTAGTCGAGGATGGCGCGGCGATAGAGGAACACCATGTTGGGCATGCGCCCCGTCTCGGGAAGGGCTCCGTCATGGGCCAGCCCGATGCCCTGGAACAGGCCGAGCAGGTCGAAAGGGCCGGCGTCCATGTCCTTCTGCACGTCTTCCGTGGGGAAGTCGGCGACGGCGATGACAACTTCCCCGCACAATGCACGGAATTCAACGGGAAGGCCCCGGAAGGCCTCCGCCGCAAGCTCTTCGATGTCGCTGATGGAAGGTGCGGAAAGGCCGGCCAGCCGGTGTTCCGCCATGGGGATGCCTAGTCGCAGGCCGTCGTGCAGTTGCCGCTCGCACCGGTCATCGCCTGCACCGTGGTCAGGCCGGCGAGGCCGCCCGTGAGGAGAGTCAGGAACACGAGGCCGAGGAAAATGCGGCGCAGAAACTTAGCGTCCGCCTGAACAGTAGTAGCCACTTAAAACCCCCACTCGAATGTTGGCGCCGGCCTTAACGTTGGGCTCACCTTACCGCCACGCCGGTGACATAAGGCTTAACGAGAAGTTCAGCAACCGTTAATGATCTGCATCACACTCCGCGATGCCGACCATTCAATTTCCCTGCACGTCCAATGTTCCTGCCGGGGTTTTCCCCGTGCACGAACGCGGCGCGGACTAGGCCCTAGCCGAGCCTGCGAGGGATCGCAAATGAACTTTCCCGCCCTGTCTTTTTCAAAGCCCGATCAACGGGAAGGCGGCAGCGCCCGGATGATGTGCGAAAGGCCCCGCCGGCATGGCGAGGCCTTTCGGTAGAATCACCTAGCGGAGATTCAAGCCAGCTTGCGCACGTCGACGAAGCGGCCGGCGAGTGCCGCTGCAGCGGCCATCTCCGGCGACAGCAGGTGGGTGCGCCCCTTGTAGCCCTGGCGCCCTTCGAAGTTGCGGTTCGATGTCGAGGCGCAGCGCTGTCCGGGCTTCAGCTGGTCCGGGTTCATGCCGAGGCACATCGAACAACCGGGCTCGCGCCACTCGAAGCCGGCGGCCTTGAAGATCTTGTCCAGCCCCTCGGCCTCGGCCTGTTCCTTCACGAGGCCCGAACCCGGAACGATCATCGCATAGGCGAGGCGGTCGGAGACCTTCTTGCCTTCCACAACCTTGGCGACGGTGCGTAGGTCTTCGATGCGGCCGTTGGTGCAGGAGCCGATCCACACGACGTCGAGATCGACGTCGGTCATCCTGGTGCCCGGCTTCAGCCCCATGTATTCGAGCGCCCGCCACTTCGACTGGCGCTTGCCTTCATCGGCGATGTCATCGGGGTTGGGAATGGTGCCCTCGATCGACATCACGTCCTCGGGCGACGTGCCCCACGACACGATGGGCGGCAGGTTGGCGGCGTCGAGCGTGATGACGCGGTCGAAATGCGCGCCCTCGTCGGTCTTCAGCGTGTTCCAGTAGGCGACCGCCTTGTCCCAGGCCTCGCCCTTGGGCGCCATGGGGCGGCCCTTGAGGTATTCGTAAGCCTTCTCGTCGGGCGCGATCATGCCGGCGCGGGCGCCGCCCTCGATGGTCATGTTGCACACCGTCATGCGGCCTTCCATGGTGAGGTCGCGGATCGCCTCGCCGGCAAACTCGATCACCGAGCCGGTGCCGCCGGCCGTGCCGATCTGGCCGATGACGGCGAGGATGATGTCCTTGGCGGTGGAATGCTTCGGCAGCTTGCCGTCCACCTGGACGAGCATGTTCTTGGCCTTCTTCTGGATCAGCGTCTGGGTGGCGAGCACGTGCTCGACCTCGGAGGTGCCGATGCCGTGGGCGAGAGCCCCGAAGGCGCCATGGGTCGAGGTGTGGCTGTCGCCGCAGACGATCGTCGTGCCCGGCAGCGTGAAGCCCTGCTCGGGGCCGACCACGTGGACGATGCCCTGGCGCTTGTCGAGCTCGTTGAAATACTTGATGCCGAACTCGGCGGCGTTCTTGGCCAGCGTCTCGACCTGGACGCGGCTTTCTTCCTCCGCGATGCCCTTGGTGCGGTCGGTGGTCGGCACGTTGTGGTCGACGACGGCGAGGGTCTTCTCCGGGTGGCGGACCTTGCGGCCGGTCATGCGCAGGCCCTCGAAGGCCTGGGGGCTCGTCACTTCATGCACCAGGTGGCGGTCGATATAGAGCAGCGCCGTGCCGTCCTCGGCCTCGTGGGCCAGGTGGTCATCCCAGATCTTGTCATAGAGCGTGCGCGGCTTGGCCATCGTTCATGCCTTCGGAAGTGGATTTTGGGGCGTATTTAGCGTGTCGGGGGGTGAAGTCAAACCCCGGGGAACGCAACCCTCGTCCTCTCCCGCAGGGCGGGTGGAGACGCTTCAGTCCGGGTTGATCCGGAAATCCGCCCCCTCGGGCAGCGTCTGGCCGCCATCGACGATGATCGTCGTCCCGGTGATGTAGGAGGCGTCCTCCGAGGCGAGGAAGAGCGCGCAGTTGGCGATGTCGCGCGGGGTGCCGAGCCTCCCCAGCGGCACGGCCACCTCCATCGAGCGGATGAATTCGGGCGAGCGGTGCATCTGCATGCCCGAGGTCAGGATGTTGCCGGGCTCGATGCCGTTCACCGTGATGCCGTAGCCGGAGAATTCCAGCGCCGCCGACTTGATGAAGCCGTTGATGCCGGCCTTGGACGCCGAATAATGGCCGTGGCCGGGGCTGGTCACCCGCGGGCCGGTGATCGAGGACGTGAAGATCATGCGGCCGGACTTCTGCGCCTTCATGTGCGGCAGGGCGGCGCGGGCGGCGAGGAAGGTGCCCTTGAGATTCACCGCCAGCACCTTGTCCCATTCCTCAGGTGAGGTCTTCTC
>JAXMCT010000011.1:0-335989 GCA_046349235.1 Hyphomicrobiales bacterium
CGAGCTCACCGTCATGAGCAGGACCCCGACTGGGGGGAGCGATGGTCATGTATCCTAGTATAGGAGTATAGTCAAGAGGAATTTTACCCTCTCGTCCTCTCCCGCGGCGCGGGAGAGGAAGGGGACCCAACGAAGTTGGGGAAGGTGAGGGGACGCGGGGTTCAGCACCGGCAGCTGGCGTGCTTCCCCTCATCTCCCCGTTGCGTGCCGCAACGGGCCCCCTCTTCTCCCGCTGGAGAAGCGGGAGAAGACGAAGGCGGGGAGGCATTCAAGCCTGTCGATCGCCTTCCTCCACGATTTTCAGCCATGGCCATCGCGCGCGGTAGCTCTCTGCCTTCGGCTGCCACTTTCCGGGCTGCGGCATGAGCGGGTTGATGCGGAGGATGCCGGCTTCGAGGTCGGCGAAGCCGTCCGGGGCCACGACCTCGCCGGTGGCGGCGTCGATCCCCACGCAGGTGCAGCGCACGAGATAGCGCGAGATGCCGTCGCGGGCGGAGTGGAGTTGCGGATAGTCGGCGCCGAAGCGCTGGCGGTACCAGAGGTGGACACGGGCCTGGTTCTTCACCTCGACGGGCAGGCCGAGCCGCTCTGCCAGCGGCGCCACGCGGCGGATGACCGCGTCCTCCGCCTCCCAGGAGAGGTCGGAGCCGTCGAAATAGAAGACGTCGTAGTCCTTGATGTTCTCGGCGGGCGGGCGGCCGGAGAGGACGTTCCAAGCGGTCTGGAACAGGCAGCCGGCCGTGAGGTGGCCCTGCGGCAGCGCGAGGTCCGCGAGGCCTTCGAGGAGGTGGCGGTTCGCGGGGTTGGAGAGGGCGATGTCGCGGAAGGAGGCGGCGTCGAGCATGGGGCGAGGTTAGGGTGAGTCGGGGTGCAAATGGGATGAAAGAGCCCCACTCTCTCTTTCACCCCTTATTGGCCGTCACCCCGGCGAAGGCCGGGGTTCAGCTTCCGACGACCGCCACGTGGAAAGAAAGCGGGATCCCGGCCTTCGCCGGGATGACGGCGCTTGGGGGTGGAATGACGGCATTGATCGGAAAAATCTACCGCAACCGTCTCGGCTTCACCGGTTCCGCGTTGAGCGGATCCTCGGGCCAGGCGTGCTTGGGGTAGCGGCCGCGCATGTCGGAGCGGACCGAGGGGTAGCCGTTGGTCCAGAAGGTTTCGAGCGACTGGGTGACGGCGAGCGGGCGGCCGGCGGGGGAGAGGAGTTCGATGCGCAGGGGGCTGCGGCCCTCGGCGATGGCGGGGGTCCTGGCGAGGCCGAACATCTCCTGCAGGCGCACGCGCAGCACCGGGTCGCCCTCGGTCTCGTAGTCGATGCGCACGTCGGCGCCGGAAGGCACCTCGATGCGCACGGGAGCGAGACGGTCCATCCGGCGGGCGAGCTCGTGCGGGATCAGCGACTGGATGATCTGGTGCATGTCGAGGCGCTCCAGATGCGCCTTGCGGCTGATGCCGGCGAGATAGGGCGTGAGCCAGTCGCCAAGGCTCGCGAGCAGCGCCTCGTCGGAGAGATCGGGCCAGCCGTCCTCCGGGTAGAGGCGGCGCAGGAACAGGACGCGGGCGCGCAGGATGCGGGCGCCGTCGCTCCACGGCAGCGCCGCGAGGCCCATGTCGCGCACGCCCTCGGTCATGGCCTCGGCGATGAGCGTGGGGTCGGCGTTGGTCGAGGGCTTCTCCTCCAGCACCAGCGCGCCGAGGCGGCGCGATTTCGCGGCACTCACGGCTTTTGCGCGGCTGTCCCAGAACACGCCGTCGCGGGCCTCGATCTGGTCGCTGAAATGCTCCTCGATCTCCTGCAGCGACAGGGGTGCGGCGAGGAAGATCTTCTGGTCGCCCGAGGCGCCGTCGGTGGTGGCCACGGCGAGGAAATCCTGCGTCACCAGCTCGTCATGCTCGGGCAGGATCGCGCCGCCGCCGCCGGAGAGGCGGTAGCGCCGGTCGCCGCCGCGGCGCTGGGCGATGCGGTCCGGAAATGCATAGGCGACGAGCACGCCGGCGGAGACCTCGCTGTCCTCGTCCGTGATGCCGGCGATCTGGCGGATCTGTTTCGCAGCCTGGCGGATGCGGTCCCGCGCGCCGCCGCGCAGGTGCGACAGGCGCGCGGTGATGTCGGCGCCGGCCTCGCGCGGCAAGCCGTCACGCTCGGACAGCATGGCGGCGAGATCGGCGGCGAGCGTGCTGTGGCCCTTCACAACCATGTGGGCGAGACGCGGGTGAAGCGGCAGGCGCACCATCTGCTTGCCCATGGGCGTGATCTTGTTGTCGGCGTCGAGCGCCTCGAGGCGGCGCAGCAGGTCCTGCGCCTGGGCGAAGGGTGCGGCGGGCGGCGGATCGAGCCAGGGCAGCGACTTGGGATCGGTGACGCCCCAGGCGGCGAGCTCGAGCACCAGGGGTGCGAGATCGGCGACGAAGATTTCGGGCTCGTCATGCGGCTTCAGCGCGCGCGATTCGGCCTCGGGCCACAGGCGGTAGCCGATGCCGGGGCCAAGGCGGCCGGCGCGGCCGCGGCGCTGGTCGGCGGAGGCGAGCGAGACGCGCAGCGTTTCGAGCGCCGTCATGCCCGAGGCGGGGTCGAAGCGCGGCACGCGCTTGAAGCCGCAGTCGACGACGGCGCCGATGCCGTCGATCGTCAGGCTGGTCTCGGCGATGGTGGTGGCGAGCACGATCTTGCGTTCGCCGGGTGGCGAGGGACGGATCGCCGCGTCCTGCTCGGCGAAGCCCATGGCGCCGTAGAGCGGGCGGACCACGGTGTTCCGCGGCAGGCCCGCGGCGTTCAGCGCCTCCTCGGTGCGGCGGATTTCCGCCTCGCCGGGGAGGAAGACGAGAATGGATTTGTCGGTCTCGTCGAGCGCGCGGTGCACGGCGCGCACCGCATCCGCCGCGATGGTCTGGCGCTGCGCCTTGTCGAGGTAACGCGTCTCGACCGGGAAGACGCGGCCCGGCGCATCGATCACCGGCGCAGCGCCGAGATGCGCCGCGACGCGGGCTGCATCGAGTGTTGCCGACATCACGAGGATCTTCAGGTCGTCGCGCAAGCCCCGCTGGATGTCGAGCGTGAGGGCCAGCCCCAGGTCAGCGTCCAGCGAGCGCTCGTGGAATTCGTCGAAGATGACGAGGCCGGTCCCGCTGAGTTCCGGGTCCTGCTGAAGCCTTCGGGTGAGGATGCCCTCGGTGACGACCTCGATGCGGGTCTTCGCCGAGACGCGGCGCTCGAGGCGCACGGTGTAGCCCACCGTCTCGCCGACATCTTCGCCCAGCGTCTCCGCCATGCGGTGCGCGGCATTGCGCGCGGCGAGGCGGCGGGGTTCCAGCATGACGATCTTCTTGCCTGCGAGCCACGGTGCATCGAGCAGCTTCAGCGGCACCCGCGTGGTCTTGCCCGCACCCGGCTCGGCGACGAGCAGCGCGGCGGGACCTGTTTGCAGGGCCTGCGAGAGTGCGGGGATGATCTGGTCGACGGGGAAATCCATGGGGCGATCACCTCGGGGGGAAGCGCGGGAATGTCAAGGGAGCCACGCCCCCAACCGAACCTCGCACACCTCATTGGCGTCACCCCGGCGAAGGCCGGGGTCCCGCTATCGGCGGCAACCACGTGGACAAAAAGCGGGATCCCGGCCTTCGCCGGGATGACGCCACATAGAGAGGTGTGCCGCGCTACACCATCTCCCGCGCCCAGGGCGGGTTGGCGCCGGGCCTGGAGCAGGTGATGGCGGCGGCCTTGGCGGCGAAGCCGAGCGCCAGGGCGAGGTCCTCGGCCTTGAGGACCGCGAGCTTCTTCTTGTCGAGCAGCTTCATGGCGCGCAGCGCGGTCAAGAGGCCGGCGGTGAAGGTGTCCCCTGCCCCCACCGTATCGGCGACCTTCACCTTTGCCGCCGCCATGCTCATGGCACCCTGCGACGTGAAGGCCTCGACGCCCTTGCCGCCGCGGGTGACAACGACCAGCTTCGTGCCGAGCTTCAGCCACTTGCGCGCCGCCGCCGCGATGTCGTCCTTGCCCGTCATCCAGGCGACGTCCTCGTCCGACACCTTCACGATGTCGACAAGCGCGATCATGCGGGTGAGGCGCGCCAGGTGGCGGCGGCGGTCCTTGATCATGCCGGGACGGATGTTGGGGTCGAGGCAGATGACGCGGGATTTCGCCTCGCGCGTCATCAGGGCTTCCAGCGTGTCGCCGCCCGGTTCCGGGATCAGGCTGATCGAGCCGAAATGCAGCGCCTGGACCTTCTTCGCCAGCTTCGGCAGGTCGCGCTTCGTCAGCATGCGGCCGGCCGAATTGTCGTCGAAGAAGGAATAGCGGGCGTGGCCCTTGCTGAGCTTGACGAAGGCCAGGGTGGAGGGCTTGTCCCAGTCCTTGATGAAGGCGAGGCTGACCTTGGAGGCCCTGAGGCCGTCCCGCAGCATGTCGCCGAAGAAGTCGGTCGACAGGCCGGTGTAGAGGCCGACCGGCACGCCGAGGCGCCCGAGCGCGATGGCCGTGTTGTAGACCGAGCCGCCGCAGACGGGTTCATAGGCAGCCGCACCCTCTGCCGTTTTTCTAGGCAGGAAATCGATCAGCGCCTCGCCGCAACACAGGATCATGCCACCCTCCCAACCTGCTGATATTCCAGCAACTATGCGCGAGATCACGGCGAATTGCAATAAGTCACTTGCCGTGACGTATTCCCGCCTTCATTGACTCGTAATCGAAAGACGCTATTTGAGTGGCGCACATCAAACACGGCGGAAATAGATTCAATGACCCCGCGCATCATCCCGGTGGAGCTGTTCGACCTCGTGGTCTTCGGCGCCACGGGCGACCTCTCCCAGCGCAAGCTGCTGCCGGCACTGTTCCACCGCGACCTGCAGGGCCAGATCCCGCCCGGCTCGCGCATCATCGGCTGCTCGCGCCGGGCGATGAGCAATGAGGAGTTCCAGGCCTTCGCCCGCAAGGCCATCGAGGACCACGTGCCGGAGACCGACCGCCCGGCCGACGTGATGGCGCGCTTCCTCGAGCGCGTCAGCTACGTGACGGCGGATGCCGCGCAGGAGGCGGGCTGGGCCGATCTCGGCAAGCTGCTGAAGCCCGAGGCGCACCGCATCCGCGTGTTCTATCTCGCCGTCGGGCCCGATCTCTTCGGCCCGATCTGCGACCGGCTCGGCGCCTATCACCTGGTGACGCCGCAGACCCGCGTGGTGATCGAGAAGCCGCTCGGCAAGTCCGGCGCCTCGGCCCATGCGCTGAATGAGTCGATCGGCAAGGTGTTCAAGGAACCCCAAATCTACCGCATCGACCACTATCTCGGAAAGGAGACGGTGCAGAACCTGATGGCGCTGCGCTTCGCCAACGCGCTGTTCGAGCCCGTCTGGAACTCCGGCCACATCGACCACGTGCAGATCACGGTGGCCGAGACGCTGGGCGTCGAGGGCCGGGCCGGCTACTACGACACCGCCGGCGCACTGCGCGACATGGTGCAGAACCACATGCTGCAGCTCCTCTGCCTCGTCGCCATGGAGCCGCCGACCTCGACCCAGGCCGACGCGCTGCGCGACGAGAAGCTGAAGGTGCTGAAGTCGCTGAAGCCGATCACCTCGGAGGCCGTGCCCAATGCCACGGTGCGCGGCCAGTACCGCGCCGGGGCGGCGAACGGCGAGGCGGTGAAGGGCTATCTCGAGGAGCTGGGCTCCTCGACGTCGAAGACCGAGACCTTCGTGGCGCTGAAGGCCGAGATCAACAACTGGCGCTGGGCGGGCGTGCCCTTCTATCTGCGCACTGGCAAGCGCCTGCCGTCGCGCGTGTCGGAGATCGTGGTCACCTTCAAGCCGATCCCGCATTCGGTGTTCGACGGGCAGGCAGGGCCGATCGCGCCCAACCGCCTGGTCATAAGGCTGCAGCCCGACGAGGGCGTGAAGCTGTGGCTGATGATCAAGGACCCGGGGCCGGGCGGCATGCGGCTCTCGAACGTGCCGCTCGACATGAGCTTCGCCGATGCCTTCAACGTGCGCAATCCGGACGCCTATGAGCGGCTCATCATGGACGTGGTGCGCGGCAACCAGGCGCTGTTCATGCGCCGCGACGAGGTGGAAGCGGCCTGGGGCTGGATCGACCCGGTGCTCGATGCCTGGGCGGCCTCGTCGGAACTGCCGAAGCAATATACCGCGGGCACATGGGGCCCCTCCTCCGCCGTGGCGCTGATCGAGCGCGACGGCCGCACATGGTACGAGGACCAGGACATTGATTGAAGCCGAACGCATCTTCGAGGCCCGCGAGGCGCTGGCCGAAGGCCTCGCCCGCGACGTGGGCGATGAACTGGCCCGCGCCATCGAGGCCAAGGGCAAGGCGACGCTCGCCGTCTCGGGTGGCACGACGCCGAAGCTGTTCTTCGAGAAGCTGTCGCAGGCCGACATTCCATGGAGCCGGGTGAGCGTGACGCTGGTCGACGAGCGCCAGGTGCCGGAAAGCTCCGAACGCTCCAACGCCCGGCTGGTGCGCCAGCACCTGCTGCAGAACAAGGCCGCCGCGGCGCGCTTCGTTCCGCTGGTCGACAATCCGGACGCCGCGACGCTTCCGGCCTTCGACGTCGCGGTGCTGGGCATGGGGAACGATGGTCACACCGCCTCGTTCTTCCCCGGTGGCGACACGCTGGCCGAGGCCATCGACGGCGACACCCGCAAGCGGCTGATCGCCATCACTGCACCGGGTGCCGGCGAGCCGCGCCTGACCTTCACGCTCCCCGTGCTGGAATCCGCCGGACGGCTGGCGCTACATATCGAGGGTGACGAGAAGAAGCAGGTGCTGAAGAAGGCGCTGGGCGATGGGCCCGAGGCAGACATGCCGGTGCGCGCCGTGCTGCGCAGCGCCGCCCCCGTGACGCTCTACTGGTGCCCGTGAGGAAAGCCATGACCGTGAACGCAACGATTTCCGCCGTCACCGAGAAGATCATCGCGCGCAGCAAGGCGCCGCGCCGCCGCTACCTCGAGAAGATCGACGCCGCCATCGCCCTGACGCCCAAGCGCAAGGCGCTGGGCTGCGCCAACATCGCCCATGGCTTCGCCGCCTGCGGCCCGCATGACAAGAACGCGCTCAGGAACGGCAATGCGCCGAACCTCGCCATCGTCACCGCCTACAACGACATGCTCTCGGCGCACCAGCCCTTCGAGACCTACCCTCACATGATCCGCGAGGCGGCACGCAACGTGGGCGGCACCGCGCAGGTGGCGGGCGGCGTTCCCGCCATGTGCGATGGCGTGACCCAGGGCGAGACCGGCATGGAACTCTCGCTGTTCTCGCGCGACGTGATCGCGCTGTCGACCGCGGTCGCACTGTCGCACCAGATGTTCGATGCGGCGGTCTATCTCGGCGTCTGCGACAAGATCGTGCCGGGGCTGATCATCGGCGCGCTGTCCTTCGGCCACCTGCCCGCCGTGTTCATTCCGGCAGGACCGATGACCAGCGGACTGCCCAATGACGAGAAGGCGAAGATCCGCCAGCTCTATGCGGAAGGAAAGGTCGGCCGCGACCAGCTGCTGGAAGCGGAGGCGCTGTCCTACCACGGTCCCGGCACCTGCACCTTCTACGGCACGGCGAATTCGAACCAGATGCTGATGGAGATCATGGGCCTGCATTTGCCGGGCTCGACCTTCGTCAACCCCAACACGCCGCTGCGCGACGCGATCACCCGTGAATCGGCGAAGCGCGCGCTCTCGATCACGGCGCTCGGCAACGACTACCAGCCGATCGGCCGCATCTATGACGAGAAGGCGGTGGTGAACGGCGTCGTCGGTCTGCTCGCCACCGGTGGCTCGACCAACCACACCATGCACCTGATCGCCATGGCCGCCGCGGCGGGCATCGCGCTCACCTGGGACGACCTCGCCACGCTGTCGAAGGCGGTGCCGCTGATGGCGCGCGTCTATCCCAACGGCAAGGCCGACGTGAACCACTTCAACGCGGCGGGCGGCATGGGCTTCCTGATCCGGGAGCTGCTCGGCGCAGGCCTGCTGCACGAGGACGTGCAGACCATCATGGGCACCGGGCTTTCGGGCTACACCAAGGAAGCGAAGCTCGGCGCCGACGGCGAGCTGGTCTATGCCGATGCCGTTCACAAGTCTGCCGACGACAAGGTGCTGCGCGGGGCGAAGGAGCCCTTCCAGCCGACGGGCGGCCTCAACGTGCTGACCGGCAACCTCGGCACCTCCGTCATCAAGACATCGTCCATCCCCGCCGACCGCCACGTCATCGAGGCGCCGGCCAGAGTGTTCCATTCGCAGGAAGAGCTGCAGGCGGCGTTCAAGGCGGGCGCACTCAACAGCGACGTCGTCGCCGTGGTGCGCTTCCAGGGGCCGAAGGCCAACGGCATGCCGGAACTGCACCGCCTCACCCCGCCGCTCGCCGTGCTGCAGGAGCGCGGGCTGAAGGTGGCGCTGGTCACCGACGGCCGCATGTCGGGTGCGTCCGGCAAGGTGCCGGCGGCGATTCATCTCACCCCGGAAGCGGTAGATGGCGGCCCGATCGCCAAGATTCGCGACGGCGACATGATCCGGCTCGATGCCGACGCGGGAACGCTCGAGGTGCTCGCCGACCTTTCGGCGCGCGAGGCGGTGAAGGCCGATCTTGCCGCCAACAGCGTGGGCACCGGGCGCGAGCTGTTCCAGATGTTCCGCAACAATGCGGGCCGCGCCGACCAGGGCGCATCGATCTTCGAGGCTGTGTGATGACGAAGCAATACCAGAAGGGCCTCGCCGAGGCGCTGGCCTTGGCGCCGGTGGTGCCGGTGATGGTGATCGAGAAGGTGGAGGATGCCGTGCCGCTGGCGCGCGCCCTGGTGAAGGGCGGGCTTCCGGTTCTGGAAATCACGCTGCGGACTGCGAGTGCGATGGACTGCATCCGCGCCATCATCGCCGAGGTCGAGGGCGCCATCGTCGGCTCCGGCACGGTGCTGACGCCGGAGCAGCTGAAGGAGAGCGAGAAACTCGGCTGCAAGTTCGCCGTGTCGCCCGGCTCGACCGGGCGGCTGCTGGGCGCGGCGGAAGACCATGACATCGCGCTGCTGCCGGGCGGCGTCACCGCGTCGGAATGCATGGCGCTGCTGGAGTGGGGCTATGCGATCCAGAAATTCTTCCCCGCCGAACCGGCGGGGAGCACGGCCTATCTTTCCTCTCTGGCCTCGCCGCTGCCGCAGATCCGCTTCTGCCCGACGGGCGGGATCACGCCGGAGAAGGCGGTGGCGTATTTGAAGCTTTCCAACGTCATCACCGTCGGCGGCTCCTGGATGGCGCCGAAGAAGCTGGTCGAGGCGAAGGACTGGGCCGCGATCGAGACTCTGGCGCGCGAGGCGGCGCGGTTGAAGGCCGCCTGAGCTCTTCGTCCTCTCCCGCGAGGCGGGAGAGGAAGGGGCCCCGACGCAGTCGGGGGAGGTGAGGGACCGCGGGCTCCGAAGAACGTTGGACGCCCGCTTCCCCTCATCTCCCCGTTGCGTTCCGCAACGGGTCCCTTCTTCTCCCGCTGAAGGAGCGGGAGAAGACCCTAAGGCGAACCAAGGCCCTTCAGCGTATCGACATACCTGGCGATCGCCGCTGCCGTGGGCGAGAAGAGCTGGCGGTAGAACAGCAGCGCGGTGATCGCCAGTGTCGCGGCGATGCAGATGTGCGGGCCGGCGAACATGAACATCGCGGCCACGGCATAGTAGTAGCCGCGGATGCCGGTGTTGATCGAGCGCACCGCTTCCGTCAGCACCACGGCCGACTGCTCGCCCATCACGCGCGCTTCCGGCGTCTCGGCGCGGCCTGCCGGCAGGCCGCCGAGCATGGCGAAGGTATAGGCCAGCTTGCGCAGCGCGTAGGTGAAGGAGAAGAAGCACTGTGCGAGGATCGCCGAGAGCAGGAAGACGCAGAGCGTGAACAGCTGCAGCGACATGGTGTGATCGATGAAGGCGAGATTGCGGGTGAGCAGGTAGACGCTGTTCACATTGGCCAGTGCGCCCACGAGGCCCGCCAGCACCAGCAGCGTGCCCGAGCCGAAATAGGAAATGGAGCTGGAGATATGACCGAGCAGGACCGCATCGAACAGCCGGTTCTCGCGCGGCAGGGACTGGTGCATCAGCAGCCAGCGCATGCGCACCACGTGGAGCTGGGAATTGAGCGAGCCGCGGCCGATCAGCCGCAGGATCGGCGTGTAGAACCCCCACAGCGCGACGATCAGCCCGATGGCCGTGGCATGGGCCAAGCCGAAATCGAGCGGAAGATAGTCCGTGAACGGGTTCATTGCGGCTTGTGCATCTCCTTGATCTCGGTGGTGCGGATTTCTGGCACGCGCTCCAGCGTGTAGTTCAGGCTGAAGGCCGATTGCGCCATGAACACCGGGTCGCCGTCAAGGTCGTGCGCGATGGAGAAGCGGTTGTTGGTGATGAACTCGTCGAGCTTCTTCGGATCGTCGCAGGAAATCCAGCGCATCACCTCGTAGCGCGCCGGCTCGAAGCTGGCGGGGACGCCGTATTCGTTCGCCAGCCGGTCGGCCAGCACATCGAGCTGGAGCGCGCCGACGACGCCGACGATGGCGGGCGAACCGTCCGCCGGGATGAAGAGCTGGACGACGCCTTCTTCCGCGAGCTGCTGCAGCGCCTCGCGCAGTTTCTTGGCCTTCATCGGGTCGCCGAGCTTGACGCGGCGCAGGATTTCCGGCGCGAAGCTCGGAACGCCGGTGAACACCACGTCCTCGCCCTCGGTCAGCGTGTCGCCGATGCGCAAGAGGCCGTGGTTGGGGATGCCGACCACGTCGCCGGCGAAGGCCTCGTCGGCAATGGAGCGGTCCTGCGCGAAGAAGAACTGCGGCGCGTTGAGCGCTACGGTCTTGCCGGTGCGGACGAGCTTCGCTTTCATGCCGCGGGTGAGCTTGCCCGAGGCAAGGCGCATGAAGGCGATGCGGTCCCTATGGTTCGGATCCATGTTGGCCTGGATCTTGAAGACGATGCCGGTCATCTTCGGCTCGGTAGCATGCACCACGCGGCCCGCCGCCTGCTGGTCGCGCGGCGGCGGCGCATAGGCGATGAGCGCTTCGAGGAGATCGCGCACGCCGAAGTTCTTCAGCGCCGAGCCGAAATAGACGGGCGAGAGATGGCCCTCGAGGAAGGCCTGGCGGTCGAAGCTGGTGCACAGGTCCTTCACCAGGTCGATCTCGTCGCGCCACTTGGCGAAGGTGTCGGGCTTGACCAGCGTGGGGATCAGCGGGTCGTCGGGGCCGGAGACCGGAACGCCCTCGGGGTCCTTCTCGATCTGGCGGACGCGCGGCGAATTGAGGTCATAGGTGCCGGCGAAGTCCTTGCCCTGGCCGATGGGCCAGACCATGGGGGCGACGGAGAGCGCCAGGCCCTTCTCGATCTCGTCGAGCAGGTCGAGGGGATCGCGCGCCTCGCGGTCCATCTTGTTGACGAAGGTGATGATCGGGATGTCGCGCAGGCGGCAGATCTCGAACAGCTTCCTTGTACGGGCTTCGATGCCCTTGGCGGCGTCGATCACCATGACGGCGGCGTCGACCGCGGTGAGGGTGCGGTAGGTGTCTTCCGAGAAGTCCTCGTGGCCCGGCGTGTCGAGCAGGTTGAAGACCGTGCCATCATATTCGAAGGTCATCACCGAGGTGACCACCGAGATGCCGCGGGCGCGCTCGATCGACATCCAGTCGGAGCGGGTGCGGCGGCGGTCGCCCTTGGCGCGGACCTGGCCGGCGAGCTGGATGGCGCCGCCGAACAGGAGGAGCTTTTCGGTCAGCGTGGTCTTGCCGGCGTCAGGGTGGGAGATGATGGCGAAGGTGCGCCGGCGCGCCACTTCCTGTTCGAGCGGGTTGGTCACGGGAAACCTGGAAATTGAAGGTCAGGCGGCTTCCTAGACGGGATTTGGGGGCTGGTAAAGCTTGCCGAAATCGGGCTTCCGTGGCAGTTGAAGGGCCGGGGGAAAAGCCATGACGGAACTGGCACTTGTCGGCGATATCGGAGGCACCAATTCGCGCTTCGGGCTGGTCGAGCCCGGAACCACGCGGGTGGCCGAGGTCGCCGTCCAGAAGAACGACAATTTCGCCTCGCTGGAGGACTCGATCGCGGCTTACGTGAAGGCCAAGGGCGTTTCGGGCCTGGCGGGGGCGGCCATCGCCGTGGCGGGCCCGGTCGAGGGCGAGACGGTGCACCTGACCAACCGCAACTGGAGCTTCACGCGGGAGTCGCTGCGGAAGGCGGCGGACGCGCGGCAGTTCCGCCTGCTCAATGATTTCGAGGCGCTGGCCCTGGCGTTGCCGCACCTCGATGGCGAGGACGTCGTCCAGATCGGCGGCGAGCTGCCGCAGAAGCCCGCGGTGAAGATCGTGCTCGGGCCCGGCACCGGGCTCGGCATGGCGACGCTGGCGCCGCTGCCGGCAGGCGGCTGGATGGCGCTGCCGGGCGAGGTGGGGCACATCACGCTGCCCGTGGTCACCCAGGCGGAATTCGACTGGCGCGAGCGCATGTCGAAGCCGGGCGTGCTGTTCGAATCCGAGGACGCCATCACCGGCGGCGGGCTGCTGCGCATGTATCGCGCGGCCTCCGCCAACCCGACGCTCGCCACGCCGGAGGCGGTGCTGCAGGCGGCACTTTCCGGCACCGACGCGGCGGCGGTGAAAACGCTCGACCAGTTCATCACCTGGCTCGCCCGCATCGCGGGCGATGCGGCGATGACGCTGCAGGCCAAGGGCGGCGTCTATCTCGCCGGCGGCATTGCCCCTTCCATCGTTGAAAAGTTGAAGTCCGGGCCCTTCAGGTCCATCTTCGAGGAGAAGGGCCGGCTTGCCTTCGTGATGCGCCCGATTCCGGTCTACGTGATCGTCGACAGGTTTCCCGCGTTCAAGGGCTGTGCCGCCGCCATTGCCGACATGAGGTGAAGCCATGTGGAAAGACACCGACGTTCTTCTCATCGTGGACGTGCAGAACGACTTCTGCCCGGGCGGCAAGCTGGCGGTGCCGGGCGGCGACGAGGTGGTGCCGCTCATCAACCGCATCGCCAGGGGATTCAGGCACGCGGTGCTGACCCAGGACTGGCACCCCGCCGAACACAAGTCCTTCGCCACCCAGCACCCGGCCAAGAACCCCTTCGAGATCGCCATGATGCATTACGGCCACCAGACGCTGTGGCCCGACCACTGCGTGCAGGGCACGCATGGCGCCGAGTTCCACAAGGACCTGCATGTTCCCAATGCGGAACTGATCCTGCGCAAGGGTTTCCGCGAGGAGATCGACAGCTATTCCGCCTTCTTCGAGAATGACCGCACGACGCCGACGGGGCTCGGCGGCTATCTCAAGGAGCGCGGCTTCGAGAAGGTGGTCTGCGTCGGCCTCGCCTTCGACTATTGCGTGCGCTTTTCGGCCGAGGATGCGCGGCGGCTGGGCTTCGAGACCGAGGTGATCGAGGCGGCCTGCCGGTCGATCGACCTCGACGGCTCGGCCGATGCCGCGCGCAAGAGCTTCCAGGAACACGGGATCGCGCTGGCATGAGTTTCGCTTTTGCGCCTGCCCCGCCGGTGAGCTTGGCCGTCGCCGGGAGCGAGGCGCGCTTTCCGGTGCGCCGCGTCTACTGCGTCGGGCGGAACTATGCCGAGCACGTGAGGGAAATGGGCGGCGAGGTAGGGCGCGACCCGCCCTTCTTCTTCATGAAGCCCGCCGATGCGCTGGTGACCGACGGGCGATTCCCCTACCCCGCCTCAAGCAGCGATGTGCATCATGAGGTCGAACTCGTCGTGGCCCTCGGGCCGGGGGCGACGATCTTCGGCCATGCGGTGGGGCTCGACATGACGCGGCGCGACCTGCAGGCGGCGGCGAAGAAGCTGGGCCGACCGTGGGAGGTGGCGAAGGGTTTCGACCATTCGGCGCCCATCGGAGCCATCGTCCCGGCGGGGGAAGCACTCGCCTCCGGCGCCATCACGCTCGACGTCAACGGCGCTAGGCGGCAGGCGGGCGATCTCTCCGAGATGATCTGGAACGTGCCCGAGATCATCGTCGAACTTGGCCGGCTGTTCTCGCTGCAGCCGGGCGACCTGATCTTCACCGGCACGCCATCCGGCGTCGGGCCGGTGGCGCGCGGCGACAGGCTCGACGCGGAGATCGCCGGTATCGGCAGCCTCCACGTCGAGGTCCTCTAGCTTACGCCAGCGTGTAAGCGGTCTTGATCGCGGTGTAGAAGTCGACCGCGGCACGGCCCTGCTCGCGCGCGCCGTAGCTCGAGCCCTTCCGGCCGCCGAACGGCACGTGATAGTCGACGCCCGCCGTGGCGAGGTTCACCATCACCATGCCCGCCGCCGACTTCTTGCGGAAGTCGGTCGCATATTTGAGCGAGGTGGTGACGATGCCCGAGGACAGGCCGAAGGCCGTGTCGTTGGCGACACTCAGCGCCTCGTCATAGCTGTCGACCTTGATCACCGAGGCGACGGGGCCGAAGACTTCCTCGCGGTTGATGCGCATGTCGTTCTTCGTGCCGGTGAACAGCGCCGGGCTGAGGTAATGGCCCTTGGTGTCGCGGTTCAGCCGCTCGCCGCCCCAGGCGAGCTCGCCGCCCTCGTCGCGGGCGATCTGGATGTAGCGCTCGTCCTGCGCCATCTGGGTCTCGTCGACGACGGGGCCGATGATGGTCCCCTCCTTCAGCGCGTGGTCGACCTTGAGCTTCTTCATGCCGTCGACCATGCGCTCGACGAAGGCATCGTGGACCTTCGACTGCACGATGAGGCGCGACGAAGCGGTGCAGCGCTGGCCGGTCTGGAAGAAGGCGCCATCAAGCGCAGCGGCCACCGCGATGTCGAGGTTGGCGTCGTCGAGCACAACGAGCGGGTTCTTGCCGCCCATCTCGAGCTGGAACTTGGCGCCGCGCGAGGCGCAGGCCATGGCGACCTTGCCGCCGGTCTCGACCGAGCCGGTGAAGGAGATGGCGTTCACGTCCCGCGAGTCGAGCAGCGTCTGGCCGACCACCGAGCCGCGGCCCATGACGAGGTTGAACACGCCCTTCGGGATGCCGGAGCGCGAGATGATTTCGGCCAGCGCCCAGGCCGAGCCCGGAACGAGGTCGGCGGGCTTGAACACCACCGCGTTGCCGAAGGCCAGCGCCGGCGCCATCTTCCACGCCGGGATGGCGATGGGGAAGTTCCACGGGCAGATCAGGCCGACGACGCCCAGGGGCTCGCGCGTGATGGTCACGTCGACGCCGGGGCGCACCGAGGCGATCGCCACACCTTCCACCCGCAGCGTCTCCTGCGCGAAGAACTTGAAGATCTGCGCGGCCCGCATCGTCTCGGCGACGCCGTTGGGAAGGGGCTTGCCCTCCTCGCGCGAGAGGAGGCGGCCGATCTCGTCCTTGCGGGCCAGGAGCTCGGTGCCGATGAATTCCAGCGCGTCGGCGCGCACCTGCGGCGTGGCGGCGGCCCAGCCGGGCTGGGCGGCCCTGGCGGCGGCGATGGCGGCCTCGGCCTGCGCCTTGTCGGCCTGGGCATATTCGCCGACGATGTCGCTGACATCGGAGGGGTTGACGTTCTCGCGCACCCCCTTGCCTTCGAGCCATTCGCCATTGATGAAATTGCGGTGCAGCGCCATGATGCCGTGAACTCCGTTGATTTTGGCCGGACCATAGGCAGGGGCGGGAATTGAGGCAAGCATGCATGTCGGGCTGATCGGGGCGGGAATGATGGGCCATGGCATGGCTGCCAACCTCCTCAGGCATGGCCACCAGGTGAGCGTCATCGCCCACCGCAACCGTGCCCCGGTGGAAGACCTGGTGGCAAAGGGTGCCCATGAAGTGACGTCACTCGCCGAAATCGCCGCGGCCGACGTCATCCTGCTCTGCGTCACCACCTCGAAGGTGGTGGAGGAAACGCTGGCGAAGCTGAAGCTGCATCTCCGGGCGGACCAGATCATTCTCGATTCCGGCACCTCGGCGCCCGCCGCCACCAGGCGGCTGGCGCATGACCTCGAGGGCCTCGGCGTCGCCTATGCCGACATTCCGCTGACCGGGGGACCCGAGCAGGCCGAACAGGGCGTGCTTGGCGTGCTGTGCGGCGCCACGCCGGAAACCTTCGCCCGCATCGAGCCCCTGCTCGCCTGCTTCGCCACCACGGTGCGGCACTTCGGGCCGCCGGGCTCCGGCCACACGGCGAAGCTCATTTCCAACTATCTCGTCACCGGCATGGTGGCGCTGGTGGCGGAGGCCTTCGGCGCGGCACGGCAGGCGCAGATCGACTGGCAGGATCTCTACGCGGTGATGCTCAATGGCTCCGGCAACTCCGGCGTGCTGCGCAAGATGGTGGAGCCGGCCCTCAACGGCGATTTCGACGGCTACCGTTTCGCACTTGCGAATGCGGCCAAGGACATCGGCTATTACGCCGAGCTCGCCGAGGGGCTGGGTTGCAGTTCGAAACTGACGGATTCCGTTGCGGAGATCTTCGCCCGCGCCGTAGAAACAGGACATGGCGGACGCAATGTCAGCCACCTTCTAGACCCCGCAATAGACGATGTGAGCTGATGCTGAAGATCAATCCTGCCGTGGCGGCCATCGAGGAAGAGACCGCCTTCACCGTCATGGACCGCGCCAACGCGCTCAAGGCGCAGGGCCACCCGGTCATCAATCTCGGCATCGGCCAGCCGGACTTCCAGCCGCCGAAGCACATTCTCGAAGCGGCCGAGAAGGCGGTGCGCGACGGCCCGCATGGCTATACCAGCCCGCAGGGCCTTCCCATGCTGCGCGACGCGGTGGCGCAATATGTCTCCGGCCGCTTCAAGGTGCCGGTGACGGGCGACGAGGTGGTGATCGTGCCGGGCGGCAAGGTGACCTTCTATTTCGCCTGCCAGATCTTCGGCGGGCCGGGGGCCGAGATTCTCTACCCCGATCCGGGCTTCCCGCCCTATCGCGATGCTGTGCGCTCGAGCGGTGCGAAGCCTGTCGCCTATCCCATCCGCGAGGAGAAGGACTTCGGTTTCGACGCCGAGGAAGTACTCTCGCTCATCACGCCGGCGACGCGCCTCATCATCATCAACTCGCCGGCCAACCCGACGGGCGGCGTGGTCTCGCGCGAGGAGATCACCAAGCTGGCGCATGGGCTGGCGAAGCACCCCAACGTGGCCGTGCTGTCGGACGAGATCTACAGCCACCAGGTTTATGACGGAGTGGACTTCGTGAGTTTCCTGTCCTTCCCGGAACTGCGTGAGCGCACCATCATCCTTGATGGCTGGTCGAAGACCTTCGCGATGACCGGCTGGCGGCTCGGCTTCGGAATCTGGCCCCGGCACCTGATCGACTACGTGAAGAAGCTGATCACGGTGGACCATTCCTGCACCAGCGTCGCCACCCAGATGGGGGGCCTCGCGGCCATCACCGGACCGATGGACGAGATCGAAGGCTTCCGCCGGAGCTTCCAGAAGCGCCGCGACATGGTGGTGAAGGGATTGAACGACATCAAGGGCGTGCGCTGCCGGGTGCCCGGCGGCGCCTTCTATGCCTTTCCCAACATCACGGGCACCGGCTGGCAATCGCGCGACCTGGCGCGCGACTTGCTGGACAAGGCCTATGTGGCCCTGATCTTCGGCGAGAGCTTCGGCCAGAACGGCAAGGGCTTCATGCGGCTGTCCTACGCCGCCAGCGAGGCAGACCTCGCCGAGGCGCTGAAGCGGATGAAGGCCTTCATCGAGGCATGAGTGGCAATCTCTATGCCCGCTTCGCGCGGGTGTTCGAAGAGAATGCCGCGCGCGTCGCCCTGCGCACGCCCGACGGCACGACCGCGCTGACCTTCGGCGAGCTGGCGCGCGGGGCTTCACGCTACGCCAATGCACTGGCTGCCCTCGGCGTCGAACCTGGTGACCGGGTGAGCGTGCAGGTGGAGAAGTCCATCGCCAACGTGCTGCTCTACCTCGCGGTGATGAAGGTGGGCGCCGTGTACCAGCCGCTCAACACCGCCTATACCGCGGCGGAGGTGAGCTACTTCGTGGAGGATGCGCAGCCGAAGCTGATCGTCTGCGACCCCGCGCGCCAGGCGGAGATGCGTGCACTGGGCGACAGAGCGAAGGTTTTCGCCGTGGTGAACCTCGATGCGCATGGCAGTGGCTCGCTCGCCGCGATGGCCGCCACGATGGACGACCGGCACGAAACGGTGGTGCGCGACGGCGATGACCTCGCCGGATTGCTTTACACCTCAGGCACCACCGGCCGTTCCAAGGGCGCGATGATCACCCACAACAACCTGGCCTCCAATGCGGAGACGCTGGTTGAGCTGTGGCGCATAAGCTCCGCCGATACGCTGCTGCACGCGCTGCCGATCTTCCATGTGCACGGACTCTACGTCGCGCTCAACACGGCGTTTCTCGCCGCCGCACCGATGATCTGGTTCGACAGGTTCGACGTGAAGGCGATGCTTGCCGCGATGCCGGAAGCGACGCTGATGATGGGTGTTCCCACCTTCTACACGCGCCTCCTCTCCGAGGCGGCATTCACGGAGGAGACCGCGCGCAGCATGCGCCTGTTCATCTCGGGTTCGGCGCCGCTGCTTGCAGAAACGCACACGGCCTTCGCGCAACGCATTGGCCACGCCATTCTCGAACGCTATGGCATGACCGAGACCGGCATGATCACTTCGAACCCCTATGATGGCGAACGCATACCGGGCACGGTGGGTTTCGCACTGCCCGGCGTCTCCGTCCGCATCCGCGGCGAGCAGCCTGGTGTCATCGAGGTCAAGGGGCCCAATGTCTTCAAGGGCTACTGGCGCATGCCGGAGAAGACGCGCGAGGATTTCACCGCAGACAGCTGGTTCATCACAGGCGACGTCGGCACCATGGACGCGGACGGCCGCGTCTCCATCGTCGGCCGCGCCAAGGATCTGATCATTTCGGGCGGCTTCAACGTCTATCCAAAGGAAATCGAGGAAGTTCTGGATGCAATCCCGGGCATCGGCGAGAGCGCCGTCATCGGCGTGCCGCATCCGGATTTCGGTGAGGGCGTGGTCGCGGTGGTGACGGCGACGGCGAGGCTCGCCCCCGAGGCCGAGATCATCGCCGCGCTGTCCTCCTCGCTGGCGAAATTCAAGGTGCCGAAGCGCATTTTCGAAGTGGCGGAACTGCCGCGCAATGCCATGGGCAAGGTTCAGAAGGCGGAACTGCGCAAGCGCTATGCCGCGACATTCGCCGGCTAGGCCTCAGACCACCTCGACCGGTTGCAGCAGCATCAGGATGGATTTCTGCCGGAAATCGCGCGCCAGCCGGTCGCGGTAGCTGGCCCACCAGTCTCGCTCGGCTTCCAACGACAGTACCTCGAAGATCACCACGTCGTCGGCATGCATTTCGCCGCCATGCCGCCACAGGCCGCTGGCAGGGGACTCGAGATGAGCGGTGACGCCCCCGAAGCGACCTGACAGTTCCGCTTCGATCGCTCTGAACATGGCCGGGGGAAAGACCGTCCCGTCGTTATCACGCAGCGGAAGGTAGAATCTCACGAGTCGCATCGGCAGGGAACTCCGGTTGGGGCGGCGGGTTCCGATCCGCGGAACCAATTGCCGCGAGCAACGTTACACCGCCCATCGGGGCATGTCTGTTGCCATCGCCCCGACCTGAAGTTGCAGGGACA
Organism: Hyphomicrobiales bacterium; assembly: GCA_046349235.1. Lineage (GTDB taxonomy): Bacteria > Pseudomonadota > Alphaproteobacteria > Rhizobiales > Aestuariivirgaceae > Aestuariivirga. The sequence continues at coordinate 19,588 of JAXMCT010000011.1, forward strand.
GGCACGGGATGTTGGCAGGCGGGACATCACATGGGGAAGCGGAGCAAATTCCGCTGCCGCGGTCCAATTCCCCGGGCGCTGCCGAAGACCGCGCTGCCCCGCTCGAAACCCTCTATCGCCTCACGGATCGCCTCTATCGCGCCACCAGCCTGGAGGCGATGCTGGACGCCGCGCTCGATGCGATCTGCGAGGGTCTCGGCTGCGAGAAATGCTCGATCCTGCTCTTCGACAATGACGAGGTGATGCGGTTCGTCGCCTGGCGCGGCCTGTCTAAACACTATCGCACCACGCTGGAGGGCCATACGCCGTGGCGCCCGGACACGCTGGACCCGCCGCCGATCTTCGTGGGCGATATCGCGGAGACCGCCGAAAGCGATGTGGTCAAGCAGACGATCCTTGCCGAGGGGATCCGCAGCCTTGCCTTCATCCCCATCACCTCGCAGGGGCGCGTGATCGGCAAGTTCATGGCCTACCACCGTGAGGCCGATGCCTGTGGCGAAAATTGTCGCACACTGGCCGTGACCATAGCACGCCAGCTGGGCTTCAGCCTTGAGCGCGCCTCGGCCGACCGCGCCCGGCTTGCCGCCTTGGGCGACCTGCAGGAATCCGAGCAGCGCTTCCGGCTGATGGCGGAGCACGCACCGGTGATGATCTGGATGAGCGATGCCGAAGGCCGCTGCCTGCATCTCAATCAGATGCTGCGAAGTTTCTGGAACGTCGAAGAGAGCGAGCTCAGCGGCTTCGACTGGCGCAGCTCGATGCACCCGCGTGACGTCGACCGCGTGATGACCGCCATGGGCAACGCCGTGGCACGCCGCGAGAAGGTGAGCGTGACCGGACGCTATCGCAACGCCAGCGGGGAATACCGCATCCTCGAAACCGTGGCGCACCCGCGCTTCGGCGCCGAGGGCAGCTTCCTCGGGCTGACCGGCGTCAATACCGACATCACGGAGCGCCAGCGCGCCGAAAAGGCTCTGCGGGACAGCGAGGAGCGCTTCCGCCTCGTTGTCGAGGCCGCACCGAGCGGCATCGTGATGACCGACGGCACCGGGCGCATCCTGATGATCAATGCGCTGGCCGAGAAGATGTTCGGATATGAGCGCGGCGAGCTTACCGGCCACAATGTCCAGCTGCTGTTGGCGCCGGCGATCCATGACCTTCACCCCGCGCTGCGCGCCAGCCACCTGTCGCGTACACCCAAACCCGTGGTGGGTGAGGTGCTGGGCCGTCACAAGGACGGGCGCGAGATTCCGCTCGAGGTGGGCGTCAACCCCATCCTCACCTCCGAGGGCATCAAAGTCATCGCCACGGTGGCCGACATCGCCGAACGCAAGCGCACCGAGGCCCAGCGCGAGCTGCTGCTGGCCGAGCTGAACCACCGTGTGAAGAACACGCTCGCCGTGGTGCAGGGCCTGGCCTACCAGACCTTTCGCAACACCGACGCGGCGGCGCGCCGCGGCTTCGAGGGACGGTTGCAGGCACTGGCCACGGCGCATGACCTGCTCACCCGCTCGCACTGGGAGAGCACCTCGCTCAGCCAGCTTGTCGATGACGCGCTGAAGCCCGCCGGCGCCAACCGGGCGCGCATCACCGCCGCAGGGCCGGCGGTACGCCTCAGCCCGCATGCGGCGCTGACCATCACCCTTGCGCTGCACGAGCTTTTCACCAACACGATCAAATATGGGGCGCTGTCGAACGAAGACGGCAGGGTCATACTCGATTGGCGGCACGTCGAAGGCGAGGGCAGGCTGCGCATCGAATGGCGCGAGGAAGGCGGCCCCCGGGTGACGCGCCCGCCGCGACGCGGCTTCGGCTCGCTGCTGCTCGAGCGCACCCTGGCGCGCGACCTCGATGGAAGCGTGGAGCTTGCTTTCGAACCCCAGGGCGTGGTCTGTATCATCGAAATGCCGTTGGCCGATCCGGGAGGGCACGCATGCCTTGGCTGAAGGGAAAGCGCATCCTCGTGGTGGAGGATGAAGCGCTGATTGCCGTGATGGTGGAAGACATGCTGACCGAGATGGGCAGCGTGGTCGTGGGGCCAGCGGCCACCATCGCCCAGGCGCTGGCACTGGCGCAGTCCGAGGCGATCGACGGCGCGGTTCTGGACGTCAACGTGCGCGGCGAGCGCATCGACCCCGTGGCCGACGTTCTGGCCGCGCGCAGCATTCCCATTCTGTTTGCGACCGGATATGGCGAGGTGCGGCTGGCCAACGGCGCGACCACCACCGTGATCGACAAGCCCTATACCCAGGAAAAGCTGGCCCGCGGTCTTGCCGCCACCATGGGCGCGAGCCCGCTGCGTCGCAACGCCGGCTGAGGGCGGCGGAACCGCTGACCTCGACTCAGGCAGGCCGGGGCCCTACCCGGAACACATCTTTCAGCAGGTGATCGGCGGTCCGTGCCGCCTGGGCGACGATGGTGAGCGAAGGGTTCACCGCCGTCGAGGATGGCAGGAACGAGGCATCGATGACGTAAAGATTGTCCAGGTCCCAGGCCTTGCAACAAGGGTCTAGCACGGAGGTCGCCGGATCGGCACCAAAGCGGGCCGTGCCGCACTGATGCATGGCCACGGTGATATCCATCTTCTGGGTGATGACGATGGGATAGCCGAGACCCTTCATCAGCCGCGTCCAGTGGCTGACGAGTTCGCCGTGGGACTTCAGGTTGTTCGGCGTATAGGCAACGCGGATCTTGCCGTCGCCGTCGACGGTGACGCGATTGTCGGGGTGCGGCAGGTCCTCGGACATGATCCACCAGTCGACGCTCCTCTCGGCGAACCAGCTCATCAGGCTCTCGGGCACCCAGCGCATGTTGGCGGTCAGCATGCCGCCCTGCAGCTTGCCCAGCCCCTGCACATTGCCCAGCGGATAGGGCCGCACCGCGTTGGGCAGGTAGTAGTCGTTGATGCACAGCGACTTCTGGAACACCACGGGGTTCTTGCGCAACGGGTTCACCGCCATCATCGCGGTGTTGTTGTGTGCCATGTAGTTGCGGCCCAGCTGGTCGGATGAATTGCCGAGACCGCGCGGATGCCTGTCATTGGCCGAGCGCAACAGCAATGCTGCCGAGTTGATGGCGCCGGCGCTGGAAACGAAAATCTCGGCTGCAATCACCCTGCGCTCGCCCTTCTGCTGCACTTCGACGCCGGTCACCTTGCGGCCGGAGGCATCGGTGATGAAGCGGTGCACATAAGTCTCGAGGATCAAATCGACGTTGCCGGTGGCCAGCGCCGGGTCGACGAGGCGCACCTCGGCATCGTTCTTCGCGCCGATCTTGCAGGCGAAGCCGTCGCAGGTGCGGCAGCGGATGCAGGTGCCGCCAGGATGGAGGTCGATCGCCACGGGAAGCGGGAAGGGATGAAGGCCCTTGGCCCGGAGCTTGACGTTGAAGGCCTCGATCTCCGGCTCGTGGCCGATGGCGGGGTGCGGAAAAGGGGCCCGATCGCGGCGGTTCGGTGGGGTCGAGCCCGGCCTCGCCATGCGTGCCCATCAGCCGTTCGGCGATGGCGTAGTAGGGTTCGAGATCGGCATAGCGGATGGGCCAGCGCGGGGTTGCTCCCGCCTCGTGCTGCAGCCCCTCGAAGTCCTGTTCGCGGAAGCGCAGCGTGGCGGTGCCGAAAAACTTCGAGTTTCCGCCGACATAATAATAGGTCGAGGGCGTGAACTCCGCCCCGTCGCGGTCACGCCAGGTTTCGCGCGTCGAATACTTGCGGTCGTGGAAGACCGCCTTGACGCTCCAGTTGTCGGCCTCGCGCGGCAGCCTCGTGCCGCGCTCGATCACCAGCACCCTGACGCCCGCCTGCGCCAGCCGGTTGGCCATCGCGCCGCCGCCCACACCTGCGCCGACGATCACCACGTCGTAGGCCGACTTCACTCCGTTCATGCCCACCCCAGCGCAAAACACGATTGACAGCAACTCACGGTGCTGTACCTCGTGAAGCTACATCAGTGGGGCGGACGAGCAAGGACTCATGAGCACCATCGGCTATTTGACGCGTGTGGAATTCGGCGAGGGCCAGGTCTCGCGCCTGCAGGAGTTCCTTGACCTGCTGGGCGTCAAGCGCCCCCTGCTCTGCACCGACCGTGGATTGGTGGCAACGGGCCTGGTGCAGCGCATCGTCACCTTGCTGAAGGCACCGCCCGCCATCTTCGACGGCACCCCCGCCAACCCGACCGAGGACGCGGTGCTGGCCGCCCATGCTCACTACGTGAGGGAAGGCTGCGACGGCATCGTCGGGCTGGGCGGCGGATCAGCGCTCGACCTGGCCAAGGGCGTCCGTCTGCTGACAGGTCACGAGGGTCCGCTGGCGCAATACACGCTGGTGGCCGGCGGCCTGTCGCGCATCCATGGCCGCATCTGCCCGCTGATCGCCGTTCCGACCACGGCCGGCACCGGATCGGAAGTGGGCCGAGCCGCCGTCATCATCACGGCGGAGGGCCGCAAGCTCGGCATAATCTCGCCCCACATGCTGCCCTCGATCGCGCTGTGCGACCCGGAACTGACCTATGGACTTCCACCCGGCCTGACGGCAGCCACCGGCATGGACGCGATCTCGCACTGCCTCGAAACCTTCATGGCACCCGCCTTCAACCCGCCCGCCGATGCGATCGCCCTCGACGGCCTGGCGCGTGGCTGGCGCTCGATCGAGTCCGCTGTGAGAAACGGCGCCGACAAGGCGGCGCGCAACGACATGATGGTCTGCGCCCTGGAAGGGGCGCTGGCCTTCCAGAAGGGGCTCGGCGCAGTGCATGCGCTCACCCATCCGCTGGGCGCCATCCGCCAGCTCAACCTGCATCACGGCACGCTCAACGCCGTGCTGATGCCGGCCGTGCTGCGCTTCAACCGTGCCGTCATCGGCGCAAAGTGGGAACAGATGCAGGGCTTCTTCGGCGAGGCGCCCGACGTGGCGGTGGCGAAGCTGAACCAGCGCCTCGGCATGCCCGCCGGACTGACCGCAATGGGGGTGACGGAAGAGATGCTGCGCCCCGTGGCCGAGGACGCCATGAAGGATCACTGTCACGCCACCAACCCGCGACCGGCGACACCAGACGATTACGTGGCGATCTTGCGCGAGTCGGCCTGATCGTCGTTTGCCGGGGCCAGCAGCGGCTTGTCGATCAGCGTATCCATGATGTGGCTCAGGACTTCGGCGCGGTTGCGCGCATTGGCCTTGCGGTAAATGGCATTGAGATGGGCCTTGACCGTGCCTTCGGCGGAGCCGCGCACCCCGGCGATCTCGGAGATGCTGAGCCCCTTCACCATCAGGCCCGCCACGTCGCGTTCGCTGGCCGTCAGTTTCCATTCGTCGAAGTGATTCTCGATGACGCCGTGCAACGCCGATGACGCCATGCCGACGCTGCGCTCGAGGCTCGCCTTGCGCCGCAGGATATGGACGAGATAAACCGTCTGGAAGGCGATGCCGACAAACAGCGCAAGGCTTGCCAGGGCCTCCGGCAGCAATGCCCAGTCGGCCCTGCCCAGCTCCGCCACGTCCTTCGTGACATCGACAAAAAACACAATCGCACAAACGACTTGTGCCACGATCAGCAAGGTGATCAGGTCGGGCAGGCGAATCTTCATCTCATCTTCCGGTCGTCGTTTCGGCGTAACTTCTAGCTGCAAAAAGTGGCGGCGGAAAGGTCGCCCCGCATGCCATGACGTCGCGCTCCGGGCGCACGCCACCCGCCTCTGCAACCTCCCTTCCGGTGCGCCACATTGCCATGTTAAGGAGCCGGCATGACCCCGCTCGACGAAGAACTGATCCTCGAGGCCTTCGGCCTCAGCATTGTGGCCTTCATGGTTGTCGTCGCATTCCACCTCATCGGCCTGCATGTCGCGGTACGGCTGTTCAGGACCCATTTTCCGGTGCAGGACCTGCGCAAGCTGCGTTTTCGGCATACCGTGATGGTGATCCTGGCCGTGATGTTCCTGCTGTTCGCCCTGCATCTCCTAACCAATTTCGCCTGGGGTGCCTTCATCGTCTGGATGCACGTGCTGCCGAAATACCGGGAGGGCGTGTATTATTCGCTCGAGAACTACACCTCGCTCGGCCTGACGCGGGTCGACGTCGATGACCACTGGCGCATGCTGGCGCCGATGATCTCACTGTCGGGCGTGTTCTGCCTCAGCTGGTCCACGGCGGTGCTCGTCAGCTTCTTCGGGCACCTCTACTCGCTGGCGCCGGACGACGACTGAATCAGTCGGCCCCCGGCTGGCGGGGTGCGAACACATGCGCAGTGCCGTGCCGGCGTGCGTCGCGTCCCAGGTGGCGGGCCCCTGCAAGCACATCCATCATCGGCTGGCAGGCAATGCGCGGACCCGCCGGGTTTTCCTGGCACAGCGGGTCCCAGAGACCCATGGGCGTCCACACGTCGGGCTCGTGCCACTCCGGCATGCCGAGAACGGGGTAGAGGCATACGCCGCGCAGCGGCACGCCCTCGCGCAGCAGGATCTCGGATTGCTGCACCACTTCGCTCAGCCAGGCTCCACGCTTCTCGCCGACATGCGCAGTCTCGGTGATCAGGATGTCGTGGCGATAGCGCTTCCACACGCCGCGAATGAGCCGCGCCAACGGCATGCGGCGCGGATCGTCGTCGGCGAGCGGCGGAATGCGCCCGTCCGCGAGGGGAGCAGCACCCCATTCCCACTGGTTCGTCCAGTAATAGTTCACGCCCACGATATCGAGATGCGCGGGCGAACCGCCGAGTTCGGGGTTGAGCCGGCCTGCCAGCATGTCGAGCGACTCGAAGACGATGCTGTTGTTGAAATGATCGGCGGCCTCCTGGTCTTCCGGCCGGTCGGCCCGCGCAGCGACGCGGCACAGCGGATCGACATTGACGATGCGGGCACCCTGACTCGCCGCCCAGATCGCCTCGATGCCGGCGATGGCGGCACGGCACAGGGCGATCTTCAGCTCCTCGCCGCGGCCGGTGAGATGCGGTGCGAAGAGTCCGGCGTGACCGCCCGCATAGGCAAGGAAGCTCGGCTCGTTGACCGGGGTGAAAAAGCTGATGCCCTCGCTGCGCACGTCGATGTGGCGCGCCACGGCATAACAGTAGTCGGCGAAACGTTCGGCGAAGCGGCGGTCCAGCGGGTCGACGTCGCGCGGATATCCATAGTGGAACAGATCCCAGATGACCTCGACGCCATGCCGCCGCGCAGCCTCGAGGAATGGATCGAGGCTGCAGAAATCATAACGCCCGCCGCCCCTGTCGACCAGGGGCCAACGCACCGACTCGCGGGCCGCCAGTAGCCCCGCCGCGGCGATGTCGGCATAGTCGTCATGAACGCGCGCCGCATGCCCGGTGGCGGCCACCTGATCGAACCACTGGCCCGTCCTGTTATAGCCGGTCGAACCCTCGAAGCCGGCGAGAAAGAAACTCGAAAACATCACGTCACTCCTCGAGCCATCCCGACTTGCGCCGACCGCAGCGCTCCTACCGGCTCCGCCCCTGCGGACACGGCCGTGCGATAGGCATCTACAAGAGCCGTGGGGCGGCGATTCAGTTCCGCATCGAGATCCCACAGTCCCATCTGCACCAGGTGCTGCTCCACCGGCCGGCGGCCCTGCCGCCAGGCCCAGGCCACGAGCGCCAGCATCGGCCACCACGTGTAGCCTGTGACCGGGGTTCCCTCCTCGCGCAGAAGCCTGACGGCCGCCAGCGAACGCTCGAGCCAGCGCAGCCTCCGCGCCTCCGGCCCGGCAGTGGCAATTTCCGAAAGCATCATCGGGACGCCGAAGTGTTCATGATAGTCACGGGCCACCGCCTCGACGAGGCCGTGCTCGGAATAGGGCATGGCGATGCGCAAGAGCCCACGCTTGTCGCGCAGCAGGCGCTTGCGCGTGAACATCGGATAGAGGTTGAGACCGATGACGTCGGGCGGCGTGGCGTGTTCCGCGAGGCGGCGCAGCGCAGCCTCTCCCAGTTCCTCGAGCAGCCAGTCATGCAGTGGGTGCGCCCTGTCCACCCGGCCCGACACCAGGTCGAGCCCGAGGAATACGAGATTGCGCCGCCGCTCGGCCTCGGTCTCCAGCGAGGGCTCGCTCGCCTCGTAGAGATCGGTGGCATCGACATGATAGGCGACGATCTCGGGGTCAACCGCACGCAAGGCCGCTACGGTGGACTGGATGCCGACCGCCACCGCCGCCAGCACCTTGAGGAATCCCTTCCAGCTGCGCTCATGTGGCGGCCACCAGCCGAGCCTGCCGCAATACCACGCCGTGATGCGCGGCTCGTTGAGCGGCGTGTACCAGTGGATGCGGCCACGGAATCGTTCCGCCAGCCGTGCCGCATATTCGGCGACATGGGCCGGGTAGTCCGGATCGAGATAGGCGCGTTCCATCCAGGCCGGAAGACCGTAGTGGACGAGGTCCACCTGGGGCGAGATGCCGAGATCCAGCAACCGTTCCAGCGGTTCGTCCGCATGTTGCCACTCCCATCGGGTCCGGTCCGGCTGGATGCGGTGCCATGGCACGCCATAGCGCGCGGCATTGACGCCGAGGCCCGCCATCAGCCCAAGATCGTGACGCCAGCGATCATAGTGGCCGGTGAGCTCATACTCATCGAGGGTGCGCCCCGTCACGGCATGCGGCGCCGTGATGAAGGTGTCCTCGATCCCGGTCGCCCACCAGAAGGCATCGGGTGCCGTGAGTTCGGCAAGACGCGTGCGTGTGGGCAGTGGCCGGCCCATCATGGCTCCTGACCGCGCTGCCGGCGGCGCATCTCGACGTCCTGCTTGATCAGCGCATCGAGGATCTCGCTCGCCACGGCGCGCGACGGACGGCTGTTGATGGCGCGGATCCGTGCCACGTCGAATTTCGGCTTTCGATCGGCGGTGAGGAGCCCGTTCGATTCCTGCTCGGTGTCGGTGAGTTGCGTGTAGCAGTAGCCAGCCAATGCGGTCGACTGCAGCAGCGCTTCGGTGAGCGCCTCGTAGCGCGCCAGGAGTTCGTCGGCCGTGGCGAACTTGCCATAGCCGAACCAGTCCTCGCCGTCGCCGGGCGTGAAGGAGAGGCCGCCATATTCGCTGATGACCACTGGCTGGCGCGACAGCGCCATGTCACTACCCAGCAGCGGATGGTGATGCGGCCGCACCTCGCGGAAGGTGCGCTCGATGGCCTGGCGGCTGCCGTAGCGCTCGCGCAGCGCCTCGGGCTCCGGGGCATAGTCGTGGATGCCGAGAATGTCGCCCGCCGCATGCTGCCAGCCATCATTGCCGATCACCGGCCGCGTCGGGTCCAGCGCCCGGGTCAGTGCATGGAGCGCGCGCACGAAGCTGCGCTGCTGTTCCGAGCGGTCGAGGTCGGGTACGCCCCAGCTTTCATTGAGCGGCACCCAGGTGACGATCGAGGGATGACTGTAGTCGCGCTTCACCACCGCCATCCATTCATGGACCAGCAGGTCCGCAGCACGTTCGGAATAGACATAGGCGTTGGCCGTCTCGCCCCACACCAGCATGCCGAGACGGTCGCACCAGGCCAGGAAGCGTGGATCCTCGGCCTTCTGGTGGATGCGGATGCCGTTGAAGCCGAGCTCCTTGGCGAGCTCGACCTCGCGCTTCAACGCTTCGGGAGAGGGTGCCGCGAGATGCGATTCCGGCCAGTAATTCTGCGCCAGCACCAGGCGCAGGAAGGTGGGAATGCCGTTGAGAATGAAGTAGCCGTCGGCAAGCTCGATGCGGCGCAGGCCGAAATAGCTCGCGACACTGTCGACCACCCGACCATGGGCATCGATGAGGTCGATCTCGGCCTCGATGAGGTTGGGGTTTTCGTGCGACCAGATCAGGCTGCGCCGGCGCCGGACCGCGGCATCGCTGAGATCGAACAGGAACTCGCGCCGGAACTCGGGGCCGGTGAGCAGGCAAGTGTCCTCGAGCAGGAGCTGGCCCGCCCGGCCGCCGGTGAGACGCACGCGCAGCCGCCAGCCCTGTGGCGTCTCGCGATCGAGGCGGAGCAGGAGGCCGGTACCGAAACGGTCGAGATCGGGTGTCCAGCGGATCTCCGAGATGGCAATTGCTGGCAGCGGCTCAAGCCACACCGTCTGCCAGATTCCGGTCGTGCGGTGATACCAGATATAGCCTGGCTGCTCTTCCCAGTACTGCTTGCCGCGCGGTTGCTGCAGGTCATGGGGGTCGTCCTCCGCGCGCAGCGTGATGACCTGCTCAGCACCCTCGGCGAAATAGGGCGTGATTTCGGCTGAGAACGGGGTTTGCCCGCCGTCATGCGTGCAGACGAGGTTTCCGTTGACCCACACGCTCGCCCGGTAGTCGACGGCGCCGAAATGCAGCACCATTCGCCCGCCGCGCTCCTCTTCGCTCAGGACGACACTGCGGCGGTACCACACGACGGGATGAAAGCCGGTGTCGTGAATCCCCGACAGCCGGCTCTCCGGCGGAAAGGGTACGCGAATGGTGCGGGTGAAGGGCCGTGCCGACGCGAACCAGCGCTGGACGAGGCCGACGTCTTCATCGTCATGGGCGAAGCCCCAGTCACCGGCAAGGTCGGTCCATTGCCGCCGGCGCAACTGCGGGCGCGGGTGGTTGATGTCGAAGTTGCTGTCCTGCTCCCTCACCTCTGCCCATCCGATCGTTACGATGCTGGAAATGGCGGACGGCGCCTTCAAGCCCGCAAAGCGGCAGACGCGTTTCCGCTGCACATGCGGACACCTGCCCGCTGCGAGAGGTCAATGCACGAGGCTGGATTTGGTTCCGCCGTCTCTTGGCGAGGAAGAAGGGGTCGGCCCGTGCCGACCCCGGCAGGCCATCAGGCCAGTGCGTCGATCTTGCCGGCGGCCTCGGCCATCAGATAGTAGAAGGTCACGCGGTTCTTGGCCCTGTCTGCCTTCATCGTCTCGCAGACCTGCTTGATGACGTTGTCGCTCTCGGCGGCTGCAAGGCCCAGCACCTTGGTGGCGAACCCGTTGCGGATGCGGTCGACCTCGGCCTCGTCGGTGCAGGACACCAGCGAGGCGTCCCGCGACTTCAGCGCAATGCCGCAGAACTTGACGATGGCGTCGACGGCCTTGTCGTTGATCTTAGCGGTGTACTTGGCGATATCGGTCTTGTAGTCCATGTTTTCTCTTCCTCTTGTCCGAAGTTTGACAGGCACGTCAATGTCACGGCGTCTCGGCGGCCGGACCATCGCCGGGCCGCGCCACGCGGCGCGACACGTTGCGGATCACCTTGTCGGCGAGTTCCGAATTGGTGACGGTGATGAGCGATCCATCGGCCGCGCGGATGCGCGTGGAGCGCATGCCGATGTCCTCGATGGTGCCCGACAACGGGCTCGAGTCGATCGTGTCGCCCACCTTGATCGAACCGTCGAGGAACAGGATGACACCGGCAAGGATGTTCTCGAGCGTCGGCTTTGCGGCAAGCGCCACCGCAAGCCCGCCGACGCCGAACCCGGCAATGATGCCATAGACCGGCACGCCTGCCGCGCTGATGCCGTAGATGACGATACCCAGAGCAGCCATGGCGGAGACGATGCGGGTGGCGAGGTGGGCGATCGACGTGTCGAAGGTCGGATCCGACCGCGAAAGCGCTGCCGACAGCCAATTGCCTATCCACTCGCCGACGATCAGCACACAGACGATCATGGCGCCGTAGAACAGCGTCATGAAGACCAGCGTCATCGCCGTGGCGCCGGCGCCCGACAGCCCCGCCTCGTCGACGACGATGCCGGTGGCATGGAGCGAGAGTAGGCCCATCACCACGGCCTCGCTGAACCAGCGCAGGCCTCGCCGGCCGACGAGGCGCCCGACGGCGACGGGGATCGACAGCACGGCAACGAGGATGAGTGCGGCGATCAGCCACTGGAAGACGGTGTTCGACCCATAGTCCCAGCGCAGGAAGGCGGGCAGCTTCTGCGAGATGCCGGCCCAGCGCGGCGGTGTCAGCCCGCCCGGCGTCTCGGTGAGATAGCGGTACGGGCTGAAGCCATCGCTGCCATGCGCGCCGATTACGGCATCGTAGAGCGAGGGCACGTTGGCGACCATGTCGGCGGTGAACACCACGTCGCCCATGCGCATGCCCGAGTCGATGGTTCCGACCTGGATGTAGGTGCCGGGGATCACCCACAGGCCCTCACGCAGCTTGCGGAATGCGGTGTTCCGGGAGACGCCCTCGGCCTTGAGGATCTCCCACAGCATGAAGGCAGTCTCGAGACCCGCCGACTCCCGGCGCCATTCGGGGACCGCCGAGAGGTCCATCGAGTCGAGCACGTCCTTCTTCAGCAACTCGATCTCGGCCGCCTGCCGGGGGCCGATCGCGGGATAGAGCCAGGCGTCGTAGTAGCTGCGCGCCCACTCGCGGGCCTTCATGCGCAGCACCGTGCGGTCCACGGCGCCCAGGAAGGTGGCGAGGTGCCTCTCGGGCGTCGAGCGGTCGATGGTGATGTCGGCATAGGTGCCATCGCGCTGTGTGCCGGCCGCGTAAGACGTCAGTGCCGGCACCAGCGCCAGCATGACGACCACCAGAGTGTATGCCAGTCTCCTGCGCACGAAATGTCCCCTGTGCCGATGGGCCTGCCGCGCGGTCCTTGCCCTGGCGGGGCACGTCCGGTCTCGCTCCGGGGCAGGCGGGTTGCAACCGGGGGGCTTCATATTGAGGCTGCGGCGGGTCCGAAACGCAGTTTCTACCTACGTGCAGCGGATTTCTGGGCAAAAATTCGGAGGGTGAATAACTTTTGGTTGCATCTTCGCTGGCTTGACGGTCCATTCGGGCCTGCGTTGCAACGCCGCGCGAAAACCGAATATCGTGCGCCGGCATCTTTCCGAAGGGTACGAGAATTGGATTTCGTCTTCGACCGTGGCTACCTGCTCATCGCCGGGCTGACGGTGGTGGGTATCGTCCTGATCTCGCTGTCGCTGGTCATCAACTCCCACGTTGCCCACAATGTCCGCGCCGACCTGCGCCACCGCGAGAAGCTGCTCGAGTACTACCGCAACACCTTCTCGCAGATCGGCGTCATCCTGATCGGTATCGGCGTTTCGCTGTCGGTGTTCTATTTCCAGCAGAGCTACCAGGAGCGCAGCCGCCGGAACGCCGAGCTGCAGCAGATCCTGGCGAAGATGTCTCTGCAGCTGGCGCGCGAGGCCGCACAGATGTCGTCGCTGGCGGAGTTCGACGAGATACTCGACCGGCATGGTCCCTATGTCGACCCCGCCACCGGCGACACCTCGGCCGCCGACCGGCTGCAAGGTGCGGAACTGGCCAGCCAGATCGCCAAGATCAAGCTCACCGAGGACGACGTCGACGTCCGTGAGCTCGGGCTCCTCAGCGTGTCGCCGATTTTCGAGAACTCCTTCGTGGTCAACGAGATCGACCCGGCACTGTGGTTCAACATCGTGCGCGACGAGGCAAACATCCGCTATGCCACGGCGCAGCTGACCGCCGACTATCGCGACCTTGACCAGGTGCTGGGAGGCGCAACCGGCGAGGCCGCCGCAGCCGACCCCCAGAAGGCCGCCGCCGCGAAGGAACAGGTGCTCGACATCTACTATGATCTCGATCTGCTGAGGCAGAGCGGCCGGCGGCTGCTGGCCCGCACCTGCGTGTTGCTCAGCGCGGGCCCCGGCTTCACGCAGCTGAAGCCGATCGACGTCATCGAGAGCGACGCGGCAAACCACCCGGCCTGGCTCGAACTGGCCAGGTCCGAGGTATCGCGCCATACGGTCGGCTCGCAGAACTGCTTCGACCTTCTGGGCTACAAGCCGGGCTGACGCGGCAGCAGCCTCAGCCGGCCCTGCCGATCTTCGGGTGGATCTCGAGTTCGCGGACGGTCAGCACGCCCTCCGCCTCGTCACCCACGCGCACGCCGATCTTGGTTTCGCTGGCGCGGGCCGCCAGAACCAGATGCGCCATGGCGTTCATCGCGAAGGCATCGGCCGGATCGAGGCGGAAACGTCCGCGCTTGCCGTGCCGACCCTTGAGACCGAACACGAATCCTTCCGGACCCGCTCCGCTCTTCACCAGCAGGCTCTCCACCTTGCCGACGAAATCGAAGTCATGGGTGGCCGCGGGTTTCACCACCTTCAGGCGCGAGGACTTGGCCTCCTTTGACTTTGTCTTGGCCTTTGCCTTGATCTTGGCCTTCGGCTTCTTCACGGGCTTCTCGGCCGCGGTTTCAACTGCTTGTGCCGTTTCCTGATCGGTCATGTCTCACCTCTGCGGAAAGGCCTGACTGCCTCCGCCGGCAATTCTAGAGACAAAGCCATTGTCACAATCAACCGGAATTCAGTCGGCCGGCACTGTCACAAAAGCTTTGCACAAATCAGGCCAAAGGGACCCCACGAGGCCACAAGGCAGAGCAATGCTGACCACCCCGACGACGACGCGGACCTATCGCGCCATCTTCATCTCGGACATCCACCTCGGCACCAGGCGTGCGCAGACCGCCGCCCTGCTCGACTTCCTGCGCACCACCGAGTCCGACCAGCTCTACATCGTCGGCGACTTCATCGACAACTGGGCGCTGCGCAAGGCGTGGCACTGGGACCAGTTCCACAACGACGTGGTCCAGAAGCTGCTGCGCAAGGCGCGGAAGGGCACCAAGCTCGTCTATATTCCCGGCAATCACGACGAGAACTTCCGCAACTTCGTCAACCTGCGCTTTGGCCGCGTCGCGGTGCTCGAGGAAACCGTGCACGTCACGTCCACCGGCAAGCGCTACCTCGTCCTGCATGGCGACAAGTTCGATGGTGTCGTGCGCTTCGCCCCCTGGCTCGCCAAGCTCGGCGACACCGCCTACGAGATCTCGATGGAGCTCAACAAGGCGGTGAACGGCGTGAGACGGCTGTTCCGCATGCCCTACTGGTCGCTCTCGGCCTATCTCAAGAACCGCGTCAAGCGCGCCGTCGAATTCATATCGCATTTCGAGGAAGCGGTGGTTCGCGAAGCCAGATCGCGCGACTGCGAGGGCGTCATCTGCGGGCACATCCACACCCCCGATGACCGCATGATCGACGGCATCCATTATCTCAATGACGGCGACTGGGTGGAAAGCTGCACCGCCCTCGTCGAACACAGGGATGGCCGCTTCGAGATCCTCAACTGGAATTCCCCGCGGCTCCCGCACATCACGGAAGAGAGACATGCGCATTCTGATCGTGACCGACGCCTGGTCGCCGCAGGTTAACGGCGTCGTCCGCACCCTCAATGCGCTGATCACGGAATTGCGTGCCAAGGGCCACGAGGTCCGCACCATCAACCCCGAGGGCCGGCCGTCGCGGCCGCTGCCGCTCTACCGCGAGATCACCCTCACCCACACGACAGTGGCCGCGATGCGCGCTGAAATCGCCGCCATCGCGCCCGACGTCATCCACATCGCCACCGAGGGCCCCCTGGGCTGGACGGCGCGCCGGGTCTGCCTGCGCGAAGGGTTGAAGTTCACCACGGGCTTCCACACGCGCTTCGCGGAATATGCCGCGGCGCGCATTCCGCTGCCCGGCGTGCTGAGCCTCGGCTGGCGGGTTCTGCGCCGCTTCCATGCGCCGAGTCAGGCCGTGATGGTGCCGACCCGCTCGATCGGTGCCGAACTCGACCGCCGCAAGTTCAGCAACGTGAAGATCTGGACGCGCGGCGTCGACCATGCGCTGTTCAAGCCGCGCCCGCGCGACCATCTGGACCTGCCGCGCCCCATCATCCTCTATGCCGGACGGCTGGCGGTGGAGAAGGGCATCGACGACTTCATCGCCCTGAAGGTCAAGGGCAGCAAGGTGCTGGTGGGCGACGGGCCCGAGCGCGAGCGGCTGCAGAAGCTCGCCCCGGATGCGCACTTCCTCGGCTTTCGCCACGGCGAAGACTATGCCCGCACGCACGCCGCCGCCGACGTGATGGTGTTCCCGAGTCGCACCGACACGTTCGGCCTCGTCATGCTGGAAGCCATGGCCAGCGGCACGCCGGTTGCGGCCTATGATGCGCCAAGCCCCCTCGATGTCGTCGACAACGGCGTCACCGGCATCATCGCCGACACGCTCGAGGACGCCGTTGCACGTGCCATGACGCTCGACCGCCAGGCTGTGGCCGAGGGCGCGCGCAAATACAGCTGGAGGACTTGCGCCGACATGTTCGAGTCCTGGCTCGTGCCCTGCGGCCGGATCACGCCCAGGCGCCACGAGGAGCGCTTCGCGGTAGCGCTGCCGCGCTGAGTTCAGCGGGGGCGCTGGAACAGCGCGCGCCCTGCCGCCAGCGCCACACGCGCCAGGACGGAGACGAGCAGGCAGCCGAGGAAATCGCCGGTCATCATGGCCGTGAAGTTGTGCAGGAATTCACCGAGACGCTCGCGCCCCTGCAGGAGGAAGTGCAGGTTCAGCAACAATGGTGTCACAACCGACACCGCGAGCGCGAGCAGCGGCAGATGAATGGGCTTGAGCTGGATGAGCGATCCCTGGATCCCGACAAGGCGATAGAAAGCCCGCACAGTGAGATAGGGCGCAAAGCCGGAAATTGCTGCGTTGACCAGCACTTCGCCGAAACTTCCCTGCTGGAATTCCAGCATGAACATCAGCGGATCCGCCAGGAACACGCCCAGCGCACCCCACACGCCGAAGACGATGACCAGCAGAAGCCGGAATCCCGCCGGCAGGAACACGAGGTCGATGCCGGGAGCGACGTTGGTTCCCGCCATCAGGTACTTGTTCGCGAGCCACACGGAACTCCACAGCAGCGCGCTCGTCACCACCAGGGCAACACGCAGCAGCAGAGAGTCATTCATCTTGCCCTGTGGCATGTGTTCTGCCCGGAGGCCCGGGATCCCGATTCCGCGCGACGATATAGCAGCGTGCAGTACTCAGCGCCATGTGTTTGCAGTCCGCGCTCGATAGATCAATCGCACATCGTACAATGCGGCCACCGGCGTGGACCCGGCTATTCGCGGCGAGCCTCCCATTCCTTCCAGCGCATGTAGGCATTGGCGCCGATCGTGTCGAACGGATATGGCGGAAGGCGCGAGGGAGCATCCTCGGCGTCGAAGAAATCGGTGATGGCGCTGGTGCGGCCCGCGACGCTTTCGGCGGCGGCCATGCCCATCAGCGTGCCTCGGGCCGTTCCAAGCCCGTTGCACACACAGGCAGCATGAAGGCCCGGTTCGAGCTCGCGCCTGACCGATACGCCATTCCGGCTGAGACACAGGTGGCCCGACCATGCATGCTGGAAGGAAAGTCCGGCGAGTTGCGGAAAGCGCGCGTCGAATTTCGCCCGCATCCGGCGCACCAGTCGCTTCAGTTCGCCGGCATTCGTCTGCATGCCGGGGCGATAGGAACCGCCCTGCCGGATGATGATGCGATTGCCGCCCTGGGCGGTCGAGATGCGCCGCACCGTCGCACCCATCGGGTGGGCTGGTGTGATGCCCCAGCAGTCGCGGCCGCCCAGCAGGCGAAGCTGCGCCTCGCTCAGCTCTTGCGTCATGCAGGCGCTGAGCATGATGTGCATCAGCCGGCCCCGGCTGAAGCCGAAACTTTCGAGATGGCCATTGGTGGCGAGGATCACCCGGGCAGCTGACAGCACGCCGCCAGGACACTTGAGGCGCCAGCCGGATGCCACGCTCTCGAAGCGCTGCACCGGGGACTGTTCGAAGATCGTGACCGAGGCGCGCTCCAGCCCGGTTGCCAGCCCGCGGATATATCCCGCGGGCTGCAGCATGGTGGTGCCGGGCGTGAACAGGCCACCCCGATAGTAGCGCGAACCGGTGATTTCGTGCATGGCCGCGGCATCGAGCAGCTCGTGCGGTTCGCCGATCGCGGCGAGATGCGCGGCATAGCTCGCATTGGCGCCGAGGCCGATCTCGGAGGCCGCCCCATTGATCTTGCCGCTGCGCTGGAAATAGCCTTGCGAAATCCCATACTCCCGCACCGCTTCCTGAGCCCATTCGATGGCCTGCCGGTTGAGCCGCGTCAGCGCCCGGTCGCGCCCCTCGCCGGCACCGGCATAGTCGCTGGAGGTGAGTTCATGCGGCAGGTCGATCATGAAGCCGGAGTTGCGTCCCGACGCGCCCTCGGCCACGCGCCCCGCATCGAGCACAGCGATCTTCGCATCAGGCGCGAGCTGCGTGAGGCGGCGCGCCGCCGAGAGGCCGGCGAAGCCCGCACCGACAATTGCCACGTCGCAGGCAACGTCCCCCGCGAGCGGCGCGCGTGCCGGCACGGGCCCAAGGATTTCCGCCCAGGCCGCAGGGCCGTTGTGGACGGGCCTGCGGGCAACAGTGCGGGGAGCTGTGTATTCGCCGGTCATGACTGAGGTCCGAGATATTTCCAACCACGCCACTGGTCGGGAGAACGGGCGATCTCGCTGTTCAGCTGCCGCGAGAAGTCTGTCATCGCGGCAGCCACCGCATCGCCACGCGGCAGGCTCGTGTCGCAGGCCAGAGCCTCGCCAATCCGCAGCCTGAACGACCCGTCGCCCTCGCGCCTGACGAAGACGGGGAGCAGCGGCGCACCCGTGGCATGGGCAAGCGACGGTGCGCCTGTCGAAACCGGAAGCGCTGCGGCGCCCACGGGGAGCCGCGCCACCTGCCGGCCCTCCCAGTGCCCGGCGGTGATCGACACGATGTTGCCGTCGCCGAGAAGCCGGTGCGCTTCGCGCAGCGCCACATGCTCTGCACCACGCTTGATCATGATGCGTCTTGCGAGATAGCGCTCCTCGATGCGCGAACGCAGCGGGTTGAGAACCGCGACGCCATAGGCCGTGGTGGAGAAGCCATGTTCCGGCCGGCTCATGTGGAACACAGGGAAGTCTGCCTCGGAGAGCGCCTTCTTCAGCGGTAGGCCGTTATAGACGAAATGCGCGATCCACAGGATGACGCCATTGTTCCGGGACTGCGCCTTGCGCAGCGTGTCGGCCCCATCGATCACCGCATTGCAGCGCCAGCCCGCGGGACGATAGTCACGCAGATACTGCAGATAGGACAGGAAGCGGTGGATCTTGAGGCTGTGCGAGATCACCTCCATGGGGACCGAGAGCCCGGACGCGAGCCCGCTGAGCCGAACGCCCCGCGTGACGGAATCGGCGGTTCCGGCGCGCAGCGGTCCGGCAAGGAACTCGCAGACCGGCTGCCAGTGGCGCTCCGGCACCAGCCACGAAACGGCGAACAGCAGCGGCAGCAGTGCCGTGAGCTTGACATCCTCCACGCTGATGCGCGGCCGGTCGAGAGGCGGCAGGAGCCGGCGCACGATGGTGACAGGGCGGCGCTCCGTCATGTCCCGCCTGCTGTCTCGATCCACAGATGCGCGTGGCGCCGCTCATTGTCCCGTTCACGCACGCTGCCGATACGGCCCGGCTTGACCAGGCCGGGGTAGCAGCAGAAGCCGGCCAGCGGCGGACGCGGCACGATCACTTGCAGATGGGCAGAGAGCACGCCTCTTGCAAAGCTCGCCTGCGGATAGCCATCGACAGCGTGGCGCGGCAGGCAATAGGCGATCATTCGCCAGTCGACGTCGCCGAAAAAGCCGTCCTCATCAACACGCGCGATGAGCTGTTCTGCGCCGCGGCGGCTCAGCACATAGCCATAACCTCCCGGCGCAAGGAGTTGAGCCGCCCGTTCCGCCACGCTGTCCGCGAGGGGACGGTAGATGGGCAGCATCTCGGTGGCGGCCCGTTCCGAACCGAGAACTCCGAGCCCATTTGTGAGGAAGCAGATGTCGAAGTCCGCGGGCAGCATCAGCGAGGCACCGCTGCGCGGAATGTCGATCAGCGGCAGGCAGTCATCCTCGAGAACGAGGGCATGGGGTTCGGTCGACTTGAGATGCGCCTCCCAGGCTGCATAGTGGGCGAGAAAGCAGCCCAGCGTTCCCTTGAAGTGCGGACTGGCCTGCGGGCCGAAGCGCTTGACGACACCGTCCGCCAGGTAGCGCCCCGGCACCCCCCCGATGCGGTGCAGGCTTCGCGGCGTGACGAGCCGCGAGATGCGCTCCCAGCGCTCGGCGTTCTCGTCGAGATTGATCGCATAGACGGCCAGATCGTCGGACTCTGCGCGTTTGTCGTGTAACTTGATCCGGGCTGCGATCGCACGCATGAGGTCAGCCTCGAACTTCAGCTCCTTCAGCAGCGCCGCCTCATTCGCATCGCGCGCGGTCGGCAGCGCCGCGGCGATGAGCGATGCGGCGCGCTGGTAATCGCGGCCCATCATCAGGACTTCGCTCTCGAGCGGTGCCCAGTTCGTCGTGTTCCAACGTGCCCGGGCGCGGTTCAACCGCTGTTCCGCTTCCGCAAGATCGCCGCGCCGGAGGGCGGAGAGCACCCAGTCGATGAAGTCCTGGATGCCCGCGCCCGGAGCGGCCACGGCGTCGGACAGGCTGCGGTCCGCCGCGGCCAGTGAAACGTGGCCCTGCGATGATGGCAGCTTTCCACTGGACGTTGGTTTCCCGGTCACGCTCTGATATTCACTCCCGTGCCGGGATTTCGTACCACTGCCGACGCATTGCGCAAACCTCCATGACGTCGGCGGCCAACAGATGAGGACCATTCGACGTGCAGGCCGCCCCCCATGACCCGTCGCGTCCACCGCGCGTCTCCTGCCTCATGGTCACGCGCGGTCACGTCGAGCTATTGTCCTTCGCGCTCGCCTGCTATCTCGGCCAGGACTATCCACACCGCGAGCTCGTGATCGTCACGGATGGCGTGAGCGCGCAACTCACCGCGCTCGTCGCGCGCCATGCGGAACGCAATGTCAGGCTCGTCGAGGCGCCGCCGGGCCTGACTCTCGGCGACCTGCGAAACTATGCCGCGGCCCGCGCCACCGGCGACATCCTGTGCCAGTGGGACGACGACGATCTCTACGATCCCGCCCGGCTTTCGACCGGCGTTCACGTGCTGCAGCAGTCGAAATTCGCGGCGGCGTTCCTCAGCCAGTGGATCATGTGGTGGCCGGCGCGGCGCATGTTCGCACTGTCCCGCACCCGGCTCTGGGAAGGAACCATGTGCATCTGGCGCCAGCATCACGGACTCTATCCGGCGCTCCGGCGTGGCGAGGATTCGGTTTTCGTCAGGCAGCTCACGGAGCGCACCGAGGTTGCCCAGGTGAAGGCGCCCTACCTCTATTGCTATGTCATCACCGGCCGCAACTCATGGGACACAGCGCATTTCGACCTGCTGTTCGCCGAGGCCGAGCAGAACTTCGTCGGACCCGCCTATGACGCGATGATGCAGCGCCTGGCGGGGCGCATGCCCATCCGCCAGTACGACGTCCTGCTGCAGAAGCTGGCGGCGGAGGTCAACCGCCCCGCAGGCTGATCAGCGCCGTTCCGGCGATCGCCAGCAGCGCCCCCAGCCAGGCGGAAAGCGCGGGCCTTCGGCCGCTCCGGACCCACACCATCGGCAGGATCAGGACCGGCGTCATCGACGACAGCGTGGAGACGATGCCGACATGGCCGGCATGAAGCGCCGCCATGAGCAGCGACATGCCGAGCGTGGTGCCGACGAAGGCCGAAGCCACGACAAGCCCCAGCGCCCCGGCCCGCAGCGGCTGGCGCGAGCTGCGGCCGAGCGGGGTCGCCGACAGCAGGATGAAGAGCAGCGCCGCCAGTCCGGAGCGCAAGGCCATGGCTGTGAAGGGTTCCACGCCCGATGCCATGGCCGGCCGCGCCAGCAGGCTTCCCACGGCCTGGCCGAAGGCGGTGACGATTCCCAGAAGGATGCCGAGCCAGAAGCCCCATCCTGCCGCCGGGGGTGCGGGTGCACCGGGCTCAGCGGTCAAGGTCGCCGAGGCTGGAGCGGCAGGCTTGAGTGCATCCTGGATGCCGAGTGCCAGAACAATGCCCCCCAACACCAGCACGATGCCGAGCCCCTGGCGGCCGGTAATCGTCTCGCCATAGGCAAGATAGCCGAGCGCCACTGCGAAAGGCGCCGTGAGAGAGAACAGCAGCGCGGTGATTCTCGGCCCCACGGCATAGATCGTCGCGAAATATGTGGTGCTGGCGATGGTGATGCCGGCGAGGCTCGATCCGGCCAGCTGCCAGAACTGCAATGGTCCCACCGTCCGCCAACCGCCCAGGCCCGCAGAGATCAGTCCGGTCATCGCCACGGTTGCCAGCATCTGCCAGCGGGCCAGCTGGAACAGCGGCACCCTGCCCTTCAGCTCGGCAAGGAACATCGAGCTCAGCGCGAAGCAGAAGGCGGCGGCAATGGCAAAGGCTTCGGAAATGGGTGTCACCCGGGACGATTCGTCGGCAAGCTTTCCCATGCCGCCGCGGGGCTGGCAATCGAGCGCGGCCGGCCGGTCGCAATATTCTTGTGGTCCAGCACAAAACGAATTCAATACTCCCGCCGCGCCTGCTGCATCAGCAGTGGGCGCGGGGTGGCTCCGTCCGTGAAAACCGCAACCACATACCAGAGGTCAAGATGAGCAATGAATTTTTCCGGAACCGCAATGCGGAAGCCGGGTTCGCGACGCGCGCCATTCACCTGGGCTATGACCCCGCAACCGAGAACGGGGCGCTCACCCCGCCGATCTACCAGACCTCCACTTACGCCTTCGAGACGGTGGAGCAGGGAGCAGCCTATTTCGCGGGGACCCAACCGGGCTACATATATGGCCGCACACGCAACCCCACACAGGCCTTGCTTGAACAGCGGATCGCCAGCCTCGAAGGCGCTGAAGCGGCACTTGCGATGTCCTCCGGCATGGCGGCGATCTCGGCCACCTGCTGGACGCTGCTCAAGGCGGGTGACCGCGTGCTGGCCGACAAGATCCTCTACGGCAACAGCTATGCCCTGCTGTCGCGCGGGTTGGATAAATTCGGCGTCAGCGCCGAGTTCCTCGACTTCACCAATCCTGAGGAGGTGGAGCGCGCCGCGGAAAAGCCCTTCCGCCTCGCCTATTTCGAGACACCGGCCAATCCCAACCTGCGGCTCATCGACATCGCCGCGATCAGTGCCATCGTGCGCAAGGCAGGCGCGCTGACCATTGTCGACAACACCTTCGCCACGCCCGTACTGCAGCGGCCGGTGCAACACGGGGCCGACCTCGTCGTCCATTCGGCCACCAAGTATCTCGGCGGGCATGGCGACCTGCTGGCCGGCGTGGTGGCGGGACGCGAGGATCTCGTGAAGGAAATCCGCGCCCAGGGCCTGCGCTACATGACCGGCGGCACCATATCGCCGCTCACCGCTTTCCTGGTGCTGCGCGGGTTGAAGACGCTGGAGCTCCGAATTCACCAGCACGCGCGATCTGCTGCGGCCATAGCGGAGTTCCTGGCAGAACAACCTGGGGTCGCCTCGGTCTCCTATCCGGGGCTGTCGGGCGGCGCCGCGCGCATCGTCTATGAACGCCAGATGCAGGCGGGCGGCGGCCTCGTCAGCTTCGAGATCGACGGCGGCATAGAGCGCGGACGCCGCTTCATGAATGCACTGAAACTGGTAAGCCGCGCGGTCAGCCTGGGCGACGCCGAGACGCTGGTCCAGCACCCGGCCTCGATGACGCACGCCCTGTACAGCGCAGAAGAGCGCGTGCGGCATGGAATCTCGGACGGCCTGATTCGCCTTTCGGTTGGCCTCGAAACCACCGAGGACCTGCTCGAGGACATTGCCGCGGCGCTGCGCCAGGCCTGAGGATCATCGACTGCTCGCGCGCGACGAGCACGAGCTGTCGCAGCCCGCTCGCGGTGCTGACGGATGACGCGAAAACATCGTCCTCGCGAGCGCCGATACGGCCAATTGCTCGCAACACCAATTGCGATACTAGATCTCCCATATTGCTGCTTTCCGCCACTGCGTCATAAAATTCCTGCAGGCGGCGGACGAGCATGCATCAAGATGGTCGAAGAGCCCGCCAGAGTTTGACGGCCATCGACTCCTCTCCCTCGAGGGATCTGCAATCCTGGTCGGGGGAGAGGAGCCAGGCTCCTCTGCGGCCACGCGCCAGAGGCCCCCTCCGACCTGCAGTAGCAAGAATGACAACGCCCATCTTCCTCAGCAACTACCTGGCAGCAAGGTCGCGCCCTCCCCGGCGGGGCAGTCTGCTCCCGTCCCGGTCCGAACTGGACGATTCCCTGGAGATTCTCGATGCTTTGATCGAGGCCCGGCAGCGGGAGTTCCTGACCCTTTTGAAGTCGAGCCGCCCCTGCGAAGGAACCGATACGACGAACAACGTCACCCACAGGCTGCGGATCCTCAACGAGCAACGCAGCGCCATCGCAGTGCTCCAGAAGACCCGGCGCCTTCTGGCACAATTGCGCGACGTCGAGGCTCACTAACCGGATCTTGGCTGTCCTTCAGCCGGGACTGGAGGGAGTCAACTCCAGTGACCGGTCGAGCGGGAAGATCGGCCGAGGCGCATTGCGGTAGGTGCGACGCTCGTAGCGGGGTGTCGACAGGGCACCGCTGTCGCAGACGATGACACGTTGCGCGATTGGTTCGAAGGCGGCGCGGAAATGCTGCATGGACTTCAGCGCGACGACGGATTTTTCCGCCGGCATGATGCCGAAGGCCTTGAACTGCTGCTGATCCAGCATCTGGGAATTCGCCGTGACCACGAGCACGTCGATGCCGCCGATGCGCAGTACCGCGGTGGTGCCATAGCTATGGTGCAGGCCACCGAGGATCGGTCCGTCGCAGATCATGTCGCCATTGCTGAGGTGAAGGATTTCCCCTGTCACCTGCAGCGGACCGCCGCCAAAGGCCGGATCGTGCTTTCCGCCCAGCGCAAGACTCACCTGGTCGCCCACGCGGTGGGTGTGCAGGAAGGCCGCCGCCTCGGGATCGATCATCGGGCCAAAGGCGGCATCCGTCACGCCCGCATCGATGAGCGCCTTCAGCAGATTGGTCGAATCGCCGTAGGCGCCGGAGCCCGGGTTGTCGGCATAGTCGGCGATGATGAGCGGTCCCTGCGAGGCAACGAAGCTGCGCGCGATCTCGGCCGCTTCCTCGACGCTGAGATAGCTGTTCACGCTGGTGAAGCGCGCTGCCCAGATGCCGTCTGCGATGTCCTCCGCAATCGCGCGCGCACGCGCCTGCGCATCGGGCTGTAGCGTGTCATAGGTGACGGTCACCGTCGGGCCGACGTCGTGGATGTCCGCATCGGAGAAGCCGGCGTTGATCGACACCGCGAGAATGCCCGGCTGACCCTCTGCGGCGCGCGCCTTCGCATAGAGCGGAACGATGGGTCCCTCGTCCGAACGCCCGCCATTGATCTCGTCCAGCATGGGCCTGTGGGCGCGCAGCGTGCGGGGCCGGGTGCGCCCCGCCATGTGTGACTCGAGGATGCGGCCCGCCTGCAGGCCGCGTTCGCGCATGTCGATGTGCGGATAGGTCTTGTAGGACAGCACCACGTTGGCCAGGTCGCACATCAGCGGCGTGCAGTTGGCATGAAGGTCGAGGCTCACCGCAATCGGCATGTCCGGCCCGACGATGGCCCGCAGCCTGGCCAGCAACTCGCCTTCGCCGTCCTCGCAGAACTCTGTCACCATGGCGCCATGCAGCGACAGGAGAATGCCGTCGAGACTGTCCCTGTTCGCCGTCACCGCGGCGCAGATCTGGCCCGCAATGTCATCGAAGGCGGCGCGCGCCACGCGCGCCCCGGGGCCCGCATGGGCGGAGATCACATGGGTCACCGTCCAGCCCGCCTCGCGCGCCGCATCGAGGAAGCCCGCAAGCTCCGTGTTGGCCTCGCCGCGCTCGGTGATGGCCGCCGCGCCGGTGAGATAAGTCTCGGCGCGGAAATCGTCGAGCACGGTGAAGCCCTTCTTGAACGTGTTGCTCTCGTGGGCGAATTCGGCGGTCAGCACATGTTTGGGCATGGCACTCTCCTCGATCGGGATATCTCACTGCGGATGGAAGCAGGCAATGCGATGTTCGCCGGGCGCTCCTTCGAGCACCGGCTGTTCCTCACGGCAGCGGGCGCTCGCAAGCGGGCAGCGGCCGGCAAAGGCGCAGCCCCTCGGCAGGTCGAAGGGCGACGGAATCTCGCCGCTGAGGGAAACCAGCCGGCGGCGTTGCGAAGGGTCGGGGCTGAACGTGCTGTCGAGCAGCGCGCGGGTGTAGGGGTGGCGCGGCGTGGTCTCTGTCGAAGGCAGCTCTTCCACCACCGACCCCAGATACATGACCAGGATGCGGTCGCAGAAATAGCGCACGAGCCCGAGGTCATGCGAGATGAACAGGTAGGTGAGGCCGAGCTCGGACTTGAGCCGTTCGAGCAGCGCCACGATCTGCGCCTGGATGGAAACGTCGAGCGAGGCGGTGGGCTCGTCCAGAACAACGAAGTCGGGCCTCATGGCAAGCGCGCGGGCAACGCCCACGCGCTGGCGCTGCCCGCCCGACAGCTGGTGTGGATAGGCAGCCGCCATTTCTGCCGCCAGGCCCACCTGTGACAGGAGCTGCGTCAGCTCAGTCCGCGACACGCGCTCGCCCTGCACGCGGAAGGGTTCTGCCAGCACCTCGGCAATCGTGTAGCGCGGGTCGAGTGAGGAATAGGGATCCTGGAACACCATCTGCATGTGCCGCCGCAGGCGCCGCAATTCACCTGGCGGCTGGCTGGTGAGGTCCACGCCCTTGAAGCGGACGCTGCCCTCGCTCGGCTCGATCAGCCGCAGCACGAGGCGGGCGAGGGTCGACTTGCCACAACCACTCTCGCCGACGACGCCCGTGACCGAACCCCGTGGAACGGAGATCGTGACGTTGCGCACCGCCGTCATGCTGCGCCCTGGCCGCAGCAATCCGCCGCCGCTGCTGAAGCGCCGGGTGAGACCCTCGGTGCTGAGCAATGCCTCAGCCATCGCGGCCCTCGGGAAAATGGCAGGCCACCAGGCCGCCAGGCCGGGGGTCGAGTGCGGGAACCGTGCTGCGGCAAATGTCCTGCGCCTTCGGGCAACGCGGGTGGTAGCGGCAGCCAGGCGGATAGGCAGAGACCCCCGGCACCGTGCCGGGGATTCCGGCGAGCGCGCCCTTGCGCGTGTCGGCGCGCGGAATGCAGGCGATGAGCGCCTGCGTATAGGGATGGGCGGGGGCCGCGAAGAGCATGTCGACGCCGGAGGCCTCCGCCAGTCGTCCGGCATAGAGGACCGCGACCTTGTCGCAGCACTGCGCCACGACCCCCATGTCATGGGTGATGAGCAGCAATGCCATGCCGCGCTCCCGCACCAGCTCGGCGAGGAGATGGATGATCTGCGCCTGCACCGTCACGTCGAGCGCGGTGGTCGGCTCATCCGCAATGATGAGGTCCGGTTCCCCCGCCAGCGCCATGGCAATGACGATGCGCTGCTTCATGCCACCGGAAAGCTGGTGCGGATAGCTGGCGCAGATCGCCGCCGCCTCGGGGATGCGCAGCTGGGTGAGAACCTCGATGGTGCGGCGGCGTGCTTCCGCCCTGCTCTTGCCGAAATGCAGCGTGCCGATCACGTCGACCTGCGCGCCGATGGTTTGCAGAGGGTCGAGCGCCGTCATCGGGTTCTGGCTGATGAAGGCGATGCGCTTGCCGCGCAGGCGGCGGTAGCTCTCCTCGTCCAGCGTGGTGAGGTCCGTGCCTTCGAAGCGGATCGAGCCTTCCGTCACCCTGCCGCCGCTCAGCGGCAGCAGGCCCATGATGGCCATGGCGGTGAGCGACTTGCCCGAGCCCGATTCTCCCACCAGCCCCAGAATCTCGCCGCGTTCCAGCATGAAGCTCACGCCGTCGAGGGGCGTCACCGGCCCGATCTGCACTTTCATGCTCTCAACGGTGAGCAGGGCCGTCATGCCGCGCGAAGCCTGCTGCGGATGTCGAGCGCGCGGATCAGCGCATCGCCATAGATGTTGATGGCGACCACTGTGATCGCCACCGCGAGACCCGGGAAGATGATGATCCACGGCGCCTTGAACAGCAATGCGGTACCGGACGACATCATGGCGCCCCAGCTGGGTGTCGGCGGCTGCGCGCCAAGCCCGAAGAAGCCGAGCGTGGCCTCGAGGATGATGGCATCGCCCGTGGCGAGCATGCCGCTCACCAGCACGGGGGCCAGTGCATTGGGCAGCAGGTGCCGGAACAGCACGTGGCCGTGCGACGCGCCGAGGCTGCGTGCGGCCTCCACATAGGTCTCGGACTTGATGGCCATGATCTGCGCGCGCGTGAGCCTGGTGAACTGTGCGAGATAGGCAACCCCGATTGCCACCAGCGTGCCGGTGATTCCGGGTCCGATGATGGCGACGAGGATCAGTGCCACCAGGATCTCCGGGAAGGACCAGCTGAGGTCCACCACGACCATGATCATCTGGTCGAAGCGCTTTCCGAAATAGCCCGCCGCCGCCCCCAGCACCATGCCGATGAAGACGGACACGCCGATGGCGATTCCGGAAACCGAAAGCGAGGTCCGCGCGCCATAGAGCAGCCGGGTCAGCAGGTCACGGCCGAACTCGTCGGTCCCCAGCCAGTGCGCGAAGCTGGGCGGCTGGTAGGCCTCCTTCAGCGACTGCACGTCATATGCATAGGGCGTGAGCACGGGCGCGAACACGGCGCCGAGAATGACGAGGATGATCCAGCCTCCGGCAACGGAACCCTTGGGCGTGCGAAGTGCGCGCAATACGGCCATGTCGCGCCATGCTGGGCCATGGTGACGTGCGGAAGCCTCCATGCTCATGGCGTGGGTCTCATGTCATGGCTGTCCGCGCCCTCGGGTCGAGCGCGGCCTGGATCAGGTCGCCCAGCAACGTGCCCAGCATCACCGCCATCGCAAGCATGAGCAGAGCCGCCTGCACGACCGGGTAGTCGTGCTGGTTCAACGCCTTGATCAGCAATGTGCCGAGCCCGGGCCGCGCGAAAACCACCTCCACCGTCACGGCACCCCCCAGGATCCAGCCGATGCGCAAGGCCAGGATGGTGACAACCGCGGTGAGCGCGTGGCGCAGCACGTGGCCAAGATGGATGCGCCAGCGTGGCAGGCCCTTGGCGTGGAGCAGCATGACGAAGTCACGCTGCTGGGCCTCGATCATGGCAACGCGCGTGACGCGCGCCACCAGCGCCGTTCCGGCAAGCCCGATGGTGAGCACCGGCAGCACCAGGGATTGCCAGTTGCGCGCACCCGAGACGGGGAACCAGCCAAGCTGCACCGAGAACAGCAGGATCATCAGCAGGCCCAGCCAGAAGGTGGGCATCGTGGAGCCGAGCAGTACGCCACCCATGATCAGCTGGTCGGCCCAGCCGTCGCGCCGCCAGGCCGCGATGACACCGAGCACCACGCCGGCGAGCGTGGAAAACAGCAGGGCCGCGCCGCCCAGTGCCAGCGAAT
This sequence comes from Hyphomicrobiales bacterium, assembly GCA_046349235.1. Classification (GTDB taxonomy): domain Bacteria; phylum Pseudomonadota; class Alphaproteobacteria; order Rhizobiales; family Aestuariivirgaceae; genus Aestuariivirga. The sequence continues at coordinate 48,771 of JAXMCT010000011.1, forward strand.
AGGGCAGCGCCTGAAGGATCATGGTGGACACCGGCCGCTGCCCGACGATGGCGGTGCCGAGATCGCCGCGCAGAAGATTGCCGAGCCAGATCGCGTATTGCACAGGCAGGCTGCGGTCGAGCCCGTAGCGCGCGGTGATGATGGCGCGCTGCTCGGGACCCGATCCCACCTTGAGCAGGTTGTCGACAGGATCACCCGGGATCAGGTGCAGGATGAGGAAGATGACGATCGAGATGGCGAGGAACACCGGCACGAGCATGAGCAGTCGCCTGATGGCATAGCCAATCACCGCAACCACCCTGCCCGTGCCGGCTTCATGTCGTTACTCCTTGACCTCGATGTCCATCAGCGTCACGGCGCCGAGCTGGGTGCCGTGCACGACGTCGGGCAGCACGAGCCGGTCCTTGTTGTATCCCACGTTCACCACCGGCTGGTAGATCGGTGCGAAGGGGAACTGCGACAGCACGTATTCGTGGTAGGCCTTGAAGTTGGCGGTGCGTTCCGCGCCCGTCTTCGAGCCGGTCATGGCCTTCGCGCGCAATTCCTCGGCCTTGGGATCGTTGAACATCGAGACATTGGGGTAGCCGAGGCGGTCGCCGCCGAGGAACCAGTCGATGATGTCCGGATTGTCCCACTCATAGGAGCGCACCGCAAGCTGCTGCTTGCCCGACTTGTACTGGTCGCGGATGGCGGAGGAATCGAAGATGGTGATCTCCGCATCGATCCCCACAGCCTTCAGCTGGCCCTGCACGACTTCGGCCAGGCGCTTGAAGGAGGTGTCGGACTGCGCCCACAGCGTCACCTTGAGGGGCTGGCCGTCCTTCTCGCGGACGCCGCTGGCGCCCATCTTCCAGCCGGCCTCGTCAAGCAGTGCATTGGCCCGCGCCGGATCGAACTTGATGGTGTACTTGGCGTCGACCTTCGATTCCGGCAGCGCGCTGATCAGGAAGGTGTCGGCCACGGAACCGATGCCGCCATACACGGCCGAGAGGATTTCCTCCTGGTTGATCGCCTTGGCGGCCGCCTCGCGGACCTTGATGTCGGTGAAGGGGCCATAGGTCACGTTGATCGGCATGTAGACGACCTCGCGGCCCGGCAGGGTGAGCACGGCGAGCTTCGCTTCGTTCTTGAGTTCGCCCAGCAGGTCATTGGGCACCGACAGCAGCATGTCGACGCCGCCCGTCTTCAGCTCGAGGAAAGCCGTCGAATCCTCGGCGATCTCGCGGAATGTCAGCTTTTCGATCTTGGCGGGCCCGGTGTTCTTGGACAGCGGCGAACCCCATTTGTAGTCGTCGTTGCGCACCAGCACCGTCTCGGAGCCGACATTGAAGGTGTCGAGCTTGAAGGGCCCGGTGCCGATCGCCTCGGTCACGCCGAACTTGTCGCCATCCGCCACATAGGCCTTGGGCTCCGGGATCGACATGAACACGCTGGACAAGTTGTAGAGCAGGTTGGGGTCCGCATGCTTCATCACGAACTTCACCGTGCTGTCGTCGACGACCTCCACCTTGTCGATGGCCTCCGTCATGTAGGCGTTGTCACTCGCCTTGAAGAGTTCGAGCCAGGCGGGAATGGTGGCGGCATTGAACGGCTCGCCATTGTGGAACTTCACGTCCTTCTTGAGGTGGAACACCCAGCTCATGCCGTCCGGTGCCTCCTCCCAGCTCTCCGCGAGGTGCGGGTGGAAGGACAGGTCGGCATCCTGCTCGACGAGCCGGTCATAGATGAGCGCGGTCGCCGTGTTCAGCATCGGCGCTTTGATCGGGTTGTAGCTCTGCGCACCCACCTCGTTGGTGTTGAGCACGATGGTGGCCTCCTGCGCAAACGCGGAAGGGGCAGCCGGCAGCAGCGCTGCCAGCGAAACCCCGGCCGCAAAGACGGCCTTCCTGAAGCTGATCGTCATGTTGTGTTTCCTCCTGTTTGATTGCTCTTGGTCGTCATTTCGAAGCGGTCCTTCTGGCCCGCCGCGCCAGCGTGCCGCTCGGGGCGAAGCCGGTGTGTCCGACGAGGTCGTTGTAGAGGCCTGCCACCTGTTCCATGCGGCCTTCGACCCCGGCACCCAGCTCCTTGAAGACGCCGTTGACTGCCAGTCCCACGAGGCTGGCCATGGCCGAGGTGGTGTCCCAGAAATGGTTGAGGTCGGTCTCGACGGTGAAGAGCTCGCTGACGACGCCATGCGCCCAGTCGCAATAGGGGTCGGTGATCAGCGTCACCGCAATGCCGCGCCGCGCCGCCGCTTCGGCCAGCAACTGCGTGGTGCGCGAGTAGCGCCGTCCATCGAACAGGACGAGACACACGGATTTCGGTTCGGCCAGCAGGATCTCGGAGAAGTGCCCGCCCGCCACATCGGCAAGCTGCACGCCGGGACGAACGTACTGGAGGTTATGCACGAGTTGCACCGCATGGCCGCGTTCGGTCTGGAAGCCCGCCACATGGACCGTGGGGCAGTGCGACAGCCGCGCCACCCAGCGATTGAACGCCGCCGTGGTGGCAAGTTCATAGACGCCCACCACCGCAGCGAGCTCGCGTTCGAGTGCCAGCGCCAACTCGCCGCTGCCGCGCTTGCTGCGCGCGTGAAACTCCTTCAGCCGGTCGCCGATCAGCCAGGCCGTGTTGCCGAACTGGGCGCGAAGGCTTCCCTTCAGCTCCTTGAGATGACGGTAGCCGAGCGCGCGGCAGTAGCGCCCGATCGACGCCTCGCTGACGCCGATCTTCTCGCCGAGCGTGGCGGCAGTTTCGAAAGGCAGTCCCTGCAGGTTGGCGAGCATGTAGCTGGCGATCGCCGCGCCTGCGCCGCTTCCGTCACGCGCGCTCGCGCGCAGGCGACGGACCAAATCCGAAGCCGACCCATCATTGGCCGTCGCGCGCCTGCTCAACGTTCAACACCCCCGGCCTGCGACCGTGTCAGAAAAATTGCACATCGTCAATCTTGCAAGATTTCTTGTTGAAAGACGATGGCATGACACGCCACCGGCAATCGCGCGGGGCATGCGCATGCCGGCGCGGCGCTTCACGCTGCAGTCCCGTGACGGGTGTCATCAGACCGTCAACCGCGGGTAATAGCCCGGCGTCATGATTGTTCTGGGATTCGCCTGCCTCACTCTGTCCGCCGTGGCCCTGGCGGTTCAGTTCACCTCGACCGGCCTGGCCGCCTTCCGTTGCCGCAGGAAGCCTCCCGCGCCGCCACCGCTGCACCGCCCGCCCGTCACGCTGGTGCGCCCGCTTTGCGGTCTCGAGCATTTCTCGCGCCAGACGCTGGCCTCCACCTTCGCCATCGACTATCCGGACTACGAGATCCTATTCTGCGTTGCCGAGGCGGCGGACCCCATCCTGCCGTTGGTGCGCGAGGTCATCGCCGCACATCCGGGCCGCGACGCGCGACTTCTCGTCGGTGACGACGTCATCGGCACCAATCCCAAGCTCAACAACATGGCCAAGGGCTTCCGTCACTCGAGCTTCGGTCACATCGTGTTCGTCGACAGCAACGTCTTCACCCCGGCGGACTATCTCGACCAGCTGATGGCCGGGCTGGCGCGCGGTGCGGGCATGATGACGGCGCCGCCAGTGGGCGGTGCACCGGAAGGATTCTGGGCCGAGCTCGAATGCGCCTTCCTCAACTCTTACCAGGCGCGCATGCAATATGCGATCGACACGCTGGGCCGCGGCTTCGCCCAGGGCAAGACACTGTGCTTCCGCCGGGCCGACCTCGACAATGGCGGCTTCGCGCAACTCGCCAGCGAGGTGGCCGAGGATGCCGCGGCGACCCGGATGATGATGGCCAAGGGGCGCCGCATCCGCCTCGCCGGACCCTTTCCGCAGCTGATCGGGCCGCGCCGGGCCGCGCAGGTGTGGAAACGCCAGGTGCGCTGGGCAAGACTGCGGCGCGCCAGCTTCCCGCTGTTCTTTGCGCCCGAGATTCTTGCCGGGCCGGTGCCGCCCCTGGTGGCGCTGATCTTCGGGCTGGCGAGCCTCGGCTTCGCGGTGCCGGCAGCAGCACTCGCCTATCTCTTGGCATGGTACCTGCCGGAACTCTTGCTGCTGCGGCTCGCCGGATGGCCGCGCTCGCTTGGCCCCTTGCTGCTGCGCGACCTGCTGCTGCCCTTCGTCTTCGTCGCCGGCTGTGCCGGCTCCCGCTTCGAGTGGCATGGCAAGCCGATGACGGCGAGCCGCCAGGCTGCCGTCCCCTCGCGGCTCGGGCGCATGCACCCGAAGCTGATCTGGGGCCGGCTGGCCGGCCGCAACCCCTTTGCCTGACCCGGTCGTGGCCCTAGCCGCGGTCGGAGAGCCGCAGGTAGAGGATCACGGCCCCCGATGACAGGGCACAGATCGCCGCTGCCACCCAGAAGCCCCAGGGCGAGCCGGTGAAGGGAATGCCCTCCACATTCATGCCGAACACGCCGGCCACCAGCGCCGGCGGCAGGAAGGCGGCAGTGAGGGCGGAAAGGATGTAGAGTTGTCGGTTGGTCTCCGCTGACAGCTTCGCGTCGATCTCGTCATGGAAGAAGCGGGCCCTGGCCTCCATGTCGGCGAAGTCCTGGTCGAGATTGATGAGCCGCGCCGCAGTGACCGCGAAGCCGTCAGGCGTCGGGATGCTCGCCCGCTCGGCCGTCTGCAGTGCCCGCCGCATAGCCCGCATGTGGCGGTGCAGCTGGGCGATCTCGCGGCGCGTCAGCATCAGCCGCTTGCGCTCGCCGCGGTGGTGCTCGTCGAGCACATGGTCCTCGATCATCTCCAACTCGTCGGAGAGCCGGTGCAGCGCCATGTCGAGGACATCGGTGTAGAGCGACAGGAGACTCGACAGGAGTGCTGCTGGCGTGGCGAAGGCATGGCCGGTGCCGACCATCTGGCGCAGGCGCTCGGCCGACTGCACGGCCTTCACCCGCCCGGTGATGAGGAAGCGCTCGCCCAGTGCGAACTGAACCCAGGCGAATTCGGTCGAGTCGCTGTCGAACTCGCGGCGGAAGTCGGCAAGGTGGCCATGGAGCACGCCCTCCCACCCGCTCACGTGCTGGCGAAGCGGCGGATCGCAGAGTTCGGCCACGAGTTCGGCCGGAAGGGTGAAGGTCTGGGTGAGCCACTTGCGGCAGCGCCAATCGGCGAAGTTGAGGTGAAGCCAGATCCACTCTCCCCCCGGCCCCTGCGGACAGGAGATGTCGGCGTCGTCGAGCCGGCGTCCGCGTCCCGCGGCATCGAAGCCGAAGGCGCAGATCAGGCCCGGAACGAGGGTGGGGCGCGCGTGATGGTCCATCGCTCTCCGGCGGGGTTGGACCCATCGGCTAGGACGCCTGGATGACAGCTCTGCGACAGTGCCCCGCCGGGCACCGCAGGAGCCCCGGAATGGGCTCGATGCCGGAGGTTATCTCGGTTCGCCGCGACCACGACGACGGCTCCTGGATTCCCTACTCTGCAGCTGCCGTGGTTCGGGCCCCGAACAACTGGTCAAATGCGGCCACCGCGTGTGCCGCATACATGACGGATGGACCTGCACCCATGTAGATGGCCATTCCCATCGTCTCCAGGACCTCCTCGCGGGAAGCTCCCTTTTCGATCGCGGCCTTTACGTGGAAACCTATGCAGTCGTCACAGCGCATCGCGACGGAGATACCAAGTGCGATGAGTTCCTTGTTCTTGCCATCCAGTGCACCCGGCTTGAGGGCGGCCTTCGCAATGGCCGAGAATCCCGTCATCACCTCTGCCTGGCCCCCGCGCAATGCCTTGAGGCCGGGCGAGAGGCTATCGAGGAACGCTTTCCAATCAGACATCATCGTCAATTCCTGTGTTTGGCAGCAGGACACTTCCTGCGCCCATGTGATTCAGAGTTGCTTTCCGCACCCGTCGTCACAGCTGCTCAAGGAGCCTTCACTTTGTAGTGTCGAGTCACCGGGACGTCGGGCGCACCGCATTGCGAATGCTGCGCGTCACGAACCACGCCACCGGCAGCGCAATGGCAAAGCCGGCGAGTGTTCCGGCGATGAGAGTCCGGTTGTCGGTGTTGAGGGTGAGCAGTGCGATCATGATCGAGCCGGCGATCGTGGGCGCTGCGAGGACATAGACCAAGAGTGGAAGCCATCTCATCCGCGTGTTCTCCTTCATGCAAGGCGTCTGATCATTTCGGCGACCGGTTGGTCCCTCGCCCAGCCTCAGCGAACGGAGGAACTCGGGCGGCGATAGAGCCAGGAGCCAGCCACAGAACATCTTATTAGGTAACCCTAATATAATTGGAGCGCCGCCACAACCCTCGAGACCATTCTATTAGCTATTTCTAATATATTTGAGATAGATCAATGCGCGGGGGAGTCGAAGCGCCGGAATGGCACGCAGACGAACCGCAGCTTGAGCGCTGTTTCATGCCATCGGCAGATGTGAGAGGCCACTATGCACAACATTGGTGCCATGGACCGTTTCATCCGCGCCCTCATCGGCGTCGGCTTGATCGAAGTCGGCTACTTTTGGATTGGCTCCCCATGGAACTGGGGTGCCTACGTGGTGGGCGCCGCGCTCCTTCTCACGGCTCTGGCGGGTCGCTGCCCGCTCTATTCCGTCTTGGGCAGGTCGCCGCAGATTGAAAAGGCAGGCATCAAGCGTCCGATACTGGCGCTTGTTGCTGTTCTTGCTCTCGGCGCCCTTCTCGTCGGCGGCAGCTACGCTAGCATGTTCTTCACCCGCAAGCTGTTCCTCGAGGACTTCAACGCCATGAACGGTTATTACAAGCAGGCGCTGTTTCTGACGGGCAAGGGCGATCGCGCTGCGGCCCTCGACAATTTCGACAAGCTCAGGCCAGCTTTCAACTCCTTCAGCGCCAAGTACACGAATTACCGACCGTATGATCTCAAGGGCGATAGCGAGCTCACGAGGGACTTTGCCGCAGTCCGGCAAATCCTGACGGATGCCGACCCGCTGGTGCGCAGCGGCGATCTCCATGAAGCCCATCTGGCCCTGGAGAAGGTCCGTCCGGTGTTACAGGGCATGTTCAAGCGTGACGGCTTTTCGATGTTGTCTGTGACCTTGGTCGACTTCCACGACGCCATGGAGACGATCCTCGCGCCGGCGACAGCCAAGGATGCCGCCGGGATCATTGCCACCTACCCCGTGGTCAGCGACAAGCTGAAGGCTGTCGAAGCCGAGGATAACGATCAGGAGATAAGGGCCATCCGCAATGCGCTCGAAGGCCTGCTATCCAGCGCGCAGTCCGGCGACGCAGATGCGCTTCCTGACAGGGGCGACACTCTGAAGGCAAGCTTCATAAAGGTTTATCTCAAGCGCGGCTAGACATGAGGCGCGCAGCCGAGCTGCATGTTTGAGGCATCTCAGACAGAACGACGGCGTTCCAGTTCCTGGGCATAGCGCTTCAGGACGTAAGCTTCGGTGAGAATGCCGACGACTCCCATGCGCGTGGGCGAATTGATCACGACGGCCGCCTCGCGGCCCGGTGTCTCGAACCACTTGATGGCATCCTCGAGGGTCTGTGCCACGTACAGTACTTCCGTCTTCTGGCGGGCGAAGTCTGCCGCCGGCTGTCCGGGGTCCTTTGCGGCGAAGGCAATTTCGGAGACATCGCACAGACCTGCGTAGTGATCTGCGCCGTTCACAAGGGCGATCCATTTGATGGAACCAGCCGGATACCTGGACAGGAGTTCGCCGCAGGTCGCCGTATCGGGAAACCTGACGACATCGGGCCGCATGATGTCTCGCACCTGGATCGAACGCGACCAGGCGATGTCGGCTGCGCTGCGGGCCGGCGAGCCCCGTACGTGCAGGCGCCAGATCGAAAAGGAGTAGCCGAACAAGACGCGGACCACGAGCGTCGCCGTGATGACACCCAGCAAGACCTCTGGCATCAGGCCAATGCGCGATGTGATCTCCGCCGCGAGGATCGCCATGGCCAGCGGCGTTCCGACCACGGCAGCGCCAAATGCACTCATCGCCACGACCTGCATCCCGAGCAGGGCGGAATCCGGCATCACACCATATTGGATGACCGGCGTGCCAACAGCTCCGCCGAGCAACGCCCCAAGGAAGAGCGATGCAGAGAACAGTCCGCCGCGAAAGCCGCTGCCGATGCTGAAGGTACAGGCCGCGAGCTTGAGCACGAAAATGGTCGCGAGAACCCTGGCGCCAAGGCTGTTGGCGAAGATGTAGTCGATGCCGCCATGACCGGAGCCCATCACATGCGGCGACAACAACGCCACGGCGCCCGTTGCCAGCCCGCCGGCGCCTGTCAACAAGGGTCCCGGAATGCGGGTGCGGGCCAGCAACTGTTCCAGCATCGTCACCGCATACATCAGCACGATGGCGAAGAGGCCGCACAGAAGTCCGATGGCGACTGCCCATAGGTAGGAATGATCCACCGCGCTGAGGTCTCCCGAGAGCACGATGCGGTACCCGTGGCCCGCCGTCAGCGATGCGGCATACTTGCCGGCGATGGAGGCCAGGACGACCGGGGCGAGCACGTTGGGCGAGTAGGCCGCAAGGATGAGTTCGAAGGCATAGGCGATTCCGGCGAAGGGCGCGTCGAAAGCACCCGCGATGGCGCCTGCGGCGCCGCAGGCCACCAGCAGCCGCAGGTCCTCGCGCGGGCGGTTCAGGATGCGGCCCAGCCAGGACCCCACCGCGGCCGCAAGCTGCGTGAAGCCACCCTCGATTCCCACGGAGCCACCGACGCCATTGGCCAGCATGGCCTGCCCCGCCACGAACAGGCTGCCCCCGTTGCCCATGCGCCCGCCGTAGAGTGCATTGGCCTCGATCGGGTCAAGAATGTCGCCGCCACCGAGACGCTTCCACATCAGGCTCGAGATGCCGAGCAGGACGCCGCCGGCGGTCAACCACAGCAGGATATCGAGGCTGCGCGGCAAGTAACCGCCGCTCAGCCGCACGCCCTCGGGCACATTGAACAGCAGGTGGTGGATCAGCACCGTTGCCCTGCCCATCAGCGAGGCAATCGCACCTCCTGCAATTCCCGCAAGGCAGGCAAGCAGCAGCACGAGGCCACGGCTTTCGGCGGCGAAGCGGCGTGTCAAATCCGCGAGGAGCGAGCGCTTCTCGGAGAGCAGAATTTTGAGATGACTGGGTTTCGACGGCACCCATCGAACAGTATCGGAGCCTCTTCGGCACTTCAAACCAAAAGGGGCTTCAGAGAGTTCAGGCCCTTCTCCGAGTAACGAAAACGACCAAAGAAAAGCCGGCCTCCTCCTGCGGACGCCGGCAAGTGCTGACGAGCGAAATCATGAGAGAGACGGCACGTCAGTCACCCAAAGCTCAGCACCAATGCCGAGCGCCTGCAAGTGACAGTTGAATCCAGGCAGGCATGCGTCGAAGGCGTCGCAATTGCCTCAGCCCCTGGACGAGACCACCCTACGACATGCCTGCGGGCCAGCGAGCGAGGAGATTTCATCCTGAAGCAGATCGCCGAGACGGGACGGGCGATGCGCGAGCAGATAGATGGGGACCGCCGGCAGAGGTGACAGTCCCTCGGCTTCGCGGCACTCGCTCAGGCCGGCCGGTGCGGTACCCGCAGCCATGGAGGAGATGGCGAGGCCGGCCCTCACAGCAGCGACGATACCTGCATGGGTGCGGCTTTGGGTCTGCACGTACCAAGGCCGATGATCCGCGTCGAGCGTCTCGATCATGGCGCGGCGAAACACGCATCCTTCGGGATAGGCGGCGAGCGGTATGGCCGTGGCGGGGGCCGTAAGGACGTTCTGGCCTCTGACCCAGCAAAGCGGCAGTTCGGCCTCGAAAACGCAGTTGGGCGGCCGCGATGCCAGCGTGACCAGGGCCAGGTCGAGTTGCTGGTCCTGCACGCCGGCTGCAAGATTGGCGCTCAGGTCACACACGATCTCGATCTCGAGGCCACTGTCCGGCCCGAGGCAGGCCAGCGCCCGCGGCAGGATGCCCAGCGCATAATCATCCGGCACGCCGAGACGCAACCGCTGGCGCGGCTTCTGGCTGCGGGTGGCGGACATCATCTCGTCATAGGCGGCGAGCACACCCACGGCCCGGGCATAGAGCTCCGCTGCCTTGGAAGTCGGCTCGAGCCGGTGGTGGCGGCGATGAAAGAGGAGCTCGCCGATCTCGGCCTCGATGAGCTTGAGGCGCATGCTCATCGCCGCCTGTGTGCAGTGCAACCGATCCGCCGCGCGCGACAGCGTGCCCTCCTCGTAGATGGCCGCAAAGCTCCTGAGCAGGCGCAGTTCCAAGTCCATGGCTTCAGCCTAGCTTATGGATGCCATAACGACAATTTGATTGTGACCGGGAGAATGTCGCCCCAGCATCGCCCGATCACGGAGGCTGTGCATGATCGTCGGATTCATCGGACTTGGCACCATGGGAAGCAATGCGGCACGCAACGTCAGGCGTGCCGGCTTCGAGATGATCGTCCATGACATACGCCCTGAAGCCGTCGAGCGCCAACTGGAGCCGGGCGTCAGCGCCGGCAGCAGTCCGGCCGACGTGCTGGCCCGCGCCGACGTCACGGTCACGATGGTGTTTGGGCCAAAGGAGGTCGAACAGGTGGTGCGGGGAGCGGATGGCTTCCTGTCAGCGCATTGCAAGGGCAAGTACTGGATCGACATGACGACCTCGAGCCCGAAACTGATGCGGGCGCTGGCGGCGGATTTCGAAGCGATGGGTGGGCACGCCATCGATGCGCCGGTGACTGGATCGGTCGACGCGGCGATCCGCGGCGACATGCCGATGTTCGTCGGCGGCGAGGATGCCGCGATCGAACACGTGCGGCCGGTGATCGAGGCCATGGGCCAGCTGCGCAAGGTGGGCCGCTACGGCAACGGCTATGTGGCGAAGCTCGTCAACAACCAGCTGTGGAAGGTCCATGCCGCGGCGATCGGTGAGGCGATGGTCACCGCCAAGCTCGCCGGGCTTGACCCGCTGACCTGGTGGAACGTCATGAAAGGCGGTGCCGCAGACAGCTTCGTGATGAGCCACGACGTGCCGTCCATCTTCGCCGGCCACTACGACCCGTCTTTCCCCATCGCCTTGTGCCTCAAGGATCTCTCGCTCATCAAGGAACTGATGGACGAGGTGGGAACCCGCAACGAACTGACCGCGGCCACCCATGCCCGCTTCCGCGAGGCAGGCGAACGATATGGAAGTGGCGCGGGTGAAATGACGGTATGCCGCATCATTGAAGATGATGCGGGTATCGATCTCCGCGTGGCCGGCGACTGGGTCAAGCCCTGGGAGGTCACCCATGGCCTTGCGGGTACCAAATCTGGGTCATAGGCGCGACCGCCGCGGCATATTTTGCAGTGCAACATAGGTCGGGGAACTAAGCGGAATTAAACTCAAGGCAGTCCCGCATGATTTTTCCATCAAACCGCGCAAAAAATTCGTGTTAGCATTCAATGGGTGCAAGAGGAGCCACCGCCGTTTCACAATGGCGCAGGCCCCCCGCGCCGAACCAGGGAGGACCAAGGCGGCTGCCCAATGAGGCGGCAAGTTGATCGTCACCGTTGAGACCGGGATCGGCATCATCCGGAAAGAGATGAGCCGAGCACGCGCCGGGAGGGACGGACAAACAACAAGATCAAACGTCCAGGAGAGGAAACCAAGATGAAATTTTTCAAGAAGAACGGCCAGCCGCTTCCCGCTGTGATCGAGGGATTGGCGGAAGACACCAAGGCCGGCCGGTTCAGCCGTCGCGAGTTTCTGGCCATGGCCTCGGTGTTCGGCGCCTCGGCGGCCACCGCCTACGGCATGATCGGCCTGACGCTGCCCACCCCTGCCCGCGCCGACACGCCCAAGAAGGGCGGCATCCTCAAGATGCAGATGATCATCAAGGAGCAGAAGGACCCACGCACCTACGACTGGTCGGAGATGGCCAATGTCACGCGCCAGGCCAATGAATACCTTGCCCGCTACACCCGCGATGGCACCTTCACCGGCCAGCTGATCGAGAAGTGGGACATCAACGACGACGCCACGGAATATGTGCTGCACGTGCGGCCCGGCGTGAAGTGGTCGAACGGTGACGACTTCACCGCCGACGACGTCATCTTCAACCTGACGCGCTGGGCCGACAAGAAGGCTGAAGGCAACTCGATGGCCGGCCGCATCGGCACGCTGATCGATGCCAAGACCGAGAAGCTGGCGGACGGCGCGGTCACCAAGGTCGACGATCACACCGTCAAGCTGAAGCTCAACGCCTCCGACATCACCATCATCCCGGGCTTCTGCGACTATCCCGCGATGATCGTGCACCGCGATTTCGACAAGAACCCCGACATGCTGAAGACCCCGGGCACCGGCCCCTACGAGGTGACGGACTACCAAGTCGGCAAGCAGGCCTCGGTCAGGAAGCGCAAGGACTTCACCTGGTGGGGCGGCGAGGTCAACCTCGACGGCTGCGACTTCATCGACTACGGCGCGGAACAGAACGCCACCGTGTCGGCGCTGGAATCGGGCGAAATCGACGCCGACTACCAGACCACCGGCGAAACCGTGGCGCTGCTTGACGGCATGGATCTCGTGAAGTCGGAGGCCGTCACCGCCAACACCATCGTGATCCGCACCCACGTCACCGAGAAGCCCTTCGACGACAAGCGGGTTCGCAACGCCATCCAGCTCGCGACCGACAACAATGTCATCCTGCAGCTGGGCTACAACAATGCCGGCACGGTGGGCGAGAACTTCCACGTCTGCCCGATCCACCCGGAATACTATGAACTGCCGAAGATCAGCCGCGACGTCGAGAAGGCCAAGGCGCTGGTCAAGGAAGCAGGGCTCGACAAGGAGCTCGAACTCATTTCGTATGAGTCCGACTACGTCAAGAATCCGGCCGACGTCATCGCCGAGCAGTGCCGCGAGGCCGGCATCAACGTCAAGCGCACGGTCATCCCGGGTTCGAGCTTCTGGAATGACTGGACCAAGTATCCGTGGTCGACGACGGAATGGAACATGCGTCCGCTCGGCGTTCAGGTTCTCGCCCTCGCCTACCGCACCGGCGAGGCCTGGAACGAGTCGGGTTACTCCGATCCCGAGTTCGACAAGAAGCTGAATGCGGCCCTCGCCGTGGCCGACGCCGGCAAGCGCAAGGAGATGATGAAGGACATCGAGATGACGCTGCAGGACTCGGGCATCATCGTCCAGCCCTTCTGGCGGTCGCTCTACCGTCACACCAAGCCTTACGTGAAGAACTTCGAGATCCATCCGACCTTCGAAATCCAGATCGACCAGGTCTGGCTCGACAAGTAGCGCGTCAGGGCGTGGGGCCTCGCGGCCTCACGCCTCCCTTCACCCCGGAGCGGTCGGAGTCTCGATGCTGAAGTTTCTCTTGCGGCGGCTGGGCGTCATGGCACTCACCATGTTCGTGCTGTCGCTCGTCGTGTTTTACTTCGCCAACCTCGAGCCCAACCTCAAGAAACTCGCCATCTTCCAGACCCAGACGCGGGCCAGCCAGCAGGAACTCGACAGCTGGCTCGAACGCAACGGCTATCGCGACAACTTCTTCATCCGCTACGGGCGCTGGATCGGCGTGGTGCAGCAGCAGCCGGTCATGGATCCCGAAACCAAGACGATCGTGCCGCGCTTCCGCTATTGCGACGAGCCCGCGGTGCCTGCCTATAACGGCATCCTCCAGGGCAACTTCGGCTGTTCGACCGCCTTCAAGGTCAAGGTGCAGGACAAGCTGCCGGGCGCGCTCGTCGCCACCGGCATCCTGATGTTCTGGGTAATGATCACCATGGTCCCGGCGGCCCTGATCATCGGCGTCCTCGCCGGCATGCGCGAGGGGTCCCGGCTCGACCGTGGGCTGTCCATCCTGTCGATCACCTCGACGGCGACCCCCGAATACGTCTCGGGCATCATCTTCACGGTGATCTTCGCCAGCTGGCTCAAGGTGCTGAACGGCTCGGCCGCCACGGCGACATCGGAGGGCATCTCCTTTTACAACTTCACCCTGCCTGTCATGACGCTCGCCATTTATGGCGTCGGTTACATCGCGCGCATGACGAGAGCCTCCATGGCGGAGGTGATGTCCTCCCAGTACATCCGCACCGCACGTCTGAAAGGCCTGAGCTTCCGCCAGGTGGTGATGAAGCACGCGCTGCGCAATGCGCTGATCGCGCCCTTCACCGTCATCATGCTGCAGCTCCCCTGGCTGCTTACCGGCGTCGTGGTGGTCGAGGCCATCTTCCGCTACCAGGGCTTCGGCTTCCTGCTGGTGAGCGCCGCATCGAACAACGACATCGACCTTCTGCTGGCCTGTGGCCTCGTCTCGGTCACGCTGGTGCTGGCGACCCAGCTGATCTCGGACATCGGCTATGCCTGGCTCAACCCCCGGATCAGGATCAGCTGATGCTGCAGAATGTCGGCGTTCTCGGCATCATCCTTGGCGTCATCGCCCGCTTCTGGCCGGTCTGGCTGGCGCTCGCCGTGCTGCTCTCGCTATCCTTTCTCTATCGTCGCAGGCTCGGCCTCTATGGTCATGTGATCAACTCCGGTGTCGGCTTCGCGGGGGTGACGATCTGCGGCTTCTGGATCTTCACCGCGCTGCTCGCCCCGCTGGTCGCCCCCTTCGGACCGCTGGAGCAGATCGCCGTCATGAAGCACGCGCTGCCGGGCAGCATCGAGAAGGCCTCGGGCGTGCCCTTCTACTTCGGCGGCGACAAACTGGCGCGCGACGTGTTCAGCCGCATGATCTATGGCAGCCGCATCGTCCTGGCGATCGCCCCCGCCGCCACCGCGATCTCGCTGATGGTCGGCTCGCTGCTCGGCCTGCCGGCCGGCTTCTATGGCGGCAGGATCGATGCCTTCCTGTCCTTCGTCTCCAACCTCGTCCTCGCCTTCCCGGTGATCCTGCTGTTCTACCTGCTGGTGACGCCGGGCATCATGGAGACCGCCGTGCCCTATGTGATGGCGGGGTTCTTCTTCATCTTCCCCATCCTGTTCTTCGTGGCGCTGTTCTACACCGGCTACGGCAAGCAGAAGAACATGCTCGCCCTGCTGCTCGGCCTCACCGCGCTGATCGGCGGCTGGCTCTATGCCGGTCTCGTCTTCGACGCCGACCCGCTCGGCATCGTCCATATCGAGCCGAACGAGCTCAACATCTTCGTCGCCGTGGCCTTCGCCTCGAGCCCCGGGGTGTTCCGTATCGTGCGTGGCCTCACCATGGACATCAAGACCCGCGAATACATCAATGCCGCGCTCACCCGTGGCGAGCGGCCATGGTACATCATGCTGTGGGAAATCCTGCCAAACGCAAGGGGACCCCTGATCGTCGATACCTGCCTGCGCATCGGCTACACCACCATCCTGCTCGGAACGCTGGGCTTCTTCGGCCTCGGCATGGCGTCCGAAAGCCCCGACTGGGGTACTGCCATCAAGGACGGCAGCCAGTTCCTCCGCCTCTATGTCTGGCCGGCGCTGGTGCCGGCAATCGCCCTCATGTCCTTCGTCCTTGGCCTCAACCTGCTTGCGGACGCGCTCCGCGAACAATCGCTGCGGGACTGACCAGATGACCGAACCCATCCTCGAGATCAGCAACCTCCACATCTCGTTCTTCACCAAGATCGGCGAGATCCCGGCGGTGATGGACTTCTCCATGAAGGTCATGCCGGGCGAGAGCATGGGGCTGGTGGGCGAATCCGGCTGCGGCAAGTCCACCGTGTCCCTCGCCATCATGCGCGACCTGCCGGGTGTGGGCCGCATCACCAGGGGCAGCATCAAGTTCCGCGGCCGCGACATGGCGCAGATGAGTGCGGATGAACTGCGCCAGATCCGCGGCTCGCAGATCGCGATGGTCTACCAGGAGCCGATGGCCAGCCTCAACCCCACCATGCGCATCGCCGAGCAGCTGATGGAAGTGCCCATCGTGCATGAGAAGGTGTCGAAGCAGGAAGCGCGCTCCCGGGCGCTGGAGATGGTGAAGGCGGTGAAGCTGCCGGACCCCGAGCGCATCCTCAATGCCTATCCGCACCAGCTCTCGGGAGGCCAGCAGCAGCGCATCGTCATCGCCATGGCCCTGCTGTCGAAACCCGCCCTGCTGCTGCTCGACGAGCCGACGACGGCCCTCGACGTGACGGTGGAAGCCGGCATCGTCGATCTCGTCAAGGACCTTGGACACCGCTTCGGCACCTCGATGATCTTCGTGTCGCACAACCTGGGTCTCATCCGCGAGACCTGTGACCGCATCACGGTCATGTATTCCGGCGAGGCGGTGGAGACGGGCAGCGTCGGCGACGTGTTCCAGCACATGCGCCACCCCTATACGCAGGGCCTGTTCCGCTCCATCGCACTGCCTGGCACCAACAAGTACGAAAACCCGCTGGTTTCCATTCCCGGCCAGTTGCCGCTTCCGCACGAGCGCCCGGCGGGCTGCAACTTCGGGCCGCGCTGCACGCATTTCCAGAAGGGCCGCTGCGACGCCGCCGACATTCCGATGCTGGACGTGAACCCCGCGACCCGCCACGAAAGCCGCTGCCTGCGTTTCGCCGAGATCGACTGGGCCGCAGCACCTGAGCGCCGCGCCGTTCAGGCCGCCACGGTGGCGGGAGAGCCGGTGCTGGAGATCGACCACCTGCAGAAGCACTACCAGATCGCCGCCAACGAAATCTTCGGGCGCGGCGAGCGGCGCACCGTGAAAGCCAACGAGGACATCAGCTTCACCGCGCGTGCGGCGGAGACGGTGGCGATCGTCGGCGAATCCGGCTGCGGCAAGTCCACGCTCGCCAAGGTGCTGCTCGGCCTCGAGACGGCATCGGGCGGCAGGGTCATGCTGGCTGGCCAGGAGATCGAGAAGACCGGCGTGGAGCGGCGCGACACCTCGACCGTCGCCTCGATCCAGATGGTGTTCCAGAACCCGTTCGACACGCTCAACCCCTCGCATACCGTGGGCTCGCAGATCATGCGCACGCTCGAGATGTTCGGCGTCGGCAAGACGACCGAGGAGCGCCGCCAGCGCATGCTCGAACTGCTCGACCTCGTCAAGCTGCCGCGCGCCTTCGAGCGCCGCATGCCGCGCCAGCTGTCGGGCGGCCAGAAGCAGCGCATCGGCGTCGCCCGCGCCTTCGCCGGCCATCCGCGCGTGGTGATTGCCGACGAGCCGATGTCGGCGCTGGACGTCTCGGTGCAGGCGGCCGTCACCGAGCTCCTGATGGACATCCAGCGCAGCTCCCGCACCACCATGGTGTTCATCAGCCACGACCTGTCGATCGTGCGCTATCTCTCGGATCGCGTGGTGGTGATGTATCTGGGCTACATCGTCGAGCAGGGCACGACGGACCAGATCTTCGAACCGCCCTATCACCCCTATACCGAGGCCCTGCTCTCGGCCATTCCCATCGCTGACCCGCGCTACACCAAGCGCCGCGTGGTGCTGGAGGGCGATATTCCTTCCGCCACCAACCCGCCACCCGGCTGCCCGTTCCAGACACGTTGCCCCCGCAAGCACCAGGTGCCGGGAAGCCTGTGCGAGACGGATCTGCCGCCCTTGCGGGACGTGGCCTCCGGCCACCAGATCCGCTGTCACCTGGCACAGGAGGTTCTCGACTCCATGGGCCCGGTGATCGTCGCGGCCACGGCGGAGACGGCGTGAGATGGGCGACGACCTTCTGAGGCTTTCACCCAAGGCGGCACGCAAGCTCATCCATGACGCGCTGACCGGTGCGGGAGCCTCGCCCCGCAACGCGTCCTATTTCACAGAAGCCATTCTCGATACCGAGCTTTCCGGCCTCGAAGGCCATGGCTTCTACTGGTTGCAGTATTATTGCGAACACCTGCTGAGCGGCAAGGTCGACGGCAAGGTGCGCGCCAAGGTCAGGAAGCTCTCGCCCGTCGCCTTCCGGGTTGATGCCCGCAACGGCCTCGCGCATCCTGCCATCGAGGCGGGCTTCGCGAAGCTCATCCCGGCTGCGAAGAAGAACGGCATCGCCGGCATGGCCATTCACAATTCCTACAATGCCGCGACGCTCGGCTTCCACACCGGCCATCTCGCGCGGCACGGTCTCGTGGCCTTCGGCTTCACCAACGCGATGCCGGCGATCGCACCTGTCGGCGGCAGAACGCCGGTGATCGGCACCAATCCCCTCTCATTTGCCGTGCCGGGCAAGAAGGGCAAGATCGCCTTCCTCATCGACCAGTCGTCCTCCGCCGTCACCTGGACCGCGGTGAAACGCGCCGCGGAGGAAGGGCGCGAGATTCCGTTGGGCTGGGCGCTCGATGCCGAGGGGAGCCCCACCACCGACCCGGCCAAGGGCCTCGCGGGTTCCATGGCGCCCTCCGGCGGCTACAAGGGCTTCGGCCAGGGGCTGATCGTGGAAGTGATGTGCGCTGCCCTCGCAGGTGCCTTGCGCGGCCCCGAGATGGGCTCGTTCCAGGAGAATGACGGCAAGCCCATCGGCTGCGGCCAGTTCTTCATCGCACTGGAACCCGAAATGTTCTCCGGCGGTGCCTTCCATCGCCAGGTGAAGGCGCTGGCGAAATCCATCACCACGCAGCAAGGGGCAAGGCTTCCCAATGCCCGCCGCATGGAAACCCGGAAGCGCCTCGCCCGCGAGGGCCTGCCCATCGCCCGCGACCTCCATGACCGCCTGAAGGCCTTCGCCTGACGCCATGCGGCCCGACAAGCCACACCGCCGCCGCCGCGCCGCCGACATCGTGCAGATGCCCTGGCATCAGCTCACGAACCCTCTGCCACCGACGCCACTGATCACGGACGACGAGGTTGAGGCGATCCACGAGGCGGCAGTGCAGCTCCTCGAGACCGTCGGCGTGCGCTGCGCCTTCCGCGAAGCGCGCGATCTCCTTGCCCGGGCAGGTGCCTCCGTCGACGAGGCGGACCAGCGCATCCGCATCGGCCGCGACATCGTCGAGGAGGCCCTGAAGACCGTTCCATCGGAGCTCGTGCTCACCCCGCGCAACCCGGGGCGCGCCGTGAGGCTGGGTGGGCGCCACCTCACCACCGCTGCGGTGCTGGGCCCTCCCAACTGCACCGACCTGATGCGTGGACGGCGCTCCGGGAGCCTCGCCGACCTCGGCGAACTCCTCAAGCTCACGCAATTCTTCAATATCATTCAAATGAACGGCTGGCCGGTCGAGCCGCTCGACGTCGAGGTGCGCTTCCGCCACTTCGCGGCGGCCCGCGCCATGCTGACCCTGACCGACAAGGTACCCTACGTCTTCTGCCAGAGCCGCCAGCGCATCGCCGACGTGCTCGCCATGTGCGCCATCGCCCGTGGCGAAACGCTGGAGGAGTTCGGCCGCCGGCCCGGTGTGTTCTCGATCATCAACACCAACACGCCCCTCACCTATGACGTGCCGATGACGGTTGGCGTCATGGACATGGCCCGTCACGGCCAGCCGGTGCTGCTCACGCCCTTCATCATGGCCGGCGCATCGACCCCGGCGACCATTGCCGGGGCCATGGCCCTCAACACCGCGGAGGTCCTGTTCGGCGTGGCACTGTCGCAGCTGGTGAGGCCGGGGGCACCGGTGCTCTATGGCTGCGCCGCGATGAATGTCGATATGAAGACCGGCGCACCCGCCTATGGCCTCGCTGACATGCAGCGCTGCACGCTGATCGGCGGGCAGATGGCGCGGCGCTACCGGATGCCGATGCGCTCGTCCAACTTCAGCTCCGCCAATATCCCCGACTTCGCCAGCGGCTATGAATCGGCCAATGCCTGCTCAGCCGCCGCGGCCGCCGGCGGGCACCTCCTCATGCATGCGGCGGGCTGGGTCGAGGGCGGGCTGTGCACCTCCTTCGAGAAGTTCGTGCTCGACTGCGAGATCGTGCAGAGCCTGGCACAGACGCTGATCCCTCCGCGCATCGACGCCGATACCCTGGCGCTCGCGGAGATCGCCGAGGTCGGCCCCGGCGGGCACTTCTTCGGCACGCCCCGCACCATTTCGACCTTCGAGACCGCCTTCTACCGCCCACTCGTCTCGGCCACGCAGAACCACGGCGCCTGGCTTGAAGCGGGCGGCCAGTCGGCCGCCGAACGTGCCACCGCCATCTGGCAGGAGGCGCTGAACCAATATGCCGAACCTGAACTCGACCCGGCAATCCGCGAAGCGCTCGACGCCTTCGTGGCCAGGCGGACGGAACAGGGCGGCGCACCGCTAGACTGAGGAAGCACCATGTCGAACCAGTTCCCCGCCCTGTTCCAGCCCCTGCAGATCCGCCACAAGACTCTGCGCAACCGCATCGTCTTCGGCTCGCACACCGCCAACATGTCGGTCGACGGCCTGCCGGGCGAACGCCACCGTGGCTACTACGAGGAGCGTGCCCGCGGCGGCGTCGGCATGATCGTCGTCGAACCGGTGCCGGTACACCGCACCGCGGTGCTGACGCGCGGCAATTTCCGCCATTCGACCGACGAGGTGATCCCGCATTTCCGCAAGATCACCGATGCCGTGCACAGCCATGGCGCGGTGATCTGCAACCAGCTCTATCACGTCGGCCAGCACGGCGATTTCGACAACAGCTACCAGCCGAGCTGGTCGCCCTCCGGGCTGCCGTCCTTCCATGACTCCGACGGCAGCCACGCCATGAGCGAGGCCGAGATCGAGGAGATCATCGAGAGCTTCGTGCAGGCGGCGCGGCGCGCCAAGGAGGCAGGCTTCGACGGCATCGAGCTGTTCGCCGCCTACAACGCCATCATCGACCAGTTCTGGCTGCCATTCAACAACCGCCGCGACGACAAATGGGGCGGCAGCCTCGAGAACCGCATGCGCTTCTCGCGCACCATCATGGAGCGCATCCGCAAGATGGCGGGCGAGGACTTCATCATCGGCCTGGCCGTCAACATGGACCCGACGAGCAAGGTGTCGCAGACCATCGAGCAGCTGCAGGAGGTGATCGCCTGGCACGACGAACGCCAGCTGATGGACTACGTCACCTGCGGCACCGGCAGCTACTTCAACTTCACGGGCATCATCCCCCACGTCTTCTATGCCGACAAGCTGGGCGCACCCCACGCCGAGGCGCTGAAGCAAGTGGTGAAGCACGCCAAGGTCCAGTGCGAGTCGCATGTGAGGACACCCGAGAACGCCAATTACGTGGTTGCCTCCGGCCAGGCCGACATGGTGTCGATCGTGCGCGGCCAGATCGCCGACCCGCATCTCGCCAACAAGGCGAAGGAAGGCCGGCCCGAGGATGTGCGTCCCTGCCTCTCCTGCAACCAGATGTGCTGGGGCCGGCGCTACCGCGACTACTGGATCTCCTGCCTCATCAACCCCAGCGCCGGGCGCGAGTTCGAATGGGGCGGCGATCGCTTCACACCGGCGGCGAAGCCGAAGAAGGTGCTGGTGGTTGGAGGCGGCGTCGCCGGTCTCGAGGCAGCGCGCGTTGCCGCCGAACGCGGCCACCAGGTGACGCTGGCGGAAGCCTCCGACAAGCTGGGCGGCCAGTTCCGCCTCGCCGGCCTGACGCCGCGCCGTCACCAGATCATCGACTATCTCGACTGGTTCGAACGCCAGCTGGCGAAGCTGCAGGTCAAGGTCCTGCTCAACACGCCGCTCGACGCCGAGGAGGCGAAAGCCTTCGGCGCCGACGAGATCATCGTCGCCACCGGCTCCATGCCGGACGGCAAGGCCTTCCAGCGCGCCATGCCCGAACACGACCAGCTTCCCGGCATCGAACGCGGCAATGTCGCGAGCGCCGAAGACGTGATGGCGCGCATCGCGCGTCCCGGCAAGCGCGTCCTCGTCCTCGACGAGACCGCCAACTGGAAGGGTGGCGGCGTCGCGCTGACGCTGGCCGAGGCCGGTCACCAGGTGACCGTCGTCACCCCGGCCGCCGCCGTCATGGCGGAGATGGCACGCACCGCTGCCGACATCGAACTGCGCGCCAGGCTGCGCGAACTGGGCGTGATCCTGCGCACCGACAGCGTCGTGCGCGAGTGGCACGGCGATGGTGCCACGGTCCAGTCCTTCGGCGGTCCGCCCGAACGTATCGCCGCCGATACCCTGGTTGTCGCAGCGACCAATGTGGCCGAACATGCGCTGGGCGACGAGCTCGGCGCAGCGATGATCGGCGACGCGGTGGCGGCGCGCAATGCTGCCATGGCGATCTACGAGGGCCGCAAGCTGGCCATGGGACTCTGACCAACACGTGCATGAAAGGAACCGCGCAGATGTCGCATGATCCGCTGCTGCAACCCTACCAGCTGAAGCACCTCGGCCTGCGCAACCGCATGATGTCGACGGCGCACGAGCCGTCCTACACTGAAGACGGACTGCCCAAGACCCGTTACCGCCTCTATCACAGCGAGAAGGCGAAGGGCGGTCTCGCCATGACGATGATCGGCGGCTCCTCGGTGATCGCCATCGACAGCCCGCAGGCCTTCGGCAACATCCAGCTGCACAAGGACGAGTGCGTGAAGTGGCTGGCCGAACTGGCCGACGACGTGCACAGCCACGGCGCTGCGGTAATGATCCAGATGACCCACATGGGTGCCCGCACCAACTGGAACAAGGCGGACTGGCTGCCGATGATTGCGCCCAGCTCGCAGCCCGAGCCGGTCCACCGCGCCTTCCCCAAGGCCATGGAAGATTGGGACTTCCAGCGCATCTACAAGGCCTATGCCGATGCCGCCGAAAAGGTGAAGCAGGCCGGGCTCGATGGCATCGAGCTCGAGTGTGCCTCGCATCTCGTGGCGCACTTCCTCTCCCCCGGCACCAACCGCCGCACCGACGAATATGGCGGATCGGTCGACAACCGCCTCCGCTTCCTGCGCGAGGTCATCGCCGCGATCCGCGCCCGGGTGGGAGCGGAGATCATCCTCGGCGTGCGCATGGTGTGCGACGAACAGTGGCAGAGGGGTTTCGAGCAGAATGACGGCATCGCCTTCGCGCGCCGCCTGAAGCAGGATGGCGCCATCGACTACATCAGCGTCATCCGCGGCCGCGTCGCCACCAATGAGGGGCTGAGCCGCGTCATCCCCAACATGGGCACGCCCTCCGCTCCGCATCTCGATTTCGCGGGCGAGATCCGCAACGACGTGAAGCTCCCCACCTTCCATGCCGCGCGCATCCAGGACGTGCCAACTGCGCGCTATGCCATCGAAAGCGGCAAGCTCGACATGGTGGCGATGACCAGGCCACACATGGCAGACCCGCACATCACCCGGAAGATCATGGCGGGCGAGGAAGCGCGCATCCGGCCCTGCGTGGGCATGGGCTATTGCATCGACTCGATCTACACCGGCTCCGCCGTCTGCATCCACAACGCGGCCACTGGACGCGAGGAACATCTGCCGCACGTGATCCCGAAGAGCGCGGGGCCGCGACGCAAGGTCGTGGTCGTGGGTGCCGGCCCGGGCGGGCTCGAGGCGGCGCGCGTCGCCGCCGAGCGCGGGCATGAGGTCGTCGTCTTCGAAGCCGCCGGAAGGGCCGGCGGCCAGGTGCTGCTGACGGCGGCCCTGAAGCGGCGGCGCGAGATCCTCGGCATCGTCGACTGGCGGCTGGCGGAGTGCGAGCGCCTCGGTGTCACCATCCGCTACAACAGCTATGCCGAAGCCGCCGACGTGATGGCGGAACGCCCCGACTGCGTGGTCATCGCCACCGGCGGCGTGCCCGACGCATCGATCCTCGCCTCGGGTCACGAGTTGATGACGGGCAGCTGGGACATTCTCAGCGGCGCCGTGGCGCCTGCCCGCTCGGTGATCGTTGTCGACAACAACGGCTCGCACCCGGCGATGACGGTCGCTGAATTCGTGGCGGAGCGGGCGGAAGAGGTGGAACTGGTGACGCCGGACCGGACGATTGCCCCGGACATCGGCGAGACGAACTACCCGGCCTACATGCGCGCCATGAACGCGCCCAATGTGAAGGTGACGCTCAACCTGCAGGTCGACAGGCTGGAGCGCCGCGGCAACCGCGTCGCCGCCGTGTTCACCGACGACTACCGCAAGACCGAGGTGGTGAAGGAAGCGGACCAGGTGATCGTCGAATATGGCACGGCCCCGGTGGACGATCTCTATTTCGCCCTCAAGGAAGGCTCGGTGAACCGCGGCGAGGTGGACGTGACGCCCTTCCTGACCGGCCGGCCCCAGACGCTGGTAAGCAACCCCACAGGCAGCTACCGCCTGTTCCGCATCGGCGACGCCATCGCCAGCCGGAACATCCATGCCGCGATCCTCGATGCCTACCGGCTGATGATCGCGCTCTAGATGCTCTCGCCGACGTCCGCGTGAAATTGCAACATCAAGGACTGCGACCTGTACGGAAGACGAAAGGCAACGCCATCATGACCCGTCGTTGCGGGATGCCCTCGCAATTGCCGAGAGTGCGATGGCCGCCTAGCCACACTGCGGATTCTGACTCTGGTCCGCTAACCGATTCGGCAGCCATCTCGATAGAAGCCCCGGCTCCACCGTTGGGGCTTCTTTCTTGCTGCTGACACTCAAGTCCAGATTGGAAATTTCACTACGCTGGCGGCGGCAATGATTGTGGACCACACACCGCTCAGGCGGCCTTCGGCCAGAGGACCATTGGGATCTGCCGGTCCTCTGCCTGCAATGTGACGATGGACAAGACCCCCATCAGCCGGGTCGACCTCGCAACGCCGATGGCGTCCGTGGCCGCTTCCTCTTCGGAGGAATAGTGGCCGTGGAGCTTATCGCCGACCACTACGCACCAGTGACCCTCTCGCGGAATAACACGGAATTCAACTGTGCCCATAGATACCCCCTAAATAGAGTGAGACTATGGTGATGCAGTTAGGTTCACATCGCAAGTAGTGAACCCTACGATCCAACCATTACCATAGTCCGCGGAGTCGCTCTTGGCCGGCTATCGAAAGTCTTGATCGTCCGTATTGGCTTCCCGGCCGGGCGGCAACCCTTTCGAGAGACCTCGGCGACCAATGAAACTGCAACCCTCCTCGAAGGCGCGGAGACGGCAAGAATGGCTCACCCTTACGACGTCGCCAAAGTCAGGAGTGTGATGCGAATGCCGAGCCCGCTCGGCTTAAGATCTCTTGCACGCTTGCAGCCACTTACCGGGCCAGAACCGGTCATACCGGTACTAATGAACCGATGTATCACGGAGCTGAACGAGCATGAGCCAGGTCTTCTGAAGAACTGCGATGGCGTTCCGCTGCTCGCTGATGACCTGCAACCTGCTTGCGACCTTCTCTGAAGTGTCGGAGCGATCATACATCCGCCGCACATTCTTGAGGGCATCATGTTTGCGTTGCCGGGCTTCTATCAGATCTTCCAATACTTCAAGGGCACCGACAATTTCCACCTTCGTGGGCGCGAGGTTGGGACGCTCGGTGATCTTGAGTTTACCTGCCAGATAATTAGCGAAGCTTACAAGAATGGCCATGACGCAAACCCAACAAATTCAAGGGACATAAGCGAAGCCAACCAGCTCCTCTCCCTCTCGGAACATTGCAGTCTCTCGAAGGAGAGGAGCCGACGGTCAGCTGGTCCTTGCGCCGTCTTTGCTCACTCTAATCAGCACCCTAGACTCTGCAATATAGGAGAACTGTTATCGCAATAAGTGTGCAGTCGTTTGGCAAACTCGGGGATGTGCGCACTCACCGGGGCGGGCTCTAGCCTCTGTTCGCCGGGCCTCTAGACTGCACGGGCGTACTCTGCCCACTTGATGGAAACGTCCCGGGGGCCGCCAGAATCCTATGATGTCTTTGGTCTTGCCCGTATTGCCCCGCAAACATGAAACCAGCTTGCGGTCAAATATGGAACATTCCAAGAATGCCCTATCGATGGTGGACGTAAGGACCTAGATGTTACGCAGCTCTCTGCGGACTTTGTTGATAGAGCGGGCAACCCCGTGGAGGCCAGCATTGCAGGCGACTTGGCGAAGCTCCGTCAACATGTCTTCCAGATAGATCGCCGCATCACGTCGGAGAATTTGCCGACGGAGTCGAACTTCGTTCCGCTCCAGAGCCAAATGGCGCTCCGCTTCGTCTAGCTTCAGCAGCTCAGCAATCCCCATATTCGACCCCAGAACGGCAGTCAGGTTTTTGACTTGTAGAATGATAGCGCATCCCCGTCGTTGATCTGGGTCAGGTAGCGGTCCATGTGCTCGGTCGGTGACCTGGCTTCAACATCGGCGCATGCCCCATGGGAGCAGAAGTTGTGAACGCCCCGCGACCCTCTGCCACTCGGCGACCATGGGCACAACGCAGAAGGAGGGGTGCCCAGAGAGTCAATCCACGGGCGGGGCCGCTACAGAGGTCGCACAGATCCCGGGGAGCCCTGCACGGACTCCGTGAGTCTGACGGTATGCATTCCAGGCGGCGCTTACGGCTGCGCCCTGGCCCCGCTTCGGAAGCGGCCGTGGAACTTTCCGGTTAACCGGTTGTTACAGCGATCATAAAGCCAAAGTCACTATTCGCATGGAGATACATCATGGGACGCAGCGTTCTCTTGTGGCTTCTTGGAGTTCCAATTCCGATCATTATTCTCTTAGCCCTGTTCCATCATTAGGGAACACTGAGACCGCGATACGATAGGGGCCGTCGTCGAAACGATGATGTTGGGGGTTCGACGGTCCAATCCAATACGAGAAGACAGCGAGCGCACGTGCATCTCCACCGAAAGGTTGTCGCTTCGATGGATGGTCAGGTGCGTGCAGCGGCAAGTTGAAGTGCGCTGTCACGATGTTCCAAGCCCAGACCCGTTACCGCCAGTTTTACATTCAATTAACGGCGCTCATCTTCCCAACGCCGCGCCAGGAGGACTAGTAGGTCGCCTTCCTGAACAACGCTCAAAGCTCGCTCAACATGCAAGTCGTGTCGCATTGGCGCAGGCGACAGAACCAAAGAGCGAGTAAGTGTCAGTTGAATGACGTTGCGGCACATTCCCGGAGACAAGCCTCAAGGACGCTCGAACGAAGGCCTTTGACGCCCGGCGCGCGGTCGAGAGGGAAGGGAGCCCATCGCCGAGAGGAAGGCCTATAGGGTCCGCTGCAACGGCGCAGGCTGACGCCGTGACATTTGAGGCTGCCGCACGCCACCTCTACGCTACCATTCGACCGGGCTGGAAGAATGAGAAGCATGCGAAGCAATGGATCGGCACATTGGAAGTTCACACCTTCGGCAAACCCGGCAAGAGAAAGGTGGCCGACCTTGAGCGGCGACGCAACTACGTCTCGCTGAAGGTGGTCAAGAGCAAGTACGGTCTGTCCGATGACGTGTATTGGTTTCAGAATCACTCCTTCGATGACGTCGGCTTGCTGGAGTACGTCCAGCTCGCGCCACCCCCAACATCCTCAGACACCGCCGAGACCTTGCGCAAGACCATCGAAGGCATGGTTCGCACTCAGCCTGGTGCCTGCTCACGGACTGCGTTTCGCGAGAGGTACTCCGGCAGGAGCGGCAAGTTGGGGGCCAGTAAGGCTGACGTGGACCGTGCCATCGATGGTCTACTCGCGGAAGGCAAGTTGATTTTTCGCGCCCCAACGGACCGCGAACTTACTGCACACGGTCTCGGGGGGCGGGTCAAAACCGTTCTGGATGTCAAGAATTGAAGACCGGTAACTGCGAGTTCCGCCCGCCGCCCGTCGAGCGAAAGTACTCCCATCGGGCGGCACATTCTTGTTGCCTTTCTGTGGCTTACAAACAAGTGACATTCCGCCCCAGACCTGAAATTCCTTGAGCGGCATATTAACGTTTTATTTCATACTTTTAAATGACGCGCCGAAATACCTTGTTTCAGACGGCACGCCCTCTGGGGCGGCAGTGCCGTCGCCTTGTGAAACACTCAATCACAACAGGAGGTGAAAATGTATGCTTACGTTAAGACGCTCAACATCGCCGTCGTGGAGGAGCAGGCTCGACAGGCGGAGCGCAACAAGGTCGAGGCACAGAGTGTACGCGAACGCCCAACCCCTCTTGAGGACCATCTCGCCCGTCCGCTCGCCACCATCCCTCTCGAAGTCCGGTGTGAGGGATTGTCTTTGTCTGCCATGCAGGCGGCTCTACGGGGGCGGTGGCGTGGCTGCTGTCACCCGGCGAACTGGGTGCTGCCCTTCGCAAACTCGGCTTTACACGGGTTCGGCGATGGTCGGAATTCGATTGTTTTCGGGCAGTATGGTTCAAGTCAACTTCGAAAGCTCAACAAGAAAGAGGGTTAACGAAGGTCGTGTGGCTAGCTCTGGATGCAGCCGGGCATCCCAGTCGAATTCAGTTGCTCTCTGAGCGCGCATACCAGAATTATCCTCACACCTCCAATCGGCGCGAGATCTTTGATGCATCTACACTGGGGCGAGATTAAGCGTTTTGCCATCGCGGGGATCTTCAACACCAGCTTCAGCTACGGCATCTATGCTCTTTGCCTGTGGCTTGGACTTCCATATCCAGTGGCAAACTTTATTGCGATGGTAATTGGCGTCTGTGTAGGCTTCATAACCCAGGGGCTTTTCGTTTTTAGACGACTTGAACTGCGTCGCATCCCGCTATTCGTTCTCACTTGGCTGCTGCTTTGGGGGCTGAACGTCGCCCTCATTGGCGTCCTGATGTTGTTCGTCGAGCGCAATGCCTACTTGGCGGGTGCCGCAGCTTTGCCAGTGATGGTCTGCATCTCATTCTTCGTTCAAAAGACGGTGGTGTTCGGTAACAGGATATTTAAATGACAGCTCTGAATTCTTCGCCATCAGCGGTTACCTTAAAGGCTCACAAATCTTGTGGTTCATAATTGCTGCTGGCTACCTACCAGTCCGACCTAGGCGAACGCATTGACGGACTGCCTTAAACGTTTAGGTTGCCATATAAAATACGAAATCCGAGAGAAGGAGTGGCGATGGCTCACCCGCAGCAATTCTGCTTCGTTCAAACATTTGCCAATCACATTTCGGCTTCAGACAGCCAATTTAACATTCTGGAGATCGGCTCTTACGATGTGAATGGCAGCGTAAGAGAGTTGTTCCCCGGCAGCACGTATTGTGGAGTTGATCTAACGCCGGGAGAAGGAGTTGACGTCGTTGCCGATGGACATCGCGTAGATCACCCCAACAATAGCTACGACATCACAATTTCGTGCGAATGCTTCGAACATAACCCAGCCTGGTTGGAAACATTCCACAACATGTACCGAATGACCAAAGCGGGGGGCTTCATTGTCGTCACTTGTGCCACAACAGGACGTGTGGAACATGGGACGCGGAGAACGACCCCTAAAGCATCACCGGGCACCCAACAACAAGGATGGGATTACTATCGAAACATCCCGGTCGCCCATTTTAGAAAACTGATGAACTTCGACGAGATGTTTCAGGACCACCGATTTTTTACCAATACAATTAGCCATGACCTCTATTTCGTCGGCAGGAAACACGGGGCAGATGTCGACCTTACATTCGACCTCACACGCTTCTCGAGTGAGCATGCAGACGCCCAGCGTGCCCTCGAGCAGAAACTCGCCGAAGAGAGATCGGGCGTTGGCAATGCATTGATGCACGTGTATCGCGCCACGCAGTGGCCCGTACAGGCCCTGACCTTTTTACCGGAGCCAGTGTTTCAGACCTTTGCGGTTTACTACAACAAGGCGGTTATGGGGCTCGTGCGTCCCGTCGAAGCCACACTTCGAAGGGTCATGAGGGTAGGACCGCCCGTAAACTGACGAACAGATCGCACCAGTCGGACGCGTCGGGCGGGGCATGGCGTCAAGCTTATAGCCGTCCACAAGCGCAGAAATTCGATCACGTAGTACTGTCGGGCACTGCCGCCAAAACGTGGAATAATTTTACCGGCGATCATGAAACCGCCCCGGGGGTCGTTGCACTCGTTCCCCCTCTCCCATCCGAGCATGGGCAAGAATTCTTCCTTTGGGAGGTGGGCGATCTTTGGAGCAATCGAGGATTTGCGGTCGAGTGGTCTGATAGCTACTTCGCGGGTGCTTCAGAGGAGCTCGGAAGTTTGGCAGCGCCCAACATACCCGTTCTGCCTGATACCGCCGACGTCACAGAGTTGTGGGGGCCCGTACGTGGGGCCCGCGCGCCCAAATCAACAATTATTAAGTAATTTCAATATTTTATACGGTACTTTGGCGGAAGATTGGCGGAAGAGGAGGGATTCGAACCCTCGTTACGCTTTCACGTAAACACGCGTTCCAGGCGTGCGCCTTAAACCACTCGGCCACCCTTCCTTGAAGTGGGGCCGGGAATATCGCCAACCCTTTCCTAAATCAAGCTTTGTTGAGTGGTGGGGGCGAGATTGTCCCCCTATATCTGGCGGGCAACCGAGGAAGGAGCCCGAAGATGTTCTTTGCCCGCCAGAAAAGCCGCATGATCTCGCCTGCGGAGGCGCTGCCCGGCCGGTCCCAGGCCATGCCCACGGCCGACCGCCACGAAGTGACCGGCAACCCGCTGAAGGGGCCCTATCCGGAGGGCTTCGAGACGGCGGTCTTCGCGCTCGGCTGCTATTGGGGGGCGGAGCGCAAGTTCTGGCAGGTGCCGGGCGTCCATGTCACGGCGGTTGGCAATGCCGGCGGCTACTCGCCCAACCCGACCTATGAGGAGGTATGCTCGGGCATGACCGGCCATGCCGAGTCGGTGCTGGTCGTCTACGATCCCGCCAAGGTCTCCTACGAGGCGCTGCTCAAGCTGTTCTTCGAATCGCACGATCCCACCCAGGGCCTGCGCCAGGGTAACGACGTCGGCTCGCAGTACCGCTCGGCGATCTACTGGACGAGCCCGGCCCAGCGCGATGCGGCGCTGGCCGCCAAGGCGATGTACGAGGAGGCGCTCGCGGCCAGGGGCTATGGCCCCATCACCACCGAGATCGCCGAGGCCGGGCCCTTCTACTTTGCCGAGACCTATCATCAGCAGTACCTGGCCAAGAACCCGGGCGGCTACTGCGGCCTGGGCGGCACCGGCGTGTCCTGTCCCATCGCCGCGGGCGTTGCCGCCTGAGCATTATGCCGCAGCCGCGGCAATTGTTTGCAAGCATTGACGGCGGCACGCCCGGCTTCTGAACTGCTCCCGACACGGGGAGCAACCTTCGATGACACTGGAAGCCGGGCTCGCCCGCCTGATCGCCGCCGAAATCGGCCGGTCGAACTGCCATGAGGCCGCCCTCTGCGTGATGCGGCAGGGCGAGACGGCGACGGCCGCCGGCGGCGCGTGGAATGGCGAACCGGTGACGGCCGACACGCCCTTCCTCATCGCCTCGACATCGAAGCTGCTGGTCACCGCCATGATCTTCCGCCTGGCGGATGACGGGCTGATCGGGCTCGACGATGCCGTGGCGCAGTATTTCCCCGGCGCACTCGACCGCCTCCTCGTGTGGCATGGCAAAGACCTGACGGGCCGCATCACCATCCGCCAGCTGCTCACCCACAGCTCCGGCCTGCCCGACTACTTCGAGGGCCGGAGGAAGGACGGCACGCGCCTGGCCGACAGGCTCTTCGCCGGCCATGACCTCGCCTATGGCCTCGCCGAGGTCATCGCCTGGGTGCGCGACGAGATGACCCCGCCCTTCGCGCCCGGCACCGGCCGCCGCGCGCTCTATTCCGACACCAATTTCTACCTGCTCACCGCGCTGCTGGCGCAGGTGGCGGAGCGTTCTCCCGATGCGGCGCTGGAGGACATGGTCACCGGGCCCCTGGGCCTCACGCAGACGCGCTTCTTCCACCCCGGCGATGCCACGCTGCCCCTGCGCCTCGGCAACACCATCCTCGACCTCCCGCAGGCCCTCGCCTCGATGCCCGGTGACGGCGGCGCGGTGTCGACGGCGCTCGAGCTCGCACTGTTCGGACGCGCCTTCTTCGATGGGCGGCTGTTCGATCCCGCCAACCTTGCAGCGCTTGCTGACTGGCGGCGCGTGTTCTTCCCCCTGCAGGCGGGGCTGGGCGTGCTGCGCTTCCACCTGCCCTGGTTCCTGCCGCCCTTCCAGGCAGGGCTCGACTTCATCGGCCACTCGGGCATATCCGGCGCCTTCGTCTATCACTGGCCGAAGCGCGACGTCATCGTCAGCGGCACGGTCAACCAGCTGCAGGGCCGCAGCCGGCCTTACCGCATCATGGTCAAGGCTGCATTGCTGGCCGGCGCTGACTGAAGCGGATCCTCAGCCAACCGTCGTCCACTGCCGCGTCTTCGAGGATGCGATCGCCGCGTCCACCACCTTCTGGATCTCGTAGGCCTCGCGGAAGTCGGGCGTCGACGAGCCGCCCTGCCCGATGGCGCGCAGGAACTCGCCCATCTCGATGGTCTTTAGGTCGTTGAAGCCCAGCTGGTGCCCGCCGGCGATGCAGAAGTCGCCATAAGGCGGGTGCTGCGGACCGGATTCGATCTTCACATAGCCATTGGTCTTCACATCGCCGCCGGCGCGGTAGAACAGCAGCTCGTTCAGCCGCTCCTGGGTGAAGACCAGCGAGCCCCTCTCGCCGCTGATCTCGAAGGCGAGCTGCATCTTGCGGCCCGTCGCCACCCAGTTCGCCTCGATGGTGCCGCCACAGCCGCGCCCGAAATCGACGAGGATGCGCGCCACGTCGTCGACCAGGACATCCTTTCTTTCCCTGGCGCCGCGCGCCACCGGGCGGCTCTTCACCACGGTGCGCACGTCGGCGGAAACCTGCGCGATCGGCCCCAGCAGGAAGCGCGCCATGCCGATGATGTGCGAGCCGAGATCAGCGATGACGCCGGGCCCGCCCACCGGGTCGATGCGCCAGGTGTAGGGGCTCTCCGGGTCATGCATGTAATCCTCGGCATGGATGCCGCGGAAACCGGTGATCTCGCCAAGCTCGCCGCCTGCGATCATGTCGCGCGCCTGCTTCAAGAGCGGGTTCTTGATGTAGTTGAAGCCCACCTGCGTGGCGACGCCCTTGTTCTCCGCCGCCTCGACCATCGCGAGCGAGTCGGCGAGCGTCGGCGACAGCGGCTTCTCGCAATGCACATGCTTGCCCGCCGCGATGGCGGCGAGCGCCATCTCCCTGTGCAGCGTGTTGGGCGTGGTGATGGAGACGACGTCGATCCGCGGATCGTTCACCAGCGCGCGCCAGTCCCCGCTCGCGCGGGCGAAGCCATACTGATGCGCCGCCTTCGCGGCGAGCTCCTCGTTCACATCGGCAATCATCTCGAGGCGCGGCACCGGGATGTCCGGGAAGGCGGCCTGCGCGGCACGATAGGCGAAGGCATGCGCCTTGCCCATGAAGCCGGTG
Source organism: Hyphomicrobiales bacterium (assembly GCA_046349235.1). Lineage (GTDB taxonomy): Bacteria > Pseudomonadota > Alphaproteobacteria > Rhizobiales > Aestuariivirgaceae > Aestuariivirga. The sequence goes on from JAXMCT010000011.1 coordinate 81,851, forward strand.
CCGATCAGCCCGATGCCCAGTTCCTTGCTGGCAGTCCCCTTCACGCCACGACCTCGTAGCCGGCCGCCGTCATCACCCGCATCAGCTCCTTGTGGCCCACCTGGGCCATCTTCAACGGCGGCGCCTGTTTCGGGTCCTGTTCGGCTTCGACCACGAACCAGCCTTCATAGCCATAACCGGCAAGCTTCTTGACGATCGCACCGAAATCCAGCGAGCCGTCGCCCGGCACGGTGAAGGCGCCCTTGATCACGGCATCGAGGAAGCTCTCCTTCGATCGGTCGAGCCCCTTGATCACCTCCATGCGCACGTCCTTGGTGTGCACGTGGCGGATGCGCGTGTGGTGCTTGTCGATGCAGCGCAGCACGTCACCCCCCGCGAAAGCCATGTGGCCCGCGTCGAACAGCAGCGAGATCGACGAGTTCGCCATGAAGGCATCGAGCTCCGGCTCGGTCTCGACCACCGCTGCCATGTGGTGGTGATAGACCAGCGGCATGCCCTGTGCCTCGACCCAGGCGGCGAACTCCGACATCTTCTTCGCGTAGTCCTTCATCTCGGCATCCGAGAGCTTCGGCTTGGTGGCGAGCGGCTTCGACTGGTCGCCCTGGATCGAGCGGCCCACCTCGCCATAGACGATGCAGGGGGCATCGACCGCCTTGAACAGGTCGATCATCGGCTGGATGCGCTGCTTGTTGGCCTCGAGCGACTCATTCACCACCGTGCCGGAGAACCAGCCGCCGCACAGCGTCACGTCGGCCTTCTTGAGTATGGGTAGCATCTCGGCCGCCGATTCCGGGAAGCGCCGGCCCTTCTCCATGCCGGTGAAGCCCGCCGAACGCGACTGGCGCAGGCATTCCTCCAGCGAGACGTCGTCCGAGAGCTGCGGAAGATCGTCATTCCACCAGGCGATGGGCGACATGCCCAGTTTGGCTTTCATCGTTCAGACTCCAATGCGTTGCTTCTTGCGGATGGTCTCGTGGTGCTCGCGCGCCTTGTTGACTTCGGGCCGGTCGGAGACCTCCGGCACGCCCACGTCCCAGTCGGCATCGCCCGGCACCCAGGCGAAGGCATCGGTGACGATCGAGATCACCGTGGTGCGGTCCGTCGTCTTGGCCCATTTCAGCGCCGCCTCGAGGTCGGCAAGGCTCTCGCAGTGCCGCGTCAGCGCGCCCATCGAGGCGGCATGCTGCGCGAAGTTCACCGCGAAGGGTTCCTTCACCCGGCTGTCCTTGATCAGGTTGTTGAAGCTCGGCGTGCCCTTGAAGTTCTGCAGCCGGTTGATCACCGCGAAGCCGCCATTGTCGCACACCACGACGATCAGCTTGTGGCCGGTCAGCACCGTCGAATAGATGTCCGAGTTCATCATCAGGTAGGAGCCGTCGCCCACCATCACGATGGTCTCGCCGTCGCCCTTCTTGGCCATGGCATGGCCCCAGCCGCCGGCGATCTCGTAGCCCATGGCGGAGAAGCCGAATTCGAGGTCGTAGGTGTTGGGGTTCTTGACCTTCCAGCCCTTGGCCGTCTCGCCGGGAAGGCCGCCCGCCGCCGTCACCATGGTGTCGTTGGGTTGGGCCCAGGCATTCACCACGCCGACCACCTGCGCATAGGTCGGCACCGGTTCGTTGTTGGGCTTCTGGTGGGACTCGACGAGGTCGTTCCAGCCCTTGAAGGCGGTCTTGCCGCGCGCCGTCCACGCCGCATCGGCCTTCCAGCCGCCAAGCGCCCCTTCGAGTTCCGCCACCGTCTCCTTCGCGTCGCCAACCACGGCCAGCGCCCGGTGCTTGGTCGCGTCATAGCGCGCCGCATTGATCGAAACGAACTGCGCATCATGGGCGAACACCGTCCACGAGCCCGTGGTGAAATCCTGCAGCCTCGTGCCGATGGCGATGATCACGTCCGCCGCCCCGGCCATCTCGTTGGCCGAGGTCGAGCCGACGACGCCGATCGGCCCCACATGCGCCGGGTGGTCATGCGTCACCGCACCTTTGCCGGCAATGGTCTCCGCCATCGGCAACCCATGCTTCAGCGCGAAATCGGCAACCTCCTTCTCGGCGCCCGAATAGCGCACGCCGCCACCGGAGATGATCAGTGGCCGCTTGGCATTCTTGATGAGTTCCACCGCCTTCGCCACGCGCTCGCGGTCCGGCCTGAGGCGCGGAATCGTATGGACGGTCGGCGTGAAGAAGGCTTCCGGATAATCGAAGGCCAGTTCCTGTGTGTCCTGGCACAACCCGATGAAGGCCGGGCCGCAGTCGCCCGGGTCGAGCAGCGTGGCAATCGCCTGCGGCAGCGACGAGATGATCTGTTCCGGGTGCGTGATGCGGTCCCAGTAGCGGCTCACTGCCTTGAAGGCGTCGTTCACCGAGGTCGTCGGGTTGTTGAAATGCTCGACCTGCTGCAGCACCGGGTCGGGCCGCCGGTTGGCGAAGATGTCGCCGGCGAGGATCAGGATCGGCAGGCGGTTGGCATGCGCACAGCCCGCTGCCGTCACCATGTTGAGCGCGCCCGGCCCGATGGACGAGAGCGCGATCATCATCTGCCGCCGCCGCATCGCCTTGGCATAGCCCACTGCCGCCAGCGCCATCGACTGCTCGTTCTGCCCGCGCCAGGTGGGCAACCTGTCCTGCACCGCCTCGAGGGCCTCCGACAGGCAGGTCACGTTGCCATGACCGAAGATGCCGAACAGCCCGGCGAACAGCGGCTCCTTCTTGCCGTCGATGATCGTGTACTGGTTGCACAGGTAGCGCACGAGCGCCTGTGCCATGGTCAAGCGGACGGTCGACATGGCGGATTCTCCCATTGGCGGTTCGTTCTGGAACATTTCGTCTATTTTTTCAAGGCATGGAACGGAGTTTCCATGCCCCTGGGCAATGCCTGGCATCCAGTCTAGGCCTGCGGTCTCGACATCGGCAACGGCAGCCTGCGGACAGCAATGTTTTTCGCAACGGCACCATGCATTCCGGCAACCATCGCGAACCAATCTCACCTTGCCCCGGCGCGAGCGGAGCATCCTTTCCCGCGTGTGAAGCGCGGAGAAACGACCTCCTGCCATGAGTTGAACATATTCCCATTGCGCAACATCCTTGCGCAACGAAATTCGGTTACACCGCGCCGCGCTCTCCCCGTGCTCCGGCAGCATCTCCGGGCATCCTCTTCGCGCGCCCAAGGGACCATCCGGAGTCACCGGCAGCGACACGCCGCGGATGCACCGCAGCAGGCTTCCGCCGGGCTACGGCAGCATCGCTTTTCAACGCCAAACGCGCATCTCCGGCATGCCTGCGCAACGCTGCTGCAACATCCGCGGGCTTGACGGCGGGCCGCCGCTGGCCAATCAAGGACGGCTCAGGAGCGAGGGCGCGATGTACCAGGATTATGGCCTGCTGATCGGCGGCGAGTGGCGCAGGGCCGGTGGCGCCGGCGAGATCGCGGTGGCGGACCCGGCGACGGGCGAGGTCATCGGCGCGGCCCCGGCGGCCTCCGTCCAGGACGTGGAAGACGCCATCGCCGCGGCGGACCAGGGACTGAAGGCATGGCGCGCCACGCAAGCCTGGGCGCGCGCCGATCTCCTGCACAAGGTGGCCGACATCATGGCCGCGCGCGCCGAGGAGGCCGCCCGGCGCATCACGCTGGAGACCGGCAAGCCCATCGCCCAGGCGCGGCGCGAATGGGGCCTCTCGCTCGACCAGTTCCGCTGGCATGCCGAGGAGGCACGCCGCATCTATGGCCGCATCATCGAGAGCCGCGCACCGGGCGGTCGCGTCGAGATCAGCCACGAGCCCGTGGGCATCGCCGCGGCCTTCACCGCGTGGAACTTCCCGGCCTTTCTCATCGCGCGCAAGGTGGCGCCGGCGCTGGCGGCGGGCTGCTCGATCATCGTGCGCCCGTCGCGCGAGGTGCCGGGCACGGCGATGCTGCTCATCGACTGCGTGAAGCAGGCGGGAATTCCGGCAGGCGTGGTCAATCTCGTCATCGGGCCCACCACGACCACCTATGATCCGATCATGGCGAGCCCCAGGGTGCGCAAGATCTCGCTCACCGGCTCCACCGCCATCGGCCAGCAGATGATCCGCGACTCGGCCAGCACGCTGAAGCGCGTGTCGATGGAACTCGGCGGCAATGCGCCGGTCGTGGTTTTCGACGATGCGCAGGTGGATCAGGTGCTCGACCTCTCGGTGCCGGTGAAGTTCGCCAATGCCGGGCAGGTCTGCGTCACGGCGGACCGCTTCTACGTGCACGAGCGCCTGGTGAAGCCCTTCGTCGAAGGCTTCACGGCGCGCGCCAGGGCGCTGAAGCTCGGCCACGGCCTCGAGGAATCGAGCCAGATGGGACCGCTGATCAACCAGCGCCGCGTCGATGCGATGGAGAAGATCGTGGCCGACGCCACGGCGCGCGGCGGCCACATAGAAACCGGCGGCGGCCGGCCCAAGGGCCAGAACAAGGGCTTCTTCTTCGAGCCCACCGTCATCTCCAACCTGCCCGACGACGCGCTGGCGATGCGCGAGGAGAACTTCGGCCCGATCGCCGCCATCACCGCCTTTGCCTCGGCGGAGGAGGCTTATGAGCGCGCCAACTCGAGCGAGCACGGGCTTGCCGCCTACGTCTTCACCCGTGACCCCGCCCGCATGCGCGAGGCGGCGGCGCGGCTCGAGTCCGGCATGGTCGGGGTGAACTCCTACGCGCTGGCCGCGGCAGAAGCGCCCTTCGGCGGCATCAAGGCCAGCGGCATGGGCCGCGAGGGCGGCGCGGAAGGCATACTGGACTACATGAACGTGAAGCTGACGCAGGTGGTGGTCTAGAGCCACGGCCCGCGGGCATGACTTGAGAAGGAAGCGACCATGACCCAGAACAACATCCGCCGCCTGTGGGCCGAGGGCAAGCCGGTGCTCAACGGCTGGCTGTCGATCGGCAATGCCTTCAGCGCCGAAATCATGTCCCAGCAGGGTTATGACGCGCTCACCATCGACCAGCAGCACGGATTCCTCGGCTATGATGCGCTGGCCCCCATGCTGCAGGCGATGAAGGCCGCGCCGGTGACGCCCATGGTGCGCGTGCCGTGGCTTTCTGCGGGCGACATCATGAAGGCGCTTGACGGCGGCGCGCTGGGCATCATCTGCCCGATGATCAACTCCCGCGAGGAGGCGGAATTCCTCGTCTCCTGCATGCGCTATCCGCCCAAGGGCCAGCGCAGCATGGGCCCGACGCGCGCGGTTTTCGCGCATGGCGCGGACTACGGCAAGTGGTCGGACGAGCAGGTGATCGCGCTTGCCATGATCGAGACGGCCGACGGCATGAAGAACCTCGGGGACATCGTGAAGACGCCGGGCCTCGACGGGGTGTACATCGGCCCCGCCGACCTCACACTGGGCCTCACCGGCCGCAAGTATCCGACGGGCTTCGACCGCGAGGAGCCGGAGATGATCGAGGCCATCAGGGAAATCCTCGCCCGCGCCCACGAGGCGGGCATCAAGGCGGCCCTGCACTGCGGCAACTCGGCCTATGCGGCGAAGGCCATCGGCTGGGGCTTCGACATGGTCACGCTGCTGAACGACGTGCGCCTGCTTGCGACCTCGGCCAGGGCCAGCGTCGAGCAGGCACGCAAGCTCATCGGCGAACAGGTCGCGGAGGCGCCGCAGCCGAAGAACGCGGGCTACTGACATGGCGCACATCCTGATCGCAGGAAAGCTTCATGCCGCGGGCCTCGAGCGCCTGAAGGCGGCGAAGGACGTGAGCTTCACGCTGGTCGACGAGGTCTCGCTCGCCTCCTACCTGCCGCATGTGGGTGCGGCCGATGCGGTGGTGCTGCGCACCCAGCCGATGACGGCAGAGGTGATCGCCGCCGCGCCGCGGCTCAGGATCGTGTCGCGCCATGGCGTGGGCTATGACGCGGTGGACGTCGCGGCGCTGAACGCGCGCGGCATACCGCTGGCCATCGTCGGCGACGTCAACTCGCGCGCCGTGGCCGAGCACACGCTGATGCTGATGCTCGCCACCGCCCGCAAGGCCGCCCGGCACGATGCCGCGATCCGCCGCGGCGACTGGAACGTGAGGAACCGCTTCGAGACGGTGGAACTCGACGGCAAGACGTTGCTGCTCGTCGGTTTCGGCCGCATCGGGCGGCGCGTGGCGGAACTCGCCAATGCCTTCGGCATGACGGTCACGGCCTATGATCCCTTCGTCAAGCCCGAGGTGATGGCCAAGCACGGCGTCCGGCCTGCCGCCGACCTCGTGACGGCGCTGGCACAGGCCGACTACGTCTCGCTCCACATGCCCGGCTCCACCGCCGGCGCGGTGATCTGGGAGGAGGAGATCAGGGCCATGAAGCCCGGCGCCATCCTGATCAACGCCGCGCGCGGCGGCCTCGTCGACGAGGCCGCACTCGATGCCGCACTGCGCGAGGGCCGCCTCGGCGGCGCCGGTCTCGACGTGCTGAAATCCGAGCCCCCCGCACCCGGCCACCCGCTGCTGTCGAACGACCGGGTGCTGCTCAGCCCGCATTCCGCCGGCCTCACCGCCGAGTGCGCAGCGCGCATGGCGGTCGCCTCGGTGCAGAACGTCCTCGACCATTTCGCCGGCCGCCTCGACCCCGCGCTGGTGGTCAACGCCGCCGCGGTCGGCTACCGCCGCTGAGGTGATTCTGCATCGCCGCAGCATGCTGCCCGATGCGTTTTGATGCACAAAAGCGATGCTGCCGTAGACAGGGAGCGGAACTACGGTGTGCATCCTTGCACCGATGCGCAAGATTGTTTCGCAATGGGATTATGTTCTCCCCGTGTCAATTGCGATACGTCCGCCCCTCGCGCCTTCGCCGGGCTTGCCCAGGCGATCCTTCTCACGGCGGCAAAGAGGACGCCTAGGTCAGGCCCGGGCATGGTGAAATGATGGTGTCTCCTGGTTGCCGCACATTGCGCGACGACATGCTTCTTGATGCTTTCTGGATGCTGCCGGTGACAGGCGGCGCGGCGGCGAAGGCAACTCGGCGATCATCTTCAGGACACGAAGCTGAATGATGAGACCGGGTGCGTTGCGGTAGCGCGATGACATGCTGTCTGACGCTTTTTGGATGCTGCCGTAGATGGGGACAGGACCACCTGGCAGCATGCGCATGGTGATGCGCAAGAATGTTGCGCATTGAGATTATGTTCTTCCTGTGGCGGCGATGGGTTTTGGTTGTCTTCGCCGTTGCCCGGCCCGACGCGGCGGGTGCGGGGGCGCATGGCGGGGAAGCTGGATCCCGGCCTTCGCCGGGATGACGGCCGCATGGGGGAGCGTAGCGTCAGTGGACGTGGCATGCCCCGCCCGCAAGGCTGGAAAAGCCCGGCTGGATGGCGTAACCAGCCTGCTCGGTCAGTTTCGGAGGGACGATGTCGGAAGCGGGGATGGTGATCGTCGGAGGTGGCATGGCGGGGGCGCGGGCCATCGTGAGCTTGCGCGCCAATGGGTTCCAGGGGCCGATCACTCTCGTCAGCGAGGAGACGCTGCTGCCCTATGACCGGCCGCCGCTGTCCAAGGCCATGCTGGTGGACGAGAACGAACCGCAGCCGGTGCTGCTGCTCGACGACGGCATGATCGCCTCGCTCAACGCCATCTTCGTGCGTGGTGCCAAGGCCATCGGCATCGACCGCAGGCAGAAGGCGCTGGTGCTGGAGGACGGCCGCGCCATTGCCTATGACAAGCTGCTGATCGCCACCGGCGCCAAGCCGCGCCGCCTGTCGATCGAGGGGGGCGAGCTCGCCTATACGCTACGCGACTTCGCCGATGGCGACCACCTGCGCAACCGGCTGCGCCAGAGCTCATCCGCCGCCATCATCGGCGGCGGCTTCATCGGGCTCGAGGTGGCCTCGAGCGCGCGCAAGCTCGGCCTCGCCGTGACGCTGGTCGAGGCTCAAGCCCGCATCCTGATGCGTGGCGTGCCGGAGGAGATTGCACGCGTGGTGCATGCGCGCCACGTGGAGGCCGGCGTCACCATGCAGGTGGGCACCGCGCTGAAGGCGGTGGAGACCGACGGCGTGCTGCTGGCCGACGACCGCAAGGTGCAAGCCGAAATCGTGGTGGCGGGCGTCGGCGCGGTGCCGGAGATCACGCTTGCGCAGGCCGCGGGTCTCGCGATCGACAACGGCATTGCCTGCGATGCGACGCTGCAGACCAGCGACCCCGACATCTATGCAGCGGGCGACTGCTGCTCCTTTCCACACGGGCTGTTCGGGGCGAAGCGCATGCGGCTCGAAGCCTGGCGCAACGCCACCGACCAGGCCAACGTGGCCACCGAGAACATGCTGGGCGGAACCAAACACTACATGGCGGTGCCGTGGTTCTGGTCGGACCAGTATGACCTGTCGCTGCAGATTGCCGGCAACCCGGCGGACGGCCCGGAGACCGTGAAGCGGCAGACGGGCGAGCACGCCTTCGTGATATTCCATCGCGACCACGAGGGCCGGCTCGTGGGCGCCTCCGGCATCGGGCCCGGCAACTCCATCGCGCGCGACGTGAAGATGGCCGAGATGCTGATCGGCAGGCGCGCCTCGCCTTCGGCGGAGCAGCTGGCCGACCCGAACGTTCAACTCAAGGTGCTTCTCAAGGGCTGAGGTTACATGAATTTCGCATCCGACAACGTCTATGGCGTGCACCCCCGGATTCTCGCCGCACTCGGCGAGGCGAACGGCGGCACCGCGCCCTCCTATGGCGGCGACGACCACACGAAGCGCGCCGAGGAGAAGCTGAAGGAGGTCTTCGGCTGCGACCTGCGCGCCTTCCTCGTCACCAGCGGCACGGCGGCGAATGGCCTGGCGCTCTCCTCCATCACGCCTGGCTATGGCGCGATCATCTGCCACGGCGAGGCGCACATCGCGGTGGACGAATGCAATTCGCCGGAAATGTTCACGGGCGGCGCCAAGATCATCGGGCTCAATGGCCCCGGCGGCAAGATCACGCCGGCGCAGGTGGAGAAGACGCTGAAGGGTTTCATCCGCGGCGAGCATGACCCGAAGCCCAGGGGCGTGTCGCTCACCAATGCCACGGAGCTCGGCACCATCTATTCGCCGGCCGAGGTGAAGGCCTTCTCGGACCTCATCCGGCCGCGCGGCATGAAGCTGCACATGGACGGCGCGCGCTTCGCCAATGCCGTGGCGGGACTGGGCATCGCGCCGGCCGACCTCACCTGGAAATCCGGCGTCGACGTGATGTCATTCGGCGCCACCAAGAACGGCGCGATGATGCTGGAGGCGGTGGTGTTCTTCGACCTCTCGCTGGCCGAGGACTTCGCCTACCGCCGCATGCGGTCGGGACAGCTTCTCTCCAAGAGCCGCTATCTCGGCGCGCAGATGCTGGCCTATCTCGAGGGCGGGCTGTGGCTGGAGAACGCCAGACGCGCCAACGCGCTGGCGCAGAAGCTGGTGAAGGGCCTGACCGCGGGCGGCAAGGTGCGGATCCCGAACCCGGTGCAGGCCAACGAGGTCTTCGCAGTTCTGCCGCGCAGCATGTTCGACCGTCTGCAGGCGAGCGGTGCCAGATTCTATGACTGGATGCCGGACAGCCTGGGCGATGCCATCACGGGCGACGAGGTGTTCTCGCGCTTCGTGCTGTCCTTCGCCACGCCGGAGGAAGAGGTCGATGCCTTCGTCAGGCTGGTGGCGGAGGGCTGAGGTCCGCCAGGCAGTTCACATGCAGCGCCCGGTGCATGCACTCATGCGGGAACCAGCAACCGTGTTGCGAGGACGCCGCCGCGAATGGCGCACCTGACCCAGGGTCGCTTTGATCTGCCGCAATTGCGCTGCGGGGCGGGTCCGCTATACGGGCCTCCAACGAAGATGGCTGCCGCCCGAGGGGCGCCGAATGACGATGAGTGGCAATACTCCGACTCCGTGCCTTGACGACCTCGACCTCCGGCAGGTGGCGAAAATCCTGAACGCCGTGTTCCCCCACTATTCGCTGTGCGAATGCGCGCGCATGGCCTCGGCCTTCGCGCCTGAGGATGGCTGCGTGTGCAGCCTGTGCGCCGCGGGCACCTATCCCGCCTGCGTGAGAGGCGTGACGGGTGAGGCAGGGCTTCCTGCCCGTCATCGTCGCGGAGCCTGATCCGGAAGACCCTTTCGTGGTCATCGGGAATGAGCGCGGTGCGCCGCGCCCGATGATCGGGGGCGAGCGGCGCCTGCCCTCAAACTGCAAAAGGCGCTCCCTTGCGGGAGCGCCCCTCGTTCATTCGCGGCGTGTTGCTTAGGCCGCCTTCTTGGCTTCGATGACCTTCGGGCTCTCGACGCCGTTCACCGGGATGGTGCGCGGCTTGAGGGCTTCCGGCACCTCGCGCTTCAGCGCGACGTGAAGGAGGCCGTTCTCCATGCCGGCGGAGAGCACCTGCACGTGGTCGGCGAGCTGGAAGCGGCGCTCGAAGGCGCGGGACGCGATGCCCTGGTGAAGGAACTCGCCGGCCTGCTCCTGCTTCTCGGTCTTGCGGGCCGAGACGGTGAGGGCATTGCCCTTCACTTCCACCGTGATGTCTTCCGGCGCGAAACCGGCAACCGCCATGGTGATGCGGTATTCGTCATCGGAGAGCTTCTCGATGTTGTAGGGCGGATAGGTGGGGGCATCGAAGGCCGACGCCTCGTTCAGCGTGCGGGCGAGACGGTCGAAGCCGACGGTCGAACGATAGAGGGGGGTGAGATCGAACATGGTCACATTCTCCTTGAGCAATGTCACAAAGGGTGCCCGCCTGTTGGCCGGGCTGGTTCAGGTTGCGGGCCCCGCATGGGCGCCTGCAGGAGGAGAGATAGGAACCCTGCCCGGCGTTTCAAGACCGGACCCGGGGTCCACGCCAGGTGAACGGCGGATGAACGGGCGGTTCGGGCCGGGTTCAAGCAGACGCAGGCAGGATGCCCTCAACGATGACCGATCATCGGCATCGCATGAGGAGCAAGACAAATGTTCGCCAAGGTCCTTTCGCTGAAGTCCCTGTTCGCCGCCGGCACCCTCGCCTCGGCGCTCGCCTTCGCCCTGCCCGCCCCCGCCGCCCAGGCCGACGTCGCCGTCGGCATCGGTCTCGGCGTCTATCCCCCCGTCGTCGCCGGCTGGAACGGCGGCGGCTACGAAGGTGGCGGCTACGGTGGCGGTGGCTATGGCGGCGGCGGTTATGGCGGCGGTTATGGCGGCGGTTATGGCGGCTGGCACCCGCCGGTCTATGACCGTTACGTCAGCTGCCGCGATGGCCGCCGCATCCTGTGGCGCGCCGGCTACTCCGGCATCGAGGTGCAGAGCTGCAACCGCGGTTTCTACCGCTACACGGCCTGGCGCAACGGCAGGCATTACCTGGTGGCTGTCGATGCCCGGGGCGACGTCAGCCGCCTGCGCCGGATCTACTGACCCCACATGGCTGGGGATGGTGACGCTCCGCCATCCCCGATGCCGCAGAATGGCCATGAAGGTCACGACAGAGTGTCCTCGGCCGGAGTTGCGCATGGCCGCCCCATCTGTTTCACTTGCAGCACGTCGCGACATCGGTCATTGACCGCAGAGGTAGAGTAAATGTCCGGAATATTCATTCGCGCGATCAGCCTCTTGGGCCTCGCCCTGCTGGCCGGGGCAGGCTTTTCCGGGCCCGGTCAGGCGGGTGGAAACCATGGCGAGCCACCGCCGGTCTATGAGCAGGAGTATTCCGGCCCGCCGATCATCCGCCGCATTCCCGGCCTGCGCATCCTGTTCGGCGACCGCACCATCAGCGAGGACGAGACCGGCCAGACCGACGGCGGCAAGAAAAAGAAGAAGAAGATCGACGAGACCTATTACGAGCCGCAGCCGGCCCAGCCGGCAAAGCCCAAGGTCGTGAAGCCGCCGCCGCCCAAGACGGCCACGTCCCCTGCCAGCCCGGCCAACCCCGCGCTGCCGCAGAAGACCGCCGCCGTCACGTCCGGCAAGGCGCCGGGCGACGGGCCGCTCACCTGCGAATCGGCAACCCAGGTGGTGGCAGGCTTCGGCTTCTCGAGCGTCGAGGCTTCGAGCTGCTCGGGCAAGATCTATGCCTTCAACGCCAAGCGCGGCGGCAAGAGCTTCGCCATCAAGCTCGACCCGGCCTCGGGTGAGCTCACCGAAGTCAAGAAGCTGCCCTGAGGCTTGCCCGCCGGGGGGCGCCCAGACTAGTCTTGCGGCGTGCAGGCGATCCTTCATCCCACCGACGAGAACCCGAGTCCGCCCGGCGCGGAAGCTCTCGAACTCGTGACCCGCGACAAGGTGCATCTCCGCGCGATGCGCGCCATTCCCGAGAATGCCCGCGGCACCTTCGTGATACTCGGCGGGCGCGGAGACTTCATCGAACGCTACTTCGAGACCGCGCGGGAATTGCTGGAGCGCGGCTTCGCCGTGGTCGTGCTGGACATGCGCGGACAGGGCGGGTCGCAGCGGCCGAAGCGCCAGATCTACCGTGACCGCACCCGCAGTTTCACGGGCTTCGACGAGGACGTGCGCACGCTGATGGAGGACCTCGTCATCCCCTCATGCCCTGCGCCCCACCATGCTCTGGGTCATTCCACCGGCGCGCATGTGCTGCTCAGGCTGCTGCGCAACAAGCCGTGGTTTGCCCGCGTCATCCTCGTCTCGCCGCTGGTCGAGATCATCTATGGCCCATGGCCGAGGCCCGTGGCCTGGCTCCTGCTCAACACCATGTGGTTCACCGGGCTTGCGAGTTTCTTCCTGCCAGGCGTGCGCCGGAAGCCCATGGGGCGCGCCGACTTTCCGGGCAACCCGCTGACCTCTGATCGCCGGCGCTGGGAACGTGACAGCGCCACGCTCGAACTGGCCCCGCATCTCGGCCTCGGCGGGCCCACCTTCGGCTGGCTGGGCGCCGCGCGCCAGTCGATTGCCCGGATCCGGCGGATGCGGAAGAAGCCGATGGCGCCCGTCTTGATCGTGGCGGCGGGGGCCGACCGCGTGGTCGGCAACGAGGGAATCCGCCAGCTGGCGCGCCGGGTGCCGGGCGTGGCGCTGACATTCATCCCCGACTCCAGACACGAGATCCTCGGCGAACGCGACACCGTGCGCCGCCAGTTCCTCGCCGCGCTCGACAGCTTCGTGCCGGTGGACTAGCCGCCGATCTGCTCGAAGGCGAGGTTGATGCGCACCAGCATGGCGCGCACGTAGTCCATCATCTCCGGCGGCAGGTCGAAGGAAGCGATGCGATCGGGGTGATAGAGCCGCGCCATGCGGTGGTAGGCATGGCGGATCTCCTCCGGACTGGCCTCCCGTGGCACCCTGAGCACGGCATAGGGATCGAAGGCGGCGGTGCCGGGTGCTCCCTTCTCGGTGTCGAGCTGGTCCGCCCGGGGCACGTTGGCCGAGCGCACCGAGCGGATGCCGCTCTTGGCGATGAACTGCTGCTGGCCCGACGGCGAGAGGACATCGAGAAAGGCATCGGCATTGTTCAGCGCATCCGCCAGCCGGTTGGACATCGGCAGGCGGACCGCCACCGTCTGCACCGAATTGTCGGCCAGAGTCATGAAGACCGGGGTGCGGTTGACCTTCTCGTCACGTCCGTTGAACATTGCAATGCCCTCGGAAGTTGCGTACACCGCCAGGCGTGAACCAACCGTTAAATTGCCTTTCCATGCTGCGCATGCTAAGCGCGCCCCGACCCCGGTTTCCACGCATTTGAAGAAAGTCTGTGCGCCTCATGAACTTGCGCAATATCGCCATCATTGCCCACGTCGACCACGGCAAGACCACGTTGATCGACCGCCTCCTGTCGCAGTCGGGCTCGTTCCGCGAGAACCAGAAGGTCGCCGAGCGCGCCATGGACTCGAACGACCTCGAGCGTGAGCGCGGCATCACCATCCTGGCCAAGGTGACCTCGCTGAACTGGAAGGACACCCGCATCAACATCGTCGACACCCCCGGCCACGCCGATTTCGGCGGCGAGGTGGAGCGCATCCTCAACATGGTGGACGGTGCGGTGCTGCTGGTCGACGCCGCCGAAGGCCCCATGCCGCAGACCAAGTTCGTGCTGCAGAAGGCCCTCAAGATCGGCCTGCGACCCATCGTCTGCATCAACAAGATCGACCGCCCGGACGAGCGCCACAACGAGGTGGTGAACGAGGTGTTCGACCTCTTCGCCAACCTCGACGCCAACGAGGAGCAGCTCGACTTCCCGATCATCTACGGCTCCGCCAAGCAGGGCTGGATGTCGGACAGCCCGACCGGCTCGCAGGAGAACATGGCGCCGCTGTTCGATCTCATCGTCAAGCATTTCCACTCGCCCTCGGTCGAAGAGGGTCCGTTCCGCATGCTGGTGACGACGATCGAATCCAACCCCTTCCTCGGCCGCGTGCTGACCGGCCGCGTCACCTCGGGCGCCATCAAGGCGAACCAGGCGGTGAAGGCCTTGTCGCGCGAGGGCAAGACCGTCGAGCAGGGCCGCATCTCCAAGGTGCTGGCCTTCCGCGGCCTCGAGCGCGTGCCCGTCGACGAGGCGCAGGCCGGCGACATCATCGCCATTTCCGGCCTCACCACCGCCACGGTGGCCGACACCATCTGCGATCCCTCGGTGACCGAGCCGATCCACGCCCAGCCCATCGACCCGCCGACCCTCACCATGACCTTCCGCATCAATGACGGCCCGCTGGCCGGCAAGGAAGGCGACAAGGTGCAGTCGCGCGTCATCCGCGAGCGCCTGCTGCGCGAGGCGGAAGGCAACGTCGCCCTCAAGGTGACGCCGTCCGAGAACGAAACCGACGCCTTCGAGGTGGCCGGCCGCGGCGAATTGCAGCTCGGCATCCTGATCGAGACCATGCGCCGCGAGGGCTTCGAGCTCACCGTCGGCCGTCCGCGCGTCGTGTTCAAGCAGGACGAGGAGACGGGCGAGAGGATGGAGCCCGTCGAGGAAGTGATCATCGACGTCGACGAAGCCTACACGGGTGCTGTCGTGCAGAAGCTCTCGGAGCGCAAGGGCGAGCTGAAGGACATGCGTCCCTCCGGCGTCGGCCGCCAGCGCATCGTCTTCCACGCGCCGACCCGCGGCCTTATCGGCTACCAGTCGGAGCTCCTGTCGGACACCCGCGGCACCGCGATCTTCAACCGCATCTTCCACGGCTACGCCCCGCATTTCGGCGAGATCCCGGGCCGCCACACCGGTGCGCTGATCTCCAACTCGGATGGCGAGGCCGTGGCCTACGCGATCTTCAACCTGCAGGACCGCGGGCCGATGTTCATCGAGCACGGCACCAAGGTCTATCCCGGCATGATCGTCGGCGAGCACACCCGCGGCAATGACCTCGAGCTCAACGTCATCAAGGGCAAGAAGCTGTCGAACGTCCGCGCCGCCGGCAAGGACGAGGCGCTGATTCTCACGCCCCCCATCAAGATGTCGCTGGAAAAGGCGCTGGCCTATGTCGGCGAGGACGAGCTCGTCGAGGTGACGCCGAAGTCGATCCGCCTGCGCAAGACCATCCTCGACCCGAACGAGCGCAAGAAGGTCAGCCGCCAGAAGGAAGCCGAGAGCGAGGCGTAGGCCTCACTCCCCCTTCGCCTCGGCGCAACTCACGAACGCGATCCCTTCGGCGCCCACCCTGGAATCGACCGTCGGCGTGTCGTGTTCGCAGTCGTAGTCTTCGCTGGCCAGCGCATCGGCCGCCTCGCGGGCGTGTTCGTTGGCGTTGGGGTAGGAGCCGGCGATGTAATGGACGGGGCAGGCCTCCGTGCCTTCGATCTTGCTGATGACCAGCCAGGTGACGGTGCTGCCGTCGTCATCCGTGACCACCCGCCAGCGCTCGATGGCGGCGAAGGGCTTGCCGTCCCTGAGCCGCCACTCGACCGGGGACAGGGCGGTGTTGAAGCGGGAAAAGGTCTTGGCGTAGGCGCAGGTTTCGGTGGGCTTGGGGCCAAACCCCACATGGCTGCGCTCGTCGTCGATCGAGACGGCGATGTCGTTTCCCCCGAAACCGGCGCATTTCCAGGTTCCGGCGAAGGTCATGCCGTCGCCCTGCTGCACCCGGAGGCAGCTCCTGTCGAGGTCGAAGGGGGTGTAGACGCTGGTGTTTTCCGCCGCCAGCGCGGCGATGGGCCACAGACAGAAGGAGGATAGCCAGAGCGCCGTTCTCATGGCAGAGAGGCTGCCACAAAGGTCAAATCCAAGGAAGCCCCATGCGCATCGACGCCATTTCGATCGGCAAGAATCCTCCCAAGGAAGTGAACGTCATCGTCGAGGTGCCGGTCGGCGGCGAGCCGATCAAGTACGAGATGGACAAGGCGGCGGGCACCCTGGTGGTCGACCGCTTCCTCTATACCTCCATGCGCTACCCCGGCAATTACGGCTTCATCCCGCACACCCTGTCGGACGACGGCGACCCGATCGACGTGCTGATCGCCAACCAGCGCGGCATCATCCCCGGCGCGCTCGTCGCCGTGCGCCCGGTGGGCGTGCTGAAGATGACGGACGAGGCCGGCCATGACGAGAAGATCGTGGCTGTGCCGACGCCCAAGCTCACCAGGCGCTACGAGAACGTGCATGAATACACCGACCTGCCCGACATCACGCTGAAGCAGATCGAACACTTCTTCGAGCACTACAAGGACCTCGAGCCCGGCAAGTGGGTGAAGGTCGTGGGCTGGGGCAATGCGGCGGAAGCCGAGCAGATGATCCTCGACGCCATCGAGCGCGCCAAGCAGGCGAAGGCCTGACTCCGGATCGCATCAGTTCCCGGTGACGGCGGCTCCGGTGGGGCCGGTGACGGGGGTGCCCCGCATCGTGGCGGGCACCAGTGCACCGCGCTTCTTGAGCTTCTTCACCTTCACCTTGCCGCTGTAGGTGACAGCCGTGCTCGCCGTATCGCCCGTCTTGAGGGTCAGGTTATAGCGGCCTGAAACGAAGGACTTGCCGTCGCCGCGCTTCAGGTAGACGTAGCCGGTGCCGATGTGCTGGCCATAGGCGGCCTTGACCAGCAGCGGCTTGCTGCCCGGTTCCGAAAGCCACACCTCGTTGAGCTTGACCGGGCCGGCAAAGGCCAGCCTGATGATCAGGTAGACGCTCTTGTCGTCGGTGCGCGACGTCCATTGATAGGCATGCACCACGGTGGCCGCCGTGGCATTCACCACCGAACCGCGCAGGCGCAGCTTGCCGAGATCGGTGGAGACGGGATAGGCCACCGCTGCCATCGATTGCGTGGTGGCGAAGCTGTTGTAGGACCAATAGGCCTGGCCCGGCGGCGCCGCAGATCCGGCCGAGCGCGGCGGCCAGCCCACGCCGAAGCTGTTCTGCACCAGGAAGGCACCGCGCTGGCCGCTCTTTCCCACCCTGTCGTCATAGCCGACGATCATCTGCCCATGGCCGCTGCCGGGCACGGTGGCCGTGTCGTAGATGACGCCGAACTTGAAGCTGGGCGCCAGTGCATAGCCGCACAGCACGCGGCCGGTGAAGGCGACGGCCTGGCCGGTCTGCAGCTGCGACTTGATGGCCGCGACCGCCCCCGCGTTGCCGGTGACCGGGATCACCGCGTAGCTGCCAATTCGAAAGCGACCCATATTCGGCCTCGCGTCGGTGCTGACGCCGTCGAGGTAATTGCACCGGGGCTGATAGGGAACCTGCGACCGGCTGGCGGCGCCGACGCTTGCCAGCTGCTCCAGATAGTCGAGCCCGCGTGAGCCGTTGGGGCATGCGCGGTGGGCGTTCTTCTGGATCAGCTCGTAGAGCCAGGCGGCACTGGTCGAATTCTGCGGGATGGCGGCATTCCACCTGACCCCGCCCGATGCAGTCCGCGCCGCGGTGTAGGAGCCGAGGCCATAACCGAAGGACTGTGCCTCGCAGGTTCCGGGAGAACCGGGATCGCTCGCCGTGCCCTGCTGCGCGATGGCGGGCAGGTTGCCGAGCATCACCCGCTTGTCGAGCTTGCCGACGGGCTTTCCGCGCTTGCCGAGCAGGGCCTCTGCCGGCAGCGCCTTGACGGCATTGTCGCTGTCGGACTGGACATAGATGGAGCCGAAATTGGCTGAAGATTCACAGCTGCCCGCCGCCTGCGCGGGCAGGACAAGCGCACCGAGGCCCAGCCCGATGGAGATGCAACCGGCGATCAACCTGTACGCAAGCACGCTGAAGCCTCTCGGATGCCCCGGGGTCGTCACCACGTTAGCCCAAACTGCATGACTTGCAACACGCCTTGCCCCCCCGTGGCAAAGGCATCGGAGAACCAGGTCCGCACAGTCACTTCAGCAGGATCACGAAGTGCGTCTCATCCAGCCGGACCATCGTCGCAGAGCCTTCCGGAAGACTGTCGACCTGCGGCTGCAGCTTGGCCTTGTCGGCGTCGGTCAGCTGAAAGATCCGCGCGTTGGGGTTACGCTCGAGAAGGGTGAGAATGAGAAGCGCCGGCAGCTCCTGCATGCAGCTGAACACGCTGCAGTGTTCCCGGCTCCAGGCCCAGCCCTGGCCGCGGCTCCAGTCGATTCCGATATCCTTGGGATAGCTTCCAAGCATGGCGACCTTCCAGTCCTGCACATAGGTGGCGCGGATGGCGCCCAGAAACTGGGTGATCGTCGAGAAGTCCCGCCGGTTCATGTTGCTCATGCGCACCTGCACAGCCGACAGGTTTGCCGCCGAGATGGCGATGACGAGCACCGCCGAGACGGCCGCACTCGCGCGCAGGACCTTGTGGTTGGTGTTGCCGCTGAGGGCCACGCAGGTCAGGAAGCAGGCATAGAGCGCCAGGGGGAACACGCCCGCGTAGAGATAGGGGAAGCCATTGCTGACCAGTCCGAAGGACAATGGCAAGGCGGACAGCAGGAGACCGACGGTCACGATGATCGCCAGCCGGCGATAGTCCTTCATCAAGAAGCATTGCAACAGCGCGGAAGCAGCGACGATCCAGACCAGCACCTTGGTCAGCGTAGGGAACAGATAGTGTTCCTCAAACAGGAACAGGCGCCAGAAGGTGAAGAAGCGGCCCAGCACCCTCAGGAAGGCCTCGGGATCTCTCACCAGCCCGCCGGTTCCGTAGTTGCCCTCCGATTCAAATCCCAGCCCGGTGCCGAAGACAAATGCGACGATCACCACGACAGCGAGAAGCACGGCCAGCAGGATGCTGCCCGTGACCGGAAGCAGGCGGCGCCTCGCGGTCGCGACATCCGTCATCGCTTCACGCGACAGTTCGATGAGGGCCGTGCCGATCGCCAGGAAGAGGAGTTCGTGCCGTGTGGCGATTGCGAGGGCGGCGGCCAGGGAACCTGCCGCGATGACCGGCAGACTTGCCTGCGCCTCACGCGTGATGGTCACGAACCAGAAGCTGAGCAGCAGGAGGGCGACGGAGAGGGGAATCTGGTTGATGTTGAAGTGAAGGTGCTCGACCAGAAAGGGGCTGGTGATGAACAGCAGGACCAGGAGCAGCCTGAACCAGGACGACTCGCTCCAGCGCCGGAAAATCGTGAAGGCGAAGACGGTGAGAGCCACATACAACAGCACCGTATCGAGCGGGTGGATCGGGAAGCCACCGAAGGAGAGCCAGGTGAGCACGGAGAAAATGGGGCGCCCCATCGCGATGGGCCCGGTGGATTGCCATTGGGCACTGTTTGCGTAGGCCCACCAATCGTCGACCGCGATGAGGTTCTGGAAGATGAAGGCGCCACCGGAGGCGAGAATGGCGATCAGAAGATAGAAGCCAACCTCGCGGAGGAACCTGTTCAGATCGCGGAACGTATTCGCCAGTTCCGCGCCCAGGGGCGCCAGTGTCTTGTTCGACATAGAGTTTTCCCGTCCCGAATGCGCCGGCGACTATGCGGGATTTGCTGCGGTGTGCAACGGGCGAGACATCTTGAGCTTAACGCGCCGCCGGCCGGCAGGCCGCCGCTGCCGGGACCGGCCGATAAAAGCAATCTTAGATAGGTATTAAGGTTTCAGCCCCAAGATTCGCCGCCGGCCGTGGGGTGCCGGGCTGGTCGGGCGCCTTGTATGGACTTTGCTTTAGCAATAAAATCGGATCACTTTTGGCAACGCAGCGGGCACGAGATGGACTCCGCTGATCTCTGGCTGGGTTCATGATCGAGCTATCCCTGGTCGTTCCGGTCTACAACGAGGCGGACGCGCTGGCGCTGTTCGTCCAGCGCGTGGGCGCGGTGCTCCGCCCGCTGACGGAGATTTCGACCGAACTGGTCTTCGTCAACGACGGCAGCACCGACAACTCGCTCGACGTGCTGCTGGCGCTGAAGGCGCCGCCGTTCCGGATCAAGGTCGTCGACCTCAGCCGCAACTTCGGCAAGGAGGCGGCGCTGACGGCGGGCCTGCAGAATGCCGGGGGCCAGGTGGTGGTGCCCATCGATGCCGACCTGCAGGATCCGCCCGAACTCATCCCCGCGATGATCGCCAAGTGGCGCGAGGGTTATGAGGTGGTGCTGGCGCGGCGCGTCGACCGGGCCGCCGACAGCTGGGCGAAGCGCGCCTCCGCCTCCGCCTTCTACCGGCTGCACAACAAGATCGCTTCGCCGCAGATCCCCGAGAACGTCGGCGACTTCCGGCTGATGGACCGCCGCGTCGTCGAGGCGCTGAAGTCGCTGCCGGAGTCGCAACGCTTCATGAAGGGCCTGTTCGCCTGGGTGGGCTTCCGCACCGCGACCATCGACTATGCGCGGCCGGAGCGCAGCGCCGGCAGCACCAAGTTCAACGGCTGGAGGCTGTGGAACTTCGCGATCGAGGGCGTGACCAGCTTCAGCTCCTATCCGCTGCGCGTGTGGACCTACCTGGGCGCCGTGGTGTCGCTGTTCTCCTTCCTCTTCGCCATCGGCGTGGTGATCCGCGTCTTCCTGTTCGGCATCGACGTGCCGGGCTACGCCTCGCTGTTCGTCGCCATCAACTTCCTCGGCGGCGTGCAGCTGATCGGCATCGGCATCCTCGGCGAATATCTGGGCCGCAACTATTTCGAATCGAAGCCGCGGCCGGTCTATCTCGTGCGCCACATCTACGACGACCAGGCCAAGCAGTGACGAACGGCAGACGCTGGCTGCACGAGGCCTTCACCGTCCTGCGCTTCGGCATCGTCGGCATCCTCGCGACGCTGGTGCATTACGGCACCCTGACGAGCCTCCTGAGCCTCGCCGGAATGGGGCCCGTGCCATCCAACTTCATTGCCTATGTGCTGGCCGTCGTCGTGTCGTTTGCCGGGCACCACTACTGGACCTATCGCGCGCGCGGGCCGGTGATCGTGTCTTTCGTGAAATTCCTCGGCGTGTCCTTCGCCGCGTTCCTGGTGAGCACGCTGTTGCTGGTGGCGCTGCTCCACGTCCAGACGCCCAAGGCCATCGCGGCCTTCCTGGCGGTGGCCATCGTGCCGGTCATCACCTTCGTCGCCTTCCGTCTCTGGGTGTTCCGGCAAAGGCACGACTGAAAGGGGGCGCCGCAGACGGCGCCCCTCGGACTTTCCGTCCTCACATCGCGGGCTGTGCGATGCCCTTCGCCGCGCAGGCGGCCTTCACCGTGTTGTAGAGCAGGCAGGCGATGGTCATCGGGCCGACGCCTCCGGGCACCGGGGTGATGGCGCCCGCCACCTTCTCGCAGGAGGCATAGTCGCAGTCGCCCACGAGCTTGCCCTTGCCGTCGCGCTCGATGCGGTTGATGCCGACGTCGATCACCGTGGCGCCCGGCTTCAGCCAGTCGCCCTTGACCATCTCGGGCCGGCCCACGGCGGCGATGACGAGATCGGCGCGGCGCACCACGGCAGGCAGGTCCCTGGTCTTCGAATGGGCGATGGTGACGGTGCAGTTTTCCGCCAGAAGCAGCTGCGCCACTGGCTTGCCGACGATGTTGGAACGACCGATCACCACAGCCTCGATGCCGTCGAGCTTGCCCAGCACGTCCTTGGCCAGCATCACCGAGCCAACGGGCGTGCAGGGCACCAGCGAGTCCTGCCCGGTCGACAGCTTGCCGACGTTGACGACATGGAAGCCGTCGACGTCCTTGGCGGGCGAGATGGCGGTCAACACCTTCATCGAGTCGATGTGCTTGGGCAGCGGCAGCTGCACCAGGATGCCGTGCACGTTGGGGTCGTTGTTGAGCTTCTCGACGATGGCGAGAAGGTCCTTCTCCGAGGTCTCGGCGGGGAGCTTGTGCTCCCACGAGTTCATGCCGACCTCGACCGTCTGCTTGGCCTTGTTGGCGACATAGACCTTTGAGGCCGGGTCCTCGCCCACCAGCACCACGGCGAGGCCAGGTGTCAGGCCGTGCTGCGACTTGAGGCTGTCCACGGCCTTGGCGATCCGCCCCCTGAGGCCTTCCGCGAAGGCCTTGCCGTCAATCACTTTCGCCATATTCAATTTTCCTTCCCTGCATTCACTTTCCCGGCAATCAATGCCTCAAGTTCTGCAGGATTTCCAGTGACCAGAATGGTCTTGTTGCGGTCGGTTTCGCCCGAAACCAGCTGGAAGGCCGATTTCGGCATCCGGCAGGCCTTGGCGAGGGTCTCGATAACCGCCTTGTTGGCACGGCCCTTGTCCGGCACCGCCGTGACCTTCACGGCCAGCGACACCGCGCCATCGGCGGCGACATGGAGGCCGCCGACCTCGTCGCGCGACGACTTGGGTGTTACCCGGACGGCGAGCAGCAGCCCGCCCTTGCCGGGGCGGAGCGGCGAGCTCACGCCCAGCCGAGGTTGAAGAAGATGTTGTCGATCAGGATGCCGAGGAACTGCAGCCCGATCAGCAGGATGATGGGGGAAATGTCGATGCCGCCCAAGTCCGGCAGGAAGCGCCGGATGGGGCGCAGCAGCGGCTCGGTCAGCCGCTCCAGCGCATAGCCTACCTGGCGGACATAGGGGTTGGAGCGGTTGACGATGCCGAAGGCCACGAGCCAGCTCATGATCACCATGGCCAGGATGATCCAGAAATAGACATTGATCACGGTGTGGACCAGCCACAGGATCGGGTTCACGGGCATCATGATGACGGGACGGCCTCTCGGATTGATTTGTGCAGATGTAGGCGCGGGAGCGCCCCCAAGCAAGCTTGACGCTGGCCCGGGCTCGGACTAGAACCCGCTCCGCCTGTGGACACCACCTGAAAAGGGGGCGGTAGCTCAGTTGGGAGAGCGCGGCGTTCGCAATGCCGAGGTCAGGGGTTCGATCCCCCTTCGCTCCACCAGGCCCACGGACCCGGCAACGCAAGAAACGGACGTCACACCTTGCCGACGGGCTGGTCGAGCAGGATCTTGCGCAGGGCCTTGCGGTCTGTCTTCTGCATGGCGCCGGGGCTCAGTGGAAACGCCGTCAGATGCGCCACACGAACCGGCCCCAGCCTGCCAACCAGTTTCTCGACCTCTGCATGCTCGCTTCGGCTCAACCCGGCCACGCGGCGGCAGGCCACCACCACCTGGTCGTTCCCGGCGCGGTCCGTCCCCGAGAACACGCAGACCTCATCGGCCCTCAGCGCCACCTGGATCGCGTGCTCGATCGGGGCAGCGGCCAGTTTCAGGCCGCCAACATTGATCACATCGCTGAGGCGCCCGAGAATCCGGACCCTGCCATCCGCCCGCTTCACGGCGAGGTCTCCCGGATAGAAGCAGCCGTCGCGGAACGTCCGCGCCGAGGCGGCAGCGTCTCCCACATAGCTCTTGGCATCGATTTCACTGAGCCCGATGCGCAATTGCCCCTCGACGCCCGCCGGGCACACCGCACCGTTGTCATCGACGATCTCGACACGCTGGCCCTGTTCGGGCGTGAGCCAGGTCAGCGCATCGAGCGAGGTGACACGGGAGCGCATGACGATGCCGATGATCTCGGTTGCCGCGAAATAGACCTCGATCGGATGGCCGAATGCGGAGCGGACCTTTTCCCAGCTTCCGGCGCTCAGGAATCCACCGCTGACACGGATGATGGCCGTCTGCCGCACCGCCTCCCCCACGCGCGGCGAGGCCGCGAAACCCTCGATCAGGGCCGGGGTAAGCACCATCGAGGTAATGGTCTCCGGCAGCCTGAGGGCGGCATGATAGGGCAGCGGGTCGATGACGACGGTGCCGCCGCAGTGCCAGGTGGAGGCCGGATTCTTGTAGCCGACGGCGGTGTAGAGCGGGAAGTTGGACGCGTAGTAGACGGTGTCGTGGGCGAAGCCAAAGCTGCTGGCGCGAAGCTCGCTGCGAAGGGCCTCATGTGCGCCCGGATAGTGGACGGCCTTGGGGGCGCCGGTGGTGCCCGTGGTCACCAGCATGTGGCCACCCTCCGCAACCTGCGCCGGGTCCGGCACCGCGGCAACCTCGGCCGCCGCCAGCAGCGCGCCGGGCACCACGACACGCGGCGTCGCGAAGAACTCATGGGGAATGGTGGCGGTGCGGGCCGTGTCCTCGCCCATGACGATGACGGAGAGCTTGTGCAGCGACATCTCGTTCAGCTGCGCGGGCGACTTGGGGCAGATGGTGTCGAGGCCCATGCCGCGCAGGGCGGCGATCAGCAGCCAGTCGTCGAGCAGCGTGTCGCCGAAGACGGCAGCGATGCCAGCCTTGCGAAAACCACGCTGCGAGAGAGTCCATATCAGCTGCCTGACCTTGGCATGGAACTGACGGTAGGTGATGACGCGACCGGGAAAGAACACCGCCGTCTTGTCCGGCTGGTGCTGGGCCCAATGAGCAATTCTGCCGAGCATGGGAAACTCTCGAAAGCGTGTGACGGCGAAATCCTGGCAGACGTGACGCACGACACGCCGAGGTCCGGAGGGATTCCTAGCACTCCCCCGCAGCGATGTCTTGCAAACAGTGCGAGACTGCATCCGCAGCTCCGCTGCACGCGATCACTGCTGCGGCCAAGGACGGCAGCGGCTGACCGGTCTTCGGCGCTCCGCGGCGAAGAGCTAGTGGCGGCCGCGCAGGAAACTGTCGCCCGTCGTGACCAGGCCCTCGGCGAAGCGGCTGGGGCGCAGCGGATTGTCCTCGGGCCGCATCTCGCCGGTGACGAGGCACGACACCCGGCGCCCGGCTTCGGGCGACAGCATGACGCCGGCCCAGTAGCCGCAGTTCAGATGGAAGCCATTCACCGCGTCGACCGGGCCGATCAGCGGCTGGTCGTCGGGGGTGTACATGTAGTAGCCCGCCGTGGTGGTGAGGTCGCTCGCACTGAGCGTCTCCGCCACCTCGGCCCAGAAGGGCGAGAGCGCGGTGATCTTGTCGAGCAGTACGGCGGCATAGTCCCAGTCGGTGGGCACATCCTCGAGCGGGTTTGCGGTGACCGGCTCGTCCGGATCGACCCAGGCCATGAGGGCGCCGCCATGTTCGGGGCGCCAGTAGGTTTCCGCCCCGATGTCGATGCACAGCGGCGCGCTGCGCGGGATCTGCGGCTTGGGCGCGACATGCACCTTCTGGCGGCGCACCGCATCGACGGGAAGCGTCACTCCCACCATCTGCGCGATGGACTGTGCGAAGGGACCCGCGGCATTGACGACGTGCCGCGTGGCGATGCTGCCGCGGCTGGTGTGGACGGCGGCAACGCCTGCCGCATCGGTGCCGATGCCCGTCACCCTGGTCTGCAGCAGGAACTTGGCACGCGAGCCCTTGGCGAAGCCCTGCGTCGCCTCGTGGCTGGAGAGCCAGCCGTCGTTCTGGTGAAAGGTGCCGCAGACCATGCGCTCCGAGATATAGGGAAAGCGCCGGCGGATGGCGTCGGCATCGACGAACTCGGAACCGGTGACGCCATGGCTGTGGTGCACCGCCACCGCCTGCCGCAGCTTCTCCGCCATCGCCGCGTCATCCGAGACGAAGAGATAGCCCTGGTGCTTGAGCGCGATGTCGTGTCCGGGAATGCCGACCGTCTCGGCGAAGTTCTCGTACATGCGGATCGACGGCAGCACGAGGTCCGCCATCGCCGACTCGGTCATCTGGGCGCGGAAGCTTTCGACGGAGAGCGGCGTGGTGAGCGTCGAAAGACCCTCGCGCATCTCGACCAGCACCGTGTCGAGTCCCGCCCGCGACAGCCAGAACGCCGTGGCGACGCCGACGATGCCACCGCCGACCACAACCACGTCCGCCGTCTTCGGCAGGCTGGCGGCATCGGGGACGAAGATCTTCCGCGTCCGGTTCATGCGCCGAAGGTCCATGCATTCGGGGGCCTGTAGGTTTCCTTCACGGTGCGCGGCGAGGTCCAGCGCAGCATGTTCATCCACGAGCCGGCCTTGTCGTTGGTGCCCGAGCCGCGCATGCCGCCGAAGGGCTGCTGGCCGATCACCGCGCCGGTCGGCTTGTCGTTGAGATAGAGGTTGCCGGCGGAATTGACGAGGGCCTGGGAAGCCTCATGCAACGCCACGGGATCGGGCGAGAACACCGAGCCCGTCAGCGCATAGGGGCTGGTCTGGTCGATCAGCGCAAACATCCCGGCCCATTGCGCATCGTCATAGGGATAGACGGTGACGATGGGGCCGAAGAGTTCGTCGTTCATCAGCGCATGGCGCGGGTTGGACACCTCGAGCACGGTGGGCTGCACGAAATAGCCCACCGCGTCGGCGGCGGTGCCGCCGGCGATGATCTTGACCTCGGGATCGGACTGCGCCGCCCCGAGACGGGCCGAGAGCCGGTTGAACGAGGCCTGGTCGATGACGGCGCCCATGAAGGTCCCGGGGTCTGCGACGTCGCCCACCTGCAGTTCGCCGAGGCGCTCGCGGATGCGGCGGCTCAGCGCCGGCCACAGGCTTTTCGGAACATAGGCGCGCGAGGCTGCAGAACACTTCTGGCCCTGGAACTCGAAGGCGGCGCGGATGAGCGCGATGGCCAGCACCTCGACATCCGCCGAGGGGTGCGCCAGCACATAGCCCTTGCCGCCCGTTTCGCCGACGAGACGCGGGAAGCTGCGGTAATTCTGCATGTTGGCGCCGACGCCTGCCCAGATCGAGCGGAACACGGCGGTCGACCCCGTGTAGTGCACGCCCGCGAGATCGGGCGAGGCGAGCGCCACCTCGGTGAGGGCTGCCGCATCGGCCGGCACGAAGTTGATGACGCCGGCCGGCAGCCCCGCCTTCTGCAGCGCCTGGTAGAAGATGTAGTTGGCGAGCGCGGATTTCTCCGACGGCTTCCACACGACGCCGTTGCCCATCAGCGCAGGGGCGGTGGAGAGGTTGGCGCCGATGGCCGTGAAGTTGAAGGGCGAGACCGCATAGACGAAGCCCTCGAGCGGGCGCCAGTCGATGCGGTTGGCGGCCGCCGCCGTGGAGACGGGATGCTCGCGGAACAGCTTCTGGGCATAGAACACATTGAAGCGCAGGAAGTCGATGAGCTCGCAGGCGGCATCCGGGTCCGCCTGGTCGATGGTCTTGGACTGGCCGAGCATGGTGGCGGCGTTGATGCGCGTGCGGAACTCGGAGCCCACGATCTCGGCGGCGCGCAGCATGACGGCGGCGCGCGACTGGAAGGGCAGCCGCGCCCAGTCCGCGGCGGAAGCGACGGCATTGGCGATGGCCTCGCGGTGCTGCGCCGCGCTGGGCCGGTGGATGCGGGCGACGACGCGCCCCTTGTCATGCGGCGAGCGGACCTCGAGCGTGTCGCCGGAGAAATATTCCTTGCCGCCGATGACGGTGGGAATGTCCACCACCGCGTGGTGCGCCAGCGCGCCGGCCAGCTGCTTCTGCTCTGGCGTGCCCGGCCTGTAGGCCCATTCGGGTTCGTTCGTCGGGAAGGGAAGCTCGGGCAGAAGGTTCACGGCAGTCTCCGGATGGTGTTTCGGCGGCGGAAACTAGCGCGGCCGTACCGCCTGCCCTATCGAAAAAGAGTGATGGCGGCGTTGACGTCAGTTCAAGGCGTGACAGGAGCCATGCCGAAGATGATGAAGATCGGGATCGCGTTCGAGCATGGTCCTGAGCGCGTGGTGTGGATCGCCGTGGCCGCCTCACGCCGCGTGCACGGACCGCCCGCCACCGTAGAAAAGCGGTGCCCGGCGGCCGTCGCTGAGCTTCGCTCGTGCGGAGGCCAGAATATCGTCCCGAGATTTCATGGGCTTCGGTCGGTCATTCCCGGTACCTAGGGAGAATTACCGAGCCCTCTCTCTCGAATCCTACGCATGTACGCTTCTGCGGCACCGTCATTTCATGCCCCTTACCGATCCGGGGTCATTCCGGCCCCGCCCGGCGGAGGGGACACACATGACGGTGGCACGCATCATCAAGAACAAGGTCGGCAGGGTGATCACCGCCGCGCCGGGCGACAGCATCCTGGCGGTGGCGGCGCGGCTCACCCGCCACCACATCGGCGCACTCGTGGTGCTCGACAAGGCGGGCGCCATCGTGGGAATGATCCGGGAGAACGACGTGGTGCGC
The DNA here is from genome assembly GCA_046349235.1 of Hyphomicrobiales bacterium. GTDB lineage: Bacteria > Pseudomonadota > Alphaproteobacteria > Rhizobiales > Aestuariivirgaceae > Aestuariivirga. The sequence continues at coordinate 110,072 of JAXMCT010000011.1, forward strand.
GCCGTGGCCAGCGGCCAGGCCTGCACGATCGGCGTCACCGCGCAGGACATCATGAACAGCTGCAAGCACACCTGCTCGCCTGACACCCCCGAGGCAGAGCTCCTCGAGATGATGAGCGAGCATCATGTCCAGCACCTGCCGGTGCTGAGCGAGGGGCGCCTCGCCGGAATCGTGTCGCTCGGCGACGTGGTTCGCCTGCGCCGCGAGAAGATCCGCGAAATGCTGTCGGAACTCGAGCAGCTGGCCGACCATGGGCGCTTCACCGCCAACCTGAAGCGGCCGCGCGCCGGACATCCGCATCTGAGCATGGCGCGCGCCGGCTAGGGGCGGCGCGGCCGCGCTCCCCTCCCCGTGCCCGCACGCGGGCCGCAGTTGCCAGCCGGGCGCCGTCGTGCATCTATGGCCGTCCATGAAACGGACGGGCGTCGGCGTGATCAGACTGGTGGTGGTGGTGCTGTGGGCGGTGCTCACGGCGGGAACGGCATCGGCCGACGCGCCGTGGACGGGCGATTGGCAGCTGACCTGGAGCAACGGCGGTGCGCTGGTGAGCCTGCAGCAGGACGGCAGCTCGGTGGGCGGCAGCTTCGGCAACGGCCTGATTCGCGGCACCGCGCGGGACGGCCAGTTCGAGGGCCAGATCCTCTACAATGGCCAGACCGAGTCGCTCGCCGCCACGCTCAGCCCCGATGGCAGCAGCTTCGCGGGGACGACGGAGTCGGGTGACTGGCTGAACGGCGTGCGCGTCGTGGCCGGCGACCGGCAGGCGGAGCCGGTCACCATCGACCTTTCGAGCCCGCGCGCCGCGCTCAGGAGCTTCCTCGAAGCCGCCAGCCTGGCGCGCAGCAACAGGACCTACGCGCTGTCCTCGGCGCTCGATGCCGTCGATTTCGGAAGCGACCCGGGCTGGACCTCGCGCGAGGCCCGCTTCACCGGCGCCCAAAGGCTCTTCCAGCTCATCGACCGCGCCACCTTCAACATGTCGACGATCCCCGACGACGAGGAGGCAGCGACCTTCACCCTGTCGCTGCCGCAGATCGACTCGAAGTCCATCATCACTCTCGACATGGAGCGCAACGCCCAGGGCAAGTGGCACATCATGATGCCGACGCCCGACAAGCTCGGCACCGCCCTCGAGGCCGCCGGCGCCGAGACGGCCGACGGCTACCGACAGATGCAGAACCCGCGCGACACCATCCGCGCCTTCCTCGACGGCATGCAGCGCTGGCAGTCGGGCGGCCAGGCACAGGCCCTCGCCGCCATCGACCTGTCGCAGGTGCCATCGGTCCTGCGCGAGACCGAGGGCACCTTCGTGGCGCAATACCTGGTGCGCATCCTCGACCAGGTGGGCCACCGCACGCTGCAATACGTGCCGAATTCCGGCGCCAGCCGCGAGCCCTTCGTGTTCTTCGAGCTGCCGCAGGGGCGCATCGTCATCGAACCGGTGGGCACCGGCAAGGACACGCTGTGGAAGTTCTCCGCCGAAACGGCGCGCGACATCCGCGCCCTCTACCGCGCCGCCGAACGGCTGCCCAACAACAACGCGCTGGACCCGAGCTTCATCCCCGAGTCGCCGATGTTCGCGATGCGCGACCAGGTGAAGCGTTTCGCGCCTTTCCTGCTCCACAGCCTGCCGGGGCCTGGCCAGATCGAATACTGGCAGCTGCTGGCCAGCCTGCTGCTGGTCGCCGCCATGATCGTGTCGACGCTGGTGCTGCGCCAGGCGCTGCTGTGGCTGCTGACGCGGCAGGCACTGCACCGCCATGTCGCCAACCCGCAGCGCCTGGCGCTGGCGCTGGCGCTCGGCGTCTCCTTCCTCGCAGGCTCGCGCCTGGTTCTGATGCTGGGGCTTCCGGCGGCGGCGCGGCAGTATACCCTGCCGGTGATCGGCACGCTGCTGGTGGCCATCCTCGCCTTCGCGCTGTGGCAGCTCGTGGTCTTCGTGCTGTCGGTTCTCGAGGGCTTCGCCGAGAAGACGGACACGGCCTTCGACAACATCCTGCTCACCTTCGCGGCGGGCGTCGCCAAGCTGTCGATCGTCGTGGCCACCGTGCTGACGCTGAGCTACCTCTGGTCGCTGCCGACCAGCGGGCTGCTGGCCGGCCTCGGCATCAGCGGCCTCGCGGTGGCCTTCGCATCGAAGGAGACGCTGTCCAATATCTTCGGTGCGGGAATCCTGCTGGGCGACCGGCCATTCCGCAAGGGCGACCGCATCATCGCCGGCGACATCAACGGCTGGGTCGAGGCGGTGGGCCTGCGGTCGACCCGCATCCGGACGATCCACGACAGCCTGCTCGTGGTGCCCAACGGCAAGCTCGCCGACATGGCCGTGAACAATCTCGGCGCCCGGCGGCGGCGGACCTTCACCTCGACCCTGCTGGTGACGGCGGGCGCAACGCCCGACCGGCTGACGGCGCTGACCGAGGGCATCCGGGAGCGCATCGCCGCCAACCCCATCTTCGATGCCGCCTCGACCGAAGTCAGGATCTCGCGCATCGCCTCCGACGGCATCGAGGTCGAGATCTCGACCAACATCGGCACGCGCAGCGGCCGCACCTCGCGCGAGGCGACGCATGATCTCTATCTCGACATCCTGCGGCTGGCCGAGATGCATGGCCTGAAGCTGGGGCGCGGCACGGAGGGCGTGGTTCCGGCTGCCGCGGGCTAGGCCGTCAGCGCTCGTAGTCCGGCGGTTCCTTGTCCCAGGCGGTGGCGTTGGCACCCGCCTGGTAGCCCACGTCATAGAGCTTGCGCATGTAGCCCTGGTCGAATTCGCTCTTGGCCTTGTCGGTGAAACTCGCCGGGATCGATGTGATGTTGTAGGCGATGCCATCCTTCTGGCACTGCGCATACATGCGGTAGGCATCGCCGATCGACTGGTTCTTGATCAGCGTCGAGATCGAGCGGGCGGCGATCGCCAGCGTCTTGGTTTCGGTCTTCTCGGCCTGCGGCGCGAAGGAGCCGTTCATGATGATGTAGAGGCTGCGCTTGCGCGGGAACTTCAGCGCCTTGTCGACCTCCTTCAGCGAATTCTGCGCCGAGACGAGGAAGGCCTGCGTGGTGGTGCCGCCATCGACGTGCAGCTCCTCGTAGAGCTTGCCGTCGGCCGTGACCTTGATGAGCTGCGGCGGGAACACGCCGGGAATTGCCGCGCTGGCCACCAGCACGTTGCGGAACAGCTGCAGCCGGTCCGGGTTGCCGCTGGCGGCGATCGCCGTCATGTCCCACACCACGGGGCGCTGGGCATCGAGGTTGGTGGTGCCGACCAGCAACCGGCGGCCCTTGCCATATTCGATGGCGATCTTGTCGATGAGATCCTGGGTCACGTATTTCGCCACCAGCGCCTTGAGCGGACCGTTGTCGGTCATCGACGAACCGAAGATGCCGCTGATGGCGCCCTTCTTCTTCATCACGTCCGCGTCATCGATGGTGGTGTAGATTTCCTTCAGCTTGCCGTCATAGGCGGAGCCGAGGAAGGCATAGGGTGCGGACAGCGCGCCGGTGCTGATGCCGGTGACGATCTCGAACTGGGGACGGTTGCCGGCCTTGGTCCAGCCGTTGAGGACGCCGGCGCCATAGGCGCCATCGCCGCCGCCGCCGGAGATCGCCAGGTAATAGGCGTGGTCGAGCGGGATCGACGGATCGGCCTTGTGGGCGATCTTGAGCTCCTCGAGGCGCTCGGCGGAGGCCTCGTTCAGCTTCTTCAGCTCGGCATCGCCCCAGTAGCGGATGCCCTTGTAGCCGACCGGGGTGGCATAGGTATTGACGGGCGCATCGTCGAGGCGCGGCACGTTGGTGCCGCAGGCGGCGAGCGTCACCAGCAGTGCGGCGGCGAGGAGTGACCGGAAGGGCGAGGTGAGCATGACCATTGCCGTTTGTTGAAAGTGCCGCGGGTTGTCAACCTGTAACCGTGGCAGGTGGTGGCCGGAAACGGGGCGTCAGCGCCGGTTGCGCAGCGACGTGATGTCGGTGACCTCGCCGCTGGTCGGCTCGGCCGTCTCGTCCTCGCTGGCGGCGGGCACCTCGGGGGCCGCTTCCACCACCGGTTTCTCGACCGCCTCCTCCTCCTCGAAGCGGTGAACCTCGCCATGCAGCGAGACGAGCTTGCCGCGCAGATCGTGGTTCTGGTTGGACAGGGTCTCGACGATGCGGTCCATCTGGCGGAGGCGTTCCTCGCGGCTGGCGACCTCGGTCTGGAAGGCCTGTTCCTCGGCGTCGGAGACGGTCAGCATGTGTGAGAGCCGGGATTCCGCGGCCGAAGCGAGGCCTTCGGCACCGATCGCCATTCCCACGCAGACCACGCTCATGGCAACGGCCGCGGGCGAAACGCCCATCTGGGCCCACAGATAGCCGGTGAGAGGCAAGCAGACGAGGAGCCCGAACTTGAAGAACAGCCGCAGCTTGCGACGCCAGTCCGCCGTCATTCCCTTCCCCCTCCCCGGGGATCGCCCATTCCTTCGCCGACACTCCCGCCCGTGGCGACTCGAACTCTTGCCCCCTGCGGGCAGGCCTGCCGGAATTCGCGACCGGAAAGGAGCGCCCGCTCCATTCCGACTCAACCCCCTCGCGACGCAATTGCCTGCGGCGCGCCGGCTGACAGCCCCCTGAATTAAGCCTTTCCCGCCGTCATGGCGAGAGAAATATGCAAGGCGATAGAGGGGTTTAGGCAGAGGATTTGACAATCGGTAATTGTCTTCTCCGCCGGAAAATGACGCGGCACAGGACGATGCCTATGCGGGTTTTACCTATTTTTCTGGCCCTCCCGACCGCCTAGGAAGGCCGGTTCCAGACACTGTTCGAACCCGGAGTGCTTCGCCTTGATCCGCCGCCTTGTCCCGTTCTGCGCCGCCGTGCTGCTGTGTTTCGCAGCGCCGCTGACTGCCCACGCAATCAGCAACAGCCAGCCCTATGCCATCTGCTCGAACCAGACCTATGCGCTGTGCGCCTCCGCCTCGGCCTTCGTCTACCAGGACGTGAGCTACGCCAAGTGCGTCATCAAGAAGGGCAACTCGATTAGCGCGCCGCCACTCACCTATCAGTCCGGCGGCAAGACCCAGAACATCTGCGACATGAATGCGCAGGGCGTGAGCAACGGCTACATGATGAGCACCTTCAGCCTGCCGACAGAAGTGCGCAAGGGCGGCAGCAAGGCCCTTTACACCTGCCCCGGCGGCTCCACGGCCGCCTATGCGCAATGTGACGGCGGCACCTGCTTCAAGAGCACCACCGGAAAGTATTTCCCCGGCGTGGGCATGGTCGGCGCCGACGAGATCATCTGCTCGTGCCCGATGACCAAGCCCACCTCTTCCAACGCTCCCTTCGGCTACCAGTTCATCGGCCCCTACCCCTGCCAGAAGCAGGCGTTCTCGGCCTGCAGCCAGACGGTCGACAACGGCTCCATCATTCCGGTCGGCTCGCCCCCTGGCGCGGGCCGCGTGCTGACCGAGGCCCTCTACGGCCAGCAGTATCCGATCAACGAGTGCTTCTCAAACTAGCAAGGAGGCCCCGCGCGCCGGCGGCGTCCGGCCCGGGGTCCGCGGAGGACTTCAGCCGGAAAATCCAATTATACAATAATCTTACACTAACGACCTGAGCGCAGCGCTCGCCGGGGGCGACGTTTGTGTGAATAAACGACCAGACGTGGCAAACTGGTCGATTGCACCCGGCTGGATGCTACCGTATCATGACACCTGTTTCCGAGACCGCTCCATGGCAAGAGAGGCGGCCCGACAGGGATGGGATGGCAGACGATTCGGAAGTAACGGTCGGATTGGCTTCCGTGAAGCCTGATTACCTCTCCGGCGAGCAGTCCGGAGCAGGCGGGGGTTTTCTGCCACCACTCGAAATCGCCGTCGACCTTCCCGACTTCCGCTATGCCAAGCTCAGCAAGATCGTCGCCGAGCACGTGCTGCCGCAGCTCGTCGCCCTGCATGAGCCTGCACCGGCCGCGGAGCCGCCAGTCGTCCTGCGCACCGGTGCGATCGCCGAACTCGGCCGGCTGGTGACGGGGCCCGATAATGACGATGCCACCAACTTCGTGCTGAAGCTCAAGGACGAGGGCGTGTCGCTCGACGACCTGCATGCCGAGCTGCTGGAGCCCACCGCCCGGCTGCTCGGCGAATTGTGGAACGAGGACAAGGCCGATTTCGTCGACGTGACCATCGGCGTGTCGCGCCTGCAGCGGCTGGTCCATGAGTTCGAGGGGCTGGGCCAGATCCCCGACTATGACGAAAAGCGCCGCGTGCTGCTGGCGGCCGCGCCCGGCGAGCAGCACAGCCTCGGCAGCACCATCGTGCAGAAGTTCCTGCGCGCCGGCGGATGGCACGTCTGGACCTGCGCCTCCACCAACATCGCGGAGCCCGCCGAGATCGTGTCGCGGGAATGGTTCGGCGTCGTCGGCTTCTCGCTCGGCTCGGACGTGCATGTCCAGTCGCTGCGGGATTCGATTTCGCTGGTGCGCCAGCGTTCGCTCAACCCGAGGATCGGCATCATGATCGGCGGGTCGGCGGTATCGCGCGATCCCGAGCTCGTCGGTCTGGTCGGCGCCGACGGCACGGCCGCCAATGGCCCCGCCGCCGTGTTGCTGGCCAAGAAGCTGCTGGCCGAAGCGCTGGCCTGAGCCAGTTCGCCGCGCTTGCGTCGCCAGAGCGATGCGGCGACACTTCCTCCATCATGACACACCACAGCTTCACGCCCCAGACACTCCACAACAGCATCGGCAGCCACGCGCCCGCCCTCGTCATCGCCAGCGGCGACACGGTGACCGCGGCCACCGCCGATGCCCACGGCTTCGACTGGCGCGGCGTTGAGATCGCCTGCCGGCCGAACCCGATGACCGGGCCATTCTTCATCGAAGGCGCGGAACCGGGCGACACGCTGCTCGTCACCATCCGCGACATCCGCATGACGAGGCCCACCGGATGGACCTTCGACGTGCTCAGCCCCAACGTGGTCGACCCGCAGGCCGTGCACCGCTTCCCCACGCGGCGCAAGACGGAGTGGTTGATCGATGCGGCGGCGGGCCGCGCCCGGCTGGCCGAACCGCCGCCGGCCCTCGCCACCTGGTCCGTCGCGGTGGAGCCGATGATCGGCTGCTTCGGCGTGGCGCCCGACATGGGCCAGGCAATCTCCACCGCCACCAGCGGGCGCTACGGTGGCAACATGGACTATCGCGGCTTCAGGCCGGGCGTCGAGGTGATGTTCCCGGTGTCGGTGCCGGGTGCCCTGTTCTTCCTCGGCGACGTGCACGCCCAGCAATGCGACGGCGAGATCGTGGGCACCGGCATCGAGACCGCGGCGGAGGTGACTTTCACGGCGCGCGTCATGAAGGGCCAGAAGATCGGCTGGCCGCGCGGCATGACTGCAACCGAGATCTTCACCATCGGCAACGCCAGGCCGCTGGACCAGGCATTGCAGCACGCCACCACCGAGATGCTGGACTGGCTGATGGCCGACTTCGGCCTCGACGCGGTGGCCGCGAGCCACGTGATGGGGCAATGCGTGCGCTATGACGTGGCGAACGTCTTCAACCCCGCCTACTCCGTGGTGTGCCGCGTGGCGCGCGCGGCACTGCCCTAGCTCTCATCGGGCCGCCACCATAAGCCCCTTCAGCGTCTCCAGCGTGTCCGCCTCCGCTGCCGGCTTGTCCCACCTGATGCGCGACACGCGGGGAAAGCGCATGGCGATGCCGGACTTGTGGCGGGTCGACTGCTGGATCGCGTCGAAGGCCACCTCCAGCACCAGTTTCGGCGTCACCGACCGCACCGGGCCGAAGCGTTCGATGGTGTTCTGGCGCACGAAACGGTCGAGCGCCACCAGTTCCTCGTCGGTGAAGCCGGAATAGGCCTTGCCGACGGGCACCAGGAAGGGCTGGCCGTCCTTCTCGGTCCACGCTCCGAAGGTGTAGTCGGAATAGAAGGAAGAGCGCTTGCCGTTGCCTTTCTGGGCATAGAGAAGCACACAGTCGGCCGTGAGCGCGGCGCGCTTCCACTTGTACCAGTGGCCCTTGGGGCGGCCGGCGAGATAGGGACTCTCCTTGCGCTTCAGCATCAGGCCTTCGATCCCCTCCTCGCGCGTCGCCTGCCAGCGCGCCTTCAGCTCCTCCTTGCTGGCGAAGGTCAGCACCTCCGAAAGATCGCTGTGGGCCGGTCCGAACTGCCGGTGCCAGGCTTCAAGGCGCTCGCGCCGCGCGGTGAAGGCAAGCCCGCGCAAATCCTCTCCGCCGATCTCCAGCGCATCGTAGAAGCGGACGTGGACGGGATACTTCGTCACCATGGCGCGCGTCACGGTCTTGCGGTTGAGGCGCTGCTGCAGGTCCGAGAAGGGCGCCACCTCGCCGTTGCGCATGACGAGAAGCTCGCCATCGAGCACGGCATCGAACTTGAAATGGTCGACGAGTTCCGGGAAGCTCTGGCCGATGTCGTCGCCGGTGCGCGAGAACAGCCGCGTCGCGCCGCCCTTCGCCGCCACCTGGATGCGGATGCCATCCCACTTCCACTCGGCGGAAAATTCATCGAGGTTCATCGCCTGCCAGTCGCCCTCCTCCAGCGCGTGCGCCAGCATGAGTGGGCGGAACACCGGGATCGCCGACAGAGACGGCCGCTCCGCCTTCTGCTCCAGCCAGGCGAAGAGCTCCGTGTACGGAGGAGACAGCCCATGCCACAGCTCCTCAATGTCGTCGACGGACTTGCCGAAGGCATCGGCGACCGCCTGCTTGGCGAGCCGTGCCGAGACACCGACGCGCGGCGCGCCGCTCAGGAACTTCAGCAGCGCCCAGCGCCCTGTCGCGTCGAGCCGGTCGAGCCATTGCGTGAGCAGTGCCGCATGCCCGCCCCTGCCCGCCTTCGAGACGGCGGCGACGATCTCGGAAAGCCGCGGCGCATCGCCCTGCGCCTCCGTCACCGGCCAGATCAGCGCCACCGTTTCCGCCGTGTCGCCCACGTCGTCGCGCGACATGCGGAAGAGATCGGGGTCGAAGCGGCTCTCGCCGATCTCGGAGAGCACGCGGCGCAGCGGAAAGTCGATGGGCAGACCGTCCGTGAGGGCGGCGAGTGCGAAGCCGCGGTCGGGATCCGGCGTCGACAGGAAGTAGTTGCGCATCAGCATCAGCTTGCCGTTGCGCGCCGGGGTGTAGGTAAGGCGGTCGAGGACCTGCGAGAAGGCCTTCATTCGCTGTCGTCCTCACGCCCGACGAGGCGCAGCGCACGCGCCGTGATCTGGCGCTTGCCAAGCTCGTGCACCAGTGCCTCCTCGCGGCCATGGGTGACCCACACTTCGCGCGCCCCGGTCTCGGTGACGGTGCGGATCAGCTCCGGCCAGTCGCAGTGGTCCGAGATGATCAGCGGCAGCTCGACGCCGCGCTGGCGCACCCGGCCGCGAATGCGCATCCAGCCGGAGGCGAAGCCGGCCAGCGGATCGGCGAAGCGCCGCGACCAGCGGTCGCCCAGCGCCGAGGGTGGTGACAGCACGATCTCGCCCGGAAGCTTGTCTGGGGCATCCGTGGCATTCGGCACCTCGCCCAGCGCGAAGCCGCGCGACACATAGTAGTCCGTCATCGATCGCAGCGCGCCGTGCAGCCATATCGGCCGCTCGTAGCCCGCCTGGCGAAGAAGCGCGATGAGGCGCTGGCACTTGCCGAGGCCATAGACGCCGATCTGGTGGGTGCGTTCGGGAAAGTCCCTAAGCGAGGCGAGCAGCTTCTGCACTTCCGCCGTGTCGGGCTCGTGGCGATAGACGGGAAGGCCGAAGGTGGCCTCGGTGACGAAGAGATCGCAGGGCACGAGCTCGAAGGGATCGCAGGTCGGATCGGCGTGGCGCTTGTAGTCGCCGGAGATCACGGCGCGCTGCCCCTGGTAGTCGATCACCACCTGCGCCGAACCGAGGATGTGGCCGGCGGGGACGAGGGTCACGGTGACGTCCTTCACCCTGAGCGGCTCGCCATAGGCCAGAGCCTGGGTCTGGCCGAGTTCGCCGAGCCTGAGACGCATGATGGCCAGCGTATCCGCCGTCGCCAGCACGGCGCCATGGCCGGGTCGCGCATGGTCCGAATGGCCGTGGGTGATGACGGCGCGCGGCACAGCCGCCGACGGATCGATGTGGAAGTCGGCGGGCAGGCAATGGAGGCCCGCCGGACCCGGCTTCAACCAGCTTTCGAAGGGAGGGGATGCCATGACCGATACAATGTCATGCGCACCAGGATGTTTCGCAATGGCGGAAATGGGCGCGGGGAGCCGGACTGCAGGCTCCCCGCGAAACAGGGGCACCCGGGTACGCAGTACATGATCCCGGATCGCCGTGGCGCAGGAGACCGCTAAGGATCCCGGTGGCCATGACTGCATCATGGGCCGTCGCGGTTTCCAAACGGTTTAGAGGGTGCGAAGAAAGGCTTAACGGCTGCGGGCCTGCCGTCTCAGGCCGGCACAGGCGCGGCCGGAGGCTTGAGCCAGTGGGCGAGGAAGCGCGACAGCCAGTCCTTCACCGGGCCATCGTGCAGCAGGTTGCCGTCGAGATGAGCGCGGGAGTCCTGGGCATTGGGCAGCACGAAGCGGTGCGCCCCCAGCACACCCCAGCGGTGCATGGTGAGGCGCGTCACCTCCGGGTGAAACTGGATGCCGAAGGCATGGCCGTCATGCCGGAAGGCCTGGTTCTCGAAGGTGTCGCCCGTGGCGAGGCGCACCGTGCCGCGCGGCAGTGTCAGCCCTTCGCGGTGCCAATGATAGACATGGGCGGGCCAGGGGCCGAGGTCGCGGCCCTGCTCTGTGGGGCGCAGCGGATAGTAGCCGATCTCGACGAGGCCGTCGGCATGCGGGCCGACGGTTCCACCGAGGTGCTTCGACAGCATCTGCGCGCCGAGGCAGACGCCGAGGAAGGGCTTCTGCTCCTTCAGCGGCACGCCGATCCAGTCGATCTCGCGGGCGATCCATTCATCGCCGTCATTGGCGCTCATCGGGCCGCCGAAGATCACCGCCCCGGCATGCTGCTCGAGCGTCTCAGGCAGCGGGTCTCCGAGGCAATGGCGCCGGATGTCGAGGCGGTAGCCCCGCTCCTCCAGCATGTGGCCGATGCGGCCCGCCGTCGAGCTTTCGGAATGCAGCACGATGAGGATGTTGCGCGGCTCGCTCATCCGCGGCGGCCCAGTGCGTCGTCGAGCGAGACGCTGCCCGGGCCAAAGCGCATGACCATGAGCAGCAGCGCCGCCCAGGCGCCGTGCACGGCATAGGGGCCGGGATGCACGAAGAGTTCGAAGACGACGAGCAGGACGAGAAGGCCGAAGGCCGCCAGCCGGCTGGCAAGTCCCACCGCGAGCAGGATGGGCAGCGCGAACTCGGCCAGCTGCGTGGCGATCGCCGCCCAGTCATAGGGGATGGAGTGCAGGTTCCAGCCGCCGAGATACATGGCCATGGTCGAGGATCGCGGCACGTGGATGTTCCAGCCGCCGTCGACGCGGGCGCGGCCCGCCTCCCAGATCGGCCAGGCCACCGAGAGGCGCGCCACGAGCGCGATGAAGGAATAGGGAACGCGCTCGAACAGGCGGTTGAGCGGATCGACCAGCCGCATCGCCTAGACCTCCGCCACGGCGGGGGTGGGCGGGCGGGCGCGGCCCTCGAGGAAGACGACGGCAAGGCCGGCCGTCATGATCAGCGCCATGCCGGCGACGGCCAGCGCATTGGGCACCTGCTGGAACACCAGCACGCCGGATATGCCGGCCCAGATCATGAAGGCATAGTTGAACGGTGCCACCACGCGGGCCGGTGACAGGCGATAGGCCATGTAGATGAAGGAATGGCCGCACATCAGGAAGAAGCCGGCGATGGCCATGAGCCAGCCATGGCGGAAGGTGGGCGCCACCGGCGCCTCGAACAGCAGCGTCATGACGAGCGCCCCCACCATGACGATGAACAGGGTGGAGAAGGTGACGGCAAGGGCCGGCGTGCGCGACGGCACCTTGCGCGAGAGGATGTCGCGGAACGCGGCTCCCACGGCGGTGAGGAAGCCGAAGACGGCGAAGGGCGAGGAAGCAACACCGCCGGGCTGCGCCACCATCAGCGCGCCGGTGATGCCGAGGCCGACGAGGAAGAAGCGCAGGCCCCCCACCCTCTCGCCGAACAGCAGCCACATGCCAAGCAACACGACCAGCGGCGAGATCTGGGTGATGGCCGTCAGGTCGGCGATCGGCATGTGGGCGAGCGCCGTGATGAAGCACAGGATGGCGACGAGCTCGCTGCCCGAGCGCAGCAGCACCCAGGGGTGGAAGGCCTTGGGCAGATGGCGGATCAACCCCATGGCGTAGATCACGGGAAGGCACCAGACGATGGCCGCGATGCCGCGCATCACCAGCACCTGGAAGGGCGGCGCATCCTCCAGCGCCAGCTTCATGCAGGTGTCATTGGCGACGAAGCTGCCGGTGGCCACGAGAATGGCGGCGATGCCGCGGAAGTTCTGGGAAAGGGCCATGCGGTCCGGAGGTGGTTTCAGTGATTCGGGGGAGGATAGAACAGAACGCCGGGCGGAGAAGCCGCGTTTTGCGCAAGGCCCTCCCCCGCTCCTCGATCCGGGCGTCTTCTTGCGACCCCGGGCGGGACCGGCGGATCAGGCCCGGCCGATGGCGCGGGTTCGGAGGGCTCGCGAATCCTGTTATAAGAAAATAGTCCTTGACAGCGCGCGCTCGACGTGCCAGGAAGGCGCATGCTCCGGAAGTGGGTCAGGCGGGCGGGCCGGCCTCAACCCGGCAGTGTAATCGGCACCTTGAGGTAGTGCACGCCGTTGGCATCCGCCGGCGGCAGTTTTCCGGCGCGCATGTTGACCTGGATGGAGGGCAGAAGCAGCGTGGGCGCAGAGAGCGTGGCATCGCGCGTGGTGCGCATCTTCACGAAATCGTCCTCCGACACGCCGTCGTGGACGTGGATGTTGCGGGCCCGCTCCTCGGCGACCGTCGTTTCCCAGGCGTAATGCGTGCGGCCGTCCTTCGGCAGGTAGTCGTGGCACATGAAGAGACGGGTGTCGCCGGGCAGCGACATGAGGCGCCTGATCGACTGGTAGAGGGTGCGGGCATCGCCCCCGGGGAAGTCGGCACGCGCCGTGCCGTAGTCCGGCATGAACATGGTGTCGCCCACGAAGACGGCGTCCTCGATCTTGAAGGAGACGCAGGCTGGCGTGTGGCCAGGGGTGGCCAGAACCTCGCCCTGGAGCCTGCCGATGGTGAAGCGGTCGCCGTCCTTGAACAGGATGTCGAACTCGGAACCTTCGCCCGAGACGTCGATCGCGTTGAAGACCGGCCGGAAGATCTTCTGCACCTCCTTGATGCGCTCGCCGATCGCCACCCTGGCGCCGGTCTTGATCTTGAGATAGGGCGCGCCGGAGAGGTGGTCGGCATGAACATGGGTCTCGAGGACGAGGGTGACGGTGAACCCCTCCTCCTTGGCCTTGGCGAGGATGGCATCGGCCGAGGCGACGTTGGCCTTGCCGGACTTGTGATCATAGTCGAGGACCGGATCGATGACCGCTGCCTGACGCGTTTCGGGATCGCCGACAAGATAACTCACCGTGTTGGTGGGCGCGTCGAAGAAGGCGTGGATGATGGGTTTCGGCATGACCGGCATCTCCTCGGGCATGAATTTCCTTGACAGTATATTAGAGAATTCTAAATTATCAAGCATGGAATGGAGGTGCCCATGGGCACGCTGATGCTCGACCGCTCGCTCGAGGGGTTCGAGGAAAAGGCCACCGAGGCGGCAGCGATGCTGAAGGCGCTGAGCAACGAGAAGCGCCTGATGATCCTGTGCAAGCTGCTGGAACACGGCGAGATGAGCGTGAATGCGCTGATCGGCCATGTCGGCCTGTCGCAGTCGGCGCTGTCGCAGCACCTCGCCCGCATGCGCGAGGAGAAGATCGTCGACACCAGGCGCGATGCGCAGCAGATCTTCTACCGCGTGGCCGACCCCCGCGTGCGCGAGATCCTCGCCACGCTCAAGAACACATTCTGCTGAGGAACAGGACAATGGCGCTCAAGCACATCAATGCGGCGGAAGCCAAGAAGCTCGTGGACCAGGGCGCGCTCCTCGTCGACGTGCGCGAGGTGAACGAATATCTGGGCGAGAACATTCCCGGCGCGAAGAACGAGCCGCTGTCACGCATCGGCCGCACGCCGATCAGCGGCGCGCCGGCGGTGGTGTTCCACTGCAAGTCGGGCGCGCGCACGCGGATGAACGCGGCCGCACTGGCGCAGTGCACCGATGCGGAGGTCTATATCCTCGACGGCGGCATCGAGGCGTGGAAGGCGGCAGGGTTTCCGGTGAAGCGCGGGTAGGTTCCTGCCATCGCTGAAGGTCATCATCGCCGGGCTCGTCCCGGCGATCCTTTTTTGGGACTCCCTCGCTTCCGTCACCCCGGCGAAGGCCGGGATGACGGTCTTGGGAGTTAGAGCGCGAGCGTCAGGAACACGCTGTTGGGATCGGGCTTGTAATCCCCGAATGGCGGGCACTCTTCAAAGCCGTGCGACTTGTAGAGGGCCACCGCGGGCTCGAAATAGCCGAAGGAGCCCGTCTCGAGGCTCAGGCGCGTGAGCCCCCTCGCGCGTGACGTCGCGATGATGTGCCTGAGCAGCGCGCTGCCGACGCCGCGGCGTCTTGCGGCGTCCGCGGTGTGCATCGACTTGACCTCGCCATGCGTGGCGTCGAGCGGCTTCATGGCGCCGGTGCCGAGAAGCGTTTCACCATCCCAGGCGGCCCAGAAGTCGATGCCGGGGGCGGCGAGCTTTTCGAGGGTGAAGACATGGGCGCTGCACTTGGGCGTCACTTCATGGCACTTGTCGTAGTGGTGGCGCAGCAGCGCGACGATGCGGGGGTCGGCGAGGTCTCCGGGCCTGATGTCCATGTTCACACCATGAAGAGATAGTAGCGCGCGCCGCTGTTGGCGGGCGTCTCGAACAGGCTTTCGCCGTGCAGCCGGTAGCGCAGGCAGTCGCCGGCGGCGAGGCGGTGGCGGATGCCGTCGACGGTGAGCGTCAGCGCGCCGTCGAGCATGACCAGGTGATGCTCGAGGCCGGGACGCGGCGGGCGGTCATAGGCGATGCGGGTGCCGGGCCGGAGAGTGGACTCGACCACTTCGCCGGAGAGGCCAGGCGCCGGCGGCGAGACGGCGCGGCGCTGGTAGCCGGTTTCGGGGTCGGTCCAGAGCAGCTGCCCGTCACGCGGGAGGTGCGGGGCGAAGCCCTCCTCGACGAGGACCATGAGACGCGACAGGGTGAGTTCGAAGGCGCCGCAGATCTTGCACAGCACCGCGGCGGTGGGGCTGACCTCGCCGTTCTCGATGCGCGACAGCGTGGCCCGCGACACGCCGCTGCGGCTGCTGAGTTCCTCCAGCGGCCACTGGCGCTCGGTGCGCAGGCTACGGATGCGCTGGGCGATGCGGCGCTCGATGCTTTCGCTGAACAGGTCGTCTTGTTCCATAAATGAGAGGATATCCCATTTATGAGAGGCGTCAATGGCGAAATTTTATTGCTGATTTCTGGGCCGGCTGATTCCTATCTTGCGCTACGCCCCTCATTCTGTCATAAGGAGATAGGACAGTGACACTGTCCTTTCGCGGCAAATCAAGGCAAGTGGACCCCCGGATGCTCCGGAATACGACCACCAGCACCCTGAAAACGACGGCCAAACCGGCCGGCGACGCCGCCCGGCTGCCCCGCGCTACGCTCCGCAAAACCATCTGAGGGCGAGCGCTCGGGGCCAGGATGCCCAGGAGAAGGATCGCCCTGACGGGTCCGGCGGCCACCCGAAGGCCCCACCCCCGGCAAGATCGTCACCTGCGCACCGCACGATAGGAAGACCCATCGGGACCATGACGGCCCGGCGGGAAGGATGGGACGAGGACGAGGCAAGGAGTTGGCCATGAACATTCAATACCGGCCAGAAGGTCTTCCCGGGGCGCACGGCCTCTATGACCCGAAGAACGAGCATGATGCCTGCGGCATCGGCCTCATCGCCAACATCCACAATGTGAAAAGCCACCGCATGGTGGCCGATGGACTGTCCATCCTGAAGAACCTCGAGCATCGCGGCGCCGTGGGCGCCGACCCGAAGGCTGGCGACGGTGCTGGTCTGATGCTGCAGATCCCGCATTCCTTCTTCGCCGAGGAGGCGAAGCGCCTCGGCTTCGAGCTGCCCGCCGCCGGGCACTATGGCGTGGCGCAGCTGTTCATGCCGCGCGAGCCGGTTTACCGCCAGGACGTGGAGCGCATCTGGTGGGAGACGACGCGCGAGGAAGGCCTGAAGGTTCTGGGCTGGCGCGACGTGCCGGTCGATTCCTCCGTGCTCGGCTATTCGGTGAAGGGCACCGAGCCCTTCCACCGCCAGATGTTCATCGGCCGCGGCCCGACGATCCGCGACGAGGCGCATTTCGAGAGGAAGCTCTTCGTTTGCCGCAAGGTGGTGTCGAACCGCGTGCTGGAAGTGCTGGGCTCGAAGGCCCGCACCTATTACCCGGTCTCGGTCTCGGCGCGCACGCTGGTCTACAAGGGGCTGGTGCTGGGCGCCGACCTCGGCGCCTATTACCGCGACCTCGAGGACGAGCGCCTCGAGTCCGCCTTCGCCATGGTGCACCAGCGCTTCTCGACCAACACCTTCCCCAGCTGGCCGCTGGCCCACCCCTACCGCTTCATCTGCCACAATGGCGAGATCAACACGGTGCGCGGCAACTTCAACTGGATGGCGGCGCGCCAGGCCAACATGAGCTCCGACGTGCTGGGGGGCGACCTCTCCAAGCTGTGGCCGATCTCCTATGAGGGCCAGTCGGACACCGCCTGCTTCGACAACGCGCTCGAATTCCTCACCATGGGCGGCTACTCGCTGCCGCATGCCATGATGATGCTGATCCCCGAGGCCTGGGCGGGCAATCCCCTCATGGACGAGGACCGCCGCGCCTTCTACGAGTACCACGCCGCCCTGATGGAGCCGTGGGACGGCCCCGCCGCCATGGTGTTTACCGACGGCAAGATGATCGGCGCCACGCTCGACCGCAATGGCTTGCGCCCGTCGCGCTACATGACCAGCGACGACGGCCACATCCTGCTCGCGTCCGAAATGGGCTGCCTGCAATTCGCCGAGGAGCACATCACCCACAAGTGGCGCCTGCAGCCGGGCAAGATGCTGCTCATCGATCTCGAGCAGAAGCGCATCATCGCAGACGAGGAGCTGAAGAAGCAGCTCTCGACAGCACACCCCTACAAGGAGTGGCTGAAGCGCACCCAGATCGTGCTGAAGGACCTGCCCGCCTCGAAGACGCGCCGTGCGCACTCCACCGTGCCGCTGCTCGATCGCCAGCAGGCCTTCGGCTACACCCAGGAAGACCTCAAGATCCTGATGGCGCCGATGGCCCAGACCGGCCAGGAGGCCGTGGGCTCGATGGGCAACGACGCGCCGATCTCCGCACTCTCCGACCGGCCCAAGACGCTCGACACCTATTTCAAGCAGAACTTCGCGCAGGTGACGAACCCGCCCATCGACCCGATCCGCGAGGAACTGGTGATGTCGCTTGTCTCCTTCATCGGGCCGCGCCCCAACCTGCTCGATCTCAAGGGCACCTCGAAGCACATGCGCCTCGAGGTATCGCAGCCGATCCTCACCAACGAGGACCTGGAGCGCATCCGCACCATCGGCGCGGTGGCCGACAACCCGTTCCGCACCGCGACCATCGACATCACCTATGACGTGGCGAACGGCCACCACTACATGGAAGCAGCGCTCGACTCCGTCTGCGCGCTGGCCGAGCGCGCGGTGAAGGATGGCTACAACATCATCATCCTGTCCGACCGCTCGGTCTCGGCCGAGCGCGTGCCGATCCCGGCACTGCTCGCCACCTCGGCCACGCATCACCACCTGATCCGCAAGGGCCTGCGCACCTCGGTGGGCCTCGTCGTCGAGACCGGCGAGGCGCGCGAAGTGCACCAGTTCTGCGCGCTTGCGGGCTATGGCGCCGAAGCCATCAACCCCTATCTCGCCTTCGAGACGCTGGAGCACATGCTGCCGACGCTCGAGGAAAAGATCACCGCCTACGAGGCGGTGAAGCGCTACATCAAGGCCGTCGACAAGGGCATCCTCAAGGTCATGTCCAAGATGGGCATCTCGACCTACCAGTCCTATTGCGGCGCGCAGATCTTCGACGCGGTGGGTCTCTCCTCCGATTTCGTGAAGAAGTATTTCACCGGCACCGCGACGCAGATCGAGGGCGTGGGCCTGATCGAGATCGCGGAAGAAGCCTTCCGCCGCCACGAGAACGCCTTCGGCGAGAACCCGGTGTTCCGCGCCGCCCTCGACGTGGGCGGCGACTATGCCCAGCGCATGCGCGGCGAGGCGCATGTGTGGAACTCCGACACCATCTCGAACCTGCAGCACGCGGTGCGCGGCAACGCCAAGGACAAGTACCAGGCCTTCGCCAAGGCGGTGAACGAGCAGTCCGAGAAGCTGAAGACCATGCGCGGGCTGTTCCGCATCAAGTCCGCCGAGGAGATGGGAAGGAAGCCCGTCGACATTTCCGAGGTGGAGCCCGCCGAGAAGATCGTCAAGCGCTTCTCGACCGGCGCCATGTCCTTCGGCTCGATCAGCCGCGAGGCGCATACGACGCTGGCCATCGCCATGAACCGCATCGGCGGCAAGTCCAACACGGGCGAGGGTGGCGAGGAGGCGGACCGCTTCGTGCCGCTGCCCAACGGCGATTCGATGCGCTCGGCGATCAAGCAGGTGGCGAGCGGCCGCTTCGGCGTGACGGCGGAATATCTCGTCAACTCCGACATGATGCAGATCAAGATGGCGCAGGGCGCCAAGCCCGGCGAGGGCGGCCAGCTGCCCGGCCACAAGGTGGACGCCACCATCGCCAAGGTGCGCCACTCGACGCCGGGCGTCGGCCTGATCTCGCCGCCGCCGCACCATGACATCTATTCGATCGAGGACCTGGCGCAGCTGATCTTCGACCTGAAGAACGTCAACCCGAAGGGCCAGGTCTCGGTCAAGCTCGTCTCCGAAGTGGGTGTGGGCACGGTGGCCGCGGGCGTTTCCAAGGCGCATGCCGACCATGTGACGATCTCGGGCTACGAGGGCGGCACCGGCGCCTCGCCGCTGACCTCGATCAAGCATGCCGGCCTCCCGTGGGAGATCGGCCTCGCCGAGACGCAGCAGACGCTGGTCGCCAACGACCTGCGCGGCCGCATCGCGGTGCAGGCCGACGGCGGCATCCGCACCGGCCGCGACGTGCTGATTGCCGCACTGCTCGGCGCCGACGAGATCGGCTTCGCGACGGCGCCGCTGATCGCCGCGGGCTGCATCATGATGCGGAAGTGCCACCTCAACACCTGCCCCGTCGGCGTCGCCACGCAGGACCCGGAATTGAGGAAGCGCTTCAAGGGCCAGCCCGAGCACGTCATCAACTACTTCTTCTTCGTCGCCGAGGAACTGCGCGAGCTGATGGCGGCGATGGGTGTGAAGAGCTTCGACGAACTCGTGGGTGAAACCTCCTGGCTCGACCAGGCCAAGGCCATCGCCCACTGGAAGGCCAGGGGCCTCGACTTCTCGAAGATCTTCGCGCGTCCCGACGTGCACGGGCCCATCGCCACCAAGAAGGTGTCGGCGCAGGACCATGGCATCGACAAGATCCTCGACCGCAAGCTGATCGCCGAGGCAAAGCCGGCGCTGGAGAACGGCACGCCGGTGGTGATCCACTCGGAGATCCACAACTATGACCGCACGGCGGGCGCCATGCTCTCGGGCGAGGTCGCCAGGCGCTACGGCCATGCCGGACTGCCGGAAGACACCATCACGGTGAAGTTCGACGGCATCGCCGGCCAGAGCTTCGGCGCATGGGGCGCGAAGGGCGTGACGCTGGAGCTGACCGGCGAAGGCAACGACTATGTCGGCAAGGGCCTCTCCGGCGGCAAGCTGATCGTGCGCCCCAAGGACAAGATCGGCTTCGTGCCGGAGAAGTCCATCATCGTCGGCAACACCGTGCTCTATGGCGCGATCACCGGCGAGTGCTACTTCCGCGGCGTGGCGGGCGAGCGCTTCGCGGTGCGCAACTCCGGTGCGGTGGCAGTGGTCGAAGGTGTCGGCGACCACGGCTGCGAATACATGACGGGCGGCGTCGTGCTGGTGATCGGCGAGACGGGCCGCAACTTCGCGGCCGGCATGTCGGGCGGTGTCGCTTATGTGCTGGACGAGGCCGGTGACTTCGCCAAGCGCTGCAACCTCGCCATGGTCGACCTGCAGCCGGTTCCCGCGGAGGAGAAGGCCACCGAGACGCTGCTGCATGCGACGGGCGACCTGCACAACCATGGCCTGGTCGACGTGACCTCGCACATGGACCGGCTCGACGCCGAGCGCGTGCGCGAGCTCCTGGCGCGCCACCTGAAGTACACGGGCTCGAGCCGCGCCAGGGAGATTCTCGACAACTGGGGCCAGTACCTGCCGAAGTTCGTGAAGGTGATGCCGGTCGAATATGCCCGCGCGCTGAAGGAGCTCGAGGCGGCACAGAAGGACAGCGACGGCACGACGATCGGCGTCAAGAGGAGCGCATAGGATGGGAAAGATCACGGGTTTCCTCGAGATCGAGCGGCAGGACCGCAAGTACACGCCGGCCGCCGACCGGGTGCGCCACTACAACGAGTTCGTCATTCCGCTGTCGGCGGAAGCGGTGAAGAACCAGGCGGCGCGCTGCATGAACTGCGGCATTCCGTTCTGTCACAACGGCTGCCCGGTCAACAACCAGATCCCCGACTGGAACGACCTCGTCTATCTCGGCAACTGGGAAGAAGCCTCGCGCAATCTTCACTCGACCAACAACTTCCCGGAGTTCACGGGGCGCGTCTGCCCTGCCCCGTGCGAAGCCTCCTGCACGCTGAACCTCGAGGACACGCCGGTCACCATCAAGACCATCGAATGCGCCATCGTCGACCGCGCCTGGGAGAGCGGCTGGCTGAAGCCCGAGAGCTTCCGCGACAAGACGGGCAAGAAGGTGGCGATCATCGGCTCAGGCCCCGCAGGGCTTGCCGCCGCGCAGCAGCTGGCCCGCGCCGGGCACAGCGTGCATGTGTTCGAGAAGAACGCCAAGGCCGGCGGGCTTCTCCGCTACGGCATCCCCGACTTCAAGATGGAGAAGCACCTCATCGACCGCCGCGTGGCGCAGATGGAGGCGGAAGGCGTCACCTTCCACTACGGCGCCCACATCGGCGTCAGCCAGGATGCGCAGCAGCTGATCGACAGCTTCGACGCGGTGATCCTCGCCGGCGGCTCCGAGAAGCCGCGCGACCTGCCGGTGCCGGGCCGCGAGTTGGGCGGCATCCACTTCGCCATGGAGTTCCTGCCGCAACAGAACCGCCGCGTCTCGAAGGAAGCCCCGCTCGACAACCGCCCGATCCTGGCGGAGGGAAAGCACGTGGTGGTGATCGGCGGCGGCGACACGGGCTCCGACTGCATCGGCACCTCGGTGCGCCAGGGCGCACTCTCGGTCGAGCAGCTGGAAGTGATGCCGAAGCCGCCGGAGAAGGAGAACAAGCTGCTCACCTGGCCGAACTGGCCCTTGAAGCTGCGCACCTCGTCCTCGCACATGGAAGGGGCGGACCGCGAGTTCTCGGTTCTCACCAAGTCGTTCTCCGGCGAGAACGGCCAGGTGAAGAAGCTCAACTGCGTGCGCGTCGATGCCGCGATGAAGGAGATCCCGGGTTCGGAATTCGAGCTCAAGGCCGATCTCGTGCTGCTCGCCATGGGCTTCGTCAGCCCGGTGCACGAAGGCATGCTGAAGGCGCTCGACGTGAAGCTCGACGGCCGCGGCAATGTCGAGGCCAACGTGATGAACTACAAGACCTCGATCCCCAAGCTGTTCTCAGCGGGCGACATGCGCCGCGGCCAGTCGCTGGTCGTCTGGGCCATCCGCGAGGGCCGCCAGGCGGCGCGCGCGGTGGACGAGTTCCTGATGGGATCGACGACGCTGCCGCGCTAGATCACGGCGCCGGCGCGGTGAAGTCATCCGCCCGGCCGGCCGGGGCAGGCTCGGGGCTGCCGAGCTTGAAGAGCCTTTCCGCGCCGCTGCCCGTGGGGGCGATGTCGCGCAGGGTCTTCAACGCCGCTTCGGGGCCGAGGTCACCCGCCGCCAGAAGAATGGCGTTGGCGGTCACGCCTTCGGGCTGAACCGTGTAGGGCTCGGCGTCCATCACCGCCTGACCGAACAGCGGCACGGCGTCGGGCTTCGCCTCGGAATCGGTCTTGTTGGCCTCGGGACTGTCGAGCCGCGAAGTCTTTTCCGCCACTTCGGAATCGACGGGCTTCTCCTCGACCGTCGCGTCGGCCGCAACATCGGCCTTCGCCCCGGCCTCGATGGCCGCAAGGACCTGGGCCCCCATCAGATTGTTGCCGGCCTTGAAGAACGAGATGCCGTCGCGCCCGCGCAGCTTGACGATGTTGGCCTGCCCATCCGTCGTCGAGTCGGTGTAGCTGCCGTCAGGGTTGGTCAGCTGCGGCCTGAGGTCGAGGAAGGTCATGCCGCGCTTCTCGACGAGCTCCTTCTGCAGCGCCGTGATCGTCTTCATCGCGGCATCATAGTCGGGGTCCTTCATCGGTGGCGTCGCCACCCAGATCACACGGGCCTGGGCCGCTGCAAGCTGGTCAAGCAGCAGGTTCACCTGCTTCTTGTAGGCCTCGGTCCATTCCGGCGTGCCGAAGTCGTAGCGCAGGGTGTCGCCGTCGCGGATCGTCTGGCGGTCGTTGGCGCCGAGCATCACCACGATGACGTCATAGGCATTGCCGTCGAGAATCTTCGGCACGGTCGAAACCCAGTCATAGACCTCCGGCCGGGCGAGACCCGATTCCTCGTTGAAGCGGATCGAAACCTCATAGTCGCCACTGGCCTCGGTGACGCGCGCCAGGCCAGCACCCAGTCCGCCGCCCAGCGCATCTCCGATCGACAGGATCTCGATGATGTGGTGGTCATCGCTTGGCGGCGGCTGGTCCGCAAGGGCGGGCTGATCCGGCTGGTCGGCAGGGGGCGGCTGGTCGGCCATGTCCGACGCGGAGGAGCCCATCACTGGGTCACTGCCCGTCTGCGCGGCAGCCGGAACCGCGCACAACAGGAGAACCGCGAGGATGGCGGCGAGAAGCCTCATCACCCGCTCTTCTCGATCGACTGCAGCAGCTTCAGCGACGGCACGCCATCGAGCGGCAGGCCATTCTTCTTCTGGTAGGCGATGATCGCCTCGTAGGTGCGGGCCCCGAAGCGCCCGTCATTGCCACCGGTCTCGAAGCCCATGGCGTTGAGACGGTTCTGCAACTCGACGCGCTGCTTGTAGGTGAGGTCGTAGTTGACCTCCGGCCAGGCGGCGACGAAATCGCCGCGCCCGCGGATACGGTCCGCCAGATGGCCCACCGCCAGCGCATAGGAGTGCGAGAGATTGTAGTCCATGATGGCGAGGAAGTTGCGCGTCACCAGGAAGCGCGGACCGGAAACGCCCTGCGGCACCATGACGAAGGCATCGGCGTTGGGCGAACCGAACTTCGCTCCATCGGCGCGCTTGATGCCGAGCTTCTCCCACTCCGCCACCGTCTTCCAGTGCGAGCGTCCGATGAACGCCATATTGAAGCCCTTCGGCAGCGTCACTTCCCAGCCCCAGGGCCGGTCGCTCTTCCAGCCCGCCTTGGCGAGGTAATTGGCGGTGGAGGCGAGAGCATCCTGGTAGGAGTTCCAGATGTCCTTCTTGCCATCGGCATTCCAGTCCACCGCGTAGGACACATAGGACGTCGGGATGAACTGCGTGTGGCCCATGGCGGCCGCCCAGGAGCCATCGAAGCTCTCCGGCGTGACGATTCCGGACTTCAGGATCCTGAAGGCCGCAACCATCTGCTCATACGCATAATTCTTGCGGCTGCCGGAATAGGCCAGCGTCGCCAGCGAACGCATGACGCTCATCGAGCCCTTGAGCTTGCCGAAGTTCGACTCCATGCCCCAGATGCCGAGCAGGATGTAGCGATCGACACCATACCTGGCCTCGATGGCGTCCAGCAGCTTCTTCTCGTCCTCGGCCTTCGTCTTGCCGGTGTCGATGCGGATGGGCGTCACCGCCTTCTCGAGATAGGCGGACGTGGTGGAGGTGAATTCCGGCTGGTTGGCGGCGAGCTTCAGCACCGCCGGATCAGGCTCGGTGATGCCGGCGAAGGCGGCGTCGAAGAGCTGCTTCGACACGCCTGCCTTCTTCATGCGCGGCCAGATCGTGTTCTGGATGAAGGCCACGAATTTCGGGTCGTCGGCATGTGCCTGAGTGGCGAGGAATGGCGCCAGCACGAGGAGCGATGCGAAAATCCGTCGGTTCATGTGGTCCCCACGATTCGGCCACGCCCTGCCCGGGCGGAGCTTCACTCTACAGGCAAGCCTTTCAGCCGCAAAATGCGGCCTCAATCAGGCGCCACCTCGGCCGCCGGCGTTCCGCTGGGCGAGCTTGCGTTCCCAGTTGAGGGCCGTTTCGACGATGAAATCGAGGTTTTCGTAGCGCGGCTGCCAGCCCAGCACCTCGCGCACCCGGGTAGCACCGGCGATGATCGCTGCGGGGTCGCCCGGCCGGCGCGGACCATAGGTCACGGGAAGCGCCGCGCCGTTCACCCTTTCGACCGCCCGGATCACCTCGAGCACCGAGTAGCCCTTGCCATAGCCGCAGTTGAAGATGCCGCTGTCGCCGCCGCGGCGGAGATGCTCCAGCGCATCGACATGGGCGGCGATGAGGTCGCTCACGTGGATGTAATCCCGGAGGCAGGTGCCGTCCGGCGTGTCGTAGTCGGTGCCGAACACTTCGAGCTGCTGGCGCTGGCCCAGTGCGGCCTGGCAGGCGACCTTGAGGAGATGCGTGGCATTGGGCGTAGACTGGCCGATACGGCCACCAGGATCGGCGCCCGCAACGTTGAAGTAGCGCAGCGCCACATATTGCAGGCCATAGGCGGCGTGCGAATCCTTCAGCATCTGCTCGGTCATCAGCTTGGAGGCGCCATAGGGCGAGACTGGTGCCGGCGGCCGATCCTCGAACACCGGCTCGGCGGGCACGCTGCCATAGACCGCTGCGGTGGAGGAGAAGATGAAGCGCGGGATGCGGGCCTTCACCGCACAGGCCATGAGCATGCGCGACTTGACCGTGTTGTTGAGATAGTAGCCCAGCGGATCGCGCACCGAATCCGGCACCACGATCGAGCCGGCGAAATGCACGACCGCGTCGAAGCGGTGCTGCGACATCACCCTGTCGAGCAGCGCCTCGTCGCCGATGTCGCCCTCCACCAGCTTCGCTTCCGGCTGCACCGCCCACCACATGCCGGTGGACAGGTTGTCGATGACGACAACCTCCTCGCCTCGCTCGACGAGCGCCAGAACCATGTGGCTGCCGATGTAGCCGGCGCCCCCCGTAACGAGAATGGCCATTGAAATCTCCTGTCGGGTGAGTGTAGCGAAGTTTGTGGAACTGCCAATCCCGAACTTACTTCCGGTGAATGGCGGCTGTCGTGGTTAATGCGAGGTTATTCATGGTTCGTCCGATCAAGACTGCCGTCTTCCCCGTGGCGGGGCTCGGCACCCGTTTCCTGCCCGCCACCAAGGCGATGCCGAAGGAAATGCTCACCGTGGTGGACCGGCCGGTGATCCAGCTGGCGGTCGACGAGGCGCGGGAGGCCGGAATCGAGCATTTCGTGTTCGTGACCGGACGCGGCAAGGCCGTGATCGAGGATCACTTCGACAAGGCCTTCGAACTCGACACCACCCTGGCCGCCCGCGGCAAGACGAAGGAACTGGACGCACTGGCGAAGGACCTGCCCAAGGCCGGCCAGGCCAGCTTCACTCGCCAGCAGGAGCCGCTGGGGCTGGGCCATGCCGTGTGGTGCGCGCGCCAGATCGTCAAGGACGAGCCCTTCGCGCTGCTCCTTCCAGACATGGCGATGCATGCCAGCCCCGGCTGCCTGAAGCAGATGATCGACGTCTACCAGACCCACGGCGGCGGCAACGTGGTGGCGGTGGAAGAGGTTCCCTGGGACCAGGTGAGCCGCTACGGCGTCGTCGGCGCAAAGGACTGGCAGGACAATGCCTTCACCATCACCGGCATGGTGGAAAAGCCCAAGACGCGCGACGAGGCACCCTCCAACCTCATCATCTCCGGCCGTTACATCCTGCAGCCCGAGATCTTCGCCGAAATCGAACGCCAGGAACCCGGTGCCGGCGGCGAGATCCAGCTCACCGACGCGATGATCCGCCTGATGCAGCGCGAGCGCTTCTACGGCCTCAAGTATCGCGGCACGACCTATGACTGCGGCGACAAGGTGGGCTTCCTTGCCGCCAACGTCGCCTTCGCGCTCGAACGGCCTGACGTGGGGCCGGGCTTCCGCGAGGCGCTGAAGAAGATCCTGGGGGACAAGGGCGGGCTGTAGTTGATTGAATCGTCACCCCGGCGAAAGCCGGGGTGACGGACCTCAAGGGATCGCTGCAACAGTCCTTTTGCACCGCCCCGCCAAAAGGTCTAGAACCCCGGCCATGTCGAACCGGCACCTCAATCCCGTCCCGCTCGGGGCCCCGTGGCGCGAGTCCGCCAGGCGGGCGCTCGTCACCGAAACCGAAGGCATGCAGCAGCTGATCGCCGCCCTCGAGGGGCCGCTCGGCGATGCCCTGGCGCAATCCGTCGAGGTCATCCGCAAGGCGCGCGGCCGCGTGGTGATGACCGGCATGGGCAAGAGCGGGCATATCGCCCGCAAGATCGCAGCGACGCTCGCCTCCACCGGCACGCCGGCGAGCTTCGTGCACCCGGCCGAGGCCAGCCATGGTGACCTCGGCATGATCACCCCGGACGACGTCGTGGTGATGATTTCCAACTCGGGCGAGTCGCCCGAGCTCCGCGACATCCTCACCTATGCCAAGCGCTTCGCCGTGCCGCTCGTCGCCATCACCTCGGTGCCGGACTCCACGCTGGGCAAGGAGGCCGACATCGTGTTGCCCTTGCCGCGCGCGAGGGAGGCCTGCCCCAACGGCCTGGCGCCAACGACATCGACACTGCTGCAACTGGCGCTGGGCGATGCGCTGGCCATCGCGCTGCTGGAAGACAAGGGCTTCAGCGCCCATGACTTCCGCAAGTTCCACCCCGGCGGCAAGCTGGGCGCACAGCTGAAGCACGTGCGCGACATCATGCATGCGAAGGAAGAACTGCCGCTCGGGCCAGAGAACCTGAGCATGTCCGACGTGCTGATCGTGATGACGCGACGGAGCTATGGCTGCTTCGGCGTCACCGATGAGGACGGACGGCTCATCGGCATCGTCACCGACGGCGACCTTCGCCGCAGCATGGCGCCGGACCTGCTGAACCGCACGGCGGGCGCCGTGATGACCAAGGCGCCGAAGACGATCTCGCCGGATGCACTGGCCTCGGAAGCGCTGGAGCAGCTCAACTCGCTGAAGATCACCAGCCTGTTCGTGATCGACGGCGAGAAGCGCCCGGTGGGACTGGTGCACATCCACGACCTGCTGCGTATCGGGCTGGTTTGAGGTCGCCTGCGAGGCGAGCGGATGATGGCCCTCAGATGGCCTTCACCATCAGCGTCATGTCCTTGACGGCCGTCACCTTGATGCGAGTGCCCTCGACCATGTCGGGGCCTTCGATTTCCCACACGGTGTCCTCGATCGTCAGCTTGCCGCGGCCATTGATGATGGGCTGCTTCAGCGTGAAACTGCGGCCGACATAGCCCATCTGGCGCCGGTTGAGATGAGGGTTGTCCGCGGGTTCCATGGCGGGGCCCTTGTAGAAGCGGCGCCCCGCCGCCACGGCAATCACCGACAGGATGGCGAACACCACGAGTTCGCCCTGCCAGGGCATGTCATGGACATTGTCGATGACGCCCGTCAGCGCCGCGGCAATGCCCAGCCAGATGAAGAACACGCCGGGGGACAGAAGTTCGAGGATCAGCAGGATGCCTGCGGCCACGAACCACGTCCAGGCACCGAGAATGGGAAAGAGCTGTTCCATGGCGCGCGCCCTATTTCGCGGGGCCGGTGGGCGGAACGCTGCCGCGGCTGCGCGGCGGCTGGCCCGCCGGCGTGCTGCCGAAGGCCTCGCGTGCGATTTCGGCGATTCCGGCGATCGATCCGATGACCGATGAGGCTTCGACCGGCAGCATCAGCAGCTTCTGGTTTGGCGATGCGGCGAACTGTTCCAGCGCCTTGATGTAGTTGTTGGCGACGAAGTAGTTGATGGCCTGGGCGCCGCCGGCGGCAATGGACTGGGCCACCATTTCGGTGGCGCGGGCCTCGGCCTGGGCGGAACGCTCACGGGCCTCGGCATCACGGAAGGCGGCCTCCTTGCGGCCCTCGGCTTCGAGTACGACGGATTGCTTCTCGCCTTCCGCCTTGAGAATGGCCGCGGCGCGCAGGCCTTCGGCCTCGAGGATGGCGGCGCGCTTGTCACGCTCGGCCTTCATCTGGCGGGCCATCGACTCGACGAGGTCGCGCGGCGGCGCGATGTCCTTGATCTCGATGCGGTTCATCTTGACGCCCCAGGGCTGGGTCGCCTGGTCGACGACGTTGAGCAGGCGGTGATTGATCTCGTCGCGTTGCGAAAGCAGGTTGTCGAGGTCGAGCGAGCCCATCACCGTGCGGATGTTGGTCATCACCAGGTTGATGACGGCGTTCTCGAGATTGCGCACTTCATAGGTCGAACGCGCGGCGTCGACCACCTGATAGAAGGTGATGCCATCGACCTTCACCATGGCGTTGTCCTTGGTGATGACCTCCTGGGTGGGAATGTCGAGCACCTGCTCCATCATGTTCTGCTTGGCGCCGATGCGGTCGATGAAGGGCACGATGACGCCAAGCCCCGGCTGCAGCGTGCCGATGTACTTGCCGAAGCGTTCGACTGTGTAGTTGTAGCCCTGCGGCACCATGCGGACGGCGCGCAGCAGGTAGAACACCACCACCGCCAGAAACACGATGACGAATATGCCAAGGCCTTCATACATGGCGAGCGCCCCCCCTACAGCCGCGCGTGGCGGTCAACCGAAGATGGCGCTTACGCCACGCGAGTTCAAGTGCCTAGAGCCAGCCCCGAAGTTCGTTTCTCACCAGGCTTTCCAGCATGGCGATGGAGGGCTCGCTGTCGTTGAGGCAGGGCACGACCGAGAATTTCTCGCCGCCCGCTTCCTCGAAGGTCTCCTTGAGGCCGATCGCGACCTCCTCCAGCGTTTCGACGCAATCGCTGGCGAAGCCCGGCGTGATCATCAGCAGCTTCCTGACGCCCTTCGACGGGAGTTCCTCCACGGTCTGCTGGGCATAGGGCTGCAGCCACTCCGCCTTGCCGAAGCGCGACTGGAACACCACCTGCAGCTTGTCGCGCGGCAGCTTCAGCCGCTCGGCCAGCAGACGCGCCGTCTTCATGCACTGGCAGTGATAGGGATCGCCCGCCATGAAATAGTCCTTCGGCAGACCGTGGAAGGAGGCGAGGATCAGGTCCGGTTCCCAATCCAGCGTGCCGAGATGCGCCTCGAGGGAGAGCGCCAGCGCCTCGATGTGGGCCGGGTTGTCGAAATAGGGCGGCACGGTGCGGATGGCGGGCTGCCAGCGCATCGTCTTCAGCGCATCATAGGCCTTGTCGAGCGCCGTCGCGGTGGTCGATGCCGAATATTGCGGATAGAGCGGGAACAGCAGGATGCGGTCGCAGCCCTGCGCCTTCAGCGCCTCGATCCGTTCCTTCGTCGGTGGCAGGCCGTAGCGCATGCCCCAGTCGACGATGACGTCGGGAAGGTCGGCGAGGCGCTCGGCAAGCTTTTCCGCCTGCGAGCGGGTGATGGTCTTGAGCGGCGACTCGTTCTTCTCGCGGTTCCAGATCTGCTCATAGGCATGGCCCGACTTCTTCGGGCGGGTCGACAGGATGATGCCGTTGAGCAGCACCCACCACAGCACCGGGTTGACCTCGATCACCCGGCGGTCGGAGAGGAATTCCTTCAGGTAGCGCCGCATCGGCCAATAGGACGTGCCCTCCGGCGTGCCGAGGTTGATCAGCAGCACGCCGAGCTTGCCCACCTTGAACGGGGGGTGGCCCTGGGGAAGTACACTCATGGAAATCTCAAAACCGTCCTGTTGGCCCATTCCTGCCGTGGGGCAGTGACTACTCCGCCGTTAACGGCTTGAAAATGCCAAAAGATCATATTGGCGGGGAATTTGCCTTTTGGCAGGGATATCACGTCCGATGCGCCTTCTCGCCGGGATCATTCCGGAAAAACTGCCCGTTCTGGCGGCACTCGCCGCGGCCACGGGCTTCACCCTTCTGCTCGCGGGGGCGGTGGCCGTCTATGCCACGGTCGACGCACTGGGCGCCCTGCTGATGGCGGGGTTCCTGCTGGCAAGCCTGGGGCTGGCTGCATCGGGATGGGTCTGGCACTGGCGCACGCTCTCCGCCCCTTCCACCGCACACCCTCTGGTCGAGCGCCGCTCGCCCCTGCGCAACGCCGGGCAGGATTCTCCGGCCCACCGGTTGCTCGAGGCGGTGGCCGCCGAGGTCAGGGGCTCCGCCAGCACGATCTCGGGCTTTGCCGAGGTACTGCCGGCAGACGCGGACGAGGCGGCACTGCAGCACCTCCGCGAGGCCAGCCGCGGCCTTGTGACATTCGCCGGCCAGCTCCACGACTATGTCCGCTTCGAGCGCGGCAGGCTTCGCCTGCGCGCCCAGCACGTCGATGCCGCCGAACTGGTGGCAGCAGCGCTCGCCGCATGCCGGGCCCCCGCCGAAGCCGCGGCCACCACCATCGTCGCCGACCTGCCCGAGGGCATCGAGATTTCCTGCGACGCCGAGCGCATCCGCCAGGCCGTCGCCAGCCTCGTGACCTGGGCGCTGCAGTCGTCGACGCCAGGCGGCGTGCTCGACATCGGCCTGCTGCGCCTGGCGGATGGCGGCCTCGCCATCGACATCGCGGCGCGTGCCGAGGCGGCGGGGCCACCGCAGCCGCGCGACCGCCTGTTCGAGCCGCAACTCTCGCTTGCCGGGCTTCGCGGCTTTGCCCTTCCCATTGCCAGGCGCGTGGCGCTCCTCCATGCTGGCGAGGTGACGGCAGTCTCGAGCCCCGGCGAGGGGACCACGGCTCGCCTCACGCTGCCGGCAGCGCGCGTGGCCTGGCCGGAGGCACGAAGCACGGCCCGCGCCGCCTGAAGGA
The DNA here is from genome assembly GCA_046349235.1 of Hyphomicrobiales bacterium. Taxonomy (GTDB): domain Bacteria; phylum Pseudomonadota; class Alphaproteobacteria; order Rhizobiales; family Aestuariivirgaceae; genus Aestuariivirga. The sequence continues at coordinate 141,253 of JAXMCT010000011.1, forward strand.
TCGCCGACCAGCATGGCCCCTCCCACCGCCGTTCCCCCCTTCGAGGGCGCCGAGAGCGCCACGAGCCCCAAGGGCTTCGACGCCGCCGTTTTCGGCGCGCCGCATGGCACGCCCTACCCCGAGATCGACAATTCCATCCACCGTGGTGCCCCGGATGCCTTCCGGACCGCACTCACCGAAGACGCCTTGTGGCTCGACCACTGGGACTTCGACCTGGGCGGCCCCCTGCTGCGCCACGGCCAGAAGATCTGCGACCTCGGCAACCTGCGGACGCGGCCGAAGGACGGCCCTCACAACCGCACCCTGATCGAGCGGACGACGCGGCAGATCCTCGAGGCGGGGGCCGTGCCCATCATGTTCGGCGGCGACGATTCCGTGCCCATCCCCTTCATCGCCGCCTATGCCGATCAGCCGGCCATCGTCATCCTGCAGATCGATGCCCACATCGACTGGCGGCAGGAGCGGCGCGGCGAGTCCATGGGCTTTTCCTCCACCATGCGGCGCGCCTCCGAGCACGACCATGTGTGGCGCATCGTACAGGCGGGGGCGCGCGGCATCGGCAGCGCGCGCGAGGGCGAGGTCCGCGACGCGCTGGCCTGGGGCGCCCACATCGTTACGGCACGCGACATCCACCACAAGGGCGTCGCCGAGGTGCTGCGCCACATTCCCGAGGACTGCGACTGCGTCATCTCCTTCGACTGCGACGCGCTCGATGCCGCCGAGATGCCGGCCGTCGCCTATCCCACCCCCGGCGGCCTCACCTATACGCAGGTGACCGACCTCGTCGCCGGTGTCGCCGCCAAGGCGCGCATCGCCGGTTTCTGCATGGTGGAATTCGTGCCGGGCCGCGACCGCTCGAAGATCGCCGCCTTCACCGCGGCGCGCATCGCCGCCAACGTGATCGGGCGGATCAGGCCGCGCGGCGACTAGCTACTCCGCCGCCTTGCGCATCGCGACACCGTCCAGTGTTGCCAGCAGCTCCGCCTCGCGCGCCCTGGCCTTCGCGACATTCGCGTCCTTCACGTGGCCGAAGCCGCGGATCATGTCCGGGAGGCCCGCCAGCTCCAGCGCCACGCTGCTGCGGGCGCGCTCGGGGCTGGCAATGAGGCGCTCGAGCAGCGCGCGGTAGTCGGCAATCAACCGGCGCTCCATGCGGCGCTCAGCGGTGCGGCCGAACATGTCGAACGGCGTGCCGCGCAGGCGTTTCATGCGCGCCAGCACTGCCAGAGCCGTCATCATCCACGGGCCGTATTGCAACTTCAGCGGCTTGCCGGTGAAGCCGTCGACACGCCTGGCGATGGGCGGCGCGAGGTGGAAGGTCAGCTTGAAGTCACCCGCGAACTGCTGCGCGAGCTTCCGCGCGAAGCTGCCATCGGTGTAGAGCCGCGCCACTTCATACTCGTCCTTGTAGGCCATGAGCCTGAACAGGTTCCTGGCCACGGCGAGAGCCAGCGGCTCCGAGACGCTGCGCACCCGGGCGACGAGGCTGCGATAGCTCTCGGCATAGGCTTCGTCCTGGTAAGCAGTGAGGAATTCCACGCGGCGGGCGATTACATCGTCCAGGGTCTCCGCCGGCTTCTCGACCTGAGCACCAATCACCGCGCGGACCGCGGCCTCGTCCGCCGCGGCGCGGCGGCCCCAGGCGAAGGCGGCGAGGTTCATCTTCACCGAAACGCCGTTGAGCTGCACCGCCTCCTCAATGGCCTCGCGGCTCAGCGGCACAAGTCCCTTCTGCCAGGCGAAGCCCAGGGTGAAGAGATTGGCGGCGATCGAGTCGCCCATGAGCTTCATGGCGATCCCGGTGGCGTCGATGGCGGAGAACCCGCCCGGCTTCACGGCGGCGGCGATCCGCAGCGTGAGGGCTGCACCCTGCACGTCGAAATTCGCGTCATGGGTAAAGTTCGCCGGCATCACCTCGTGGCTGTTGATGACGGCCTGCGTCTTCGCCCGCGACGCCGCCGCGAGGATGCGCTCGGAAGCGCTGGTGACGAGATCGCAACCGAGGATCAGGTCGGCATGGCCCCGCGCCACGCGCACCGCGGAGATGGCTTCGGGCGTTGCGCCGATCTTGATGTGGGTGACGACTGTGCCGTTCTTCTGCGAGATGCCCACCATGTCGATGAGTGCGGCACCCTTGCCCTCGATATGCGCCGCCATGCCGAGCAGGTGGCCGATGGTGACGACACCGGTGCCGCCGATGCCGGTGACGAGGATGCTCCACGGCTTTTCAAGCGAAGGCAGCACCGGCTCCGGCACCGGCGGGAACGGCGTCTTCTCGACGTCGATGGCGGGGCCGGCGCTGCCCTTGACGAGTTCGCCGCCTTCCACCGTCACGAAGCTGGGGCAGAAGCCCTTGAGGCAGGAGAAATCCTTGTTGCAGTTCGACTGGTCGATCCGGCGCTTGCGGCCGAACTCGGTCTCGACCGGCTGGATGGCCACGCAGTTGGACTGGACGCCGCAGTCGCCGCAGCCCTCGCAGACGAGCTCGTTGATGAACACCCGTTTCTGCGGATCGGGAAATTCGCCCTTGCGGCGGCGGCGGCGCTTTTCCGCCGCGCAGGTCTGGTCGTAGATGAGGACGGAGACGCCCTTCACGTCCATCAACTCCGTCTGCACCTGCTGCAGTTCGCTGCGGTGGTTGAAGCTGGTGAAGGCCGGGAAGGCGGCGCGCGAGGGATACTTGTCCGGCTCGTCCGAGACCACCGCGATGCGCTGGACGCCGATGGCCTGCATCTGCTGGGCGATCTGCTCCACCGTCAGGCCGCCGTCATTGCGCTGGCCGCCGGTCATCGCCACGGCATCGTTGAACAGGATCTTGTAGGTGATGTTGGTGTTCGTGCCCACGGCATGGCGGATGGCCATGAGGCCTGAGTGATTGTAGGTGCCGTCGCCGATGTTCTGGAACACGTGGCCGCGCTTCGAGAACGGCGCCTCGCCGACCCAGTTGGCGCCCTCGCCACCCATGTGGGTGGCGCCCTCGGTCTTGCGGCCGGGCACGAACTGGGCGAGCCAATGGCAGCCGATGCCGGCATAGCCGCGCGCACCCTCGGGCAGCACGGTCGAGGAGTTGTGCGGGCAGCCGGCGCAGAAATAGGGGATGCGGGCGACGAGGTCGGCCTGGTTGCGCGCCGTCGAGGAGTCCTGCAGCGCCGAGGCACAGTCCGATGTCGCCCGGTCGTGGATGCGGGCCGCGACGGCCAATGCAATCTGGTTTGGCTCCAGCACGCCATGTGGTGCGAACAGCGTGTTGCCCTGCTCGTCGCGCTTGCCGATCACCGTGGGACGGTTCGGCTCGCCATAGAGGATGTCGCGCAGCTGCGCCTCGATCAGCGAGCGCTTCTCCTCCACCACCATGATGGTCGAGAGGCCCTTGGCGAAGTCCTTCACCACGCTCTCTTCCAGCGGCCAGACCATGCCGATCTTGAGCAGCCGGATGCCGAGCTTCGCCGCCCTGGCCTCGTCGATGCCGAGATCGTCCAGAGCCTGGCGCACATCGAGATAGGCCTTGCCCGCCGCGACGATGCCCAGCGTCGGCGCCTCGCCGCCGCGCAGCACGATGCGGTTCAGGCCGTTGGCGCGCGCGAAGGCCTTGACCGCGGGCAGCTTGTGCATGTGCAGGCGCTCTTCCTGCACGATGCGGTCATCGCTCGGGCGGATCGAGAGACCACCGGGCGGGGGTGCGGGTTCCGTGGGAATGACGAAGCGCGCACGCTCGGGGCCCGCCTCGACGGTCGCCGAGGATTCGACCGTGTCATGCACGCATTTCAGGCCGACCCACACACCGGCGTGCCGCGACATGGCGAAGCCCATGAGGCCATAGTCGATGATCTCCTGCACGCCGCCCGGCGCCAGCACGGGGATCAGCGCATCCATCAGCGCGATGTCGCTGGCATGCACCACGGTGGAGGATTCGCCCGAATGGTCGTCGCCGGCGATCGCCAGCACACCGCCATGCGGCGAGGTGCCGGCCATGTTGGCGTGGCGGAGCACGTCGCCGGTGCGGTCGACGCCGGGGCCCTTGCCGTACCACACGGCGAAGACGCCATCATGCTTGCCCTCGCCGCGCATCTCGGCCTGCTGGGTGCCCCAGCAGGCGGTGGCGGCGAGATCCTCGTTGAGGCCGGGCTGGAACACGATGTGGCGCGGCTCCAGCACCTTGCGCGCCGCCACGAACTGGTTGTCCACCGTACCCACCGGCGAGCCGCGATAGCCCGAGACATAGCCCGCCGTGTCAAGCCCGGCCTGCCGGTCGCGCTCCGACTGCATCAGCACCATGCGCAGGATGGCCTGCGGCCCGGTGAGGAACAGGCGCGTGACTGAAAGGTCATAAAGGTCGGCAAGGCTGTGGGTCGACTTGGACATGGGCGCAACTATACTGGAACGCATGAACAATCAAAACGCTTCCACCGCAGGGGTCACATTCCCGGAGGCTCTCAAGGTGTGGGCGAAGATCGGGCTCCTGTCCTTCGGCGGCCCGGCGGGGCAGATCGCGCTGATGCACCGCGTCATCGTGGAGGAGCGCGGCTGGCTGAGCGAGAAGGAATATCTCTCAGCCCTGAATTTCTGCATGCTGCTGCCGGGCCCGGAGGCCACGCAGCTTGCCACCTATGCGGGCTGGAAGCTGCATAGCACCCGGGGCGGGCTGGCGGCGGGGCTGCTCTTCGTGCTGCCGGGCGCGCTGGTCGTGCTGGCGCTGTCCATGCTCTATGCCGCTTATGGCAAGATCCCGCTGATCGAGGCGATCTTCTACGGCCTCAAGGCCGCGGTGCTGGCCATCGTCATCGAGGCGCTGCTGCGGGTGGCGCGGCGCGCGCTGAAGTCGAAAGCCGACTGGGTGATCGCGGCGCTGGCCTTCCTCGCGCTGTTCTGCTTCGGGCTGCCCTTCCCGCTCGTCATCCTCATGGCCGCCCTCTATGGCTTCTGGCGCGGCAGTGGTGTGGCCGAGGAGCATGAAGGCGAATTGCCGTCATGGCAGAGCCTGTCTGGCACCATTGCGCTGTGGCTCGCCGTGTGGCTGGCGCCATTGGCGCTGATCGCCCTGCTGCTCGGGCCTGACCACGTGCTGACGCAGGTCGGCGTGTTCTTCTCCAAGCTCGCGGTGGTGACCTTCGGCGGCGCCTATGCCGTGCTGGCCTACATGGCGCAGGCGGCGGTGGAGACGAAGGGCTGGCTCACCGCAAGCGAGATGATCGACGGCCTGGCACTGGCCGAGACGACGCCGGGGCCCTTGATCCTCGTCACCGAGTTCGTCGGCTATTTCGCGGGCCTGCGCGGCATGGGCTCGCTGTGGGGCGGTATCGCTGCTGCCATCGTGACGCTGTGGGCCACCTTCGCGCCCTGCTTCCTGTGGATCTTCGCCTTCGCACCTTACATCGCCGCCATCGGCAAGCGCCCGAAGCTGGCGGGAGCACTCGCCGCCATCACAGCCGCCGTGGTGGGCGTGATCCTGAACCTGTCGCTGTGGTTCGGGCTGCACGTGCTGTTCGGCCATGTGGAGCGCCTTGATGGCTGGTTCAGGCCCTGGGCACCGGACTGGGCACATCTCGACGGATTCGCGCTGGGGCTGAGCCTGTTCGCCGCGGTCGCACTGCTGTGGTTCCGCTTCGGCATCATCTCCACGCTGGCACTCTGCGGCGCGATCGGAGCCACCTGGCAGCTGCTGGGCTGATCTAGTCCCAGCTCCAGAAGTCGTTCCCCTCCTTGGCAAGGCTGCGGGCCAGCACCATCTTGTGCACTTCCGAGGCGCCGTCCACCAGCTTGGCGCAGCGCGCATAGCGGTAGATCCATTCGAGCACCGTGTCCTTGGAATAGCCGCGCGCCCCGCACAGCTGCACGCCCACGTCCGCCGCGCGGTTCAGCGTGTCGGCGACGTGGATCTTGGCCATCGACACTTCCTTCTGCGCCTTGCCGCCCTGGTCGAGCTTCCACGCGGCATACATGGTGAGAAGCCGGCCCTTCTCGATCTCGGCCGCCACCTCGCCCAGCATGATCTGCACGCTCTCGTGTTCCGCGAGCGTCGTGCCGAAGGCCTTGCGCTCCTTCACATAGGCCTGCGCGATCTCGAGGCAGCGCTTGGCGAGGCCAGTCCAGCGCATGCAATGGGTGAGCCGCGCCGGGCCTAAGCGAATCTGCGTGAGGCGCAGCCCGTCACCCTCCTCCATCAGCCGGTTCTCCTCGGGGATTTCGAGGCCGTCGAAGTCCAGCTCGCAGGCACCACCCAGTTCCTCGGGGCCCATGGTCGGCACGCGCCGCAGGATGCGCCAGCCCGGCTGGTCCCTGTGATAGAGGAAGGCCGAAAGGCCGTGGCGCGCATCATCCGAGGTGCGCGCCACGAGAATGTAATGCGTGGCGCCGTCGGCGCCCGAGATGAACCACTTCCGTCCGTGCACGACATATTTTCCGCCCCGCTTCTCGGCCCGCGTCAGCATCATGCCGCCCGGGTCTGAGCCGGAGCCGGGATGGGGTTCCGTCATCACGAAGGAGGATCGGATCCTGCCGTCGATGATCGGCTGCAGCCACTGGTCCTTCTGCGCGTCCGTCTTCAGCACCTTGTTGAGGACGTTCATGTTGCCGTCGTCGGGGGCGGCACAGTTGAAGGCGAGCGGCCCGAAGATCGAGCGGTTCGCCTCCTCGTAGAAGGCGGCCCAGCCGACCATCGGAAGGCCGAGCCCGCCGCGCGCCTTTGGCATCTGCGGCGCCCACAGGCCTGCGGCCTTCGCCTTGTCGCGCAGCGGCGCCAGCACCTCGGGGCGGATGTTCTCGTGCGCATCGTAATTGCCGCGGTCCGCTTCCAGCGGCATCACATGCTCTTCGACGAAGCCGCGGACCTTCAGCCGCAGCGCCTCGATCTCGGGGGAAAGGGTGAAGTCCATGGTCACTCCTCAGGCCAGCGCGTGGCCGCCGTCGACGTTGATCTCCGCCCCCGTGATGAAGCCCGAGGCCCTGGACGAGGCGAGAAGCAGCAGCGTGCCGTCAAGGTCGGAGGGCTGGCCGGAGCGGCGCTGCGGCACGCGCTTGATCATCTCCTGCCCCGCGGGGCTGGCGAGGTAGTCATCCGTCATCTCGCTCGCAATGAAGCCGGGCGAAATGGCGTTGACGCGGATGCCGTGGCGCGCCCATTCCCAGGCCTGCGCCTTCGACATGTGCAGCACGGCGGCCTTGCTGATCGCATAGCTCGCCGAGGACAGCCCGACGCGGCCCGCCACCAGCGAGGCGATGTTGATGATGGCGCCGGCGCCCTTCCGCGCGATGATGCGCTCGGCGAAGGCACGCGACAGGTGCCAGACGGAATCGACGTTGGTGCGGATCACCTGCTCCCACTCGCCTTCAGGCGTGTTGACGATGCGCCCGCCGCTGGCGATGCCGGCATTGTTGACCAGCAGCGTGAGCGGCCCGAAGGCGCGCTCGGCCTCATCCAGCGCCGCGGGGATGGCCTTGGTGTCGGTCACGTCGAGCGCCAGGGCTGAGATGTTGGGCGAGGAGGCGGCGAGGTCCTTCAGCCGGTCGGTGCGGCGGGCGGCGGCCACCACTTTGGCGCCATGGGCGGCCAGCACCTCGGCGAAGCGGCGCCCCAAGCCGGAGGACGCGCCGGTGACCAGGGCAACCTCCCCGGTCAGGTCGAAAAGCTGTTGCGCGGGCGTGATTTGGCTCATCGGTTGGACTTTCCCCCCAAGTCCTTGCTATCTAGACGGCAAATCAGCTTTCCCACAAGGTTCGGAAATGTCCTACCTGCCCCTCGTCGGCCTGCCGGCGGACACCCATGAGAGCCACGGCTTCCTCTACCACTCGATCGGCGACAAGTATGTGCGCGCCGTGGCCGAGGTGGCGCTGTGCTCGCCCGTCATGATCCCCTCGATGATCGACGCGCTGCAGCTCGACGACCTGCTGGAGCATTTCGACGGCATGGTGATCACCGGTGCGGCCTCCAACGTCCATCCGCCGCATTACGGCGAGCAGCCCTCGACCGCGCACGAGCCCTATGACCACGCGCGCGACGCCACCACGCTGAAGCTGATCGAGAAGGTGCTGAAGCGCGGCATGCCGCTGTTCTGCATCTGCCGCGGCTTCCAGGAGCTGAACGTGGTGCTCGGCGGCACGCTCGAAACCGAACTGCAGGACATCGAGGGCCGCCTCGATCACCGCGCGCCGAAGCACGACGACGTCGACGTGCGCTATGCGCCGTCGCACGCCATCAACATCCGCCCCGGCGGGTTGCTGGAACAGATCCTCGGCAAGCGCGAGACCATGGTGAACTCGATCCACCGCCAGGGCATCAAGCGCCTGGCCAAGGGCCTGCAGGTGGAGGCGACCGCGCCCGACGGCATCATCGAGGCGGTCTCGGTGCGCGACGCCAAGTCCTTCGCCATGGGCACCCAGTGGCACCCGGAATTCAAGGCGCTGAACAACCCGGATTCGGTGAAGCTGTTCACGGCTTTCGGCAACGCGGTGCGGGGCTATGCCGCCGCGCGCGGCAAGACGCTGCGGACGGTGGCTTAAGGCCACCCTCACGACACCCCCTGCTCACCTTGCGCGGGCTTGACCCGCGCATCCTTTCCGTCGCCACGAAAAAGGATGCCCCGGTCAAGCCGGGGCAAGGTGAGTGTGGGTGAGTTGCAGGTTGCGAAGCCGAACGCGGCCTCACAGCATCGACGGCAGCACCCGGTCAGGCGGGTTGTGGCCGTCGACCCAGGTCTTGATGTTGATGATCACCTTCTCGCCCATGTCGATGCGGCCCTCGATGGTGGCCGAGCCCATGTGCGGCAGCAGCACGGCCTTCTTGGCCTTGAGCAGGCGCGGGTTCACCGCCGGCTCGTGCTCGAACACGTCGAGGCCGGCGCCGCCGAGCTCGTTCGCCTCCAGCATGCGGGCCAGCGCGTTCTCGTCGATCACCTCGCCGCGCGCCGTGTTGACGATGATCGCTTCGGGCTTCATCAGCTTGAGGCGGCGCGCCGACAACAGGTGATAGGTGGCGGGCGTGTGCGGGCAGTTGACCGAGACGATGTCCATGCGCGCCAGCATCTGGTCGAGGCTTTCCCAATAGGTGGCCTCGAGCTCTTCCTCGATCTTGTGATGGACGGGCTTGCGGTTGTGATAGTGGATCTGCAGGCCGAAAGCCTTGGCGCGGCGGGCGACCGCGGTGCCGATGCGGCCCATGCCGATGATGCCCAGCCGCTTGCCCCAGATGCGGTGGCCGAGCATCCAGGTGGGCGACCAGCCGGCCCATGTGTTATCGGCGCCGATCACCTTGGCGCCCTCGATGATGCGGCGGGAGACCGCCATGATCAGCGCCATGGTGAAGTCGGCCGTATCCTCCGTCAGCACGCCCGGGGTATTGGTCACGGTGATGCCGCGGGAGAGTGCTGTCTCGACGTCGATGTTGTCGACGCCGTTGCCGAAGTTGGCGATCAGCTTCAGCTGGTCGCCGGCCTGCAGCAGCACCGCCTTGTCGATGCGGTCGGTGACGGTGGGCACCAGCACCTCGGCGGTCTTCACCGCCTCGATCAGCTCGGCCCGGCCCATCGGCTCGTCCGCGGTGTTGAGCCTCGTATTGAACAGCTCCATCATCCGGGTCTCGACGACGTCGGGCAGCTTGCGGGTGACGACGACGAGGGGCTTGCGCTTGCTCATGCGGGAATCCTGGCTCCGGTCTCAATCCTCACACAATCTTAACCCTGCAGGATCAATCCTGCCACCTGTCCGTGCCGGGGTCATGATCGGTGTTTCCCTCGTTTGCACGGGCGGACGTGTGGTGTAAACTGGCTTTGTGTCTAGGGGCCCGGTTCCCGGACGGCGACGGTCCGGGCCTTGCAGAGGAATTTCGGATATCATGGCGGCAAGCCCGGCCAAGAAGCGGCGATTTGGCTCCATCATCCTGAGTTTGGCCTGCATCGGCATCGCCGGGGCCGTCGGCTGGTCGCTGTTCGGCAAGCGCGTCGATTCGCTGGCGAGCGCCCAGAAGGGCGAGGTGACCGGTTCGATCGGCCAGGAGGCTGCGAAGCCCATCGGGCCATCCGGCCTGCCCATTCCGCGCTTCGTGTCGCTCAAGGCCGAGAAGGTGAATGTGCGCCGCGGCCCGTCCAGCGACCACCCCGTGGCCTGGGTGTTCCAGCGCAAGGGTCTGCCGGTCGAGATCGTGGCAGAATTCGAGAACTGGCGCCGGGTGCGCGATTCCGACGGCGAGGAAGGCTGGATCCTGCAGAACATGCTGGCAGGCAAGCGCACCGCCGAGATCGCGCCGTGGAAGCAGGGCCAGAACGTGGCGCTGATGCAGAGCCCCGGGAGCGGCGCCGGCATCGTGGCCGAGGTGGGATCGGGCGTGGTGGCCGAGGTCGAGAACTGCGACGGCGAGTGGTGCGAGCTCAATGCCGGCGGTTACGACGGCTATGTGCAGCAGACCCAGCTGTGGGGCGTCTACCCCGGCGAGAAGGTCGACTGAGATTGTCTTCTCCCGCTTCTTCAGCGGGAAAGGACGCTAGCCTCAGCTCCCGAAGCCATCCCAGAAGGCCTTGGCCTTGGCGAAGAAGCCCTCCGATTCCGGACTGTTGTTCCGGGCTTCGGTGTCGAATTCCTTGAGCAACTCCTTCTGGCGCCGTGACAGGTTGACCGGCGTTTCGACCGCCACCTGGATGTACATGTCGCCCATCTGCGAGGACCGCAGCACCGGCATGCCCTTGTTCCGGAGGCGGAACTGCTTGCCCGTCTGGGTGCCTTCCGGCACCGTGACGCGGGCCTTCTTGCCGTCGATCGTCGGCACCTCGATCTCGCCGCCCATCGCCGCCGCCGTCATCGACACCGGCACCTTGCAGAACAGGTCCGCCCCGTCGCGCTGGAAGAACTCGTGCGGGCGCACCGAGAGGAAAATGTAGAGATCGCCCGACGGGCCGCCGCGCATGCCGGCCTCGCCCTCGCTGGCGAGCCTGATGCGCGTGCCGTCCTCGACGCCCGCAGGGATGTTGACCGACAGCGTGCGCTCCTTGGTGACGCGGCCCTGGCCCGAGCAGGCGTTGCACGGGTCCGAGATGACCTGGCCGCGGCCCTGGCAGGTCGGGCAGGTGCGCTCCACCGTGAAGAAGCCGGACTGCGAGCGCACGGCACCCTGGCCGCCGCAGGTCGAACAGGTCTTCGGCGCGGTGCCGGGCTTGGCACCCGTGCCGCTGCACACCTCGCAGGACACCGAGGAGGGAACGCGGATCTGCGCGTTCTTGCCGGTGAAGGCCTCGGTGAGATTGATTTCCATGTTGTAGCGCAGGTCGGCGCCGCGCGTGGCACCGGTGTTGCGCCCGCCGCCGCGACGGCCGCGACCGCCGCCACCGCCACCACCGCCCATGAAGTCGCCGAACAGGTCCTCGAAGATGTCGGACATCGAGGAATTGAAGTCGGGGCCGAAGCCGGCGCCGCCACGTCCGCCGCCCATGCCGTTCTCGAAGGCCTGGTGGCCGAACCGGTCATAGGCGGCCCGCTTCTGCGGGTCCTTCAACACGTCATAGGCCTCGTTCAGTTCCTTGAACTTGGCCTCGGTCTGGGCGTCGCCCTGGTTGGCGTCGGGGTGAAGCTGCTTGGCGAGCTTGCGATAGGCGGCCTTGAGGTCCTTCTCGTCGGCCGACCGGCCAACGCCCAGAACTTCGTAATAGTCACGCTTGGCCATGAATGCGTACCGCTGTCGGTTGACGTTCCTGGGTGGTCACGCGCAGGAACGGATCATTTGCGATTGGGATAGAGCAGAACCCCGCCCCGCGCCAGGAGCCCATTCGGGCCCACCACGTGGAAGCGGGGTTCCTGTTCATCGAAGGCCTCAGGCCTTCTTGTCGTCGTCTTTCACTTCCTCGAAGTCGGCATCGACCACGTCGTCTTCTGCAGCGCCGCCACCGGCGTCACGCTGCGCATCGGCCTCGGCCTGGCCCTGCTGGGCCTTGTACATGGCCTCGCCGAGCTTCATCGCGGCCTGCGAGAGGGCGTTGGTCTTGTCCTTCACCTGCTCGGCGTCGCCGTTCTCGAGCGTCGACTTGAGGTCGGCGACGGCGCTCTCGATCGCCGACTTGTCGGCAGCCGAAACCTTGTCGCCGAACTCGGAGAGCGACTTGTTGGTCGAGTGGATGAGGGCTTCGGCGTGGTTCTTGGCTTCCACCAGGTCCTTGCGCTTCTTGTCCTCGGCGGCGTTGGCTTCCGCCTCCTTGACCATCTTGTCGATCTCGCTGTCCGAAAGGCCGCCCGAGGCCTGGATGCGGATCTGCTGCTCCTTGTTCGTCGCCTTGTCCTTGGCGGACACGTTGACGATGCCGTTGGCGTCGATGTCGAAGGTCACCTCGACCTGCGGAATGCCGCGCGGTGCCGGCGGAATGCCCATCAGGTCGAACTGGCCCAGCATCTTGTTGTCGGCCGCCATTTCACGCTCGCCCTGGAAGACGCGGATGGTCACGGCCGTCTGGTTGTCGTCGGCGGTCGAGAACACCTGGCTCTTCTTGGTCGGGATCGTGGTGTTGCGGTCGATCAGGCGGGTGAACACGCCACCCAGCGTCTCGATGCCGAGCGACAGCGGCGTCACGTCGAGCAGCAGCACGTCCTTCACTTCACCCTTGAGCACGCCGGCCTGGATCGCGGCACCGATGGCCACGACTTCATCCGGGTTCACGCCCTTGTGCGGTTCCTTGCCGAAGAACTGCTTCACCGTCTCGATGACCTTCGGCATGCGGGTCATGCCGCCGACGAGAACCACCTCGTCGATCTGGCCCGCCGTCACGCCGGCATCCTTGAGGGCGGCGCGGCACGGCTCGATGGTCTTCTGGATGAGGTCGTCGACCAGGGCTTCGAGCTTGGCGCGGGTGAGCTTCAGCGTGAGGTGCTTCGGGCCGGTCTGGTCCGCCGTGATGAACGGCAGGTTGATTTCCGTCTGGGCCGAGGACGAGAGCTCGATCTTGGCCTTTTCGGCGGCTTCCTTCAGGCGCTGCAGGGCGAGCTTGTCCTTGCGCAGGTCGATGCCCTGCTCCTTCTTGAACTCGTCGGCGAGGTAATCGACGATGCGCATGTCGAAGTCTTCGCCGCCGAGGAAGGTGTCGCCGTTCGTCGACTTCACCTCGAACACGCCGTCGCCGATCTCGAGGATCGACACGTCGAAGGTGCCGCCGCCCAAGTCATAGACCGCGATGGTGCCGGCTTCCTTCTTGTCGAGGCCATAGGCCAGCGCCGCGGCGGTGGGCTCGTTGATGATGCGCAGCACCTCGAGGCCGGCGATCTTGCCGGCGTCCTTGGTGGCCTGGCGTTGGCTGTCGTTGAAGTAGGCCGGAACGGTGATCACCGCCTGGGTGACGGGCTCGCCCAGGTAACGCTCCGCGGTCTCCTTCATCTTGGTCAGGGTGTAGGCCGAGATCTGCGAGGGCGAGAACTTCTTGTCGCGGCTCTCGACCCAGGCATCGCCGTTGTCGGCCTTGATGATGGAATAGGGAACGAGCTTCTTGTCCTTGGCGACCATCGGGTCGTCGAAGCGGCGGCCGATCAGGCGCTTGATCGCGAAGAAGGTGTTCTCGGGGTTGGTCACCGCCTGGCGCTTCGCCGGCTGGCCGACCAGGGTTTCGCCGTCCGCGGTGAACGCGACGATCGAGGGGGTGGTGCGGGCACCCTCGGCATTCTCGATCACTTTCGGGTTCTTGCCTTCGATCACCGCAACGCAGGAGTTGGTGGTGCCGAGGTCGATACCAATCACTTTCGCCATCTTGATCCTCCAGTTGGCAGGCGGAACTTGGGAAGCCCTTCAGGCGCTATCCCGGCCCCCGTTTGGCGCTGGGGGGTCCGCCTCCTGATTAAGATATGGTCCCGGCTGCCCGATTCCGCAGGCTCACCGGCTGTCGAGGGCTATATAGGCAGGGGGGTACGGGCTATCAAGCGGTTCTCCAACGCAATTTTGCGAGGGTTAATCGAGCAGGACCACGCTTTCCTGCTCCTTGGGGTCGGTCCGGGCGATGACCGCCCTGACCGGCTTGTCGGTGGGGTTATAGGGCTGGTGGGGAACACCGGCCGGAATGTAGCAGAAGTCGCCTGCCTTGACCGTCATGACATGCTCGAGGTTCGGGCCGTGGCGCATCTCGGAATGGCCTTCGAGCACGAAAATGGCCGACTCATGGGCCTCATGGTAGTGCGGCCGGGCCGAAGCGCCCGGCGGGATGGTCACGATGTGCATGCAGAGCTTTTCCGAACCCGCCGATTCCGCCGAGATGCCGGAAAAATAGGAAAGGCCCTGCTTGCCGTCATAGCTCTCCCCGCCGCTGATGAGCCTGCAGGATTTCATGGCCGGACCTCCGCGCGTGAATGCGATTGGGGACCGATCATGCGGAGAAACGGCTTGCCTGCGCAAGAGAGGTGATGGGAAAAGCGGCCGGTGCAACCTGGATTGCGATATTTGCCCGGCCATTTCGACCCCGAGGCCCAGCGCGAGCTGGTGGAGGGCCTGCGGGCCGCCGTTGCGGCAGCCCCGCTGGTCATCCCCGTCATGCCGCGCACCGGGCGGCCCTTCACCGTGCGGATGACCAATCTCGGCCCGCTGGGCTGGGTGTCGGACCGGGCGGGCTACCGCTACCAGCCGACCCACCCCGAAACGGGCGAGCCCTGGCCGCCCATTCCAGACCCCTTGCTCCGGCTGTGGCGGGAGGTCTCCGGCTACCCGCACGACCCGCAAGCCTGCCTCGTCAATTTCTACAACGGCGGCGCCAGGATGGGCCTGCACCGGGATGAGGACGAGGAAGATTTCGCCGCCCCCGTCCTTTCCGTCTCGCTCGGCGACACGGCGGTGTTCCGCATCGGCGGGCCGGAGCGCGGCGGCAAGACCGAGACCCTGAAGCTCTCCTCCGGCGACGTGCTCGTCATGGGCGGGGCCTCCCGCCTCTGCTATCACGGCATCGACCGGGTGCTGCCCGGCACCTCCAGCCTGCTGAAGGACGGCGGGCGCATCAACCTCACGCTCAGACGGGTGACCAGGCCATGAGCCATTACGACATCGCCGTGATCGGCGCAGGCGCTGCCGGGCTGGCCGCAGGCCTGGCGCTGCAGAAGGCGGGCAAGAGCTTCGTCGTGCTCGAGGCGCGCGACCGCATCGGCGGCCGGGCCTTCACCGACACCTCGCTCGGCCTGCCCTTCGACATGGGCGCCCACTGGCTGCACTCGGCGGACGTCAACCCCTTCGTGCAGATCGCCGACCGGCTGGGCCTTTCCTACAACGACCAGATCAGCTTCGAGGGCGAACACATCGTCCGCTTCGGCAAGGACGGCCCGCTCCCCGCAGGCGTGCAGGCGGAGATCGCCCAATACATCGTCAAGGCGCTCGAGGCTTTCATCGCAGCCGGCGCGGCGGGGCGTGACGTTCCCTTCACCGACCTCTTCGATGCCACCAGCCGCTGGTACCCGCTCCTGCACCAGCTCATCGGCCAGATCACCTCCATCGACCCCGAACACTGCTCCACGCTCGATGCCTCGCGCTATGTCTACGACGGCGGCGACTACCCCGTGATGGATGGCTACGGCGCCCTGGTGGCCCGCAACGCGGCGGGACTGCCGGTGACACTGGCAACGCCGGTCTCGCGCATCGACTGGTCCGGACGCGATGTGCGCATTGAAACCGATAGGGGTACGGTCACCGCTTCGAGCGTCATCCTCGCCGTGCCCGTCAACGTGCTGATCGCCGATGGCATCCGCTTCGATCCCGCCCTGCCGCCGGCGCTGGTGCAGGCTTTCCGTGACTGCCCCATGGGCGTCTCCGAGAAACTCGCCATCCTGCTCGACGAGCCCATTCAAGGCTTTGGCCACGTCTATGGCGACGTGATCTTCGCTGATCCCGCAAAGCCGCCTTTCAATCTCCACCTCAATCCCTTCGGGCGGCCGCTGCTCGTCTCGCACTTCGGCGGCAGCCATGGCGCCGAACTGGAAAAGCTCAGCGACGACGAGATGATGGCACTCGCCATGGAGGCGCTGGTCGAGGCTTTCGGCGCAAACATGAAAAAGCGGGTGGTCGCCACGCTGCGCACCCACTGGGCCTCGGACCCCTGGACGCTGGGCGGCTATTCCCACGCCAGGCCGGGCAAGGCGGCCTCCCGCCTGATGTTCTCCGAACCGGTGGGCGACAGGATCGTGCTGGCGGGCGAGCATTGCTCGATCCCGTTCTTCTCCACCGTCCACGGCGCGCATCTCTCAGGGATCGCGGCGGCGGACAAGGCCGTTCGCCTGATCTAGCTATCCGCGAGACGGCCTTCGTAACGATTGTTTTTGGCAAATAATTCCTAGTGGCTAGCCCCCCTAGCCTGCCCTGCGGGAAGGCCATCAGTGACCCTCCCACGGTCTCTGAAACGGGTCCAGGACGCCGAGCCAGGCCCTAGGCGCGCGGGATCGGCGTCATCCAGCCGATGATCGCTCCCGTGGGGTCTTCCAGGATCGCGATCCGTCCCACGGTCGGGATGTCGAAGGCCGGCATGCACAGCTTGCCACCCGCAGCTTCCGCCGCCTTCACCTTGGCGTCGACGTCGTCGACCGCCATGTAGGTGAACCAGCCGGAGGGGCCGCCCGGCTTGCGCGTCATGTCCATGATGCCCCAGACCGGACGGCCGTTGAGCCGGGCCAGCCAGTAGCCCGGGTTGGTCTCGCCGAAGGCCTCGAAGCTGAGGCCAAGGGTCTTGCCATAGAAGGCCTTGGCCTTCTCGACCTCGGTGGTCATCAGTTCCGACCACACGACGACACCGCTCTCGCTCATGCCTGCCTCCTTGGGATCGCGGTGGAGCATAGCACAACCCACGGCTTTGCGCATGCCCTGAAACAAAATGCCCGGGACTTTCCCGGGCATCGCCACGACACATCGTGAAGGGGTCTCAGTCCTCGGCCTTGGCCACGCCGACCATGGCAGGCCTGAGGCAGCGGTCGCCGATGGCGAAGCCGGACTGCATTTCCTGCACCACCGTGCCGGGCGGATACTCGCTGGTCGGCATCTCGAACAGGGCCTGGTGGAAGTGCGGGTCGAACTTGGCGCCCACCGTTTCCACTTTCCGGATATTGTAGCGCTGGAAGATGTTGAGAAGCTCGCGCTCCGTCATCTCGATGCCGGCGAAAAGGTTCTTGGTCTCCTCGCTGGCGTTCTCCGCCGGGCGGTGGGCGATAGCGCGCTGCATGTTGTCGGAAACGCTCAGCAGGTCGCGGGCGAAATTCGTTGCAGCATATAGCGTTGCCTCCGCCTTCTCGCGCTCGGCGCGCTTGCGGAAATTGTCCATGTCGGCGGCGGTGCGCAGCAGCCGGTCCTTGAGCTGCGCGGCTTCTTCCTTGAGCTTCACGATCTCGAGGTCGCGCTCGTCGAGTTCCTCGACCAGGGCCTCCTCGAGGGCGATGTCGGGGTTCGGCTCGTCCGTCGGATTCTTGTCTTCGGCCATGCGTAAGGGCTTTCCATTACTCGGAATTACGTGATGGCAGCCATATCGGCTGCCGCGCGCCAAAAATCAAGTGAGCAGCCGCCCGATCGCCTTGGCGGTATAGTCGACCATGGGGATGATCCGGGCATAGTTCATGCGGGTCGGGCCGATGATGCCCATGACGCCGACGATCTTTTCCTCGGCATTGCGGAACGGGGTCACGATGATCGAGCTCCCGGACAGCGAGAACAGCCGGTTCTCCGAGCCGATGAAGATCCTCACCCCCTCGCCCACCTCGGCTGCACCCAGAAGCTGAACCAGCTCCTTCTTGTTCTCGATGTCCTCGAACAGCTTGCGGATGCGCTCGAGGTCTTCCGCCGCCGTGGCGTTCTCGATCAGGTTGGCCTGGCCGCGCACGATCAGCGTCTTGTCGTCGGTGTCGGCCTCGCCGGACCACTGCCCGATGCCGGCCTCGACGATGCGCGCGGAGATTTCGTCCAGCTCCGAGCGCAGCTGCGTCATCTCCTCGCGCACGAAGCGCTGCACCTCGTCGATGGTTTTTCCCTGGAATCTCGTCGAGAGATAGTTCGACGCATGGGCGAAGGTCGAGGGCGGCAGGCCGCGCGGCACCTCGATCACCCGGTTCTCGACGCTGCCGTCCTCGCCGACGAGGATGACCAGCGCCCGGCCGGGGCCGAGGTTGACGAACTCGATGTGCTTCAGCCGCGCGTTCATCTTGGGCGCGAGGATGACCCCGGCGCAGTGCGACAGGCCGGAGAGCATGGTGGTCGCCTCGCCCAGCACGTCCTCGACCCGGCGCTGGCGGTTGGATGCCGCGATCTGCGCGTCGATGCGGGCGCGCTCGTCGGTGGGCATGGCGCCCACCTCCATCACCGCATCGACGAAGAACCGCAATCCCTGCTCGGTGGGCATGCGGCCGGCACTCGTGTGCGGCGAGAAGATGAGGCCCGCATCCTCGAGGTCCATCATCACGTTGCGGACCGAGGCGGGCGACAGGTTGTGCGGCAGGATGCGCGAAATGGTGCGCGAGCCCACGGGCTCGCCGGTGGCGAGATAGGTGTCGACGAGGCGGCGGAAGATGTCGCGCGAGCGCTGGTCGAGCCCGGCGACACCGGAAAGCCGCTCCTCGGAGAAGGGTTTGGGCGGGATCACACTCATGCCCCCGAATGTAGGAATCAAGTTGGCGCGGGTCAACCAACGCGGTAGAACGCCCGCTTTCACACAAAGGAATGTCCAGAATGCGTCCCTCCGGACGGAAACCCGACGAATTGCGCCCCGTCAGCTTCACCCGCGGCTTCACCCGCCATGCCGAGGGCTCCTGCCTCGTCCGCTTCGGGGACACGCATGTGCTGTGCACCGCCTCGCTGGAAGAACGCGTTCCGCCCTGGCTGAAGGGTGGGGGCAAGGGCTGGGTCACCGCCGAATACGGCATGCTGCCGCGCGCCACCCATGAGCGCACCCGCCGCGAGGCGGCCTCGGGCAAGCAGTCCGGCCGCACCCAGGAAATCCAGCGCCTCGTCGGCCGCTCGCTCCGTGCCGTGGTCGACCTCGTGGCGCTGGGTGAACGCCAGATCACGCTCGACTGCGATGTCCTCCAGGCCGATGGCGGCACCCGCACCGCCGCCATCACCGGCTCCTGGGTCGCGCTCTTCGACTGCCTGAAGTGGATGGAGCAGCGCGCGATGTTCAAGACCTGGCCGCTGAAGGACCACGTCGCCGCCATTTCCTGCGGCATCCATGGCGGCACCCCGGTGCTCGATCTCGACTATCCGGAGGATTCCTCCGCCGGCACCGACGCCAATTTCGTCATGACCGGCTCCGGCGGCATCGTCGAGATCCAGGGCACGGCGGAGGGCGAGCCCTTCTCCGAGGCGACGCTGGGCGAATTGCTGGCGCTGGCCAAAAAGGGCATCGCCGAGCTCGTCGCCAAGCAGAAGGACGCCATCGCCTGATGCGGCCCACACGGATTCTCGAAACCGCGCTTTATGGCCAGGACCTCGACGCCATGCGCGCCTTCTATGAAGGCGTGCTGGGCCTTGAGGTGTATCGGGCGGTACCGGAGAAATTCGTGTTCTTCCGCATGGCGGAGCAGATGCTGCTGGTGTTCAACCCCGTGCCGTCTGCGGCGCAGGACATCAAGGACGGCCCGCCGCCGCATGGTGCAGCCGGCGCCGGTCATGTCTGTTTCCGCGCGCCCGATGGCGGCCTTGCCAAGTGGCAGGCCCATCTTGAAGCCAGGGGCGTGGTGATCGAGAAGGTGCTGGACTGGCCGGAGGGCGGCCGCTCCGTCTATTTCCGCGACCCCGCGGGCAATTCGCTCGAATTCGCCGAGGGCTCGCTGTGGGAGTTTCCGCCGATGCGCAGCCTTCGTGATCAGAAGATCGTCATCGCCACCCACAACAAGGGCAAGCTCGAAGAGTTTGCCGCGCTGCTGAAGCCCTATGGCGTCGAAGCGGTGAGCGCGGGCGCGCTCGGCCTGCCCGAACCGGCGGAGACCGAGACGAGTTTCGCCGGCAACGCCCGCATCAAGGCGCTGTCGGCGATGAAGGCGAGCGGGCTGATCGCCGTGTCGGATGATTCAGGCCTGTGCGTCGCAGCACTCGGTGGCGAGCCCGGCGTCTATACCGCCGACTGGGCGGGGCCCGACCGCGACTGGACCCGTGCCATGCGCCTCGTCGAGGAGAAGCTGCAGGCCAAGGGCGCCACCACGCCGGAGAAGCGCCGCGCCTATTTCGCCTGCACCCTGTGCGTCGTCTGGCCCGACGGCGAGGAGCGCATCTACGAGGGCCGCGCGCCGGGCACGCTGGCCTGGCCGCCGCGTGGCGCCCTGGGCCACGGCTACGACCCGATGTTCGTGCCGGACGGTGAGACGCGCACCTTCGCCGAGCTGGCACCGGAGGAAAAGAACCGCATCTCGCATCGCGCCAAGGCGCTGGAACAGCTCGTCCGTGACCTCTTCTGACGCCTTCGGCATCTATGTCCACTGGCCCTTCTGCAAGGCCAAGTGCCCCTATTGCGACTTCAACAGCCATGTCCGCCACGAGCCGGTGGATGCGCCGTCCTTCGCCGAGGCGCTCGCCACCGAACTCCGCTGGTTCGCCGAGCGCACGCCGGGCCGCACCGTCAGCTCGATCTTCTTCGGCGGCGGCACGCCCTCGCTGATGCCACCCGCCGCGGTGGGCCACGTGCTCGAGTCCATCGCCAAGCTGTGGAGCGTGTCGCCGGACGTCGAGACCACGCTCGAGGCCAACCCCACCTCGATCGAGGCGGAGAACTTCCGCGGCTATCGCGCCGCAGGCGTCAACCGCGTGTCGGTCGGCGTGCAGGCGCTGAACGATGCCGACCTGAAGGCGCTGGGCCGCCAGCATTCGGCGGAGGAGGCGCTCGCCGCCTTCCGCCTCGCCGCGAAAATCTTCCCGCGCGTCTCCTTCGACATGATCTATGCCCGGCCCAACCAGACGCCGGAGCAGTGGCGCGCCGAGCTCACCCGGGCACTCGCCGAGCAGCAGGGCCACATGTCGCTCTACCAGCTCACCATCGAGCCCGGCACGGCCTATTTCGACCTCTATGAACGGGGCCGCCTCGCCACGCCGAGCGATGACCGCGCCGCCGACCTCTACGACATCACGCAGGAACTCACCGAGCAGGCCGGCCTCGCCACCTACGAGATTTCCAACCACGCGCGGCCCGGCCAGGAATCGCGCCACAACCTGCTCTACTGGCGCTATGGCGAATATGCCGGCGTCGGCCCGGGCGCCCACAGCCGCATCGCCGACGGCGAGAACCGCCGCGCGCTCATCGCCGAGCGCCACCCGGAAAGCTGGCGCGACAAGGTGCGGACCCAGGGCCACGGCATGGTGTCGGATGCGCTGGTGCCGCCCGCCGACCAGGCCGGCGAATACCTGCTGATGGGCCTGCGCATCGCGGAAGGGATCGACCTCGACCGCTATGCCGCGCTGGCGGGCCGGGAGATCGATTCCTCCAAGATCGCGGGGATGAAATCGATGGGCCTCGTCAAGCGCAACGGCCCGCGCCTGATGGCGACCGCCGACGGCCGCAAGCTGCTCAATGCGGTGATTGCGGAACTGGCGAGCTGACACTACGCTTTGCGGATGACGTCACTCTCACTCATTCTCTCCGTCACCCCGGCGAAAGCCGGGGCCCCGCTTTGGGCGCATCCCCGGGGAAAGCGGGGTCCCGGCTTTCGCCGGGATGACGGGCTTATGGGAAGGGGGGAACGGCACCCATGACCGACTCCCCCAGCTACATCATCGGCGCCCATCGCTTCGACGCGGAGCCGCTGGCACCGGGGCTCTATGTGGTGGCCACGCCCATAGGCAATCTCGGCGACATGACGATCCGCGCGCTGGCGACGCTGGCCGCCGCCGAGACCGTGCTGTGCGAGGACACGCGCACGTCCGGAAAGCTGATGGAGCGCTTCGCCATCAAGACCAGGCTCGCGCCCTATCACGAGCACAATGCCCAGAAGGTGCGGCCCGAAATCCTCGCGCGCCTCAGCCAAGGCGCCACCATCGCGCTGATCTCCGATGCCGGCATGCCGCTCGTCTCCGACCCCGGCTACCGGCTGGTGAAGGAGGCGGTGGAACAGGGCATTCCCGTCACCGCCTGCCCTGGCCCCTCGGCGGTGCTGACCGGTCTCGCACTGTCGGGCCTGCCCACCGACCGTTTCCTGTTCGCCGGCTTCGTGCCGCAGAAACAGGGCGAGCGGAAGCGGCTGTTCGGCGAATTCGAGAAGCTCAAGGCGACGCTGATCTTCTTCGAAAGCCCGCACCGCATCGTCGAGACGCTGCACGATCTTGCCGCCGCACTCCCCGGCCGCCACGTCGCGGTGACGCGCGAACTCACCAAGCTGCACGAGGAGGTGCTGCGCGGCGGTGCTGCGGAGATTGCGGAGCAACTGGAGTGCCGCGCTGCGGTGAAGGGCGAGATCACCCTGCTCGTCGGCCCGCCCGAGGGCGAGGCGGAAGTCTCCGAGGCCGAGCTCGATGCCGCCATCACCGCGGCGCTGGCCGCCATGCCCGCCAGCAAGGCGGCCTCGGAGGTCGCGAAGCGCTTCAACCTCGGCCGCTCCGACATCTACCAGCGCATCCTGGCGCGCAAGGAAGGCGATGGCCAATGACCGGCGCCGGGCGGAAGAACACGGCCGCAGCGCGGAGCTGATGGCGCTGTGGGCGCTGCGCCTCAAGGGCTGGCGCCTGCTGGCACGGCGCTACAAGACCCCTGCCGGCGAGGTGGACCTGATCATGCGCAAGGGCGAGGTGACCGCCTTCATCGAGGTGAAGGCGCGCAAGAGCCTCGATGGCGCGGTCGAATCCGTCACGCCGCGCCAGGCCCGGCGCATTGCCGCAGCGGCCCGGCAGTTCATGGCCGAGGACCGCAGGGCAGCACTGCACGCCTGCCGTTTTGACATCGTCGCGGTGACCCCCTACCACTGGCCCCGGCATATCGAGAACGCATTCGAGGGAGACGCCTGATGGGCCTGAAGGTTGCAGTGCAGATGGACCCGATCCAGTCCATCAACATCGCGGGCGATTCGACCTTCGCCATGATGCTGGAGGCGCAGCGCCGCGGCCACCACCTGTTCTATTACCAGACCAAGGCGCTGGCGCTGGGCGAAGGCTCGCTCTTCGCCGCCGGCAACGACGTCACGGTGCGCGACGAGAAGGGCAACCACTTCACCCTCGGCGACGAACGCCGCGCCGATCTCGGCAAGAAGGATGTCGTCCTGATGCGCCAGGACCCGCCCTTCGACATGGGCTACATCACCGCAACCCACATGCTGGAGACGATCCACCCGAAGACGCTGGTGGTGAACGACCCCAAGGAAGTGAGGAACGCGCCGGAGAAGCTCTTCGTCCTCAACTATCCGCAGTTCATGCCGGAGACGCTGATCACCCGCGACCCCGTGGAACTCGCCGCCTTCCGCCGCGCCCATGGCGACATCATCCTGAAGCCGCTCTACGGCAATGGCGGTGCCGGCGTGTTCCGCCTGGGCGAGGGCGACCAGAATTTCTCCTCGCTGCTCGAGCTCTTCACGCAGACCTTCCGCGAGCCCTTCATCGCGCAGAAGTATCTCCCCGACGTGCGCAAGGGCGACAAGCGCATCATCCTCGTCGACGGCAAGGCGGCGGGCGCCATCAACCGCGTGCCGGCGGTGAACGAGAACCGCTCCAACATGCATGTCGGCGGCAAGGCCGAGCCCACCCACATGACCAAGCGCGAGCACGAGATCTGCGAGGCGCTGGGGCCTGACCTGATAAAGCGCGGCCTGATCTTCGTCGGCATCGACGTGATCGGCGACTGGCTCACCGAGATCAATGTCACCTCGCCCACCGGCATCCGCGAGGTGAAGAGGTTCGGCGGCGAAGACATCGCCGCGCTGATCTGGGATGCGATCGAGGCGCGGCGGTAAGTGTTTTGATGCCGTCACCCCGGCAAAGCCGGGGCCCCGCTTCAGACGCCGGAGTGTGGGGAAAGCGGGGTCCCGGCTTTCGCCGGGATGACGACAGTTATATGATTGCCGCCAGCCCGCTCAGGTCCTTCACCAGCGCCGCGGGCTTGCCCGGCAACCGGTCGTCCTTCAGCCCGAAGCGGTCGACTCGCACCACCCGGAAGCCGAACTGCGCGGCGCCATGGGCGTCCCAGGTGTTCGACGTGACGAAGCAGATTTCCGCCGCCTCGTGGATCTGCAGCTTCTGCATGGCGTGGCGATAGACGCGGCGAGACGGCTTGTAGATGCCGACGTCCTCGACCGACAGCACCATGTTGAACAGCTTGTCGAGCCCCGCATGGCGCACCGCCGCATCGAGCATCGAGGGGCTGCCGTTGGAGAGGATGGCGGTAAGCTTGCTCTTCGCCTTCACCGCGGCGAGCGCCTCGGCAACTTCGGGATAGGGATCGAGCGACAGGTAGAGCGCCAGGATCTCGTCGCGCAGGCCCGGCTCGCTGACGGCATGTTGCTCCAGCGCATAGTCCAGCGCGTCGCCCGTCACGTGCCAGAAATCGGCGTGCACCCCCATGAGGCTGCGCAGCCAGGAATATTCGAGCTGCTTCTGCCGCCACAGCCTGGAAATTTCTTCCGCATGGGGGCCGATCTCCGGCGCCAGCTTGCGCATCGGGCCCTGGACGTCGAACAGGGTGCCATAGGCGTCGAACACGCAGGCCCTGATGCCCGAAAGCTTCTCCATGCCGCTTCCTCTTGCCGGAACTGCCGCCTATGATGCGGCCAAATCGCGAGGCTGACAACATGGCGCATGACGGACACACCCACGATCACGAGGAAGGCTCCGAGCTTTCGCCCATCGCGCTGCGGGTGAAGGCACTCGAGTCGCTCCTCGTCGAGAAAGGCTATGTCGACCCCAAGGCCCTCGACGTGCTGATCGACACCTACGAGACCAAGATCGGGCCGAGGAACGGCGCGCGCGTCGTGGCGAAGGCCTGGACCGATCCGGACTTCGCCGCCTGGCTGAAGCGCGACGCCACCGCCGCCATCGCCTCGCTCGGCTACACCGGCCGCCAGGGCGAGCACATGGTGGCGCTGTTCAACACGCCCGAGACCCACAACATGGTGGTCTGCACCCTGTGCTCCTGCTACCCGTGGCCGGTGCTGGGCCTGCCGCCGGTCTGGTACAAGTCGATGCCCTACCGCTCGCGCGCCGTGATCGAGCCGCGCGAGGTGCTGAAGGAATTCGGCGTCGAGATGCCCGATGCAAAGGAAGTGCGCGTCTGGGATTCGACCGCCGAGGTGCGCTACCTGGTGATCCCGGAGCGCCCCGCCGGCACCGAAGGCTGGAGCGAGGAGCAACTGGCGGAGATCGTCACGCGCAATGCGATGATCGGCACAGGGCTCGCCACCGCATGAACGGCCCACATGACATGGGCGGCTTCTTGGGCTTCGGCCCGGTGCTGCACGAGGTGGACGAGCCCGTCTGGCACCATGACTGGGAGCCGCGCGCCTTCGCGCTGGTGCTCGCCATGGGCATGACCGGCTCGTGGAACATCGACGAGGCCCGCCACGCCCGCGAGCGCCTGCCGGCGCTGCAGTACTGGCGTTCGAGCTACTACGAGATGCGCCACTACGCGATGATCCTGCAACTCATCGAGCTCGGTCTCGTCACCGCGATGGAAGAGGAAGAAGGCCGCATGAGCGTGCCGCCGAAACCGGTGAAGCGCGTGGCCAGGGCGGACATGATCCCGGCGATTCTCGCCGCAGGCTCCGCCTATGTTCGGCCGAGCAACCAGCCGCAGGGCTTCCGGATCGGCGACAAGGTCCGTGCACGGACCATCAATCCCTCTGGCCACACGCGCTTGCCGCGCTATGCCCGCGGCAAGGCGGGCGAGATCGTGGCGGTGCACGGCACCCACGTGTTTCCCGACTCCAGTGCGCAGGGCCACGGCGAGGACCCGCACTGGCTCTACACCGTGCGCTTCACCGGCGCCGAGCTGTGGGGCAAGGACACCAAGGATGCCGTGTGCATCGACCTGTGGGAGCCCTATCTTGAAGCTTGCTGACAGCGACCGCCTGCCGAAGGATGCCGATGGCCCGGTCTTCGCCGAACCGTGGGAGGCGCAGGCCTTCGCCATGGCGGTGAAGCTCAACGAGGCCGGTGTCTTCGGCTGGAGCGAATGGGCGGAAACGCTGGGTGCCGAACTGAAGGCAGAGCCGCGGCGGCCCTATTACGAGAGCTGGCTCGCCGCACTGGAAAAGCTGGTGCAGGCGAAAGGCGTGATGTCGGAGGCCGAACGCCTGGCCCGCGTCGACGCCTGGGACCGCGCGGCGAAGGCCACGCCGCACGGCAAGCCCATCGAACTCAGCCGAGGTTGAGGAGCACCGGGAAGCGCTCGATCAGCCAGTAGCTCACCGCCTGCACGCCGCCGGTGATGAACATGACGCCGGAGACGACGAGCAGCGCCCCGGCAACCTTCTCGACCATGCCCAGATGCTTCCGGAAACGGGACATGAATCCCATGAAGGTGCCCACACCCGCCGCCGCCAGAAGGAAGGGAATGCCGAGGCCGAGGGAGTAGACAGCGAGCAGCCCCGCGCCCTTCATCACGTCCTGCTCGCTCGCGGCGATGGTCAGAATGGTGCCGAGCACGGGCCCGATGCAGGGCGTCCAGCCGAAGGCGAAGGCAAGGCCGATCAAGTAGGCACCGGCCAGCCCGCCGGGGTGTGACTTGTGCTGGTAGCGCACCTCGCGCGAGATCCAGAACATGCGGAACAGCCCGAGGAAGTGCAGTCCCATGGCGATGATGATCAGCCCCGCCACCGCGGTGATCGGGTTGAAGGAGAAGCCGAGCAGCGTGACCTGGCGTGCGAGTTCCGTGCGCAGCATCGAGCCCAGCCACGAGGCACTCGCCCCCAATGCCACGAAAACGGTAGAAAAGCCGAGCACGAAGAACAGGGCGGAGAGGAGAACCTGCCGGCGCTCCTCCTTCGGCTTCATCTTGTTGTCGACGAGGTCCTCGAGCGAGGCGCCCGTGATGAAACACAAATAGGGCGGCACCAGCGGCAGCACGCAGGGGCTGAGAAAGCTGATGGTGCCGGCGGCCAGCGCAGCACCCACGGAAACGTCGAGGCTCATGCCCCACCTCTGGCAGACCGGGAGCGGAAGCGCAATTCACGCGGCGCCGCAGACGATCACCTGTGCGTCAGGCTTGACAGACGCGGGCCGGCGGATATGTTATATTATAACATTACACTGGAGATCGCCATGCGCCACCTGCCCGTCCTCTTCTCGGCCGCCCTGATGATGGCCAGCACGGCCACCGCCGCCCCCCGCGTGGTGGCCTCGGTGGTGCCCATCCATTCCATCGTCGCGGCGGTCATGGGCGACAAGGGCAGCCCGGAACTGCTGCTGAAGGGCAGCATGTCTGAGCATCGGGCGGTGTTCACCCCCGACCAGATCGCAACGCTCGGCACGGCAGACCTTGTGTTCATCGTCGGCCACGGACTCGAGGCGAAACTCGCCCAGATCAGCGGATCCGAGGCGGTCAATGGCAAGACCTTCATCCAGCTTTCCGATGCACCGGGCATCATCAAGCTTCCTGTTCGCGAAGGCGGGGCCTGGGAACCGGACGACGACGAACCGGCGCCCGCCGCCGGTTCGGAAGCCGAGGGTGTGCTCGCTTTCGACCCCCACATCTGGCTCGATCCGGAAAATGCCAAGGCCATGGCCCGCGAGGTGGCGGTGGACCTCGGCAAGGCCGATCCGGAAAATGCTGCCGCCTATGCCGCCAATGCCTTGGCCTTCGCCGCCGAAACCGACAAGACCTCGGCCGCCATCGCCGCCGAGCTTGCCCCCGACAAGGACAAGCCCTTCATCGTTTTCCACGACGCCTATCACTATTTCGAGAAACGGTTCGGGCTGACGGGCGTGGGCTCGATCTCGGACGTGTCCGCCCAGGCACCCTCGGCCGAGCGGCTGGGGCAGGTGCGTGACAAGATCATCGCCGCCCGGGCCACCTGCGTGTTCCGCGAACCGCAGTTCGACGACAAGTTCGTGCAGGCCGTGATCGAGGGTACCGGCGCGAGGGAAGGCGTGCTCGACCCGCTTGGCGCAGGTCTCACCCCCGGCCCGAAGGCCTATGACCAGTTGATCGGGAACCTGGCGGAGTCACTCAAGGGCTGCCTCGGCGGCTAGTTGCGGCTTCACTATTTTGCCGCATTGGCCGATCATTCCTCCGGTGATTCCGAAGGATGGTCGATGCAACGTGGACGCCGGGCGACACTGTTCGCCGTGTGCATTCTTTCTCTGGCGGCGCCTGCACCGGCCGTGGCGCACCCGCACGTGTGGATCAAGATGCAGTCCGACATCGTGTTCAGCGACCAGGGGCTGATCACCGCCGTCAACGTGTCGTGGACCTTCGACGATGGCTATGCCCAGGTGGCGCTCGACGGCCTCGACAAGAATGGCGACGGCGTCTACGACCCCGACGAACTCGAGCCGCTGACCCGCGAAAACCTCGATTCGCTGAAGGACTACAACTACTTCACCTATGTCCGGTACGACGGGAAGCCGCAGGCCATCGCGGCGCCCGTCGATGCCGGTCAGATCTATTCCGAGAACAAGCTTCAGCTTCACTTCCAGGTGCCGCTCATCACCCCGCTCGACCCCACGAAGGGCGAGTTCGTGCTGAAGACCTATGATCCTGAATTCTTCATTGCATTCGACTATGAACAGGACGAACCCGTGTCGGTGATCGGCAACATGCCCAAGACCTGCCAGCTGGTGGTGAAGCCGGTGCCGACCGACGCCGAACTCGACCAGACCAAGGCCATGCTCGCCACCAAGGGCACCGACTGGAAGCCCCCGGAGGACGAGGATTTCGGATCGCTCTTCGCCCAGCCGGTGACCATCCAATGCCAGCATTGATGCGCGGCATCACGGGTCTCGTCGCCCTGCTCTTCGTGGTGTTCGCCTCCGCGCCGCTGGTATTGGCCCAGGCAACGGACGGAACCACTGCCGGGCAGTCGCAGCCCGCTGTAACGATCAAGCGCAGCCAGCTTCTGGTTCCGCCGCGCAATGCCGACGGCACGGTCAAGGTGACGCCCTTCACCGAGGATCCGGTGATGTGGGCGCGCGACGAGCAGCAGAATTTCTACGGCCGCATGTCGGCGACGCTGAAAGAGATGCGCGGGCCCTCGGCCTTCGCCGCGGGCTGGACGCTGATGCTGCTGAGCTTCGCCTATGGCATCTTCCACGCGGCGGGGCCCGGCCACGGCAAGGCGGTGATCTCCACCTGGCTGCTTGCCACCGAGAGCGAACTGAAGCGCGGCGTGCTGATCGCCTTCATGAGCGCCATCATCCAGGCGCTGACCGCCATCGTGCTGGTGAGCGTGCTATTCCTCGTCGTCGCCAGCGTCGGCTCGACCGCGCGCGACGTGGCGGGCGTGCTGGAAAGCGCCAGCTA
The DNA here is from genome assembly GCA_046349235.1 of Hyphomicrobiales bacterium. Taxonomy (GTDB): domain Bacteria; phylum Pseudomonadota; class Alphaproteobacteria; order Rhizobiales; family Aestuariivirgaceae; genus Aestuariivirga. Next base: position 170,580 of record JAXMCT010000011.1, read on the forward strand.
TGCGCTGATCGGGCTCTTGGGCGCCTACCTGATCTGGACCGCGCTGCGCCTGCTGATGGCGCGCCGCGCCGTCGCGGCAACCGTGCCAGCGGTCGCCGGTGTCACGACACGGCAGTCCATCGCGCTGTCCGATTTCGCGGGCTTCGAACCGATGAAGAATTCCGCGGTCGCTGCCGATCATGTGCACGGCCCCGATTGCGGCTGCGGCCACGCGCATCTGCCGGAGGCGAAGGACCTCAAGGGCGACTTTTCCTTTGCCAAGGCCTTCTCGCTCGCCTTCGCGGTGGGGATCAGGCCGTGCACGGGTGCGATCCTCGTGCTGGTCTTCGCCAATGGGCTGGGGCTCTACTGGGCGGGCATCGCCTCGACCTTCGCCATGGCGCTCGGTACCTTCATCACCGTCTCGATCATCGCCGCCATCGCAGTCTACGGCAAGAAACTCGCCGCACGCATGATGCGCGACAAGTCCGGCCTCCTCGACTGGGCGGGCATCGGCTTGCGCTTCGCCGGCGGAGTCGTGATAGCTTTCCTTGGAACGATTCTGTTCCTCGGCTCGTTGGGCTCCACCAACGCCATGATGTGAGCGCCATGCAGACTGCTGTTCCCCGCCATCAATGGCTCGTGCTGGCGGGCTTCGTCCTGCTCTGCCTCGCCATCGGATCGATCGGCGGCTTCGCCACGCAGGATTCGATCGATACCTGGTACGCGACGCTCAACAAGCCCTCGTGGAACCCGCCCAACTGGGTCTTCGGGCCGGTGTGGACGCTGCTCTACATCATGATGGGCATTGCCGCCTGGCTGGTGTGGAAGACCAGGGACCGCATCGGTCCCGCCATGCTGCTGTTCTTCGCACAACTGGGCTTCAACCTTCTGTGGTCGCTCGTCTTCTTCGGCCTGCGTTCGCCGGGCTGGGCGCTGGTCGAAGTCGTCTTCCTCGTGGGCTCGGTGGCGCTCACCATGCTGGCCTTCTTCGGCCGGCAGGCGACGGCGGGCTGGCTCTTCGTGCCCTATCTCGCCTGGGTGAGCTTCGCCGCCATCCTCAACTTCGCGATCTGGTATCTGAACTAGGGGTTGCTGTTTCGCCCTTGCCCGCTGCGCTAGGCTTCGCGGCGGGAAAGATGAAGCGATGGCGAGAGTGTTCTTCACCGCCAACCTGCGCCGCCACGTCGACTGCACCAGCATGGAAGCCGACGGCGCGACCGTGCGCGAGGTGCTGGCCCGCGTCTTCGCCGTGCAGGACCGGCTCGGCACCTATGTGCTCGACGACCAGGGCGCGCTGCGAAAGCACATGAGCATCCTGGTCGACGGCCGGCGCATCCGCGATTTCGAGTCGCTCTCCGATGCCGTCCTTCCCACGAGTGAAGTCTGGGTCATGCAGGCCCTTTCCGGAGGATGAGACATGGCTGAGCGCATGATGGTGTCGACCCGCAAGGGCCTGTTCGACGTGGCCCGCTCGGGCGCCGGCTGGCAGGTGGCGCAGGGCTCCTTCCTCGGCGACAACGTGACGCTCGCCCTTCACGATGCGCGTGACGGCACCGACTATGCCGCGCTGAACCACGGCCATTTCGGCGTGAAGCTGCACCGCCGCGACAAGGGTGGCGAATGGCAGGAAATCCCTGCCCCCGCCTATCCGCCGAAGCCCGAGGGGCTCGACGACAAGGACGGCTGGGGCAAGCCGGTGAAGTGGACGACGCAGATGATCTGGTCGCTCGAGGCCGGCGGGGCTGACGAGCCCGGCACGCTGTGGGCCGGCACCATGCCGGGCGGGCTGTTCAGGAGCCGCGACCGCGGCGAGACGTGGGAGATGATCCGCCCCCTGTGGGACATGCCGGAACGCAACATGTGGCTGGGCGGCGGGGCGGACATTCCCGGCATCCACTCGATCTGCGTCGATCCGCGTTCCTCGCAGACAGTGCGCGTCGCCATCTCCTGCGGCGGCGTGTGGGTGACCGAGGACGGCGGCACGACGTGGCGGCAGTCGGCGCATGGCATGCAGTTCGACGACGGCCCGCCGGAGATGGTCAACAATCCCGAAACGCAGGACCCGCACATGATGGTGCAGTGCCCCGCGGTGCCGGAGCGCTTCTGGGTGCAGCACCATTGCGGCATCTGGCGCTCCGAGGACGATGCGAGGAGCTGGCAGCGCGTCCATGCGAAGCCCTCGAGCTTCGGCTTCGGTGTGGTGGTGCATCCGAAGGACCCGGATACCGCGTGGTTCGTGCCGGGCATCAAGGACGAGAAGCGCTATCCGGTGGACGGCAGGCTGGTGGTGACGCGCACGCGTGACGGCGGCCGGAGCTTCGACGTGCTGTCGAAGGGCCTGCCGCAGCAGCACGCCTACGACATCGTGTTCCGCCACGCGCTGGCGGGTGATGACACGGGGGATCGCCTTGCCTTCGGTTCCACCACCGGGAACCTGTGGGTGAGCGAGGACCAGGGGGACTCGTGGGCGACGGTGAGCACCTCGCTGCCGCCGGTGCATGCGGTGCGGTTCGTGTGCTGACTCTCGTCTTCTCCCGCTTCTTCAGCGGGAGAAGAAGGGACCCGTTGCGACACGCAACGGGGAGATGAGGGGAGACAAGCACTACATTTGGTTCAGTGTCCGCTTTCCCTCACCTTCCCCAGCTTCGCTGGGTCCCCTTCCTCTCCCGCGCGGCGGGAGAGGACGAAGAGGCAATCCTCAATGAAAATCCCGGCTCTTCGGAATCACCCGCACCTGCCTTGGGTGCCGCGCCGGGGGCTGCTGCTGGTGCGGGTCGGGTCCCGGCCGCGCCACCTCGTCGGCGCGGGCAAGCGGATTGCGCAGCAGCGTGCCCTCCTCGGTCAGCAGCGCCAGCCAGTCGGAATGATCCTCGATCGCATTCGCCACCACGTGGATGATGTCGCCGGTGCGCTGCACGCGGCCCCTGATGAGCATGAGGCGGGCACCCATCACCACGGCGCGGTGGGTTTCCAGCACCTGCGGCCAGATCACCGCGTTGCACACCGAGAACTCGTCCTCGAGCGTGAGGAACACGACACCCTTGGCCGAGCCCGGCCGCTGCCGCACCAGCACCACGCCCGCCACGGTGACGGCGGCGCCGTTGCGCAGCGTCTTGAGCTTCGCCGTGTCCGTCACCTTGCGCTCGACGCACAGGCGGCGGAGGAACTGCATCGGGTGTGCCTTCAGCGACAGCTTCAGCGTCTGGTAATCATTCACCACGTGTTCGGAGAGCGGCATGTCGGGCAGCGCCACATGCGCCTCGTCTCCCTGCTCGCGCGTGTCGGCGAAGGCGAAGAGCGGCAGCGCCTTGGTCTTGCTCAGCGCCTTCACCTCCCACAGCGCGGCGCGCCGGTCGAGGCCGAGCGAGCGGAAACAATCGGCGGCGGCGAGCTTCTCGAGCCCCGCCACCGGCACGCCGAAACCATGCAGGTCGGCGATGCTGAGCGGCTTCTTCTGCGCGCGGTATTGCAGCAGCAGCGCCGCATCCTCGGCCTTCAGCCCGTCGACCTCGCGCAGGCCCAGCCGCATCGCCGCGCGCTCTCCCCGTGAGGGCGCCTCCATGATCGAATCCCAGCGCGAGAAGCTGACGTCGACGGGCCTGACCTCCACGCCATGCTCGCGCGCGTCACGCACGATCTGGGCCGGTGCATAGAAGCCCATGGGCTGCGAGTTCAGCAGCGCCGCGGCGAAGACTTCCGGATAATGCCACTTCAGCCAGGACGAGACATAGACCAGATGCGCGAAGCTCGCGGCGTGGCTTTCGGGGAAGCCGTATTCGCCGAATCCCTTGATCTGGTTGAAGCAGCGCGCCGCGAAAGCGGCATCGTAGCCGCGCTCCACCATGCGGCTCACCATCTTCTGCTCGAGCCTTCCGATGGTGCCGCGCCGCCTGAAGGTGGCCATGGCCTTGCGCAGCTCGTTCAATTCGCCCGCGGTGAATTCGGCGGCGACCATGGCGAGCTTCATCGCCTGTTCCTGGAACAGCGGCACGCCGCGGGTGCGGCCCAGCACCTGCTTCAATTCATCCGGCGGGCCGAAGCTCGGGTGTGGCGCGGGATAGTCCTCGGGCTCCAGCCCATCGCGCCGCCGCAGGTAAGGGTGCACCATGTCGCCCTGGATGGGGCCGGGCCGGACGATGGCCACCTCGATGACGAGGTCGTAGAAGCAGCGCGGCTTGAGCCTTGGCAGCATGTTCATCTGCGCCCGGCTCTCGACCTGGAAGACGCCGACCGAATCCGCCTTGCACAGCATGTCGTAGACGGCGGGGTCCTCGCGCGGCAGGCTGGCGAGCGAATATTTGACGCCGTACCAGGCCTCCATCATCTCGAAGCTCTTCTGGATGCAGGTGAGCATGCCGAGCGCCAGCACGTCGACCTTGAGGATGCCCAGCGTGTCGATGTCGTCCTTGTCCCATTCGATGAAGGTGCGGTCCTCCATCGCGGCATTGCCGATGGGCACGGTCTCGTCGAGCCGGCCCTTGGTGAGCACGAAGCCGCCGACATGCTGCGAGAGATGGCGCGGGAAGCCCTGGATGTCGTCGGCGAGTTCGATCACTTTCGCCAGCAGCGGATCCTCCGGGTCGAGGCCCGCCTCCTGCAGCCGGCCATTGTGCATCTCCTCGCGCATCTGGCCCCAGACGATACCGGCGAGTGTCGCCGTGACGTCCTCCGACAGGCCCATCACCTTGCCCACCTCGCGCATGGCGGAGCGGCCGCGATAGGTGATCACCGTGGCGGCGAGCCCCGCCCGTTCGCGGCCATAGCGCTGATAAATGTACTGGATCACCTGCTCGCGCCGCTCATGCTCGAAGTCGACGTCGATGTCGGGCGGTTCCTTGCGCTCCTCCGAGATGAAGCGCTCGAAGAGCAGCTCGATCTGGTTGGGGTCGACCGCCGTGATTCCGATGACGTAACACACTGTGGAATTGGCGGCCGACCCCCGCCCCTGACAGAGGATCGGGGGATCCTGCGTCCGGGCGTAATGGACGATGTCGTGCACGGTAAGGAAATAGGGCGCGTAGTTGAGCTTCTCGATGAGCGTGAGCTCCTTGGCGATGTTCTCCTTCACCTTCGCGGGGATGCCTTGCGGGTAGCGCTCCTTCGCACCCTCCCAGGCCAGATGCGTGAGGTGCTGTTGCGGCGTCGAGCCCTGCGGGATCGGCTCTTCCGGGTATTCGTATTTCAGTTCCTCGAGCGAGAAGCGGCAGGCCTTGGCGATGGCCAGCGTATTGGCGATGGCTGAAGGATGGTCGCGGAACAGCCGCGCCATTTCCTCGGGCGTCTTCAGGTGGCGCTCGGCATTGGCCTCGAGGCGGAAACCGGCCTCTGCGATGGTGACGCCCTCGCGGATCGCCGTCACCACGTCCTGCAGCACGCGGCGGGAAGAGTGGTGATAGAGCACGTCGTTGGTGGCCAAGAGCCCCGTCTGGTGACGCCGCGCCAGTTCGGCGAGGCGGTTGAGGCGCTCGCGGTCATCGCCGCGATGCTGGTGGCTCACCGCGAGATAGAGAGGCGCCTTGAGGCGCTGGCGGATGTCGCCAAGGTGATCGGCCCCCTCGGAGAGCAGCGCGAAGATCATGCCCGGCGCATGGGCATAAACGTCGTCCAGCGTGATCAGGCACTTGCCCTTCTCCGCCCGGCGCTGACCCAGGCTCAGCAACCGGCACAGCCCGCCATAGGCAGAGCGGTTGGTGGGCCAGGCGAGCAGCGAGAGCCCCTCCTGCAGATCGAGCCTGGTGCCGACGATGAAGGGCAGCTCCGCATCCTTCGCCGCCGCATGGGCGCGGACCACGCCGGCCAGCGTGTTGCGGTCGGTGACCGCGATGGCCGCGAGCCCCAGATGCTTCGCCTGCATGGCGATCTCCTCCGGGTGCGAGCCACCGCGCAGGAAGGAGAAGTTCGTGGTGCACTGCAGCTCGGCGTAGCTGGTCATGCCGACAATCCGTGCACGTACCATTTCGGCTGCTCTTCGCCCGGCTCGCCATAGAGACCCTCGCGATAGAGCCAGTAGCGCCGTCCCTGCTCGTCCTCAATCACGTAATAGTCGCGCGGCCGTTCGCCCTGGGTGAGCCGCCACCATTCCGGCGCCACGCGCTCCGGCCCCTGCGCCTTGACCACGCGCCGCGTGACGCGCCGCCAGGTCAGCCGCATCGGCGGCCCGTCCGGCACGGCGGCGACGACCTTGGCGGGTTCCGGCGCCTCGAAGATCAGCAGCGGCCGGGCCGTGGACGCGGGGCGCGGCGCCCTGGGTGGCAGTGGGCGTGGCGACGGCCGCGGCATCTCGGCGCGCTCGGGGATATGGCTCTCGACGTCCTCCAGCGCCAGGAACGACGACTCGTGGCGGTTCAGCACGCGGTCGTTCAGTTGCTCCAGCGCCAGCGTGCTGTCATCCTCGAGGAAGCCGTGCTGCTGCACTTTCGCTTCCGCCGTCTCGCGCGCCTCGAGCGTCATGGCATCGATGCCGAAGCCCGCATCCACCGTCTCGAGCTTGGGCTTCAGCACGCGCAGCATGTGGCGTGGGTCATGGCTCGCCACCGAGAAGCCCGCCGGCAAATTGGCGCGCGAGCCATCGACGCGGAACAGCTTGAGGATCAGCCGCAGCGCCCCCTTGCCCGCCTTCTCGAGATCGCGGCAGAGCTGGTTGACGAGACCTTCAAGAACGATTTCCAGCCCCTCCGCATGAATCACCGGCTCCATCAGCGCGCGATGCGCCATGAAGGAGGTGGGCGGATTGAGCGGGTTCAGCGGCTCGTCGCGCACCCCCATCATCTCGTCGAGGCGGATCAGCACGTTCTCGCCGATGGTCTCGCCGCGGAAGCGCCGGGCCAGCGAGGCGCGCGGGATGGCGAGCAGCGCCCCCACCGTCTTGAGGCCCAGGCGCCTGAGCGTCTTCGCAGCCGTGCCGTCGATGCGCAGCGCCTCGACGGGCAGCGACTGGATGTCCTTTGCCTCATAGCGGGCGAGCGCCCAGGCGGCACCCAGTGTCGCCCCCTGCCCGATGCGGGCGCTGAAGCCATATTGGGCGAGCCGCGTGCGGATCTCCGCCATCATGCGCTGCTCGCCGCCGAAGAGATGCGGAACACCGGTGACGTCGAGCAGGATGCCGTCCGGCGGATCGGGCGCCACCCACGGGCTGTAGCGCTCCATCCAGCGGCACAGGCCGAGCAGGCTGTTCATGTCCTCCTCCGCCTCGTGCGGCTCGGTGAGGAGTTCCGGCAGCTGCGCCCGCGCGTCCGACAGGCGCATGCCGCGCATCAGGCCGAAGCTCCGCGCCGTGGCGTTGACCGCGATGAGGCGCAGGCCCGACTTGCCGCTCTCAACCAGTGCGAAGGGCAGGCCCTTGGTCGGCGGCTTGCGGCCCGTCTTGATCCGCGACCGGATGAAGCGCTCGACGGGAAAATCCGGGAACCAGAGAGAAACGAGACTGCGCATGATGCCATTCCAGAATCCAGGCGCCGGGGCGGCCGCCCCGGGCGCGGGTGAGTTCGACGCTCCAGCACGGCGCACCCGGTGCGGCCGCGTCATGGGCGGGGCTGAGCGAGGGCACCGCCGCCGCCGTCCAGCGCGTGTGGCTGGCGGTCGCCGCGCCGTCGGGCCGGGCAAAGGTGAGGATGGCGGCGCATTTCCCCGCCGCCGCCGCGAGCGACAGCCGCCGCGTGGTGGTGAGATCGGCGTGTGCGGCCTCGGCATCGCCCAGCACGGCGGCGACGGCGCCCGACTTCAGCGCCTCCTCCATGGTCCACAAGAGGCTCGCCGGCTTCTTCAGCGTGATGGTCACGAAGCGGTGGCGCGGCAGGCCTAGGCGTTCGAGGCCATGGCCATAGAGCCGCCCGTGCTCGCGCTCATGGGCGGCGAGACGGCACCACAGCAGCGGACGGCGCTCCTGGGCGTCGGCCAGCCGCCGCAGCGCCAGCGCCAGCGCGAAGCCCATGGCCGCCGGCTGGTCGCCATAGGCACGTGGGCTGACGTCATGCAGGCCTGCGCGCTGCAGCCCCTGCGCCGGCAGATGGCGGTCGAGGTCAGCAAGCCCGGTCAGCCACGGGGCCGCCCGGCTCTTCTGGCGCTCGAACTGCGCATGCCCCTGCTCCAGCCGCGCGATATGGTCGCGCAGCGTGGCAAGCAGCCGCGCGGCGTCCCCGCCCTCTTGCCGGGCAGCGGGGCGAAAAGGCGTGACCGCAGCGCAAGCGTCTCCGCTCCGCGCAGCCTGATGTGCCGGTCCCATACGCATGACAACAACATGATCCAGATTGTTCCCTTTTTGTTCCATAGACCCGGCACAGAGTCAAGCGGAACGGAATCGCAGGTTGGTGCGCGGCTGCGCGAGGGCCCTTCAGGGGCGGACGAGAAGCTTGCCGAAATTGCGCCCCTGCAGCAGGCCGATGAAGGCGCGCACGGCGTTCTCAAGGCCCTCCACCACGTCCTCGCGGTACTTGACCTGGCCGGACGATACCCAGCCGCCCATGTCGCGCAGGAAGTCCTCGCGCTGGGCGGCGAAGTCGGACACGATGAAGCCCTGGATGCGCAGCCGCTTCACCAGCACGCTGCGCAGCGCCACGGCCGAGCCCATTCCGCCACCCGCCACGCCATTGTATTGCGCGATCAGCCCGCATACCGGCACGCGCGCGAAATTGTTGAGCAGGGGCCGCACCAGGTCCCACACCGCCCCGCCGACATTCTCGAAATAGATGTCGATGCCATCGGGGCAGGCCGCCTTCAATTGCGCCGCGAAATCCGGCGCGCGGTGATCGAGCGCCACGTCGAAACCCAGCTCGTCGCGGATGTAGCGCGTCTTCTCCTCGCCGCCGGCGATGCCGACGACGCGGCAGCCCTTGATCCGCCCGATCTGCCCCACGGCGGAGCCCACCGCCCCGCTCGCCGCTGCCACCACCAGCGTCTCGCCGGGCCTCGGCGTGCCGATGTTGAGAAGCCCCGTATAGGCCGTCATGCCTGGCATGCCGAGGATGCCGAGTGCGGTGGAGACGGGTGCCAGCGACGGGTCGATCCTGCGCAGTCCCTTGGCACTCGCCCGCGGGTGGGTCTGCCAGCCTGTCCCCGCCAGCACGATGTCGCCCGGGCTGAAATCCGCTGACGCCGAGGCGAGAACCTCGCACACGCTGCCGCCTTCCATCACGCCGCCGGGTTCCAGCGCCTGGGCATAGGACGGCCCCGCATCCATGCGGCCCCGCATGTAGGGATCGAGCGAGAAGAACAGCGTCTTCAGAAGCACCTCGCCCTGCGGCGGCTGGCGCGGCTCCTGCACCTCCTCGAGGCGGAAATTCTCCGCCGTGGGCATGCCGCTGGGGCGCGATGCCATCACGATCCGCCGGTTGAGGATTGTTTCCGCCATGGCGCTCTCCCTTGCTGAGGGCAAACTATATGGGCAGTCTGTGGCACTGACCACACACATCGCCTTGATCGAGAGCATGAACAGACGCCACCTGCTGCTGAGCCTCGCGGGGACCATCGCCGGACCCGCCATCGCCCGTGCGCATTCACAGCGCCTCGGCGACATCGCCATCGGCCATGCCTGGGCGCTGCCGGCGCGCGTGTCGCGCGAGGGGCAGGCCTTCGTGCCTCTGGTGAACAACGGCAAGACCACGGATGAACTGGTCGCGGCGCGTTCATCCGTCTGCGGAGCAATCGAACTGCGGCGGAACAACCGCTACGATGATCCGCCGCTCGGCTCATTTATCCTGGAGCCCGGCGCGCCGCTTCCGATGCGGCCAACGGCGCGGCACCTGCGGCTCATGGGTCTCGCGGGCCCCCTCGTCGCCGGCCAGCGCTTCGTCATCATCCTGGATTTCCTGAATGCCGGCGAAGCGGAGGTGGCCTTCCACGTCGAGGAGGCGCCGGGCGACTAGGCTCAGACCAGTTCGTGAACCCTGGTCTCCACCTCGTCCGCGACTTCCGCGAAGGGCAGCTTCACCGGCGCGACCGGCACGAGTTCCATCGACACGCCGACTGGAATCTGCTGCAGCGACAGCTCGACGCCATTCGCAAAGCGCAGTCCGTCGCGGTAGACGCCGGAGTCGAGACGCACGAAGGTTGCCTCCTCGCGCTCGCCGAAACCGTGGCGCGCTGCGAGTTCGGCCGGAATGTCGGCGATAGCGAGCTTGGTATCGCACGCCATGCACACGGCGGTTCCGGGCTGTCCAGGAGCGGCCAGACCCATCGACCCGCTGGGGAAACGGGTCGTCACGTAGCGCTCGCCCTCACGGGCGGGACGCGAGCTGTACATTTCCAGAGAATAATCGCACATAACGTCCTCCTGAAGCCGCCGCCTCAAACCCGGCCAGCCCTGGTTGCCACTCGCCCTAATGCGCCTCGCGCGGCATGCGTTCCCGAGTTTCACGCGCCAGACCTCACATCCTGCGGCCGGCAGGATTTACCTTGCTGCCAAATCCCCCTTTGACGCGGCGTCTCCAGGGTCTATCGAAACGGCAGAGCTTTTGAATGACGGCAGGACCGCGTGACGACTGAACTGGTGCTGGGAACAATCGCCGCCGTGAACGGCACGACCGCCACGGTGCGCCTCAGCGAGGCGGTTGCAGGAATGCAAAACCTGCACGCGAAAGAACACTCGGTTGTGAACAGTGCCTCCATCGGTTCCCTCGTCAAGATCAAGGTCGAGGAACTGGTGCTGCTCGCCTCGATCGGCCGGATCGCCCCGCGCGGCGACGTCATCGAGGCGGAGATCAGTTTCATCGGCGAGGGCCTCGTGTCCGACAAGGGCGAACTCGTCGACTTCCGCCGCGGCGTGTCGCGCTACCCCTTCCCGGGCGATGCCGTCCACGGCACGTCCTACGACGACTGGGCGCGCATCTTCCGGCCGGACGGCAAGTCGACGATCTCGCTCGGCATCGTCCATCCCACGGCCGACATCACCGCCTCGCTCAACCTCGACATGCTGCTCAGCAAGCACTTCGCCGTGCTGGGTTCCACCGGCGTCGGCAAATCCACTTCCGTGGCGGCCCTCCTCCACAAGATCCTCGAGGCTGCACCCCACGGCCACGTGGTGCTGATCGACCCGCATGGTGAATATGCCGCCGCCTTCCGCGGCAAGAGCATCCACCTCGACGTCGAGACGCTGAAGCTGCCTTTCTGGCTGATGAACTTCGAGGAACATGCCGAGGCCTTCCTCACCGGCGAGGGCGCCGCGCGCGACCAGGACCGCGACATCCTCGGCAAGTGCCTGCTGGCGGTACGCCAGAAGAACTACCTCAACATCCGCATCGACAAGGTCACCGCCGACAGCCCGATCCCCTACTTCATCAGTGACCTGCTCGAGGAACTCGAGAAGGAAGCCGGCAGGCTGGAGAAGTCGGCCGATGCCTCGCGCTACATCCGCCTCAAGCTGAAGATCGAGGAGATGATCCGCGATCCGCGCTATGGCTTCATGTTCAACGACAGCCTGATCGCCGACTCGATGGGCGACCTGCTGTCGACCATCCTCCGCATTCCCACCCAGACGAAGCCGCTCACCATCCTCGACGTGTCGGGCATGCCTTCCGAGATCGTCAGCGTCGTGGTGGCGATGATGGCCCGCCTGATCTTCGATTTCTCCATCTGGTCGCGCAACGAGCGCCAGATTCCCATCCTGCTGGTCTGCGAGGAAGCCCAGCGCTACCTGCCGCGCGAGGACAGCGTGGTGAAGCCCGCGGCCCAGCGCAATTTCGAGCGCATCGCCAAGGAAGGCCGAAAGCACGGCATCTCGCTGGGGTTGATCTCGCAGCGCCCGTCGGACCTCTCGGAATCGGTGCTCTCGCAGTGCGGAACACTGCTGGTGCTGCGCCTCACCACCGAGCGTGACCAGCACTTCATCAAGAGTGCGGTGCCCGACTGGGCGCATGGCGTGGTGAGCAGCATCTCGGCGCTGCGCAACCGCGAGTGCATCGTGTTCGGCGAAGCGGTGCCGCTTCCCGTGCGCGTCGGCATCGAGTTCCTGGAGGAGTCGCGCCGCCCCAGTTCGAGCGATCCGCAGTTCGCCGATTCCTGGAGTGCGCCGCAGAGCGCCGAGGGCGTGGTGACCCGCGTCATCCGCCGCTGGCGCAACCAGCGTCACGAGGCTGGCTGACACTCCGCCCCGGCGGCCGGGGCGGAGCCTGCACGCCTGCGATCAGAGATCGCCCGTGACGCACTTCTTGGCGAGTGCCTTGTACTGCTTCTCGGTGAACTGGATCGGGTTGCCGCCCGCGGAAGGATCCTTCACCGCCATCGCCGCCACCTCGTCGAGGCGCTTGGTGTCGATGCCGATGTCCTTCAGCGCATGGGGAATGCCGATCTCCTTCCTCAGCGCCAGCACCCACTTGAGGAAGCCGTTGAAGCCGCCCTTTATCCCTAAGTAGGCCGCGGCACGCTCGATGTCCTTCTCGATCTTGCGGCGGTTGGCCTTCAGCACATAGGGCATGATGATGCCGTTCAGCAGGCCGTGATGCGCGTCGTAGAGGCCGCCGAACGGGTGCGCCAGCGCATGGATGCCGCCCAAGCCGCGCTGGAACGCGGTGGCACCCATGGCTGAGGCGACCAGCATGTTGCCGCGCGCGTCGAGGTCCTTCGGCTTCTTCACCGCCTTCACCAGATTGTCCTTCACCAGGCGCATGCCCTCGAGTGCCACGCCCACCGACCAGGGATGGTAGAAGGGCGCGCAATAGGCTTCGAGGTTGTGGGCGAGCGCGTCCATGCCGGTGGCGGCGGTGAGCTTGGGCGGCAGGCCGACGGTGAGTTCCGGATCGAGCAGTGCCACCTTCGGCATGATCGCCGGATGGAAGATGATCTTCTTCTCATGCGTGATCGGGTGGGTGATGACGCCGGCGCGGCCCACTTCGGATCCCGTCCCCGCCGTGGTCGGCACCGCGATGATCGGCGAGATCTTCGAGGCATCCGCCCTCGTCCACCAGTCGCCGATGTCCTCGAGCTCGAAGATCGAAATGTTCTGCGAATGCATCAGCGCGATCATCTTGCCGGTGTCGAGGCCCGATCCGCCGCCGATGGCGACCACGCCGTCATGCTTGCCGTCCTTGAACGCCTTGCAGCCGGCGAGCACGTTCTCCTCCACCGGGTTGGGCCGCACGTCGGCGAAAAGCGCCGCCTTGAGGCCTGCCTTCTTGAGGTCCGCCATGATCTCCGCCACCATCGGCATGGCGGCGAGGCCCTTGTCGGTGACGACCAGCGGCCGGCTGATGTCATTGGCCTTGCAGAACTCCGCAAGCTCCTTGATGCGGCCCGCGCCATACTTGATGGCGGTGGGATAATTGATGTTGCGGTTCGGAATGGCCATGGGTGTCTCCTGATGCCGTAAGTAACGTTAGTATCTCTCAAACCCGCGCTTCAGCTCGAGGTCGGTGATGCGGCGGTCGAATTCGAACTGCTCCCACTCCGCGGTGTGGACGTAGTGGTCGATCACCTCGTTGCCCATCACCTTGCGCAGGAAGTCGGACTCGTCGAGAAGCCTGGTCGCCTCGCGCAGCGTCTTGGGGATTTCGCGCAGCTTGCGCGAGGTATCGTAGATGTCGCCCGAGACCACGGGCTCCAGCTCCATCTTCTTCTCGATGCCATCGAGGCCCGCGGCGATCAGCGCGGCGAAGGCGAGATAGGGGTTGAGGTCGGCGCCGCCGATGCGGCACTCGACGCGGATCGCCTTGGTATCGGCGCCGCAGATGCGGAAGCCCGCGGTGCGGTTGTCGAAGCTCCACACGGCGCGGGTCGGCGCGAAGGTGCCGGCCATGAACCGCTTGTATGAGTTGATGTAGGGCGCGAGGAAATAGGTGAGCTCGCCGGCATGCGCCAGCTGGCCGGCGAGGTACTGCTTCATCAGCGGCGACATGCCGTGCTCGCCCTTTTTATCGGCGAACAGCGGCTTCTCGTCGAGCGACCACAGCGACTGGTGGATGTGCGAGGAATTGCCGGCCATGCCATAGTCCCACTTCGCCATGAAGCAGACCGACTTGCCGACATTGTAGGCGATCTCCTTGGCGCCGTTCTTGATGATGGCGTGGCGGTCCGCCATCTCGAGCGCCTCGGCGTAGCGGACGTTGATCTCCTCCTGGCCCGGGCCCCATTCGCCCTTGGAATTCTCGACCGGGATGCCGGCGCCGGCGAGGCCGTTCCTCAGGGCCCGCATGTAGACCTCCTCCTTGGAGGTCTGCAGGATGTGATAGTCCTCGATGTAGTAGCCGGCGGTCTTGAGATTGCGGTAGCCCTTCTGGTTCGCCGCCTCATAGCTGTCGTCGAACAGGAAGAACTCGAGCTCCGAGGCCATGTAGGCCTTCATCTTCAGCTTCTCGAGACGCTGAAGCTGCTTCTTGAGAATGGCGCGCGGGCTGTGCGGCACGTCCTCGTGGGTATGGTGGTCCAGCACGTCGCAGAGCACCAGCGCGGTGCCCGGAAGCCACGGCGTGCGGCGCAGCGTCCTCAGGTCGGGCTTCAGCACGAAGTCGCCATAGCCCTTCTCCCAGCTCGTCGCCTTGTAGCCGGGCACCGGCTCCATCTCGATGTCGACGCCGAGGAGATAGTTGCAGCCATGCGTCTCCTCATAGCCGCCATCGGCGAAATACTTGGCATGGAAGCGCTTGCCGATCAGGCGGCCCTGCAGGTCGACCATGGCGGCCACCACCGTGTCGATGGTGCCGGCCTTCACCTCGGCCTTCAGTTGTTCGAGTGTCAGCATGCCTTCGGTCATCGTCGTTCTCCCTCACATCTCTTCTGCTTATTTCGTCGCGGCCTGGATCAGCGGCACGGAGAGGCGCTGGGCCCATTCATCCTGCCCGCGCTCCGTGGCAACGAGGTCATTGCGGATCTCGATCATCGCGTGCTGCAGCCCGCGGGCGAAGCCGTGCAGGTTCAGCGTGTGCAGCACGCCGTCCTTCGGGCCGTAGGGCTCGTTGAGCCTGGCATCGACATTGGGGAAGCTCTTGATCAGCTTCGCGGACAGCGTGGTGTCGCGGTCATGCAGGATGCCGAGCTCGACGCTGCGCGGCTTGCCCTTGTAGACCGGCGTGAAGGAATGGATCGACACCAGCAGCGAGCGCTGGCCGGATGCGGCGCGGCGGTCGAGCACGGCCGAGACGCCGTCATGGAAGGGCCGGTAGATGTCGCGGGCCCGCGCCAGCCGGTCCTCGGGCGAAAGCTTCCTGTTGCCGGGAATGGTGGTGAGCTCGCTCACCTCCGGAATGGCGTCAGGCGATTCCGGCGGCCGGTTGCAGTCATAGGCCAGCCGCGAATAGCGCTGCAGCAGGAGCGGCGCATCGATCAGGCGCGACAGCAGCCGCGCCACCTTCTCGGCCCCGATGTCCCAGGCGATGTGGCGGGTGAGATCGGCCTCGGGCAGCCCCAGCGTGCCCAGCGCCTTCGGCAGCGTGTTCGAGGCGTGTTCGCAGATCAGCACGAAGGGCGAGCGCCCCTGCTCGTTGACGGCGATGAACGGGCTCTCCTCGCCCTGCTGGAGCAGCGCTCCCATGCACGAAATCTCCGGGAAAATCGATCGGTTGAAGCGATGATTTCAGATTGTATGAAGCCTGTCAAATTCGTTACAGTGGTTGCAGCAGGGAGATAACGCATGCCACCGCAGCGTGCCACCACGGTTGCCGAAAGACTGCGCCTGATGTCGGCCGAGCTGACCGCCGCCGAGCGCAAGCTGATGGCCGCACTGTTCGCCAATTATCCGATGGCGGGGCTGGGCTCGATCACCGACTTCGCGCGCGAGGCGGACGTCTCCACCCCCTCGGTGCTGCGGCTGGCCAAGAAGCTGGGCTTTTCCGGCTTCCCGGCCTTCCAGGAGGACTTGCGCTCCGAACTCTCGGCGCAATTGCAGAACCCGATCTCCAAGCACGACCGCTGGGCGGCGGAAGCGCCCGACACCCACATCCTCAACACCTTCGCCACCGCGGCCATGGAAAACCTCTCGGGCTCGCTCAAGCTGATGGACCACCGCGCCTTCGATGCGATCGTCGGGCTGCTGGCGGATCGGCGGCGGAACATCCACATTGCGGGCGGACGCATCACCGGCCACATCGCCGCCTATCTCTACACCCACCTGCAGATGGCGCGGCCGGGGGTGAGCCTGGTGCCCCCCACCCAGTCCTTCTGGCCCCAGTACCTGCTCGATATCGGCAGGAACGACGTGCTTCTGTTCTTCGATATCCGCCGTTATGACGCCCGCATGCTCGAATTTGCCGCTTCCGCCAAAGAGCGCGGCGCCAAGGTCGTGCTCATTACCGACCAGTGGATATCCCCAATCGCGAGACTTGCCGTGCATTCACTTCCCCTCCGCATCGAGGCCCCGTCGAGCTGGGACTCGAACATCGTGCCGCTGTTCCTGGCCGAGGCCCTGGTGGCCGCGACCGTCAATGCCTCGTGGCGTGAGACCGAGGCCCGCATCGCCGAACTCGAGGCGCTGTCCGACACCGGGCGCCGCGGCAAATGAGCGAGACCTTCGATTTCGTCATCGTGGGTGCGGGCTCCGCCGGCTGTGCCATGGCCTATCGCCTCGCCGTAGACGGCAAGCACTCGGTCTGCGTGCTGGAGTTCGGCGGCAGCGACCGCGGCCCCTTCATCCAGATGCCCTCGGCCCTCTCCTACCCGATGAACATGAAGCTCTATAACTGGGGCTTCGAGTCCGACCCCGAGCCGGGCCTGGGCGGAAGGCGGCTGGCCACGCCGCGCGGCAAGGTGGTGGGCGGCTCGTCCTCGATCAACGGCATGGTCTATGTGAGGGGCCACGCCAAGGACTTCGACACCTGGGAGGAGATGGGTGCGAAGGGCTGGGGCTTCCGCCACGTGCTGCCCTATTTCAAGCGCCAGGAATCCTGCCCCGACGGCGAGGACGGCTGGCGCGGCACCAGGGGCCCGCTGCACATCACCCGCGGCCCTCGCGACAACCCGCTCTACCACGCCTTCGTCGACGCGGGGCAGCAGGCCGGCTATCCGGTGACCGACGACTACAACGGCCACCAGCAGGAGGGCTTCGGCCCGATGGAGATGACCGTCCACAAGGGCATCCGCTGGTCCGCCGCCAATGCCTATCTCCGACCGGCAATGAAGCGCGGCAAGGTGAAGCTCATCACGCGGGCCATGGCGCACCGCGTGATCCTCGAGGGCAAGAAGGCTGTCGGCGTCGCCTATGACGTGGGCGGCCAGATGCAGGAAGTGCGCGCCCGGCGCGAAGTGATCATCGCCGCCTCGTCGATCAACTCGCCGAAGCTGCTTCAGATGTCGGGGATCGGCGCGCCGGAGGTGCTGAAGGCCGCGGGCCTCGAGGTGGCGCATGCACTGCCCGGCGTGGGCGAGAACCTGCAGGACCACCTCGAGATCTATTTCCAGATCAAGTCCAAGGAACCCGTCACGCTGTATTCGAAGCTCAACTGGTTCTCCAAGGGGCTAATCGGCGCCGAGTGGCTGTTCTTCAAGACCGGCCTCGGCACCACCAACCATTTCGAGACGTGTGGCTTCATCCGTTCGGCGGCGGGCGTGCAGTATCCCGACATCCAGTATCACTTCCTGCCGGCGGCCATGCGCTATGACGGCAATGCCGCCTTCCCCGGCCACGGCTTCCAGGTGCATGTCGGGCCGATGCGAGCGAAGTCGCGCGGCTTCGTCCGTGTACGGAGCAAGGACGTGCGCCAGGCGCCGCAGATCCTGTTCAACTATCTCACCCACCCCGACGACCTGCCCGAGTGGCGCCGCGCCGTGAGGCTGACGCGCGAGCTGTTCCAGCAGCCCGCCATGCAGCGCTTCGCGGCGGAGGAGATCCAGCCGGGGCCGAAGGTCTCGAGCGATGCCGAGATCGACGCCTTCATCCGCGAGCATTGCGAGAGCGCCTATCACCCCTGCGGCACATGCAAGATGGGCGCGGTGGACGACCCCATGGCGGTGGTCGACCCCGAGTGCCGGGTGATCGGCATCGAGAACCTCCGCGTCGCCGATTCCTCGATCATGCCGCAGGTGACCAACGGCAATTTGAACGGCCCCACCATCATGATCGGCGAGAAGGCGAGCGATCACATCCTCGGCCGCCAGCCGCTGGCACCCTCGAACCAGGAGCCGTGGATCAACCCCGACTGGACGGTGAGCCAGAGGTAACGCTCGCGTCTTCTCCCGTTTCTTCAGCGGGAGAAGAAGGGACCCTTTGCGGCACGCGGCGGGGAGATGAGGGGAAGTGGGCCGCGGCTTGCATCTCTCTTGACTTCCCCTCACCTACCCCAACTGCGTTGGGCCCCCTCCTCTCCCGCTGCGCGGGCGAGGACGATGGACGGTCTCCGCAAACCAGTGCGGAAAATAATCCTTGATTTTTATTCCTAGATATGCGATATGCAGGATCGAAAGTGCTTCCTGCTGATTGACATCGTGAATCACATTTCCGGCCCCCACAGGAGGCCGTCATGCCAGCGCAAGCCGGCATCCCGCTTGTGCGCCCGAAGCGGGATTCCGGCTTTCCCCGGAATGGCGGATGTGCGGGGGTGATCGCGTCGCCTACGCCCCGGCTTCCTTCAGGAACAGCTCGCGCAGCTTCCTCACCACCGGGCCGGGCTGGCCGCCGCCGATGCGGTGCCCGTCGATCTCCACGATGGGCATGACGAACTGGGAGGCGGAGGTGAGGAAGGCTTCGTCCGCCGCGTAAGCCTCCTCCACCGTGAACTTGCGCTCGATGATCTCCACGCCCTCTTCCTTCGCCAGCCGCATCAGCGCCCGCCTCGTGCAGCCGGCGAGGATCTCGTTGGAGAGGCCGCGGGTGATGACCTTGCCGTCCTTGACGATATAGGCGTTGGACGAAGTGCCCTCGGTGACGTGGCCGTGCTCCACCATCCAGGCTTCCTGCGCGCCCTTCTCATAGGCCTCCTGCTTGCCCAGCGCCGGGGCGAGCAGCATGACGGTCTTGATGTCGCGCCGGGCCCAGCGCAGGTCCGGCGTCGTCACCACCTTGATGCCGGTGACGGCGTTGGGATTGTTCACGAGATTCATCGCCTGGGTGAAGGCGATGAGCGTTGGCTTCACCTCGCCCCTGGGGAAGTTGAAGGCGCGGTCTGCCGCACCCCGCGTCACCTGCATGTAGATGATGCCTTCCCTAAGGTCGTTCCGCCTGATCAGCTCGGCATGCATGGCGTCGAGTTCTTCCCGCGTGCAGGGCCAGGCCATGCGCAGTTCCTTCAGCGAGCGCCCGAGGCGCTCCATGTGCGCCATGTAGTCGACCAACTTGCCGTTGATCACTGCACTCACTTCGTAGACCCCGTCGGCGAACAGGAAGCCACGGTCGAATATCGAGATTTTCCCTTCAGTTTCAGAGAGATACTCGCCGTTCACGAAGACGGTTCGGACCATGGATCAAGGCTCCTCGATGTTGCACTGCCTCTAAGCATGATTCCGGCGACCGAATCCATGGGGGTTGTGGCAGGGATGCCGGGCGGCTAGGAGAATGCCAACGTCAACGGTCCAGAAGGATATCATGCCGCGCAACATTCCGGAGCACGTGATAAAGGCCATGCTGAGCCGCGAAGAGGCCCTCTTCACCCAGCGCAACCCGACTTCGAAGAAGCTCTCGGAAGATGCGGCACGGAACTGGCTGAAGGGTGTCCCCATGCACTGGATGGTGGATTGGGGCACCCCGTTCCCGCTGTTCATCGCCAGGGCGCAGGGCGTCGACGTGACCGACGCCGACGGCAACCGCTATGTCGACTTCTGCCTGGGCGACACCGGCGCGATGTTCGGCCATTCGCCGCCCGCCGTGGTGGAGGCGCTGGCCCGCGAAGGTGCGAACGGCTTCACCACCATGATGCCCTCGCCCGACGCGGCGGTGGTCGGCCGCCTGCTGGAGAACCGTTTCGGCCTGCCCGTGTGGCAGGTGACGGCCACCGCGTCGGACGCCAACCGCGCCGTCATCAAGTGGTGCCGCGCCATCACCGGGCGCAGGAAGATCCTGGTCTTCAACCATTGCTACCACGGCGCGGTGGACGACACCTACGTGACCATCGACAGCGGCACCGCACATGCCGACCCGGCGCTGATCGGCGAGGTGCGCGACCTCACCCAGTTCACCAAGGTGGTCGAGTTCAACGACATCCCGGCGCTGGAGAAGGCGCTGGCCGAGCGCGACGTGGCCTGCGTGCTGGCCGAACCGATCATGACCAATGTCGGCATGGTGCTGGCGGATGACGGCTATCATTCCGCGCTGCGCGAGATCACCCGCAGGACCGGCACGCTGCTGATCATCGACGAGACGCATTGCATGTCGTCCGGCCCCGGCGGCTACACCCGCGAACATGGCCTCGAGCCCGATGGCCTCGTCGTCGGCAAGCCCATCGCCGGCGGCATTCCGGCGGCGGTCTATGGCTTCACCCAGGACACGGCGGACCGCATCGCCAAGTTCCTCGAGACCCGCACGCCCGGCCATTCCGGCATCGGCACCACCCTGTCGGGCTCCAAGATCCAGCTGGCGCTGATGCGCGCCGTGCTCGAGAACTACTTCACCGAGGAGGCGTTCGGTCCCCTCGTGGCGCTGGCGAAGCGCCTCGAGAAGGGGATTGCCGATGTCATCATCAAACATGGCGTGGCGTGGCACGTCGTCCGTGTCGGCGCCCGGGTGGAATTCATGTGCACCCCGGAGCGGCCGAAGAACGGCGGCGAAGCTGCAAGAGTGATCCACCGGCCGATCGACGAAGCCGTGCATCACTATCTGCTCAATCGCGGGGTGATCATTACCCCGTTCCACAACATGATGCTCATCTGCCCGGCGACGACCGAGGCGCATGTGAGTGAGCTGGTCGAGGGACTCGACCGCTGCTTGCACGAACTGATGGGCTGAGGAGTAAGTAGAATGACACTCGTGTTCCCCCGCCGCGAAGCCGAAGCGCAGGCCTTCCTCGACCAGAACCCCGACATCGAGAGCGTGCATGTCGTGTGGACCGACATGTGCGGCGTCGCCCGCGGCAAGATCCTGCGCCGCGACGAGGTGGTGCCGGCCTGGAAGGACGGCCGCTTCATGCCGATCTCGGCGCTGGTCCTCGACGTGACCGGCCAGGACGTTCCCGAAACCGGCCTCGTCTTCGATGAGGGCGACCGCGACATGCTGATGTGGCCGGTGCCCGGCTCCATGGTGCGCGTGCCCTGGGCCCAGGTGCCGACGGCGCAGTACATCGCCACGGTGCACGATCTCGACGGCGTGCCGCATTACGCCGACCCGCGCAACGCGCTGGAGAAGATCGTGCACCGCTTCCAGTCGGAGCTGAAGATGACACCGGTGGGTGCCGTCGAGCTCGAATTCTTCCTGATGGACCGCGCCTCCGCCATGGCGGGCAAGCCGATGGCGCCGCGCTCGCAGATCAACGAGGCGCGGCCGCAGCACTACCAGGCCTATTATCTTCAGGATACGGAGGATTTTGCGCCGTTCTTCCAGGATCTCTACGCCATGTGCGAGGTGCAGGGGCTGCCGGCCAAGACGCTGATCTCGGAATATGCGCCGGGCCAGATGGAGATCGTGCTGCGCCACCGCGCCGACGTGCTGAAGGCCTGCGACGAGGGCATCATGCTGAAGCGGCTGATCAAGAACGTGGCCGAGAAGCACGGGCTGGCCGCCACCTTCATGGCCAAGCCCTATTCGGCCTGGACGGGTTCGGGCATGCACATCCATGTCTCGCTCGGCGACGAGGACGGCAACAACCTGTTCGCGGCGGAGGACCCGACGCAGAACGAACTCCTCATGCATGCCATCGGCGGCCTCAAGGCGGCGATGGCGGAGTCGATGCTGATCTTCGCGCCCAACGCCAATTCCTACCGCCGCTTCCGCCGCAACTCCTATGCGCCGGTCTCGGCCAGCTGGGGCATCAACAACCGCACGGTGAGCCTGCGCATTCCCGCAGGCCCCCCCAAGGCCTGCCACATCGAGCACCGGCCCTCGGGGGCCGACGCCAACCCCTATCTCGTCATGGCAGCGATCCTCGCCGGCATGCATTACGGCATCACCGAGAAGGCCGACCCCGGCAACCCGGTCAACGGCAATGGCTACGAGCGCCGTGCCAAATACATTCCCGGCAACTGGTTCGATGCCATCGACGCCTTCTGGCGGGCCTCGATCCTCAAGGAATATTTCGGCAAGGAGTTCGTCGATACCTATTGTACACTGAAGGAAGTCGAGGCCGACCGCTTCTATGCGGAACCCACGGCCCGCGACTTCGAGTGGTATCTGAGAACGGTCTAGCCTTGCATGCGCGTCCCGCCCGACTTCATCTATGAGCTGCCGCCGCCACTGCTCTTCCTGGTGGTGCTGGCGGCGGTCGGGGCGGTGGCGCTGCTGATCCAGCAGGTGCTCCGCATCGAGCGGGTCGCCAAGGCCGCACCGCAGATGGCGCAGATGTCGACGGCGGTGTCCACCATCGCCGGCGCCATTTTCGGCCTCTCCATGACCTTTCTCGCCAATGCCGTTTGGACCACTGAGGACAGCGCGCACAACGCGGTGAATGGCGAGGCGCGCGCCATCCGCGTGATGGACCTCTACATGGATTCGCTCACCGCCCCGGCCTATGACGGGATGTCGAAACTGATCGCCAACTACGGCCGGGCCGTGGCGGCCGAGTGGGATTCGATGAGCGAGGATGACTATGGTTCACCGGCGGAAACGGCCCTGCGCAGCATCTATGGCGCGGTAATCAGGGGACTTGCCGAGGGCGACCAGAACCGCCTTCTCCAGCAGCGCCTGCTCACCTCGCTCGACGATCTCTCTGCGGCGCGGCAGGAGCGGCTGTCGATTGCCGAGAATTATGTCAGCGTCAGCCAGTGGACGCTGGTCGTCGGCCTCGGCATGGTGCTGCTTTTCGTGGTGACGCTGAGCCACGCGGCCTTTCCGCTGGCGCGGCGCGTGGCCGTGACGGCGGTGGTGATGTCGATCAGCATCATGCTCTACGTCATCCTGCTGCATGACCGGCCCTTCATCGGTTATGCCGCGCAGACGGCCGAGCCGATCCTCAAGGCCACCGGCGTCGCGCCCTGACATGGTGCGCATCGTCAGGGAAGGCGGACGCTACATTCTCGAGGGCCACCGCGGCGAGGGCTCCTTCCGCGACCTGTGGAAGTGGCAGATGGAGGGAAACCGCGCCCGCTGGCCGCGCCGCGTGGCGAACCGCAGCTTTCCGCCGCCCCCTGAGCGCGTGCAAGGTGAGGCGCTGAAGGCCACCTGGATCGGCCATTCCACCGTGCTGCTGCAGACGCAGGGCCTCAACATCCTCACCGATCCCTTTCTCTCGTCGCGCGCCAGCCCCTTCCAGTTCGCAGGGCCCAGGCGCGTGAGGCCCGCGGCGCTGACGGCGGAGACACTGCCGCCCATCGACCTCATCCTGCTCAGCCACAACCACTATGACCACATGGACCTGCCCGCGCTGCGGCGCCTCGCCCGGCGCCACAAGGCCCGTGTGGTGACGCCCCATGGTAATGCGCGCTGGGTGCGCCGTGCATCTTCTTCCTACGGCATCGACGAACTCGGCTGGGGCGACAGCGTGGCGCACGGCGACCTGCGCATTCACCTCACCCCCGCGCTGCACTGGTCGAAGCGCGGACTGTTCGACGCCAACACCGCGCTGTGGGGCGCCTTCGTCATCGAGGCGCCGGGCGGGCCGATCTACTTCGCGGCGGACACGGGCTTCGGTACCGGAGACACCTTTGCCGACGTGCGCGAAAGCTTCGGGCCGCCGCGCCTGTCTCTCCTTCCCATCGGCGCCTATGAGCCACGCTGGTTCATGCAGCCGCAGCACATGAACCCCGAGGAAGCGGTGAAGGCGCACAGGCTGCTCGAAAGCCGCGCCAGCCTCGCCATTCACCACGGCACCGTGCAACTCACCGACGAGGCGATCGACGCGCCGGTGGCGGCATTGAAGGAAGCCTTGCAGCAACATTCGGTTGACCCTGCGCATTTCCTCGTGCCTGATGCCGGCGAAACGCTCGATATCGACTGAGGACATGATGACGCCGAGACGCGCGGGCCTTGCCGCCGCATTCTTCTTCTTTTCCGCGGCGCCAGCCTTCGCAGCCGAGGACCTCGACGGCCGCACGCTGGGCCTGCCCTGGGCGCTTCCCTTCATCGGCATGCTGCTGTCCATCGCCGTCTTCCCGCTGGTGACGAGCGGCTTCTGGCATCACCACCGGGGCAAGGTTGCGGCTTTCTGGGCGCTGCTCGCGCTGATCCCCATCGTGGTGACGCGCAGCCTCGGCACGGCGGGCGAGGCGCTGGTCCACACAGCTCTGATGGAATACATCCCCTTCATCCTGCTGCTGCTGGCGCTGTTCACCGTGGCGGGTGGCATCGTGGTGCGCGGCAACCTGCATGGCTCGCCCGCAACCAACGTGGCGCTGCTGGCCATCGGCGCTGCTCTCGCCTCGATCATCGGCACCACGGGCGCTGCGATGATCATGATCCGCCCGCTGCTCCGCGCCAACGACGACCGCAAGCACAATGTGCATGTCTTCGTGTTCTTCATCTTCCTCGTCGCCAACGCCGGCGGTGCACTGACGCCGCTGGGCGATCCGCCGCTGTTCCTCGGCTTCCTGCGCGGGGTCAGCTTCTTCTGGCCGACCGTGCACCTGCTGCTGCCCGCACTGCTGATCGTCGGCGTGCTGCTGGCGGTGTTCTATGCCATGGACAGCATCGTCTACCGCAAGGAGGGCCACCTGCCGAAGGACCCGACGCCGGACAGCCCGCCGCTGCGCGTGGTGGGGGGCATCAACTTCCTGCTGATCCCGGCGATCATCGCCACCATCCTGCTCTCTGCCTCGCTGGACCTGGGCGAGGTGGTGATCTTCGGCACGCATGAACCCGTCACCGCGCTGCTGCGCGACCTGGTGTTCATTGCCATCGTCGGTGCCTCGCTCGCCTTCACGCCCGCTGCCCAACGGGCCGAGAACAAGTTCGACTGGGAGCCGATCAAGGAGGTGGCGGAGCTCTTCGCGGGCATCTTCATCACCATCATCCCGGTGCTGGCCATGCTGAAGACGGGGATGGGGGGTGTCTTCGCGCCGCTCGTCGCGCTGGTGCAGGGGCCTGGCGGCGAGCCAAATGACCTCGCCTATTTCTGGATCACCGGCGGGCTGTCCTCCTTCCTCGACAATGCGCCGACGTACCTGGTGTTCTTCGAGCTCGCCGGCGGCGACGCGCAGAAGCTGATGACGGAGGGGGCGACGACGCTTGCCGCCATCTCGGCGGGCGCGGTGTTCATGGGCGCCAACACCTATATCGGCAATGCGCCGAACTTCATGGTCTATGCCATGGCCCGCGACGCCGGCGTGAAGATGCCCGGCTTCTTCGGCTACATGCTGTGGTCCGGCGCCATCCTGCTGCCGCTCTTCGCGCTGGTGGGCTGGGTGTTCTTCGCCGGCTAGGCGCCCTATTCGCCCTTCGCCTTCTTGGTCGAAACCATGAGCTTGTCGATGTAGGCCAGCAGCAGGGCGGAGATGACGAAGGTGAGGTGGATGAAGGTGAGCCACATGAGCTGGCTGTCGCTGTACATCTGGGCGTTCAGGAACACCTGCAGCAGGTGGATCGACGAGATCGCCACGATGGTGGAGGCCACCTTGATCTTGAGCGAGGAGGCATCGACCTTGCCCAGCCATGAAATCTCCGCCCCCTCCGCATTGTCGAAGCGGCTGACGAAGTTCTCGTAGCCCGAGATGATGACCATGACGACGAGGCTCGCCACCAGGGCGGCGTCGATCAGCGACAGCATCTTGAGGATGGTGTCGGTCTCCTGCAGCACGAAGAGCTTCTCGACGAACTCCCACAGCTTCTTGGCGAAGGACACGGCATAGAGCAGCAGCGCCAGCGCCAGGCCGAGGTAGAACACCACCAGGAGCCAGCGCGAGGCCAGGATGATGCCTTCAATTGCGTGTTCGAGTTTCTTCATGGGTTCCGGTCCGCCGTCGTGTCGGCTTTTGATACTCAATTCTGGCGCTCAGGCAAGGGGGAGGGCTCGGGCCGGTCGTTGCGGGTTTTCCACAGCGACCAGCCGATGCCGCAGGCCAGCACGCCGATGGTGACGGCAAGCGAGATGGCGGTATCGATCTTCACGCCGAGCGGCACGAGGAAGATCTTGATGCCGACCAGCACCAGGATCACGGCCAGCGAGTACTGGAGATACTTGAAGCGGTGCATGGCGGCGGCGAGCGCGAAGTAGAGGGCGCGCAGGCCGAGGATGGCGAAGATGTTGGAGGTGTAGACGATGAACGGGTCCTGGGTGACGGCGAAGATGGCCGGCACCGAGTCCACCGCGAAGACCAGGTCGACGAACTCGACGATGATGAGCGCGACGAAGAGCGGCGTGATGAACAGCGCCATCTTGCCGGTCCTGGGGTCGATCTGGCGGATGGTGAACCTCTCGCCGTGCAGGCGGTCGCTGACGCGGAAGTGCTTCTTGATGAACTTCAGCATCCAGTTGTCCTCGAGCGACGGCTTGTCGTTCGAGGTCTTGAACATCTTGAGACCGGTGAAGACCAGGAAAGCGCCGAACAGGAAGAGGATCCACTGGAAGGACATGACCAGCGCCGCGCCCACGCCGATCAGGATGGCGCGGAACAGGATGACGCCGAGGATGCCCCAGAACAGCACGCGGTGCTGGTAGATGCGGGGTATGCCCAGGAAGGCGAAAACGGTGGCGATGACGAAGATGTTGTCCATCGCCAGCGACTGCTCGATCAGGTAGCCGGTGAAGAACTCGAGGCCGGACTGGCCGCCGCGCGCGTACCATACCCAGGCGCCGAAGGCGAAGGCGATGGCCATGTAGCCGCCGTAGAGAAGGAAGCTCTCCTTCGCCTCGATCTCCTTCTGGCCCTTGTGCAGGACCCCGAGGTCGAGGACGAGAAGGCCGATCACCACGGAAATGAAGATCAGCCAGAAATAGGCGGGCGTGCCGAGAAAGTCAGAAAACAGGAACGAGTATAGAATTTCCATTGCCGGACCCTGCGTTGGAGGTTGTCGAATGCAGCTCCGACATCGCGGGATGGAGATCCCGCCAGAGGGGCCCGGCGCCACACTGGCGAAATGGGGCGAATTGCGGCAAGTTCAAGCGCCGGGTCGATAACGACTTCGTGAAGTGCAGGGGGGACGGATCTTGCGGACCAGCAGGGCCATACAGGTGATCGGCTGCCACGCCGAGGGCGAGGTGGGCGACGTGATCGTCGGCGGTGTCGCCCCGCCGCCGGGGCGAACAGTGTGGGAACAGTCCCGCTTCATCGCCAGCGACGGGGGCTTGCGCGCCTTCGTGCTGAACGAGCCGAGGGGCGGTGTCTTCCGGCACGTGAACCTGCTTGTTCCGGCGAAGGACCCGCGCGCCCAGATGGGCTTCATCATCATGGAGCCGGAGGATACGCCGCCGATGTCCGGCTCCAACTGCATCTGCGTGGCCACCGTGCTGCTCGACGCCGGCATTCTCCCCATGAGCGAGCCGGAAACGAAGCTGGTGCTGGAGGCGCCCGCGGGGCTCATCGAGGTGACGGCGCAGTGCCGCGATGGCAAGGCGCAGTCGATCACCCTGAAGAACGTTCCCGCCTTCGCCGAGCGTCTCGGTGTGGCCCTCGAGGTGGAGGGGCTGGGCACCCTCACGGTCGACACCGCCTTCGGCGGCGACAGCTTCGTGATGGCCGATGCCAAGGCGCTGGGCTTCGCGGTGACGCCCGACGAGGGCCGCGACCTCGCTGTGATCGGCCGCAAGATCGTGAAGGCGGCGAACGAGCGGCTGGGCTTCACCCACCCGGACCTGCCGGAGTGGCGGCATTTCTCCTTCGCCTTCCTCACGGGCGAACTCGAACGCGTCGACGGCTGCCTATCGAGCCGCAATGCCTGCGTGGTGAAGCCCGGCAAGATCGACCGCTCGCCCACCGGCACCGGCTGCTCGGCGCTGATGGCGGTGCTCAATGCAAAGGGCCTGCTGAAGGCGGGCGAGCGCTATATCGGCCGCTCGATCATCGAGAGCCGCTTCATCGGCGAGGTGGCGGGCCTCACCACGGTGGGCAACCACGCCGCCATCATCCCCACCATCACCGGCCGCGCCTGGATCACCGGGCAATCGACCCTGATGCTGGACCCGGATGATCCGTGGCCCGACGGCTACAAGATCGCCGACACCTGGCCGATCGACGCGAAGGACTGAGAGGACGCGCGCACCATGACGATCACCGAAATCCCCGTAACCTGCCTGGTCGAGGCGCAGGACAAGCTCGGCGAAGGCTGCTTCTGGGACGCTGCTGCACAGGCGCTGTGGTGGCTCGACATCATCGAGCCCTCGGCCATCCACCGCCTGCACGTGGCCTCCGGCGCGCACCGCAAGTGGCAGTTCACCGAGAAGGTGACGGCCATGGCGAAGCGCAACGACGGCACGCTGCTGGTGGGCACCCACACCGGGCTTGCGATCTTCAATCCCGAAACCGGCGCATTGACGCCGTGGCGAAAGATCGATCCCGAGACGCCGGGCAACCGCGGCAATGACGGCGCCTGCGATGCGCGTGGCCGCTTCTGGTTCGGCACCATGATGAACAATATCGGTCCCGGGGGCGAGGACCTGCCGATCACGGCTTCGACCGGCAAGCTGTTCCGCATCGATGCCCTTGGCGACGTGGCGGTGATGGAGACCGGGATCGGCGTTTCGAACGGCCCATGCTGGTCGCCCGACGGCCGAACCTTCTACTTCTCCGATTCGAAGGCGCAGATCATCCATGCCTACGACTTCGATGCCGAGGCCGGCACGATCTCCAACCGCCGCGTGCTGAACGACACGAGGGACTATGGCTACCCGGATGGCGCCACGGTCGATGCCCATGGCTACATCTGGAGCGCGCGCTGGGACGGGTCCTGCGTGCTGCGCATCGACCCGAAGGGGCGCATCGACCGCGTTGTGCCGATGCCCGCCCGGCGGGTGACCAACGTCTGCTTCGGCGGCCCGCGGCTCGACACGCTCTGTGCAACCTCCTCGCGCCATGGACTACCTGAGGCGGAGCTGCGCGACCGGCCGCTGTCGGGCGGCCTGTTCTGCTTCGATCCCGGCGTCACCGGCTTCGAAAAACCCGCTTTCGCAGGCTGAGCGGACGGGTTAATCGTCATACAAAAGCAGCGATTGGGAGAAGCCGCGATGAACCTCGTCCAGATCAGAGACCACAAGGGCAAGCGCCGCGTCGGCCTCGTGGCGGCGGACCGGATCGTGCTGCTGAAGAAGGCGGCGACCACGCTGGACCTCGCCCGCATGGCGCTGAAGGAGGGTGTGAAGCTCTCCGCCATGGCCTCGTCGCTGGCCACCTCGACGACCGAGGACTATGCCGCGGCGCTGAAGGAGAAGCGGGTGCTGACGCCCGTCGACCATCCGGACCCTGCACACTGCATCATCACCGGAACCGGCCTCACGCATCTGGGCTCCGCCGCGGCGCGCGACGGCATGCACAAGAAGCTTTCGGGCGCGAAGGAAGAGCTCACCGACAGCCTGAAGATGTTCAAGATGGGCCTCGAGGGCGGCAAGCCGAAGTCGAAGTCGGAAGCGGGCGTTCAGCCGGAATGGTTCTACAAGGGTGACGGCTCATGGCTCGTCGGGCCCGGCCAGCCGCTGCCGCTTCCCGCCTTCGCCAAGGATGGCGGCGAGGAGCCGGAACTGGCAGGCCTCTACCTGATCGACGGCAAGGGCCGGCCGGTGCGCCTCGGCTTCGCGCTGGGCAATGAATATTCCGACCACGTCACCGAACGGCAGAACTATCTCTACCTGGCGCATTCAAAGCTCAGGCATTCCTCGATCGGCCCCGAGATGGTGGTGGGCGGCGTACCCGCCTCGATCGAGGGCATGAGCCGCATCCTGCGGGCTGGCCGCGTGATCTGGGAGAAGCCTTTCCTCACCGGCGAGGCCAACATGAGCCACACGCTGGCGAACCTCGAGTACCACCACTTCAAGTATGACGGCTTCCGCCGCCCGGGCGACCTGCACATCCACTACTTCGGCACGGCGACGCTCTCGATCGCCGACAACGTGAAGACCGAGGATGGCGACGTGTTCGAGATCTCCGCCCCGCCCTTCGGCGCGCCCTTGCGCAACCCGTTGAAGGCGATGAAACCCGGACACAAGCCGGGCAGCGTCAAGGCGCTGTGAAACTTTTCGCCGCAGGCGGCGTCAGGGTGCGATCATGACGACGGAGTTCATCGCCCTCGACTGGGGCACCACCTCGTTCCGCGCCTATCGCGTGGCGGCGGACGGGCATGTTCTGGACACGATCTCGGCACCCGAGGGCATTCTCGCGGTGAAGGACGGCAAGTTCGAAGAGGCGCTGGAGACGCTCATCGGCGCGTGGGACGTGTCGCTTCCCGTCATGGCCGCGGGCATGATCACCTCGCGCCAGGGCTGGATCGAACTGCCCTATCTCCCCTGCCCTGCCAGCGCGGCCGACCTCGCGCGCGCCTTGCACATGCACACCACGACATCGGGCCGCCGCATCGCCTTCTCGACGGGGCTGAGCTACCGCGCGCCCGACGGCATGCCGGACGTGATGCGCTCCGAGGAGACGCAGGTGTTCGGCTCGCTGGACCTCGGCGTCAGTCATTTCGTGACCCCGGGGACGCATTCGAAGTGGATCACGACACACGGCGATCAGCTGATCCGCTATTCGACCTACGTCACGGGCGAGGTCTTCGCGGCGCTGAAGGACCACACCATTCTCGGGCGGCTGATGAAGCCGGGGCCCGATGACGAGGAGGCCTTCGCCATCGGGGTGCGCGCGGCGCTTGAAGATCCTGCGGGCTTTCTCCACCGCATCTTCTCGGCGCGCTCGCTCGGGCTGTTCGGCGAGCTCGCCCCCGAGGCGATCTCCTCCTATTTGTCGGGCCAGGTGATCGGGACCGAGGTGGCGCATGCCATTCGCGACAATCCGCGCGAGGCGGAATATGCAGTACTCGCCTCGCCCGGTATCGGCGGGCGCTATGTGAAGGCCATCGAGATCGCCGGGCTGAAGGTGCGCTACGGCGACCCGCAGGCCATCGTGAAGGGACTGGCGATCATCGCGCGAAAGGCGGGGATCATATGAGGGATTTCGAACAGGCAGCGGAGGCCTGCGGCATCGTCGCCATCCTGCGCGGCGTGACGGTGGACGAAGTGGCGGGAATCGGCGATGCGCTCCACGCGGCGGGCATCCGCATTGTCGAGGTGCCGCTCAATTCACCGGAGCCCTTCCGCTCCATCGCGGCGCTGGCGGCGCGCTTCCAGGGCCGCATGGTGGTGGGTGCGGGAACGGTGCTCGATACTTACAGCGTCGACCGCGTGAAATCGGCGGGCGGGCAGATTTCGGTGTCGCCTGATTGCAACCCCGCGGTCATCGCGCGCGCGGTGGAGCACGGCATGATCCCGCTGCCCGGCGTGTTCACGCCGACCGAGGCCTTCACGGCGGTACGCGCCGGCGCTCGGCACCTGAAGCTGTTCCCGGCAGAGGCCGCCTCGCCGAAGACGGTGAAGGCGTGGAAGGCCGTGCTGCCGGGCGACGTGAAGCTCTATGCGGTGGGCGGGGTCACGCCTGCCAACATGAAGGACTGGGCCGAGGCCGGCTGCGCGGGCTTCGGCATCGGCTCCAACATTTACAAGCCGGGCATGAGTGCGGATGATGTGGGCAAGGCCGCGCGCGATTTCGTTGCGGCGTGGAACGGACTGAGGGGGACATGATGAAGGTAGCGATGGTGACAGGTGCCGGTTCGGGAATCGGCAAGGCGGTGGCGCTGGCCTTCGCGAAGGAAGGCTACAATGTGGTGCTGGCCGGACGCCGCGCCGACCTGCTGAATGCCGTTGCCAAGGAGATCGGCGAGGCGGCGCTGGCGGTGCCGACCGATGTGGCCGACCCGAAATCGGTGAGGGCACTGTTTGCGGCGGCGAAGGCGAAGTTCGGGCGGCTCGACGTGCTGTTCAACAATGCCGGCACCGGTGCGCCGGGCACCATCCTGCTCGAGGACCTTTCGATCGAGATGTGGCAGAACGTGGTGAACGTCAATCTCTCGGGCGTCTTCTACTGCATGCAGGAGGCCTTCCGCATGATGAAGGAGCAGAGCCCGCGCGGTGGCCGCATCATCAACAACGGCTCGATCTCGGCGCATGCGCCGCGGCCCAACTCCGCACCCTATACGTCCACCAAGCATGCGGTGACGGGCCTCACCAAGTCAGGCTCGCTCGATGGCCGCAAGTATGACATCGCGGTGTGCCAGATCGACATCGGCAATGCCGGCACAGAGATGACCGAGAAGATGAAGACCGGCATGCCGCAGGCCAATGGCTCCATGGCGCCGGAGCCGACGATGGACGTCGCCAACGTGGCAAGCACGGTGATCTACATGGCGTCTCTGCCGCTCGAGGCGAACGCCCAGTTCGTGACGGTGATGGCGACGAAGATGCCCTATATCGGGCGGGGGTGAAAGAGCCGGATTCCGGCCTGCGCCGGGTTGACGCCAAGAAGCGTCAGTTGCCGTCTTCCGGCAGCCGCGGCAGCGGATGCACGGCGATGCCTTCCTCGATCAACGCCTTGGCCTCGTCGGGCGTTGTGTTGCCATAGATGCCGCGCTGCTCGCTTTCCTCGTAGTGGATCTTGCGGGCTTCCTCGGCGAAGCGGTCGCCGACATATTCGGCGTTCTCTTCCACATGCCGGCGCATCTCGCGCATCATGGTCATGAGTTCGGCAAGGCGCGGGTCGGCGGGTGCCGCAACCATCGTCTTCGAAGCATCGGCCTTGCGGTTGGCCTTCACCGGAATGCCGGGCGCCATGAGCTGCTTCTCGATTTCGGTTGAACCGCAGTGGGTGCAGATCACCAGGCCGCTGCCCGCCTGCTCATCATAGGCGGAGCTGTCGCGGAACCAGCCGTCGAAGGCATGGCCCTTGTCGCATATGAGGTCGTAGTGAATCATGGCCGTCAGGTAACGATTGCTCAGTCGCGTTTCAAGATCGTTAAGGGAAACACCCGGTCATGCGCAAGGGCCGGGATCCGGGCGCGCGCAAGGTCCGCCTGCGCGAGATCGAGGTCGGCGATGACGATGCCGGGCTCGGTTCCTGCCTCCGCCAGCACCTCGCCCCACGGCGAAACGATGAGCGAGTGGCCATAGGTTTCGCGGCCGGACTCGTGACGGCCGCCCTGCGCCGCGGCCAGCACGAAGCTCCCCGTCTCGATGGCCCGCGCCCTGAGCAGCACGTGCCAGTGCGCCTGGCCTGTCGGCACGGTGAAGGCCGAGGGCACGGTGAACAGCTTCGCCCCCGCCTGGGCCAGCGCGCGGTAGAGATGCGGAAAGCGCATGTCGTAGCAGATGGTGAGGCCGATCGGGCCGAGTGGCGTTTCCACCAGCACCGCCGTACCGCCGCCCTCATAGGCATGTGACTCGCGCAGGCTCTCGCCCGTCGGCAGGTCCACGTCGAAGAGGTGGATCTTGTCATAGCGCGCGGCGATGGCGCCATCGGGACCGAAGAGCAGCGAGCGGTTGAGGAGCTTCTCGCCCTCGCCCTTCAGCGCCAGCGAACCGATGTTGAGCCACAGGCCCAGCTCCCGCGCCAGTACGGCGAAGGCCGCCACGCCTTCATCCTCCGCCTCGGGCCTCGCGACGGCCCTGAGGCGCGGGCGATCGGGCTCGAGAATGTTGGTCATCTCGGGCGTCGAGATGAAATTCGCCCCCTGCCCCGCAGCCTCGCGGATCAGGGCGGACGCTTCGGCGACGTTGCGGGCCATGTCGCGGCCCGAACGCAGCTGGATGAGGGCGGCGCGGATCACTGGGCCTGGAGCAGCGGGTCCAGCTGGCCGCGCCGGTCGAGCTCATGGATATCGTCGGAGCCGCCGACATGGGTCTCCCCGATGAAGATCTGGGGCACGGTGTGACGGCCATTGGCGCGCAGCATCATCTGCTGGCGCAGACCGGCGTCGCGCACGTCGATCTCATCGAAGGCGACACCCTTGCGCTTCAGCAGCGCCTTGGCGGCGTGGCAGTAGGGGCAATAGGGCGTGGTATAGATCGTGACTTTCTGCATGATCGCTCAAATATGAGGCCTCGACGGAAGCTGGACAAGGGCGAAGGTCAGCAACGCCACGCGGGCCGCCCCCGCCTTCCTGAGCGCCAGTGCGCAGGCCTCGGCGGTGGCTCCCGTGGTGCGCACGTCATCGACCAGCAGCACGGACCTGCCCGCCACCGCAGCGAGCAGATCGGGAGGCACCATGAAGGCGTTGCGGACATTCCTGCGCCGCGCCTCCTGGTCGAGCCCCACCTGGGCGCGGGTGCGCCGCGTGCGGACCAGCACGTCGTGCCGCCACGGCGTACCGGACACTGCGGAAATCCGCTGGGCGAGGAAGGCCGACTGGTTGAACCTCCGTTTCCACAACCGCCAGCGGTGCAGCGGCACGGGCAGGATCAGGTCGGCGTCCGCCGTCAGCCGCCGGCCGGCACGGGCCATCATCCGCGCCATGAGCAGGCCGGCCTCCGGCCGGTCACGGTATTTCAGTGCATGGACGAGTTTCGCCGCCTCGTCCTCGAACAGCACGGCGGCACGCGCCCGGTCCCATGGGGGCGGGTCCGACAGGGCGGCTGCGGACAATGCACCGTCGCCCTGGTCATAGGCGAAGGGCGTCCCCAGCGCGTCGCAGACCGGCTCCTCGATCAACTTCAGCCGGCCCCAGCAGGTCACGCAGAGGCTCGCAGGCTCGCCCACCGGCGCCCCGCAGGAAAGGCAGAGGCTGGGTGTGACCAGGTCCACGATGCCGCGCCACAGGCGGGCCGG
This sequence comes from Hyphomicrobiales bacterium, assembly GCA_046349235.1. Classification (GTDB taxonomy): domain Bacteria; phylum Pseudomonadota; class Alphaproteobacteria; order Rhizobiales; family Aestuariivirgaceae; genus Aestuariivirga. The sequence goes on from JAXMCT010000011.1 coordinate 205,281, forward strand.
CATATGGGAGAGGACGATCTGCATGACGCCAGGTTAGCATGGGCCGCGGGAACCGTGGATTCCCTTGCGCGATTGGTCTAACAGCGGCGCGAACCCACCCACCGGAGCCCCCATGTCATTCACCCGCGCCGATCTCGACCGTCTCGCCGCCATCTTGGCGGACGCCGCCGAAACCGAAATCATGCCGCGATTCCGCAGCCTCGAGGATGGCGGCATCCGCGAAAAGACGGGGGCGCTCGACCTCGTCACCGATGCCGACGAGCAGGGCGAATGGAAGATCCGCGACCTTTGCGCCAAGGCCTTTCCGCATGCGCTGTTCGTGGGCGAGGAATCGGTGGCGCGTGACAAGGGGCTGCTCGACAGGATCGGCGGCGCCGACCTCTGCATCATCGTCGACCCGATCGACGGCACCTCCAACTTTGCCTGGGGCCTGCCGCTGTTCGGCGTGATGGCCGCCGTGGTGGCGAATGGCGAGACCGTGGCTGGGCTGATCTACGATCCTGTCGGCCGCGACTGGCACAAGGGACTGAAGGGAACGGGCGCCTGGGGCGAGAGCGTCAACGGCCGCACCCGCGACCTGAAGGTGGCGACGCCGGACAGGCTTTCAGAAATGACCGGTCTCTCCTCCTGGTACCTGATGCCGGAACCGCAGCGCTCGCGCACCGTCGCCAACCTCGCCAAGACCAAGGCGAGCTTCAATTACCGTTGTGCCGCCTATGAATACCGACTGATCTCCGAAGGGCTCGTGCATTTTTCGCTGCACTACAAGCTGATGCCCTGGGACCACGCGGCGGGCGTGCTGATCCACCAGGAAGCGGGCGGCTATTCGGCCCTGCTCGACGGCAGCGCTTACAACGCCACGAAGCACGAGGGCGGCATCATCTCCGCACCCGACCGCGCCACCTATGACCTGATCCGCCGCGAGCTGGTGGGCTGATGGCGGGAGCCCCTCCCCTCTTCGACCGGGCCGTTTCGGCTGAACGCGCCACGCGGCATCGCACAGCCGAGCCCAATATCCTGACGCGCACCATCGCCGAGGAGCTGGTGGAGCGCCTGGCCTTCGTCAACCGCCGCTTCGAGCGGGTGCTGCTGATCGCGGCAGAGCCGGGGGCCATCGCCGCGCGGCTGAAGGAAGGCGGCCAGGTGAAGGAGGTGGAGACGCGAGGCCCCTCGACAGCCGACGATCTCGGCCTGCCCGAGGCACGGTATGACGCAGTATTCAGCGTGCTCGATCTCCAGACCTTCAACGACGTGCCGGGCGCACTGATCCAGATGCGGCGCGCGCTGAAGCCCGATGGCCTGCTGCTTGCCTGCCTGTTCGCGGGCGACACGCTGACCGAGTTGCGCCAGTCCTGGCTGGCGGCCGAAGCGGCAGTGTCCGGCGGTGTGAGCCCGCGCGTGGCGCCGATGATCGACGTGCGCGAGTTGGGCGGGCTCCTGCAGCGCGCCGGCCTGGCGCTCCCCGTCGCAGACCTCGACCGCACCATGGTGCGCTATGCCGATGCCGTGGCGCTGATCCACGAGATCCGCGAGCTCGGCCTGTCCAACAATCTCGTGGGGCGCTCGCGCGTGCCGGTGAGCCGGCGGCTGATGGGGGCTGCGGTGAACCACTACCAGCAGAATTTCGCCGACCCGGATGGCCGCGTGCGCGCCACGGTGGAGGTGGCGTGGATCACGGGCTGGGCCCCGCATGAGAGCCAGCAACAGCCGCTGAAACCCGGCAGCGCCAAGGCACGCCTCGCTGATGCGCTGAAGGTGGAAGAACGCAAGCTCTAGGCGCTTAGAACGCGAAGGAGAGCCGCCCCGTGGCGCCCTGCGCGGCAAAGCCATCGCCGAACTGGCCCTGATAGAACAGGCCGATGGAGATGTCGTCCTCGCCGGCCGCAAGCCCGACCTCGACGGCCGCTGCATCCTCGGCGATCGGCGCACCGCGCACGGTGAAACTGTCGGAGCCAGGGAAATTCATGGTCATTTCCGGCGTCAGGTCGCCCCAGCCATGCTGCCATCCCGCCATGCCTGATGCCGTCCAGCGCAGGCCTGCCGCGGAGAAGTCGGCGGCCATCCGCACACCGAGTGTGGAGAAGGTCACGTTCGTATCGGCATCGCCGGCCGAAACAGCTGCATCGCCACCATCCTCGCTGAAGCCATCGCTGTGGACATTCACCTGCGCGAGCGAGGCGAAGGGTTCGAGCGAGGCCTGCCCAAGCTCGAGGGTGTAGCCGATGTCACCGAAGAACTGTGCCGTGCCGGCCTGATAACGCGCGTCCAGCGAATCCGAGAAGCCGGTGAAGGCGACGTTGCGCGTGGTGTCGATATCATACCAGCTATAGGCGGCACCCAGCCGGATGCCGATGTTGTTCCACCCGGTACCGGCATAGGCGCCCAGCGAATAGCTGTCGGACGAGCCCGACGAGTTGCGCGCGCTGACCGCGTAATCGGCATGTGCCGTTCCCGCCAGCACGCCGGCCTGCCAGCCCGCCCCGAGCGGTGCATCGGCGCCCACCACGAAGCCGTTCACGTCGTCGCTGAAATCCGCCGCATTGCCGTCGCCATCGGTGTTCTGCCAGGCGCCATAGGCTTGCGACCACACCCGGCCCTGCGCGCAGCCTTCCTTTTTCCCGGACTTGGGCCTCTCCGCGCCGGTGCAGCGCAGCCGACCGACCGCACTCTCGCGGACGAAGCGCGAATCCTGAACCATGGCACCGGCAATCGATGGATGAACCTCGCCCGACAGCTGGTCGAAAGCCGCGCGCGCCTCGGCATCGCTGGTGAGCGCGCCGACCGCGTCCCGCAGCGCATTGTCGGCGGGCAGGCTTTGAAGGCCATCCGCCGTGGCGTTCTGGTTCGGCGTCAGAGCTGCGTCGCCGAAATCGCGCGTCTGCCTGGCGCGGAGATAGACGTTGTTGGCATCATAGATGGCCTCGAGCTGGTAGAAGCCCGAGATCGCCGTTTCGCCGGTCAGGAGGTAGGTTCCGCTCACGCCGCCTGCCGCCGTGAGAACGGTGAAATTGTCGTTGATGGTGTAGTCACCCGTGCCGCGCGCCGATACGTCGAGAATGGACCCCTGATCGAGCGTCGCCTTGCCGGTGATTGCAATGCGATCGGACTTGCTGCTGCCCTGGATGACCTCGACGTCATAGGTCGATCCTGCGAGCTGGCGATAGTCACCCTTCACGCCGAGCGTGCCCAGGTTGCCATCGCCGGGCGCCACGGTGGAGCCTGCCTGCGCCACCACGCCGCCGACTGTGCCCGTTCCGGACAGCGTGGTGCCTGAGCGCGCCGTGACGGTGGAGCCCGCCAGCGATCCATCGACCCGCAGATGACCTGCCGAGAGAGTCGTGGGGCCTGTCAGGTTCCGGGAATCGCCCGTCAGCAGCAGCATGCCGGCCCCCGCCTTTTCGAGCGTGCCGGTTCCGGACATCGAACCGCCGAACTCTATGTCGTCGGCACGGTCGAAGACGAGGAGTCCATTGTCGAGAAAGCTGCCGCCCAGGCTTCCCGCCGTGGCGCCATCTCCCACCTGGAGGGTTGCGGCTGAAGAGATGGCCGTTTCGCCGGTGAAGCCGGCGGACTCGCCCGTCAGCACCGTGCGGCCACTTTCCGCCTTGATGCTTCCCGCCCCGGACAGCACCGGGGCGAAGCGGTAGTCGCCGTCGGTGTGGTTGAAAACCAGCGTGCCCGCGCCCGCGCCGAACGTGACGCTGGCAGCATCGAGCGCGCCCGCCGCCTCCGCGGCGCTTCCCGAGGCCGCGCCGATGTTCAGCGTGCCGCTGGAGCCGCCGTTGGAGGCGAGGACGACGCTCGACGCGCGCGCCGTTCCCTTGTCGGCGAGCGTGAGCACGCCGCTGCCGGAACGGCCGACGGTGAGAACCCCCGTGGTGGTCCAGGCCGAGCCCGCTCCGGTCACCGTCGCCGTGCCGGAGGCGCCCGAACTGCTGCCGATGGTGGCGGTCGCACCGGCCAGCGTGCCGCCGCTGTCGACCTGCAGTGCGCCCTTCGATACGCCGCCAAACCCGACATTCACCGCGATGGCGGCGCTCACGCGGGCGCCGTCGGAGATCGTGAGCCGGCCGTTTCCGGACTGGCCGACCGACAGTGTGTCGCCAACCGTCCAGGCCGAGCCCTGCCCGGTGACGGTGGCTTGCCCGCGCGATGTGCCTTCGTTGGCTGCACTGGCATTCACCGTCCCGCCGATCATGCCATAGAGCCCGGACGCCGTACCACCGCTTTCGATCAGCAACGTGCCATCCGAGCCATTGGAGAGGCCGACATTGATGTTGCCATAGGGCGGCGTTCCCATGGCGCTGATCGAAGCGCCGTTCGACACGATGAGGGTGCCCTTGCCCTCATATCCGACGTGGACGCTGCCCTTGACGGACCACAGGGTGTCGGGGTCCGTGAGTGTCACCAGGCCAACCGATCCGCCAAAGCGGCCGATCGAGCTGCCGACGGTGCCGCCATCGCTTGTGACGTATCCGCCCTTCTCGAGCAGCAGCGTGCCGGTGCCGGTGCTGCCCACGTTGAGGATGCCGCTGTTCAGCCACCGCGAGCCCTGCCCGGTCACCGTTGCGGTGCCGGTGGCCCCGGCAGCGCCCCCAACCGTCCCGCTGCCGCCCGACAGCGATCCGCCGCTCTCGATCCGCAAGGTCCCGTTCGAACCGGCATTGAGCCCCACATTGTTGTTGCCGAAGGAGCCGTTCACCTCGGCAGCGACCTGCGCGCCGTCTGCGATCACCAGCTTTCCGGTTCCGCTGTAGCCGGTATGGATGCTGCCCTTGGCGGCCCAAGTGGAACCCGAACCCGTGATCGTCACTTCGCCGTTCGAACCGGCGCTGCGCCCGATGATGCTGCCGGTCGTCCCGCCGTCGCTGGTGAGCGAGGCGCCATTGCTGACCTGCAAGGTGCCGGTGCCGGAATTGCCGACGGTCAATTGTCCGGTGTTGTCCCAGCGCGAGGTGGCTCCGCTCACCGTCGCCGTGCCGATGGCACCGGCACGTGTGCCGATGTCGGCGGTGCCGCCTGCCAGCGTGCCACCTCCCGCGATGTTCAGTATGCCCGTCGACTGGCTGCCGAAGGCCACGAAAACCTTGCTGGTATTGGCGGTGAGACGCACCGCTCCGCCATTGGCGATGTCGAGCTGACCCTTGCCGGACTGGCCCACGGCGAGCGTCGCATCGGTGGGGTTGGCGCCGTTCACCCCGTTCAGGGTCCAGACCGAATCCTGGCCGGTCACCGTCGCCCGTCCGTCGGAAAGCGTTTCATTGCTGTTGTTCGACGACGTGCCGCCGAGATACCCGTTCGTTCCGGTGAGCTTTCCGCCACTTTCGATCAGCAGCGTGCCCTTCGAGCCGTCGAACAATCCAACATTGTTGTTGGCAAGGATGGTGCTGCCGCCGGGACCGACCACAGCCCGATCCGAGATGGTGAGCGTGCCCGTGCCGGAACTGGCCACCTCGATGTTGCCGACCGCCGTCCAGCTCGATCCGGACCCGGTTACCGTCACGCTGCCGGTCGATCCGGCGACGCGGCCGATCGCATTGCGGGTGGCGCCACCGACACTCGACACCGAGGCGCCGTTCTCGACCCGCAAGACACCCGTGCCGGAGTTGCCGACCGAGATGAAGCTGCTGTTGGCCCAGCTCGAACCCGTGCCCGAGACGATCACCGAGCCCGAGCCCGCCGTCGCGCTGCCAATGACCGCCGACGTGCCGGAAACGGCGCCACCCGAGGTAATCGACACTGAGCCGGTGCCTGAATTGCCGATTCCGAGTTGCCCTGTGTTGGTCCAGCGCGAGCCGGTGCCCGAGACCGTCACGGAGCCCGAGCCTGCCGAAGCGCTGCCGAGAACCACCGACGTGCCGTAGACGGCCCCGCCCTGTGAGATCGACAGCGTGCCGGCACCGGAATTGCCGACCAGGAGCTGGCCGGTGTTGGTCCACTGCGAGCCGGTCCCCGTCACCGTCGCGCTTCCGGTGGATCCGGCGCCATTGCCGATGAAGCCGTTGCCAATGGTCAGCGTGCCGCCGCCAGTGACGTTCAGCGTGCCGGCACCAAGATTGCCGACCGTGAATGATCCGCCGTTGGTCCATTGGCCGGAGCTGGTCACCGTGGCGGCGCCGGTGCCCGTGGCCGCCTCTCCGATGGATGCCGTGGTCGTGGTCAGTACGCCGCTGGTGGTGACTTGCAGGGAGCCCGTCTGTGCCGCCAGCGAGCCCAGCCTGACCACGCTGGCCGCTGCATTGGTCAGGGTGATGACCGCGGGATTGGGCGTCACCGTGTTGAGCAGCGCAGTATCGGCGCTGGTGGGAGCGCCGGCGGCCGACCAGTTCGTGGACGCCGACCAGTCGCTGGTGCTGCCGACCCAATTCTTGGTCGCCGCCGCACTGGGGGAAATGCAAGCCGCCATGACGAGGCCGGCCGCCGTGGCATTGGGCAGGAGCACAGGCGCAAGCTGCACGTCGAGCCGGCAGAATCGGAAGCTACGCCCGGAAGCGACACTCCCGGAAACAGCGCTGACTGGCGAATTCCCCACGATCTGAAACGGCGCCCCTCATACCTAAGAGTGTAAGAATGACCGAATCTGTAGAAAATTGCCTGATTGACGCAACGTAAGTCAACGAAAAGTTGTCTAATATTCTCATTCTGGTGGATGACTGTCTCCCAGGGGGAATTTGACCCGCGCTTGTGCTGTCCTTGGCCTACGCCTCGTGTGCCCTGCTCTAGAGCAGGTCGACGAGGTGGGGGATCAGCGGCACATCCGCCGGAGGCATGGGGTAGTCCTTGAGCTTTGGCGGCCTCACCCAGGCGAGGGCCTGGCCCTCGGCACCCACGACCTGGCCCTTCCAGCGGCGGCAGACATAAAGTGGCATGAGGAGGTGGAAGTCCTCGTAGGCGTGGCTGGCGAAGGTGAGCGGCGCCAGGCAGGACTCCGCGACATCGATGCCGAGCTCTTCCTTCAGTTCACGGATCAATGCCGCCTCGGGCCGCTCGCCCGCTTCCACCTTGCCGCCGGGAAACTCCCACAATCCGCCGAGTTGCTTGTCCATCGGGCGCTGCGAGAGCAGCACGCGGCCGTCCCTGTCGACCAGCGCCACGGCAGCGACGAGGACGATCTTCATGTCTAGCTGCGGTAGGAGCCGTTGATGTCGATGTAGCGGTGCGTGAGGTCGCAGGTCCACACCGTGGCCTTGCCCCTGGCAACGCCGACGTCCGCCTCGATCACGATGTGGCGGCCCTTCATGTGCGGCATGATCTCCGCCTCCTTGTAGGAGGGATCGCGCATGCCGTTCTTCGCCACCGTGATGCCGCCGATCCTGATCTTCAGCTTGTCGCGGATGGCCTTCTCGCCGGCCTTGCCGATGGCCATGACGACGCGGCCCCAGTTGGCGTCCTCTCCGGCGACTGCCGTCTTCACCAGCGGCGAGTTGGCGATCGACATGGCGATGCGGTGCGCGGCCTTGTCGTTCTCTGCTCCCTTGATCGCGATCTCGATGAACTTCTCCGCACCCTCGCCGTCCTTCGCCACCTGATGCGCGAGATCGAGGCAGATACCGTCGAGCGCCTTGGAGAAGGCCTTGAGCTCCTTGTCGCCGGCGTGCAGTCCCTTCGTGGAATTGCCAGCCTTGCCGGTCGCGAACAGAAGCACGGTGTCGGACGTCGACGTGTCGCCGTCGACCGTGATGCAATTGAAACTCTTGTCCACCGCCCGCGAGAGCAGCTTTTGCAGGACCTTGGCGGGCAGCGCCGCATCGGTGAACAGGAAGACCAGCATGGTCGCCATGTCAGGCGCAATCATGCCGGAGCCCTTGGCGATGCCGTTGATGGTCACCGTCTTGCCGCCCAGCTTCACACGGGCGGTCGCCGCCTTGGGGAAGGTGTCGGTCGTCATGATGGCCTTCGCCGCCATGCCCCATGCACTGGGCTCTGCCGCCTGGGCCAGCTTCGGCAGGGCGCTGGTGATGAAGGCGGGGTCGAGGGGTTCGCCGATGACGCCGGTCGAGGCCTGGAAGATGTCGTGCGGCTTGCAGCCGAGGAGCTTGGCCCCTGCCCTGGCGACGGCGGTGACCGTGGCCACGCCCGCCTTGCCGGTGAATGCATTGGCATTGCCGGCATTGATGACAACGGCGCGGGCGGTGCCGGCCTTGAGGCAGTCAGCGCACCAGTCGACGGGCGCCGAGCGCGACTTCGAGCGGGTAAAGGCGCCGGCCACCGTGGTGCCGGGGTCCATGACGGCCAGCAACACGTCCGGCCGGTTCTTGTAGCGGATGCCGGTTTCGGCTGCCGCCAGCCTCACGCCGGAGATCGGCGGAAGCTCCGGAAAGGTTGCCGGTGCCAGCGGCGAAGCCTGGTGTGCCGCGTGATTCGCCATGACGAGCCCCCCTCAGAACTGCCTGGATATGGTGTCGGGTCTTACTGTGCCGGAAGCTGCAGGTCGCCCTTGCCGGAGGTGGCATCGCCGGCGGCGTTGTCATCTGCCGCAGGAGCCACGCCGGTGGCCTGGTCGAGAACCTTCTGCTTGTTGTCCTGGAAGTTCTTGGCGGCCTTGGCGGCCTCTTCGGCATATTTCTTCAGGTCCTCGTCGAGGATCTCGACCTTGGAGGCCTCGCGGATCTTGGCCATGACCTCGCCGACCTTCTGGCGCAGCAGCACGTTGCGGATGGCCTGCTTCACCTGGTCATAGGGCTGGGCGGCGCCCTGCTTCCTGTCCTCGAGGCGGATGATGTGCCAGCCGAAATCGGTCTTCACCGGCTGTGACGTCTCGCCGACCTTGAGGGCGAAAGCGGCCTTGGAGAATTCGGGAACCATTTCGGCGGCGGTGAAGTAGCCGAGGTCGCCGCCATAGTCCTTCGAGCCGTCGAGGCTGTATTTCTTGGCGAGGTCCTCGAACTTCTGGCCGGCGGCCAGCATCTTCTCGATGTCCTGGGCTTCCTTCTCGGTGGCGACAAGGATCATCCGGGCGCGCACCCGCTCGGTCTGCTGGAGCTTGGCGGCCTCCTCGTCATAGGCCTGGCGGATCATCTCCTCCGTCACCATCGGACGGATCTTCTGGTAGAAATAGGCATCGCGCAGGGCCTTGGCCTGGTACAGGGCAAGGCGGCGCTTGTATTCCTCGGTGTCGGCAATGCCTTCCTTGACGGCGTACTGGGCGAGCAGGTGGCGCTCGATCAGGTATTCGACGACGAAGGGATAGCGCAGCTTGGGCGGCATGTCCGGCAGCTGGCCGAGGATGTCCTCGGTGGCCATCGAGACCTCGGAGACGCGGATCTCGTGGCCGTTGACGATGGCGATGACCTTGTCATCCTTGGGGTTGACGTCTTCCTGCGCCCTGGCCGGCGCGGCAAGGGCCAGGCCGAACAGGATGGACGCCGCACAAATGCTTAGAATATTTCGCGAAAACGACATTCAAGTCCACCGTTCAAGAGGCCATCGACCGCCCGGGGGTGCCATCGGCCGGGCGCTGCTCTTTGTCCCTCAAAGAAGGCAAGAATAAGCCCCCGCACAGGTGAGTCCGGGCCATCGCAATTCGAGCGCACATTGGTCGCGTTGGCCCGGCGTGACAAGTGGGCGGCCCACAGATGAAACCCCTGTTGCGCCAATGCAACACATTGAAATCACGGAGCCTTGGCCCCATGTGGCGGTCGGCGTGATTTTCGTCGCGGCGGCGCATTGCTCCGGCGGGGCAACTTGACTAGAAAGCGCCTCGACACGGGTGGCGGAACGCCCCCTCCTGAAGGATACGAATCAATGTTCGGATTGCGCGGCCTCGCCGCTAGGATTTTCGGTTCCAGCAACGACCGCGCCGTGGCCAAGTACCGGGGCCGGGTGGAGGCGATCAACGCGCTCGAGCCGGAACTCGCCGCTCTCTCCGACGAGGCGCTCAAGGCACGCACCGCGATGTTCCGCGAGCAGGTCGCCTCCGGCACGGATCTCGACGACCTTCTGGTCCCCGCCTTCGCAACGGTGCGCGAAGCCGCCAAGCGGACGCTCGGCCAGCGCCACTTCGACGTGCAGCTGATCGGCGGCATGGTTCTGCACGAGGGCCGCATCGCCGAAATGAAGACCGGCGAAGGCAAGACCCTCGTCGCCACGCTTCCGGTCTACCTCAATGCGCTGACCGGCCGCGGCGTGCATGTCGTCACCGTCAACGATTACCTCGCCAAGCGCGACGCGGGCTGGATGGCGCAGATCTACGGCTTCCTCGGCCTCACCACGGGCGTGATCGTTCATGGCCTGTCGGACGAGGAGCGCCGCGCGGCCTATGCCTGCGACGTCACTTACGCCACCAACAACGAACTGGGCTTCGACTACCTGCGCGACAACATGAAGTATCATCTCGAGGAGATGGTGCAGCGCGGGCACAATTTCGCGATTGTCGACGAAGTCGACTCGATCCTCATCGACGAGGCCCGCACGCCGCTCATCATCTCGGGGCCGGTCGACGACAAGTCGGACCTCTACAACGCGGTGAACCAGTATATTCCGGCGCTGACACCCGAGGACTATGACCTCGACGAGAAGCAGCGTTCGGTGACGCTCACCGAGCAGGGCAACGAGCATCTGGAGCAGGTGCTGGGCGGCGCCGGGCTGCTGCGCGGCACCAACCTCTATGACGCAGAGAACGTGACCATCGTGCACCACGTGCAGCAGGCGCTGCGCGCCCACAAGCTGTTCCAGCGCGACAAGGACTACATCGTCAAGGACGGCCAGATCGTCATCATCGACGAGTTCACCGGCCGCATGATGCCGGGCCGCCGCTATTCGGAGGGCCTGCACCAGGCACTGGAAGCCAAGGAACACGTGGCGATCCAGCCCGAAAACGTGACGCTCGCTTCCATCACCTTCCAGAACTATTTCCGCCTCTACGCCAAGCTCGCCGGCATGACGGGCACGGCGCTGACCGAGGCCGAGGAGTTCATGGACATCTACAGCCTCGAGGTCATCGACATTCCGACCAACGTGGCCGTCGCCCGTCTCGACGAGGACGACCAGGTCTACCGCACGGCCAAGGAGAAGTACGAGGCCATCATCGAGACCATCGACGAGGCGCGCGGCCGCGGCCAACCGGTGCTCGTCGGCACCACCTCGATCGAGAAATCCGAAGTGCTGTCCGAATTGCTGAAGGCCAAGAACGTTCCGCACAACGTGCTGAACGCGCGCTACCACGAGCAGGAGGCCGCGATCGTGGCCCAGGCCGGCGTGCCCGGTGCCGTCACCATCGCCACCAACATGGCCGGCCGCGGCACCGACATCAAGCTGGGCGGCAATCTGGAAATGCGGGTTGCCATCGAACTCGCCGACATGCCGGCGGGCCCCGAGCGCGACCAGCGCATCGCGGCCATCAAGCAGGAGATCGAGGCCAACAAGCAGAAGGTTCTCGAAGCCGGCGGCCTGTTCGTCATCGGCACCGAACGCCACGAGAGCCGCCGCATCGACAACCAGTTGCGCGGCCGATCCGGCCGCCAGGGCGATCCCGGCCGCTCGCTGTTCTATCTCTCCCTCGAGGATGACCTGATGCGCATCTTCGGTTCGGAGCGGTTGAACTCCATGCTGACGATCTCGGGTCTCAAGGAGGGCGAGGCGATCGTCCATCCCTGGATCAACAAGGCGCTGGAAAAGGCACAGCAGAAGGTCGAGGCCCGCAACTTCGACATCCGCAAGAACCTGCTCAAGTTCGACAACGTGATGAACGACCAGCGCAAGGTGATCTTCGATCAGCGCATCGGCATCATGAAGGGCGAGGAAGTGTCCGAGACCATCGACGACATGCGCCACAACACCATCGAGGACCTCGTCCACTCGCATATCCCGCCCAACACCTATGCCGAGCAGTGGGATGCGGCGGGCCTGCACGAAAGGCTGCTCGAGGTCGTCGGCATCGACTTCCCCGTGGCGGACTGGACCAAGGAAGAGGGCATCGCCGAAGAGGAGATCATGGAGCGGGTCTCCAAGGCGGCCGACACGCACTATGCCGAGAAGCGCGAACGCTATGGCCAGGAGATCATGGGCCAGGTCGAGAAGACCTTCCTGCTGCGCACGCTCGACCAGCTGTGGCGCGATCACATCATCACGGTCGAGCAGCTGCGCCAGGTCATCCACCTGCGCGGCTACGGCCAGCGCGACCCGCTCAACGAATACAAGACCGAAGGCTACAACCTGTTCGAAAAGATGGTGGACCAGCTGCGCGAGAACGTCACCGCCCAGGTGATGCGCGTCGAGATCCAGATGCGCGACCCCTCCGAGATGGTGGAGCTTCCCGACGCTGAAGAACTGCCGATGATGCAGGCACACCACATCGACCCGGTCACCGGCGAGGACGAGCTTTCACAGGGCGTGACACTCGCCCAGAACAAGCCGCGGATCGACCCCAGCAACCCGAAGACCTGGGGCAAGGTCTCGCGCAACGACCCCTGCCCCTGCGGCTCGGGCAAGCGCTACAAGCACTGCCACGGGACCTTTGCCTGAGGTCACCTTCGGACCGAAATGAAAAATGGGCAGCCATCACTGCCCGTTTTTGTTTGTCGCCGCAGGCCGGCTCACGCCGCGCTGGTGTAGCCCACCGAACCCATCATGCCGGAGTTCATGTGATAGGCGTGGTGGCAGTGGAAGGGCCATGAGCCGGGATTGTCGGCGTCGAAGACGATGGTGACCGTCTCCATCGGCGGCACCAGCACCACATCGCGCAGTGCGCCGTCGATCACGTTCTTGCCGATGGCGACGACCTTGAAGTAGTGGCCGTGCAGATGCATCGGGTGCGCCATGGCGGTCATGTTGTGCATCATCACCGCGATACGCTGGCCCTGGCGCATGGTGAACAGCGGCTGCGAGGGATCCGCTTCGCCGTTGAGGCCCCAGAGATAGTTCTTCTCGCCGCCGGTGAGCATCAGCATTTCGGTGCGGTTGACGGGTTCCTGCGGCAGCTTGGCCACGGCGCGGTAGAGCAGTTCCTGCTTCAGGTCGAGCGCCGGCGCCACGTCACCCTCGCCCGACAGCCTGGGAATTGCCGCTGCCTTGGTGGCGATGACGATGCCGGTGCGCGCTGTGACGCCCTCTGGACGGAAGAGTACCGGGAAGGCACCGCCCTCGGCGGGAATCCGGAGGCGGATGTCGGCACGCTGGGCCATGCAGAGCGGGAAAAGGCTGCCCTTCATCGGGTAAATGGCATTGCCGTCCACCGCGATGAGCTCGCCCTCGACACTGCCCAGGTCGACCCACATGTTGGAGGCTGCGGCGCCATTGATGATGCGTAGCCGCAGCGTGCTGCCTTTCTCGACCGCGACGACCTCGGGATCGTCCAGCGTTCGGTCATTGGCGAGGTAGGCGTCGAACACGATGTCGTTCAGCATCCCCATGCCCGACACCATGCCGGGCATGCCCTGCATCATGTCGCTGCCGGAGCCGGATTGATCCATCTGCGAATGATCCATGCCCTGCATCATGTGGCCGGCGTGCGCGCCACCGCCGCCTTGCAGCTCCGCGAGAATCTCCTGCGGATTGCGGAAGGTGAAGTCATGCAGCATGACCACATGCTCCTGGTCGTCGAACACCGGCTGCTTCACCTCGTTGATGATGAGAGGTGCAGCGAGCAGTTGTTGTTCCTGCAGGCCCATGTGCGAATGCATCCAGTGCGTGCCGGCCCGGGTATTGGCGAAATCATAGTCGGCGGTGCCGCCCGCGGGGATCGCGGGCTGGCCATACATGGCGACACCGTCCTGGCCGAAGGGCGGCGTGAGGCCGTGCCAGTGCACGATGGTGTCGCTCCCGGTGTCGTTCTTGACGCGTACCCGGAAATGCTCGCCGAACATCATCGAGAGGCCTGGCTTTCCGTCAGGCCCGGTGAGCCCATAGACGGTGGCGGGCCTGCCCTTCACCTCGAGCACACGCTTCGACACGGTGAGGAGCTTCGGCTCGGCCTCGGCGCGGGCGAGGCGCGAAAGGCCCATGAGCGAGGTGCCGGCGAGGCCGGCAAGAAGGAGGTCGCGGCGGTTCATGTCCGTCCCTGTTCGTTGCCCGCCCTGTGTGGCGGCGATTTGCGGCAGGAAGCGGGCAGACCACCGGCGATCAGAGATTGCGGCCGATGCCGAGGAACTTCTCGCGCCGCTGGGTGCGCAGGACGTCTGGCGAAACGCCATTGAGACTCTTCAGGGCGCGCTCGACCGCCTCGCCCGTGGCCGCAATCGCTTCACCCGCCGCGCGATGCGCACCGCCCTTGGGCTCCGGGATGATCTCGTCGATGACGCCGAGCTTCTTCAGATCCTGCGCGGTGATCTTCATGGCCGCCGCCGCATCCTTGGCGCGCGCCGCATCACGCCACAGGATCGAGGCGGCACCTTCCGGCGAGATCACGCTGTAGATGGAATGTTCGAGCATCATCACGACATTTGCCGTGGCAATCGCGATGGCGCCGCCCGAGCCGCCTTCGCCGATCACCACCGACACGGTGGGAACGCCGAGCGACAGGCAGCAGTCGGTGGACCGTGCGATGGCTTCCGCCTGGCCGCGCTCTTCGGCATCGATGCCGGGATAGGCGCCGGCGGTATCGACGAAGGAGATGACAGGCAATCCGAAGCGGTCGGCCATTTCCATGAGGCGTACCGCCTTGCGGTAACCCTCCGGCCTGGCCATGCCGAAGTTGCGCTTGAGGCGGGAGGCCGTGTCGTTGCCCTTTTCCTGGCCCAGCACCATGACCGGCTGGCCCTGGAAGCGGCCGAGGCCGCCGACCACCGCGAAATCCTCAGCGAACTTGCGGTCGCCCGCCATGGGGGTGAATTCGGTGATGAGCTGGCCGATGTAGTCCACCGCGTGCGGGCGCTCGGGGTGGCGGGCAACCTGGGCCTTCTGCCAGGGTTCGAGGTTGGCATAGAGATCGGTCAGCTGCTTCGCCGCCTTCTTCTCCAGTCCCTTCACCTCCTCGGAGATCGAGACGGTCTTGTCGCCGGTGGCAAGGGCGCGGAGTTCCGCGATCTTGCCCTCCAGTTCGGCGAGCGGGGCTTCGAAATCGAGATAGGTGGGCATCGGGCCTCGAAACGGGTCAGGGTTGGCGCGGAAACTGGCCGCGCGGCGTCCGGAAGTCAACTTTTCTTGGCAAGGGGATGGTGGGTTTCCACCACCTCACGTAGGCGTTCGGCCTGGATGTGGGTATAGATCTGGGTGGTCGAAATGTCAGCATGGCCAAGCATTTGCTGCACGGCGCGCAGGTCGGCGCCACCCTCCAGCAGGTGGCTGGCGAAGCCGTGGCGCAGCACGTGGGGCGAGAGCTTTGCGGCGTCGAGACCGGCCTCCCGGCCCAGTGCCTTGAGTTCCAGCGCGAAATGCTGCCGCGTCAGGTGCCCCGCCGCGCCCGACGAGGGAAACAGCCATTTCGACCCTGCCAGGCCCGATTTTCGCAACACGGACAGGTAGTCGTCGAGTGCGGCGCGGGCCGTCTGCGACACCGGCACCAGCCGCTCGCGCCCACCCTTGCCCCTGATCAGGATGAAGTCCCTTTCCGCGTTAGCCGCCTGGGCGGTCAGGCCCACCAGTTCGGACACCCGCAAGCCGGTGGCATAGAGAAGCTCGATCAAGCAGAGCAGGCGCAGGGCCTTGAGCAATTGCCTGTCCCTGGCGGCCCGGACGCGCGCCCGCGCCGCGTCGGCCAGCGCCGTGACGTCCTGCTGCGAGATCATCTTGGGCAGGGGCCGCGCGGCACGCGGACTGTCGATGGCGGTGGCGGGATTGTCCTCTGCCAGGCCATCGCCATGCAGGAAGCGGTGGAACTGGCGGATCGCCGAGAGCTTGCGTGCTGCCGAGGAGCGGGCGAGGCCCCGGGCCTCGAGCGATGCGAGGTGGCGGCGGATATCGTCTGGCCCGGCACCTTTCAGGTCAGCCACATCCTGGACGTAGGCTTCGAGGTCGCGGCGGTAGGCAGCAAGCGTGTTGTGCGAGGCCCCGCGTTCGGCTGCCATCATTTCGAGGAAGCGGTCGATCAGGCGTTGGGAGATGGTGCTACTTGGCACGCAGCTTCTCGCTCGGCAGCGGCTTGACGATTTCCGCCTGCTCCGGCGGGAAGTGCGACAACGCCCAGGCGCTGCCGTAGACCGCCCCGCCGAGAAACGCCAAAACCAGAACGAACTTCACCGTATCGGGCATCAATCACCACCACAGAAGGCGAGTGTAGCGGTTCGCATCTGCTTCGGAAAGGCTTTGCGGCGGAACACCTTGCACGTTAGAACCGCCGAAAGAGTTGTGGAGACCGGATGGCACGCCGTTCGATTGCAAAGGAGGCCGAATTGGTCCGGCAGCGGCTGGGGCAGCGCCCCGTCGTGCTCGTCGGACTGATGGGCGCCGGCAAGACCAGCGTCGGACGCCGCCTCGCCGAGAAGCTTTCCGTCCCCTTCGTCGATGCCGACCACGAGATCGAGGCGGCAGCGGGCAAATCGATCAAGGAAATCTTCGCCGACCACGGCGAACCCTATTTCCGCGAAGGTGAACGCCGCGTCATCCAGCGGCTGATCGGCAACGGCGCGCAGGTGCTCGCCACCGGCGGCGGCGCCTACATGAATGACGAGACACGCCAGCGCATTCAGGAAAGGGGCGTCTCCGTATGGCTCAAGGCCTCGTTGCCGATCCTGATGAAGCGCGTGATGAAGCGGCAGGACCGGCCATTGCTGCAGTCGGAGGACCCCGAGGCGGTGATGCGCGGACTGATCGACAAGCGCTACCCGGTTTATGCACTGGCTGACGTCACGGTCGAGAGCCGCGACGTGCAGCATGGCCAGATGGTGAACGACGTGGTCCGTGCCCTCGCGCAGTGGGACGGCTGGGACAAGAAGAAGACGACAGATGACTGACCTCAACGCCGCCGAGCGGCGCGAAACCGTGCCCGTCTCGCTGGGCGACCGCAGCTACGACATCCACATCGGCGAGGGGCTGCTGGCCCGTGCCGGCGAAGTGGTGGCGCCATTCCTGAAGCGTCCGCTCACCGCCATCGTGACCGACGCGAACGTCGCCGCGGCGCATCTCGCAACGCTCGAGCGCGCCCTGGCGGCGAAGGGTATCCGCTCCACCGCCATCATCATGCCGCCCGGCGAGAAGACAAAGAGCTACGAGCATCTCGCCGAGCTCTGCGACAAGCTGCTGGCTGCGGGAATCGAACGGCGCGACCGCATCATCGCCTTCGGCGGCGGCGTCATCGGCGATCTCGCGGGCTTCGCCGCAGCGATCCTCCGGCGCGGCGTGGACTTCATCCAGATTCCGACGACGCTCCTGTCACAGGTCGACTCATCCGTTGGCGGCAAGACCGGCATCAACTCGTCCCACGGCAAGAACCTGATCGGCGCCTTCCACCAGCCGCTGGCCGTGATCACCGACATCGCGCTGCTCGACACGCTGCCCAAGCGCGAACTCGCGGCGGGCTATGCGGAGGTCGCCAAATACGGCCTGCTCGGCGATGCCGGCTTCTTCGAATGGCTCGAAGGCGCGGCTCCCGCCATCATGCGCGGCGATTCACAGGCGCGCATCCATGCGATCCGCAAGTCCTGCGAGGCCAAGGCGCAGATCGTGGCGGAAGACGAACACGAGACGGGCGTACGGGCGCTCTTGAACCTCGGCCACACCTTCGGCCACGCGCTCGAATCCGCCACCGGCTATTCGCAGCGCCTGCTGCATGGCGAGGGCGTGTCGATCGGCATGGTGCAGGCATTCCGCTTCTCCGAGCGCCAGAAGCTATGTGCCGCGGGCACGGCGGAGCGTGTCGCCAGGCACCTGAAATCGGTGGGCCTTCCCATCCATGCCTCGCAGATCCCGGGCGAGCTTCCCCCGCCCGCAACGCTGCTCGAGATCATGCGTCAGGACAAGAAGGCGCAGGGCGGCAAGCTCACCTTCATCCTGGCACGCGGCATCGGCGACACCTTCATCGCCAGGGACGTCAACGAGCATGACGTCTTGAACTTCCTGACGGAGGACCTCCGCCAGCGATGAGCCCCGACCCTGGATTGACCAGCGCCGCGATCCTCGCCCTGCTCGTCCTGTCCGGCTTCGCGGCCGCGCTCCGCGCAGCGCTGTGGAATGCCTCGCGCACCAGGCTCGGCGAGTTGCAGAAGCGCGGCATCCAGGGCGCGGCGCGGACCCTTGCGCTGCTGTCCGACGAGGACCGCACCATGGGCGCGCTGGCGCTGGCCAAGCTGCTGGCGGCGATGCTCGCCGGCGGCCTCGCCGCGTTCCTGCTCTTTCACCTGTTTCAGCCGCTCGAAGCGAGCCTCGCGAGCCTGGGCCTGATTGCGCTGTTCGCCCTGTTCGGCCTTGTGCTGCCCGACGCCTATGCGGCGCGGCGCGCCGACCGTGCCGCCGTCATTCTCTCCGGCCCCGGCCAGGCACTGGTCGCGCTGCTTGGGCCACCCGCCGCAGGCTTCGAGGCATTGGCGCGCGGTCTTCTGGCGCTTACCGGCAGCCATGGCGTGGAGGAAACCCATACCATGCACGAGGAACTGCGCGAGGCGATCGACCTTCACGCCAAGGACGGCACGGTGGTCAAGAACGACCGTGACATGCTGTCGGGCATTCTCGCCATGCAGGATCTCGAGCTGTCCGACATCATGGTCCACCGCACCAAGATGACCATGCTCGACATCGAGGACAATCCGAAGGAGATCGTCAACACGGTGCTGAAGAGCGGACATACCCGCATTCCCGTGTGGAAGGACAACCCCGACAACATCATCGGCGTGCTGCATGCGAAAAATCTCTTCGCCGCCCTGCAGAAGCACAATGGCGATGCCGCCAAGATCGACATCGAGAACATTCTGCTGCCGCCGTGGTTCGTGCCCGATACCCGGGCGATCCCCGACCAGCTCAACGCCTTCCTGAAGCGCAAGAGCCATTTCGCCATCGTCGTCGACGAATATGGCGAGGTGCAGGGCCTGGTGACGCTCGAGGACATCATCGAGGAGATCGTCGGCGACATCAAGGACGAGCACGACGCGGTAGCCACCGGCGTCAGGCCAAAGCCGGACGGGTCCTATCTCGTCGATGGTTCGGTGGCGATCCGCGACCTCAACCGTGCCTTCGACTGGACACTGCCTGACGAGGAAGCCAACACCATCGCCGGCCTCGTCATCCACGAGGCACGCATGATTCCGGAGGTGGGCCAGGCCTTCGTATTCCACGGCTTCCGCTTCGAGATTCTGAAGAAGCGCAGGCACCAGATCACCGCGCTGCGCATGAGTCCGGTTAAGCGGGACGCCGATGAGCCCGAGGCCGGTTGATCTCGTCATCATCGGCGCGAGCTTCGCGGGCCTTCTCTGCGCCAAGGCCGCGGCGCTGCGCGGCCTCCGCACCGTGGTCGTCGAGGCCAAGGAGGAACCCGGCGCCCGCATCCACACCACCGGCATCCTGGTCAAGGAGGCGGCTGACGAGGTCGACACGCCCGCACAGTTCTCGCGCGCCATCCACGGCGTCAGGCTCTATGCGCCGTCGCTTCGCCACATCGACCTTGCCTCGCGTGACTATTATTTCCTGACTACCGACACCGCCGGACTCATCAGTTGGTTTGCCGACGAAGCCCGACACGCCGGCGCCGAGATCGTCTGCGGCCGCAGGTTCGAGACGGCACGGCGTGTGGAGGGCGGCTTCGAGCTGCCGCAGTTCAACCTCACCGCTCGCTATGTGGTCGGGGCGGACGGCGCCCGGTCGACCGTGGCCAAGCTGTTCGGGCTTGGCCGCAACGAAAGGTTCCTGACCGGCCTCGAGATCGAATACGACAGCCTGCCGAAGGCCGACCCCGATCTCCTGCATTGCTTTCTCGATACCAGACTGGCGCGCGGCTATCTCGCCTGGGTCGCGCCCGCACCGGGCTTCTTCCAGGTCGGCCTTGCGACCAACGACAAGGTGAAGCCAGACCTCAAGGCCTTCCTGTCGCACACCGAGAGGCTGTTCGGATTCTCGCAGGCCAGCGTGAAGGAGCGCCGCTCGGGGCTCATCCCCTGCGGCGGCCCCGTTTCACCCTTCGCAGCACCCGGCGTGCTGCTGATCGGCGATGCGGCGGGCCACGTTTCGCCGCTTACCGGCGGGGGCATCCGGCTTGCCTTCCGGTTTGGCCGCCGGGCCGGGCAGCTGATTGCCGATCACCTGTTGCGCCATGGGCCGCCGCCCGAAGCGGTGCTCGCCCGCGAACTGCCTTCCTTCACGAAGAAGCTGGCGCTTCGTGGCGTGATGGATGCAGGTCCGCCCAACTGGCTTTATGACCTCGTCATCGGCACGCCGCCGATGCGCTGGTTCGCGAAGAAAGTCTACTTCCATCACCGCAATCCGCCTGCACTGCAGGAGGGGCCTCAGCCGGGCGCCGAGGACTGAATTGCCAGCGCATGCACGCGCTCCTTCAGCTCCTCCGCCAGTGCGGCATTCACCATGCGGTGCTGCTCGACGCGAGACTTGGCCCTGAAGGCCTCCGCCACGATCACCACGCGGAAGTGGCTTTCGCCATCGGGCCGCGAGCCCGAATGTCCGGCGTGATGATGGGATTCGTCGATCACCTGAAGCGTCGCCGGCGCGAAACTCTGCTCCAGCTTCTTGGTGATTCTTTGACCGATGGGGCCAAGGCGGGGCTGAGGTGTCATTCTGTCTCTTTCAGGCAGGCAAAGCTTGCTTGGGCGAGGCTCTATCACCATAATCGGCAGCGATGAAGCTCGATTCAAAATACTTCGACAAGATCCGCGTGAAGCCCTCGGCCGACAAGAAGAAGGCGGCCGAGACGATTCCCCAGTGCGACTGGCCCGATTGCCCGCGCCCGGGCCGCCACAAGGCGCCCATGGGCCGCGGCCATGAGGGCAAGTTCTACAACTACTGCACCGAACATGTGCAGGAGTACAACAAGTCCTACAACTACTTCTCCGGCATGAAGGACGACGAAATGCAGGAGTTCCAGAAGAACGCCCGCCTCGGCGAGCGTCCGACCTGGAAACTGGGCCAGAATGCCACCCCCAATGTCGCCAGCGTGCGCCGCCGCGGGGCCCAGCTGCGGGACGATCCCTTCGGTCTCAACCTCCGCAACGGCAAGCAGCCGGGCCGCCACCCCTCTGGCCGCGCGCTGCGCTCGACCGAGCTGAAAGCCCTGCAAACGCTGGGTCTGGACGATACGGCGACGCCGGATCAGGTGAAGACCCAGTACAAGACCCTGGTGAAGCGCCTTCACCCGGACGCCAACAACGGCAGCCGGGCCAACGAGGATACGCTGAAGGCAGTGATCCAGGCCTATGACCACCTGCGTTCAAGTGGGTTCTGCTAAGCGGCGCAAAGCCTTGCCCGGCAGGTCGCGACCGTCTAAAACCCCGCCCGCGTAACCCCGGAACATGAAGATCTCCTGACATGATTGCGAAGGCCCCTGCAGAGGCGAACGGCATGCCCGACACCAAGGCGTCGGTGAAGCAGCTCTTCGGCTTCGACACGAACATGGAAGTCCCCGCCTACTCCAAGACTTCGGAACACGTTCCGGATCTCGACCCCGACTATCTCTTCAACCGCGAGACCACGCTCGCCATCCTCGCGGGCTTTGCCTACAATCGCCGCGTCATGGTGACGGGCTACCACGGCACCGGCAAGTCGACCCACATCGAGCAGGTCGCCGCCCGCCTCAACTGGCCCTGCATCCGCATCAACCTCGACAGCCACATCTCGCGCATCGACCTGATCGGCAAGGATGCGATCGTGCTGCAGGAGGGAAAGCAGGTCACCGAATTCCGCGAAGGCATCCTGCCCTGGGCCTACCAGCACAACGTCGCGCTGGTGTTCGACGAATACGACGCCGGCCGCCCCGACGTGATGTTCGTGATCCAGCGCATCCTCGAAAGCTCGGGCAAGCTCACCCTGCTCGACCAGTCGCGCGTCATCCGTCCGCACGCCGCCTTCCGGCTTTTCGCCACGGCCAACACCATCGGCCTCGGCGACACCACCGGCCTTTATCATGGCACGCAGCAGATCAACCAGGCGCAGATGGACCGCTGGTCGATCATCACCGCGCTGAACTACCTTCCGCATGCGCAGGAGGTGGGCATCGTCGCCGCCAAGTCGAAGCATTTCGACAATGAGAAGGGTCGGAAAACCCTTTCCAACATGGTGCGCGTTGCCGATCTCACCCGCAACGCCTTCATGCAGGGCGATCTCTCGACCGTCATGAGCCCGCGCACCGTGATCACCTGGGCGCAGAACGCCGAGATCTTCGGCGACGTGGGCTTCGCCTTCCGCGTCACCTTCCTCAACAAGTGCGACGAGCTGGAGCGCAGCGTGGTGGCCGAGTTCTACCAGCGCTGCTTCGGCGAGGAACTGCCGGAATCCTCCGCTCACATCGCCATCGCCTGAGTGATGTAAGGTGGCGAAGGAGAAGGACACACCTTCGAACGAGTTCAAGCGCGTCCTCACCGTCGCGATGAAGACCATTGCCGAAGACCCGGAACTGTCCGTGGCCTTCGGCAACGAAGCACCCTCGCTGGCCGGCAACCGCGCCAAGCTGCCGCAGGTGGCGAACGAGCTGAAGGCCTCCGACATCGCCATCGTGCGCGGACTGTCCGACAGCTTCGCGCTCCGCCTCGCCAATCACAACGACAAGGTCCACGCCCGCTACCAGCCGCAGGGCAAGAACGCCCGTGCCGTATTCGAGGCGGTGGAACAGGCCCGCATCGAGGCACTGGGTGCCAATGCAATGCAGGGCATGAAGACCAACCTCGCGGCCATGCTCGACGACCGCTACCGCAAGAAGGACGTCGCCCGCTACACCGACCGCAAGGATGCGCCGCTCGACGAGGCCGTGGCGCTGATGGTGCGCGAGGCGCTGACCGGCGAAAAGCCGCCCGAGGGCGCGCGCACCATGGTCGACCTGTGGCGCCCATGGATCGAGGACAAGGCGCACGAGCAGCTCGCCCACCTGATGGACAACATCCATGACCAGGCGGCCTTCGCCCGCATGTCGCGCGACATCATCGCCGCGCTCGACATGGGCGAAGAACTGGGCGAGGACCCCGACCAGTCCGACGAGAACGACGAGTCGAACGAACCGGAAGAAGATTCGGGCGAACGCCAGGAGACCCCCGACAGCGAGGAGCAGGAAAGCTCGCAGCAGTCGATGGAGGAGATGCAGGACGCCGAGGGCGAGTCCGAGGCCGCCGAGATGGACGCCCAGCAGATGGACGTCGAGGACCAGGCCGAGGACCAGGACGGCGAGGAAGAGCAGGATGGCGAGGAGCCGTGGAAGCCGCAGCTCCCCTTCTCGTCGCTCTCCAACGAAGACTTCTACAAGGTCTTCACCAACCAGTTCGATGAAGTGATCTCCGCCGAGGACCTGTGCGACGCGGAGGAGCTGACGCGCCTCCGGAACTATCTCGACAAGCAGCTTTCCAACCTGCAGGGCGTCGTGGCACGGCTTGCCAACCGCCTGCAGCGCCGCCTGATGGCGCAGCAGAACCGCTCGTGGGACTTCGACCTCGAGGAGGGCGTGCTCGATGCCGCGCGCCTGACTCGCGTGGTGATCGACCCCATGCATCCGCTGTCCTTCAAGGAAGAGCAGGACACCGAGTTCCGCGACACGGTGGTGAGCCTGCTGCTCGACAATTCCGGCTCGATGCGCGGGCGTCCCATCACCGTGGCCGCCACCTGCGCCGATATCCTCGCCCGCACGCTGGAACGCTGCGGCGTGAAGGTGGAGATCCTCGGCTTCACCACAAGGGCGTGGAAGGGCGGCCAGGCGCGCGAGAAATGGCTCGCCTCCAACAAGCCGTCGAACCCGGGCCGCCTCAACGACCTGCGCCACATCATCTACAAGTCGGCCGACAGCCCGTGGCGCCGGGCGCGCCGCAACCTCGGCCTCATGATGCGGGAGGGCCTGCTCAAGGAGAACATCGACGGCGAGGCGCTGATCTGGGCGCACAACCGCCTTCTGGCACGGCGCGAACAGCGCCGCATCCTGATGGTGATCTCGGACGGCGCGCCGGTCGACGACTCGACACTGTCGGTCAATTCCGGCAACTATCTCGAGAAGCACCTGCGCCAGGTCATCCACGACATCGAGCAGCGCTCGCCCGTGGAGCTCATCGCCATCGGCATCGGCCATGACGTGACGCGCTACTACAAGCGCGCCGTGACCATCGTCGATGCGGAGGAACTGGGCGGCGCCATGACCGAGAAGCTGGCGGAACTGTTCTCCGAAAAGGCCACGCCGAAGGTGGTGGCGCCTCCCCCGAAGAAGCGCGCACGGGCCTAGATTCCGTTCCGGTCTTCACCTCCAACCATTCGCCATTCCGGTGGAAGCCGGGGTGACGGCATCAGGGGGACGCGTACTTCGCCAGGAAATCTTCCACCGTCATCGCCCGCATGTCGTCGGCCGCCTGGGCCAGCCGACCATGCTCCCAGTCCCACCAGGCGAGTTGCATGATGCGCGCGGACGTTTCTGGTGGAAACCGCCACTTCAGGAAGCGCGCCGGCACGCCGGCCACGATCGCATAGGGGGCGACGTCCTTGGTCACCACCGCGCCCGCCGCAACGACCGCGCCATGCCCGATGGTGACGCCCGGCAGGATGATCGCACCATGGCCGATCCACACATCGTGCCCGATCACCACCTTGGCCGCGATCCGCTGCTCGCGGAACGCCTTGTCGAGCTTGGCGCCGACGAAATACTCGTTGGGCCGGTAGGTCATCTTGTGCTGGCTCACCCGCTCCACCGGATGGTTCAGCGCATTGATGCGGCATTGCGCGGCAATCGCGGTGAACTTGCCGATCTCGCTGTAGATGGCCTCCGAATCCCGCTCGATGTAGGAGTAGTCGCCAAGCGAGGAATCGAGGAACTGCACGCGCTCCTTCAACTCGGTGAAACGCCCCAGCACTGCATTGCGCGTTACGGCCGATCCGTGGACGCGCGGGCTGCCGTCACGCGGGCCATTCCCCCGTCTCGTCTTGTTCTCGTCGCTCATCGCCTGACCCATAAAGCAAAAGCCGCCCCGGTTGGAGCGGCTTTCGAATTCGGTTCCGATCAGACGATCAGGCGGCCTTGGCGGCTTCCAGCTTCTTGGCGATCGAGCGCTTGAGGCGGGCGGCCTTGTCCGAAAGCTTGGCGGTATCGGCCTTCATCAGGAAGGCGTCGAGGCCGCCGACATGCTCCACCGACTTCAGCGCGATGGCCGAGATGCGCAGACGATAGGTCAGGCCCATCGCATCGCTCATCAGGCTCACGTCGCACAGGTTCGGCATGAAGCGGGTCTTGGTCTTGTTGTTGGCATGGCTGACCTTGTTGCCAACCAGCGCGTTCTTTCCCGTCAACTCACAACGGCGGGCCATGGGCTTAACTCCACAATAAGAATGGGCACCGGAAGGCTCGATGCCCCCGGTTCGGATGGCGGGTCTATAGTGGCTGAGGCTGGCTTGGTCAAGCCAGAAGGGCCTTTTCCAGCCCATATTCACGTTTCCCCCAGGCCGCGGAGGGGCGGCGCAGACATGTATCGGTCCGGCACAGCGAGGTTAACGCGATCCCCCGCGTTCCCCTCGCCACGCGCGAAATTTTCCTGCTGTCTTGTAGGTTTAAACCAACCCTGCCACAACATCTAGCGAGAACAAAGCAGGAAGATCTGGCCTTCAGCGATTCGGGCGCGATCCGTTCCGGGGATGGTCCATTCCGTTAACATCGGACCGCGTGGGTCCTCCTCGCGGGGAAGACTCCGTCAACCACGTCGAGCAATGCGTTAAGGTCTCAGGCCCCGCGCTCACCAGCGATCACCGCCTGATCCACCTTGTGCACAGTGGTAGGCTACTCAGAACCCCATGAAATTGGGCACAAGTACCTGAGAACAAACCCGGAAACGCCAGACTGCAGCGATTCGGGCCAGCTTCGTTCCGGTTTGAATCCATTCCCTAACGGCCCGGTTCAGATCGGGGCAAAAGATCTTGACCCACAGCGGCACGGGCCCCAAGTCTCGAAGGCAAGGAATCCGTGAAGCCGTACTGAATGCCCTCCCCAAGAACTGTCACTGCCGTGCTTGGCCCCACCAACACCGGCAAGACCCACCTCGCGGTGGAGCGCATGCTGGGGCATGGCGGGGGCATGATCGGCCTGCCCCTGCGGCTGCTGGCCCGCGAGATATTCGACAAGGTGCGCGCCCGGGCCGGCGAGGCCGCCGTGGCGCTGGTGACGGGCGAGGAAAAGATCATCCCCGCGCAGGCGCGCTACTGGATCTGCACGGTCGAGGCCATGCCGGGTGACGTGGACGTGCCATTCCTCGCCATCGACGAGGTGCAGCTCTGTGCCGATTTCGAACGAGGCCACATCTTCACCGACCGCGTGCTCAATCGCCGCGGCCGCGATGAAACCATGCTGCTGGGTGCGGCCACCATGCGCCCGTTGCTGGAGCGGCTTCTGCCGGGAACGAGCTTCGTCTCGCGGCCGCGCTTCTCGCAGCTCTTGTATGCTGGCCAGAAGAAGATCACCAGGCTGCCGCGCCGCACCGCCATCGTCGCCTTTTCGGCAGACATGGTCTACGCCACGGCCGAGATCATCCGCCGCCAGCGTGGCGGCGCCGCCGTGGTGCTGGGCGCTCTCAGCCCCCGCACCCGCAATGCACAGGTGGCGCTCTACCAGTCGGGTGACGTCGATTACATCGTCGCCACCGACGCCATCGGCATGGGTCTCAACATGGATGTCGACCATGTTGCCTTTGCCTCGACACGCAAGTTCGACGGCTTCCAGTATCGCCACCTCAACCCCTCGGAACTGGGCCAGGTGGCAGGCCGTGCCGGCCGCTACATGAACGACGGCACCTTCGGCGTCACAGGCGAGGCCGATCCCTTCGAACCCGAGACGGTGGAGCGCCTTCAGAACCACAATTTCGATGCCGTCCGCATGCTGCAGTGGCGCAACCGCGATCTCGATTTCGGCTCGCTCGAGCGGCTGAAGCAGTCGCTCAATATGCTGCCGCAGAGCCAGGGCCTGACCCGCGCACAGCCAAACGCCGACCTGCTGGCACTGGAGGCCCTGGCGCGCGACCCCGCCACGCGCGACCTCGCCCGCTCGAAAAAGGACGTGGAGCGTCTGTGGGAGGTCTGCCAGATCCCCGATTACCGCAACATCTCGAACTCGGAGCACGCCTCGATCGTTTCACGGATCTACCAGTCGCTGCAGACTGGTGATGGCTTCATCGACGAGGACTGGTTCGTGCGGCAACTGAAGTTCTGCGAGAACACGCAAGGCGACCTCGACACGCTGTCGAACCGCATCAGCCATGTCCGCACCTGGACCTTCGTCGCCAACCGCCCCGATTGGCTCAAGGCACCTCTCTATTGGCAATCCTACGCGAGAGAGATAGAGGACAAGCTGTCGGATGCCTTGCATGTGCGGCTGACACAGCGTTTTATCGACCGCCGTACCAGCGTGCTGATGAAGCGCCTGGCCCAGAAGGAAGAATTGATGTCGACTGTTGAAGAAGATGGCGCCATCCACGTCGAGGGCGAGTATATTGGCCGGATCAGGGGCTTCCTCTTCCTGCCCGATGGCGCGACGGAAGGTGCCGAGGCCCGGGCCCTCAAGGCGGCCGCCATGTCCGCCGTGGCTGCCGAGATCACGGCGCGCGCCAAGGCCGTCGCTGCCTCAGCCGATACCGACCTGAAGCTCACGCGCGATGGCCAGATCATGTGGAACCATGCCCCCGTGGGCAGGCTCGAGCCGGGCGCCACGCTGCTGAAGCCGCGCGCTGCCGTGCTCGCCGGCGACCAGCTGTCGGGCTCCGAGCGCGAGGAGGTGCAGGCGCGCCTGCAGAAATTCACCGACCGCCACATCGCTACCGTGCTGGAGCCCCTGGTCAAGCTCGAGGAAGGCGAGGGCCTCGAGGGCATCTCGCGCGGGCTGGCCTATCGGCTGGTCGAGACGCTGGGCGTGCTGCCGCGCGACACCGTGGCGGAAGAGGTGAAAGGCCTGAGCCAGGAGGACCGCGCCAAGCTGCGCGCGCTCGGCGCCCGCTTCGGCGCCTTCAATCTCTATGTGCCGGCACTGCTCAAGCCCGCGCCGACGGAACTCCGCCTGCTGCTGTGGGCGCTCGGCCTGCACAAGGACGGAAAGCTCGAGCCTTCGGCGCTGCCGCAGCCGCCGGGCCAGGGCCTTACCTCCGCCAGCTTCGACCGCTCGACACCCAAGGGCTTCTATGGCGTTTGCGGCTACCGCATCTGCGGCTCGCGCGTGGTGCGCATCGACATGCTGGAGCGCCTGGCCGACGTGATCCGCGACCGGGTGTTCTGGCGCGCGCGCTTTGCCGAGGAGCCGCGCCCCGCGGGCTCCGTCGAGGGCGGTGGTTTCACCGTGGTGCCGGACATGATGTCGCTCGTCGGCTGTTCCGGCGAGGACTTCCTCGGCATCCTCAGAAGCCTGGACTACCGCATGCAGAAGAAGACCGTGCGGCGCCCCGTGGCTGCAGCGGCCCCTGGCACGCCGCAGGAACTGCCGGGTAATGCGCCAAGCGAAGTTCCCCCTGCCACGCCTCAGGAGGCTCCTGCTCCTGCCGGACCGGAGACCCCGCCGCCCGGCGAACCACCGGCCGAGCCATCGACGCCGCAAGAGGCTCCGGACAGCCCGGTCGAGGTGCCGCCCATTCCCGCCACCCCGGCAGCCGAAACCGAGGCCCAGCCGGTGGCCGAGGCCGCGGCGGTGCCCGAAGTCGCCATGGAAGAGGTGGAGATCGAAGTCTGGTGGCCCAAGGACACCGGCCCCTTCCGCCACCGTCCTGAACGCCAGCAGCAGCACCGCAGGTCCCAGCGTGGCCCCGGCAAGCCGGCGGAAGCGGGTGGCAATCCTGCGGAAGCGGGCGGCAAGCCCGAGGGTGAGCAGCGTCGCGAGGGCGGCCGCCCGCACCGTCACCATCACGGCAAAGGCGGCAAGCCGCGCGAGGAACGGGCCGAAGGCCAGGACGGCCGCCACGACCGCAAGCCTCGCCGCGATGACCGCAAGCCCGAGTTCCAGGAGCGCAAGCCCCGCCCCGAGAAGCCCATCGACCCCGATTCCCCCTTCGCCGTTCTGGGGGCGCTGAAGGCGAAACTTGGCGGCAAGTGACGAGTCCTCGGGGCGCCAGCGCCTCGACAAGTGGCTGTGGTTCGCCCGCGTGGTGAAGACCCGGGAGGCTGCCGCCGCATTGGTCGAGGCCGGGCATGTCAGGCTCAACGGCCAGAAGACGCTGAAGCCTGGTCACGCGGTGAAGCCGGGTGATGTTCTGACTATCGTGCTCAACACCAGGGTGCGGGTGCTGCATGTGGAGGCATTGGCGGAGCGGCGGGGCCCGGCGGCGATCGCAAGCCTCCTCTATCGCGAACCCGGCATGTCATCCTCGATGGATGAAACGCCGTAAAAGATGGTGCAAGGTCCGCCAGAAATTGCTAGGAAGCGTTCGGAATAAAGAACGGTTGAGCTTATGACCTATATCGTCACCGACAACTGCATCAAGTGCAAGTATATGGATTGCGTGGAAGTTTGCCCCGTGGACTGCTTCTACGAGGGCGAGAACATGCTCGTCATCCACCCGGACGAATGCATCGACTGCGGCGTCTGCGAGCCGGAATGCCCCGCCGAGGCCATCAAGCCGGACACCGAGCCCGGCCTCGAATCCTGGCTGAAGCTCAACACCGACTATGCCAGCCAGTGGCCGAACATCACCACCAAGAAGGAGGCTCCGGCCGACGCCAAGGAGTTCGACGGGGTCGAGGGCAAGCTCGAGAAGTATTTCTCCCCCAACCCCGGCGAGGGTGACTGAGGGCGCCGCAGCCCGCTCCATGCCCGGGGCGCAGGCCCGGCATGCAACAGCCTCCGGCCATTAACCCTTTTTGCTAAGATTCGTCCGTGTGCGGCACAAGATTCCACCGTACACGGACATCTCGCCCTTTAAAAATGCTTAAACTTGTGATATTTAGGGCACCATGAGTATGTCATCCGAGTAAGGTGCAGGAAACCGGGCCAAGGGCTCGGGTTTTTTTATGCAAGTGCCGGCAATCCACAGACAGCGACAGGGGCCTGCGGGCGCCCTTCGGGTGGGAGGGCAGACAGGCACCGGTTACGGGAACTGGACGAAGAGGCAAGTTGCGCGGGCTTTTTGACCGTGCCGCACGTCATCCCCGTTTGCCGCCATTGGAATGCATATTCCATAACAAGATTAGGGCTAAGGGCGAAGGACGAAACATGACGAAGACGAAGACGAAGGCAGCGGCCACGAAGAGGCCCGCCGCCAAGGCCAAGACCAAGACGGCCCCCAAGAAGACCTCGAAGCCGGTCGCCGCCGTCAAGGCGAAGCCGGCCGCCCCGGCCAAGGTTGCCAAACCCGTTGCCGCCAAGCCTGCGACCGCCAAGCCCGTAGCCAAGGCCGCCGCCAGGACCGCATCCAAGCCCGTTGCCAAGGCTCCCGTCGCCAAGCCCGCTGCCGCCGTGAAACCGGCCGCCGCTGCCAAGGCCGCCCCGGCTGACGCGAAGAAGGTTGCCAAGGCCGCTGCCCCCGCCCCCGTGGCGAAGGCCGCCGCACCGCAGCCGGCGCCTGCCGCCAAGCCCGCGCCCGCCGTGGCGCCGCCGGTCGCTGCCGCTCCCGTGGTGCGCAAGCTGGTGTTCAAGGTCAACGAACTGGTGGTCTACCCCGCCCATGGCGTGGGCAAGATCAGCATGATCGAGGAACAGGAGATCGCCGGCGTGAAACTCGAGCTCTATATCGTCGAGTTCGAGAAGGAGAAGCTCCGCCTCAAGGTGCCGACCAGCCGCGCCGAGCAGAAGGGCATGCGCCGCCTCTCCGACAAGGTGCAGATCGAATCCGCCCTCAAGGTCCTCAAGGGCCGTGCCCGCATCAAGCGCACCATGTGGTCGCGTCGCGCCCAGGAATATGATGCGAAGATCAACTCGGGCGACATCATGGCCGTGGCCGAGGTGGTGCGCGACCTCTACCGCTCCGAGCGCCAGCCGGAGCAGTCCTACTCGGAACGCCAGCTCTTCGAGCAGGCGCTCGACCGCATGGCGCGCGAAATCGCCGCCGTGAAGAAGATCGATGACGACCAGGCGGTGAAGGAACTCGAGGAGTTCCTCTCCAAGAACGCCAAGCGCGCCCCCTCCGGCGAGAAGACCGAAGAGGACGTGGCGGCCGACGAAGCCGCCTGATCCGGCCCTCAACCCGATACTGAAGGGCCCGGCCAGCGCCGGGCCCTTTCGTTTGCCGAGATGCCTTTTCAAATCGGGCCCGGGGCGTTAGAACCTCCGGCGGCGAGGTCCCGTAGCTCAGCTGGATAGAGCATCAGTTTCCTAAACTGAGGGTCACAGGTTCGAATCCTGTCGGGGCCGCCATATTTTTCAAAAACTTAGGTCCATCACTATTTTGAATGGATCTGCTCCAGGGGGACGCTCTGGGGGACTCTGGAGTTTAGTCCGTCGATCTCTTCAGATTGGCCCCCGGGTTCGAATCCTGCATGGTGCGCCATTTGCGAACAAAACCACTAACCTTCCCGCCCGCGGTCTGCTGGCCTGCGATAACGGCTGCCAGGCTGGCCTTGTCGCCGATGATCTGGACCTTGTGGTCATCGACCCGGATCTCGGAGACGACGGTCGCGAGATAAGCCTTCCGGGCCTGGATGTCGGCAGTTTCGATCTTCTGTCTGACCAAATCCACGAATGCGGCAATACGATCCGAAGTCAGGGCGCGTGATGTTGCTGCCTGCGTGGCAATGCGCTCGAGCGAGGCCTGGGCCAGATCGCGGGTCGACTTGAGCGCAGCGATCCTTTCCTTGAGCTGGGCATCGAGTTCGACAACACCCTCCTCGATGGCGCGGTAGAGCCGAGCCAGCTTGTCGCCGGTGTCCCTGATCTCGGCATCCAGTGCGGCCCTGCGGTTTGCAACACCAACGTCGACGCGAATGTGCGGAATTCGACCCTGGGCAATGAGCCGACGAACGGTCCGCAGGCTCACTCGCAGGACCGCGGCCACCTCGGTGCAAGTCAGGTAGTCTTCGGACGTCGTCAGCTGTTCGGATTCGGATTTTAACGGCTTCAGCCTGCCATCCACAGCGCGACCCTGCACCCAGGACGGTAGCGCGGAGCGGTGAGTGGTGTCCCGAACGGTGGGCTGTTCAGCTGGGCCGCGCTTCGGAGTGGAGAGGGTGCTAGCGTTCCCATGATCAGGCACGCCGTGCTTGCTCAGCTGCTGGTCGTTGGAGACCCCAGCCGGATGACTTGGCGTAATTCCTGACGGGTTGCGCACAATTCCCGGGCGGTACCCGAGTCGAAACTCAACGCCATCACCAGAACCCAGCGGGAATTGCTGTTAGGTTTCGGGGTTGCAACTCTGCCAGTTGCGAATGGTGGAGGAGAAAGTGCTGGCAGCTAACTCCTCTCGCTCCAAACGATCAATTTAATTGGGTTTCGATTCTCAAGAAGTTCGAATCCTGCGCCGGAAACCGAGTTTCGGCATCCCTCACGCCTCGGGCTATCGGCACAACCAAACCTCAGGACTTTGGCATCGAGAAATTCGCCGCAAGGCCGTGATAGATACCCGTCGGCTGGATCTGCTTCGAGACCCAGTCTGCCAGCAGGGCGCACCCAAGAAGTGGCACGACCATACGGTGATTGTCGGTCATCTCGGCCATGATGACGACGGCGGTGATGGGGGATTGGACGACACCCGTGAGGTAGGCCGCCATGCCGAGAAGTGCGAGTTGTGGAGAGTTGGCATTCCACAAAAACTGCGAGACTGCCGAGCCGATCCCAGCACCTACTGACAAGGATGGTGAGAAAAGGCCGCCCGGTATGCCGCTCAGCGAAGATACGGCCGTCGCCAACATCTTGAGCGGAACGAATGTCCAAGCTTCACTGCTCTGCTGGTGCAGGCTTGCATAGGCCGCAGCGTAGCCGGTCCCGTAGGTAGCGCCGCCTGAGAGCCAACCGCAGGCCGAAACCACAATGCCACAAGCCAAGGCAAAACCGACCCGCGATCGGCCGGCCAGCTTTCGAAACCGAATGCTCGCCGAGATCGCAACAACAGACCGACCGAACAGCCCACCGAGTAACCCACCGGCAAGAGCGACAATGATCAGCCCGAGCCATTCGAGAGGCGAACTGATGCCACCCGAGACATAGCCAAAATACGAATAGTTGCCGCCAAGTGCCGTCGACGTGAGGCCCGCAAGTATGGTGGCCGTCAGGATAAGGCCGCTTGTCTTGGATTCATATGAACGGCTGAGTTCCTCTATGGCGAAGACGATGCCAGCCAGTGGCGCGTTGAAGGCTGCGGCAATACCGGCCGCCGCGCCAGCCAGGATCAGCCCCTTCTGCTCCCTGTGAAAGAGCTTTCCCATCTGCAGCATGACCGACGCACCGATCTGGACCGTCGGCCCCTCGCGTCCGATGGAGGCGCCACAAAGCAACCCGAATGCCGTCAGCCCGATCTTGCCGACAGCCATGCGGGCACTGAGCGCGCTGTCACGAAGTCCACCATCCTTCGCACTGAGAGCTGCGATACACTGCGGTATGCCACTGCCGGACGAGCCAGGAAGGAATCTCTGGGCGAGAAAGGTCGAGATTGCAAAACCAAGCGGTGTCCAAATCAGCGTTGCCACGGCACTGTGACTTCCGATCCAGCCGAAGCCAATCTGCGCCCAGTCCGCAAGGACGGCGAAGACGTATGAGGCAATACCGGTCAGTACACCGCCCAGAAGGAACATGGCGCGTTGCCGCAAGACGCCGACGGTCGGACCGGAGGGGAGGCTTTGGGACATTAGATTCGGTAAACTCTGGCTGTAGAATGTAGAACTAACAACCACCTAGTCAGGTGGAAAAGATCTCTCCGCATTCCGATGTTAAGAGCAACGAGCATACGTCTCAGGTGCAATGGCGACGCGTAGCCATTTATACTTCTCAACCGTGCACGCATAAGTCTTCAAATCGAAGATGCACCTTCCCGCAACGCGGACAGTGCAAGTCGTCAGTCCTGAGGCTGGCGTGAGCATCGCTCAGACTGCTGCCTTGGGTACCCACGGAACTGAGCTTTGTCCCCTCGTAGGGGACAAGATTGAAACTACGGCAATTTGGGCACCGCGGCTGAACGGCATTGAGATCGGCCGTCACAACGTGTGCACAACTGAGGCAGGCATAGGGCCAGTCATAGGGGATGTCGTGATCAACAAAGGTCTCTACCGACACATGAACCTGGACCTCGTAGCTGCACGCCTGACAGGCAGCCTTCACCAACATTCTCACAGCACAGGTTTCCCCTTCATATCGACCACCTTAACCAATAGTAGGGCATGGCTGCACAGGTTGAATAGGCAGACTTACGCATCCCTTGGCAGGTAGGACATGCAATCTACTCACGCGATTAACAGTATAATAGCACGCTTCTGGTTCAGCGCTGCGACCCAACCGCAACTTTGGTCGGCCTCAGCACCCATCACCTTCCCGCCCTAGATCGGTTCCCAAGCCGACAGATTACTTTGCCCAGTGCTCAATGAGCAACTGATCATTACATGGGTAGCAATGCCTATATCTGGTTGGAATAAGCCCGTTAGTATGAGCCACTCACTGGGCCCCCAACTCATGGAGCACCTTAGCCCTCGAGCATCTTAACGGAGCCGAGGGTTACTTTTTAGGATGCTCTATAGTACTTACAGTGACTATCCCAATGGAAACAGCTCTCGCGCCGGGATCGACTTTTTAAGGCAAATGTCACTCGCCGACGTAACTATACGATGGCGCGGCCACCCCGTCGTCGCGATGCACCAATCCTTTCAGGGGAACTCGTCTGGCACGTGGTGCTGGTCGGAACACTCTTCGTGGCGGCGGTGTTCGGCATATTCAGGTACGCTGTCGACCAGGGCTATCCGCTGGCCTTGGCACAGAGACATTCACGGCACGTTGTTGACGTGGGAGTGGGTGCGCGGGACGCGGGTAGTCTGGCTGGTTGTGCTCGCCATCACCATTGCTCAGTTCGCAGTGACCTATCTGCCACCGCTGCAGGACATGCTCGGCACCCAGTCCATGTCTCTGTTCGACGGCCTGCTTACTTTAGGTATCGGTGCGGTGTTCTTTGCGATCATAGAGATCGAGAAACAGACCAGGCTTGGACTGAAGGGCTGACGCCTATCTGATCCGAATTTTCGGAGGGGACGTGGTTGGGCAGAAGCAGAAACCTGTCCAGTTTACAATGTTGACTTCGCCAGCGCCATCACGCGACGGCGCTGCCGCACGCGAGCCGCGTCCAATAGCATTCGGCCGGCCCAGCGATAGACATTCTGTTCCCTCACCTGTTGACGCATCAGCCGCATCCGCTCGGCCTGCTCATTCGCCGGCATCAGCAGAGCAGCGTGAAGTGCCTCCGCCATGGCCTTGGTATCATAGGGATTGACGATAAGCGCCTCTGTCAGCTCGCGCGAGGCTCCGGCGAAGGTCGAGAGAATCAGGACGCCGTGCTCGTCATCGCGCGAGGCCACGAACTCCTTGGCGACAAGATTCATGCCGTCATGCAGGCTGCTGACGACACAGAGATCAGCAGCCCGGAAGAGTTCGAATACCTCCGGCGGCTCGTGATGGCGTACCACCAGCTCAATCGGTCGGTAGTCATCAGCGCCATGCCGGGCGTTGATCTCAGCGGCCAGCGCCAGCGCCTCCTCCTGCAGGCGGCTATAGCTCGCTAGCTTGCTACGGGTCGGTGCGGCAACCTGGAGAAAGGTGAAGCGGCCCTTCCACTCCGGATAGTGGGTAAGCAGCAGGTCGATCGAGCGCATGCGATCAAGGATACCCTTGGTGTAGTCGAAGCGCTCTATGCCAACGGCGACGCGCGCATCTTCTGCAAGCCCGAAGCGGGCGCGGACTGCGCGACTGCAGGCGCTTACGTCCATCTGCCCCGCCATCGCCGCCGGTGGCCACTCAATCGAAATCGGATAGGGTCTGATGCGGGTTTCGTGACCGCCCAGCGTCACCGCTGCATTCTCGCGATCAATACGGCTCTCGATGAAGCGGTCCACGGTCTCGAAGAAATTG
Source organism: Hyphomicrobiales bacterium (assembly GCA_046349235.1). Lineage (GTDB taxonomy): Bacteria > Pseudomonadota > Alphaproteobacteria > Rhizobiales > Aestuariivirgaceae > Aestuariivirga. The sequence continues at coordinate 241,264 of JAXMCT010000011.1, forward strand.
TTGCAGTGGAATTGGGTATGGAACCCGATGATGCTGCTCCCAAGCATGCCATCCAGGATCTCTTCTTTCCATGGGCAGATCCCGAAAGTTTCAGCATTAGGCCAGGGTATGTGCCAGAAGGTGATGATGGTTGCCGAGGGCAGGAGCTTGCGGATCATGTGAGGTGCTAGCGCGAAATGATAGTCCTGCACCAGAACAACAGGGTCCGAGGTTCTTGCCTCAGCGGCAACAGCTTCGGCAAAGCGTTGGTTGATGGTGCGATAATGATTCCAGTCCTCCACACGGAAGATGGGCCGCACGAAGGCAATGTGGCAGAGCGGCCACAGACCCTCGTTGGCGAAGCCATAGTAATAGCCGTTCTGCTCCTCCTCGCTCACCCACACACGGCGCAGCGTGTAGGCGGGGTCTGCCGGGGGCACCGCGATGCGGTCGCCGCCGTCGACCACCTCGCGGTCAGCACTGCCGCTGCCATGAGCGATCCAGGTTCCGCCGCAGGCGCGCATCACCGGCTCCAACGCCGAGACGAGCCCGCTGGCCGGGGTCTGCAGTTCCACCGTATCGCCGCTCCGGTTGTGGATGTATGGCTCTCGGTTGGACAGGATGATGATCTCGGCCTCGGGTAGCGTGGTGGCCAGGAGATCATGCAGCGACTGCGGCGACCACTTGACGTCAGGCGTGTCGGCCTTGCTACGCTGGACTTCGATTTCCTTAAACAGTGTCGCAATCTGGCGCTCGATGGCAGAAGCGTCGCGGCCGGGGGGCGACAGTCGTTTCCCGCGCCGCGCGTTCTCAACCGCCTGCCGTAAAGACTCTGCCCAGCGTTTGAGGAGGTAAAAGACGAGGAACGCGCCCGCCCCGCCGATCACCAAGCCGAATCCGAATAATGTCGCCACCACATAGGCCTGTATCTCCCAGGAGCGCCGCGCGATATAAGAGAGGTCGTTCAGCACTGCGAGATAGGCGGTGCCCTTCGCCGTCGACACCGGGAAGGTTGCGACGAACACTCGGCGCCCGTCGTGCACGATGTTGGAAAAACTCTCGGCCTCTGAGCGCGCCACATTCTCGCAGGAAAAGTCCGCAGGCATCATCGCCGTGGCGCCACGCATTGCACCCGAAGCGTCGCAGACGCCGACCGCCAGCACACGGTCATCCTCGGCCACACCCGCCAGGATGCTCGCCAGCCGCTCTTCATCGCCATCCGCGAGGGCGCGGCGTACCGGACCCTGTACCGCAGCGTGAATGAGGCGCGAGCGGGCCAACACGTCGGTGTTTGCCCATTGCTCGAGCAGCAGACGGGAGGGCGGCAGCGCCAGCAGGGTCAAGCCGAACAGCAGCACCAATCCGAGCAGGCCGAACAATACGGGCCCCAAGTTGAGGGGCATGTCCAACACACGCCGGATCATCGGACCGCGCTCCACGGCCGGCTCAACAGCAGTGCACAGTTGATCAGGCCCGCCAGCGAATAGGTCTGCGGATAGTTACCCCATAACTCGGCGGTTCCGGGGTCGATGTCTTCCGACAACAGGCCCGCCGCGGTGCGCCGCTGCAGCATTTCCTCGAACAGGGCGCGCGCCTCGCCCTGCCTGCCCATGATGTGCAGAGCTTCGATCAACCAGAAAGTGCAGAAATTGAAAGCGGTGCTGGGAATGCCGAAGTCATCCTCGGTGGCATAGCGCAGCATGTAAGGGCCGCGGCGCAGGCTCTGCTCCACCGCCCGCAGTGTACCCTGGAAGCGCTCGTCTTCTGGCGCGAAGAAGCGCAGGTCGAGAAGCTGGATGAGGCTGGCATCAAGCTGGTCGCCCTCGAAGGTCGCCGACATGCTGCTGGCCTCAGGCCGCCATGCGCCACTTTCGATGGCGAGCCGGATGTGCTGCGCGCGCTCGCGCCACAGATCGCGACGCGGAACGAGCCCCAGCGCCTCGGCGGCCCGCGCCAGCCGGTCGCAGGCGGCCCAGCACATAGCAGCAGAATAGGTGTGGCGCGCGCTGATGGTGCGGAACTCCCACAACCCAGCATCCGGTCGATCATGGCTTTCCCAGGCGCGCTCACCCACCCGCTCCAGCGCCTCGAAGTCGGCGAGGCCCGAGGGGCGGAGCAAGCGGCTGTCGAAGAACGCCTGCACGTTGGACAGCACGATTTGGCCATAGACATCGTTCTGCACCTGCTCATGCGCCTGGTTGCCCACTCGCACCGGGCCCAGGCCACGATAACCAGCAAGGCTCGGCGCCACGCGCTCGACAACATGGGTTTCGCCCAGCACGCTGTACAGCGGCTGGACATGGCCACCACCCGACACGGTCACGATGTTCCGTAGGAAGCTGAGATAGCCCTCGAGCACGTCGAGCGCGCCCAGCCGGTTCAGTGCCTGCACTGTGTAGTAGGCGTCACGGATCCAGCAGTATCGGTAGTCCCAGTTGCGCTGGGAGCCTGCATGTTCGGGGATCGAGGTGGTGATGGCGGCCACGATGGCACCGGTCTCTTCGTGCTGACACAGCTTAAGCGCGATAGCGGCGCGGATCACCGCCTCCTGCCAGTCCGGTGGGGTGGCAAGGCCACGCGCCCAGAGCTGCCACTCCGCCGTCGTGTCTTCGAGCATGCGGCTCAGCGAAGCAGCGATCTCCTCGGCGAAGGTTTCGTCGGGCCCGAGGAAGAAATGCAGGGGCCGCTCGAGACGGAAAAATAGTTCTTCGCCGATAAACGACACCGGCGCGTCGGTGGTGAGCCGGTAACTGGCGCGGTCTAGGACATAGCGGATATGATTCGATCCGAAGGTTCTCACGGCCGGCGCGGTGCCATAGTCAAAGACGGGCCGCAACCTGACGCGAATGCGCGGTGCGCCGCTGAGTGGCCGGAGGATGCGGGCGAAAGCCGTCGGGCGATAGACGCGGTCGATACGCTGCCGCCGCGGGCAGAAGTCGATGACCTCCATGGCGTTGCCCGGCCCGTCCTCGAATGTGCTGACGAGGATTGGAGTATTGCGACGGTAGGCTTGACGGATGTTGCGGCAGCCCTCCATCTCGATCGTCCAACTCCCGCGCGCTGCAGCGCCCTCCAGTACTGGACTGTCTAGCAGTGCGGAGAACAGCGGATCGCCGTCGACGCGCGGGACGCAAGCCCAGACAAAGGCAGCCCGGCGGTCAATCAACGCGCTCACCTGACAGTTACCGATGAGCCAGAGATCGAGATCGGCCATCATCGCGCCACCGCATCGCTTTGACTAAGCCAGCGCAGGGCCTGTCCGACGTCATCTAGGCCATAGGTAGCGTAGGTCTTGCGCGGCGGCCCAACGAGAATGCCTGTCCCTCCAAGCGCCCGCGCCACCGCGAAGCCGGCCTCGTCAGTCAGGTCGTCGCCGATGAACAGCGGTCGGCCATGTCGCATTGGCGCGCGTGCCATGAACAGGCGCACGGCGTCGCCCTTATCGTAGCGATGATACTTGATTTCGACAACCATCTTACCGGGTTGCAACTCGAAACCTTCGGCGGCCGCAATGTCTTGAGCCAGTGTAAGGCAGGCCTCCGCCGCACTGGGCGCAAGCCGGTAATGTATTGCCAAGCCGAAGGGCTTGGCCTCGATCAGCACGCCAGGGTGTCGCTCGGCCAGTCGCCGTAGCTCCTCGCGCAAGTGCGGTGGCGGCGCAGGTTCCGCAGGTGGCGCGTCTGTTTCACCGGCAAACGAGGACTCCGCGCCGTGGCTTCCGGCAATCGCCAGATCGCGCAGGCCCAGCAAGTCGCGCACCTCGGCGGCCGGGCGGCCACTCACCACCGCCACCCGGCCACTGAGAGACTGCAACAATCGCGTCAGCAACTTCTTCAAGCTGTTGTCTACCACCACCTCTTCCGGACGCGCGGCAATCTCGAGCAGTGTGCCGTCGAGATCGAGGAACAAGCTCGCGTCGCTGAGCAAATGAAGTGGGGGTGTCGGCAAACTCTGTAGGTCTCTTGTCTTCATCATCCCTTTTGCACGGTCAGCGGCACAAAACGCCTATTCACCTATTTTGTTCCACTCGATATTGGCACGCTAGGCAGAACTCTGGACTAGGTAACGCTGCCCATTGGAGAACCAAAGCCCCGTATGATCTCCTGCATGCAGGATGAAGCACAGGAGTCTTGAGATGCCCATGGCACTAGCCGAGAGGGAGCGGGATTTCGGATTCACGTTTTTCAACCGATTAACGGATGCGCTCACCGTTACACGAAACGGTCGCGAAGGAGTTGCCTGCCTGCTGTTTGCAGACGGACGTTCCTACCCCGTCGAGGCAAAGATCCTAATTTACCGATCCTTGCTCTCGTCATGGGGTGACGGATACATCCACTGCGCCGCGGAACTCGGATTTCAGGCGCTGTATAGCAACAATTGGCTGACGCTGTTATTCGACGGGGAAACTTCGGTCGAAATCGAAGTGAGGGAAGTCAAGGCTCGCGGCGGGCATTGCCGCTGCAGGTTCGAGGTCATGTCATGAGGCACGCCCTCGCGCATCGCATTGAAAATGAAGACGCAGAGTTCTGTACGGCCTGTAGCCGCTGCGGGATGTTGTTGCCAGTGGCTCCACCTGCCCCCGGCACCACGTTACTCGAACTTTACTGCACACGTTGCGGGACAAGTGACGTCTACCACATCAACACGCTACGTTCTTTGATGGGGAAACGCACTCGCCAATAGGTAGTATTGCCCATTGCGCAGATCGAGATGATGTCGAGACGCTCAAGCCGGCGTAACTATACCCGATCAAAATAACAACCGATACGGGGAGGACCAGAAGGGCCACGCGCTGTTACCCCCGGGGTGCGTGGCCCTCTCTTGGTCTTGGGGTGGCGAGCAATTAGTATGGTGCCTGCAGAAGCGGGAGTGCAGTTGAACACCACGCCATTCATAACAGCAAACAACAGTTTTCTGGTCCGAGCGAAGCCCCCCATCCGCAAGCTCGTACTTCATTTGGGACTGTTCGCCGCATTGCTGTTGCTCTCGCGGATGTCGGCGTTGTTCCAAACCACCGAACTAAGATCAACGCCCTGGCATCCGGAAACTGGCCTCGCAGTAGCCGCTGGCCTTCTGCTGGGCCGTAGCGCGGTGCTAACCACTGCCGCATCCATCTACATCAGTTCCAAGCTGTGGGGCTGGCCGTTACCCGGGTCATGGGAGCTTCTCTCGGCGGCACTGCGCGCGCTAGTCTTTGCAGGTGCCGCAAGTGCGGCATCGCCCTGGCTATTGCGTCAAGCGACGCCAACGTTGCAGGTGGTTTTGCTGTTTCTTGCCTTTGCTCTTGCCGTGACCACAGCCTATGCGGCGACACGACTGAGCGTTCTATGGCTCAGTGTCGGAATTGAGCCTGCATACGTGTTCCGCTATACAGTCACCCTATCCATCGGCAACATGCTGGGAATCCTCACCGTCACACCGCTTTTCATGATCTCCGGTTGGACAGGGGCGCTCAAGTCCTACTTCTCAAGCTGGACGCTCTTCCACTGGGTCATGCTAACCTGCTTGGCGGTAGTCTCATTCATCGTCTTCGCTGTCGATGAGGTAGACGAGTTCAAGTTTTTCTACCTGATCCTTCTACCCGTCGTGGCATTTTCCGTGAGGGATGGATATGTGGCCGCCGCCTTCTCCGTTCTCCTCAGCGATCTGCTCATGATGGCTATATTGTACTGGCGCGATACTGGGTCAGCGAGCGTCACTGAATTGCAGTTTCTAATGCTAGCCCTCTCTATCACCGGTCTTCTGCTGGGCGCCGCCATCTCAGATCGTACCCGCGCGGTGAATGACTTGAAGGGTAGTCACGCCCAATTGCAGGAGAGCCAATCCGCGTTGCTGCAAGCGTCGCGCCTCTCGCTAGCCAGCGAGATGGCGGCAGCACTGGCTCACGAGCTGAACCAACCGCTTTCGTCGGTACGAAACTTTGTACGTGCAGTCCGCAGAAAGCTTGACCATTCGGACCTCGACAAAGATGCACTCCGCGCTGACATTGATGCGGCTGTCGAGCAGGTTGACGCCGCAGCAGGTTTGCTGCGTTCGACACGCCAATTTCTCGAACGGGGCACGGCCCAGCGGTCGTATGTCGATGTCGGCTTGATCATTGCGAGGTGCCGAGAGCTGGTCGGACCAGAGTTGCGAAAGGCAGGCATCTCGCTCAAGGTTTCGGATATGACTGCGCTTCCACCAGTGGTCTGCAACGAGGTGCAGATTCAGCAGGTCTTCCTAAATGTCATCAGAAATGCAAGGGAGGCTATCAGCGCAACCGGTGCAGAGAACGGCTCAATCACCATCAGCAGCTCAGCTGAAGCCCGCCCAGGATTCGTCGAGGTGGCTATAAAGGACACCGGCCCCGGCGTTCCACCAGAGTTGCGTCCAAAGTTGTTTCTACCCCTGCAGTCAGCTAAACCCGAAGGCCTCGGCCTTGGACTTTCGCTGTGCAGCACCATTGTGAGAAGCCATGGCGGTGAGTTCCGTCTTGATCAGGCGGCTCATGGCGGAGCCTGCTTCGTGTTCACATTACCATGCAGATCCGTAGAGGACTCCACGCCATGAGCGCTCACATCATGATCGTAGACGACGATGAGGCGGTGCGAGATTCTTTGTCATCAGTGCTCGAAACCTATGATTATCTGACCCAGGCATTTGCGTCTGCTCGGACAGCCATCTCGGCCTTGCGCGCCGAGCACTATGACTGCTTGCTGCTCGACGTTCGCATGCCCGACATGGATGGCCTTACAGCGCTGAAGCTGATTCAGGCCTCTGCCACGCCTCCACCCGTTATCATGATCACAGGACACGCAGATGTGCCGATGGCCGTCCAGGCCATGAAGCTCGGTGCTGCAGACTTCATCGAAAAACCAATCATGGATGAGCAACTCGCCGATAGCATCCGAGCCGTCCTGGACCTCAATCGGCCGCAGGCAGGTGACCTGGCTCTGAGCCGTCTCGTCCGTGAACGCTACGACTCTCTCACACCTCGCGAACGGGACGTCGCCGCTTTAGTCGGCGAGGGGTATGCGAGTGCTGCGATCGCTGCCACCTTAGACATTTCGGTGCGAACTGTTGATCATCACCGTGCCGCGATCCTCGCAAAGATGCAGGCGACTTCATTACCCCAGCTGCTCAAATTTCTGCTGCTCGTACCACGCGAGCGCACACCGCCCGAATAGGTAGCCGCACCCATGGCAATGGAACATGGTCAGCGACATTATCAGACTAGGAGGTGATCAGTATGACGATCGCAGAACCAGTGGCCACCGGTGGCAGGACCGTTACTGTACACGGGAATTCGATGCTCCCACTATACAGGCATGGAGACACGCTGATCGTCTCAGACCGAGTTCCTATCGCTCTCGGCGACCGCGTCTTTGTGGAATCGCGAGTTCACGGGCCACTCGGCGGAACCCTACTCTTCCGGGATTCCAATTGCATCACACTGATGTTGGGCGGGCGGTCCAAGCACGATGTGCTTGTTGAAAATGCCCAAGTGGAATTCCTCGGCCGGATTGTATGGGCAAGCCAGTGAGAAACTCGACGACAGGAGAACCGAGCGCACACATGCAGGATGTCGAGATTCCTCCGCTACAGCTACTGTTGGCTATTCTGCCATTCCTACTGCTTCTGTCGCGGTTGGCGTCGGCCTCGTAATTTGCGAGCAGTGTCGGCTTGGTAAGATCACTTGCGAGATCGAATATGATCTGCATGCACTTACCTTGTTCGCAAGCATCTTGGCTTCAACTTACGCTTTTACCCCCCCCCACCATATCCATCAACTTTCCCGTTAACAGCGGCGCACTTCTATACGCTCTGAGGCCAGAGGAGGTGTCCTGCGGAGTGAGAGACAATAGGCACCTCTGCCTATTCAACTCTTCCGATAATCTCACTAATCGGGAGTTGGCTCACAAGCCAGGCGCGGTCTGCGATGTGCCCCTTTTCCCCAAGAAAAGTCGCTCGCGGCCCCGCCTTTTTTGTTGGCAACTACTGCATCCGTAAATCCAGTCAGATTTGGCGGAACTAGATTATTTATAGCTAGCCCTCACACATTGAGGATCGCTCGGTGGCACAATAGCGACTGCTTCATTTCCCCCACGCCTCCCTTTTACCTCACGAAGCTCTGTCAAATTTGCTTCAACGAGTTGACCTGCTGTGAGCTTCGTTACACTATGATGCGAGTTTGACTTGGCGGTGGTCGTAAATGGCGTCCGCACAACGCCGGCAAACGGGGGGGGTTGGAACGCCGCATCATGCCGAAATGGGTGAAGACCTATGTTCTCTGGGTAGAAGCAATCAACTATCGCGTTGGCCGCGTAGCTATGTACCTCCTGTTTCTGATCATGGGAGTCATGCTCTGGTCCTCCGCATCAAAGGTCTTTCTTCTTCCTGCGAACTGGACGCTGGAGACAGCTCAATTCCTATTCGTCGCCTATTACTTGCTCGGCGCCCCCTACTCTATCCAACTCGATAGCAACGTCCGTATGGATCTGCTCTATGGCCGCCTAAGTCAGCGCACGCAGATACTTTGGGATGTCTTCACTATTTTTGCTTTGATGTTCTACATCGGAGTCATGCTTTATGGCGCTGTCGAGAGCACGATATACGCTATTGACATCAGTGAACGCAGCCCAACGGCATGGCGACCACTGCTGTGGCCGCTTAAACTCATCACCTGCATCGCCTTTGCACTAATACTGTTACAGGCACTAGCGCAGTTCTTCCGCGACCTTGCGGCACTCCGGAAGGTAAGCATCTGATGTCCTATGAATTGATTGCAGGGTTGATGTTTTCAACCCTGATGCTGATGATGCTCACGGGCCAGCGTGTTTTTGGAGCCATTGGCTTCGTCGCCGTCGTCGCAGCGTTGCTGCTGTGGGGTCCAGGCGGATCTGACATGGGTTACTCCGCCGTAATGAAGCTAATGAAGTGGAATGCACTTCTCACGCTTCCGATGTTCATCTTCATGGGATACGTGATGTCGGAGACGCGGCTGGCCGCCGACCTCTACCGGATGTTCCAAGTCTGGTTTGGGCGGGTGCCTGGCGGCCTTGCGATTGGGACAATCCTGTTGATGGTGCTAATCTCAGCGATGAACGGCCTTTCGGTAGCGGGCATGGCGATCGGCTCCACCATTGCACTCCCGCAACTCGCCAAGGCCGGTTACGGCAAGCAGATGATCTCCGGCGTCATCCAGGCAGGTTCCTCGCTCGGCATCCTCATTCCGCCCTCGGTGGTGCTGGTGCTCTACGCGATGATCGCGCGGCAGCCGGTGGGCCAGTTGTGGCTTGCCGGCATCTTCCCCGGCCTGCTGATGGCGGCTATCTTCATCGTCTACATCGCCATTCGCTGCTGGCTGAACCCCTCGCTGGGGCCTCCGCTTCCTAAGGAGGAGCGCGAGAACCTAACCACCGCCGAGAAGCTGTCGTTGTCGCGCGCCGGTCTGCTTCCGGTGTTCATCTTCGCGGTCATCATCGTGCCCTTCGTCATGGGCTGGGCCAGTCTCACCGAGGCCTCGGTACTGGGGGCACTCGCCACCGTTCTGGTGGCCGTCGCCAAGCGGCGCTTCACCTGGGCGGTGTTCGAAGAATCCACCCGCCAGACGCTGGCCATCACCTGCATGTTCATGCTCATCATACTCGCAGCCCTGTCCTTCGGAGCGGTGTTTGACGGCCTCGGCGCCGGCAAGGTGATCGAGTTCTTCCTCGTCGACGAGATGCAGCTCCAGCCGTGGCAGATCCTGGTGCTGATGCAGCTATCCTTCCTGGTGATGGGCATGTTCCTCGACGACACCGCCATGCTGGTGATCGTGGCCCCACTTTACGTCACACTGGTCGACCATCTGGGTTACAGCCTGATCTGGTACGGCGTGCTCTACACGATTACCTGCCAAATCGCCTACCTGACGCCACCCTTCGGCTACAACCTGTTTCTGATGCGCGCCATGGCGCCGAAGGACTACACGCTTCCCGTGATCTATCGATCGATAGTGCCCTTCGTACTGCTCATGCTGCTGACACTCGTCATCATCATGGTGTTCCCGCAGATTGCGCTGTGGCTCCCCGAATACGTCTATTCAAGATGACATCCCGGGCAACGGGAGAGGAACGCTGTCGCATGAAACAAGGAGAAGGAAGATGACGTCCAGACGCAAACTTCTGTCCAGCGGGCTCGCGGCTGGTGCAGCCACCATAGCCGCACCCGCCGTTCTCGCCCAGGCCGCCCCAATCAAGTGGCGCCTGCAGACCTATGCCGGCGCCGCGCTTGGCGCCGAGGTGATCAAGCCTGCTATCGACGCCTTCAACGAGATCGCCAAGGACCAGATGGAGATCGAGTTGTTCTACGCTGATCAGCTGGTGCCCACGGCCGAACTGTTCCGCGCGATGCAGAAAGGCACAATCGATGCCGTGCAGTCAGATGACGATTCGATGGCAAGTCCTACCGAGGTGACCGTGTTCGGCGGCTACTTCCCGCTGGCACTGCGCTATTCGCTGGACGTGCCGGCGCTATTCAATCACTGGGGCCTCGCCGACATCTGGGCCGAAGAATATGCCAAGGTCGGCGTCAAGCACATCTCCACCGGCTCATGGGACCCGTGCAACTTCGCCACCAAGAAGCCTATCAACTCGCTGGCCGACCTCCAGGGACTTCGCATCTTTACCTTTCCGACGGCAGGGCGCTTCCTCACCCGCTTCGGCGTGGTGCCGGTCACCGTGCCGTGGGAAGACGCGCAGGTGGCGCTGCAGACGGGCGAACTCGACGGCATCGCCTGGTCGGGCATAACCGAGGACTATACCTCGGGCTGGGCGGAGGTCACTGGCAACTTCCTCACCAACAACATTTCCGGTGCCTGGATCGGCCATTTCTTCGCCAACATGGAGAGCTGGAACAAGGTACCGCCGCACCTGCAGCAGTTGATGCGCGTCTGCTTCGACAGTTCGCACTACTACCGCCAGCACTGGTATTGGAATGGCGAGGCCTATCTGCGCATCTTCAAGGACAAGATGAAGTTGACTACCATTCCCGACGCCGAATGGGCCAAGGTGCAGGAGGAGGCAGAGAAGTTCTGGGAAGAGATAGCCGCCGAAAGCGAGATCAAGGCCAAGGTCGTCGGCATCATCAAGAAGTACAACGAAACCATGGTGAAGGCCGGCCCTCCTTACCGCTACGGATAAGAGGCAACGATCGGCCGACGCTATTACTCGGATATGCCGACATAGAAGTGACCCAAGGAGCTGGCTGTCCGGACAAGGGACGGGCCTCTGGCTCCTTGAGTTCCGGATAGCGGGTTTTTGGTAGTTTACAAGGATCATTGAGAAGGAAGATCAATGGCCCTAGGTTCGGGTGCGGATAGGGAACTTAGACACGCCTGACCGCCCGGAGTGTTTCCGGAAGCTTTTTCGTAAGCACCTTGACGCCGTCGGGCTGCATGGACGGACCGCCCAGGGCTAAAAATCGGGATTGATTGGGATTCGACTCGTGCTTGATCCTCCAAAGCTTAGCCCGACACAATGGAATTGCATCGAAATTTTTTACCGGGCTGAGCTAATCGAGCGACAACTACGACAATTAGACCTGGGCTCATTTCTTAGCGACAGCACCCAGTTCTCATCTTTGTCCTGTCGGGTGCGCCAAATCTTAACAACATGTTAATAGTTCGAAACAATTGATTAATCGCACAGGCAATCAAGGCACCGCGCTGTACCAACTTATGGAATGGGCCCCAACGTCCCTAGAATTTTGCCTCGTGTGAGCAGACCGTCTTTCCTGCGCCCGTGAATTCGTTCTTGGGCTCATCATTGTCGCGGCTGCGGTTTGGGCCGGCATCTTTGCGACACATTTGTGGAACTAAGGGCGATTGACCGTAGAAAGACCTTCTAAACAGACGAGATTTCAGATTGCAGGATGTCCCACCTACAAGTCTCCGGCCACACGCCTTGAAACCTCGGCTCTTAAACAGGCTCACCGCCCTGGACACGGGCGAGGATACCACCTTGGCGCATTGGTGGAGCATCTGGGGAACCAGGCCTTTGGCTCCACGATGTTCGTGTTTGCGGAACCTAAGGCTCGAGGTCAGCAGGTGAAACAGTCGCAGGTCAGACATAGCGAACCGAGAGGAGGCGGAACAGCGCCGCCAGGCTGTGCCTATCACGGAGCTTATCCCGACGTTCTCGACCGTCCCTTGAGTTTACCCCTGAGATACAATTGTATGTGTAGATAGCCGTTGGAAAACTATGAATGTACACAGACCGTTGATGGCACAGGACTAGTTGTTAGTACTGACTGTGAAATGGTGAAACAGACTCCATTTGGGTGAAAGTCCTACTGTTCGTGAAATTCGCACTGTGTAATAACATTGTGATGGTCACTTGCCAGTAGGAGGCAGGGACATGGCCGCGAATACCTTTGACATGTGCAATAGGTGGTGCGGAACTGTCGAGTTACCATGGGTTGTACCTATCCGAGCTCTGCGACTAGTCGGCCTACTGATTGCCGCCAGCACATGAGCCAACTTCCGGTTGGACTAGTTGTCAGTCAGCAAGACAGAACAGTAGCAGGTCCGCTTTGTGGAGACCCATAGATGCCATCCATCGTTATGTCCATCGCCGGGACTAGCATCGCCGCATTCGGTGCCATCTTCTTCGGGCTTCAACTCACCCTCTATGAGTTTGGATTTAGCCGTGGACAGAAGCGAAAGAGTGTCAGCGACCAACGTGAATCCGTTGGCATCATCGTTGGTGGCATGTTGGGCCTGCTGGCGTTCGTCTTGGCACTGACCCTGTCATTCGCCAACGACCGTTTTTCCGATAGGCGTGAAGGTACACTGCTAGAGGCCAATGCGATCGGAACCGCATGGCTTCGCGCCAAGGCGATCGGGTCACCGACCTCCGAGGAGATCGCGACGAAGCTTGCAGGTTACATAGACCTTCGGAAGCGCTTTGTAATGGCCGAGATCGGTAACCCGTCCATAAACGACATCAATGCAAAAACGGCAGCATTACAAATGGAGATCTGGGCCCTAGTCTCTACACTGGTACGCGAACGCCCAGATGCCATTTCCGCCAACCTCATGACAGCTATCAATGAAACGTTCGATGCGGCAACGTCAGAGCGCTTTGCATTCGAATTTCGGCTGCCCAATCAGGTTTTTTGGCTACTCATCGGAATGACCCTCGTCACTATGGGCTGCTTGGGTTACCAACTTGGCCTGATCGGAAGGCAGGGCCGCATCCTAGTTGCTCTACTATCTCTGATGTGGACCGTGGTGATAGTGGACATTCTCGATCTCGCGTCCACGAGGCTTGGAAGTTTTAGGATCGACGCCAGCGTCTATGATCAAGCGATCAGTGGATCTGGAACATGAAGACTTCTGCACGACTTAAGACGCCCGTTAGCACCTCCCAGATCTGCTCCTTGGTCGAATAGTCTTCCGGGTGGCTCGGCGGTCTCGTTCACAATCTGCTCCACCCGCGTCTCGAATATGCTGTCTCGGACCATCAGTTCTGTCTCAACTGCTTCTCCTAAGAGCTACGATGAGCCAGAAATCCTCCTCGGCGGGAGGGTATGCCCAAAACGTTTATTCCAACTGGTCGAAGGAAATCCTGGAGGCCGGGAAGAAGGCGGTTGACGGGCGACACGGCCCAGGCGGCGAAGTCAAGGACCTTTGCCGTTGCGTGCGGGAGATGAAGATCCTAGTGGCCGACCTCCCGCTGGAAACCGGCTGCTCAAAAAGCATGATCGCGGATGGCGAGACGAGGAGTGAGTTGCCCTTCCTCCGAGAAGCAGACGCTGTAGGAGAAGCAGCACCTGTCCCCGCGCGGCTGCGCACTCGAGGCATGACATCCATTCAGAGATCATCGCACCAACAGAGCCGGAGATTATAATGCAAATTCAATGGTGTAAAAGTTCGCAACTTTATTCCGCATGGTGCGCCAACCTCTCCCCGTCCGCCCCACTCTTGCGAGCGATGGCAATGAGGCCCTGGACACCGAGGCCTGCAGTCATCTCATGAACGGTGGTGCCGACCGCGGCGAAGCCTCCCGCTGCGAGCAATGCGCGGAGTTTCTTGTCGTCGAACAGGCGGTGGCTGTGGGGGCCTGCGAAGCGCCAGTTGCGCATGGCAGTGGCGTGGGTCGCATAGAGCACCAGCCGGCCGCCGGGGACGAGGACGCGGCGGGCTTCGACCAGCGCCGTGGCGTCATTCATGAAATAGGCGACATTCACCGCCAGCACAGCATCGACACTGCCGTTCTCGATCGGCAGAGCGGAGAAATCGCCGTCGAGCAGCCGCAGGCGGCCGGTGGCAACGGACCGCGCGTTGTTGCGCCCGGCCTGCGCGATCATCACGGGGGAATGATCGATGCCTATGGCCCGTGCCACATCCGTGGCGAGGATGCTGCGCAGCGCAAGGCCGGGGCCACAGCCGATTTCCAGAATGCGCTCGCCACCCAGCGGGCCGAGTGCCCGGACCGCGCAAGCATTGGCCCGCGCGTTTGCCAGGCGCATCGCGTGGCCAGCGATGCGCCCGGCAGTGCCTTCCGGCCGGCGCAGCTGTGCGCCGACTGCCGCCCAGAAGGTGGATGCCGTCATGACTTGTGGGCCTGTGCCTTGGCCAGCAATGCCTTCATGACGCCGCGACGGTTCTGGTCCCACAGCGGCCGGTCTGGCCTCGGCGGCAATGACAGCGCGTGTTTCAGCACCTTCTCCGCCGTGGCATAGTCCTTCTCGTTCATCAGGAAATCGGCGTAGAAATAATTCGCGTCCATGCCGTCGGGCGCCAGCGACACGGCCTGCTTCAGCAGCTTGCGCGCCTTGTCCGTATCACCGAAGCCCACCGGGAAGCCCGGCACGCGATAGTAGAGGACGCCGAGGCAGGTCGGAGCTCCCGCATCAAGGGCCGAGGGGTCAATGGCATCCGCCTGCTCGAGGATTGTCTTGGCCTCCTTGGCATAGCTCATCGCATGCAGCATGCTCGCAATCCCTGCTTCCTCGCTGGTGGCGATGCCTTCCCAGATCAGCGGCTCGGCACGTCCGGGATATTTCGCCGCGAGGGCCGCCGCCTGCTTCGCGACTGCGGCCATGTCGTCGAACTGCTGCGGTTGCCCGTCCTCCTGGAACTTCACGTGTTCCCATCGCAGTTCGAGTTTGTGCAGCTCGGTATCGAGCGCCGCATTGCCCGAGGCGGCATGGGCCATCGAACCGCCAAGCAGAGAGAGGCCCGCGCAGAGCAGGGCGGCACGTGTCGTCTTCGTCATCATTGGTGGGAACTCCTTGTGGTCTGTGAAAGTACCAGGCGGGCCTTGCGGTCGCTGCCCGTCAGGGCGCGCGTGGCGAGGGCGGGCGAGATCGCATTGAGCCGCATCAGCAGGGATTCAGGGAAGCCGGGTGCCACGTCTCCTTCGCCCCGAACCAGTACGGCGGCGATGCGGCGCGCCACGTCCTCCGGTGAATCGAAGCGGAAGCCGGCCGCTGCCGCAAAGCGGCGGATGGCATCGCTCGCCATCGAGGTCTTCACGGCCCGTGGTACGGCGCAGGTGAAGGTGATGCCGCGCCCGTGATGCTCGCGCCGCAGCGCCAGGGCGAGTGCTGCGAGACCAGCCTTGGCACTCGAATAGGCGGCAAAATGCGCGAATGGCACCGCACCGAACACCGAGCCTGCGAACAGCACGTGGCCCGCGCCACGCTTCACCATGGCGGGTAGTGCTGCGCGGGTGAGCTGAGCCGGCGCCACCAGGTTCACCTGATAGGCCGCAGCCACATCCTCTGCCTGCTGCTCGGCGAAGCGGCCGAAATATTGCGCGCCCGCAAGACAGACGAGCATGTGGGGACTGATCTTCGCCACGGCGTCAGACGCCGCGGCGAGACCCTCCGCCGAGGCGAGATCGGCCGCGACATGCCTTGTGGCGGCCTCAGTCGATGGCTGTCGCCCGATCACCGTCACCTCGGCGCCTTCCGCCTGCAGCAGTGCCACCAGCGGAGCGCCGATGCCGCCCGTGCCGCCGGTCACAACGGCGCGTTTGCCCTCAAGCCGCATGCGCTTCGAGACCCTTGTGCGGAATGGCGCGGAACAGTCCGGCGAAGAGCTGGTACATCCGCCGCGCCACATGGATGATGGCCGCCTGATCATCCTTGTCGGTGACCTTGTTCATCAACGCCTCGAAGAACTTCATGTGCTCGAGGTCGAGCGCACCATGCGAGGTCAGGTAATGGAAGCAGTCGTCGCCGAGACCCAGCGAAGACTGGATGGCGGCTGCACCCTTGCTCGCTAGTTCGATGCTGGTGCCTTCGAGCACAAGGACCATGCCGAACAGACCGGCCGGATTGATGCGCGTCACATAGTCATAGATGTAGGATATCATGAACTCGGTGGCGGGTCGCGGAGTGCCCGAGCGCACCTTCGCGGAATTTCCGCCGGCTGCGGTGATATCGTCCAGGATCCACTCTTCGTGTCCTCGTTCCTCCTCGATGTACTCATCAAGGGCGGGGCTCATCCACAGCTGGTGCGGGCGAAGTGCGCTCCGTGCGGCCTCCATCAACGGCGCAGTGTGCTTCACGTGATGATAGGCCTCGGCGAGATAGGCGATGTAGGTGTCGCGGCTGATATGGCCGCGAAGCCCGTCCTGAATCTGTTGCGTCCTGATAAGTTCGTCGCGTTCGCGCGACGTTTCGCGCAGCAGGGTCTGGAAGAATGTCATGTCGTGCTCCATTGTGCCTGGGATTGGTATGGTGTCCGGTTGGGCATGCGCGGCCGCGATTTCACGTCTTCGCAGGCGGCCATTGCTGGTGAGGAGGCCGCTCATCGGCGTGAAGGGCGGAACGATCCGCCACGCGGAAATGGCGGCATAGGATGGCAGGCTGGCACTGGCAGCCATGACAGCCGCCTCCACTTGCCTCGCGGTGACGTGGCCGGAGACCGGCACGACAAGCGCGGTAAGCGCATTGTCTCCGTCGTCGATCACACAGGCCTGTGCGATGACGGGCTGGGCCAGCAACTCGCTCTCGACCCACTCCGGGGCGATATTGCGGCCGAACCCAGTGATGATGAGGGCTGACTTGCGACCCTTCACGGCGAGGAAGCCGTCGGCGTCCCAGGTCACGATGTCGCCGGTCGCGAGTTCCGCAGCTGCGGGGCTTTCGCCGACATAGCCAAGAAAGACGGGATGCTCGATCAGCAGCTCGCCATCCGCGGCGACCCGGGCGCGCACATGTGGCAGGAGGTTGCCCGCCGTGCTGGGGCGCGTGGCTCCCGGCACATTGATCGACACGACCGAGCCCGCCTCGCTCAGGCCATAGCCCTCGTAGACGGGAAGCCCGAGGCCTGCCGCCTGAGCGAGAAGCCGCGGCGACACGCGCGCACCCCCCACGGCGACGAAGGTCAGCGAGGGAAGGGATTGGCTGGTCATCGAGAGGCTCGCCATCAAGCCGCGGAGCAGTTCGGGCACGGTGATGATGCTGGTGACCCGTGCCTCAGCCAGAGCCGGCGTGAGTCGCGTAAAGTCCGGTGCGAACGGGTTGGCCAGGCCGAGCTCCGCAGGTGACGGGACCAAATAGGTGCCGCCCGCCATCAGCACGGCATAGAGGCCTGCAACATTCTCCAGCAGCACAGCCAATGGCAGCAGGGCGCAATGCAGTGCACCGTGATCGCGGCCTACGCTCTTGACGATGGCAGAGGCGGTCTCCACCATCATGCCTTGCGACAGGCACACACCTTTCGGTGTTCCTGTGGAACCTGAGGTGAAGGTGATCTTGGCTGTTCTCGCAGGAAGTGCGACGGACGCTGTTGGACACGAGCGGAAGGCAAGCGCGGACCCCGCAAGCCATTCATCACCTGCGTGAGAGCCGCCTTCAATCACATAGCGCGCGCCAGACTGCTGCAAGGCGTGCTCGCGTTGCTGCTGGCTGAAAAAGGAGGGCAGGGGCACGCAGACCCGCCCCTGTTGAAGGAGTGCAATGTCGAGCAGCACCCAAGCCATCGAGTTGTCGACGGCCAGCGCCACCGGCCCAGGCTCCGGGCAGTGCCGCCCAATCATGCGCGTCGCGCGGGCGATCTCGAGCGGAAGTGCGGAATAGCTCAGCTTGCCATTGAAGTCGCGCAGCGCAATGGCTTCGGGCGTGGCGACGGCATGGCGCGCCAGACTTTCGAAAATGGTCAGCACGATGGGAGGGTCCTTGCCTGGAGGATGAGGGAATCGATGATGTCGCGGCGTGCCTTGATGGCCTGCCGGTCGCGTTCGCGCAGCACGGCCTCGAAACAGTGCTGAACCGAACCCGCCAGGACGCGGGGGGCATCGTCGTAATAGAGCCCCCAGGACTCGCCGCCATCCGGCAGCACATCCTTGCGTGCGTCGCCGAGGGTCTCGAGATCGAAGTCGAACAGGGCAAAGAGGCGCCTGAGCCGTCCCGTCGAGGTCACCAGTGCGTGGCTGAAGCCCTGGTGCTGCATGTAGGCGGCCATTGCGCAGACAAGGTAGGTGGCCACCCGGCTCGAACCTGCCGCAAAGCTGCCGAGCTCGACGATGCTTTCGCGTCTGGTGGCTGGGCCTGCAGTGGTGGCAATCGCCTGTTCTGCCGCGACGTCAAGGTACTGCTCGAGGAACAGGGATTCCCTGGAGGCCCGACGTATGCCGAGAGCCGCCGCCGTCTTGCCGAGCTTGTCTGTGAGAACCAGGAGGTTGGAATAGCGCACTGGCGCGTGCGAGCCGAACACGTCCAGGTAACGCGTTTCGATGAAGCGCTTTGCCGCCCGTGCCTCCGGGTCGGTTGCACGCAGCAGTGCAAGCTTCAGGCTTGGTTCCGCCGCGCCACCGAGGGCCGCCATCCTGGTGCTGGGGGTATAAGGGAGCCGTCTCGCTTGGTCCCCCTGATTGGCGCTCGCGATATGCTGAGCGCCCCGTGGCCTGGCGGTCGTCAATCCAGTCAATTCGAACCTGCCTTATGCTGTGAAACCAGGGTCGGCAGCACTGGGAGCAGCGAAGCAACCCCCGGTGTACCGGCCCCACGACCATTGCAGCTATCGGTCGGTAGCACCGATTGCCATGGGCCGCAGGTTTAGGGTCACCCGGCATAAACCTCCGGGGTAAGGCCTCTAAACTCCGGTTTAGGGTCTATAAATCAATGCCTTGCATTCAACCGGCCGTTGCCGCAATTCGGCCTCATCGCACGCACGAATCGGACATATTCCAAGGCGCAGAAATCTGAAGGCACCCGATGGTCAGGACGAGGGGCGAAGTGGATACAGAGCTTCGGAGACCATGATCCCTGCGTTCGGTCGGGGGTCAAACCAGGCCGACCGGCACGCTGAAGCGCCAGTTATTAGCTTTATTCCGCACGGTGCACCATTTCACCAACACGGTCATGCAGTTGCTTACATTCAAGCAACTGAGTTTGCGACCCTCGCTCTCACCACTGCAATTGCAGCGGGCACGAGCAACACGAGGGCCGCAATGAAAAGCAGGGCGAGCGACAGGGGGTGGGTTACGAACACGGACGGATCGCCCTGGCTGATCGTGAGGGCACGGCGGAACTGGGCTTCGGCCATGGGACCGAGGATGAGCCCTATGATGGCGGGTGCCACGGGAAAGTCGTAGCGCCGCATAAGGAAGCCAACAATGCCGACGAGGAACAGCAGCACGAGGTCGAAGACCGAGTTGCTGAGGCTGTAGACCCCAAGCGTAGAGAACACCAAGATCCCGCCATAGAGAAGTGGCTGCGGAATGGCGAGCAGCCTCACCCACACGCCGGCCAGCGGCAGATTGAGGATGAGCAGCATCACGTTACCGATGTAGAGACTGGCGATGAGGCCCCAGACCAGCGAGCCCGAAGCCGTGAACAGCTGCGGTCCGGGTTGAATATTGTATTGCTCGAAGGCGGCGAGAAGAATTGCAGCTGTCGCCGAGGTAGGAAGACCAAGCGCCAGCAGCGGCACCAGCACGCCGGCCACCGCGGCGTTGTTGGCAGCCTCGGGACCTGCCACGCCCTCGATCGCGCCCTGGCCGAACTCGCGCGGGTTCTTCGCCAGCTTCTTCTCGACGAAGTAGGAGAGGAAGGTCGGAATCTCGGTTCCGCCGGCCGGCAGCGCACCGAAGGGAAAGCCGATCAGCGTGCCGCGCAGCCAAGGCTTCCACGAGCGACTCCACTCCTCCCGCGTCATGAATAACGACCCCTGGATGGGCAGCACCACGGCCTCGCGCAGGTCGCGGCGCGACGCCATGTAGAGCGCCTCGCCCACGGCGAACAGCCCCACCGCCACCACCACTGTGTCGATGCCGCGAAGCATGCTGGGTATGCCGAAGACAAGACGCGGCTGGCCGGTGAGGATGTCGGTCCCTGCGAGCCCGAAGGCCAGACCGATCGTCAGGCTGGTGATACCGCGCACCACGGAGGCGCCGAGCAGCGTCGACACCGTAGCGAAGGCTAAAACCATGAGGGCGAAATATTCCGCCGGCCCGAACATGATGGCGAGCTTGACGAAAACCGGCGCAAGGAAGCTAAGCATCAGCGTGCCCACGGTGCCCGCGACAAAGGAGCCGATGGCGGCGGTGGCAAGCGCCGCTGCACCGCGGCCGCGCCGCGCCATTTGGTTGCCTTCCAGCGCGGTGATGATCGAGCCGGACTCGCCCGGCGTGTTGAGCAGGATCGAGGTGGTCGAACTGCCATACATGGCGCCGTAGTAGAGCCCGGCGAACATGATGAAGGCGCCGGTGGGGTCGAGCGTGCGGGTGACGGGCAGCAGCAGCGCGATGGTGAGCGCCGGGCCAATGCCGGGGAGGATGCCGATCAGGGTGCCGAGCGTCACGCCGACCAGCGACCACATTAGATTGATCGGCGTGAGCGCCGTGGCGAAGCCGTCCATCAGGGCGCCGAAGGATTCCATCACAGCAGTCCCTTCAGGATGCCGGGTGGCAATTGAAGGCCCAAAAGCCGGGTGAAGGCGAGATAGGTGACCACCGCGAGGATCACCGCCACCAGTCCGTCACGCAGGAAGCGGCGGCTGCCGAAGGCGAAGGTCACCGCCATGAACAGGATCACCGCGGCGGGTACGAAGCCGAGGGGCTTCAGCAGGTTGATCTGCAGCACAAGCCCGGCGGCGATGACGGCAACCGCACCCCAGTCCGTCTCCTGCGCCTCGACGAGGAAGTTGCGCGTCCAGGCCTGCCAGGCGATCGCCGCGCCCGAGACGGCGAGGCCGCAGGAGACGAGATAGGGAAACACCCGCGGCCCCACCCTGGAATGGATGGGCGGCACGCGCATGTGCATCGCGTCCACCGCGACGACGGCGGCGATGGCGATCAGTCCCAGGCCGATCAGGAGACCGGCCAGGGACCTGCTTCGGGTGTGGTTCACCGGCCTGGCCTACTGGACGAGGCCGACGCTCTTGAGCACTTCGGTGGTGGTCGCCGTCTCCTTCTCCAGCAGCTGGGCGAACTGGTCGCCCGGCAGGTAAAGGTCGGTCCACTTCTTGTCGGCCAGCACCTTCTTCCAGGCATCGCTCTTCACCGTCTGGTCGACGAGGTCGAGGAGGGCCTTCTTCTGGGCGTCGTCGAGGCCGGGTGCTGCGACGATGGCACGCCAGTTGGCGAGTTCCACGTCGACGCCCTGCTCCTTCAGCGTCGGGATGTCGATGCCGGCCTGGCGCTCCGGCGCCGAGATGGCGAGCACGCGCAACTCGCCCGAGGCGATCTGGCCGCTCCACTCGCTGAGCCCGCTGATACCCGCCACCACGTGGCCGCCGAGGATCGCCGCCAGCGCCTCGCCGCCGCCTGAGAAGGGCACGTAGTTGAGCTTGGTGACGTCGCCGCCAGCCGCCTTGGCGATGAGGCCCGCAAGGATGTGGTCGGTGCCGCCGGCCGAGCCGCCGCCGATGGCGACCGCGCCGGTGTCGGCCTTGAGCTTTGCGGCGAGGTCGGCGAGCGTCTTAAGCTCGGAGGCCGCGGGTACCACCACCACCTCATATTCGCCAGTGAGCCGGGCGATGGGCGTGGTCATGCCGAGATTGACCGGCGACTGGTTGGTGAGGATCGCGCCCAGCATGACGAGGCCGTTGACCATCATGACGTTGGGCTTGCCCTTCTCCTGGTCGACAAGCTGGGCGAGGCCCACGGTGCCGCCGGCGCCGGGCACGTTCTCGACGGTGACGCCCTTGGCGCCGCCGGCGGTCATGACTTCGGCAAGGGCACGCGCCGTCTGGTCCCAGCCGCCGCCCGGCTTGGCCGGTGCGATGATGCGGAGATCGTCCACCGCATGGGCCGGGGCCACGAAGAAAGCCGTGCCCGCCATCAGCGACAGGGCAAGGAGGGTGCGCGAGAATGTCCGTCTGATCATTGTGTTTCTCCCATGTGACGTGAATTGTGCCGCCGGGTTCGTGCCCGGCGTGCGTGATTGCTGGTCCGTCATCCTTCTCCTTAGGCTTGCAAACTGTCATGTAACTGTCAGACTTGCCGCCATGCGCATCCTGCTGGCAGAGGACACGGTGGACGTTGGCGAGGCGGTGGCCGCGCGGCTGCAGCGCATGGGCCACGCCGTGGACTGGCAGCAGACCGGCCCAGACGCCGAGGCGGCGCTTGCGGTGCAGGACTATGATCTCGTGGTGCTCGACGTGATGCTGCCGGGCAAGGACGGCATCGCGGTGCTGGGTGCATTGCGGGCGCGCGGCATCACCACGCCGGTGCTGATGCTCACGGCGCGCTCGCGTATCGACGACCGGGTGAATGCGCTCGACTACGGCGCCGACGACTACCTCACCAAGCCCTTCGACTTCCGCGAGCTCGAGGCGCGCGTCCGAGCGCTGCTGCGGCGGCGCGGCGGCACGGCGGTGAACCAGCTGCAGCTCGGCGACGTCGCCTTCGACCAGGCGTCGCGCAGCGTGACGGTGGCCGGTCAGCCCTGCGAATTGACGCGGCGCGAGACGGCGCTGCTCGAGGTCTTCATGCTGCGACCGAAGAAGCTGTTCACCAAGGCGGAGCTGATGGAGCAGTTGTTCGGCTTCGACCAGGAGGCCGGCGAGAACGCCATCGAGCTCTATGTCGGCCGACTGCGCAAGAAGCTGGGCGCGTCCCGCCTCGAGATCCGCACCCTGCGCGGCATGGGCTACCAGGCGGTGGAGCATGAGGGCTAGCGGCTCCTCGCTGTTCCTCCGCCTCATGGCGGCGATCTCGGCCGTTCTGCTGTGCGGGGCGGCTCTCCTCGCCTATGCCGCCTCGAACTATGCCGATCGCGCGGCGCAGAATGCCTATGACCGGCTACTGGTGGGTGCGGCCGAACAGATCCGCGAGACGCTGCGCGTTGAAGACGGCGAGATCACCAGCGACATTCCGGTCTCGGCCTTCGTCGGCCTGTCGCTGTCGCGCCAGGAGCGGATCTTCTACCGCATCGTGGGGCCTGCCGGAGAAACCCTCACCGGCTATGACGATCTCCCCGCCGCGCCGCCGGGCGCTGCGGCCGACAATCCCTGGGACGCCACCTACCGCAAGGCGGAGGTGCGCATCGCCACGCTGCGGCAGTTCATGGCCGGGGCGCCGCAGCCGGGCTGGGCCACAGTGGTCGTCGCCCACACCACCGGGAGCCGCGCGGCACTGGCGCAAGACCTAACGCTGCGGGCGCTGCTGCTGCTCGGCATCATGTCGGTCATCGCGCTGACCGGCGTCGCGGTGGCGGTGCGCTTCGCGCTGTCGCCGCTGCACCGCATCTCCTCCGCCCTTGCCACGCGCCAGCCAAACGACCTGACGCCGCTCGACGTCGAGGCACCGCCCGAGATCTCCGGCCTCGTCGAGGCGATCAACCGCTTCATCGCGAAGCTCTCGGACCGCATGGAAGATCTCCGCCACATCATCGACGATGCCGCGCACCAGATCCGCACCCCGGTCACTGCACTCTCGGCCCAGGTCGACCTGCTGCAGTCCGAGACCTCGCCGGAGCGCCGCCAGCACCAGATCGAGCGCATCGCGGCGCGCACCGGGCAGATCGGCCGGCTGGTCAACCAGCTGCTGAGCCAGACACTGGTTAGCCACCGCGCCCGTAGCGCCATGCCCGAACGCCTCGACCTGCGCGAGGTACTGCGCCAGGCCGCCGGCGACGCCGTGCCCGCCGCACTGGACCGCGACATCGCCGTGAGTTTCGACCTGGCCGACACGCCGGCCGAGATCGAGGGCGACCCGGTGACGCTGCGCGAGGCGCTGCGCAACATCATCGACAATGCGGTGCAGCACGGCGCCCGCACCAGGCTCAGGCTGGCAGTGCGCCAGGACGAGTCACAGGTCACTGCCGAGATCGCGGACGACGGTCCCGGCATTCCCAAGTCCGACTGGCCGATGGTCACGCGGCGTTTCTGGCGCGCCGCGGGCGATGGCGACGGCTTCGGGCTTGGCCTCGCCATCGCCGCCGATGTCGCCAGGGCGCATGCGGCACAACTTGAATTCGCCAGTCTCGACGGCGGCGACTTCGCCGTGCGCATCGTGTTCCCGAGGCAGGCCATATGAGGTTGCTCGCCCTCATCATTTTTGCCCTGCTCGGTGCGGCGCCGGCCGGCGCGGAGACCTATGAATTTCCGTCGGCATTGGGGTCTCCCGTGCGCCTGCACATCGAGGGGTCGGGCGACATCGAGGCGATGGGGCCGCTCATCCGCGACTTCCAGTCGCTCAACCCGCATTATGCCATCACCTATGTCGACACCCTGACCAACGAGCTCTATGCCCGTTTGAGTGCTGCCTGCGACGCTGGCGAGGGCCTGCCGGACGTGGTGTTCTCCTCCTCCGTCGATCACATGGTGAAGCTCGCCAATGATGGCTGCGCCATGGCGCACAGCTCGAGCGAGACGCAGCGCCTGCCCCCCCATGCGCGCTGGCGCGACGAGGTGTTCGGCTTCACCTTCGAACCGGCGGTGATCGTCTACAACAGGACCCTGGTGCGCCCCGAGGACGTGCCGCACACGCGCGACCAGCTGGCCGACCTGCTGCGCCGCGACGCTGCGGGCTTCGACGGCCGGGTGGGCACCTACGACATCGCGCAGTCCGGCATCGGCTATCTGTTCGCCTTCTTCGACGCGCAGGAATCGAGCAGCTTCGGCCGCCTCATCGAGGCCTTCGGTCGGGCGCGGGTGAAACTGTTCTGCTGCACCGGCGAGCTGCTCTCAGAAATCGAGAGCGGCCGCATCCTGATCGGTTACAACTTGCTCGGCTCCTATGCCTATGCGCGGCTGAAGGCCGGCGCTCCCATCGGCATCGTGCTGCCGCGCGACTACACGCTGGTGCTGAGCCGGGCTGCGTTCGCTCCCACGGCCGCCGTCAACCCGGCGGCCGGTACCGCCTTCGTCGACTACCTGCTTTCGCTGCGCGGCCAGCAGGTGGTGCTGCAGAGCTCGTTTTTCTTCGCCCAGGGTGCGCCCCTGCCCGACGGCGTCGACGCGGCAGGCAAGGATACGCAGGCGGGGATCACCCGCCCCGTTCCCATCGGGCCAGACCTTCTGGCCGTAACCGACCACCAGAAGCGCCAGCGCCTGCTGCGGGTGTGGAGCGATTCGTTGGGCCCGCGATAAGACCCAGCCCTATGCCTGCGTAACATCAAATGCTTAGCTGAGTAACTCAGTTCTCATCTTTTTCTTTTTCGGCGCGCCGTATTCACGCCATCACAAAACAAAACCGCGAAGCTCGGCGTAGCGCGAACGAATCCAATTGAACCCGCCGAATTCTGGTTGGAAATTTCTTACATAGCGACACATGGAGTAGTCACAACGCACTCGAAGTGAGAAACGCAGCGAACGGGGCTCATCGCCTGATTTGTAGCCTAGCCCGTTATGGGCAACGTGCCGACTCCCTGATTTGTAGCAGAGCCGTAGAGACGTCACGCCCTCTTCACGGGACAAGTGCTTAGTCCGAGCATGGAATAGAGAGGACAATTGCCGATCGCCGCAGTCAGCAGTGGAATAACTCCCAGCCAACCGATCCAATTGAATCCATTGGGTGGAGCAAACAGTGCAAGGTAGAGGAGCGCCGCGCCCAGGATGATACGGATGATCCGGTCGACGGGTCCGACATTCTTTGTCATTCTAGTTCTCCTATTACCCTTTTATGCTCACGTCTATTCTACGCCGTGAGAAGAACTATATTCCCTTGTGGCCAGATCATCTGAAGCCGGACACCCGACTTCGTCAGGCATTCGGCATCACGCTGTTCACTGCTCTGCAGCTGGCTTAGTACGTCCCCCTGACAGTTGGTCAAACGCCGCAACCGCGTGTGCCGCATACATAACCGAGGGGCCCGCGCCCATATAAATGGCCATCCCCATCGTCTCCAGGACTTCCTCGCGGGAAGCGCCCTTCTCGATGGCGGCCTTGACGTGGAATCCTATGCAGTCCTCACACCGGATAGCGACGGAGATGCCAAGAGCGATGAGTTCCTTGGATGCCGATCCGCTGGTGCGTAGCGGCGATCTCCATGAAGCCCATCTTGCCCTGGAAAAGGTCCGCCCGGTGTTCCAGGGGATGTTCAAGCGTGATGGTTTCTCAATGCTGTCGGTGACTTTAGTCGATTTCCATGACGCAATGGAGACAATTCTTGCGCCAGCGACCGCCAAAGATGCCGCCGGGATCATTACCATCTACCCCGTAGTGAGCGACAAACTGAAAGCCGTCGAGGCCGAGGACAACGACCAGGAGATACAAGCCATCCGCCAAGCCCTCGACGGTCTGTTGTCCAGCGCGCAATCCGGCGAAGCCGATGCGCTTCCTGCCAAAGGCGATACTCTGAAGGCCAGTTTCGTGAAGGTCTATCTCAAGCGTGGCTAGGCGGAGGCCGCAGGCCAGCTTCGCTCTCCACATACCTCAAAGAGATCGGCGACGTTCCAGCTCCTGAGCATAACGTTTCAAAACGTAGGCTTCTGTCAAAATGCCGACGACCTCCATACGCGTAGGCGAATTCACCACAATCGCCGCGTCGCGGCCCGGGGCTTCGAACCACTTCACTGCGTCCTCAAGAGACTGTGCAACGTGCAGCACCTCCGCCTTTTGACGAGCGAAGTCCGCCACCGGCTGTTCCGGGCTCTTTGCAGCGAAGGCGACTTCGGACACATCGCACAGACCTGCGTATTGCCCTTTATCGTCGACAAGGGCGATCCACTTGATGGAGCCTGCCGGATACTTGGAGAGTAGCTCACCGCATGCCACAGTGTCGGGGTACCTGACCACATCGGGCCGCATGATGTCTCTTACCTGGATCGAACGCGCCCACGCGATGTCTGCGGCGCTGCGGGCGGGCGAGCCTCGAACATGCAAGCGCCAGATCGAGAACGAGTATCCGAACAAGACACGAACAACCAGCGTCGCCATGACGACACCCAGCAAAACCTCAGGCATCAGCCCAATGCGCGATGTGATCTCTGCCGCAAGGATCGACATCGCCAGCGGGGTTCCGACGACCGCAGCTCCAAAGGCGCTCATTGCCACAACCTGCATCCCGAGCAGGGCGGAATCCGGCATCACCCCATACTGGATGATAGGCGTGCCGATAGCCCCGCCCAGCAACGCACCAAGGAAGAGAGAAGCCGAGAACAGGCCACCACGAAAGCCGCTGCCGATGCTGAAGGTGCAGGCCGCGATCTTCAACACGAAGATGATCGCGAGAGTCTTGGCGCCGAGACTGTTGGCGAAGATGAAGTCGATGCCGCCATGGCCGGATCCCATCACATGCGGGGACATCAGCGCGACGGCGCCCGTCGCTAATCCGCCGACAGCCGTCAACACAGGCCCCGGAAGGCGTGTACGAACAAGCAGCTGCTCCAGCATCGTCACCGCGTCCATCAGCAAGATGGCGAAGAGACCACAGAGAAGGCCAATGGCAATTGCCCACAGATAGGAGTGGTCGACCGCACTGAGGTCTCCCGACAGCACGATGCGATATCCGTGTCCCGCTGTCAGCGATGCCGCATACTTGCCGGCAATGGAGGCCAGGACGACCGGGGCAAGTACGCTGGGCGAATAGGCCGCGAGGATGAGCTCGAAGGCATAGGCGATGCCCGCGAAGGGCGCATCGAAGGCACCGGCGATGGCGCCAGCCGCGCCGCAGGCCACCAGCAGCCGAAGATCCTCACGGGGGCGGTTGAGGATGCGACCCAGCCAGGACCCCACAGCGGCCGCGAGTTGCGTGAAGCCGCCCTCGATCCCTACGGAGCCACCCACGCCATTGGCCAGCATGGCCTGCCCTGCCACGAAGAGACTGCCCCCGTTGCCCATACGCCCGCCGTAGAGGGCGTTGGCTTCGATCGGGTCGAGAATGTCGCCGCCCCCGAAGCGCTTCCACATCAGGCCCGAGATGCCAAGCACGAGGCCACCGACGGTCAGCCATAGCAGGATGTCGAGGCTGCGTGGCGCGTAGGCGCCGCTCAGACGTTCGCCGTCGGGCACGCTGAACAGCAGATGGTGGATCAGAACCGTTGCCCTGCCCATAAGCGAAGCTATGGCGCCCCCGGCGATACCCACAAGGCAGGCTAGGAGCAGCACGAGACCACGGCTCTCGGCAGCAAAGCGACGTACCAGATCCGACAAGAGCGAGCGCTTCTCGGAGAGAACAATCCTAAGTTTTCTGGGCTTAGACGGCACCCGATGAACAGTATCGGAGCCTCTTCGGCCCTTCAAACCAAAAAGACTACGGAGAGGGCAGTCTCTTCTCTGAGTAACCGCAGGCGATGAGGCACCAGACTATCGGAGCCGGATGTCGTGGTCCACCGCGGCCAGGGCCGGAGATCGGCTTTCAAGCGCTCAGATACGCACTAATACTGATCAACAACCCAGAGGAGCTCCACGATGCTGATTGAAGCACAGGTAGTCCGTTCAAAATCAAGGCTGCTGAACTATCTCATTCGCCACGTAGACAAGAAGTGTTGGAAGTTACTGCCCACTTCAGCTGCCCCGTCAGCCCGCCGTCAGGATCGTCGTGTAATAAACTAATTGTGATTTCAGTCCGGGCAATGCCCTTTTTGTCGGCAGCGTGCTCGAACACTTTAACCAATAGTTGAGGGGCGCTCTGTCGTGACATCTAAGATAGCAAGTCTGGGCCTTGTTTTTGCAGTCTGCATGGCAGGTCCAGCGCTGAGCCAGCAGGTCGAATACACATACACCCCCAACGACGGACGACTGCTGGCATCGAACTGCTTTCAATGCCACGGCGTCAATGGCGCCAACAGCAAGGCTTTCGAGGGCCTGGCGGGCAAGAACGACGTCTACAAAGAACTTCTCGAGATGAACCAGTCCTCGGGGACTGAACGGGAAGAGGAATTGATGGCCGTGCACGCCAAGGCCTTCTCGAAGATGGGAGGCGTCAATGGCGCAAATGGCCCACAGATCGAAATGAAGCTGATCGCAGACTACTTGGCCTCCCAGAATTCCGGAGGTGGCGGCGGTGATGGCGATCATCACGACACACCGAAGTCCTACTCGCTGCTGCTGACCAAGACGAATCCGGCCTTTGGCTCGGTCTCGGGGAAGGTATCCTGCAACACTCGGTGCACTGCTGCGAGCAAGTCCTTCAAGACCGGATCCACCATCAAACTGCGCGCCAAACCAGCGCGTGGTCACAAGTTCATCGGATGGTCGGGTGATTGCGCAGGCTCGTCTCGCTCCTGCACTGTAAAGATGACCTCGACCAAGTCGGTCAGAGCAATTTTCGAGTGAGCCACATGCCGATCATGGCCACCCCATTGCCGGCCGATAAGCCGAATGGAGCGGCCTCTGCATGAACTTCACCCTCCAACCGATCAAGCTGACACCCATCCAACATTCCATGTCATGACGACAGAGGCTCACATGAAAAATTCAAACGGCAAGCTGGACCGCCGGTCCATCCTCGCGCTCCTCACGGCCGGAACAGCTGGTGAGCTCTTTGTGGGTTCATCGACAGCCGCACAGGCCGTTACACTCGACCGCCCACGTGAAGTCATCGTCGTCGGCGGCGGCATGGCGGGCACCACTGCCGCAAAGTATCTGAAGCTTTGGAGCGCCGCTGGTGCCGGCGCCTTGAACGTGACCTTGGTCATCTCGGACCCGAAGTACACATCGAACATCATGAGCAACAAGGTTCTGACGGGTCAGAAGACACTCGCAGAGCTTGAGTATGGCTATGACGGCCTCGTCGCCCTTGGTGTGAAAATCGTGGTCGGGCAGGTTGGCAGCGTGGATACAGCCGCCAAGAAGATCGTCCTCTCGTCGGGCGACTTCGCCGGCTCTACTGAGAAGGCCTATGACAGGCTCATTCTCGCGCCAGGCGTTGACTTTGTGTACAAGTCATCCACCGGAGCAGCCAATGATGACATCCAGTTCGTCAACATGACGGCCGAGCAGGCGCCTGACCTTCTGCCGCATGCCTGGAAGGCAGGGCCGAGCACAGCAAACCTGAGGAACCAGCTCCTCGGTCTCACCAATGGCAACAACGTCATCATCACCATTCCCAAGGCGCCCTATCGCTGCCCTCCTGGACCCTATGAACGGGTCTGTGTGGTGGCGGAATGGCTGCGAAACAACAAGCCCGCCTCCAAGCTCATCGTGCTGGACGAGAACCCCAAGGTGATCGTCGAGCCGCTCAGCTTCGGCAACGCCTTGTCGAACACCTACGCCTCGAATGTGTCCTACTTCCCGGGCGCGAGCTTGGCGACGGTCACCTACAACTCGGGCACGGACAAGTCCGTCACGCTCAGGAATGCCGTGCAGCTGACGAACGCACTGACGAACGTGAAGAGTGGACCTGAAATTTCCCAGTTCTCTGCGGAAGTAGTAAACCTCATCCCGCAGCAGCGGGCCGGAAAAATCGTCATCGACACCTTGCAGGACAAGCTTGACGCGTCTGGGCGCTGGGCTCCGATCGACGAACTCTCCTACGAAGTGAAGGGTCTCCCCGCCGTTCATGTCATCGGCGACGCTATCAGTTCCGCCCAGCCGAAAGCTGGCCACATCGGCAACCAGGAGGCAAAGGTCTGTGCCGACGCCATCCTGCGCATGGAGTTCACGCCGGTCGGCGCGCCATACGCAAAGCCCGTGACGAACTCGGCCTGCTATACGCCGATCTCCGCAACGACGGCGACCTGGCTCACCGCGGTCTTCGCATATGACACCAATCTTCAGAAAATGGTGCTGGTAGACCCGCCAGGCGTTGTCGAGCCGTCGGGCGGGGTTCCCACGACGACAGCCTATTCGCAGATGAACAAGTGGTTCGCCGGGTTGATGGAAGACGCATTTGGTTGATCTGACAACCATCGGATCATCAGTTTGACGTCACTCCCTTCTCACCCCTCGAGGGGAGGCATGACGAGAATAGGCCGCGCACATGCCCCTTGCGCGGCCTATTCATTTTGGAGCGAGTCGGTTGCGCTCTTGCAAAAATGGGATCTTTCCACTTACCAAATGAGACTTCCACAATCTCTAGATTAAGCCTCTTGAAGGAATTTCAACCGACGCATCGAGACTTCGCCTTTGTCTAACTTGATCCACGTCAACCTCTACATCTACCAGGTACCCTAAAAGTCGCGAGTGGAGGCGAGCTGACTCATGTTGCGAAAATCGGCAGTTATCGTGGTCGTAGCTCTGGCTATCACCGCAGCATGGGTTTTTATCAGCGAACGACCACTTTCAGTAAAATTGGTGCAGTCTGAGAAGGATGTTGCGCTCCGGATTTATGGTCTCGGAACTGTCGAAGCCCGTGTACTAAGTCGTATCGGCTTCGAGGTTGGCGCCGCCTTGCTCACGCTCTCTGCTGACGTCGGCGATCATGTTGCAAAGGACCAGGAACTGGCAAAACTCCACACCGCCGAGCAAGAAGCCCGCCTGGCGCGTGCCCACGCAGCTGTCGAAGCAAATGCCGCCGCACTCCTGAAGGCCAAGGCCGGCGTGCAAAAGGCCCGTGCCGTTCTGGCTGAACGCGAACTTGCCAACAAGCGCCAGCAGGACCTGACACGAAAGGATGTCGCCTCCGTCCAACGAGCGGAAGAGGCGCAGCGTGACGAGGATGTGGCCCGTGCCGAACTCGCCGTGGCTGAAGCCGATGCTGCTGTCGTTGCCGCCCAAGGCAGCGATACAGCTGCTGCCCTTCAACTTGAGGAAACCCTGCTGGAGCATCATCGCCTGCTTTCGCCCTATGATGCTGTGGTGGTCACGCGCCATGCGGAGCCCGGAACGGTCGTCCGCGCCGGAGATCCAATCTTCACTCTGATTGACCCGCGGACCATCTGGGTCCAGGCCTATATCGACGAGGAGCGGGCCGGG
This sequence comes from Hyphomicrobiales bacterium, assembly GCA_046349235.1. Classification (GTDB taxonomy): domain Bacteria; phylum Pseudomonadota; class Alphaproteobacteria; order Rhizobiales; family Aestuariivirgaceae; genus Aestuariivirga. The sequence goes on from JAXMCT010000011.1 coordinate 273,467, forward strand.
CGGCTTGCCGTTAGCCAACATGCGTCGATCCACCTGCGTTCCCAGCCGCAGCGGGAGTTCTCAGGTTCGGTCGCTCGTATCGGGCTCGAGAGCGACAGGACGAATGAAGAGCGTCGCGTCTGGCTGACATGCTCCGACTGCCCTGACCCGATGTATCTGGGCGAGCAGGCGGAAGTGAGGATTACGACTGGCACGCGGCCATCGGCGTTGATGGTGCCGGAGGTGGCTATCAATGGTTTCGATGGTCACCATGGCAAGGTCTGGCTGCTGCAGGATGGGAAACTCACGCAGGCGATGCTCACCTTTGGGGACCGGGACGACCGCGGGCGGGTTGAGGTGACCGGAGGTATGCCCGACGGAGCCCAGATCGTCGCTGAGGCACTTCCGCAGGCGCGCGAAGGCCGCCGGGCGCGCGCCAGCGAAACACCATGAACCTAGCGCTGAAGGACATCCGCCACGGTCTGTTCCGCTTCGTGCTGACGTGTTTCGGGCTTGGCCTGCTGATGACCGTCGTCTTCGCCATGACAGGCATCTACAACGGCCTCGTAACGGAGGCCCTAACCGTGGCGCGTGGGCCCGCAGCCGATCTATGGGTGGTCGAGGCAGGAACCAAGGGTCCCTTTGCCGAAGCTTCGAGCATTCCCGCCGACACGCGTGACGCCGTAGCGAGGCTTCCCGGTGTCATGGCAGCTGGCGCCGTCAACTACCAGAACGTTCAGGCGAGCCACGCCGGGCGGAGCCTGCGCCTGTATGTGATCGGATATGACCGCGGTCGCCCCGGCGGGCCTGCGCGCATCGTCGAAGGACGTGCGCTCGACGCGAGCCACTTCGAACTGGTCGCCGACCGCAAATCAGGGCTACGGCCGGGTGACACGATCATGCTCGGGCGCAACCGGTTCACGGTCACCGGACTGGTCGATAGTGTCATTAACTCCGGCGGTGATCCTGCCGTATTCATGACGCTCGCAGACGCGATGGCCCTGCAGACCGAACTTGCCCCCTCCGCCGAACGTGTTCAGTCCGCACGCAATGCGAACTCCGTCAAATCCGCATCCGTCGCAGCGGTTATCGCCAAGCTTCACCCGACGGCGGACACCGCCCTCCTCAGCGACACGATCCATCAGTGGAAGCATCTCTCGGCCTTGACGCAGGCCGAACAGGAAGACCTTTTGCTGGTACACGTCGTTGACAAGGCTCGCCGGCAGATCGGTCTGTTCCTCGTCATCTTGCTGACGGTCTCCGCCGTCGTCATCGCCCTAATCATCTACACCATGACCATGGAGAAGCTGAAGCAGATCGCTACCCTGAAGCTGATCGGCGCGCCGGATCGCACCATCGTGGCGCTAATCGTCCAGCAGGCGCTGGTCATCGGTGCTTCGGGATGGATGATCGGCCTAGCTCTGATCCTGATGGTGAAGGACTACTTCCCGCGCCGCGTTGTGCTGGAACCTGCAAACGCGGCTGCGCTTGCCGGAATCGTGTTCGTGGTCTGCATCGCGGCCTCTGCGATTGGTGTGCGCGCGGCCATGAAGGTCGATCCGGCGACGGCGCTGGGAAGCTGACATGACCTGGGGTGACGTCCTCATCGACCTTCAGGGAATTGCCAAACACTATGGCGACGGCGAGACGCGGGTCGATGCCTTGCGCTCGATCGACCTTCAGGTCAGGGCCGGCGAAGTGATTGCTCTTCTCGGGCCCTCCGGCTCAGGCAAGACCACCCTCCTCAACATCATAGGCTGCATCCTCGATCCTTCGGCAGGGCGCGTGACACTCGATGGCGAGCCCGTCTTTGACGGCCACTGGCTTAGACGAGATCTTCGGCGCCTGCGGCTGGAGAAGATCGGGTTCATTTTTCAATCCCACAATCTGCTGCCGTTCCTTACGGCGGAAGAGAATGTGTCCGTTGTGCTGGATATTGCCGGTTGGCCCGCTGACAAGGGGCGGAACAGATCGCGCCAGCTGCTCAACTATCTGGAAGTAGGCCGCCGGGCTGCGGCGAAGCCTGCGTTGTTGTCAGGCGGTGAAGCGCAGCGGGTGGCGATTGCCCGGGCACTGGCTAATCAACCCCGGATCATTCTGGCGGACGAGCCGACTGCCGCGCTCGACAGCAAGCGGGCCCAGCTAGTGATGGACCTGCTGCGCAAGCTGGCAGCCGAACAGAAGGCCTGCATCGTCACGGTCACTCACGACGAGAAGATATTCGACCGCTTTGACCGCTTGATCCACCTGCGCGATGGAATGCTGAGTGCGGAGAGCACTTAGGTTCCACAACATTCTCCCGAGCGACTTACTAGTGCCTCAGGCGTTGCCGTTCCTTAAGCCACTCATCCCCTTGCACTCGCCTCTCTGCTTCCCGCCAGACCGCCTCCTTCTCCGGCAGCATGCGCCGGATGATGTATTTCAAGGCTCGGGGAAGCAGTGCCTGGCCCAGCCGAACCGCGTACTCAAGCCAGAAGGAGGGTCGCTGCGCCACCAGCAACGCCCCAGCCCCGAGGCCGAGGAGCAACACGGCAACCACAACGCCCTCCTGCCAGCTCATTCTCAGGCGGCGTTCTTGTTGGGATCGCCCACACCAGCGCCGGCGTGATGAAGCCGATGATGGTGGCAATGGTGTCAGGCGTTGCCCAGGCCATGTTGAACCCGGTGTAGGTCTGGACGATGAACAGGATGGCCATGATGGCGGCGACGAGCGCGAAGCATCCCGTTGTGCATTAGGCCTTCAACATTGCGGCGATGCTCTTGGGATTGAAGGGCAGCCCGCCTTCATTCACATGTCCTTCCGCGGTTAGTTTCGCAGCAATCGCACGAAGGCTCAAAACTCCACCTTTAGGTTTTCGACCGGCACCCATGCGACGCAGCCTTTTTACAAATTTCACGACTTCGGGACGTAACTCTGCGTGGCTCTTGCGACCTTCGCACTTTCCAGCGGCTTCACGCCGGCGTTTCCTTGCCGCTGCAAGTTTCGTGACGGTAGACGCTTTCTCGAATTGTGCGATAGCTCCCAGCACTTGCCGTACCAGCACAGCAGTCGGGGTATCCTCCGTGAAGAAATCAGGGGCAGTTGCAGGGATCAAGGAAACGCCCATTCCCTTAAGCATATCGTGGCCAGCGAGCTGGACAGCCAAATCGCGAGCAAACCGGTCTGGACTTTCCACCAGAATGGTTCTTGCGCCATTGCTGACCACACGCTCCAACATCTCCATGAAGCCAGGTCTCTCAGTCACGGGATCAGCTCCACTGACCGCCGCATCATAATAGACGCCCACCACTTCAAATCTGTTGGCTTCGGCAAAGGCACGGATCGCGGCCAACTGACGCTTGTCACTGTCCTTGTCAGCTCCGACGTTAGCTGCGCTCGAGGTCCTCAGGTATGCCACAGCCGCTATTATCTTGGGCATTTCTTATACCTGTAAGGTAGTTGCTGGACCTTTTGTTACCTTTTCTCAAGATACAGTAACACTCCAATAGGAGGTAGGCAATACTCTCTCTCCCTCCGCCCTGCTCAATACGGGCTTCGGTGAATTTAGGCGATGTCTTGCTTCACCACGGATTGACCGTTGAATGACCCGTCTTCATTGAACAGGAACGTGAGCCTTCCCGTAGACAAGTCCGACAAAACCTTCAGCTTTGCGTCCTCAGATGGAGCGCCTCTCGAAACAACGGGCCCACAACATTGAAGCATTAGCTTTCCCAAGATCTGTCGATCCAGGGGTTCCCACTCGAGAGTGTCTGGCAACTCTGCTCGTATTTCAAATGAATGATCAAACGGATTGAAATAGGTAGAGTACTTCGGTCTCTGCTTCATGTGAATGTTTGAGGAAGACAAGTGAGCGAGTAACTCACGGATCTGCAATCCGCTTAGGTTGCCAGCAATTTTTTTGATCATCGTTCCCAGGCCATTCAGTGCACCGCCTGAGTCGTTTAGCGCGGCAATGATCGCAACGTCATCAACCCTCACCAGTACTGTTTGAGAAGGATAGAGATCAGCATAGTCAAATCGCTCGTCATATTCGTTAGCCTCAAACTGCACGACGAACAGAGAGCCCAGAATCTTTTCCGAGATCCTACATCCAGTCAGCGCAGACCGGGCAACTGTATGTAGATGATGAAACTCGTCCCACTGATACAAGCTCCCAATACGCTCGTCGCCCATCCGACGGTCCGGCGACATGCGCATCTGCTGGTCCCTGTAGTGAGTCTTGAAGACGAGTAGACACAACCAACGGAACAGCAGAGGAAGGGCATCGTTGAGGCGGCCGTGAAATCGCTCGAAACCCCCGGTCAAAAGGTCTTTTACTGGTTCTTCGATTTTGACCCCCAACGCGGCATTGCATTCAGAACAGCAAGGAATCGTATTTGAGCGGTACGGGAGGTCAAAACCGTTGGGAAGCGTCACAGTGCGATGAAACAAGTCGAACCTTCGGAGTAGCCACTTGGGGATCACGTGCTCCTCGCTGAACTCGCACTCCCGAGAAGTCCTTCCGCACATGAAGCAGCAGTTTCCGTTCGCAATCGTTGCTACGAACCGCTCTGGGCTGAAGTAGAGGACACGATCGTAATGATAGATAGTGCCGTCCTGAGTATACATATACATCGCCATACCTAATCAGTGAGGGGCGAGATTGAGGCCCGCTTCCACCAGGGGCCAGAGCGCTAGGCTGCCTGCCCAGGCTCATCCACAATGTCTATCTCCCGTTTACGTTGATCTCCCTTGCAAAGCCAACCGTCACTCGAGGTGCTCCATCTTTCGACGAACTCGCTCCTCCCCTCAGCCTGTCAAGCGCACGATTCATCATTTTCTGAGTCTTTTCCAGCAATGGAATTAACCTCTGCTCCACATCATGGACTAAGCGGGAAACTTCTTCGGCTTCCGCTTGCCCAAGCAACTCTTGAAGTGAAATCTGACCGAACAACTGCCGCTCGGTCTCCATCAGAACCGAATTGATCAGATTTTGGACACGCAATGCGTTCCGGTAGGCAATTATTGCCATATCAACATTCATCCTATCGGCGGCAGTAGGGTTCTCGATCTCTGCTAGTAACTCACTGCGAAGTCGGAGGAGGATGCAGGTTAATTCTGGGTCTAGGAAGCGGCTTGTCCCAAGTCGCTCCACCAGAAACACTCCGCTATCAAAGTCCTTCGACGCCTTTGCGGCGACCTTTTCAAAGTCTTCCTGCGTCCTGACGCCTGTCCGCCCTTTCAACGCCTCGAACAATCCCTGAGCTCGTCGACGAAGAGCTATGTATTGTTGATTGTGCTCTTGCTGCACGTTTTCAATATGTTGCTGGGCGATCGGGTCAGGATCACTCAACTGTATATTACGATCGGAAACCATTTCGCAGTTCCTTTAATTCCAAACGCAACTGTTTCAGTTCACTTCGCCTCTCCTTCCACTCTCGAAGATCGTTGAGTACCGCAGACACCTGTTGAAGTGGAACGTACACCTTCTTGAGGCGGCGATTGCTGCGGAAAAGTATTGAAAAATAGGGTCCATGACGAAGGCCGCTGACGCAGCGACAGTTGGATTTTCCGCACTTCTTGAATTCGAGATGGAGAGAGCCGCCTCCCATCTTGGGTAACAAGTTCCGAGTTTTCATCTCACCATCCATATTGAGCAGCTGCTGCGGCGCGCCCCTGCGCGCTCCTGCCGCTAACTAGTCAACCGTTCGGCCGTTCAATACATATAGAAAAGGTTTGAACGAACGCACAGAAAGAAGGGTCTAAAGACCCCCTTCGTTCTGATCTACCGTTCACTCTGAACGGCCTTATTCTGCTAGGATTTTTGGCTTGTTTTCTCATATCGTTCAACACTCCGTTCAATCAACTCAAGTTTGATGAAGGCGCATCAGTGCGTTCAGACCTTTGAAGAATGGCCTTTTTCAGGGCCTCTCGTTCGCCCTTATCAGTCAAGATGTACTGACCCTTTCGTATCTTGGTCACGAGCTTCGCTTCCTCGAGTTCACCAAGAAGATGGTGCACCTTTGATTTTTGGGGATCGCCTGTACTCCCAATCAGTCCTATTTTCCTAGCAATCTCGGCGATCGAGAGCTTCTCGCTACAGTTCATCGCAACCAGAACCTGATCCTGCAATCGGAGGCTTGCGGCAACGCGGGCATCGGCTTCTGCTGGCGTGAGGTCGCGAGCGACCACGGTGGTGATCTGTCGTCCCCGGCTATCCCGAAGCCGCTGCGCGGTGGTCGACTTGAGCTCAAAGGAGAGGGGCTCAAAGCCTGGGCCACGGAGTTTACCCTGCCAGTGGAGTTCAACCGTCATATCAGTCAATCTGGCAGTCAGATTGCCATCTACCTCCGCAAGAAAGGCACCTCCCCCTCGAGGAAGAAGGTTTTCAGATGTTGTTCCTTTAGTGGGGTGGCAGAGCGCAAGAACGCAGGGATTGCCCCGGTAGCCGGTAAGCTTACGCAGCATGCGAGCATGGTTACCTAACTCTACATTGGAATTTTCGTCTTGGCCTTCGAAATAGGCTGGTGAGGTATCAACTATGACGAGAGCGGCACCCCCAAGTTCTTCAATCTGTAGCCCGACACAGTCTGCGAAAGTCGTTAGCGAGAACGTTCCTTCGACAAAATGCACGTCGATTGTTGAGGGATCGAACCCATACATCTCGGCCATTGCTACCCAACGCATACGAACATCTTCTGCGTTCTCTCCTGCGAAATAGATGACACGACCGCCAGTGCAATCACGTCCGGCAAGGAACTGATTTTGAGCTGCACGGGCGGCCAGCAAGAGAGCAATCGCTGTCTTTCCTCCCCCCGTTGCACCAGTAAGGCTATAAAGAAAGCCACGCTGGAGAATGCCGTCGAGCAGATAGTCGGGTGGCCGGAATCCGGAGACGAAGTCGGCCGAAGACACAACTTTGGGAGCCGCTAAGACGCGACCGAGGATTGAAGCCCTTCTGGCCCCATCGACGACCTGGTCAGCGCCGTAGGGCACGGGCTCATCTACGAATTCACTGTACCCACCCTGCCCCACACTTCTCATGCGGCCCCCTGCACAACGAGGTCATTGAAGTCGGCGCCGAGAGAAATCGGTACGAGTCGAATGACCTCGCGACCAGCGGCCGTCCAGCGACCAGAGCACTCGAGAGCCGCCCGCTGGCTAGTTCCGTTCACATCATGGTCCACCAGCAATGTGAGCGCCTCGATACCCGCCAGCACCGGGAATTTTGCCATGCCCACCGCCGAAACAGCCGCCCAGGCGGGACAGAGCTCAGTACGTTGATGCACAATGCGCGTTGCCGCGGCTAGCGTTGTCTCAATACCCTCTCCAGGTACAAGACCCCCGTGAACAGTTTCATCAGGCCACAAACGCACGACACAGTTGCGTGCAGTCCCGAGGATCTTCCTGCCCACCTTCTTGCCCGTGGGCGCTATAGCGGTACGATGGATTGCCATAGGCTTTCCAGTAACGGCATGTGTCATCAACGCTAGGAGGCAGCCATGCCGGTCGCCCTCCCAAGGACAGCAGAGGTGCCAGCGGAGTACGTTATGAAGATTAGGTGCCAGGAAGCTAACGTCGATCCCACGGCTCATGAGGTAGCTGCTCCCTGGCGTGCCGTCGAGCTCACACGCTGCCTTCCAGATGCGGACGGCGGAAGAGATTGCCGCTGTGTTCCGCACCGAAAAGGATGCGGAATAATGGAAAGAGGGGCGAAGAACGCCCCTCTCCTCCGCTAAGTGTTTCGCTCCTAGCCTCGAGTTCACGTGGTCACGGCAGAGTACCCAGCTATCGCCTGCAAAACTGTGGACCCGGAATCCGTGAGGAGCACCTGGGGCAAGAAACACAGCAAGGCTGCGGTCCTGGCAGGAGTGCCCTGGCCCAGGAGCCAAGACACACCCGCCGACTACGACACCTCCCAGCGCTTCTGCCACAGTTCGAGGGGTCATGCCTCATCCTCGAAATGTATAGCGATAGCGACATCGTTCTCCATTGCCATCAACCACGCATCGCGAAGTGCGTCGATGAACTCGTCATGTGCGCAGAGGCGACTAGGCCCATCAACGACCCACCGATACTTTGATCGCCAGACACGGACAGAGAACACAGCCCGTATGGGACGCTTAGGCCGCTTGGGTTTCGGGAGCAGCCGCATGATCTTCTCAGCCATGCCGCACCTCTCCCCGGACACCGCTGCGAAAGAAGCACGTGATCAGTCCGGAACCGTTGCAGACGAAGCCTGTCAGCGGTCGGTCTTGCAAAGAAGCTTGGTATTTGGTAGGACCAAGAGAGATCACATGCTTCCCGGCACGATCTCTCTGGGCTCCGCCGACATAGTCGGCGTAGTTCTTCCTTTTCATAACGATTTTTCCTTGAATTCGTTGACGGTTGCTTCGATGAGCACGTGTGTTTAAGGTACTGGTCGGGGCCCAGATGAAGCGCGAAGCCCCGACATCGATCGTGTTTTCCTCCTTAGTTTGCAGTTGAATTTAGAGGCGGCGCTTGCTGTCCGCTTCGTTGGCGTCCAAAATCTCTCCGAGAATCCAGTAATTTCGGCCATCGATGACAATCGGCCGAGGTATGATTTTCTTTCGGACGTGACGAAAAATGGTCATGTTGGAAACGCCGCCACGCAGTTGACGTACAGTCTTCTGCGGGATGAGACGCTCCCTATGGTTGGCCCACATTTCTGATGAGCTCGCGGCGATCAGCGGCTCCTTGCTGTAGGCATCTTGGTGGTTGGAGCTATCCCGCATGAGGTCCGCTTCCATGTTGGCCTTACGCATACGAGTTATCCAAAATTGAGGCCTACAAGAGGCCTCGAGATGATCTGTGAAAGCTCTTGCTTTAGCTTGGTTCGGGATGATCGACTTTGTTGCGGTACGAAGACAATGTCGCCTGCAAATGAGGCCTAAAAGAGCGATATCTAAAAAATTGCGTAGCCAGCCAATCAAGACTGGGTATGCGAGTATCGTTTAAGCATTCGGGAAAACGAGTGAGGATCTTTAGGGAGAATGGGTGGAAGCGCGAGCCCGCACGAGCTATAGAGCCGGTTCAATCCCCAGCTGCAATCAGGTGGTCAGCCCATAACGCAAGTGCTTGTCGCCGTTCTTGATCATAGGAACTGCGGTTGTAGACCCCTGCTACACCACTTTTCGTGCCGGAGACGTGGTTGAGAACAGCCTCGATCACGTGCGGTGGTACTCCAAGGTTTGCCATGCCGGTGGCAGCGCTACGTCTGAGGTCATGCCAAGTCCAATGGGGCATTGGACTTTCGTCCTTGTTCCTAGCCCTTCGCTGGTTCTCCAAAATGGTATCGACGCGGCCCTTGACTTTAGAGAAGCCTGATATGGGCGTATGGCCATCTCGGCTAAAGACATACCCTCGGAGATCTGTAACGGCAGTCCATTTAGCTCCCACCTCGTCTGACATATTCGGAAGATCTTTCAATGTTCTCACTGCCTCAGGTGATAGCGGGACGTCATGACTCCGTCGGTTCTTCGTTACGCTAGCTGCCAGCCGCCAGAGTGGCTTCTCGCCGTCGAGATCGATATCCTCCCACCTCATTACTGATGTCTCATGCCGCCGCTGGCCACATAAAGCCAAGATGTACACAAAAGCCCGATAAGGCAGCTCGAGACCGTCTGCAGCCCGCAGAATGAATCGAAGCTCTTGAATTGAGAGCACTCGCTCCCGGACAAAGTCAGAGGGCTTTGACGATAACGGGGGAGATATCGCAGGATTCCGCGCAATCAGATGTCGTTCAACACACCAGCCAAAAAACTTTCGGAGGTTGGACTTGAACAGCCTGGCAGTGGCGAATTGACTGCGGCCTTCGAACATATCTATAATTGCGATGATGTCTTTTTCTGAAATCGACTCGATCGTACGATCGTTCCACGAAGAAGCCGGTCCTTTGATGAGGTGCCTCTCATATTCAGCGGTCGTTCTGGCTCGTAGTGGAGTTTTCTTACCGCGGCAGTATTGGGCAATGAATCGTTCTGCTACGACGCAAAAACGGTGATCTTGGCTTTCTGCTGATTTGATCTTCCGTCGCCTCAAGTCTGCTACAGGGTCTTCCCCGGCCTTAATGCGATCTAGTGCACTCAATGCCAGTGAACGGGCTCTTGCAAGGCTAACCGCCGGATAGAGGCCGATTGACATCCTAGTCTTTTGACCATTGACCCTGCGAATGAAGAAGAAAGCCCGCTCCCGCGAACCTATGCGGACACCGAACCCAGGAACTTGAGTATCGAAAATCTCAAGGCGTTCCCCGGGGCCAGCCTGGGACTTTGAAATTAAGAGGTCCGTTAGCCTCGCCTTCATCTCTGACCTTCTGCGTCCCCCAATCTCTCTTCTGGGGGACTATTCTTGGTGATTTGAAGCGTTACCGGGTGTTGCGATCTGATACCATACCCTGATTATAAAGGCCTGAAAATAGGCACCTTTGAAGAACCGATGCGCTACAGTGATACGGAGAGTTAGCAGCTTGCCTCTTATTCCTAAACTGAGGGTCACAGGTTCGAATCCTGTCGGGGCCGCCAATGATTTCAGTCGCTTACAAAGTCCGCTGCATCGACGTTTGTCAATTGGCGTCCACATGGCGTCCAAGACAAGGCTGGCACTTTCACACGTCGAATGGACGTGACCGTCATTCTAAGTTTGTCGCGGCTGCGTCGCTCTTCCGACGGAGTTGATCTTCAGCCCCAACTCGCCCGTTCCTCGAAGGCCTTCACCCACATCGCACAGAGATCCGACCTCACGATGTCATCGACTGAGAACTCGATGACGGGCACCGGGAGGTTTCGTGACCGCAGTAGTTCCAGCGCAACCAGCAGGCCTGAGCCTTGAGCCAGATCACATTGCGCGATGTCGCCGTTGATCACCGTCGTGCATCCCTCGCCGACGCGGGTCAGGAACATCTTGATCTCGATCGCCGAGGTGTTCTGCGCCTCATCCAGGAGGATGAAGGCATCCTTCCACGAGCGGCCGCGCATGACCTCGAAGGGGATGACCTCGATGTCACCGTTCCGCACGGCAACGTCGTAAACCGCCTTGCCGAGGCGATCGCGGATGGCGTCGGTCAGCGGAACCGTCCATGGCGCGAACTTGCTCTCGAGAGTGCCGGGAAAGAAGCCGAGCGAGCGGCCACAGGGCACGTTGGGACGGGTTAGGATGATCTTGGTGACGGAGCCGGCGCGGTAGAGATCGGCGGCGTGCGAGGCGGCGATCCAGGTCTTGCCGGTGCCGGCGGGGCCGAGCACGAAGACCTGCGGGCTGGTCCGCAGGTGTGCCAGGTATTCGGCCTGGCGCTGGTTCATCGCGATGATGGGCGGAGGCGTGCGCTCCGACTGGAACTTCTTCTTCTTGAACGGAATGACCGTGCCGATGTCGTCCCCGTCTAAGTCACGAAGGCGGCGCTTGTCCCTTGCCTTCACCTTCGTCTTGGCCTTGCCCATTCGCTTCTCCTTCGCATGCTACCAAAGAAAACGCAGCTGGCCGGCAGCTGGAGGAAGATCCTCTCAGCCTGCGCCAAATACAAATCGCGGTGTCCGGGGGAGATCGAGGCGCTATCGCCGTGTGCGGCAATGACAAACCAATGCATGACCAAAGTGGCCATGATTCTCATGACAATTTGACTACCGTCTCGACTTACGAAGTCCTGACGCCACTAGGGGCATGGATGGGCTTACGTGCACGAACCCAGTGATTCTTGAGCCAATCCTTCACTGCAGCGGATGAAGGCCAGCACGTCGACCTTGGGTTGATTGTGACAATGGCCCTGCCTATTCCAATCGCAGACAGGGACTGAACAGGGGTATCATGAAGGTCGAAATCGAGCGCAAGTTCCTGCTTGCGTCGGATGGCTGGCGCAAGCTTGTGGAGCGGAGCGCCTACATTCGGGACGGCCTCATCGCGGTGAGCGACGAGCGCAAGACGCGGGTCCGGATCATCGGCGATCGCGCTACCCTCACAGTGAAGACCAAGCGTGTTGCAGGCAGCAGGTTCGAGTTCGAATATGACATTCCCCTGGCCGACGCGGAGCTGATGCTGGAGTGCTGCGGGAGCAGCGCCATCTCGAAGCACCGGCACTTTGTGCCGCATTGCGGCCTCGTCTGGGAGATCGACGAGTAGGATGGCGTGCTGCAGGGCGTGGTGCTGGCCGAAGTCGAGCTGACCGCCATCGATCAGCCTTTGGACATCCCGAGCTGGATCGGACACGAAGTGACGGCCGAGGCCCCTTACCGCAAGCTCAACATGCTCGAGGCGCGGCAGAAGGTATTGAAACGGGAGAAGCCGGAGTGAGGATCGGGTCGCGCCCGACAGTCACCTTACGTGCCAGCAGCCAGGCGCTGCGACCTCAGTTCGCTGGCATATTGCTCGATCAGTTCGGCGAGCGGGGGCGACGAGACGATGGCGAGCGCCGTGGCGAGATTGCACAGGCGAACCGTGCGCTCCCGCTTTTCAGGGAAGTTCTTCAGCTGCCTGTCGACATGCATCGGGTAGACGTCGATGAGGCAGGTCTCGCCAACGACACCCCTTACGCGCTGGAACGCGAAGCTGCCGAGACGCCGGGGCAGAACGGGGCCGACGAGGCCCGCTTCCTCGCGGGCCTCGCGTGCGGCGACGTCCTGCGGAGCAAGGCCACGGATCGAGTTGCCCTTCGGGATGATCCAGCGACCGCTGCCGCGGCTGGTGACCAGATAGACATCCACCTCGCCATCGGCGTTGAGCCTGACCGGCAAGGCGGCGATCTGGTGGAGCATGGGAGACATCCCGACGGCAAACGTGATTCGTACTCATTATGGCGGCCTTTGCCGTCACACACCCGACATATATCGGGCGTTGAGACGAAGGCAGGATTGGCCGTGAGGAAGGGGCGGACCTGATGGGCGGCGCAAAGGCGGAGCAGGCTAAGCTCTCCCCGGCAACTCCGGATGAACCCAAGGTCGTGCCCGCAGAGATCGAGGTCAAGTTCCAGGCTGACCGGCCGACGCTCGAGAGGGTGCTCGCCGCCCACCATCTCCAGGAGGCAGTCATCGCGCCCGAGCGCGAATTGCTGTCGATCTACTTCGATACATCCGGCCGGGACCTCCAGCGCGCCGGGCTCACCCTCCGCCTGCGCCGCAAAGGCCGGTCGATCCCGGTTCTCGGCGTCAAGTGGACCAAGGAGGCCGCGGCCGACCTGTTCACACGTGGTGAAGTCGAAACCCGCTCGCCCGAGGGCGAACCCAACATCGAACTCTTCGAACCCGCCATCCGGGACCGGCTGACTACGGTCCTCGGCGGCCAAGCGCTCGGCCCGGTCTTCAAGACCCATGTGAAGCGCCGCACCGCCGTCATTCACCACGGCCGTTCCGAGATCGAGATCGCGCTGGACGATGGCGTGGTCCTGGCCAATGACCAGAGCCGGCCCGTGACCGAGATCGAGCTCGAACTGAAGCGCGGCAACGCCGCCGACCTTCTGGGCCTCGCGCGCGAACTGGCGCAGGAATGCGGGCTGAGCCTTGCCTTCGAACCCAAGGCTGGCAAGGGCTATCGGCTGGCCGAGCAGGCCGCTGCACGGCCGCAGAAGGCCAAGCCGATGCTGCTTGCGCCGTCGGCCAGCTTCGACGACATGATCGCGGCGGTGATCGCCAGCTGCCTCGCGCACTTCACCGCCAACTGGACAGCGCTGCGGGACTCGGACGCCCCGGAATCGATTCACCAGTTGCGGGTTGCCCTGCGCCGCCTGCGCAGCGCGCTGGGCATCTTCCGCAAGCGCATCATCCTGCCGGAGCTGGAGGATATCCGCGCCCGGGCGCGCAACATTGCCTCGGCCCTCGGACCCGCGCGCGATTGTGACGCCTTCCGGCAGAATGCGCTGGCGGGGCCGTTCTGCAATCAGCCGAAGCGCCTGGCCGCGGCCGCACGACTCCTCGATGCGGTGGAAGGCCGCCGGGTGGCGAGCTATGCGGCAGCGCGCCGGGTGATGGACGATCCCGTCACGTCGCTCTTCGTCCTTGACGTCCAGTCCTTCCTGCTGAAGCGCAGTTGGCGCACGGCCCTCGGCCCCGCGGACCTTGGCCTTCTCACCTCTCCGGCCACCGATTTCGCGGGCGAAGTCCTCAACCGCCTGCGACGGCGGGCGCTGAAGCGGGGCAAGCACCTGCCGGACATGCCGGACGAGGAGCGCCACGAGTTGCGCATCGCGCTCAAGAACCTGCGCTATGCTGTCGAGTTCTTCGGGCCGTTGTTCGAGGAAGACAAGGAGCAGCGGAGCTTCCTGCGCCTGGTGTCGGACCTGCAGGAGGATCTCGGTACCCACAATGACTCAGCCACGGCGGAAGCCTTCATCGGGACGCTGGAGCTTTCAGGCGACCCGGGGGCGCATTTCGCAGCGGGCTACCTGCTTGGCTTCTATCGTCACGCGACTGTCGTGGCGGACACGCATCTGGCAAGGAAGTGGAAGAATTTTCGCCGCGCCGGCGCCTTCTGGGCGTGAGCGGCCGCCCCCAAGGAGACGGCAGATGAACACGAACTCCCTCGAAGACGAATATGTCCGGCAGGACTGGCTCGACAGCCTCGACGAGGAACTGGAGCAGGAACTTGATGACGGGCGGCTCGATGCCCTGGTGGATATCGAGGAAGGCGCAAGCCCAGACCTCAACCGCCGCTTCTACTACGAAGAGCTGTTCCGCCTGCAGCGCGAGTTGATCAAGCTGCAGGACTGGGTGGCGACGACGAAGCAGAAGGTCGTGGTGCTCTTCGAGGGGCGCGACGCAGCCGGCAAGGGCGGCGTCATCAAGCGCATCACCCAGCGCCTCAACCCGCGCGTCTGCCGCGTGGTGGCCCTTCCCGCCCCGTCCGAGCGCGAACGCGGCCAGTGGTACTTCCAGCGCTATGTGCCGCATCTTCCGGGCCAGGGCGAGATCGTGCTGTTCGACCGCTCTTGGTACAACCGTGCCGGCGTCGAGCGCGTGATGGGATTCTGCACCGAGGAGGAGGTGGCCGAGTTCTTTCGCAGCTGCCCGGAATTCGAGCGCATGCTGGTGCGCTCCAACATCAAGGTGGTGAAGTACTGGTTCTCGATCACCGACGAGGAACAGCACAAGCGCTTCCTCATGCGCATCCGCGATCCCCTGAAGCAGTGGAAGCTGAGCCCCATGGACCTCCAGTCGCGCGTGCGCTGGGAAGCCTATACCAAGGCCAAGGAGGCCATGCTCGATCACACCAACATCTCCGAGGCGCCGTGGTGGGTCGTCGAGGCCGTGGACAAGAAGCGCGCCCGGCTCAACTGCATTGCGCACCTGCTGAGCCTCTTCCCCTATGAGGAAATCGTCAGGCCCGAGGTCGTCCTGCCGGAACGCGTGCACAATCCCGATTACATTCGCGGTCCGATCCCGCGGGACATGTACGTTCCGGCCCGCTACTAGTCGAAGGTGATGTGGCGCGGCCAGTGGAACTCCAGCTCCGGTGGCGGCGCTTCCGGTCCGCGCAGCGACAGGGTGCGGCGACGCAGCTCCCGGATCACAGCCTCCCGTCCGCCCAGTAAGGCGAGTTCCGCCGCCGTCACGGCGTCACCGAACGCGACGGAGATGCGGCTGCCCTGACGCCGTCGCGACTCGCGGAACAGCAATGCCACGCGCAGGGCATAGTGAATGTGGCTGGCGATCTGGAACAGACGCGAGTTCTCACCGTGGAAACACACCGGCACCGTGGTAACACCCGGCAGCAGCGCCAGCTTGGCCGCGAAGCCGTGCCATGTCGCGTCAACTGCAGGGCCGCAGAAGGGTGATTGCGCTGTCGACACGCTGCCAGCGGGAAAGATCGCGACGGCATGGCCATTGCGCAGCCATTCCACTGCACGACGCCGGGTCATGGCCGAGGTGTGCACAGCCTCTGGCGTGCCGCCGAAGTCGACGGGAAGCAGGTAGTCGCGCGCTTCGGGAACCTGGCACAGCAGGCTGTGTGTCATGATCCGGGTGTCGGGCCGCACCCGCGTGGCAAGATCGCCCATCAGCAGGCCGTCGATCACGCCGAAGGGATGATTGGCGACGAACAGCACCGGACCGTCGCGCGGCACGCGCGACCAGGCGACAGGGTCGATGTCCACGTCGATGGCGAGAAGCCTGATGGCGGCCGCGAAGATGTTCTCGCCCTCCGGCGGATTGGCCGACCACGTGCGATAGAGGCGCTCGAGATGAGGTTGCCCGCTCAGACGCTCGACAGCACGAATGAGACTGCGGTTGAACCAGCGCTGCTCCGGCCGCGAATAGCTGAAACGGACACCCTCGTGGTCCTTGGCCTTTCGGATGTCGAGGTAGTCGAAGGTCTCGCTCATGGCGCCATGCTCACCTGGGTCCCTCCGCTTTGTGTTGCGGAAGGATGACAGGCGTGTGACCCAAGGCCGGAGGGCAAGGTCCAACACGGACGCAACTTTACGCTGTCACACAGCGTTCACGCCCGCGTCCGAAGCTTGCGCCATGACCCAAGCCACCCCGCTCAGCGCCCTTTCACCCGATGACGAGATCATCGCCCTGCACGACCGGCTCTCCGTCTTACGCCGGGATATCGTGCGTGACGCCGCCCTGCACATGTCAGACTGGCGCCCGGCGCTCCAGGATGGTGATTTCCTGAAGTCGGCGGACAACTTGGCGCATTATCTGGCGCTCCGGCGTTCCGACCTCAGCACGCTGCAGCCGCACCTGCAGAGGCTGGGCCTGTCCACGCTGGGCCGTTGCGAGCCCCATGTGCTGGCGAGCCTCGATGCTGTGCTGGCGGCGCTCGACTGTCTGCAGGGTGAGCGCGGGGCTGCCTTTCCCCGGCCGTCCGACTTCTCGACGGGATCGGCAGCACTCCTGCAGCGTCAGGCCAACATTTTCGGCAGCGATCCCGATGGCCCCCATACGCGCATCATGGTCACCCTGCCGAGCGAAGCCGCCTTCGATGGCGGGCTGATCCCGGCGCTGATCGCCCGAGGCGCCGACTGCGTTCGCATCAACTGCGCGCATGACGGAGAGCGTGCATGGGCCGCGATGATCGCCATCACCCGCCGCGCTGCCAAGGAACAAGGGCGCGACGTGCGCGTGGCAATGGATCTTCCAGGTCCGAAGATAAGAATCCGCGAGGTCCAGGCAGAGCCCGAAGCCCGTCTGCTTCCGGGCGACCGGTTTCTCATCGTCCCGTCGCTCGGAGCCCGCGGGCGGCTGCCGCAGATCACCCTCTCGCACGCCGAACTTCTGCCGCATCTCACGCCCGGCGCGCAGCTGGCGATCGATGATGGCAAGCTGGGCGCCAGGGTGGTGGCACGCGACAGCGATGCCATCACCGTCCAGGCGACGCATACCCGTTCCAAGGGTCTGAAGCTGAAACCGGAGAAGGGCGTGAACCTCCCCGGCGCCGAACTAGCGATTCCTGCCCTCACCGAGGACGACCTGTCGCACCTCGATTTCGTGGCCGCCAACGCCGACATCGTTGGATACTCCTTCGTGCAGACACCGGACGACGTGCGGCAACTCGCCACGGAACTGGGCCGTCGCATGCATGGCAGATCATTGCCGGCGCTGATGCTGAAGGTCGAAACGCCGATGGCGGTGCGCAATCTGCCGCGCCTGCTCGTGCAGGCCGGCGCCTTGATGCCCGTCGCCGTGATGATCGCCCGTGGTGATCTCGCGGTGGAGATCGGCTTCGAGCGGCTGTCGGAAATCCAGGAGGAAATCCTGTGGCTGTGCGAGGCGGCGCATGTGCCGGTGGTCTGGGCGACACAGGTGCTCGAGACGCTGGTCAAGGAAGGCGCTGCGACTCGTGCAGAGACTACCGATGCCGCGATGAGCCAGCGGGCCGAATGCGTGATGCTGAACAAGGGTCCGCATCTCGCCGAGGCCGTCGGCTTCCTCGATGGTGTGTTGCGCCGCATGGACCGGCACCAGATGAAGAAGTCCTCCCGCCTTGCCGCACTCGGTTCATGGGATGGTCCGCAACACCTGCAGGTGGAGCAGGAGCGCCCTGCAGAGGAGACCGCGGCGTGACACGGCACTGTCATATACCGCGCCTAGCAACGCCGGGCCGCAGCGACCGACAACGCGGCAAAGCAACACAACAGGACATCATCATGAAATTCTCCACCCGACTTCTGCACTCCACCATGGCCCTCGCCATGCTTGCTTCTGTGGTTCCCGCCCATGCCGGCGCGATGGAAGACCTCGTGGCCGCCGCGCAGAAGGAAGGCGAGCTCACCGTCATCGCCCTGCCGCACGACTGGTGCGGCTATGGTGCGGTGATCGACGGCTTCAAGGCCAAGTACGGCCTGAAGGTCAACGAGCTCAACCCCGATGCGGGCTCGGCCGACGAGCTCGAGGCAATCCGCGCCAACAAGGACAACAAGGGCCCGCAGGCGCCGGACGTGATCGACGTCGGCCTCGCCTTCGGCCCCCAGGCCCAGAAGGAAGGCCTGCTGCAGCCCTACAAGGTCATGACCTGGGACGAGATCCCGGTTGACGTCAAGGACCCCGACGGCAACTGGTACGGTGACTACTACGGTGTCATGGCCTTCGGCGTGAACAAAGACATCGTCAAGAACACCCCGGCCGACTGGGCCGACCTGCTGAAGCCGGAATACGCCAACTCGGTCGCGCTCACGGGTGACCCGCGCGCTTCCAACCAGGCGATCCTCGCCACCATGTCGGCGGGCATGTCGCGGGGTGCCCAGCCGGGCAAGGAGTCCGGCGAGAAGGGCCTCGAGCTGATGGCCGAACTCAACAAGGCCGGCAACTTCGTTCCTGTCACCGGCAAGTCGGGCACCATCGCCCAGGGCCAGACGCCGATCGTCGTCGCCTGGGACTACAACCTGCTGGCCTGGCGCGACAGCCTGAAGGGCAACCCCCCGATGGACGTGGTGATCCCGTCGTCGTCCTCGCTCGCCGGCGTCTATGTGCAGGCGATCTCGGCTTTCGCGCCGCACCCGAACGCCGCGAAGCTGTGGATGGAATACGTCTACTCCGACGAAGGCCAGCTCGGCTGGCTCGCCGGCTACTGCCACCCGGCCCGCTTCAACGCGATGTCGGCCTCGGGCAAGATCCCGGCTGACCTGCTGGCCAAGCTGCCGCCCGCCGAAGGCTATGCCAAGGCCGTGTTCCCCACCGTCGAGCAGCAGGAGGTCAACAAGGCCGCCGTGTCCGGTGGCTGGGACAAGGTCGTCGGCGCCAACGTTCAGTAAGTCGCGCACCGCTCCCTAAACTTGCTCCGTCCCGTACCTCTGCGGGACGGAGCCTTCCTTTGGAACACCGACCATGACCGCGAAGATGCCGCCGCGGCGCAGCGAACATCCGATCCTGAAATGGTTCGGCGTGGTGCCCTTCGCACTCTTCGCCCTGCTCTTCCTCATCCTGCCGACGATCCGTATCGTCATCGCCTCCTTCCAGACGCCGGAAGGCCTTTTCACGCTCGGCAACATCGCCGGCCTTTCCGCCCCGAACATCGTCAACGCGACGATGCTGTCGCTGAAGCTCAGCCTCATCACCGCCTTCTTCGGATGCCTCGTCGGCCTCGCGATCGCCGTCGCCGTCACCCGCGGGGGCCTGCCGGAGTGGCTGCGCGGCGGCATGCTCACCTTCTCGGGCGTTGCGTCGAATTTCGCCGGCGTGCCGCTGGCCTTCGCCTTCATCGCGACGCTCGGCCGTCTCGGCCTCATCACCGTGCTGCTGCGCGACTGGTTCGGCATCAACATTGCCGCCATGGGGTTCAACCTCATCAGCTTCACCGGCCTCGCCGTCACCTATCTCTACTTCCAGATTCCGCTGATGATCCTGATCATCACGCCGGCACTCGACGGTCTCAAGCGCGAGTGGATCGAAGCGGCCCAGACGCTGGGTGCCAGCAATGCGCAATACTGGCGCATGGTGGCGCTGCCCGTGCTGTGGCCGGCACTCCTTGGCTCCTTCGCGCTGCTCTTCGCCAATGCCTTCGGGGCGGTCGCCACCGCCATGGCACTCACCGGCTCCTCGCTGTCGATCGTGCCCATCATCCTCTTCGCCCAGATCCGCGGCGACGTGCTGAACGATCCGCATCTCGGTTATGCACTGGCCTTCGGCATGATCGTGGTCACCGGCATTGCCAACCTGATCTACATCCTGCTGCGCGTGCGGGCAGAAAGGTGGCTCAAATGAAATCAGGCAGGTTCTGGGCCTGGGCCACCGCCGCATTCGGCACGATTTACTTCCTGCTTCCGCTCATCGGCACCTTCGAGTTCTCGCTGCGGGCACGGCGTGGCGTCTATTCCTTCGATGCTTACAGGAGCGTGCTGTTCGACCCGCAGTTCCAGGAAACCTTCCTCTATTCCGTGGTCATGGCGCTGCTTACCATCGTCATGGGCGTGCTGATCGTGACGCCCACCGCCTTCTGGGTGAGGCTCAAGCTGCCGTCGATCCGGCCGGTGGTGGAGTTCATCACCCTGCTGCCGCTGGTGATCCCGCCAATCGTATTGGTCTTCGGCTACATCCGCCTCTACAATACCTCCAGCTTCCTGCCCCTGACGGGATCGAGCATGGGCACCAATGTCCTGCTCATGCTGGGCTACACCACTCTGGCGCTCCCCTACATGTACCGCGCCATCGACACGGGATTGCGCACCCTCGACGTCCGGACCATCACCGAAGCCGCCCAGATGCTGGGGGCAGGCTGGATCACCATCCTCGCACGGCTGATCGTTCCCAACGTGCTGGTCGCCGTGCTGTCAGGCGCCTTCCTCACCTTCGCCATCGTCATTGGCGAATATGTGCTGGCCGCCCTGCTCAATCGCCCGGCCTTCGGGCCCTACATGGTGTGGATGGGCTCGAACCGCGCCTATGAGCCTGCTGCCCTCGCCGTCATCGCTTTTGCCGTCACCTGGGGGTGCCTGGGGCTGATCCAGCTCGCCACCCGGCTTGCCCCGCACATGAGAGCCAAACGCTGATGTCCTTCATCCAACTCAATTCGCTCGCCAAACAGTTCGGGCCGACGAAAGTCGTCAACGACTTTTCGCTGTCGATCCCCAAGGGCGCCTTTATCTCGCTGCTCGGGCCCTCGGGCTGCGGCAAGACCACCGTGCTGCGCATGCTGGCCGGCCTCGAGACACCGAGCGCCGGCTCTGTCGTCATCGACGGCAAGGACGTGACCGGCCTCAAGGCCAACCAGCGCCAGATCGGCATGGTGTTCCAGGCCTATGCGCTGTTCCCCAACCTCACCGTGGCGCAGAACGTCGCCTTCGGCCTGCGCGTCGCGGGCAAGCCGCGCGCCGAGATCGACAAGCGCGTGGCCGAGATGCTGGAGCTGATCGGCCTTCCAGACCTCGGCAGCCGCTACCCCTTCCAGCTCTCGGGGGGCCAGCAGCAGCGCGTGGCGCTGGCCCGCGCCATCGCGCCACGGCCGCGCGTGCTGCTACTCGACGAGCCACTCTCGGCGCTGGATGCGAAGATCCGCGTCAGCCTGCGAAGCGAGATCCGCGCCATCCAGCGCGAGCTCGGCATCACCACCGTCTTCGTGACCCATGACCAGGAGGAGGCCCTCAGCATCTCCGACCAGGTGGTGGTCATGTACAAGGGCATCGCGGAGCAGGCGGGAACGCCCTTCGAGATCTACAACGCGCCGAAGACCAAGTTCGTCGCCACCTTCGTCGGCACACTGAACGTCTTGCAGGGCAAGGTGGAGGATGCTGCCGCCGGCATGGTGAAGGTGGGGGAAACGTCTCTCCCCCTCGCCACACCGGTAGCCGCGGCACGCGGCGCCGACGTCTTGCTCGCCATCCGGCCCGAGAGCATCAGGCTGAAGGATGCCGGGACCTGCAACATCCAGGTGCCTGCCGAGATCGGCGAGGTGTCGTTCCTGGGTTCCGTGATCCGCATCCGGGCGCAAGTGCTCGGCACGCCGGTCGAGTTCGACATGTTCAACCAGCCGGACATGCCGCCTCCCGTCCCCGGCTCGCGGGTGACGGTCGGCCTCAACAGCCGTGACCTGCTGCTCCTCGACGCCTAGTTCAGTCCGAGCTCCGGCGACATCGTCGTGTCGCGCTTCGGCCGCGAACCCGACGGCAGCTTTCCGTCGACCAGGTAGCAGATGTTCTCCGCGATGTTGGTGGCGTGGTCGCCGATCCGCTCCATGTTCTTGGCCACGAACAGGAGGTGCGTGCAGGCGCCGATCATGCGTGGGTTTTCCAGCATGTAGGTGAGCAGCTGGCGGAAGCAGGAATTGTAGAGTTCATCCAGTTCCTCGTCGCGCTCCCAAACCGACAGTGCTGCGGCAGAGTCATTGCTGCGGAACGCGGCCAGCACCTTGCGGACCTCGTCCTCGGCCATCTCGCCGATGGGCAGGACCACTTCCGCCAGGCGCCCCATGCCATCCGCCATCGCGGCGGAGCGCTTGGCGGTGTTCTTCGCCAGGTCGCCGATGCGCTCGAGATCGGCGGCAATCTTGATCGAGGCCATGATGGCGCGTAGGTCGCCGGCCACCGGCTGCCGCTTGGCGATCATCCGGATTGCCTTCTCCTCGACCTCGCGAAACAGGGTGTCGACCGTGTAGTCCTTCTGCATCACTATCTCCGCGAGGCTGGCATCGGACTGCTGCAGCGCCCGCCCGGCGGCATCGACCTGGACCAGCGCGACCTCCCCCATACGGTCGATCAGCGCCCGGAGCTCGCCGAGCTCTTCGTCATAGGCCTTCATGATGTGGTCCGACATGACAACCCGCTCTGGTCTGTAAACATGCAATCCGCCGAGGAACGGCGGCGCAGGTTTCCTACCATTCCCCCCGCACTGCAGCAATGGCAGGAAACACGGGCGACCCAAGGGCCGCAGGCAAGAGCCGCGCCGTCATGGAGCTGCAATCTCGCTGTCACGCAGCTGTTGTTGCGTGGAGGTTAACAAAGCCTCCCGTAGGAAGGCGCACATGCTCAGCATCGAGAATCTCGGCAAGCGTTTCGGCGGCAAGCCCGCCCTTTCGGGCGTTTCCGTCGACATCACTGACGGCTCCTTCGTCGGCGTGATCGGCCGCTCTGGCGCCGGCAAGTCGACACTGCTCCGCTGCATCAACCGCCTCGTTGACCCCTCCGAAGGCCGCATCGCGTTCCACGGAAAGGAGGTCACCAGCCTGCGCGGAAAGGCGCTGCGCGATTGGCGCTCCTCCTGCGGCATGATCTTCCAGCAGTTCAACCTGGCAGGCCACCTCGACGTCCTCACCAACGTCCTCATGGGCCGGATCAACCACATCTCTCTGGTGCCCGCCCTCCTGAAATCCTGGCCCGACGACGAAAAGTTCCGCGCGCTGCGGGCGCTCGACCGGCTCGACCTCGCCGATCTGGCCAGCCAGCGCGCCGAGAGTCTGTCCGGCGGCCAGCAGCAGCGCGTCGCCATCGCCCGCACCCTGGTGCAGGACCCGCGAATCATCCTCGCCGACGAACCCGTGGCCTCTCTCGACCCGCGCAACACCAAGATCGTCATGGACTCACTGCGCGACCTGCACCGCGAGGCGGGCATCACGGTGATGTGCAATCTCCACTCGCTTGAGCTGGCGCGTGACTACTGCACGCGCCTCGTCGGCATGAAGGCCGGCCGCGTGGTATTCGACGGCACGCCCGAGATGCTCACCGACGACATCGTCATCGACCTCTATGGCCTTGAAGCGAACGACGTGCTGGACCTCCCGGAGGCGGCAGCACGGCAGTTGAACGGGTCCGCGGCGTTACCCAGCGCGGCCTGATCTCGCCTCCCTCATCGACCATCCCAACAGGAGCCCTACCCATGATGAATCGCCGTCACCTTCTGCAGGCCGCCGCCGGCCTCGCCACCCTCCCGGTGCTCGCCACCGCCGCCCGCGCCGACTGGAAGGCGGATTACCCCGAGCTCGTCTTCGCCACCATCCCGGACGAGAATGCCACCGGCGTCGAGAAGCGTTACGAGCCCTTCATCCAGTACCTCACCAAGCAGCTTGGCGTTCCCGTCAAGCTGCGCATCGCCAATGACTATGCGGCCGTGATCGAAGGTCAGATCGCCGGCAACATCCACCTCGCCCTCTACGGTCCCGCCTCTTTCGCCCGTGCCCTGATGAACGGCGCCAAGATCGAAGCCTTCGCCATGCAGGTGAACCAGGACGGTACCAAGGGTTACTACTCGGTCATGTATGTGAAGGCCGACGCGCCCTACACCAAGATCGAGGACCTCAAGGGCAAGAACCTCGGCCTCGTCGACCCGAACTCGACCTCCGGCAACAACGTGCCGCGCTTCGAGATGAACAAGATGGGCATCAAGCCCGAGGAGTTCTTCGCCAACGTCGTCTATACGGGCAGCCACGAAAACGCTGTCATCGCCTTGCAGCAGGGCCAGATCGATGCGGCCTTCAACTGGTGGAATGACGAGAACGAGTCCATGCTCCGCCGCATGGAGCGCAAGGGCATGGCCAAGTACGACGACTTCAAGATCATCTTCAAGTCAGACCAGATCGTCAACTCGCCCTTCGCCATGCTGACGACTCTTCCGCCAGAGCTGCAGCAGGCGATCAAGGAGGCCTTCTTTTCGATCGACAAGAACGACCCCGAGGCTTTCCAGGTGATGACCGACGGCAAGCAGCAGCTGTGGGTGCCCACCACCAACGCCGCCTATGACGGCATTGTCGAGTTGAACAAGTTCGTCGACACGCTGCGCAAGTCGTAACGGCAACGGGCCTGCGCCACGCGGCGCAGGCCCATTCCTTTCGGGAGCGCCACATGACCGCATCCACCGCGACGCCGCCACGCCCTTCCGTGGAGCAGTTGGCCGGAGGTTATGCCGCCGTTGTGGCCGTGAAGCGTCGGCGCTTCCTCATCGCCGCCGCCATCTTCTTCGCCCTGGTGCTGGCGGCTAGCTGGATGGCGGAGATCGACCTTCCCCTGTTCTTCCAGAACATCCACAAGTTCCCCAACTATATCAGCCGCATCTTTCTGCTCGACTCCGGCCCCGCGGCGGGGCACCTCGTTCTTTACGACGTGAAGAGCTGGTTCTGGGGACTCGGCAAATGGCTGCGCCTCCTCGCCGATACGTTGCTGATCGCTTATGTGGCGACCGTCCTCGGCACTGTTTTCGGCTTCCTCGCCTGCTTCTTCGCGGCAGGCAACCTTGGCGCCTCGCGGCCCGTCGCCTTCGTGACGCGCCGCTTCCTCGAGTTCTGCCGCACCGTGCCGGATCTCGTCTTCGCGCTGATCTTCGTGATGGCCTTCGGGCTTGGACCGATTGCCGGCGTACTGGCCATTGTCATCCATACCACGGGGGCACTGGGCAAGCTTTTCTACGAGGTGCTGGAGAATGTCGACCCGAAGCCGGTCGAGGGCCTCATCGCCAGCGGCGCCTCGTGGACCAAGACCATGCGCTTTGCTGTGCTGCCACAGGTCCTCTCCAACTTCCTCAGCTATGGCCTGTTGCGCTTCGAGATCAATGTGCGCGGCGCTTCCGTGATGGGATTCGTTGGTGCTGGCGGCATCGGCCAAGACCTGATGGAGGCGATCCGCAAGTTCTATTATCCCGATGTGTCGGCCATTCTCCTGCTCATCATCATCACCGTCTCGATCATTGATCTGGTGACGGAGCGCATCCGCCACCACTTCATCACCCAGGTTGGCTGACATGAACGGCATGGACTCGAGCGGTTACAGCGATATCGAGAGTGCAGCCCTCAGGGCGCGCTGCGCAAGCGTCTTCAAGCCGCCGGGCTGGACCGGCCGGCTGCTGGTGGTCGCGATGCTGACCCTCCTCGTATTCGGCCTGTGGCACCTCGGATTCTCCGCCACGCGGTTTCTCAATGGCCTCAGCAGCCTCGGCAAGCTGGTCGTCCTAATGATGCCACCCGAATGGGGTAGCAGCACCAACCTACTGCGCTTCCTGATGTCGCTGGCCCAAACGGTCGCGATCGCCATGCTCGGCACCTTGCTCGCCGCCACCGTCGCCCTGCCCCTCAGCCTGATTGCAGCGCGCAACACGACCGTGTCGCAGATCCTGCGCTTCTTCACCCGCCGCGGCTTCGACACGTTGCGCGGCGTCGATACGCTGGTGTGGGCGCTGGTCTGGGTAAATGTCGTGGGTCTCGGCCCCTTCGCCGGTGTCCTGGCCATCGCGATTTCCGACATCGGCTCGCTCGGGAAGCTGTTCTCGGAAGCGATCGAGGCCTCCGACCAGAGATCGGTCGAAGGTGTCACGGCCTCGGGCGGCGGAAAGCTGCACGGTATCCGCTTCGGCCTGCTGCCCCAGGTCGCCCCGGTGCTGATCGGGCAGTGCCTCTATTTCTTCGAATCGAACACCCGCTCCGCCACAATCATCGGTATCGTGGGGGCGGGTGGCATCGGCCTCGAGCTATCGGAGATGATCCGCACGCTGGAATGGCAGAAGGTGGCCTTCCTTATCATCCTGATCCTGATCACCGTCTCGATCATCGACCGGCTTTCCACCCTCCTGCGCACCGCCATTGCCGGCAGCAAGGCGACACCGAACTAGCGGCTGCGGTAGACGGCGCGGCCCGCGCAGAGTGTCGCCACCGGCCACTTCTCGCCAGGGCACAGCACAACGAGATCGGCTCGCAGCCCCTTGGCGATTTCCCCTCGGTCGACAAGCCCTGCGGCCCGCGCCGGAGCGGCGCTGATCAGCTCCCATGCCCGCTCAAGCGACAGCGCACCGCGCTCCACGAGGGCAACGGCCGCTTGCAGCGGCGCAGGGTAGTAGTAGTCCGAGGCGAGGACCGCGCATTTGCCTGCCCGCACGGCCTGCTCCGCGCCGATCGCCCCACTATGGCTTCCGCCCCGCACCACATTGGGCGCCCCGAGCACCACCATGTCACCCCAAGCAACGCTCGCAGCAAGGGCCTCCTCTGTGACCGGGAACTCGGCGACTTGCGCCCCCAGGGAGCGGTAGAACGCGCGGTCGTCCGCCGTGCGGTCGTCATGTGACAGCATTGGAACGTCGTGTCGCTTCGCGACTTCCGCAACCTCTCGAATGGCAGACGCGACGCGGTCATGCTGCGCGATCGCCTCTTCATAGAGCGCGAGATACTCACCCGGCGCCACCATGGCACGCTCGGCGTGGCGGTTCACCGCACGCCGGACATCGGCGACCTTCATGAGAGGTGACGTGTGGTCGTTGAAGGCCAGGAGCGGTGTCTTTGGGCGCGTCAACAGCTTCAGCACCTCCCTGGCCTGGTCGAGGGCAAAGGTTTCCCAGCGGATGTGGATACGGTTATCTGCTGCAAGCACCGGGTCCAGCTGCTCAAGTGCGCCGATGACCTGCAGCGACTGATCGAGACTGCGCAACCCGGGCTCCCAGGATACGGTGATGCCGTGATAGGCCGTCGTGATGCCGCTGGCGACGAGTTGTCGGTCGGTCTCCCGCATGGCCATGTCCACGGGAAACATCGTCATCGGCCGCGGCATGATCTGACGTTCGAAGGCATCGCCATGGATGTCCACAATACCCGGCAGCACGAGACATCCGCCGGCATCGATGGCACTTGACCGAGAGCCTCTCGGCATCTGGATGTCCTCGATCAAGCCGTTGCTGCATACGACGTCGGCCGCAACCAGCCCCCGCCCCGGCAACAGGCAGAGACCGCCCGAAACTATGACATTGGAGGCACTCACGGTGTCGGCAGGGCGAGCGCTTCGTCCGCCCGGCCCGGACACAGCTGCGCGCCGTCCAGGCTGCGCAGGATGGCACAGAACCGGCGAACCGCCTCGTCGAGGCTGCGGTCGTTGACGACCCGCTCCACTCGGACGCCCGACGGGTAGTCCGGCACCTTGCGCAGCACACGTTCACGCGCCTGCTCAGGCGTCTCGCGGCCACGCGCCACGATGCGCCTGACGAGCACATCTTCGGGCGCGGTGATCTCGATCACCGTCACTTTGGCGAAACGATCCCGCGCATCTGTGACGGAGGCACGCGAACAGTTCACCACCACGATCGCGCCGGAGTCGAGGTGGCTCTCGACGAAGCGTCCGATGCCATAGGAATTGCCATGGGCCCGCCACCACAGGGCGAAGGCGCCATCGGCAACCGCGACGGCGAACTCCATTTCCGTCATCGACACGTGGTCCTCGGCATCCGGATTGCTGAGGCGGGTGACGAAGCGGCGCGGAAAGACGACATTGTCTTCCGCCTTGAGAGCGGCCCGGGCGCCCATCATCACGGCGTCCTTGCCCGCTCCGCTGGGTCCGACAACGAGGACGAGATGGCCGCTAGCCACCCCCATCACATCACCCGCTGGCCTTCGCGCCAAACGCGGCGCGCGGCGGGGATGCCGTCCTTCACTCGTACCTGGACCATGTCGGCCCGCCGGTGCGGTTCGATCGTACCGCGATCACCGAGACCGGCAGCGCGGGCGGGGTTGAGGGTGATCGTCCGCATGGCGGCGGGCAAGCTCATTCCGGGTACCGTCTCCGCCAGCCGGAAGGCTGCGGGAAGCAGGCTCGAAGGCACGTAATCGGAGGACAGCACGTCGAGGTGGCCACTCGCCGCCACGTCGACCGCCGAGATGTTGCCGGAATGCGACTTGCCGCGCACCACGTTGGGAGCGCCCATCAGGACCGCAAGACCGTTGCGATGGGCGGCCTGCGCCGCTTCCCGCGTGGTCGGGAACTCGGCAATCGCCACCCCGTCGGCGATTGCCTCCTCGACATGCGCCTCGGTGGCGTCGTCATGGCTCGCGAGCCGCACGCCCAGCCTTTCGGCCATGGCGAGGATCGCCTGCTTGTTGGCGGCGGCATGCTTGGCCTGCATCTCCTGCCGGACGGCAATGTAACCGTCCATGTGCTCGGGCAGGATCAGCTTCTTGCCGAGATAATATTCGCGGAACTTGTCGATCGACACGAACTGCCGCGCCCCGGGCGTGTGGTCCATGATCGAGATGAGATGGAGCGGTCCCGCCTGCGCCGTCATCTCGGCAGAGTCCGCGGTGTCGGCACAGGGCAGTTCACAGCGCAGGTGGATGAAGTGCTGCGCCCTGAGGCGCCCGCTGTCCTGGGCCTCGAAGATGGCGGAGCACAGCGACATCGCCTCGCGCGCCGAACGGTCGCCCGGCTCGAAGCTGCCCGCCCGCAGGGCGTCGAACACCGTTGTGATGCCGGCCGCCGCGATCTGCGCATCATGCGCCATGACGGCGGGAACGGCCGGCCAGGCCACGCCCGGCCGCGGAAGGTAGTGGCTTTCGAGATGGTCGGTGTGCAGCTCGACGAGGCCCGGGATGAGGTAGTCGCCGTCGAGATCCTCGGCAGGGCCTGCGACACTGCCTTCGATCACCTCGAAGACCTTTCCGTCACGGACCACCACGGTGCCCTCCAGGACCTCGTCCGGCAGCACGACGCGGGCGTTGGTGAAGACTGTCTCGGTCATGCGGCAACCTCGGCGACTTGGCTGGAAAAGGGGAACTGGCGCGTCGCGATGAAGGGCGCTCCGCGCGCCGCTTCGGTGAAGTGCGTGAGGCCGTCGATGGCCAGGGGCGCCGCCAGCACCGGTGCGAAATGCGCTTCCGCTGCCGCCTTGAAGCGCTCGATATAGGCGGGCGGCAGACGCTCGGTGAGCGTCATGTGGAAGCGGAAGTCGCCGAAAACATAGGGGTATCCCCACTCGGCGAGGTGCCGTTCCTGGCTGGGCGTGAGATCGGAAGTTCTGCGCCGGGCCAGCTCGTCTTCCGATGGCGGCTGGCGGAAACCGTCGAGTTCACGGACCGTGCGTTCGGCAAGCCGCTCGAGCGCCTCGCTCGGCTCGCGTGGCACGAGCGCCAGGAACTGGTCGAGCACCGCCACCTTGAGTGCGACGGCGAAACCCTGCTGCCCGGCGGCGAGAGCCGCAACGGCACGCAGCAGCGCCTCGGCATTGACGGTCTCGCGCAGCGCGAAGGGCGGCTTCAGTGTCGCGTGGAACCCATAGCGGCGCGGATCACCCGTGACGACACCGATGCCGGCAAGGTCGGGCTGTTCGCAGGCCTCGCCGGTGAAGGCATCGCGGCCGATCCAGCGGGAGCCCAGATCATGGAAAATCGTGCCGGGCGGTGGGGCGAAATAGATGGCGTGGCGCATGGTCACCTCAATCCAACGTAATGCTGCGCGAACAGGCGCGGCGGCGCTCCTGCTCGTCGTGGAAGACGGCGAGAATGGCGCTGCCGTGCCCGCGGGCTTCGGCCACGAGTTCCAGCACGCGGTTGCGGTTCTCGGTATCGAGCGAGGCCGTGGGTTCGTCGAGCAGCAGGATCGGGAAATGCGCCGCGAAGCCGCGTGCGATGTTGACCCGCTGCTGCTCACCGCCGGAGAAGGTCATGGGCGATAGATGCCAGAGGCGTTTCGGGATGTTGAGCCGCTCCAGCAGCATGCGGGCCCGTGCCAACGCCTGCTCCGCCGCGATGCCACGATCGATCATCGGCTCGGCCACCACCATCTCGGCGGGAACGCGCGGGATCACGCGCAGGAACTGCGTCACATACCCTATGACGTTGCGCCGGAGGTCGATCACATCGCGCGGCGGTGCTGTCACCACATCCGTCCAGGTGACACCAGACAGGACGCTGATCGATCCCCCGCTGGCGCGATAGGTGCCGTAGACCAGCTTCAGCAGCGAGCTCTTGCCGCGCCCCGAAGGACCCGTCACCGCGACGACCTCGCCCGCCTTCACCTCGGCATTGAGATCTTTCAGCACCGGAATGCGCGCACCGGCCTGTTGATGCAACAGAAAGGTCTTGGAGAGGTTCTCGATCTTGAGGACAGCGCTCATCGTCACACCTGCAACACGGAGGAGACGAGAAGCTGGGTATAGGGCGCCTGCGGGTCTTCGAGGATCTGGTCAGTCAGCCCCTCCTCGATCACCTGGCCCTGCTGCATCACCATCATGCGGGAGGAGAGGAGTCTCGCGACGGCAAGGTCATGCGTCACCACGATGGCGGCGAGGTCGAGACGCTTCACGAGTCCGCGGATGAGATCGAGGAGCCGCGCCTGCACCGAGACGTCGAGGCCCCCAGTCGGCTCGTCCATGAACACCAGCCGCGGCGAGGTGACGAGGTTCCGGGCGATCTGCAGCCGCTGCCGCATGCCGCCCGAGTAGGACCACGGGCTGTCGTCGATGCGGTCTTCCGAAATCTCGACGCGCTTCAGCCAGTCGGTCGCCGTGGCGCGGATGCGGCCATAGTGGCGCTCGCCCACGGCCATCATGCGCTCGCCGACATTGGCGCCGGCGGAAACGCCCATGCGCAGCCCATCACGCGCGTCCTGGTGCACGAATCCCCAGTCGGTGCGCATCAGCAGCCGGCGCTCCGCCTCGCTCATTTCGTCCAGCGCCACGGAGCGGCCATCGCGCGTCGCGTAGCGCACCTTGCCGGAGCTCGCCGGAATGTAGCCCGACAGGCAGCGCAGCAGCGTCGTCTTGCCCGAACCCGACTCCCCGACGATCGCCAGTACCTCGCCGGGCCAAAGCTCGAAAGACACGTCGCGGCAGCCGGCACGCGTTCCGTAGAACTTGCTGATGTTCTCGGCAACCAGCAGCGGCTTCATCGCTCACCCCTGTTGCGAGCGCAGAAGTCGGTGTCGGAACACACAAACATGCGCGTCCCGTGATCATCCATCACGATCTCGTCGAGGAAGCTGTCGCGCGTGCCGCACAGGGCGCAGGGCTGGTCCCAGGATTGCACCTCGAAGGGATGATCCTCGAAGTCGAGGCTCTTCACCCGCGTATAGGGCGGCACCGCATAGATGCGCTTCTCGCGCCCCGCGCCGAACAGCTGGAGCGCCGGACAGTCGTCGAGCTTCGGGTTGTCGAATTTCGGGATCGGCGAGGGATCGAAGACATAACGGTCCGCCACCTTGGCCGGATAGGCATAGGTGGTGGCGATCTCGCCGTATTGCGCGATGTCCTCGTAGAGCTTCACGTGCATCGCGCCATATTCCTCGAGCGCGTGCATGGTGCGGGTTTCCGTCTCGCGTGGCTCCAGAAAGCGCAGGGGTTCCGGAATCGGCACCTGGAACACCAGGATCTGGTCCTCGGTGAGCGGCGTCTCCGGGATGCGGTGGCGGGTCTGGATGACGCTCGCCTCCTCCGTCCTCCCGGTGGTGGCAACCCCTGCGGTCTTGACGAAGAACTTGCGGATCGAGACGGCGTTGGTGGTGTCGTCCGCACCCTGGTCGATGACCTTCAGCGTGTCCTCGGGGGTGAGAACCGAGGCTGTCACCTGCACGCCGCCGGTGCCCCAGCCATAGGGCATGGGCATCTCACGGCTGGCGAAGGGCACCTGGTAGCCCGGCACGGCGATCGCCTTGAGGATCGCCCGGCGGATCATCCGCTTGGTCTGCTCGTTGAGATAGGCGAAGTTGTAGGCGGGCGCGTTCATTCCGCGGCCTCCAGCCTGCCTTCGGCCTTGTCGATCTCGGCGCGCAGGCGGCGCAGCAGCACCAGCTCCGACTGGAAGTCGACGTAATGCGGCAGCTTCAGGTGCTCGACGAAGCCCGTGGCCTGCACATTGTCGGAATGCGACAGCACGAACTCCTCGTCCTGCGCCGGCGCCACGCGCTCCTCGCCCAGTTCCCCGGCCCGCAGCGAACGGTCGACCAGCGCCATGGACATGACCTTGCGCTCGCACTGGCCGAAGCCCAGCCCATAGCCGCGGGTGAACTGCGGCTTCACAGTTGCGGAGCCCTTGAACTGGTTGATCATCTCGCATTCGGTTACGCTGATCTCGCCGATGACGATCGGAAAACCCAGCTCCTCTGGCGTGAAGCTCACCTCGACTGTGCCGAGCCTGATCTCACCGGCGAAGGGGTGGGTGCGGCCATAGCCGCGCTGCGTCGAATAGGCGAGGGCCAGCAGGAATCCCTCGTCGCCGCGCGCGAGGTTCTGCAGGCGCAGGTCGCGACCGGCGGGGAAGCTCAGCGGGTCCTGCGTCAGGTCGGCGGGTTCGCCCGCCTCATGCGACGGCTGCTCCATCAGGCCCTCGCTTCCGAGCAGTTCCAGCACGCGTGGCATCTCCATGCGCAACGCGCTCTGCGCGCGCGCCGCCGCGACGGGTTGACTGTCGCCCGCCAGCGCGAAGTCGAGCAGCCGGTGGGTGTAGTCGAAGGTCGGCCCCAGGATCTGGCCACCCGGAATGTCCTTGAAGGCGGCGGAGACGCGGCGCTTCACGCGCATCGCCTGCGTGTCCAGCGGCTCGGCATAGCCGAAGCGGGCGAGCGTGGTGCGCGTGGCGCGGATCAGGAAGATCGCCTCGATCAGGTCGCCGCGCGCCTGCTTGATGGCGAGCGAAGCCAGCTCGCGGTCATAGAGCGAACCCTCGTTCATCACGCGGTCGACGGCGAGCGTCAGTTGCTCTGCGATCTGGTCCAGGCTCAGCGATGGCACGCTGCGGTCACCACGACGTTCCTCATCGAGCAGACTGTGCGCGGCGTCGATGGCCTGTTCGCCCCCTTTGACGGCCACATACATCAGGCGGACTCCAGCATGCGAATGGCGGTCGAGCGCGGCAGGGCGGCGAGCTGGGCGGGCGCGGCGAAGATCACGTCGATCCCGACCGGGAAGCGGGCATGGTTCTCCGCCATGGCACTCCAGAAAACCTCGTCGAGCCCCGCGACGCCGAAGTGTTCGGCACCACGGATTCCCGGGCCCGACAGCTCCACATCGGTCGCACCGAAGCCGGCCACCTGGATTACCAGCGTGGCGGACCGATCCGGGTACTCATGCGTCCCCTGCAGCAACAGGCCCGGCTGCGGCAGCAGTTCGACGGCGGTCGTGAACACGAACTGCGCTGCCTGCGGCTCAGCCACGATCGGCGCGCCGGTATGAAAACGCAGATAGTGGACCACCCTTTCGTTGTCGAGCTCCGGGCTGAGCCATACGGGCGTCTGGAAATCGCAAAGAGTCAGCGCGACCGCGGCGGCACTCGGCAGCAGGGGCGCGGGCGCCTCGATGTCAGCGTCCAGCAACATGACACGGCCGGGCCGCGCCATGGCCTGCATGATGGACCGGAAAGCATGCGCCGACTGGACGGCGACATCGGTGAAGCCCCGCTCAGTCATCGCCGCGCACCATGGTGAAGAAGTCGACCTTGGTGGCCGCCGCCTTGGTGGAGGCTTCCACCTGCTTCGCGCTGAACTTTGCTGCGAGGGGTGCGATGATCTTCGCCGACAGCCCCTCGGGGTCACGCTGCAGCAGGGCATCGCAGATCGCCGCAAGGCGCGCATGTGATGCACTGCGCCCCATCACATACGCGTGACCTTCGCTGCCGTCGTCCAGGCGCACCGCGCAGCGCGTCACCGTCGCCTCGCCAAGGTTGAAAGGCGCTCCGGTCGCACCCATGCGGCCACGCAGCATCACAAGACCAGTCTCGGGCGACCTCAGCACATCATGTGCAGTGTCGGCATAGTCCTGCGCGCAGGCCTCAAGGTCGCTCAGAGTGGAGAGCGCGAGAACGCGCATCCACGCCGCGCGTGCAGCTTCGCCGGATGTCGGGGACTGAGAGGACATGGCACCACTAACCAACCGAATGTAACGGCTGCATGACGGGGGCACGTTCATGCTTCTCGAGGAAGGCCTCCGCCGAAAGCGCGCGGAAATCCGGAAGCGCGGCGCGGATCTCCTCATGCGTCCAGT
This sequence comes from Hyphomicrobiales bacterium, assembly GCA_046349235.1. Lineage (GTDB taxonomy): Bacteria > Pseudomonadota > Alphaproteobacteria > Rhizobiales > Aestuariivirgaceae > Aestuariivirga. The sequence goes on from JAXMCT010000011.1 coordinate 308,009, forward strand.
CCCACCAGGCCAATGCCTGCAGCCGGTCCGCAACGCCGCGTGGATGCCGCCACTTGATCAACCGAGCCGGTGCACCCGCAACGATGGCATAGGGAGGTACATCCTTGGTCACTACCGACTGCGCGCCGATGATGGCGCCATTGCCGACGGTGACGCCCTTCATGATGATGGCACCATGGCCGATCCAGGTGTCGTGCCCTACCCGCACGGGGCGCGAACGGCGCCAGTCGAATACCGCCTTCTCGTCCGGCTCGTCTGGCCAGAAATAGCTCGAGCGGTACATGAAGTGGTGGAGCGAGGCCCGATGATAAGGATGTTCACCAGGATTGAGCCGGGTGAAGGCGGCCACGTTCACGAACTTTCCGAGCATCGAATAGGCGATATCGGCATAGCGGGCGGTGTAGCTGTAGTCACCCATCACCGCTTCGAGGATGTTGCTGCCCTCGCCGATCTCCACGAAGGCGCCGAGCTGGCTGTTGCGCACGATGGCGTTGGGGTGAAGGAAGGGTTCAGGTCCGAGTTGCGGCATGATGATTCTCCGAACCGCATCTCATCGGCGCATTCGGTGACATGCAGATGAAGGGTGGCTGGTCCCTCCCCTGTGCCGGGTCCGATTACTCGGCGTCGAACTCGCGCCGGAAATCCGCGAGATGCCCAAAGAGCATACCATCCCAGGCACTGCCATGTTGACGCACCGGCGCGTCGCAGATCTCGTTCACGAGCTCTGCCGGAAGTCCGAATGCCCCGCTGGGCCAGCGCCGGCAGCGCCAGTCGGCGAAGTTGAGATGGAGCCATAACCATTCGCCCTCAGCCAGAGGCCAGCGGATCTCCTCCTCCGGCAACCGCCGTCCCCGCCCGACTCCATCGAAGCCGAATGTACAGATCAGGCCGGGAACCGCGTGAGCATTCAAGGGCGTGGTCCATCACCACCAGAACAAGGACCGTGCGCTAGGCCGCAGAGATGACCGTTCTGCGACGGTCCGTGACAGGTGCCGGCCACGACATCCGTCGTCGGTCCGTCACACGCCCGCATCACAGTTCCCTTGGCCGGTTTCATCTCCGTGGACCGGCCCGCGGGCCCCGCATGTTTCCGGGAAGCGTGCGGGGCTCGCACTCATTCTCGTGCCCGAGAAGGGCAGTCACCCCGGCCGTTGAGCCGGGGTGAGAGAGGCAGGTCCGCACCTGCCTTACTGCAGGACCGGCTCCTTGAAGGTCACGCGCAGTGCCTTGTTGCCGTCGCCCTCGATGCCGAAGTCCGAATCGTTGAACACGATCATCTCGTTGGGGCCCATCACGGCAACACCTTCGACCTTCTTGGGCAGCCCCTCGACATCGTCGGAGTCAAGCAGCAGCGTCTTGGCCAGCGGTTTGATGCCCTTGGCGCCGAGCTCGGCGGCACTCAGCTGTTCAAGCGACGGCGTCGTAGCGGAATCGTCGAAGCTGGCATCAAGAGGCGTCGCCGAGGCGAGATCGACGGCATAGAACTTCGAGGTCTTGCCGATACGCTCCAGCACCAGCAGCTTGTCGTTGCCGAGGAACACCATCTCGCTCATGCGCACGGCATTCTGCTTCTGCGGTTCCTTCTTGTTGTCGGCACGGAAGCTCGTCGGATCGTCCATGACGTAGACGTACTCGCCCAGCACCTTGCCGGAGGCCCGGTCGATCTTCCACAGCCTAGTATTGGCACTCTTCTTGTAGGCATCGCTGTCCGGATTGGCGAGCGGGCTCTGCATCAGCACGTAGATCGTAGCGCCGTCGGGCGATGCGGCCACGTTCTCGATGCCGCGGTTGAGGTAGCGCTTGGCCATGATGGCCGGCAGGGTGCCCACCACCTCCACCTCGTCGTTCTTGAGCGCCGTCTCGAGGCCGGCGGGGACATGGCGCTTGGTCACCGTGCCATCAGCGGCGACCTCGACCAGCGACGGGCCATATTCCTCGCCGATGAGGAAGCTGCCGTCCGGCAGCCGCGCCAGCGTCTCGGTGTCGAAGCCGTTGACGTCGACTGGCAGCAGCTTGCCGTTCACATCATAGGCGGCCTCGGTCTTGAATCCCTCGGCCGAGAAGGGCAAACCGCCCACCGGCTTTCCGGACGCGGTCTTGAGGGAGATGGTCTCCGTGACCTTGGCCGTATTGTCCGCCCCGGTCTCGATCTTCTGGATGGTAATGGTGAAGTCGGGCTGCGGGAAGTTCTTGGCCTTGTCGTCACCGGCGCAAAGCGTGTCGATGCCGAGGCCCGTCAACTCCTCGATGCCATCGCAGTCGAGGTTCGGCCCACGGTCGGTGACGGTCCAGACGACGCCGGCCGGATCCTTTGGATCACGGAAAGCCGCCGACCCGATGCCGCGGTTGAGCGTCAGGGTCTTGCCGCCCGGATAGGTCACTTGCCCCATGGGCATGTCGGGAAGCTGGATCTCGGTAACCGCCGCATCCGCCGCCATGGCCGCGCTCGCCGACAGGACGAAAACGGTGCTGAGAAGAATAGCGCGCATCGGACTCTCCTTGCTGGGTGGAAGGAGTGGCGTAGGTGCGCTGTCTGACAGTTATGTGACAGATTGACCAAGCGGGTCTGTCACGGAATGAGATCGTCGACTCAAGCGCGGCGTGGCAAGAGTTTTGAATGGAGCCGAGATCCAAAATTCTACGCAGATATGCTTCCCATCGTGAGGCCCCGGATTCAGAGGACTTTGCTCAGGATTAACTCTCGGATGTTACCTCCACAATTTTCAGGAACTCCGCCCCGAAAGTGACACTGCGAGCGCAACTGTAGTGCCTGTCTGTAACGCGTGGGTCGGAGTGCTGGAGGAGTGCGGAGCCGAGGCGTTCCATGCCCGGGCCAGTTCACGCCGCGAAGCTGTGCCCGTTGCAAGAAAGGTCGTCTCCTCGCGGTGATCGAAGTGGGTCTCAACGAGGTCCTCAGTCATCGCCTCCGGAGTGAGTCCCCGGCTCGAGCAGAACCGGGCGGCGGTCGATTGTCCCGGCTGGTTTTTCTCAACTTGCCGGCCAGTGCCTTCGGGTGTCTGTCGAACCCCCGGTGGGGGCGCTTGCCGGTTGGCGCCCGCCGCAACGCAGGACGGCGACCTCCTTCAGGAGGTCGCCGTGCCCTCTCATCCGCTATTTCAGGGACGCCTTGATCTGGCCTACCTGGTCAGCGCTCATCTCGCCGATGGTGGTGACCACACCATCCTTCACCTTCCAGAGACGGAAAGGTCCGGTGATGTCGCCAAACTGGTCGAACGAGATGGGGCCGATCACGCCTTCATACTTGATGGTCTTGCCATCCTTGATGAGTGCGAGCGCCTTGGCGAACTCGTCCTTGCCGGCATGGATGGGCGTCCCATTGGGATCGGTCACCTGTGGAATCGCAGCCTTGATCGCCGCCGCATCGCCTTTGCCGGCCTTGGCCGTCGCAAGCGCCACGATGGCCCCGGCATCATAGGACCGGTCGGCCGCCGGTGCGTCGGGCTTGATGCCGCCGGAGAAGGCCGCAAAGTTGCCGTTGAAGTATTTCGTCGAGTCCGTTTCGGTGGTGCCCGACGAGGTGCCATACGCGTCATTCAGGTATTGCGCACCGACCGCCTTGATGAAGTCCTCGGAGTTCATGCCGTCGTTGAGCAGGAACTTCTGCGGACCGCCCGCGGTGATCCAGGCGCGGGCCACCGTGGCGCCGTCAACGGGATAGCTGACGAGGTAGAGGGCTTCGGGATCGCCCGCAAGGGCGGCGCTGGCTTCCGAGGCATAGCTCGACTGCTTCTCGTTGTAGGGGGTGACCGAGGTGATGGTGCCGCCGAGCTTCTTGTAAGCATCCGAGAATTCGCGCACCATGTTCACGCCGAAGTCGTTGTTGACGTGAATGATGGCGATCTTCTTGAGACCCTGGTCGATGGCGTATTTCGCCGCCGCCGTGCCCTGCAGAGCGTCGGACGTGATGGTGCGGAAGAAGACGCCGTTGGTCTTGCCTTGGCGGCCGAGCTCGGTGAGGGTGGGCGACGACGAGGCGGGCGAAACCTGCACGACGCCGGCAGGTGCCGTGACCGACGTCAGCATGGGAATCGACATCGGCGAGATGATGCCGCCAATGATCACCGGCACCTTCTTGATGTTGACGAGCTGCGTGGCCTGGTCGACCGCGACGTTGCCCTGGGTCTGGCTGTCGCGCGTGTCGGTCACGATCTTGCAGCCGTTGACGCCGCCGGCGTCGTTGAAATCCTTGAACGCCATCTCGACGGCCTTGGCGCCTGCCTGGCCATATTCGCCGGCTGGGCCCGTGAGCTCCAGCACGAGGCCGATGGTGATGTCGCAGTCGGCCGCATGAGCCGCGCCGCCGAAGCTTGCCGCGAGGCCAAGCATGGTCGCGGCCAGGAACAGTTTCTTCATGAGTGTCTACCTTCCCTGTTGATGTGTTGTGTGGATGTTGCCGTCGTCAAAAACATCACGCCGTCTCCCGCGGCGCGGTGGTCTTTCCCTCGCTGTTGAGATTGTATTTCATGATGGACCCATGGCGACCCGTCTTGTCGCGCTCCAGTGCATAGATGTCGCCCGCAAGCGGATGGGCCTGTGCCAGAACGGCATCGATGGCTGCGTGATCCTCAGCGGACAGGCCGAGCGACGCGATGCGCAGGTTGGAAGCGAGGTGGACGCGGTTGCGCGCGCCCACGATGACGGCCGAAACGCCGGGCCGCGCCAGCATGGCCGCGGAGGCGACGGTGGCAATGTCGCTGTCATGACGGAGCGCAATGGCATGGAGCGCGCGCAGCAGCTGCTGGAACAGCTCCCAGCCGCCCAGATCGTCGATGATGAGCTTGTACTTGACCAGCGAGCGGTTCTCGAGCGGCGCCTTGGGCTCCGGCTGCCCAAGCCAGCGCTCGCCGAGGAAACCGCCCGCCACGGTGCCGTAGCAGAAGATGGCGACATCATTGGCCCGTGCCGCGGCGACAAGCGTCTTCTCCGGCCTGCGGTCAAGCAGCGAGTACTGTACCTGCATGGAAGACATCGGCACGCCCGCGTCGCGCATCGCCATCAGGTGCGCCGTATCGAAATTGGTGCCGCCGACGCGCCGGATCTTGCCGGCCCGGCGCAGCTCTTCCAGCCACGTCGCGGTTTCGAGCCAGCGCGGCACATCATAGTTCCACCAATGGAACTGCACCGTATCGAGCCGCTCCATGTGCAACCGCCTGAGCGATGTGTCGATCACCTTCTCGACATAGGCCTTGTCGATCCCCTCCAGCATGGCAAAGTCGGGCACGAACTTGGTGTGGACGCGGATCTTCGCCAGCGCCTCCGCACCGCGCAGGTCTGCATAGCGCTGGCGGAATGCACCGATCGCCTCCTCGACGCCGGTATAAATGTCAGCACAGTCGAAGGTGGTGATGCCGGCGTCGGCGACGGACACCATGTCTCCCACCGGATCATCGCTCACCGACTGGCTGTGGCTGGCCGACAATTGCCAACCCCCGCGGATGACGCGGGAGATCTCGTAGCCGGGCTCGAGGGAGATGCGCTGCACGGGGGATCAATCCTCGGAAAGGGGCACGGCAGTGGTCTGGGCATGGCTGAAGCGGCGGAGCCCGGTGCGGGTGATGCGGAAGCGCGTTGAGCAATTCGGATCGGGGCAGGCCACTTCGGCGTCGCTCGTCATCCAGTCATTGCGGTGGGTGGGGCGCTGCTTTGCGGGCAACAGCGGCAGGAGGGCTGCCAGCGAGTAGATCGAGAAGCCCTGGCCGGGCGGGAAATGGATCATCTCGCCCCGCATCTCGAAGTAGTCGCCGGGCTTGGCGCCGCAATAGATGGGGCCGCCGGGCGGCGCCGTCACCTCGACACGGAGGTCATAGAGCTCGAAGCCGTCGTCGTTGTCAGCCATGCTGCCTCGTCCTTGCATCTGCCTCCTCCGCATCCAGCTTGTTGCGGAGCAGGCTGAAGGCGCGGGTGATGTCGCGGGTGAGCGCCGTGACGGCGCCCTTCCGGTCGCCATTCTCCAGAGCCTTGATCAGCTCCCAGTGGTGGTGCGTGCCGGCCGGGTCGCTGGTCTCGTCGTGCAGGAAGGCCGCGGCATGGACATAGGGGCCGGACTGCAACCACAGGCTCTCGATCATCGGCTGCAGCACGGGCGAACCGGCGGCGCGATAGATGTGGTCGTGGAAGGCATGGTTCAGCTCGGTCGCGCGCCGGATGTTATCCTCGTTGCGGACGGTGAAGGCTGCCTCGCAGCTGCGGGTGAGGTCCTTGAGCCGCGCGAAGTCGCCCGGTCCCAGGCGGTCCATGGCCCGCGCCGTCACCTCGCCTTCGATCAGCACGCGCGCGCGCGCCAGGTCGTCCAGCTTCTCGCGGGTGATGACGGGCACCCGCACGGAGCGGTTGGGAAGAGCCTCGAGCGCCTGCTCGGAAATCAGCCGCGCCAGCGCCTCGCGCACCGGCATGGTGGAGGTGTTGAGTTTCTCGGCCAGGTCCTGGATGCGCAGCATCTGACCCGAAACGAAGACGCCGTGGACGAGCGAGCGCCGCAATTCGGCGTAGACGCGGTCATGCAGCGTCTCGCGCAGCACCGGCGTGATTCCGCCCCCGCCCGCGCGCCCCGACTGTGACCTGCTGCCGTCCGGCATTCCCTATCCTCTCAAGCCTTCTTCCGGCTTGCACCGGAGAGCTGCCTCCCATAGAGATATCTTTGATCAAACATCAGTCGTCCGCAAGGGAGATTCCGGATGACCGGCACCACTCCGCCCCCGAATGACGCGCTTCTTGCGGCGACGGCGCTCGTCATGCAGTTCGGCGGCATGCGCGCGGTGGACGGCATGTCGCTGGACCTGCAGCGCGGCGAGATCCTCGGGCTGATCGGCCCCAATGGCGCCGGCAAGACCACGATGTTCAATCTTCTCGCCGGCAGCCTGCGGCCCACCGCCGGCCGGATCGTCGCAGCCGGCGTCAACGTCACGCGTGAGAGTCCGGACAAGCGCATCGTGCGCGGTATCGGCCGCACCTTCCAGATTCCCCGCCCCTTCGCCGAGATGACGGTCCTCGAGAATGTGCTGACCGGCGCGCAGCGCCAGGCCGGCGAAAACATGCTCGCCAACTTCCTTGCACCCGGAAGGGTGGCGCGCGAGGAACGCGACGCGGTGGACAAGGCCCGGGGCCTGCTCGATTTCCTCACCCTGTCGCACCTCGCCAACGAGCCTGCGCGGGTTCTTTCCGGCGGACAGCGCAAGCTGCTCGAACTTGCCCGCGTACTGATGGCGGATCCCAAGGCGATCCTGCTCGACGAGCCGGCGGCGGGCGTCAATCCGGCCCTGCTCGAATTCATCATCGCGCGCATTCTCGAGCTCAATGCGCGTGGCACCACCATCCTGCTCATCGAGCACAACATGGACATGGTAGCACGGTTGTGCGGCCGCATCATCGTCATGGCCCAGGGCAGGCTTCTGCGCGCGGGAAAGCCTGATGACGTGGCCCGCGACCCGGCGGTGATAGAGGCCTATCTCGGGGTTGCCGCATGAGTCACGGCGCGGCGCTCTCGACCCGCGGCCTCGTGGCCGGCTACGAACGCGACCTGCCCATCGTCCGCGGCATCGACCTCGCGGTGGCGCCGGGCGAGCTCGTCGTGGTGCTCGGCCCCAACGGGGCCGGCAAGTCGACCTTCGTCAAGGCAATCGCCGGCATCGTGCCGGTGTTCGCCGGCAGCGTGGCGCTGGGGGCGAGCGACATCACGGAGGTTCCGGCGCACGAGAAGATCGCGCGCGGCCTCGCCTTCGTGCCGCAGACCGAGAACATCTTCGCCACGCTCACCATATTCGAGAACCTCGAGCTCGCGGCAGACCTGCTGCCGCGCCACCTGCGGCGCGCGCGCATCGCCCGCGTCGCGGCCATGTTCCCCGACCTCGCGAGCCGGCCGGGACTGCGGGCCGGGCAGCTGTCAGGCGGCCAGCGCCAGATGCTGGCGGTGGCGCGCGCCCTCATCGTCGATCCGCAGGTGCTGATCCTGGATGAACCATCGGCCGGCCTGTCGCCGCGCATCGTGGGCGAGGTCTTCAGCAGCCTGGCGCACATCAACCGGACGGGCGTCACCATCATCCTCGTCGAGCAGAACGTGAAGGCGGCACTGGCCATCGCGCATCGCGGCGTGATACTGGTGGAAGGCCAGCTCCGCCATGAGGGTCCCGCCGCGACGCTGGCCGACGACCCGATCATCGCCGAACTCTATCTCGGCATTGCCCCTGCGGTGCCGGCATGATCGCCCAGGCCTTCATGGACGGGCTGATCGCGGGCACCATGATTGGGCTCGGCGCCATCGGCATCACCCTGACCTACTCGATCCTGCGCTTTGCCAATTTTGCGCATGGCGAGCTGATCAGCTGGGGCGCCTATGCGGCGCTCGGCGTGAGCAGTGCACTCGCCACGGCCTATGCTCCGCTCGCGGCACCGATCGGACCCTTCTCCTTCGGCTGGTCGCTGCCGGTCGGCCTGCTGGCCTCCATGGTGCTGACGGGTCTCCTCGCGCTGCTGGTGGATGCGCTGCTCTTCGGTCGGCTCAGGGCGCGCAGGAGTGCCGTCATCATCCTCGTCATGGCGGGTTTCGGCGCGGCGCTGACACTGCGCAGCCTGCTCGAATTCATGGCCACCACCAAGCCCGCCTATTTCACCGACGCCCTGCAGATCGCCATGAAGATCGCGCCCGGCGTGCGGGCGACGCCCGACCAGCTCTTGTCGCTCGCCGTCTCCGCCGCCCTCGTCCTTGCGGTTCACTTGCTCCTCACCCGAACCGCCATCGGCCGCGCCATGCGCGCGGTGAGCGAGAACCAGCAACTCGCGGCTCTTGTCGGCGTCGATGTGCGCCAGACCATCCGCATTGTCTGGCTGCTCGGCGCGGCTCTCGCCGCCGTGGCCGGCGTGATGGCCGGCCTCCTCGTGCAGATTCGCCCGCACATGGGTCATGACCTGCTGCTGCCGCTGTTCGCCGCCGCCATCCTCGGCGGCATCGGCAGCGTGCCCGGCGCCATGCTGGGCGGGCTGATCGTGGGCCTTGCCGAGGCGCTGTCGGTTCAGTTCATCGGTGCTGAATGGCGCGCCGCGGTGGCCTTCGTCATCCTGGTCGCGGTGCTGCTGCTCCGCCCGCAGGGCCTGTTCGGGAGGGCCGCGTGATCGAGCTTCTCTCCTATGGCGCCTTCTTCCTCACCGTGGCGCTCACATATGCCATCATCTGCCTCGGCCTCAATGTGCAGTGGGGCCAGACCGGCCTGTTCAACGTCGGCGTGGCCGGTTTCGTGGCCATCGGCGCCTACACTTCCGCCATCCTCACCACGCCGGACGACCCGGTGCGCCTCGGCGGCTTCGGCCTGCCCATCGCCATTGGCTGGCTGGGAGCGATGGCCATGGCTGGCCTGCTCTCGGTTCTGGTGGGGCTGCTCACCATCAGGCTGCGGGCCGATTATCTCGCCATCGCCACATTCGGTGTCGCGGTGGTGGTGCAGCTCTGCGCCCTGAACCTCGAGCCGATCACCGGCGGACCTTTCGGCATTGGCTTCATCCCGCGGCCCTTCGGCTGGCTGGCGGAAGACCGGCTCACCTTCGCCCTGCTCAATCTGGGCCTCGTGGTGCTGACCACGCTCGCCGTCTATCTCGGTCTCGAGCGCCTGCTGCGCAGCCCCTGGGGGCGTGTGCTGCGGGCTATCCGCGAGGACGAACAGGCGGCCCTCGCGCTCGGCAAGAACGCCTTCTCATTCCGGCTCCAGGCCTTCGCCATCGGCGGCGCCATCATGGGGCTCGCAGGCGCCGTGCAGGGCCATTTCATCGGCTTCATCGCGCCTGAGAACTATGTCCCCATGCTGACCTTCCAGGTCTGGGCCATGCTGATCGTCGGCGGCTCGGGCAACAACCGCGGCGCTGTGCTGGGCGCCGTGCTGGTGTGGGCGGTGTGGGCCGCCTCGGCCGCACTGATCTCGGCGGTGGTGCCGCCCGAGATGCAGGCGCGCGCTGCCGCGTTGCAGATCGTGATGATCGGCCTCGCCATCTGCGTCATGCTGTTGCTGCGCCCGCGCGGCATACTGGGCGAGGTGCGCACCGTGTCCCGCCACGTCAACGAAGCCACAGGGAAGAAGTGACCATGCAGACCCCGCCTCGCACCAGGATCGCCAGGGACCTCGACATCAGCCGCATGGTCTGCGGGCTGTGGCAGGTGGCGGACATGGAAAAGGGTGGAACGACACTCGATCCCGAGCGCGCGGCCGATCATCTCGCGGCCTATGCCCAGGCGGGCTTCGACAGCTTCGACATGGCGGACCACTATGGCAGCGCCGAAGTCATCACCGGCACCCTGATGAAGCGCCATGCCGGTCAGCCGCGCCGCCCCGTGGCATTCACCAAATGGTGCCCGGAGCCGGGGCCGATGACCCGCGAGGTGGTGCGCCGGGGTGTCCAGGAGCGGCTCGACCGGCTGGGCGTTTCCTGCGTCGACCTGCTGCAGTTCCACTGGTGGAGCTTCGAGCATCCGGCCTGGCTCGATGCCCTGCACGAGATGAAGGCGATGCAGCAGGAAGGTCACATCAGGGCCATCGGCGTCACCAATTTCGATGCCGCGCACCTTTCGCTCGCACTTGCCGACGGCATCCCGATTGCCACCAACCAGGTCTCCTTCTCGATGGTGGACCGGCGCGCGGCCGGAGACCTCTCCGAACTCTGCCGGGCAAAGGGCGTGCGCCTCCTCGCCTATGGCACGCTGTGCGGGGGCTTCCTGTCCGCCAGATGGCTCGGCAAGCCGGAGCCCCGCGACATCGCCGACTGGAGCAAGTCGAAGTACAAGCGCTTCATCGATGCCGGCGGCGGCTGGGACAGCTTCCAGACATTGCTCGCTGCGGCCGACCGTATTGCCCGCAAGCATGGCGTCTCGCTCTCCAACGTCGCCACGCGCTGGGTGCTGGAGCACGACAGTGTCGCGGCGGTCATCATCGGCGCGCGACTGGGCGAAAACGAGCATCGCGACGACAACCTCAAGGCCTTCGGCTTCGCGCTCGACACCGAGGACCAGGCACTGCTGACCGAAGTCTTCGGCACCATGACGCCGATCCCCGGCGATTGCGGCGACGAATACCGCAAGCCCCCCTTCCTCACCGCGTCGGGCGACCTCAGCCACCATCTCAGCGCCATCCCCTCGGCCTATGAGGCGATGCCGATGCAGCATCGCGGCGGCACGCGCGTCTCGACGGGCAGCGTGTGGGAGCCGATCGCCGGCTACAGCCGGGCAGTGCGCGTGAAAGACACGATCTACGTCTCGGGCACCACCGCCACGCATTCCTCCAGCCGCTGCGTGGCCCCTGGCGACCCCGGCGCGCAGGCCGTCTACATCCTCGACAAGATCGCCGCCTCGCTCGCTGCCGCGGGCGGGCGTATCGAGGACGTGGTGCGCACGCGAATCTACCTGCGCGATGCAGCCAACTGGGAACCAGTCTCGCTCGCCCACGGCCGCGTCTTCGGCAGAATCCTGCCCGCCAACACTCTGGTCGAGGCGAAGCTGGTCGGCGACTACGACGTCGAGATCGAGGCAGATGCCGTGATTGGATCGGCCGACGACATGCGCTGATGCCCACTCGTCGCCGATATCCGCCGGGCCGGCACTAGTCCGGAAGGCTGCGATGGGTTCGGGTACTTCCGATGAACCTCACCGCGCCATCCACCAGGCGCCGGTAAAGCCCACGTGGCAGATAGGCGCGCAGGGCCTGGCGGAGAATGACCCGCGGCGGCACGCCCGCCTGGAGCAGCCCTGCTGCCAGATCGCGCGCCGCGGTGAAGGGCCTGTCGCCTGCCATGTAATAGGCGAGCACGGTGGCGCGGTAGCCAAGCCTGGCACGCCGCGACAGCAAGGGTCCGCAGCGATCGAGCCAGGCGAGCGGTGCGGTGTAGCCTGGCACCCGCGACGTGCGGCCCGCATCCGAGATATCGACCCACACGATGAGGGGTTCCTCGATCATCCGGAACGTTGCGCCCGCGCGCTGCAGGCGCAGGCAGAAATCGAGATCCTGCCCCTTGCGCAAGGTCGGGTCGAAGCGGACCTGGCGAGCCAGCGCCCGCGGCAGCACGATGGCCGAGGTCTGGATGAACTGGTTGTGCACGAAGAGGTATTCACCGACGTCCTCGCCCGCGCGGATTGGTCGGTTGGGCCGTACCCAGTAGTGCCCGACGCCCCTGTCGACGTTGATGTAGGAATACCACACGGTCCACGGCTCGCCGTCCAGCCGGCGCGCTACGGTCTCCAGCTTGTGCACCAGGAACAGGTCGTCCGAGTCGAGAAACGCGATGTATTCGCCCTGCGCCTCGTCGATGCCGCGGTTGCGCGCACTGCCACCGCCGCCGTTCTCCTGGCGGACAAGCCGGATGCGCGGATCGGCAAGCGCTGCCAGTGCAAGCTGCGGATCGTCGGTCGATCCGTCGTCGACCACGATGATCTCGAAGTTGGTGAATGTCTGGTCCAGCACGCTGCGCAAGGTGACGGAGATGGTGGCGGCGCGATTGTAGAGCGGGACCACGACCGAGAACAGCGGTACCGCTGACAGCGGGCGATGCGGCGAGATCTCACTCATTGCCGGCCACCGGCGTCATATTCCATGCAGCGAAGGCTGGCGATGACGATGATGAGCATCAGCCATATCTGGCGGTCACGGGTGAAGATCTGTGTCTCCATGAAATTGAACAGAAGTGCGAAGATCCAGATCGAATAGAGGGCCGCCTTGATGTTGCGGTTGCTCGAATCGAGATGCATGAACTTCACGAAGGGAGCGACCACCAGGGCGAGAAGCCCGAAGAAAAGGCCTGGAACGCCGGTCGTGGCCATCAGCTCGAGGTAGCCGCTGTGCGAATGCGAAGTGCGGATCAGCCAACTCGTGGAGGTGAGACGGAACACCGGCGACTGGTCGCCGATCTGCCAGAATGAACCATATCCGGCACCCGTGATCGGATATTGCCGCACATAGTCGGCAACGAGGTTCCAGATGGCGATGCGCCCGGTGAGCGACTCCGGGTCCGACAGGATGGCGATGATCTTGTCCTGGAACAGCAGGATGCCGACGGAGAGTCCTGCCGCAATGAGGGCGTTGGCGGCCACATAGACAGTCCGCCTCTGCGAGAAGCCAAGCGAATAGCGATAGAACAGGCCGAGCCCCAGTGCCAGGATCATCAGGACGGGCGCCGTCTTGCCCTTGGTGCCGGACAGGAAGACGACAGCCACTGCGATCAGAAGCAGGTCGACGAGATTGCGGCGGTTGAGATAGGAGGCGACAAAGACGATGATGGCGTTGGCGGCCATCGAGGCTGCGATGTTCTTGTGGAAGAACAGGCCTTTCCAGGCACCGGCCAGCGCCTTGTCCGCCTCGGTCGCTGGGTGCACGGCCTCCGGAATGATGAACACCGACACGAGCGAGGCACACATCAGCAGCGCCAGCACGTTGCGCAGCAGTTCGAAGCTGCGCTGGAAGCCGACGCAGATGAAGAGATTGAAGGTGGTGTAGACGACGATCGAACTCAGCACCAGGCGGCGGAAGGAAATCGCCGGCTCGATTGCCGTGAAGGTGGTGGCAAGGCACCACATCGTCATCAGGTTGATAGTCATCGGATAGTAGCGCAGCTTGCGCATGAGGTCATGGCGGTAGGTTATGAAGCCTACGATGACGAAGATGGTGAAGTAGTAGAACTGGCGGAATGTGTCGCCCTGGCCCTGGCTTGCGAAGTTGAGGGCGAGGGTTTCCTGCGAGCGATCCTCGAACAGCTGGCCGCCGACGAAGACGTAGATCATGAAGGCGGTCATGACCCAGTCGAGCAGCAGCGTGACGGAGATGCGGCGACCGTGCTGCATGGCGCGCCGTAGGGTATGGGGGCGTGGCGGAACCCGTTCCGGAGCGGGAAGGGCGGGCACCGCGGGGATCTCCTGGCCCGTTGTCATGCGGCATATTCCTCGTAGCGGTAGCCGAATGCGCCGAGAAGCATGCCGCCCGCCTCGGCGATGTCGCAACAGGCATCGGCGCGCGATGTGGCGCTGAGCACACCCAGTGGCAGGCGCGCCAGCGCCAACATCAGCTTGGCAAACCCCACCCCCGTCACCGCCGCCGGCCCGCGGCCGCGGAAGCGCCGCTGGATCTGGATCCGACCATTGGTATTGCCCACCCGAAAGGCACGGCGCAGCAGCCAGGAAAGGCGCGCGCGCGCCTCCGGCACGGCCTCGTGAACGGCAGCGCGGCCAGCCCAGGCGAAGCGCCGGCCTTCCGCCCGCTGGCGGATGAAGAAGTCGGCGTCTTCGCCACCGCTCAAGCCATAGCGGGGATCGAACCACGTGCACCCGTCCTGTTCGAGGCAGGCGCGGGTGACGAGCACGTTGTTGGTGCCCCATACGATGTCAACCGGCCCGTCCGGCAAAGGGCTTGGGCGAAAGAAGCGGCAGGCGCGAACGACCGCCGGAACGGGCGACGCAAATGCCGGATACACCGGGCCACCGACGATGTCGGCGTCGGTCCGCTGCTGCATCTCGAGGAGTGCCGCGATCCACTGTGGATCGGGCCATTCGTCATCGTCGATCATCGCCACATGGGTGGCGTCGGCGTCTTCCAGCGCCGCGGCGAGAAGGGCATTGCGGATGCTGGCGAGCCCGCGCTCGGCCACGAGCATTGCGCGCACCGGCAGACCTCCGCCATTCTCTCCCCACTCGCGAGCGACTGCCAGTCCCTGCTGGCTCTCGCCATCATTATCGGCCACCAGCACGGCGAGATCGCAGGGCCGCTGCAGTTCGGCCAGAGCATCGAGCAGGATGCGGAGTTGTGCCGGACGGCGAAAGGTCGGCACCGCGACGATCACCTTGGGGGAGGTCCCATTCACGGAAACTGACCCTTCTGCGCGGCCAGCGACAGCACCGTCCTCGCGCCCGGGAGGGTGAGGTGACCATAGTCCCACTGCAGCGGTGTGCCGTCCGCCGTGCGTGAGAGGCAGGAGTCCCCGCCGGGGCAAAGCAAGTCGACGAGCGAGACGTAGCGCGCCGGTCCGTCGTGCAGGGCGGCGGCGAACAGCCGGTCGGTGGTGTCGGCGTCTGGCAGCCGTGCGGCCTCCACGACGCCCGATCCCCGGGTCTCCGCCTGTGCCAGCAAGCGCGGCAGGCTCGTTTCATAGGTCTCGATCGGACCGAAAACATAGATGCGGAGTCCGGGCCGGGCCAGGTCGGCCACAGTCGCACGGAGCAGCGGCAGGTCGTCCGGCTGCCAGCGCGCCGACAGCACGATCGTATCGAGCCGATCCAGCAGCCTGGTGTTCAGCAAGGCCTCGTTCATCACGCCGATGCATGCCCGCTCGCCCGCACCGCCGATCAGCGGCTTGCAGCCGCTCGCCGTCGCCTGCAGCACATTGGCGTCCGGCAGGCTTTCGGCCATGGCTCGCCAGAGATGCGCGGCATGGCTGTCGCCAAGGATCAGGATGTTCGGCTTGCCGTCCACCGGCGTGAGGCAGCGCCCCGCGTCGAAGTCCGCGGCAGCCTGGACATGCGAGTCGATGAAGCAGGTCCCGCGCCGGTAGATGTCTCTGTCGTCGTAGGCAAGGTAGGCAGCTGTCTGGTTCTGTTCGGGCGAGAAGCGCGATGGCCAGCCACCGGCACTCCAGCACGGCCAGGCGAAGCCCAGCACCAGAAGCGCCGACAGGCCCGCGGCGGCCCACGGGTGGCGTGCCACCGGGCTCGTGCTGCGGCGGAACGGCGTCTCCACGAAGCGCCAGCTGAGGTAGGAGAGCGCCAGCGACGCCACGAAGATCCCAGCCATTGCCGGCAAATCCGGCTGGCGGCCCGTGCCGAGATGCCAGAACACGATGAGCGGCCAGTGCCAGAGATAGAGAGAGTAGGATATTTTCCCGATGAGGACAGGTGCCCGGGCACCGAGCAGGCGACTGGCGATCGTTCCAGGCAGGCTCCCGGCATGGATGATAGCCACCGCCGCC
The DNA here is from genome assembly GCA_046349235.1 of Hyphomicrobiales bacterium. Classification (GTDB taxonomy): domain Bacteria; phylum Pseudomonadota; class Alphaproteobacteria; order Rhizobiales; family Aestuariivirgaceae; genus Aestuariivirga. Next base: position 323,948 of record JAXMCT010000011.1, read on the forward strand.
ACCACCGGTGGAGCTGCGAGCAGACCCGGGAAGTGGATCGCCCTGTGATAGAGCAGGACGGCCGCGATGATGACGGCGAGTCCCGCCAGACCGAGCAGTTCGGCCAGGAGTCGGTGGCGGATCGCCGGCACGAAGCCGGTGGCGAGCAGCGCCCCGGCGCACAGCTCCCAGGCGCGGGAGACCAGCAGATAGAAGGCGAGCTCCTGATGTACCGCGACCAGCACCACTGAAGCGGCGAAGGATGCGAGTGCCACCGCCGCGATGACGAAGCGCAACCGTGCCCACAGCCATGGCAGGCGCGCCACCAGCATGAGGCCGAGAGGAAAGAACAGGTAGAACTGTTCCTCGATGGCCAGCGACCAGGTGTGCAGCAGCGGCATGCTGTCCGCCGCACCACCGAAATACTGCGCCTTGGACAGGAAGTAGAGGTTGGACACGAAGAACAGCGCCGCGACGAGGCTATTGGCATAGTCCACGAGCTCGCCCGGAAACAGCAGGAAGACGGCGAACCCGGTGACGACGCCGAGCACCAGCAGAAGGGCGGGCAGAATGCGGCGGATGCGCCGGACGTAGAAGTCGGCCAACGAGAATGTGCCGGACGCGATCTCGCGCGTGATGATGCCGGTGATGAGATAGCCCGAGATCACGAAGAAGATATCGACGCCGATGAAGCCGCCGCGAATTCCCGGCACACCGAGATGAAAAGCCACGACGCTGAGGACCGCAACGGCACGAAGCCCGTCGATGTCCGGTCGGTAGTGTGGCGCATCGGAATGGCCGGGCCGGGCCTGCGCCACGGGCTGGTGAATGCGCGGCGAAGCTGTGCGCGTCCCCTGCCCCAGCTGCTCGCGCCGAAGCGCCGCACGGCTGCTGCCCGGTGTCAGGTCATCGAGCATGGGTCTGCCGCTGCGCCGTCGGACTGCATTCGTGCGTGCGGAGCAGGAGCAGCAGAAATGCCAGGGGTGAGGTCGTGAGGTAGCGCCAGGCCAACTGCCGCGGGCGCGTTGCCATGCGGAAGATCCACTCGAGCCCGGCGTCCTGCATCCATTGCGGCGCACGGCGGTAGGTTCCGGCGACGAAATTGAAGCAGCCACCGCAGGTGATCATCCATCCGGCGCGGAGAAGGGGTCGATTGCGCACGCAAAAGGCCTGCTCGTTCGGCTTGCCCAGTCCCACCCAGATGATGTCGGCGCCGGACGCGTTGATCTCCGCACAGATGGCAGGTTCCTCCGCTCGGCTGAAAAAGCCGTCGCGGCGTCCGGCGATCCGGAGAGCGGGGTAGAGGTCCTGCAGCTTCCGTGCGCAGTCCCGGTTCACCTCCTCTGATCCGCCGAGCAGGTAGAAGCTTCGCCCGCTCTGCTGCGCCACCGCCGCGAGATCATGGAACATGTCGGTCGTGGCGCTGCGCTCCGCGATGGGCGTGCCCGTGAGGATGCGCGATGCGATCACCAATGGCTGGCCATCGGCATGGACGAGGTCGGCCATCAGCAGATTGCTTCGATAGTCCTCGTTCCACACGCTCATGGCAAGTCCCTGGCCGTTGAGGTCGAAGGCAAGGCGTGGAGGACCGTCCGCGGCGGTTGCGGAGCTTGCGCCCGCCATCATGCCCGCCAGGGCCTGCCGCGACATCCGGGAGGTCCGGATCCCACCGATCACCACGTTGCCGAAGTTCTGCATGCGCTTCGCGTTCCCTGTTGATCCCTGCTCGCCCCCCGAAGAAGGCGTCACTCAGCCGCCATGTGTGATGCGATATTCGCGATAGGCCAGGCCCGCGAAGGCTGCGAGCTTCCCAGCCGCGCGCCAAATCATCATCCGCGCCCTGATCCGTCCCGCATCATTGCCCGCCCCACGGAGCATCAGGGCGGGCGCGCCCAGCAGCACGGTGAAGGCCTTGGCGATCTCCACCAGCACTTCCATCCACGAGTGGTGATGGCGGAGCAGCACCCGCATGTCGCTGTTGCCGACGCGGAAGGCACGCCTCAGAACCCAGCCTTCGGTGAGCCGTGAGGCCGGTATCTGCTCGTTCACCACCGCGCTCTCGGCCCAGGCAAAGGAGGCGCCGGCGCGCTTGGCCCGCATCAGGGCCTCCTTGTCACCTCCGCCGGTAAGGCCGAAGGCAGGGTCGAAGACCGGTTGCGAGAGCCGTGCCAGAAATGATCTGACGAACAGGATGTTGGCGGTGGAATCGACGAGGTCGACCTGCGACCCGCCGGCCCTCGTCTTGTTGGCAAGGAGGCTTACGCCCTCGACCCAGCCAGGCTTGCCACCCTCGAACTGCCGGTTGACGCGGCCACCGACGATGTCGGCGCCCGTGTCCCGCTGCACCCGGATCATCTCGTCGAGCCAGCCTGGCTCGGCGGTCTCGTCGTCGTCGAGCATCAGCACGTAGTCTGCCTCCGCCACCGCCGTCGCCGCTGCAACCAGGCCGTTTCGCACCTGAGAGATGCCACGCTGCGGGACAAGAAATGCCGAGATCGGCCAGCGATAGCCCGCGGCCCGCAGCCTGCCCACGGCCGACAGGCCCTCGTGGCCATCTGCATCATTGTCCGCGACGATCACCGAGACTTCATGCTCGGTGACAAGCGCCGCGAGCGAGTCCAGGAGCAGCGTGAGCCCTGCCGGCCTGCGGCAGGTGGGAATGGCGATGACGGCGTTAGCCACGATCCGCCTCCCATTTTCTGCTGCGGCGGAGGACCTGCACCGCCATCATCACCTTGCCCGCCACGATGCCGAGCAGCGAGTACACCGGACCCGCAGCCACCAGCGCCGCGGCGGCGAGCAGGATCGAGGCGATGGACGAGAGGGCGCTTGCCATCGCCAGCGAGCGAAACTCGCCGGCGGCCTGCAGGAAGACGCTGGCTGGGGTCTGGAACACCTGCGCCAGCGCGATGAGCGCGAGGAAGGTGAAGGCCAATTGCAGCTCCGCAGGCGCATAATGCTTTCCGGCGAGCAGATCGGGCTTCGCCACCAGGATGACGCATGCGGCAATCGTCACCGCCAGCCAGATCAGCAACAGCACGATGAAGAAACTGCGGCAGGTTGCGCGCGCCCGCCCGACGTCCTGCGCGGCGATCGCCTTGCTGAGGGCCGGCCGCTCGAGCTGGGTGAGCGAGGTGATGGCCAATGCGACCGGCCGGGTGAACAGCGCCGCAGCCGCGAGCGGCGCGAATGCGGCAGCTCCGGCAAAGCCGGAAACGAGATAGGCGTGGGCGTTGGTCGTCGCCTCGGTCGTCACCACGCCAAGGAGGCTCCAGCGAGCCTGGGTCTGCCAGATGCGGCCATAGGGAGCGAGCGATGAGAATGCAGCGCGACCGAATTGCTGCCCGAGGAAGCCCGTTCTGATCACCGGCAGGCTGCCCAGCGTGGCCGCCAGCAGGGCCAGCGATACGGTGAGCATGTCGATTCGCCCCAGGAGCCATGCACTGCCGACGAAGCCCAGCAGCAGCACGGCATAGGAGACATCCGAGGCAGCGGCGTTCATCTGCCGGAACACCGCATAGCAATGCGCCCGCCCGAACCAGCGCAGCATGGCAAGGGCCGCATAGGCACCGAAGACCAAGATCCACGGTCCCACGGAGAAAACAACGCCGATCAGCGCGCAGACCACTCCGAAGCCCGCCGCATAGGCCGCGTTCACTCCGAAAAAGGCACGAAGCGCAGCATCCGGCGTCTCGCGATCATGGAGCGCGACGGTGAAGGGCGTTGAAATGAGCGCGTTGGAGAGACCGTAACCGAACTGGATCATCACCATCAGCAGCGCGAAGACGCCGAAATCGCCGGGGCTCAGATGGCGCAGCAGCACCAGCTGCACGACGAATTGTGCGACGGCAACGGTGGCAGGAGCGCAGATCCCCACCCCGTAGCGCAGCATCGCCTGCATGCGGCGGCTGGATGGGCCGAGCGATGTTCCTGGCATGGATCGCAGTGTGGAGGTGTCAGCCATGGAAATCCGGTTCCCGCACCTGTCCGCGCCGGAAGGCGAGCGACATTTCCCGCGTCGCCGGCCGCTCGTAGAGACCAAGGCGATGGCGGTCCACGCCGGTGAGAACGGCACCGACGCATTTTTCGTCGAGGGCTGGTTCCGCCAGCAGCGCATTCTCGACCGCCTTGCACGAGGTGCGGCCCCAGGCGATGACGAGCAGCACGCTGTCGACCGACGGCACGATGGCACGCAGATCCGCGACGGGCATGATCGATGGCAGGTCCACGATGACATAGTCGAATGCCGAGCCCGCTTCGTTGATGATCGCGGAGACCTGCGCCGCAGGAAGGACTTCCGCTGCGCTGACCCCGTCGGACCCGGCGGCGACCGGCAGGAAGCAGAGAGTCCCGCCGAGGGGAATGATGGCCTCGGCCAGTTGCGTGGAGCCTGTGACGAGGCCAGTGAGGCCCGCCGCGGCCTGTGGCGCCAGCTTGCGGGTCAAGGTGCGCGCGCGCTGGTCGGCATCGACCAACAGGGTGCGGCGTCCCTGTTCGGCCAGCGTCCGCGCCAGGTCATCTGCAACGGAGGATTTTCCTTCCCCCGGCAGAGCCGAGACGATTCCCGCCACGCGGAAGCCGGCTGAACCCGGCACGTGATCGATGGCGATCCTGACCGCGCGCAGCACATCGCGCCCCGAAGCCAGCGCCGTGATATGGGCAAGGGATACCCGCCTGGCGCGGCGGCGGCCCTTGTCCTGGCTCGATGCGCCGGCAAGATAGCCCAGGAAGTCCAGTCCGAGCTTTTCCCGCACGTCGTCGCCGCTTCGCAGCGTGCCGTCGTTCAGTTCACGGGCGGCACCGATGACTGTGCCCAGCGTTCCGCCGATGACGGCGGCGAGTGCGATCACCAGGCTCTTGCGCGGGTAGGACGGCTTGTCGGGCGGCAAGGCGCGCGAGATGATGCGCGCCTCGTTCACGGGGAATGACTGGAGCTGCGTCGTCTCCTGATAGTTCTGAAGTACCTTCTGATAGAGTTCGCGATAGGTGTCGGCCTCGCGCTGCAGCTCCCGCAACTGCACCTGCGCGGCGCTCGCCAGCTTGCTGACGCCGGTTGCAGAGTCGGCCTTGGCCCTGAGCGCCTGCTCGCGTGACTGGGCGACGTCGAGATCGCTGCGATAGCTCTCCGAAATGCGGCCGAGTTCCTCGAACATCAGGCGCTTGTATTGCGCCATCTCGGCACGCAGGCGAACCGCGCTTTCGTGATCGCGCCCGAGCGTCTGGCTGATTTCGGACTCGCGCTTCGAGGCGTCCATGTAGCTCTTGCGCAGCCCGCTGATGACCTCGCTGTCGAGTGCATCGGTCACGATGGCATCAGGGTGGCCAGGCGCGACGATGGCCTGGATGCGGTCATAGCGGGCCTGGCTCTTCGCCGTGTCCGCCTGCGCCTGGATCAGGAGGGTGTTGAGCTCCCCCAGCTGCTGGTCGCTCACCAGCGCGCCGCCGGTGGAGATAAGGCCATGCTCGGTGCTGAACTTCTGTACCGCAAGATCCGCGTTCATGAGCTTGTTGCGCAGCTCGTCGATGCGGCCCTGCAGCCAGTCGCCGGCCTGGCGATTGACGGCGATCTTCGAGTCGAGCTGGTCGGCGAGGTAGGAGACGGCGAAAGCGTCCGCGATTCTGACGGAGAGATCCGGCGAAGGCGACGTGTAGCTGACCTCCAGGACGTATGTCTGACCGATCCGCGACACGGACAGATTCTGTCGAAGCAGGTCGACTGCGGCACGCCGAACCGCATCGGGCGAGCTGGCAGCGTCGTCATCGCCTGCCCCTATCATGCCGGCGACTGCGGCGCGGAGCCTAGACAGCACGCCCCTGCCTCCCTCGATCTCCAGGATCTGCTGCATCACGCCCGGTGAGTCGAGAACGGAGGAGGCGATTTTCTCGGACTTGATGATCTCGACCTGGCTCAGCACCGAAACCTCGCTTTCGATGGCATCGCCGAGGAGCGTGAGGTCGCTGGTGATCTTGCCGCTGTTGTGATCGATCAGGATGTCGGTCGACGCGGTGTAGAGGGGTTGCGCCATCAGCACATAGGCTGTGCCGAGCAGCGTGAAGACCAGCGCGGTGACGGCGGCGATGCGCCATTGCCGGCGGCAGGCCGAAAAGATCTGGTCGAGGTCGAGATAGTCCTGCTGGTTGCGGCCCGGCATGTCCCTGCCGCGCCCGGATTCGGGGAGACCCTCCGCCCGGTTCAGCATGGCGCCTGCCTTGCGGCACGGCCGGCAGGCCTTGTCCGGGCGGGATGGTTCCGCATCTCAGTGGGCATTCTTGCCGGTAACGACGACCGAGCTGGTGCTGGCGAGAATCCCGAGGTCCAGCCAGAAGCTGCCGCGTGCCACGTATTCCAGGTCGGACTGCACGCGGGAGATCATCTGGCGAAGTTCCGTCGTGGTGCCGCGATGGCCGCGGATCTGCGCCAGCCCCGTCATTCCGGGAAGGACGGCATAGCGTTGCCAATAGCCCGCGACGGCCGAGCAGGCCTGATAGTCGTGCTCGACCGCATGCGGCCGCGGCCCCACCAGCGACATGTCACCGGAGAGCACGTTGAAGAGTTGCGGCAACTCGTCGAGGCTGGTCCGCCGCAAGAGGCGGCCGATGCGGGTGACGCGGGCATCGGACGGCTGGCACTGCACGAATCCGGCCGTCGCAGCCGAAGCCGCCACGCCCATGGTGCGGAACTTGAAGATCTTGAAGATCGCTCCGTTCAGGCCGTGCCGTTCCTGGCGGAAGAAGATTGGACCGCCATCGTCCCACTTGATCAGCATTGCGATGAAGACGAATGCAGGGCTGAGCAGGATCAGCAGCGCAATGCTGCCGCAGAAATCCACAGCACGCTTCAGCGCGAGATCGAACGAAGAGCGCCGCTTCGGACAGTCCAGGGGAATGTCTCGGGTGATCTTTCCGCACCCGGCGCTCGCTGCCACGTTACCGTTTCCATCATGTGAACGCATCGCCACCACTCCGCAGTAACACGCTGAAATCGATATAACTTGGTATTTCATTTTGACACAACAAAATTGTGATTTGCCGCGTTTTTCATCACCATTCTGCGATAATAACTCTATCATATTCGACAAAGTTAGTTTCGGCAGTCTGTTGTAACTTCATAGAAACAAAGGCATTCCTCCAGCTTGAGAGAAGACTGTCATTTGACCGATTTGCATGCAGGGATGGTGATGGCGCAGGCATGACTCCTCCCAGCCTGTCCCGCAGGCGAAGCCAGTCGCTGGCGCCGTCGTCAGTTGACGATGACGGTGGAGGGCGAAATGAATGCGTTGGCCGTGTCCGGCACGGCGCGGATGACATAGAGGAACTTCAGGAGCTCCGTCGCATCGGAGTTCGAGATGTAGATGACGTCCTTGTCCTTCATGCCGAAATTCTGCGCGAGAAAGAAGCCGGGCGCGGCACGCAGATTGAGACGGTAGATCGTCGGAATGCGCTGTGCCTTGGTACCAAATCGGGCGAGATCGATGCCATAGGCCTCGAGTGCGCGCCGGCCCTCGAGCCTGTAGAGAAAGACACTTCGCGGATCTGCACGATCGTCAAGAAGGCCTTCGGCGCGGGAAACGGCTTCGGCCAGAGACAGCTTCTCGGCGGCGAAGTCGAATTTCCCGTTCCGCCCCGTGGCACCATAGGCCAGGAATGTGGCCTGGTCGCGCGAGACATAGACGACATCGCCTGGGGCGACATAGATGTTCTCGCGCGGTTCCTTGACCAGGAGGTCGAACGGCACGGTTGCCTTCCGGCCCTTTCGCTGCAGCGTCACCAGGGTCTCGTAACCCGGATACTTGATGCCGCCGGCCTTGGAAATGACATCGAGAAGCCTGTCGCCCGCAGCGTTGACGGGCAGCTTGCCCGACGAATTGACATCGCCCATCACGGCAACTTCAGACGCCACCTGCGATACGATGGAGACGACCGCCTGGGGCTCGATGGCCCGGTTTTTCAGGCGCGCCTCGATGTCGCGCTGGATTTCCGAGACCTGGCGGCCGGCCACCTTGAGCGTGCCTGCATAGGGAACATTGATCTGGCCGCGGTGATCGATCGACTGCGGCGGAAAGGTCACGTAGTTTCCGGGGCGGCTGCCTGCGTCGACAGGAACGAACAATCCGCCCGACTGGGATTCGAACACCGTGACCTGCACGACATCGCCCACGCCAAGGCGAATCTCCGCTGATTGCTTGCCGCCGGTGCCGAAGCTTCCCGCGAGGGATGGCTCCGCCCATTCGCCTGCGGCGTCAACCACGGCTTCACTGATGTCGACGAGTGCATAGGGAAGGCTGCTGGTCGAGTCCGCGGCGGGTACGACGGCTGCTGCGTGCGTGACGATCGCTTTCGAGTCAGGTCCCGAATCCGGCAACGCCGTACAGGAACACAACAACACAAGCAGGCAGCAGACAGCCGCACGCAACACAAGGACCATACCGGTGACACCCCGGACAACCGTTGACAAATGGTCGGCAAGGCACAACGCAAGGCCACAGCGCCGACTGCGATGATGGTCGCCCAAAAGCAAGTTGCTTACAAGCAGAATTGTGCATTGCAACATCTACTATCTTCATACTGACATACGGTTCATTTACCTATTACTTAGTATCAACTGGATCACGCGACGTTAACGATTTGGTAAGCAACGCAGATTCGCCCGCGCCGCCGGCGACGGTTAACCGGACAGGAAGGCACGGTGCGCTATCAACTGCGCAGGGAGCGACAGTTTCGTGGGTGAGGATATGATCGTGATCGCCGCCGTGACCGCCGTTCTAGCGCTCGCAGTCGGCCGCTACCTCGGCCGCCGGGGGCTGATCCTGGCTTCGTTGCTAGTGTTTATAGGCACTTGTGCCGCGTTGTATGGCCGCTACGACGGCGTCGCCTATGTCTTCAATGTCATTCTCAATGTGGCGATCTTCGAAGTTCTCGCAGTGGCGATGATGCTTTTCCGCCCTGCAATGAGATAAGCGAATTCTCCGCGGGTCCTCTGCTTGACCTTTGCGCAGCTGACTCTCCCGGGGCAGCTTGCGCTTGCATCTGACGCATTCATGGAGTTTAAGTTTGCAGCGATAACCAGCGCCCTTGCGCTGTCTCGTCACCTCGCCGCGCAGTCGTGCGGCGGAATGGCGGCCCGGGAAGAGAGAGTGACGAGTGAGGTTCTCTGTTATCATTCCTGTCTACAACCGGGCTGATCTGCTGGCGGCGGCCATTGCATCGGTGCGCTCGCAGACGCTGCAGGATTTCGAAATCATAGTGATCGACGATGGCTCGAACGATGATGTGCGTACGGCCGTCGAGGATTTTTCGGATGTACGCATCACGCTCCTCCAGCAGGAGAACCGCGGCGCGAGCGCGGCCCGCAACCGCGGCATTGATGCCGCGCGTGGCTGCCACGTCGCCTTTCTCGACTCGGACGACCTCTATCTTCCGCATCACCTCGCCGCCGCCGATGAAGCGCTCGGCGACACTCAGGACACCGCCTTCTATTCGGCGGTGATCGCCGAGCGCTCCGAGGGCGTTTCGATGACCAAGCCGCCGCGCCCCTTGGCGGCGGGCGAGAACATGGCAAGCTACCTGATGAGCGATCGCGGCTTCGTGCAGACCAGTGGCCTGGTGGTTCCGCGCGAGATGGCGCGTCGCGTGCGGTATCGCGAGGACGCGCGCTTTGGCGACGACACGGACTTTGCCATCCGGCTGCAGCTTGCAGGCTGCAAGTTCGTGATGGCAGACGAACCCGGCGTGGTGTGGAAGGACAGCGACGCGCTGCCGCGCCTTTCCGCGACAGGGCCCGGCTTCGCCGATCTCGGCTGGCTCGAGGACATTCGCGACAAGATCCCGGCCTCCGCCTATCACGGCTACCGCGGCTGGCACCTGTCCAAGGCCCTGGTTGCGCGCCACCCTTTTCTTGCTGCCCGCTACTATCTGACCGCCCTGCTCTCCGGATCATATGGCGTCGGGCTTGCGGCCATCGTGTTCTGCCAGATCGTGTTCCCTGCCAGGGTCTATCGCGGGCTCGCCAATGCGCTGATCCGCGTTGACGAAACACTTGGAATTCGTCTGCTGCGGCAGCCTGCGAGACCAAGCGAAAATCGTTCGCTCGCCGATCGCGCCTGAGAGCGCGGATGCGGTGAGTATCCAGTAAAATCCCTGATGCAGGAGGTCACAATGAAGCTTCTCGGGATCGCGGCGGCACTGGCATCACTGCTCTTCGCAAATGGCGCGCTGGCTGCGACCGTCCTCATGCGCGATGACTTCAGCGGCACGCGCCTCAAGTCCAGTATCTGGAACGTCGGAGACTGGATGCAGGGACGGTCGCAACTCGGCAACATTCCGATCGTCGGGGGCGGCCATGCTCGCCTGTACTTCGACACCTACCGGTTCAGGGGAACAGAGATCTACACCACCCAGACATTTTCACGCGGCGCAGGCATCGAGGTCGAAGCCAGGTGCAGGCTGAACAGGATTCCCCCGGGCCTGATCACATCGCTCTTCACCTACATCTTCGACGACACCGCGAATGCGGCCGATGAGATCGATATTGAGCTGATCACGAAGCAGTTGGGCCAGACCCCCGGTGGTGCCCCGGTGAACTTCACGACGTTCAACGACTGGCAGAAGGGGACCAGCGTCTATCAGGACGGCATTCGCAACTTCACCGTGGTGCAGACAGTTGCAGGCCTCAACGTCAACAAGTGGCATACCTACCTGATCCGCTGGCTGCCAGACCGTACGGAGTGGCTCATCGACGGCAAGATTGTCGCGACCTCGTCCATAGCGCAGCCCGATGCGGCCCAGCGGGTACATCTGGACTTCTGGGCGCCGGCCGCGGACTGGCCGGATGCCTATGACTCCCGGCTTCAGCCGGCCGCCGCGCCGAGGAGGAACGCGCGCTATTTCTTTGACGTCGACTATGTGGAAGTCCGCAGCCTGCCTTGATCTCGCGCCGGGCCGATATTGCGCCAGCGGAGTACCTGCAACGCGATCAGGCAAGCTCGAGCGCCACGGCCCCGGGTCATGGTCTTCCGTCGGGCTCGACGGCCTCTCCGTCGAACGCGGTGCCTCGGCCACGCGAATTGCGGGTTACGTCTTCAGCCGTCTGTCCCGGCAGGAACTGCATGATGGACCTTGCCAGCAACACACCCGCAACTGCACCGCCTGCCTTCACCAGCGCGTCGGCAAGCTGCGCGTGCCTGGTCGATGTAAGGGTCTGAAGTGCTTCGATGAGCATCGCGCCCAGCACCGTCATCACCAGGATTGAAAGCCATCGGCGAGGATAGGCCAGCGTGAACAGGCCTGACATGATGCAGAAGGCAAGTGCACGGTCGAATTCGACCGGGAGCACGTCGTGAGGACGCAGTCCAATTGGCGATATCGTGACGAACACGACAAGGGCGAGGCAGATCCAAGCTGCGATCTTGAGCAATGCGGCCATCGGCCTGTGCTCTTAGCTCAAGCCGGAGACCTTGCAACGGGAAAATGACAAGCTCTCGACGGCTCGGCGTCGGCGATCGTCGCATCGGTCATGCCCCGCGCTCGTCAATTCATGGGTTCGGCGCAATCGGCGGCGAGCAGGAGTTCGGTGAGGTCGTGGTAGCGCTGGCCATCGCGGCCGGTGATCTCACGGATGCGTTCGAGTCGCGCATAGAGCGTATTGGCGTGCTTGCCCATCTGGCGGGCGGCCTGCTGCACGTTCATGTCGGCATCGGCGAGCGCGCGCAGGGTGGCGATGAGCGCGCCGCGCGCCTGCTGATCGGCGGCGACGAGGTCGCTCAGCCATTGCGGCGGCCTGATGCGAATGTCGTCCGACCCGCGGCGCACCAGAAGGTCGCGCACCGGAAGCGCATTGAACTGCCGCACCCGTGAGGCGACAGTTGCGAAATCGAGAGCGATTTCCGCCTCCGCCCGGGCCCTGGCGATATAGGCCGTGGACGGATGATCGGCGCTGATGCCGACGAGCACCGAAGGTCCCAGCACCTCGAGCAGGCCATGAACGCGCTGGGCAAGGGTGCTTCTCGGCGTTGTCCAGCCCGATTGCCGGCGCAGGTCCGAGAGGACCGCCGTCACCAGGTTGTT
>JAXMCT010000012.1:0-147500 GCA_046349235.1 Hyphomicrobiales bacterium
AAGGTGTGGAACCCCTATGGTCCGGAAGGCGACCGCGCCTTCCTCGAGATGCCGGAGGACTGGGACCAGTTCGGCCCCTTCATGGAGGCGGCACTGGCGCTCATCCCGCAACTCGGCGAGACCGGCATCCAGCGTTTCATGAACGGTCCCGAGAGCTTCACTGCCGATACCCGCCCCTACATCGGCGAGACGCCGGAGGTGGATGGGCTCTACGTCGCCGCCGGCATGAACTCGGTCGGCATCATGAGCTCCGCCGGCATCGGCGATGTGCTGGCCGACTGGATCGCCACCGGCGCCGAACCGCGCGACCTGTGGGGCGTGGACATCGCCCGCGCCGACCCCCTGGCCGCCACGGACGCCCACATGCAGGAGCGCATGCGCGAGGCGGTGTCGGATCTCTTCGCCGTGCACTGGCCTTTCAAGCAGCCCACGGCGGGGCGCGGCCTGCGCCGGTCGCCACTCCATGAACACTGGGCCGCACAGGGAGCGGTCTTCGGCCTCACCGTCGGCTGGGAACGCGGCCTCTGGTATGCCCGGACCGACGCCGAGCGTGACCTTCCCTATTCGGTGAGCGGCGCTCAGCCGTGGCAGCCGTTCGCCCAGCGCGAGGCCGCGATGATGGCACATGGCGCGGTGCTGCTCGACCTCACGCCCTTCACCAAGATCGACGTCTCGGGGCCCGCAGCCCTCGCCCTGCTCAACCACCTCGCCGCGGCACAGATGGACGCACCGGTCGGTCGCGCAATCTACACGCCGCTGCTCAACGACCACGGCGGCATCGAGGCCGACGTCACGGTGACGCGGCTCGCGTCGGATGTCTTCCGCGTGGTATCCGGCGCGGCCACGCGCCGGCGTGACCTGGCGCTGCTGCGACGCGCTTCACAGGGATCGGACACCCGGATCGTGGACCGCACCGAAGACTTCTGCGTCATCGGCGTGATGGGCGCCGCCGCACGCGGCGTGCTCTCGGCTCTTTCCTCCGACGACTGGTGCGGCTTCCCCTTCGCGACGGCGCGCCCGGTCACCCTCGCCGGCGTGTCCTGCATCGCCACGCGGCTCTCCTATGTCGGCGAGCTGGGCTGGGAGATCACCCTCGCCAATGCCCAGGCCGGCACCGTCTTCGATGCGCTGATCGGCCAGGGTGCGCGGCCGATGGGCCATTATGCGCTGAACGCCTGCCGCATCGAGAAGGGCTACCGCCACTGGGGCCATGATCTTGGGCCCGAGATCACGCCGCTGGAAGCCGGCCTCGGCTTCACCATCGACTGGTCGAAGGGCTTCCGCGGCAAGGCGGCGCTCGAAAGGCAGAAGCAGCAGGGTGTCACGCAGCGGCTGGTGCTGCTCTCGGTCGCGGGCAACCCGCTCATCGTCCATGACGAGCCGGTGTTGGAAGACGGCAAGGTGGCAGGCCTTACCACGTCGGGCGCCCAGGGCGCGCGCACCGGCCTCACGCTGGCGCTGGCGCTCGTGAAGGTGGAACCGCATGAAACGGCGGCACAGACGGCCGGGCGCAATTTCGAAGTGGACATCGCGGGAACGAGATACGGTGCGGTGGTTCTGGCCCGGCCGCCCTTCGACCCGCGCGGCGAGAGGATGACGGCATGACGGACGTGAATGTGGTGATCATCGGCGGCGGTGCCATGGGCTGCTCGCTGCTCTATCACCTCGCCAAGTCGGGCTGGCAGGACATCGTGCTGGTCGAGAAGAATGACCTCACCCATGGCTCCACCTGGCATGCCGCCGGCCTGTGCACGCATTTTGCCCACAACCCGACGATCCAGGAGCTGCGCGCCACCTCGGTCCGGCTCTACCGCGACATCCTGCCCGAAGAGACGGGCGAAGGCTGCGGCTTCCACCGCTCCGGCGCCATGCGAGTGACCCGCAACCCTGACCGCATGGACGAGTTCCGCCACGTCGCCGGCCTCTCCGAGTTCACCGGCTACCCGCTGGAGATCGTCGGCCTGCAGCGCATTGCCGAGCTGCATCCGCTGGCCACGCTGGATGGCCTGCTCGGCGGCATCTACGAGCCAGACGACGGCCACGTCGATCCTTCGCTCGCCACCAATGCCATGGCCAAGGTAGCGCAGCGCCACGGCGCGCTGATCCAGCGCTACAATCCCGTCCACGCCATCCGCCACGAGAATGGCCGCTGGGTGGTCGAAACCAGGAACGGCACGCTCCGCGCCCTGCACATCGTCAATGCCGCCGGCACCTGGGGCTTCGAGATCGGCCGCATGATGGGCGTCAACGTGCCCTCCGTTCCGGTGCTGCACCAGTATCTCGTCACCGACACGGTGCCCGCCATCGCCGAGCGCCAGAGGGCGCATGCCCCCGAACTTCCGATCATCCGCGACCCGGAGGAAAGCTGGTACTGCCGCCAGGAGCGCGACGGCTTCATCCTTGGCCCTTACGAGAAGCAAGCCCAGGTCTGGTCGGTCGATGGCGTGCCGCCGGAATTCGGGGCCGAGCTGATGGCGCCCGACCTCGACCGCGTCGAGCACATCATCGAGGCAGCCATGGCGCGCGTCCCCGCCCTCGCCACGGCCGGCGTCAAGACCGTGGTCAACGGCCCCATCACCTTCACGCCCGACGCCAATCCGCTGATCGGCCCGGCGCATGGCGTGCCCAACGCGTGGCTCCTTACGGGTTCGTCCATGGGCGTCATGGAGGGCGGCGGCGCGGGGAAGTTCCTCGCCCACTGGATGACGCATGGCGCGCCGCCCATGGATGCGCTCGCCGTCGACAGTCGGCGCTTCGGACCCTGGGCGGATCGCGCTTACCGCGTCGACAAGGCCATCGAATGCTTCGGCCTGCAGTTCGGCGTTCACTACCCCTTCGAGGAACGTCCGGCGGCACGCAATCTCCGCGTCTCGCCCCTGCACGAGCTGATGCGGGAACGCGGCGCCGTGATGGGTGCGGCGCATGGCGCCGAACGCCCCAACTGGTTCTCACGGAAGCCGCAGGATGAAACGCGCGACAGCTTCCGCCGCACCAACTGGTTCGCGGCCGTGGCGCGCGAGGTGGACGCCGTCGCTAACCGCGCTGCGCTCGCCGATCTCTCGGTATTCTCGAAATTCGACGTGAGCGGCCCGGACACGCTGCGCTTCTTGGATACGCTCGGCGCCAACACCCCGCCGAAGCCCGGCCGCATCGGCCTCACCCACGTGCTCACGCCGGCAGGCGGCGTCGCCTCCGAATTCACTATCAGCGTGCTGGCGCCGGACCGCGCCTACCTCAATTCCGCCGCCGCGGCGGAGGAGATGGACCTCGACCTGCTCAACGCCCGCGCCGCGGGCTTCGACGTCGCCATCCGCAACCGCACCGATGACCTCGCGGTGATCGGCCTCATGGGCCCACGCTCCGGCGAAGTGCTCGGCGCGGTGATCGGTACCGGGACCGTCGCGTCCATCCCCTGGCTCGGTGTTCGCGAGATCGCCGTCGCGGGTATTGCCGTCCGCCTGCTCCGCGTCTCCTACGTCGGCGAGAAGGGCTACGAGATCCACCTCGACCGCGCCCACGCGGTGCAGTTGTTCCGTGCGCTCGAAGTGGCCGGAAAACCCTTCGGGATCGGCTGCTACGGTGCCTATGCCGCCAACTCCATGCGGCTCGAGAAGGGCTATCGCGGCTGGGGCATGGACCTGACGACAGAACGCACACCGCTCGAGACGGGTCTCGCCTTCCTCGTCAAGACGGAAGGCCGTGAATTCATCGGCCGCGACGCGATGCTGAAGCGCCAGCCCGGATGGGACATGGTGCTGCTGGAGATTGCCACCGACGGCGACGTGGAGCCCTTCTATTCGCACACCGTCTTCGCTCAGGGCCGCCCCGCCGGCGTCGTCACCTCGGGGGCCTTTGGCCACCGCGTTCGCGCGTCACTGGCCCTTGCCTTCCTGCGCGAGCGGGATATGCGGGAAGGGCTTACGGTCAAGCTGCTGGGCCGCGAGCGCCCGGCGCGCATTCTGTACACGCCGCCCTATGACCCGCAGAACCTGAAGCTCAAGGCCTGACGGAGGAGGTTTGCATGAAGGACGCCCTCGACATCGACTGGACGGTGGAAGAAACCGCCCGCCGCCGCAACACCTATTACGCCGCCTCGCAGCGCAAGTTCGTGCCCTTCAAGGACCCGCTGGTGTTCCGCAAGGGCGCGATGCAATACCTCTGGGACGTCGACGGCAAGAAATACACCGATCTCCTCGGCATGAACGTCTGCATCTCGGTGGGTCATTCGCATCCCACCGTGGTGAATGCCGCGATGGCGCAGGCGCAGGAACTCACCCACTGCACCACCATGTTCTACCACCCGGTGCCCGCACATTTCGCGGAGGAACTTGCCGCCACCATGCCAAAGGGCCAGGAATGGGTGGTGCATTTCACCAACTCGGGATCCGAGGCCATCGATCTCGCAATGGTGATGGCGCGCACCTATACCGGCAATCTCGATCTCCTGGCGCTGCGCACCGCCTATCACGGGCCAACTTCCGCGGCCCAGTCGCTCACCGGCATCGCCGCCTTCCGCCACCCGGGCATGCCCGGCAACGTCGCCTTCGTGCCGGAGCCCAACCAGTATCGTGGCGTCTTCGGCCCCGGCACCGAGCCCTATCTCGACGAGATCGAGCGCACCATCGCGAGTTCGACCACTGGCCGGGTGGCCGGTATCTTCGTCGAGAGCGTGCAGGGCTATGGCGGCATCGTCGAGATGCCGAAAGGCTACATGTCGGGTGCGGCCGAGCGCGTGCGCGCCGCGGGCGGGCTCTACGTGGCGGACGAGGTGCAGTCGGGCTTCGGCCGCACTGGCGACCACATGTGGGGCTTCGAGGCCGATGGCGTGGTGCCGGACATCGTGGTGATGGCCAAGGGCATCGGCAACGGCTTCCCGCTCGGTGCGGTGGTGGCAAGGAAGGCGATCGGCGACGTGATGGCCGAAAAGTTCATGTTCCATACCTATGGCGCCAACCCGACGAGCTGTGCCGCGGGTCGCGCCGTGTTGCAGGTGATCCGCGAGGAGAAGACACAGGAAAATGCCAGCAAGGTGGGCGGCGCCCTGCTTGCCCGCCTGAAGGACCTGCAGCAGCGCCACAAGGCGATCGGCGATGTGCGCGGCCGTGGCCTGATGCTGGCAATCGAGATGGTGAAGGACCGGCGGACGAAGGAGCCCGATCCCGACATCACGGCCGCCGTGTTCGAGAATTGCCGCGCGCAGGGGCTCATCCTCTCGAAGTCCGGGCCACACCGCTCGGTCTTGCGCATGGTGCCCCCGATGTGCTTGTCCCTCGCCGATGTCGAGAGCGTGGCCGATGGCCTCGACCGCGCCTTCACGGAGCTCGGCGCGTGAGCCATCCGATCATCGCGCTGTGGTCGCATCCGCGGTCCATGTCGACGGCCTTCGAGCGCATCATGCGGCAGCGTGGCGACCTCGACTGCCTGCATGAACCCTTCATGTACGACTACTACATCAATCGCTCGACGCGGCAGATGCCGCATTTCGACGCCATGGACGAACACCCGAGAAACTACGAGGCGATCCGCGACATGATCCTCGCACGGGCGGAGAAGGGGCCGGTGTTCTTCAAGGACATGAGCTACTATGTCATGCCGCACATGCTGGCCGATGAGGCCTTCTTCTCTCGCGTGACGCACAGCTTCCTGGTGCGCGATCCGCGTGCCGCGATTCTGTCCTATGCCAAGCTCGACCCGGACATGCTGTGCGAGGAAATCGGCCTGGAGGCACAGTGGCATCACGCCGACGCGGTGATGGCACGCACCGGCCTGACACCCGCAGTGGTGCGGAGCGAGTCGGTGCAGGCCGACCCGGTTGGCCAGATGGACCGCTACTGGGAGGCGGTCGGTCTCATCCCCAGGCCCGAGGCGCTGCATTGGAATGATCCCGCGCCCGCCGACTGGCAGCAGGTGCAGGGCTGGCACGGCGAGGTGATGTCCAGCAGCACGATCCGCCCGATCTCGCCGGAGCAACAGGCCCGCACCGAGGCCGAATTCGACAGGCTCGCGGCAGAACATCCGCGGTACAGGGACCATCTCGCCCACCACATGCCCTTCTACCTGCGCCTCCTCGCTCTCGCCACCTGACGCGGCACCCGGGGTGACGGCGGGCCCGAAATGCGTCATGCTCGGGCGAGAGACCGCGACGCGCCATGCCAAGACCGCAGATCAGACCGCCCATCTTCATTGCCCTCCAGAACGGCCTGGCGGCACTGCTGTTCACCGCCTTGTATGGGGCCGAGATGGTGCGCCGGCTGCTGGATGACTATCCGCAATCGGAATTGCTGTGGCGACTTTCGACCCTGGCCAACCGCACCGTGATGCCGGTGCTGCAATATGCCGAACACCTGCTGCCGACTCCGGAGAAGCTGATCATCGGGCTCGCCGCCGGCATGATCATCCCGCTCCTCGCCTGGTGGACGCGCTACTGGTTCGTGACCGCGCTCGCCGGCCACCTCAGCCTCGCCGCTTTGGTGATCATCACCTTCACGGTGTTCCGCCGCGGCCACCTGGCGTTCCTCGCCTATGACGTTCCCAATTCACTGCAGGTGGTGCGCCCGAATTTCGCCGGTTATGGGCTCATCGCCCTCACCCTTTTCGTTTTCGTGATGTGCATCGCCGATCACGTCGCCTTCATCCGGCATCTCGCCTGGCTGTGGAAGAAGTTCGCGCGGCGCAGCTGACCGCACGGATGTGGCGGGACCCCTTCTTCTGGGCCGGCGATCGGATCAGGCGGGATTTACATGGGTCGCCGGCGTGAGCACCGCGGCAAGCGTTCGCCGGCACAGGTCCTTGGCGCGGTCGAGCGACAGGAGGCTCTGGTCGATGCACTGCTCGAGCCACAGCCCGTCGACCAGCGAGATCAGGATGGTGGCGGCGTCATAGCTGTCGACCGTGACACCCCGCGCGCGCGCGAAGGCCGAGATCGCCCGGGCGATATGCTCGCGGTAGAGTGCGTAGTTCTTGCGGTGCTCGACCTGCAGCGCGGGGTTGACCGCGATCTCGCCCCACAAGGCCAGCCAGACATTGAGGTAGTCGCGGCTGAGGAAGCTGTCGCCGAAAATCATCTCGACCAGCTCTTCGATGCTTCGCGGTGTGGTTTCCGAGCGTTCGAGGTTCTCCAGCACCTTGCCGTAGATCGAGGCATAGATCGCCGCCAGCAATGCGTTCTTGGAGCCGAAGTGATGGGTGATGAGCCCGCGCGACGTTCCGGCCTCATGGCAGATGTTGTCCACCGTGAAGCCATGGATGCCACCCTTGGCAAGGCAGGCGATCGACGCCTCGATGAGCCGCGCGCGGCGCTCGTCGGGCGAGATGCGTTCGAATTTCGGTGCCGTTGCTCTCTTGGTCATTGCGGTCAGGAAGAAAGGGGGGCGCGGATCATCCGCGCCCCACGTTGGGTCAGGCTTTGGTGAACTGCGTCGGGTCCGGATGACCATCGGCGAGGATCACCGGCTTGATATCCGAACGGCAGATCGCCAGGAATGGCCTGAAACAGACGAAGATGAAGCCACCGGAATCTTCCATCAGGTCTTCCATCTTGTTGAAGATCTCCTTGCGCTTCGCGTCGTCCTGCTCGATCAGTCCCTTCTGGTAGAGATCCTCGAATTCCTTCGAATCGAAGAATGACCAGTTATAGACACCGATCTGGTCCGGACGGAACCACACGAGGTTCTCGGTGGGATCGATGCCGCCGGCAAAGTCCATCAACACCAGCTCGATGTTCTTGTAGCCGTCGCCTTGCGTCTTGTCGCCCAGCGCCCAATAGGCGGCATCTTCCGTCGGCTGGATGTTCACGGTGATTCCAGCCTCCGCCAGACTCGACTGGATGATCTGCGCTGTCGACTGCGAGACCGAGTCGGTGAGGCAATAGAGGTTCAGTTCCAGCGACGAGACACCCGCCTCCGCCAGCAGCGCCTTGGCCTTCTCGATGTCGCGCGACGCGATCTTGTTGGCGGCGCGCGAGAACTTGCTTCCGGCCTGCACGACGCCGGTGGAGCGGGTGGTGAGGCCGTCATAGGCCCCCTGCAGCACCGCGTCGCCATCATAGGCATACTGGATCGCCTGGCGGACGCGCGGGTCCTTCAGCTTCTCGGCATTCATGTTGATGGTGAGCCAAACATAGCGCGTCGACTGTGCCTCGATCAGTTTCGAGTCTGCCGGCAGGTCCGCCTTCAACTGCTTGGCAGAACTTTGCGCCACGCGAGTATAATCGAATGACTTGGCCTCGTAGGCCAGCAACGCCGCCTGGTCGTCGGTGACGATGAAGTACTCGACTTTGCTGAAGGCCGGCTTCTCGCCCTTCCAGTCGGGATTGGCGACGAGCGTCACCTTCTGGTTCTGCTCCCACTTGTCGAGCAGGAAGGGGCCGCACTCGGCGGCAATCTGGGTGGTATAGCTGCCGCCCGCTTTCTCCACCGCCGCCTTGCACACGATGTGGCCGCCATAATAGGGCAGCGAGATGTAGACGAAGGGCTTGAAAGGCTCCGTCAGGTGAATGAGGCCGGAGTGCTGGTCGATGACCTCGACATTGTCCAGCTTCTCGAACTGGTAGGCCCAGGCCGAGTCGGAGCCCTTGATGCGTTCGAAGGAGAACTTCACGTCCTCGGCCGTCATCGGGCCAAAACCGTTGTTCCAGGTGAGATCGTCATGCAGCGTGAAGGCGATGGTCTTGGGGTCCTTCCATTCGAAGACCTTCGCCGCGTAGGGCGTGATCTGGTTGCCGTCCCGCATGTCGCCGAGGCGGACGAGCGTCACCTGCGTGCAGCGCGGAATGATGTCGTCAAGCTCGCCGATGATGCCCTTGGGGTCCAGCACCTGCAGGTCTGCGGTGGCGCGCAGCCTCAGCGTGTCGCCGTCGGCGGCCCAGGCGAAATGCGGCCTCGCGGCCAGCCCGGCAAACAAGGCTCCGCCGGCCTTCAGCAGGCTGCGGCGATCGGTGCTCCAGTCGAGTTTCATGGTTTCCTCCTCAGTTTCGTTGTTTTGTTTCTTCGGCAAAGTGGCATCGGACCATGCGGTCCGGTGTGATCATCTGGGGCTTTGGCTCTTCCTTGGCGCAGCGCGGCCGCGCCAGCGGGCAGCGGGTGTGGAATTCGCAGCCCGAGGGCCTGGCCAGCACGCTGGGGATCTCGCCCTTCAGCGCCAGATCGGCGCGGCGCTTGCGCGGATCGGCCTGTGGCTCCGCCGCGATGAGGCTGCGCGTGTAGGGATGACAGGGCCGGGCGAAGACCTCGCGTGTCGGCCCCCACTCCGCCATGCGGCCAAGATAAAGCACCGCGACCCGGTCGGTCACGTGGCGCACCACCGCAAGATTGTGGGTAATGATGAGGAAGCTCAAACCCATGTCGCGGCGAAGACCCGTCATCAGATTGAGGATCTCGGCCTGCACGGACACGTCGAGCCCCGCCGTC
Organism: Hyphomicrobiales bacterium; assembly: GCA_046349235.1. Lineage (GTDB taxonomy): Bacteria > Pseudomonadota > Alphaproteobacteria > Rhizobiales > Aestuariivirgaceae > Aestuariivirga. The sequence continues at coordinate 9,408 of JAXMCT010000012.1, forward strand.
GGTTCGTCCGCGATGACGAGCTTGGGTTTCAGGGCGAGTGCCCGCGCCACCGAGACACGGCGCGCCTGACCGCCGGACAGTTCGTGCGGATAGCGCTGCGCCAGCGAGGGTGGCAGGCCCACGCGCTCCAGCATCTGTGCCGCGGTCGCCTGGCCGCCCGGCATCGCGATGCCATTGATCTCGAAAGGCTCGCTGATCTGCGCAGCGACCTTGCGGCGGGGACTGAGCGAGGCCACGGCATCCTGGAACATGAGCGCCGTCGCCTGCCGGACTTTCACGAAGTCGGCTCGACTCTTCAGCAGCCGGCCCTCGAAGGAGAGTGATCCATCGGTGATGCCGACGAGCCCCATCATGGCGCGGGCCAGCGTGCTCTTGCCGGAGCCCGATTCTCCCACGAGGCCAAGCATCTCGCCATGACCGATGGAGAGCGTGAGGCCGCTGAGGATGGTCATGCGTGGCGCCGTGCCGGGCAGGAACCGCTGCAGCCCGGCGGCGGGTGCAGCGAGATCGAGCGACACGTTGTTCACGTCGTAAAGTGCGCTCATGAGGCGGCCTCATGGCAGCGCGCGAGGTGGCGCGGACCGACTTCGACATGGATTGGCGCGACGCTTCGGCAATGATCGGTGGCACGCGGGCAGCGGGCGGCGAAGCTGCAGCCTGCAGGCGGTGTCACGAGGTCGGGCAGGCGGCCGGGAATGGTCGGCAGCACAGGCGTCTGGTCATGCAGGTTCGCCGGATCGCAGGCGATGAGGGCCTGCGTATAAGGATGGCGCGGATGATGGTAAACGTCATCCGTCGAACCTTCCTCGACCACCTCGCCGGCATACATCACGTAGACCCGGTCGCAGAGTTCTCCGACCAGGCCCAAGTGATGGGTGATGATCACGATCGCGCCGTTGTAGTCCTTCCGGAGTTCGCGCAGCAGGTGAATGATCTGGGCTTCCATGGTGACGTCGAGCGCCGTGGTCGGCTCGTCCGCCACCAGCACCTGCGGCGCCATGAGCAGCGCCGCGGCGATGGCCGCGCGCTGGCGCATGCCGCCCGAAAGCTCGTGCACGAAGCGATTGAGGCACCGCTCCGGATCGGGAATGCCGACCCGCTTCAGCATGGCTGCGGCCTGCTGGCGCTTCTCGGTCCGGGAGAGCCCCTCGCGCTGGTCCTGGAAATCGATGAGCTGTTCTCCGATGGTCAATACCGGATTGAACGAGGTCATCGGGTCCTGGAAGATCATGGCGATATGACGACCGCGGATTTGCCGCTTCTCCGCTTCGGAGACAGCGAGGATATCCCGCCCGCCGAATTTCACGCCACCAGTCGTGACGCGGGCATTTCGGGCCAGGAGGGTGATGAGCGCCGAAGCGAGGGTTGATTTTCCGCAGCCGGACTCGCCGACGATGCCGATGGCCTCGCCGGCGCGCGCCTCGAGTGTCGCGTGGCGTAACGCCTGCACCGACCCGTCCTCGCTGGCATAGGCGATGGAGAGGTCGTCGACCTTGAGCAGGGACTCGCTCATTTCAGCGTCCTGAGTTGCAGCCGCGGATCCAGCGCATCGCGCAGCGCCTCGCCGAGGAAGGTGAAGCCGAGCGTTGCCAGCACCAGCGGAATACCGGCGATGACCACCATCTCCGGGGACTGTCGCAAGGAGACATAGCCGTCATAGAGGATGTTGCCCCAGGACGGCGTCGGTGGCTTCACGCCGAGGCTCAGGTAGCTGAGGCCCGCTTCCAGCATGATCACCACCGGAATGTCCATGGAAAGCACAACCAGCAGCTGGCCCGCCACGTTGGGCAGGAGATGAAGCAGGATGATGCGGAGGTTGGAGGCGTTCATCGCCTGCTCCGCCATGATGAAGTCGCTGCGAACGAGACTCAACGTCTGTGCACGGATGAAACGCGCATAGCCTGGGATAGACACCAGGATGATGACGAGGATCAGCGTCGTCGTGCTCGGCCCCAGCACCGTGATGACGGCGAGCGCGAACATGATCATCGGCAGCGAGGTGACCGAGTCGAAACACAAGATGAGAAGGGAATCGAGCCAGCGAGGGCCATAACCCGCGATGAGCCCGAGAAGCATCCCGGCAAAGCCCGCGATGCCGGTGGCTGTGATGGCCACGCCGAGCGCCGTCCGGGCCCCATAGACGATGCGTGACAGGAGATCGCGGCCGAGCTGGTCGGTTCCTGCCCAGTGCGCCATGCTGGGGCCCTGGAACTTGTGCATCACGTCGATCTTGAGGGGGTCGTAGGGCGCAAGCCAGGGCGCGAACAGCGCCATGACCACAAAGGCCAGGACGATCGCTCCGCCCATGACGCCCAAGGGCTCCGCCAGGAGCGCGCGCCAGACATTTCGCTTGCCGCTAGCCACGAAGCGTATCCCGCACGCGCGGATCGAGTTTCGCCATGAGGAGATCGGCGAGGGTGACCACCGTGAGGTAGAAGGCCGTCATGAACAGCACCGAGCCCATGACGACGGGAAAGTTCCGCTTCTGCACGGCAGAGGTGATGAGCGTGCCGATGCCGGGCCGCGAGAACACCGTCTCGACGAAGACCGCGCTCGACAGGATGGATCCGAAACCCACGGCGACGATGGCGATGACGGGCACGATGGCGACGCGCAGCGCATAGCGCAACACGATCTTCGCCTCGCTGAGCCCGAAGGCGCGCGCCGTGCGTACGTGGTTGGCCGCCATCACCTCGAGCATCGCGGCCCGCACCAGCCGGGCGAGATAGCCGACCCATGTGATGGCAATGGCCGCGGCGGGCAGCACCACGGCGCGAATTTCGCTGCCCCAGTTCCCCGGCTCGCCCGCCCCGATGGCGGGAAACCAGCCGAGCCACACCGCGAAGACGAGGAGCAGGTAGATCGCCACCACGAATGAGGGAATGGAGATCATGCTCACCGAGAGCACCGCCAGCACCCGGTCGAGGGTGCGGCCCTGCCAGATGACCGCGATGCAGCCCAGCCCGATTCCCCCGGCGAGCGCGATCGACATCGCCACCGCACCGAGAAAGAGTGTGTTGGGAAAGACCTCGCGGATCATGTCCATTACCGGGCGCTTCGACCAGACGTCGTAGCCGAGATCGCCGGTGACGGCGTTGCGGAAGAAGTTCCAGACCTGCACGTAGAGAGGCTGGTCGAGGCCCATGCGCACCATCAGCTCGTGCTTCAGTTCCGGCGTGGCGCGGGGGCCGAGGGCGAGCGAGGCCGGATCGCCCGGCACCAGGAAGACCATCGCATACATCGCCAGCATGACCACGAAGATGATCAGGACAGCAAGGCCGATGCGCTTGATGGCATAGCTCAGCACGGCTTTCCCTCAGCCTCCCTGCCTGGGACTTCGCGGTTCAGACCATATCGCGCGCGATGTGCTCATGCCATTTCCGTTCGAAGACCGTTGCGCCGTTCTCGCCGAGGGTCAGATGCATCTCGATGATGAAGTGGGTGGCGGTGCAGGTCATCCTGCCCGCGCTGCGGTGGGTGATGGTGGCGTCCGGCCGCACCATTTCCACGTCATACTCAGTGATGAGCGTGGCGGAGAGCGGGTCGCCATCGGTGATCTCGTAGCGCGCGAAGGCCGATGAGCGCTGCGTCTGATTGATGTCGTGCATGTGATTGGAATAGGTCCAGCGCGGGAAGTCGACCACCATCCTGCCGGAGAGAAGATCGCGCACCACGCGGCGCGGGTGCGTCTGTTCCACGGGATCGCGGGTGACCGGCGGCAGCGGCGCCATCTCCGGCGGGTCGAAGGCCCGGAGCTTCGCATCTTCGGCGGAGGGCGGACGGACGGGAAGGGTGAGCGCGCTCTCGCCGAGGCCGATGGTGAGGCTCGCCAGCTCCGGCGAGGGCCAGGCGACCGGCCAGTAGGTGGTCGAGATCGAGACGGCGATGCGGTGACCCACGGGAAAGCAATGGGCGTTGTCTTCCATCTCGACCACGGCCGTCGTTACTTCGCCCGGCACCAGGGGCTCGGGAAACTCGTGGCTGTTGCGGTGGGTGAGGTTCAGGAGTCCATAGGTGACGCGCGTCGATCGGCCATCGGGTGCGACATCGTTGAGCCGGGCGCAGACCAGCGCCTGCGGCTTGTCGCTGCTGAACCGGAGAGTCACCGTGGGTGCGCCGAGAATCTCGAGGGCTTCGGCAAGAGGTTCCGAGACGAAGACGAGGGAGCCGCCGTCATCCTCGCGCTGGTCGGGCGGCCATTCGGCATCGCCGCCATAGCGCCCGACCTCGCCGGCCGCGATGCCGACCCAAAGAGGGGAACAGATGGAAACACTGCCCTTTGCTTCAGCGTTGGGTGAGAGCTTTCCACCCGCATTCAGGACCAGCGTCTCGGAGCGAATGCGCGGGCTTGGCCATTGCGCCTCGCCCACCCAGCGGCCGGGGCGCGCGTCATAGCAGGTCTGGGGCGGCACGCTCTCCTGCATCCAGGCGCGCAGCATGGGTTCGTTCATGATGCCGGTGGCGCGGCCCTTCATCCAGTGATCGCACCAGCGCAGCACCTCCTGCAGCCAGCCGATCGCGGGCTCGACCGTGACGTCATGCGGGTAGGAATGAGCCCAGGGGCCGATCAGCCCAAGGCGCGGCGAAGAGAGCCCGGCGAGCAGGCGCGGCACCGATTCCGAATAATTGTCGGCCCAGCCGGAGACGGCATAGACGGGAATCCTGATCTTCGAAAAATCCTCGCAGACCGAGCCCTGCTTCCAGTAGTCATCGCGGCGCTGGTGATGGAGCCAGTTGATGATCCACGGCTCGTTGTGGGCCATGCGCCTCTGCCACATGTCCCGCCAGGCCTCGCCGACGATTTCCGGATCGGGCGGCAAGTCGTTGTGGGCGAACATGGTGGAGGACCAGTCGAAGTTATCTTTCGACAGGCAACCGCCCACCCAGTGGATGTCGGTGGCGTAGCGGTCATCGGTGGAGCCGACCGTGATGATGGTCTTGAGCGCTGGGGGCTGCCGCGCCGCGATCTGCAGCCCGTTGAAGCCGCCCCAGGAGATTCCGATCATGGCGACCTGGCCGTCGCACCAGTCCTGCGCCGCGATCCAGGCGATGGCGTCGCAGCCGTCGAGCTGCTCCTGCACGGCATATTCGTCGTCGATCAGGCCCTCGCTGTCGCCCGTGCCGCGAATGTCGAGGCGGATCGAGGCATAGCCGTGGCCGGCGAGATAGTGGTGGACGCCCTGGTCGCGCGGGCGCGTGCCGTCGCGCTTGCGGTAGGGAATGTATTCGAGGATTGCCGGGACGGCGCCGGCGCCTTCGGGAAACCAGCCGCGCGCGGCAAGGCGCGTACCGTCGGGAAGCGGGATGAAGAAGTTCTCCACCACCTTCACGGCAAACGGAAAGTCGGTCCGCACGGCGACCATCAGCGATCCCTGTTGTTGAACGTATGTATAATTGGTCCTCTGCGACGGTCAACTGCGATCTTCGAAAGAAAATTCCCCTATAAGGAAATTAATCCTTGACAGCGCGCGCTGCTGGCGATACAAAGGTGCATTCTCCGGAATTTGGTATCGCAATTCGTGGATGTGGGGCGAAGCAACGGTCCCGCGCCGCCACGGGTGGCGATCACCCTCCCAGGAGCGCTTCTCGCCTTCCAAGAGGCCACCACGCGAGGGACGAGGGCCTTCTCTTGACCCGACAAGACTCATCGTTTTACTATACAACCGTTCAACAGTGGGCCAACCGATGCTGCGCGACTGCCGCTATGACATTCTCTTCGAGCCCGTGAGGATCGGCCCCGTCACCGCGCCCAACCGCTTCTACCAGACGCCGCACGCGATCGGCATGGGCTGGCAGCGCCCCAAGGCCGGCGCGGCACTGCGCGGCATCAAGGCCGAGGGCGGCTGGGGGGTAGTCTGCACCGAGTACTGCTCCATTCATCCGACGTCGGACGATTCGCCCTATGGCTTCCTCACCCTGTGGGACGACGACGACGTGGAAACGCTGGCGCTGACGGCGGAGGCGATCCACGCCCACGGCAGCCTCGCCGGCGTCGAGCTCTGGCATGGCGGCTCGCATGCCTCGAACCGCATGACGCGTGTGCCGGGGATCGCACCCTCGGTGATCCCCGCAATGTATCACCTGCCGACTACCGCACGCGGCATGGACCTCGCCGACATCCGCGCCTTCCGTGGCTGGCAGCGGGATGCCGCGAGGCGGGCGAAGCGCGCGGGCTTCGACATCGTCTATGTCTATGCCGGGCACGACTACCTGCCCTTCCAGTTCCTGTCGCGCCGCCACAATCAGCGGACGGACGAATATGGCGGCAGCCTCGAGAACCGCGTGCGCCTGCTGCGCGAGATGATCGAGGATACCAAAGAGGCCGTGGGCGACAGCTGCGCCGTGGCGGTGCGCCTCGCGGTGGACGAGCTGCACGGACCTGCGGGCATCACCTCGGAAGCCGAGGGCCGCGACATCGTCGCCATGCTGGCGGAACTGCCCGACCTGTGGGACGTGAACGTGGCGGGCTCGCTTGGCAACGACTCGAAGTCGGCGCGCTTCAGCGGCGAGGGCTACCAGGAGCCGCAGGTGGCCTTCGTCAAGACGCTGACCACCAAACCCGTGGTCTCGGTCGGCCGCTTCACCTCGCCCGACGTGATGGTGAGCCAGATCAGGCGCGGCATCCAGGATTTCATCGGCGCAGCGCGGCCTTCGATCGCTGATCCCTTCCTGCCCGCGAAGATCCGCGACGGGCGGATGGACGAGATCCGCGAATGCATCGGCTGCAACATCTGCCGGGCGGCGAACAACGAGGGCGTACACCTGCGCTGCACCCAGAACCCCACCATCTCGGAGGAATGGCGGCGCGGCTGGCACCCGGAGAAGATTGCGGCCTATCCGAAGCGCGAGAAGGTGCTGGTCGTCGGCGCGGGGCCTTCGGGGCTGGAAGCCACGCTGAGCCTCGGGCGGCGCGGCCTCGACGTGACGCTGGCCGACCGCAACTCCAGGCTTGGCGGGCGCATCCTGAACGAGGCGACACTTCCGGGGCTTTCGACCTGGATCCGCGTGCGCGACTGGCGCCAGCAGATGATCGCGAAGCTCCCCAACGTCGAAGCCTTCCCCGGCAGCCAGATGACGGCGGAGGACATTGCGGGCTTCGGCGCCGACCACGTGGTGCTCGCAACCGGCGCGACGTGGCGGCGCGACGGCGTGGGCGTGAATGGCCTCGACGTGCTGGACCTGCCGCAGGCGCTGACGCCGGACGACGTCTTCGCGGGGGCGAAGCTTTCGGGCCCCATCGTGATCTATGACGACGAACACTACTTCATGGGTGGTGCGCTGGCCGAGAAGCTGGCGCGCACTGGGCACAAGGTGACGCTGGTGACGCCCAATGCCGCCGTGTCGAGCTGGACGGCGATGACCGACGAGCTCGGCTTCCTGCATGCGCGGCTGCATGAGGCGGGTGTTGCGATGCAGCCGGGCCGCCTGCTGCGGACCCATGACGCGGGTCACGTGACCCTGGCCTGCACGGCTTCGGGCCAGACGAGCGAGCTGGCTTGCGGCACGCTGGTCCTCGCCACGGGGCGGGTGCCGGATGACCGGCTGTTCCATGAACTGACGGCGGGACCGCGTCCCTTCACCGTCAGCCGGGTGGGCGATTGCCTGCAGCCCTCCTCCATCGCCGACGCCGTCTATTCCGCCCACCGCTTCGCCCGGGAGTTCGGCGAAGCGGCCATCGCCGTGCCGCGCCGTGAACGCCCGCCCGTAAAGGACATCGCATGAGCAGCACCGAGACGAGCGACACCCGCCAGCGCCGCCGTCCGGCGCGCCCCACGCGCGTGAGCGGCGAGTTGCACCAGCGGCCCTTCGGCCGCGTGCAGCGCCCCTACAAGCCCATCGAGGTGCTGAGCGCCGACAACGTGGCGGCCCTGCACGAGACGGCGCTGAAGGTGCTGCGCGACATCGGCATGAGGGTGCTGGAAGATGGCGCCCGCGACCGCTTCCGCAGGGCCGGCGCCGTGGTGGACGGCGACACGGTGAAGCTCGACTCTGGGCTGGTGGCGGAGAGGCTCGCCACGGTGCCGCGAACCTTCACACTCGCCGCGCGCAACCGGTCGCGTTCGCTGCACCTAGGGGGCGACGACGTGGTCTTCGCATCGGTGGGAGGCCCCGCCTATGTGATGGACAATGACCGCGGGCGGCGCGACGGCACTTACGCCGAGATGTGCGACTACCTGAAGGTGATCCAGTCGCTCGACATCCTGCACCAGGAAGGGGGCGGGCCCTTCGAGCCGATGGACCTGCCCGCCAACACCCGCCACCTCGACCTCTACCGCGCGCAGATCACGCTGCTCGACAAGAGCTGGCAGACACAGACGCTGGGCCGGGCCCGCACCATGGATGGCCTCATTCTCGGCGCGCTGGCGTTGGGGCTCTCGTTGGATGAGCTGCGCGAGACGCCGGCGCTGCTCGGCATCATCAACACCAATTCGCCGCTGCAGCTCGACATTCCCATGGGCGAGGGCCTGATCACCATGGCCGAGCACGGCCAGGTGAACGTGATCACGCCCTTCACGCTGGCCGGCGCCATGAGCCCGGTGACGCTCGCGGGCGCATTGGTGCAGCAGCATGCCGAGGCGATGCTGGGGATCGTGCTCACCCAGATCGTGCGGCCCGGCGTGCCGGTGATGTATGGCGGCTTCACTTCCAACGTCGACATGCGCTCGGGCGCACCGGCCTTCGGCACGCCAGAATATGCCAAGGCGGCGCAGGCCTCCGGCCAGCTGGCGCGGCACATCGGGGTTCCCTTCCGCTCCTCCAACGTCAGTGCGGCGAACGAGGTGGATGCGCAGGCGGCCTATGAGAGCCAGATGTCGCTGTGGGGCTCGGTGATGGGCGGGGCACATTTGATCGAGCATGCGGCGGGCTGGATGCATGGCGGGCTGACCGCAAGCTTCGAAAAGCTGATCCTCGATGCGGAGCTCCTGCAGATGATGGCGGCCTATTGCGACCCTGTGGTGGTGGACACCGAGAGCCTGGCGCTGGAGGCGATCCGCGATGTTGGCCCCGGCGGACATTTCTTCGGCACGCCGCACACCATGGAGCGCTACCAGACGGCCTTCTATTCGCCGATTCTGTCCAATTGGGACAATCACCCGAACTGGCTGGAACGCGGATCGGTCGATGCCCGCGCCCGGGCCAACACCATCTGGAAACAGCTGCTGCGCGACTACGAGCAGCCGGCGATGGACCAGGGCGCGCTCGAGGAAATCGACCGCTTCATCGCCCGGCGCAAGGCAGAGGGCGGCGCGCCGATGAACTGATCGGCGTCAGACCATCTGGTCTAGGCATTTCTACTGAACCGAATCCCAGGCTTCGGCGGGTAAGCAATTGACCCTGCCGATCCTTGCCAATTATGTAGAGTGACCATTTCAGGAGGTGTCGCCATGTGTCTCGGCTGCGTCAACCCGATGCTGTTGAACAATGCGCTCTACGAACAGCCCACGGGCTTCGCGAGCATTGCCCAGCCCACGGCCTCGCGCCGCGGCTTCATGGCGCTGTCCACAGCCGCGGTGATCGGCTCCGCGCTGCCGGTGGCGGGCGCGGCGCCGGTGCGCGCCGATGATGCCGCGAGCTTCAAGATCACCACCATCTTCAAGGGCGGTACCATCGTTCCTGTGGTGGGTCCCGCGACGGTCGAGGCGCTGGCGGTGAGCGGCAACCGGATCGCCCGCATCGGGGCGCTCGACGAGGTGATGGCGCTGGCCGACAAGGACACGGTGGTTGTCGATCTCGCCGGGCGCACCCTGCTGCCGGGGCTGATCGACCCGCACCATCACACGCTGCTCGCCTCGATCTATTTCGAGCTGCTCACCGATGTGGGCTACCAGAAGAACAAGACGCGCGCCGACCTCATCGACAACCTGCGCCAGATGGCGGCGCGCACCCCGGCGGGCCAGTGGATCACCGCCTCCAACTTCGACAACCTGCTGCAGGGCGGCGACTTGTCGCGCGAGGAACTCGACACCGTCACCACCACGCACCCGATGTTCGTGTGGTACACCAACGGGCATGACGCCTGCGTGAACAGCATGGCGCTGAAGGTGGCGGGCATTCCCAACGACATCGGCACTCTGCCGGGCGGCGGGCATTTCGGGCGCGACGCCAATGGCCAGCTGAACGGCCTGATCTATGAAGAGAGCGCGATGCTGAAGGTGGCCGTGAAGGCCTTCCCCAAGATCACGCCGCAGCTCGCCTACAAGGCGGTCAAGCAATACATGCAGCAGGTGGCCGCGTCCGGAAACACGCTGATCCACGAGCCGGGCACCATCAAGGGCGAATGGATCGAGGCCTTCGCCAAGGTGTCGCTCAACGCGCCGGTGCGCACCAGCGCCAGCCTGATGTATGACGACATGAAAGGTTATGCGCCTTACAAGTCGCTGGGCATGGGAGCGAAGGCGGTGGAGGTGCCGAATTCGCTGTTCAACCTCTATGGCATCAAGATCGTGGGAGACGGCTCCAACCAGACGCTGACCGGGGCCCAGACCGAGCCCTATCTCGACTCCAAGAGCAAGGGCAAGCCCAACTATACGCCCGAGCAGTTCAAGACCATGGTGGCCAACGTCAGGGCGGCCGGCCTGCCGGTGCTGATCCACTGCAACGGCGACTACACCATCGACCTGGCGCTCGACGCCATCGAGGCGGCCTATGGCAACTCCACCGAGTTCGGCATCAACCGCATCGAGCATTCGACCATGGCGCGGCCCGATCAGATCACGCGCATGAAGAAGCTGAACGTCGAGCCGAGCTTCCTGATGAACCACGTGACGCTCTACGGTGCGGCCTACCGCGACCAGATTTTCGGGCCGGAGCGCGCCGCCTTCATGGACCCGGCGGGCGCCTGCGTGACGGAGGGCATCCGCTTCACGCTGCACACCGACTCGCCCTGCTCGCCCATCGGTTCGCTGCGGCTGCTGCAGACCGCGGTGACGCGCGCCTGCGAGTTCGACAATACGGTGGTGGGCAAGGACCAGGCCATCACCGTGCAGCGCGCGCTGGAGGCCATCACCATCGACGCCGCACGGCAACTCGGCATGGAAGACCGGGTGGGATCGCTGGAAGTGGGCAAGCTCGCCGACTTCACCATCCTCGCGGCGAACCCGCTGGCCACCGACCCCGCAGCCATCGCCGCCATCAAGGTGAGCGAGACCTGGGTGAATGGCGAAAGGAAGTTCGCCGCCTGAGGGCCGCTGCCTAAAAATTGATCGGAAAAACTCTTTCATCGGGGGAAATAAAGTTGCCTCCGGTATTGCGGAGTCGCGGGCTCTTGCCCTAGGGTGCGGCTTCAACTGTGTTCTTCATCGAGGACGGAGGCTCCCCCCATGTGCGGAATCGCTGGAATTCTCTACAAGGGCAGCGCTGCTGCCGACGCCAAGGTCGGCAAGGCGCTGATCGACATGCTGGACGGCTGCCAGCACCGCGGCCCGGACTCGACCGGCTTCTCGCTCTACCGTGACCCGGTGCCGGGCCACCTCAGGCTGCGCTTCATCGTCGGCGATGGCGAGGACGCCACGGCGGCCATCGAGCGCGTCAAGACCAAGCTCACCGAGTTCCAGGCCAAGATCGTGGAAGAAGAGCATAAGGGCTCGTCCTTCGCGGTGCTCGTCAAGTTCGACGGCGACCTGCAGAAGTTCGCCTTCGAGATGGAGCATGCCGCCAAGCTCTCCTCCATCGGCGAGAGCCTCGACATCATCAAGGACCTCGGCGGCGCCTATGACGTCGACAACGTCTACAAGATCGAGAACTTCAAGGGCACGCACGGCATCGGCCACGTGCGGCTTGCGACCGAGTCCGACGTCGCACCCGAAGCCACCCACCCGTTCTGGGCCACCGGCTTCTCCGACATCTCGATCGTCCACAACGGCCAGATCACCAACTACTACAAGATGCGCCGCCGCCTCGAGAAGCGTGGCTACTTCTTCAACACCGACAATGACAGCGAGCTGATCGCGGTCTACCTCGCCGACAAGCTGAAGCACGGCTTCACGCTGAAGGACGCGCTCAAGACCTCGATCGACGATCTCGACGGCACCTTCTCCTTCCTGGTCTCGACCAAGGACGAGATCGGCTATGCCAAGGACAAGCTCGCGGCGAAGCCGATGGTCAAGTACGAAGACGACAAGATCATCGCCATCGCCTCGGAGGAAGTGTCGCTCAACCGCCTCTTCCCCGGCCGCGCCCTCAACACCTCTGAACCTGCTCCCGGGACCTACGATACATGGCAACGATCGATCTCAGCGTAATCTCCGTCCGCGAGGGCAACGAGCTTATCCGCAAGTACGGCGCTGACGGCGTCGACGTCGAAGTCCTGAACCCCGATGCCAAGCATCACATCGGCGTTGGCCTGACCTCGCCGATCAACGTGCATATCCGCGGCTCCGCCGGCTATTTTTGCGGCGGCCTGACCGACGGACCGCGCTTCCTCGTCGACAACAATGTCGGCTGGGGCGTGGGCGACAACATGCTCAACGGCTCGATCGTGGTGAACGGCAATGCCTCGGCCATTCCCGGCGTCGCCATCCGCGGCGCCGAGATCGTGGTCAAGGGCAACATCGGCTCGCGCGCCGGCCAGGTGATGAAGGCCGGCACGCTGCTCGCTTGCGGCAACGCCAGCTTCATGGCCGGCTACATGATGTATGGCGGCCGCCTGATCATCCTCGGCAATTCCGGTGAAAAGGTCGGCCAGGACATGACCGGCGGCGACATCTATGTCGCCGGCAAGATCGGCGAGATGGGCACCGACGCGATGCTCATCGACCTCCCCGCCCAGGAGCGCGACGACATCCTCGCCTTCCTCGACAGGTACAAGATTCCCTTCACCGGCACGTTCCAGAAGATCGTCAACGCCGGCAAGAAGCTGCGCTACCCGAAGACCGAGCCGCGCCGCCGCGCCATTCCCTTCTTCGAAAGCTTCGCCGACAACTCCTACTGGAACGCCAAGGTCCAGGAAGACATCCACATCAAGTCGCAGATCGGCCGCTACCGCATCCGCGGCTATGGCGCCGCGCGGCCGATGCCGCACCTTTCCGACATCGCCTTCAAGAAGGACATCAGGATCGGGGCGATGACCGATCCGGACGTTCTCTCCAAGGTCGAGATGAAGACCGAAGTGGGCGGCCGCTCCGGCGCCAACCCGCTGAAGCTCTCCATGCCCGTGATGATCGCGCCGATGTCCTACGGCGCGCTGTCGAAGTCGGCGAAGCTGGCGCTCGCCATCGCCTCGCGGCTCTCCGGCATTTCGGAGAACACCGGCGAAGGCGGCATGTCGAAGGAGCAGCGCCAGGAAGCCGACCAGCTGATCTACCAGTGCCTGGCCGGCCGCCTCGGCTGGAATATCCACGACATGCAGAAGGCTAACGGCCTCGAAATCTACATCAGCCAGGGTGCCAAGCCGGGCTTGGGCGGCCAGCTGATGGCCAAGAAGGTGACGCCGGAAATCGCCCGCATCCGCGGCATTCCGGCGGGCATCGACCTGCGCTCGCCGTCGCGCCACCCGGACGTGCTGGGTGCTGACGACCTCGTCATCAAGGTCGAGGAATTCCGCGAGGCCACCGGCTATCGCGTTCCCGTCTCGGTGAAGCTCGGCGCGGGCCGTGTGCGTGACGACATCAAGATCGCGTGGAAGGACGGCTTCGACTTCGTCGAACTCGACGGCATGCAGGGCTCGACCGGTGCTGCGGGCAACGAGGTTCTGGAATTCGTCGGCATCCCGACGCTGTCGGCCATCCAGGAAGCGCGCGACGCGCTCTCCGAGGTGGGCGGCCTCGACATGCCCATCGTGCTGATGGGCGGCATCAAGGACGGCATCGACACCATCAAGGCGCTGGCACTCGGCGCCCACGCGGTGGCGGTCGGTACCTCGGCGATCATCGCCGGCGGCTGCATCGCCTGCCTGCAGTGCCATGCCGGCACCTGCGTGACCGGCATCGCCACGCAGGATCCAGAGCACGAGAAGCGCTACAACATCCCGGCCGAGGCCCAGAACATCCACCACTACCTGGAAAGCGTGCGCTGGCAGATTGCCGCCATCACCCACGCGATGGGCTACAGCGATCCGCACCAGGTGACGCGTGACGATCTCGTCGCACTGACGCCCGAGGCGGCCGCCATCACCCGCCTTCCCTATCACCCCGAATACCGCGAGCGCGACCAGGACCTCCGCAGGGCTTCCTGAGACGGCATCCACGACAGGACCAAGACGATGAGCACGAACGTCATCACCGTGTACGACATCAACCGTGTGCGCCCGCCCAAGGCGCCGGCGCGCGATGACGTGCAGGACCCGCATTTCGTCCCCGCCCCCTGCCAGGTGGCTTGTCCCGTAGGCACCGATGCGCCCTCCTACATCGGCTACATCTGGGAAGAGAAATTCGCCGAGGCCTTCGAGGCCATCACCGCGACCAACCCCTTCTCTTCGATCTGCGGCCGCGTCTGCGACGCGCCCTGCGAGCCGGCCTGCCGCCGCGCCGACTCGGATGGCCCCATCGCCATCCGCAACCTCAAGCGCTACGTGATGGACAAGCTCGGCAACGACCACCACCTCGCCCCCGTCAAGGTGACGCGCAAGGAGACGGTGGGCATCGTCGGCGCCGGCCCGGCTGGCCTGACCGCCGCGCAGGACCTCGCCGAGGCGGGCTTCGAGGTGCATGTCTACGAGATGATGGACAAGCCCGGCGGCATGATGGTGTGGGGCATTCCCGGCTTCCGCCTGCCGCCCGGCATCATCGCCGAGGACATGAAGCGCCTGTTCAAGCATTGCCCGGGCATTCACCTGCACTGCGGCGTGACGCTCGGCAAGGACGTGACGCTCGACGAGCTGAAGCAGCGCCATGCGGCGGTGCTGATGACCATCGGCTCGTGGTGGGGCAAGCCCATGGGCATTCCCGGCGAGACCCACAGACAAGTCATCGACGGCGTCGGCTTCCTGCGCCGCATCAATGGCGGCGAACGCCCGACGCTGCCTGAGAAGGTGGTGGTGGTCGGCGGCGGCGACGTGGCCATGGACGCCTGCCGTGCGGCCCTCCGCATGCCCGGCGTGAAGGAAGTTAAGGTCGTCTACCGTCGCGGTCCCAAGGAAATCCCGGCCCGCAAGGAAGAACTGCACCAGGCCATCCTCGAGAACATCGAGGTGATCTACAACACCCAGCCCGTCGAGGTGGTCGACAAGAACGGCGGCATCGCGCTGCGCTGCGTCGAAACCCGCATGGGCCAGCCCGGCCCCGATGGCCGGCGCAAGCCGGAAGTGATTCCGGGTTCCGAGCGCGACATCGACTGCGGCATGGTGATCATGGCGGTGGGCCAGAAGGCCGAGAGCGCCGAACTCGAGGCACAAGGCCTGATGGCCGGCGACCGCGTCAAGACCGACTGGGCCTCGATGCGCACCGAAGACCCGACGGTTTTCGCCGCCGGCGACGGCGCCTTCGGCGGCTCCACCATCGTCATGGCGATGATGCACGGCCACCGTGCCGCGCATTACGTGAAGTCGTTCCTCGACGGCATCGCCGAGCCGCTGCCCTACCGCACGCCCTATCGCACCCGCCGTGTGCCGGCCGCGCAGGACATCAACTGGGAAGTCTTCCCGCGCCGCGACCAGACGTTCAACGGCCTCGGCGAGAATCCCTCGGCCTTCCCCGAGATCGAGACCACCTACAATGACGTGACGGCGAAGGAAGAGGCCGCCCGCTGCTATCGCTGCGACGCCGAGACCGGCTCGTCGGACTATTCGGTGAAGACCCGCGAGGACATCTTCGTGATGGCCCGCACGCCGGTCACCGACATCCGCACCCAGTCCGCCATTCTCGAGAAGCGGCTGAAGCCGAAGGCGAACCCCTTCCCCGAGAACCACCACGCATCCTTCGATGACCTGGTGCTGCTGCCGGCCAATCTGTCGCGCCTGGTGATCGACCCCTATCGCGACGCCTGCAACACGGCGACCGACATCGCCGGCGCAGTGAAGCTCGAAATCCCGGTGATCGCCGCCGGCGTCGACGCGCTGCCGGCGGAGGCCAAGAACGGCCTCGGCCAGGCGCTGGCCAGCGTCGGCTGCGCCTATCTCACGCGCGAGCCGCTGCCGCATTCGAAGGCGCCGTGGCTGCAGCTGCTCGAGCCCGGCGACACGCCGAACCCGGGTGCCGTCGGCCAGGTCTACGTTTGCCCCAAGGGCTTCAAACCTTTCAAGATCGTGAAGCAGCCGGGCATGATCACCGGTCTCGTCGCCACCTCGCATGACATCGACAAGGCCATCCCCTTCGCCCTCGAGCACGACCTCGAAATGATGGTACTGGACGGCTCTTCCGGCATCGCCGGAGAATGGCCGGAGCTCAAGGGCTATCCTGACTTCGGCGTGCTGCGCGACGCGATGCGCATCGTGCGCAAGATGAACCGCGAGGAAGACATCGACTTCGTCTATTTCGGCGGCGTGCGCTCCGGCACCGATGTCGCCAAGTTGATCGGCCTCGGCGCCAAGGCCGGCGCCGTCGGCCTGACGCTCGGCATGGCGCTGGGCGGCGAGATGGTGCCGGGCGGCATCGCCTTCTTCGGCGACCGCACCGATGCCGAGCGCGCCGAGGGTGCTGCCTCGATCATCAACGCCATGTCGGCGGAAGCGTCCATCATGGCGCGCTGCACCGGCAAGACCGACGTGCGCAACATCGAGCCCGAGGACCTGCGCGCCATCACGCTCGCCAGCTCCAAGGCCTTCGGCATCCCGTTGGCCGGCCAGAAGCGCGGAACGGTCATCGAAGCGGCGGAATAGACCTCCTCCCGGCGCCTGACGAATTCGCTGCCCCGGTTCTGTCCCCACGGACGGAATCGGGGTAGATCGTTTCAGGGGGCAATTGCGAGGCGTCATGGACATCATCATTCTGTTCGTCCTTCTCTTCACGGCGCTCGCCATCTGGCGCGGTGCGCCGCGCGGGCTGGTTCTCGCCTGCTGGGGCCTTGCGCTGGTGCTGATGATCGGCTTGTTCCGCTATCACGTGACCTCCTCGCTGGGGCTGAGCTTCTGATGGACCGCCTGCTGCCGCGCCTCGTGTTCTGGGGCCTGAACCTGTGGATCCTTGGTTACACGCTGGTGCTGGGCCTCGCCCTGTTCATGCAGTTTGCCTATGGCGAGCTGCCCTGCCCGCTCTGCATGCTGCAGCGCTACGCCATGATCCTGAGCACGCTGGGGGCGCTGTGGATCGTGCGGCAGGCCGGGGCGGACACGCTCACGCCGGCCCGCTACATGCAGGGCCTCGGGCTTGGCACGCTCGGCGCCTTCGCCGGTGCCGTATTCGGCGGGCGGCAGGTGATGTTGCACATACTGCCGGGCGATCAGGGCTATGGCCCGCCGGTGCTCGGCCTCCACCTCTACAGCTGGGCCTTCATCACATTTGCCGTGGTGATCATCTTCGCTGCCGTGCTGGGCGTGCTCGCCCCTGCCGCGATGCCTGAGGCGCCGAAGCGGCAAGGCTCTGCGGCGCGTGTCGCGTCCGTCATCGGCCTTGCCTTTCTTGCCGTTGTCGCCGTCAACGCCGTGATGATCGTTTTTCTCGAGGGCTTTGCCTGGGTGCTGCCCGACGACCCGACGAGCTATGACCTGTTCAGGTCCTGAGCACCCGCTTTTCCAAGACAATTGCCGGAAGCTGAAACTTCGGGCAATGTTTGGTTGTCTTTAGCAAAGGCGAAGGAAACCCCGATGACCAAGATCACTCTTCCCGACAACGACGAACCTGTGATGAGCTCACGACGGCAGGTGCTGGGTGGCCTCGGCTCCCTCCTGTGCCTTCCGCTCGCAGCGGGCGTGGCCGAGGCCTCGGCGGCCGCCGGAAATTCCGGGCGCATCGCCTTCCGCATCACCCGGGCGGGCTTGATCGTGGGCGTGGGCGGCGGCTCGGGCACGCTGACCTTCAACGGCCGGAAATATCCCTTGAGCATCGGTGGCATCAGCCTGGGTGCCACCATCGGCATCGCCTCTGCCGATTTCGTGGGCCGGGTGCGTCACCTGCGCCGGGCCAGTGACATCGCCGGCACCTATTCGGCGGTGGGTGCGGGCCTTGCAGCGGCGGGCGGCGGCTCCGTCGCGAGGCTGCGCAATGCGCGCGGCGTGGAACTCGAAGTGTCCGGCAAGCAGATCGGATTCATGGCGTCGATCGACCTGAGCGGCCTGCGGATCAGGCTGACCTAGCCTGCCGTTGTGCATGAACGGAAAGCAGAGCGCAGGCGCGCGGGCATGAGACGCATTCTCGTGCTCGCAATGCTCGGCATGTCTTTCGGCTGGGTGTTGCCCGCGGCAGCCGATGTCACGGTGCCGTTGCTCGCCTGGGGATCCTGCCCGGCGGCGGCGCCGGGTGGTGCAAGCACCGCCGACTTCGCCTGTGCCGATGCCGTGGTGCCGATGGACTATGCGGACCCCGGCAAGGGCAGCTTCACGCTGGCCGTGATCAAGCACGCCGCGGCCAAGCCGCAAGAGAAGATCGGCACGCTGTTCTGGAATCCGGGCGGACCGAGCGATGCGGGAACGCAATACCTGCCGGCAGGAATCGACCGCTTTCCGCAAGGCCTGCGCGAGCACTTCGACATCATCAGCTGGGATCCACGCGGCATGGGCGGACGCACCACACCGGTGGTGCAGTGCTTCGACAGTGCCGAGGCAGAAGCGAAGTTCCAGTCGCAATATGCGCCGGGCCTTCCCCGGACAGAGCAGGCGCTGGCCGGCGAATTCGCCAAGCGCGCCGAATTCAACGCCGCATGCATCGCCCGCAACGGCGAACTGCTGCGGCATGTGTCGACGGCCGACAACGCCCGCGACCTCGACTTGCTGCGCCAGGCCGTGGGCGAGGAGCGCATCAGCTACTACGGCACCTCCTACGGCACATTTCTGGGCGCCACTTACATCAACATGTTCCCCGAGCACCTGCGTGCCGCGGTGCTTGACGGTGGCGTGACGCCGTCCGCCTGGATGGGGAACGACGGCGAAGACCTGTCGCTCTCGACCTTCGTTCGCCTGGGCTCGGACTTCGGTGCTGCGGCAACGCTCGATGCCTTCATCGCCGCCTGCGGTGCAGCTTCGGCCGCCGACTGCGCCTTTTCCGCCGGCTCGGAGCAGGCCACCCGGCAGAAATGGAGCAGCCTCCTCGAAAAGGCCCGCAAGGACGGTGTGAGCCTCGAAGGCGAGAAGATCGACGATGGCGCGATCGTCAGCTACGTGCAGAGCAACCTATACCTTGTCGAGGCGCTGCCGGGCTTCGACCGCTTCCCCGGTTACAAGGCCGTCGCCGGCATGCTGCAGGGGCTGTGGCAGGCGAGCGAGGGCAAGGCGCCACCCCCGGATGCCGCCCCCGCCGCAGGACCGCCGCCCGCGGCAGCCCCGGCTCCGGCGCCCTACGTGACCAGTGCCGGCCGCCAGCTTGCAGTGATTTGTGGCGAGAGCCCCAACCCCGACAGCGCGGAGGCCAGCGCCAGGCAGGCCGAAGCGAGCTTTGCGCGGGCCGGACTTTCGCCATGGCCCTTCGGCTCGCCGTGCCTTGGCTGGACGGCCCGCGCCGCCGATCCCTACCGCGGGCCGTGGAACAGGCAGACGCGCCAACCGGTGCTGGTCATCGGAAATACCTTCGACCCCGCCACCGCCTTCGGCAGCTCCCTGCGGCTGGCACAGGAACTCGCCGGTGCCCGGTTCCTGCCCGTCATCGGCTTCGGCCATACGGTGCTGTTCAACCCGGACCGCTGTGCCCAGGCCTATGTGACCGACTACCTGACCGCGTTGAAGTTGCCGCCCACGGGGGCATTCTGCCGGGATGACGGCTCTCCGTTCGGCGGCGGCTGAACGGTTTTCTCAGGGCGATTGGCTGGGGCGGGAGGGATCGAACCTCCGAATGGCGGAATCAAAATCCGCTGCCTTACCGCTTGGCGACGCCCCAGCAGCAGGGGCCCGTATAGCCAGCGGAACAGTGCTTGCCTAGCCCGAAAAGCATGGCTATAAGCCGCGCCGAGCCTATGACGGAGTGTAGCGCAGTCTGGTAGCGCACCTGCTTCGGGAGCAGGGGGTCGGAGGTTCGAATCCTCTCACTCCGACCAATTGGCCGCGGACGGTCAAGCTTTTGAAACACAAAGCGGCCGTCCGACGGCAGGCTCATGGCAACCCTCGGCAAATTCGTTGTTTTCGACATTCTTTCTGATGCGTTCACACGCGCGGCGGTCCACGACCGTGCTGCCTGAATGGCCGTCCTCTCGCGTCAATCCCTCAGCAAGGTTGGAAGTCCGAGCAGAGACGACAGCGGGGCAGGACAGTCGATGAGAAGCGGCAACCCGAAGAGCGATGAAACAAAGAACGACTCGTCGGGCGAACGCAGGCTTGACCTCGCCGGCATGTCATCGGCATCCATGCGGCTCTCGGCCGTGCCAACGCGCCGCGCTGGCACTTCTTGTACCTCGCGCAGCGTGACGGCCCCGCAGCTCTTGAGGAGCTCGGTAGCGCGCAGCGCCCTGCCAAATGGCGCATGACAGACGATCGACCATTCTTCGGGCTGCCGCCGGACGGCGTCGGAGCCGGAGTCCGGCTGCAACCCCGCACGCTCACTTTCAATCTTGCTGCGCGCGAACGAGAAACCCTCGGCGCGCAAATGCGCTTCGGCAGCGACTGTTGATTCAAGCGTGTCGAATTCTGCGACGATCCGGTGAGCCATGATGACTGCCCTTGCAATGGTGTGATCCTGCCCTAACGACCAAATCGCGCTCTCGTTCCTCCGCTCAACCTCGTTTTCACCTTGAACGCCATTTCACTTCGAGTTCCGGCAAGGCTGCAACACTGCCCCCGACAGGAGCCCAATGAAAAACGGCGCGGATCCGAGGGATGCCGCGCCGCCATCACTTCAGGCAAAGCTTCAGCGGCGGCCGAGCAATGCCCAGGCGGCTGGGAAGCCCAGGGCAGCCACGGCGGCCTTCACGACGTCACCCACCAGGAAGGGCGTGAGGCCATACTCGATGGCCTTGTCGAAGCCGACGAAATCCGTGAGCCAGACGAGGCCCGGCACGTAAAGGACGGCAGCGCCCAGCAGCATGGCGGCGAACATCTTCGGCACCGAACGGTCCCATCCGCGCTCCGCCAGATACCCCACGACGTAGGCCGCGGCGATGAAGCCCAGCACATAACCGAAGCTGGCCAGCATGACGCCCGACTTGAACTCGGCGAAGACCGGGAGCCCGATGGCGCCTTCCAGCGCATAGAGCGCCAGCGTCGCCGCACCCAGCCGTGACCCGTAGGCCGCACCGATCACCAGCACGGCGAGCGTCTGCAGCGTCATCGGAACGGGGATCATGGGCACGTTCACCTGCGCAGCGGCGGCGACGGCGAGCGTGCCCAGTACGGCGAGCACGGCGTTGCGAGCAAGCCCGGTCTGGGGCCAGAGACGATCGGAAAGAAGGCTGGCATTCATGGTGGTTCACCCCTACCCTGTTCGAGGAAAAGATTGGAACCGCTTATAGAGTTGGCCACCCGGCGCCGCAACTGACCCCAGACCCGCCACATGACGGACTTGACTTTCGACCGCAACTTCGACGTGCCACCGGGCCAGGCCCTGCGCCTCTCTCCGCTGGTCCGCCGGGTGCTGGTGAACAACCCCAGCCCCTACACCTTCAAGGGCACCAACAGCTTCATCGTCGGCAACGGAATTGTGGCGGTCATCGACCCCGGCCCGGATGACGATGCGCAGCTTGCCGCCCTGCTCGAGGCCGTGAAGGGCGAGACGGTGACCCACATCCTCGTCACCCATTCCCATGCCGACCATTCACCACTGGCGCGGCGGCTGCAGCAGGCGACGGGCGCCAGAACGCTGGCCTATGGCGCGGTCGAGGCGCCGGCCTCCGCTGGCCTCCGGCTCGATGCCTCGATCGACCATGACTTCGTGCCCAACGAGCGCCTTGCCGATGGCGATGCGGTGAGCGGACCCGGCTGGACGCTGGAAGCGCTGTTCACCCCGGGCCACATGTCGAACCACATGTGCTTCGCGCTTCGGGAAGAACAGGCGCTGTTCGCCGGTGACCATGTGATGGCCTGGGCAACCAGCGTGATCGCGCCGCCCGATGGCGACATGGGACAGTATTTCGCCTCGCTGCGGAAGTTGCTGGAGCGGGACGACCAAGTCTATCACCCGGGCCACGGCCCGTCGAAGCGTGACCCGCTGCCGCTGGTGCGCGGCTATCTCGCACACCGTCGCATGCGCGAGGAGGCGATCCGCGCGCGCGTCGAACAGGGCGCGCGCAGCGTCGGCGAGATCGTCGCGGCAATCTATGCCGATGTTGACCCGAAACTCCATGGCGCGGCGGCCCTTTCCACCACCGCGCATCTCGACCACCTCGTGGCGCAGGGCAAGCTGCGCCGGGTGGACGGCATCTACGAGGTGACCTGACGATGGCCTGCAAGTCCCCTGCGCAACTTCGCAGCGCCCGCTGGTTTGCTCCCGACGATCTGCGCGGCTTTGGCCACCGCTCGCGTCTCATGCAGATGGGCTACTCGCAGGAGGACTGGGTGGGAAAGCCTGCGATCGCCATCATCAACACATGGTCCGGCATCAACCCATGTCACGCGCATTTCCGCGAGCGGGTGGAGGATGTGAAGCGCGGCGTGCTGCAGGCTGGCGGTTTCCCGATCGAGCTTCCCGCGTTGTCGCTGGCGGAGAATTTCGTCAAGCCCACCACCATGCTCTACCGCAACATGCTGGCCATGGAGGTGGAGGAGCTGATCCGCTCGCATCCCATCGACGGCGTGGTGCTGATGGGTGGTTGCGACAAGACCACGCCGGGGCTGCTGATGGGCGCCACGAGTGCCGGCCTTCCCGCCATCTTCGTTCCTGCCGGGCCCATGCTGCGCGGCAACTGGAACGGCAAGGTGCTGGGCTCCGGCAGCGACGCCTGGAAGTTCTGGGACGAGCGCCGCGCCGGCAACATCTCGGATGCAGAATGGAGCGCCATCGAGGGCGGCATCGCACGCAGCCATGGCCACTGCATGACCATGGGCACGGCCTCCACCATGACAGCCATCGCCGACGTCATCGGCATGACCCTGCCCGGAACGTCGTCGATTCCCGCCGACGACGTCAACCACATGCGCATGTGCGCCGCTGCCGGCCGGCGCATCGTGGCGATGGTGTGGGATGATCTGAAGCCGTCCGACATCATGACCGAGGCGTCCTTCCGCAATGCCATCCGCGTTGCCATGGCCATGGGCTGTTCCACCAACGCGGTGATCCATGTGATTGCCATGGCGCGGCGCGCCGGGCACCGCGTCACGCTCGAGGACTTCGACGCGGCGAGCCGCGTCGTGCCGGTGATCGCCAATGTGCGGCCGAGCGGCGACCGCTACCTGATGGAGGACTTCTATTATGCCGGAGGCCTCAGGTCGCTGATGACGCAGATCGCCCCGCTGCTCGACCTCGAACAGATTACCGTGTCGGGGAGGCGCTGGGCGGAGGAACTCCTGGGCGTGAAGGTGCACAATGACGATGTCATTCGCTCAATGGACGCTGCGATCTACCCCGAAGGAGCGCTCGCAGTGCTGAAGGGCAACCTCGCGCCGCGCGGTTGCGTGATCAAGCCCTCGGCCTGCGCACCGCACCTGCTGCGCCATGCGGGCCCCGCCATCGTCTTCGATGACTATCCGTCGATGAAGCGGGTGATCGACCGCGACGACTTCGACGTGACACCGGACCACATCCTGATCCTGCGCAATGCCGGCCCGCAGGGCGGTCCCGGCATGCCGGAATGGGGCATGCTGCCGATCCCGAAGAAACTTGTGAAGCAGGGCGTGCGCGACATGCTGCGCATTTCGGATGCCCGCATGAGCGGCACGAGCTATGGCGCATGCATCCTCCATGTCGCGCCGGAATCCCACGTCGGCGGCCCACTGGCGCTGGTCGAGACGGGAGACATCATCTCGGTGGACGTTCCCGCCCGGTCGATCACGCTGGAGGTGAGCGAAGCCGAGCTGCAGCGCCGCAGGTCACTACTGAGACCGCCTGCCCCGCGCTTCGAGCGTGGCTACGGCTTCATGTTCGCGCAGCACATCGGCCAGGCCGACGAGGGCTGCGACTTCGACTTCCTGCGCAGCGATTTCGGCGGGCCCACCGGAGAGCCGGCGATCTTCTGAGATGGAACGTCAGGCGGTCGGAAAGACGTAGCCCTTGAACCGCGCCCGCAGCTCCATCTTCGAGATCTTGCCCGTCGCCGTGTGCGGGATCTCGTCGACGAAGGCCACATCATCCGGCATCCACCACTTGGCGACCTTGCCGCTGAGATGCGCCAGCACCTCCTCGCGCGTGACGCGTGCCTCCTTCTTCGTCACGACCACCAGCAGCGGACGCTCGTCCCAACGCGGGTGCGGCAGGCCAATCGCGGCGGCCTCGTGCACGCCGGGGCAGGCAAGCGCGATATTTTCCAGCTCGATCGAGGAAATCCACTCACCGCCCGACTTGATCACGTCCTTGGCGCGGTCGGTGATCTGCATGAAGCCATGGGGATCTATGGTGGCGACATCGCCGGTGTCGAACCAGCCCTCGGCATCGAAGGCGCTCTGGCCCTCTCCGCGGTAATAGCTCTTGGCGATGGCCGGGCCCTTGACCTTCAGGCGGCCGAAGGTCTGGCCGTCATGCGGCAGCGTCCGGCCCTCGTCGTCGGTGATCTTCATGTCCACCATGAAGGGCGGGCGGCCCTGCTTCAGCTTCACCGTCCACCAGTCCTCCGCCGCAAGTGCTCGGGTTTCGCCGGTGGGCACGCCGAGCGAGCCGATCGGGCTCATCTCGGTCATTCCCCAGGCATGGATGACGTCTGATCCATAGGTCTCGATGAAGGCCTTCATGATCGATTCGGGGCAGGCCGAGCCGCCGATCACGACGCGGTCGAGATGCGGCAGGCGGAGATCCGGATTCTGCTCGAGGTAGGTGAGCAGCATCAGCCACACGGTCGGCACGGCGGCGGTGATGGTGACCCGGCCCTCGATCAGCATCTCGTAGATCGAGGCGCCATCGAGCTTCGGCCCCGGCATCACCAGCGCGGCACCACCGATCGGCGCTGAGAAGGCAAGAGACCAGGCATTGGCATGGAACATCGGCACCACCGGCATGGCGACGTCGACGCTCTTGATCGCCATCGCATCACCCAGCGCGCACATCATGCCGTGCAGCACATTGGAGCGGTGTGAATAGAGCACACCCTTCGGATGCCCCGTGGTGCCGCTGGTGTAGCACATGCCGCAGGCGGTGTTCTCGTCGAACTCCGGCCAGGCATATTGCTCATCCCCCTGCGCGATGAGCGTCTCATAGCAGATGACGTTGCGCAGGGTGGTCTCGGGCATGTTGGCTTCATCGGCGAGGATGACGAAGCCCTTCACCTTCGGGCACTGGTCCTGCAGCTTCTCCAGCAGGGGCACGAAGGTAAGGTCGGTGAAGATCCATTGGTCTTCGGCATGGTTCACGATGTAGCCGAGCTGGTCCGTGAAGAGCCGCGGGTTCAGCGTGTGGACGATGCCACCCATGCCCATCACGCCATACCAGATCTCGAGATGGCGCCAGGTGTTCCACGCCATGGTGGCGACAACAGAGCCGATGGCGAGGCCGAGTTGCCTTTCGCAGGCCGAGGCCAGCGCCCGGGCACGGCGGTTGACCGTGGCATAGTCCGTGCGGTGCAGCGGTCCTTCGACGGAGCGCGACAGGATGGGCCTGCTGCCGTGCCAGCGCGCCGCGTGATCCAGCACGCGGTGTACGAGCAGCGGAAACTCTTGCATCAGGCCACGCATCGACGGGACTGTAACGTCAAAGGCGGTGGGCCGCCAGATGACGCAACGCGGTGGTTAGGTAAGCTGCTCCCTTGCTTTTCTTCTCACGGCCGCGGGTCGATGGGGGTTATGGCGCCGAGATCCAGGACCTGCTCGATGAAGCGGGCACCCGCCAGCAGCCTGGCCTCGCCCCGCCCTGGCGCCACCACCTGCAGGCCAACGGGCAAGTGGTCCGCGGTGAACCCGCAGGGAATGGAAATGGCGGGGCTGGCGGTGAGGGTGATGGCGTGGACGATCATCAGCCAGTCCACGTAGCTTTCCAGCTTCACCCCGTCGCATTCGGCAACAAAGCGCTGCTCGACCGGGAAGGGTGGCACGATGGTGGTTGGGCAGAGCAGCAGGTCATAGGTCTCGAAGAAACGCCGCATGCGGCGGAACATCTCGCCGCGCTGTGCCTCGGCGCGGGCGATCTCGGCACCGGTCAGTGCCAGGCCCTTCTCGATGTTCCACACCACCTCGGGCTTCAGGAGGCCGCGGTGCCGATCCAGCAGCGGCTTCATGTTGGCATAGGACAGGGCCCGCAGCGTCTGGGCACAGTCGCGCGTTTCGCGCAGGTCGGGATGGGCCTCCTCGACGATGACGCCTTGCGCTTCCAGCTTGCGCGCCGCGGTCATGACGATCTCCGCCACCCGCCGGTCGACAGGCGGAAGGCCCAGGTCGCGTGAGACGGCGACGCGCCCCGGTTTCCAGCCGGACCGGGCCGCCGCGAAGAAACTGGTGCCATCCGAGGGCAGCGAGAGGGGATCGGCCGGCTCTTCCCCCACCATGGCGTCAAACAGCAGGGCGAGGTCCTCGACGTTGCGGGCCATCGGGCCTTCGACGCCCAGCGTCGAGTCGATCTTGGAGAACACCGTTGCCGCCACCCGGCCGGGCGAGGGCCGCATGCCGGTGACACCGCAGAAGCTCGCGGGGTTGCGCAGCGAACCGCCGAGGTCGGAGCCATGCGCCACCCAGGCCATGCCGGTGGCCAGCGCCACCGCCGCCCCGCCGGAGGAGCCCGATGCTGACAGGGCCGTGTTCCATGGGTTGCGGGTCACGCCGAAGACCTCGTTGAAGGTATGGGCCCCTGCCCCGAATTCCGGCGTGTTGGACATGGCGTAGACGACCCCGCCATTGCCCTCGAGATGAGTGACCACCAGGTCGGAGGCCTCCGCGATCCTGTCCCGGTAGATGGGTGATCCCTGCGTCGAGCGGACGCCGGCCACGTCTGCGAGGTCCTTGATGGGCACGGGCAGGCCCGCCAGCAGGCCGCGCTCCGCGATGGGCCTTTCCATCAGCTTGCGGGCATGGGCGCGGGCGCGCTCGAAGCACAGGGTGGGGAGCGCGTTCACCGCCCCGTCCACCGCACTGACCCTGGCTTCCAGGGCGGCGAGGCAGTCGAGGGGGGTGATTTCACCCGCTTTCAGGCCTTGGACCACCTCGACGGCGGTCATCCGGATCAGGTCGGTCATGCAAATCCCCCTCGCGCGGGGTGAATGAAATCCGTTTGCCGCCACCCCGTCAACGGGCGTAAAAGCCGCCCAGCCATTCACAAAGAAGCATCCCCAAGGAGAGCATCATGAACGCACCGGTCGCAGCCCCAGGCATGAACAAGCAGTGGGTCGAGCGCCGCGCCAAGGCCGTCTCCCGCGGCATCAGCGCGGGCGCCCCGGTCATTGCCGCACGCGCCGAGAATTCCGAGATCTGGGACATCGAGGGCAACCGCTACATCGACTTCGGCGGCGGCATCGCCGTGGTCAACACCGGCCATCGCCACCCGCTGGTGATGAAGCGGGTCTATGAGCAGCTCGAGGCCTTTACCCACACCTGCGCCATGGTCATGCCCTATGCCCCCTTCATCGAGGTGTGCGAGAAGCTGAACGCCGTTGCGCCGATCTCTGGCGAGAAGAAGACCGCCCTCGTCACCACGGGCGCTGAAGCGGTGGAGAATGCGGTGAAGTTCGCCCGCGCCTATACCGGCCGGTCCGACATCATCGCCTTCAACGGCGGCTTCCATGGCCGCACCCTGCTCGGCATGTCGCTCACCGGCAAGGTCGTTCCCTACAAGGCGAAGTTCGGCCCCATGGCGCCCGGCGTGTGGCACGTGCCCTTCCCCGTCGCCCACAAGGGCGTGACCGTTGACGACACGATGCATGCCATCGAGTGGCTGTTCAAGGCCGACGTCGAGCCGCAGCGCGTTGCCGCCATCATCATCGAGCCCGTGCAGGGCGAGGGCGGCTTCTATGTCGCGCCGAAGGAACTGATGGTGAAGCTGAGGAAGCTGTGCGACGACCATGGCATCCTGCTCATCGCCGACGAGATCCAGTCGGGCTTCGGCCGTACCGGCCGCTTCTTCGCCATGGAACACTATGGCGTCGAGCCGGACCTGATGACCGCGGCGAAGTCGCTGGCCGGCGGCTTCCCGCTCGCTGCCGTCGTCGGCCGCGCCAAGATCATGGACGCGCCGGAGCCGGGCGGCATCGGCGGCACCTATGCCGGCAACCCGGTGGCCTGCGCCGCCGCACTGGGCGTGTTCGACGCCTTCGAGCAGGAAGGCCTGCTGGCGAAGGCGGAGAAGCAGGGCCAGATCATCATGGAGCGCATGACGTCGATCAAGGCCAAGGGCAAGGGCATGCCGATCGGCGACGTGCGCGGCCTCGGCGCCATGTGCGCCTTCGAGCTCGTCACCCAGCACGGCGGCAACGAACCGGATGCGGGTGCGGCCAAGGCGCTGGCGGCCAAGTGCCTGGAACGCGGCCTGCTGATCCTCACCTGCGGCGTCTACGCCGACACGGTGCGCATGCTGACACCGCTGACGGCATCGGAAATGGTGCTGAAGGAAGGCCTCGACATTCTCGAGAGCGCCATCCTCGGCAACTGAGCCGCACCGTTTGCTCGTTCAGAGACGCCGGGCCTCTTGCCCGGCGTTTTGCTTTCACGTGGCCGGGCATGGTCACTCGAGCCTCACGGAGATGTGAGCAACGCGATCATGGCGCGCACAATCCGCCGACTTTGCCTGTTCGTTTGATCTCCCAGTGCAGGCAACACCGCAAGAGAGCGTCACGGCCCGGCACGTTCTGACGGTTGTCATCATCACTGGAGAATTCGATGCACAAGATCCTTCTTGCGGCCACGGCTGCACTTTGCCTCGGCGCGGCCTCGGCCTCCGCCGCCAATGTCGTGGAAACGGCGCAGGCCGCCGGCAGCTTCAAGACCCTGATTGCCGCCGCCCAGGCAGCGGGCCTTGCCGATGCGCTGGCCACCACCAAGAACATCACTGTCTTCGCGCCAACCGACGAGGCTTTCGCCAAGCTGCCGGCCGGCACCGTGGAAACCCTGCTGAAGCCCGAGAACAAGGACAAGCTGGTGGCGATACTTACTTATCACGTGCTGCCGCGTGAGCTGGAATCGAAGCAGATGCTGGCCGGCCCCTTCCACGTCCGCACGCTGAAGGCCAAGCCCGACCGCACGCTCACCATCAGCAAGAGCGCCGGCGGCGTGACTGTGGACAACGCGAAGGTCGTGAAGGCCGACATCATGACCGACAACGGCGTGATCCACGTGATCGACACCGTGCTTATTCCGAGCAAGTAAGGAAATGTCCGAGGCCGTCATTCCGTGTCAGGCGGAATGACGGCCCTCCTGCTTAGCCTTTCGGCATGATGGGCGGCGCAATCACGATATAGGGAGTCTTCGGCTCCTGGCCCGGCGGGACAAACTCCGGCACGTGCTCCCCCGCCTCGCCGAGCGAAACGATGTACTGGTAGAGCGAACGGATGTCGCTCTCGTCCATGGCGTGGACGTTGGCGAAGGGCATGGGCGGGCGCGCCTGGAAGGTCTTGGCATATTGCAGGAAGGCGTCCTCGCTGGCCTTGTCCCTGGCGACGAGGCGCAGGTTCGCCGGATAGGTCGTTCCCCATGGGCCCTGCCAGCCCAGCCCGGTGCCCTTCAGCGCCAGTACCGGGTCGATCTTGCCGGTCTCGGCATAGCCTGCCGTGTGGCAGTCATGGCAGCCCGAGGTGATGGCCACCTGCGCACCGCGCGCGACCGAAACCTCGCCCGCGAGCGAGGCCGTTCCCGAAACGGCAACGGCGCCCAAGGCAACGGCGCCGCACATCCAGACTTTCATTTCGTTCTCCCTTGTTGAGGCGGCCTGTCTCACCGCATTCGCCGTGAAAATCTGTGATGAAAATCACTGCGCCGGGCGATTTGACACGCTGGCGTGCATATTGCGCAACAGAAGAGATGGGCAGCCGCACATCCGCCGGGAAAATGCGAAGGGCGCGGACCTCGCGGTTCGCGCCCTCCATCAATCGGATATCGCTTCTGGGCGTTATTCGCCCTGCGGAGCGTCCTCGCCGCCCTCGGCGGCCTGCTTCTTGGAGATGTCCTCGCCGGTCACCTGGTCGACCTGCTTCATCGACAGGCGAACCTTGCCGCGGTTGTCGAAGCCCAAGAGCTTCACCTTCACGGTATCGCCCTCGTTGACGACGTCGGACACCTTGTTGACGCGCTTCGGCGCCAGCTCGGAGACGTGCACCAGGCCATCGCGCGAACCGAAGAAGTTCACGAAGGCGCCGAAGTCGACGACCTTGACGACCTTGCCGTCATAGATCTCGCCCACTTCCGGCTCCATCACGATGCCCTTGATCCACTTGACGGCGGCTTCGATCGCCGTGCCCGAGGACGAGGCGACCTTGACGGTGCCGTCGTCCTGGATGTCGATCTTGGCGCCGGTCTTTTCGACGATCTCGCGGATGACCTTGCCGCCGGTGCCGATCACTTCGCGGATCTTGTCGGTCGGGATCTTCAGCGTCTCGATGCGCGGCGCATGCTCGCCGAGCGAGGCGCGGGCACCGGTGAGGGCCTCCGCCATCTTGCCGAGGATGTGCAGACGGCCATCCTTGGCCTGCCACAGCGCGACCTTCATGATCTCCTCGGTGATGCCGGTGATCTTGATGTCCATCTGAAGGGACGTGATGCCTTCGGCGGTACCCGCGACCTTGAAGTCCATGTCGCCGAGGTGGTCCTCGTCACCCAGGATGTCGGAGAGCACCGCGAAGCGCTCGCCTTCCTTGATGAGGCCCATGGCGATGCCGGCGCAGGGCGCCTTCAGCGGCACGCCGGCGTCCATGAGGGACAGCGAGGCGCCGCAGACCGAGGCCATGGAGGACGAGCCGTTCGACTCGGTGATCTCCGAGACGACGCGGATGGTGTAGGGGAACTGGTCCGTTGCGGGCAGCAGCGGGTGGATGGCGCGCCAGGCGAGCTTGCCGTGGCCGATCTCGCGGCGGCCCGTGGCGCCCATGCGGCCCGTTTCACCGACCGAGAAGGGCGGGAAATTGTAGTGCAGCATGAAGGTGCCCTTGGTCGTGCCGTCGAGCGAGTCGATGTACTGCTCGTCCTCGCCGGTGCCCAGCGTGGTGACGACCAGCGCCTGAGTCTCGCCGCGGGTGAACAGCGCCGAACCGTGGGTGCGCGGCAGGACGCTCGCTTCCGCGACGATCTGGCGGACCGTCTTGGTGTCGCGGCCGTCGATGCGGTGGCCGGTGTCGAGGATGTTGTTGCGGACCACGTCCTTCTCGAGATGCTTGAAGGCTTCCGAGATCTTGTTGGCGGGCAGCGCGTCCGGCAGGTCGTCGCCGGTCAGCGCGGCCATGACCTTGTCCTTGGCCTTGGCGACGGCTTCCTGACGATCTTCCTTCTTGGCGATCGAATAGGCCGCACGCACGTCGGCTTCGGCAATGCCCTTGACGCGGTTGTAGAGCGCCTCTTCATCCGGCGGCGTGAAGTCGCGCGGTTCGCGCGAGGACCGCTCGGCGAGGCGGATGATGGCCTCGATCACCGGCTGGAAGCCGCGATGGCCGAACATGACGGCGCCGAGCATGATCTCTTCCGAGAGTTCCTTGGCTTCCGACTCGACCATCAGCACCGCGTCCTGCGTGCCGGCGACGACGAGGTCGAGCGAGGAGAGCTTCTGCTGCTCGATCGTCGGGTTCAGAACGTATTCGCCGTTGATGTAGCCGACGCGCGCCGCACCGATCGGGCCCATGAAGGGAATGCCGGAGAGCGTGAGGGCGGCCGAGGAGGCGACCATGGCGAGGATGTCGGTGTCGTTCTCGAGGTCATAGGAGAGAACGGTGGCGATGACCTGCGTCTCGTTGCGGAAGCCCGGAACGAAGAGCGGGCGGATCGGACGGTCGATCAGGCGCGAGATCAGCGTTTCGCGCTCGGTAGGCCTGCCTTCGCGCTTGAAGTAGCCGCCCGGGATCTTGCCGGCGGCATAGGTCTTTTCCTGGTAGTTGACGGTGAGCGGGAAGAAGTCGATCCCGGGCTTTGCCGAACGCTCGGCAACGGCGGTGGCGAGAACGGTGGTTTCACCGAGCGAGGCGACAACGGCGCCATCGGCCTGACGGGCCACGCGGCCGGTTTCGAGGCGGAGCGTCTGTCCGCCCCACTGGATTTCTTCGACGTCGATATTGAACATCATGGATTTTCCTTTGTGCCCTTCGCCGCCGCTTGAAAGACGTGCACCACCACTGTGGACGGCATCCCCTCTGGGCCTTCGGAGTCCGGCCCCATTGCCGGACTCTTTCTGTTGGGGACGCGGGCGGCTACTCGGTGATCCGCCCGCTCGATCGTATTTTCGAGGTCCGCTTAGCGGCGGATCTCGAGGCGCTTGATGAGCGTCTGGTAACGCGCATCGTCGATCCGCTTCAGGTAGTCGAGAAGCGAACGGCGCTTGCTCACCATCGTCAGCAGCCCACGGCGGGAATGGTTGTCCTTCTTGTGGGTCTTGAAGTGGTCGGTGAGGTAGTTGATGCGTTCCGTGAGGATCGCAACCTGGACTTCGGGCGAACCGGTGTCACCGGGCTTCGTGGCGAATTCCTTCACGAGCGCAACCTTGCGCTCAGCAGTCATGGTCATTCGGTCATCTCCAATACATTGGATGGTTACAGGTTGAACAAACGCTTCGGCTTGAGCGATCCCTGGATGACTGTTCCGATCCCGAGTGGCTTGCCGCCACTCATCACCAGAACCGAATCTTCCGCGATGGGAGCATTCGCGCCTCTGAGCAGGACGGTCTGTCCGAGCTTCAGGCGTCGGGCCTGCTCTTCGTCGATGGCCAGTGCCGGGATGCCGTCCAGCACGGTCTCGATGGGGAGCAGAACCCCTTTGTTGGCGTCTCCGCCGGGGGCCTTATGGCCGAGTTCCGCTAGGTTTTCCAGCGAAATCATATGGGCTTCGGTGAACGGACCGACCGCCACCCGGCGTAAGCTTGAGACGTGGGCGGCACTGCCCAGTGCCCGCCCCATGTCGCGGGCCAGCGAGCGGATATAGGTGCCCTTGCCGCAGGCCACCTCGAAGGTGGCGTGATCCGGGTCGGGCATGTCGACCAGGCTCAGGGCCTCGATCAGGACCGGGCGGGCGGCAAGCTCCACCGCCTCGCCGGCCCGGGCGAGGTCATAGGCACGCTCGCCGGCGACCTTGATGGCCGAGAAGGCCGGCGGAGCCTGCTGGATTTCTCCCGTAAAGCGGGAAAGAACCGCCTCGATTTCGTCCTTCGAGGGGCGGTGGTCCGAAGTCACGGTCACCTCGCCCTCGAGGTCGTCGGTCGTCCGTTCCTCGCCCCAGGCGGCGGTGAAGCGGTAGACCTTGCGGCCGTCCATGGCGTGGGAAACGGTCTTGGTCGCCTCGCCCAGCGCGATGGGGAGGAGGCCCGAGGCGAGCGGGTCGAGCGTGCCGCCATGGCCCGCCTTCTCGGCGTTGAACAGGAAGCGCACCTTGCCCACGGCCTGGGTGGAGGTCATGCCATAGGGCTTGTCGAGGATGACCCAGCCGTTGACCGCTTCACGCCGCTTCCGGGGAGGATTCACTTCTTCTCGAGATCCCGCGCCACTTCCGGGCTGCGCAGCAGCTCGTCGATCTTGCCGGCATAGTCGAGCGCGGTATCGACCCGGTAGCGGATCTCCGGTGTGAACTTCATCTCGAGCTTGGGTGCCACCAGGCCGCGGATGTAGCGGCGGTTGCGGTTCAGCGCCTCGAGCAGCGCCTTCTCCTTGCCCTGCTGCAGGGTACGAACGAAGGCAGTGGCGATCTTGAGGTCGGGCGAGATCTGCACCTCGACGACCGTCGGGTTCAGCCGCTCGAGATCAGGATCGCCCGATTCCCCGCGCAGGAAGATGTCCGCCAGTGCGTGGCGGATCAGCTCGCCGGCGCGGAGCTGGCGTTGGGAGGGGGCGCTGCCTTTGCTCATCTCTCGGTTCAGTCCAGCGTGCGCTGGACCTTTTCCACGCGGAAGCACTCGATGATGTCACCCGCGCGGATGTCCTGGTAGTTCTCGAAGGCCATGCCGCATTCCTGGCCGACCGGCACTTCCTTGACCTCGTCCTTGAAGCGCTTGAGGGTCGAGAGCGTGCCTTCGTGGATGACCACGTTGTCGCGGATCAGACGCACCTTGGCGCCGCGCTGCACGGTGCCTTCGGTGACCTGGCAGCCGGCAACCTTGCCGACCTTGGTGATGTTGAAGACCTCGAGGATCCGGGCATTGCCGAGGAAGGTTTCGCGCAGTTCGGGCGCGAGCTTGCCGGCCATGGCCTGCTTGATGTCGTCAACCAGGTCATAGATGATGTTGTAGTAGCGGATCTCGATGCCGGCGCGTTCCGCCGCATCGCGCGCCTGCGCCGAGGCACGGACGTTGAAGCCCAGCACCACGGCCTTGGAGGCTTCGGCGAGGCCGATGTCGGACTCGTTGATGCCGCCCACCGCATAGTGGATGACGCGCGCCTTGATCTCGGTGTTGCCGATCTTTTCCAGCGCCTGGACGATGGCCTCCGCCGAGCCCTGCACGTCGGCCTTGACGAGGATCGGGAACTCGGTGGCCCCTTCCTTGATCGCCGACATCATCTGCTCGAGCGACGAGCGGGCCGAGGCCGCGCCACGGCTCTCGCGGCGCTTGCGCTCGCGATACTCGGTGACCTCGCGGGCGCGGGCATCGTTCGGCACGACGTCGAACTGGTCGCCGGCTTCCGGTGCGGAGTTGAGGCCCAGCACCTCGACCGGGGTCGAGGGCAGCGCTTCCTTCACCTGCTGGCCCTTGTCGTTGACCAGCGCACGCACGCGGCCCCAGGCGGAGCCTGCGACGAAGATGTCGCCGAGCTTCAGGGTGCCGCGCTGCACCAGCACGGTGGCGACGGGGCCACGGCCCTTGTCGAGCTGCGCTTCGACCACCATGCCGCCGGCCTCGCGGTCCGGGTTGGCCTTGAGGTCGAGCACTTCCGACTGCAGCAGGATGACGTCGAGCAGGCGGTCGAGATTGGTGCCCTTGAGCGCCGACACCTCGACTTCGAGCGTGTCGCCGCCCATGCTTTCCACGACAATCTCGTAGCGCAGCAGCTCGTTCCTGACGCGCATCGGATTGGCGGCGGGCTTGTCGATCTTGTTGATCGCCACGATGATCGGCACGTTGGCCGCGCGGGCGTGGTTGATGGCCTCGACGGTCTGCGGCATGACGCCGTCATCGGCGGCGACGACGAGCACGACGATGTCGGTCGCCTTGGCGCCGCGCGCGCGCATCGAGGTGAAGGCCTCGTGGCCGGGCGTGTCGATGAAGGTGACGACGCCGTTCGGGGTCTCGACCTGGTAGGCGCCGATGTGCTGGGTGATGCCGCCGGCTTCGCCGGACACCACGTTGGTCTTGCGCAGCGCATCGAGCAGTGAGGTCTTGCCGTGGTCGACGTGGCCCATGATGGTCACGACCGGCGGGCGCGGCTTCAGCTGTTCCGGCGCATCGGTGTCGCCGGCGAGGCCTTCGACCACGTCCGACTCCGACACGCGCTTCACCTTGTGGCCCATTTCCTCGGCCACCAGCTGGGCGGTGTCGGCATCGATCACGTCGTTGATCGTGTGCATCTCGCCCTGCTTCATCAGGAACTTGATGATGTCGACGGCGCGCTCGGCCATGCGGTTGGCGAGTTCCTGGATGGTGATCGCTTCCGGAATGGTGACCTCGCGGCTCACCTTCTCGGTGGGCATCTGGAAGCCCTGGGTCTGCTTCTTCAGGCGCTCGGTGCGGCGGCGGAAGGCGGCGACCGAGCGGGCGCGCTCGTCGTCCTCGTTCAGCGCATTGCCGACCGACAGGCGGCCACGGCGCTTGTCGGCGTCGGCGGTCTTGGTCGGGCGCGCCGGAACCGGCGCCTTGATCTCGCGCTTGACGGCGCCGGCGAAGGTGCGGCGCGGTGCGGTTTCTTCCTCGTCATGCGTGCGCTTGACGGGTGCCGCCCCGGCCCGGCCGGTTGCAGCCTTCATCGGCTCGGTGGCGGGTGTCACGACATTGGGCTGGCGCGGCGCAAGCTTCTTCGCGGCCTCGTCAGCCTTGCGGCGGGCATCCTCCTCGGCCTTGTGGCGGGCATCGTCCTCGGCCTTGCGGCGGGCCGCGGCCTCGCGTTCCACGCGGTCGCGGGCTTCGTCTTCGGCGCGGCGCCTGGCGTCTTCCTCCTGGCGCTTGCGGTCTTCGGCCTCGCGCACCCGGGCTCCGGCAAGGGCGCGGTCGCGCGCCTCCTTTTCCTCGGCGGTGAGCGTGCGCAGCACGACGCCGGAACGCTGGGTGGGCTGCGGCTTCGGGGCGGCGGGCGTCTGGGTATTGGACGGCGGGGCCGGCGTCACGGGGGTGGCGCGCGGCGCAGCCTTGGGTTCAAGGGGGGTCGCGGGCTTGTCGTCCCCGAAGCGCTTGCGCTTGGTTTCAACCACCACGGTCTTGGAGCGTCCGGCGCCGAAGCTCTGCTTGACCTTGCT
This sequence comes from Hyphomicrobiales bacterium, assembly GCA_046349235.1. GTDB lineage: Bacteria > Pseudomonadota > Alphaproteobacteria > Rhizobiales > Aestuariivirgaceae > Aestuariivirga. Next base: position 45,985 of record JAXMCT010000012.1, read on the forward strand.
CTGCTCGATCGACGGCCGCTTGAGGGTCAAGGTTCCCCCAGCCGGGCGGCTGCCTTCGGGCTTGCGGTCTTTGTCGTTGTTATCAGTCATCTTTTCTCTTCAGGTCCTCGGGTGGGCCACTCACAAGGCCCTCAAACGTCTCGATCCGGCGCACGGCTGCGGAGAGCTTTTCGGCAAGCCCTCCCTTGGCCACGGCAGCATGTACCACATTTGGACGGCCAAAAGCCAAATCCAATTCATCGATATCGAAAAGAACGATCTTTTCGACGGCACCGGGTTGCGCGAGCTTGTCCAGCTTGCGGCAACCATCGGGCTTGGCATCCGTTCCATGGAACAGCAGCCGCGCCCGGCCCCGGCCCAGCATGTCCTCAACCTTCATGAAGCCTGACACGGCTTCGCCCGCCTTCTTGGCGAGCGAAAGCAGCGACAGGGCCTGCTGGCGGAGGAGTTTCGACACGATATCCGCAAGATCGGGCGGGATTGTGGTCTCCGCCTGGAAGCCGCGGGCGAACAGCCTCTTGCGGATCGCCTCGTCCAGCAGCCTGCGGTCGAGGCTCACCCACACGCCGCGTCCCGGCAGCTTGCGGGCGAGGTCGGGCACCACCACGCCGCCCGGGCCGCGGACGAAGCGGATCAGCTCCGCCTCGTCCTTCACCGTGCGGGTGACGATGCACATGCGGTCCGCCAAGGGCTGGTCCGCCTCCTCGTTCAGCGTCGCTGCGGTCAGGCTTCCACCTCGCCGTCCTGTTCGGTCTCTTCCGCTTCGGGCTCGACCGGCGCCTCGATCCAGCCGGCATGGATGCGGGCCTTCATGATCAGGTCGTTGGCTTCTTCCGCGCCGACCTCGAGGTCGGTGAAGGCACCCTTGTGCTTCACCGCACCGCCGGCCTTGCGCTCGGTCCAGCCGATCAGCTCGTCGGTGTCGCAACCGGCGAGGTCCTCGACCGACTTGAGGCCGGCCTCGCCCAGCGCCACCAGCATGGCGGGCGTCAGGCCCTCGATCTCCTTCAGCTCGTCGAGCACGCCCAGTTCGACGCGGCGGGCGTCGAGCTCGGCGGCCTGGCGGTCGAGATATTCGCGGGCACGGTTCTGCAGCTCCTCGGCGGTCTGCTCGTCGAGACCCTCGATCGAGGCCACTTCGCGGGCATCGACATAGGCCACTTCCTCGACGGTGGCGAAGCCTTCGGAGGCCAGCAGCTGGGCCAGCGTCTCGTCGACGTCGAGGGCGGAGACGAAGAGCTCGGTTCGGGCCGCGAATTCCTTCTGGCGGCGCTCCGATTCCTCGGCCTCGGTCATGATGTCGATGTCCCAGCCGGTGAGCTGCGAGGCGAGACGCACGTTCTGGCCGCGGCGGCCGATGGCGAGCGACAGCTGCTCGTCCGGCACAACCACCTCGATACGCTCCGACTCCTCGTCGAGCACCACCTTGGAGACTTCGGCAGGCGCCAGCGCATTCACCACGAAGGAGGCGACGTCCTGCGTCCACTGGATGATGTCGATCTTCTCGCCCTGCAGCTCGTTGACCACGGCCTGGACGCGGCTGCCGCGCATGCCGACGCAGGCGCCGACCGGATCGATGGAACCGTCCTTCGAACGCACCGCGATCTTGGCGCGGCTGCCCGGATCGCGCGCCACCGAGACGACCTCGACCACGCCGTCATAGATTTCCGGCACTTCCTGGCCGAACAGCCGGGCCATGAATTCAGGATGCGTGCGCGACAGGAAGATCTGGGGCCCACGCTGCTCGCGGCGCACGTCGTAGACATAGGCGCGCACCCGGTCGCCCGGGCGGAAGGTTTCGCGCGGCAGCGATTCATCGCGGCGGATGATGCCTTCGCCACGGCCGAGGTCGACGATGACGTTGCCGTATTCGACGCGCTTCACCGCGCCATGCACGATCTCGCCGATGCGGTCCTTGTATTCGGCGTACATGCGGTCGCGCTCGGCATCGCGCACCTTCTGCACGATCACCTGCTTGGCGTTCTGCGCGGCGATGCGGCCGAACTCGATGGGCGGCAGGCTCTCGGCGATCTGGTCGCCGATGTTGGCGGCGGGGTTCTTCCGCTGCGCGTCGGCGAGGCTGATCTGGGTCGCCTCGTTCTCGACCTCCTCGACGACGAGCAGCAGGCGCTGCAGGCGGGTCTCGCCGGTGCGCGGGTCGATCTCGGCGACGATCTCGTTCTCGGCACCGTAGCGCGCCTTGGCGGCCTTGGTGATCGCCTCTTCCATCGCATGCAGCACGACCGACTTGTCGATCGACTTCTCGCGCGCCACGGCGTCCGCGATCTGCAGCAGTTCGAGCCTGTTGGCGCTCACGCCATAATCAGCCATTGTCGTCTTCGCTCCTTTTCTGCGAAATCTGGTCTTCGTCGATCTCGGCGCCGTCGCCATAGCCCTTGGGCAGGCGGGCCTTGGCGGCCTCGATCAGCGCGTCGGTCAGAACTAGCTTGGCATCGGAGATGTCGGCGAAGGGCACGCCGATCAGCAGCGGCTCCTTCGAGGCCCCTTCCGGGTTCTCGATGAACAGCCGGACCTCGCCCTCGTGGTAGCCCTCGAGGGCGCCCTTGAAGCGCTTGCGGCCGGCCACCGGCACGGCCATCTCGACCTTCACCTCGTGGCCGGCCCAGGCCTCGAAATCCGACGGGCGCACCAGCGGCCGGTCGATGCCGGGGGACGACACCTCGAGATGGTAGCGCGAGGCGACCACGTCCTCGACGTCGAGGATGGGCGACATGGCGCGGCTCACCGCCTCGCAGTCGTCGATGGTGAAGGTGCCGTCGGGCCGCTCCGCCATGATCTGCAGGGTGGGGCCGCTCATCTTCACCCGCACCAGCCGGAAGCCCATGTCGGCGAGCACGGGCTCGGCGAGCGCCGCCACCCGCTGCGCGGGGCCGGTTTCGCGGGCCAGTCTCAGTTCGGTTTCGGTCGTCATCGGAGCCCTTTCAGGCAATAAAAAAAGCGGGCCCCGGGACCGGGACCCACTCGCGATCTCCACTTTCGTGGCTATGTGAGTGAACCTAAGTTGGGCGGGATATACGCCCTCCCGGCCCATTTCGCAAGGGGTGGTGGTTTGCCCCTCTGCCGCCATGCCGGCCCCGGGCATCATCTTGGCCGCCGTGGACGTTGACCCCGCTTCAGGCCGGGAGGTGATGAGTTCATTTGCCCTGATTTCAGGCCTGTGTCGGCATTTGGGCCTCTAGATCAATTTTGTAACGATTGCTTTTCGGAAATCGGGGGCGTCAAGATACCCCCCTACCTGCCTCTTAAAGAGGCTGCCCCTGAGCCTCCCAGGGGCTAGGCTTTCCGGAACCTCAGATACGCAGACCCCCTGCCCTCGCGCCGCGCCTTCGACTCGTAGCGGGTCTCGATCCAGTTCTCATAGGGTTGCGCAGGATCGCCCTCTTCCGCGAAGCCGCCGTGCCGGGCCACGTGCTCGCGCGTCCAGGCCACGTAGTCATCGATGTCGCTGGCGAAGAGGAACAGGCCACCTGGCATCAGCACGCGGTGAAACTGCGCCAGGGTCTCCGGGCTGACGAAGCGGCGCTTGTTGTGGCGGGCCTTGGGCCAGGGATCGGGATAGAGCAGATAGATGCGTTCGAAGGCGGCGCCGGGCAGCGCCTCGAGCAGCGGACGGGCGTCGCCGTCGTGGACCTTCACGCTGGAGAGATTTTTTTCCTCGACCAGCGCCAGCAGCTTGGCGACGCCGTTGACGAAGGGCTCCGCCCCGATGAACGACACGTCAGGATGAAGCTCGGCCTGCTGCGCCAGATGCTCGCCGCCGCCGAAACCGATTTCCAGCCAGCGCCGTTCGCCCATGCCCGCCAAGGGATCGTCGAGCGCCACGCGCAAGTGCGGCAGCAGCTGGTCCATCAGCTCCGAATGATGACGGCGCAAGGTTTTCCCCTTGCGCCGCCCGTAGAACTGGAACCGCTTTTCGGGCGTGCTCACTTCACCGCGGCTTTGAGCGCCTTCACGAGGTCGGTCTTCTCCCAGGAGAAGCCGCCGTCCTTGTCCGCCGCGCGGCCGAAATGGCCATAGGCCGCGGTGCGCGCGTAGATCGGGCGGTTGAGGTTGAGGTGCGTGCGGATGCCGCGCGGGCTGAGGTCCATCACCTTGGCCAGCGCCTTTTCGAGCTTCGCCTCCGGCACCTTGCCGGTGCCATGCGTGTCGACGTAGATCGACAGCGGCTGGGCGACGCCGATGGCATAGGAGAGCTGGATGGTGCAGCGCTTGGCGAGGCCCGCCGCCACCACGTTCTTGGCGAGGTAGCGTGCGGCATAGGCGGCCGAACGGTCGACCTTGGTCGGGTCCTTGCCGGAGAAGGCGCCGCCACCGTGGGGGGCTGCACCGCCATAGGTGTCGACGATGATCTTGCGGCCGGTGAGGCCGGCGTCGCCATCCGGGCCGCCGATGTAGAACTTGCCGGTGGGGTTGACGTGCCAGACGGTGTCCTCGGTGATCCAGCCCTTGGGGAGCGCCTTCTTCACATAGGGCTTCACCAGCTTCAGCACGTCGCTCGACGTCAGGCTCTCGTCGGTATGCTGGTGCGACACGACGATCTGCGCGGCAGCGACCGGCTTGCCGTTCTTGTAGATGACGGACACCTGGCTCTTGGCGTCGGGGCCCAGCGCCTTTTCCGTGCCGGAATGGCGGGCCTCGGCCAAGAGCTTGAGGATCTTGTGGGAATAGTAGATGGGCGCCGGCATCAGCTCCGGCGTCTCGTCGCAGGCATAGCCGAACATGATGCCCTGGTCGCCCGCACCCTCTTCCTTCTTTTCGCCCGCGCCGTCGACACCCTGGGCGATGTCGGCCGACTGGCTGTGGAGGAGGATGACGATCTTCGCCGTCTCCCAGTGGAAGCCGGACTGCTCGTAGCCGATGTCCTTGATGGCGCGGCGGGCGGCCGCGTCGATCTTCTCCTTGGTGACGGACGCAGGCCCGCGGGTCTCGCCCGCGATCACCACGTAATTGGTCGTCGCCAGGGTTTCACAGGCCACGCGCACCGCCCACGGATCGAAGCCTTGTTCCAGCGCCTCGCGATAGAACAGGTCGACGATCTCGTCGGAAATCCGGTCGCACACCTTGTCCGGGTGGCCCTCGGAGACCGACTCGCTGGTGAACACGAAATTCTTGCGTGACATGTGATTCCTGGGTCCCCTTTGCCTCGAGCCGCGCGCTTTTTGACAGCGTTGCGAACGCTGGTCAAGGCGGCCCAGGCTAAAGGGTGACCCTCAATGTCACTCTTTGGTTTCGGCGATCACGCGGGCGATGGTGGAGATCAGCTTCCGCTTGTTGACGCTGTCGGCGTCACGGAAAGCCTTGGCCAGCGTCACGCCCTCGACGTTCATCAAGGCCGAGAGCACGGCATCCTCCTCGCGGGCTTCGCCCATGCCGCCGTGCTCCTCGACGCCCGGCAGTTCCTCGAAGAAGAACTGGACCGGAACGCCAAGGATCTTGGCGGTGAAGTACAGGCGGCTCGCGCTGATGCGGTTGGCGCCCTTCTCGTACTTCTGGACCTGCTGGAAGGTGATGCCGAGCAATTCGCCCAGCTTCTCCTGGCTCATGCCAATGAGTTGGCGGCGCATGCGGATTCTGCTGCCCACATGCACGTCTACGAAGTTCGGATCTCGTCTTGTCATTTTATCCTCAGACCTGATGCCCCCCGGTCTGACGCCTGGCACTGCTACAAAGTTGTCCGTCATGACTTTGCCCGCAAGTTTTCAAGCCCTTTTCGATTAGTATACCTAATCTCAGCGCGCAATTGCTTTTCCGGCAAAACCGGGCCGCGATTTCAAAAAATTGCCAGTTGCAGCCAGTCTATCGACCAAAAGTAGATTTTCCCACCACAATTGCACAACCAAATACGGCCATGACGAGCAGAAGTAACCAGAAATCGCCGAACTTCGCGTAGAGGGTGGGAGGAAGTGCCACCGGAAGGGGAGAATCAACCACCCCCTTCTCCATCAGGGGCAGCATCTTCAGCGTGCGGCCATGGGCGTCGATCACGGCAGAAATTCCCGTGTTGGCGGCCCGCACCAGGGGCAGCCCCTGCTCGATCGCCCGCAGCCGGGCCTGGGCCAGGTGCTGCCATGGCCCGGTCGAGCGCCCGAACCAGCCATCATTGGTCACGTTGATGATCACCTGCGGGCGCTCGTCCGCATCGACCAGGCGGTCCGGGAAGATCGCCTCGTAGCAGATGGTGAGGCCTGCCCTGAGGCCGCCCGGCAATGTCACGGTGCGCGGGCCTGGCCCCGGCACGAAGCTGCCCGGCGTCTGCACCACCTGGCGGAAGCCCAGCGGCTCCAGTGCCCAAGCCAGCGGCAGGAACTCGCCGCCCGGCACCAGCCGCCACTTGTCATAGCGTATCGCCGGCTCGCCGGTGCCGTCGAAGACGATGATGCTGTTGTGGACATCGGGCTCCTGCCCCTCGCCCTTGCGGTCGGCGCGCACGGCGCCGGTGAGCAGCGCGGTGCGGCCGCCGAGCAGCGGCTTCAGCTCCGCCTTTGCGACCGGGCTCTCGTCGATCAGGAAGGGCACCGCCGATTCGGGCCAGACAACAAGGGTGATTCCGGCGATGCCCTGAGGCTGCTCGGGCGTCGGCACGCTGGACATCTGCTCGAGATCATCGAGGATCTGGCGCGAATTGTCTTCCCGCCACGTTTCGTCCTGCGGCAGGTTGGGCTGCACGATGCGGATGGCGACACCCGGCACCATCGCATCCGGCGCGGCCCGCAGGCGCACTTCGCCCCACAGCCACAACACCGGCAGCAGCAGCAGGAAGGCCGCACCGGTGAGCAGCGCGCCCTTTCGCCTGTCGGACAGGAACACGTAGGGCAGCGCGGCCCACAGCACCACCAGCAGGCTCAGCCCCGTCATGCCGATGACCGCGGCGGCCTGCGCCACCCCGCCCATGCCATCGACCAGCAGGCCGGGTGCAGCCCAGGGAAAGCCGGTGAACAGGTGGCCGCGCAGCCATTCGGCGATGGCGAGAAGGCCCGCGAAGGTGAGCGCCAGCTGCAGCCCGCTGCCGCCGAAGCGCTTCGCCAGCAGCCCTGCGAGGCCCCAGTAGACCGCCATGCCGGCAGACAGGATGCCGAGCATGAAGGGCATCATCCACAGATAGGTGTCGGCCTGGACGAAGAAGGCATAGCCGATCCAGTGCAGGGCCACGGCGAAATAGCCGAGGCCGAAGCCCCAGCCGAGACCGAAGCCGCCATGCCAGGTGGGCCTCCCGCCTGTCTCCAGCAGGATGAGGAACAGCGGCAGGCCGATGAAGGCCAGCGGCCAGCCGCCGAGCGGCGGCAGGCCGGCGGCGAACAGCGCGCCCGCCGCGACCGCGAGGCTGCCGCGCGCCGCGGCGGACAGGCCCGCCATGCGTTGGAACAGTCGAATCATGCGGCTGGAACTATAGGAGGGGGCTGCTTTCTCTGATAGGAATCCTGACGTTCCGGGAGACCGCGCATGAACGACCGCTCACCGTCCCCAACCGCTGCCGATGGCATGACACTCATCGAGCACCTTCCCTTCGAGACCGACGCGGGCATTGCCAGCCGGGCCCGCATCGGCCTGATGGTCCTCGCCACGGATTTCACCATCGAGCATGAATGGCGCGCCATCATGGCAGGCCTCACGGGCGTTGCCCTTTACGAGAGCCGCATCCTCAACGATGCCCAGATCACGCCGGAAACGCTGCGCGCCATGGAGCCGCGCATCGCCGCCGCAACCGACGTGATCCTGCCGGGAAGCCCGATCGACGTCGTCGCCTATGGCTGCACCTCGGCAGCCATGGCGATCGGCGAAGAAAAGGTTTTCGCCCGCATCCGCGAGGCCCGGCCGCAGGCGAGGTGCACCACGCCCATCACCGCCGCCTTTGCCGCCTTCCACGCGCTGAAGGCCAGGCGCATCGGGGTGCTCACCCCCTATCGCGCCGACGTCAACCGCATCGTCGCCGACTATATCCGCGCCAGGGGCTTCGAGGTTCCGGTCTTCGGGTCCTTCAACGAGCAGGACGACGGCATCGTGGCGAAGATCACGCCGGCCTCGGTCAAGCGCGGCGTCGAGACCATCCTCTCGCATGCGCCGGTCGACGCGGTGTTCGTTTCCTGCACGTCGGTCAGGCTGGCCGAGGCGGCGCGCGGCATCGAGGCGGAGACGGGCATACCCATCACCTCCTCGAACCATGCCATGGCCTGGCATGCGCTGCGCCTGGCCGGCGTCGGCGACGCGATGCCGCAATGGGGCCGCCTGTTCGAAGCGCAGATCGCCTGATGCAGGAACGCCACCGCGAAGTCATTCCGGCCCGCGCGCCGTGGAGCCGCGTGATCCGGCGCGGCGAAACGCTGCGCATCATCGACAGCCATGGCCAGCAGGCCGTCGACTTCCTGTGCTACAATGCCCATGACTTCGACGAGCGCTACCATGAGCCCAACACCATCAAGAAAGCGGGCCATATCCTGCTGTCGACGGGCGACGTGCTCTATTCCGATCGCGCCAACCCGCTCTTCACCATCACGGCGGACTCATTCGGCGGGCATGACACGATCGGCGGCTGTTGCTCCGAGCCCTCCAACCGCATGCTCTACGGCGTTGCCAATGCCGGATGCCGCGAGAACTTCCTCGCGGCGCTGAAGCCCCATGGCCTCGGCTGGCGCGACATCGTGCCGAATGTCAACTGGTTCATGACGGTGCCGGTGGGCGCGGCGGGCGATGCCGCCATCGCACTCGGCTCATCGCGGCCCGGCGATCACGTCGACATCCGCGCCGAGATGGATGTGCTGGCCGTCATCTCGAACTGCCCGCAGGTGCTGAACCCCTGCAACAACTTCGATCCGACGGCCATCGAGGTGGTGGTCTTCGGCTGAGATCAGCCCTTGAGCTGCTCCATGATGGTCTCGGCGCCCGAGACGTTGACACCCTTCTCGGTCTCGATGTTCAGCGTCTTCACCACGCCGTTCTCGACAATCATCGAGTAGCGCCTGGAGCGCAGGCCCATGCCGGCCACCGCGAGGTCGAGGTCGAGGCCGGTGGCCTTGGCGAACTCGGCATTGCCGTCGGCCAGCATCAGGATCTTGCCCTCCGAGTCGCTGGCCTTGGCCCAGGCCTTCATGACATGAATGTCGTTGACCGCGGTGCAGGCGATGGTGTCCACGCCGTGGCGCTTGATGTCGTCATGGGCGAGCAGGAAGCCCGGCAGGTGGTTCATGCTGCAGGTCGGCGTGAAGGCCCCGGGCAGGCCGAACAGCACCACCTTGCGGCCGGCGAAGATCACGTCGGCACCCATCTTCTGCGGGCCCTCGGCGGTGGAGACGGTGAACTCGACCTGCGGCAGCTTGTCGCCCGGCTTGATGGTCATGTGCTTTCTTCCTTCCATGTGGGGGTGATCAGGGCAGCGTCAGGGTCTGCGCGTGACCCTTCCCGCCGAGGATATAGGTGACAACGAGGGACTTGCCCGCGAGTTTCGCGGCATCGTCCAGGCTGGCGATGGCCAGCCGCGCGCCATGGCCGTCATCCGCGAAGGTGGGGGCGCCGAAATAGGCCGAGGTGGCGCTTTCCACGAAGATGTCCTCGGGTCTTTGCCGCAGCGTGAGTTGCAGGACGGGCTTGCCGTCTTCGACGATGAGCTGCGCGCCGCTGATGGCATCGCCCGGCGTCGGCACGCTGGCCCGCGCGGCCTCGGCACGCACGCTTCCGAGCGGATCGCGCGGTTCGGTGCCGAGCGCGATCGAGGCCTGGGCCTGCGCAGGCACGCAGACGTCCTTGCACACGGCGAAGAACAGATCGAGGTTCAGCTCGAGCGCCGCGGGAGCATCGGGCGTGACCGTCACGGGCAACAGGACCTGGCCCTGATAGCCGATCGTCTCGCCGCCCTTGTCGACATGGCGGGACGGCGTGGGAAACTGCACCTCGACCCGGGCGGGCTGCGAGGGCGACCAGGTGAACTCCGGAGGAATGCCCGAGTCGCCCGGCATGCGCCAATAGGTCTTCCAGCCGGGCGCGAGTTCGATCAGCACGCCGGTGTGCCACGAGGTGCCGTCGAAGCCGTCGCCGACCAGCGACACGCGATAGGGCTTCTCGGCCGCCATCGCAGGGATTGCAAAGGTCAGCATCAGGGCTGCGGCGGCGAGGCGATTCCACATGGCCGCCCTATATGAAAGAAAACCCCGGCGAGGCCAATCACCTTCGCGTCAGCGGCGCACCGGCGGGAACCCGCCTGCGGCATGGTGCTTTGACGTCCTGCAGGTGGTTCCCCAATCCGGTCCGCTGCGCTAGACTCCGAGGCACAGCAAGGGAAATGGCATGACCAAGGGTCCCTATCTCGACGGGCAGTTGCTGATCGCCATGCCGGGCATGAGCGATCCGCGCTTCGACCGCAGCGTCATCTACATGTGCGCGCACTCGGAACAGGGTGCCATGGGCATCATCGTCAACAAGACCACGCCGATGATGTCGTTCGGCGAATTGCTGTCGCAGCTCGACCTCACCGGCGAGGATGCGCTGACGCCGCCCCCCGAACTCATGCAGATGCCGGTGCTGTTCGGCGGCCCGGTGGAACAGGGCCGTGGCTTCGTGCTGCACACCAGCGACTACTTCACCGCCGACTCGAGCCTGCCGGTGGCCGACAACATCGCGCTCACCGCCACCGTGGACATCCTGCGCGCCATGGCCAGGGGCGAGGGCCCCGAGCGCGCGGTGCTGGCGCTCGGTTATGCGGGCTGGGCGCCGGGCCAGCTGGAGAACGAGATCCAGCACAATGGCTGGCTGACCTGCCAGGCCGACGAAGAGCTGGTGTTCGGCCTCGACTACGAGACGCGCTATGCGGCGGCCTTGCGCAAGCTGAAGATCGACCCCGCCATGCTGTCGAGCGACTCGGGCCACGCCTGAGGCCTTACAGCTCCTCTCGCCCCGGAAGCGAGACCTGGCGCTGCCGCTTGCGGCGGCGGCGCGGTGCCGGCCTGTCGGACGGCGGAACCCCGGATGCGGCTTCGGCTTCGGTCGCGGGCGGCGCGGACTCTGCCTCATCCTCTTCCGCCACCACTTCGGCTTCACCATCATACTCGGTCTTTGCGGCGGGCGGGATCGCAGCCATGCCGCCGTCGCCGGCGGGACCGTCCGGTGCGGCAGAAGGGGCAAGCTCATCGACAGGAGGCGCTGCGCCTTCGGCGAGCGGCTGTTCCGCCGGCGGCTCCTCCGCGGGCGGGGCAAGCGCCGCGGGCCTGGGCACCGGATCGGGCTCGACGCGGCGCCGCGGAAAGGGCCGCGCCGGGCGCTTCTCGGGTTCGGGCCGCGCCACGTCCTTGGCGGTCACGCGGCGGAGCGCAGGCTCCGGCGGCGGGTCCTTGATGGCGCGCTCCCACAGCCAGGTGATGGCGGTACGGCCCGAGCCATGCGCATAGGGAAGCCCGGCCAGCGCATCGTTGACCTGCTTCGCCGACATCGGCTTGCCGATGAAGAAGCCCTGCCCGAAATCGCAGCCGAGCTCGCCGAGCCGGTCCACCTGGTCCTGGTTCTCGATGCCTTCGGCAACGATGGCGAGGCCGAGATCATGCGCCATGGCGATGATCGACTGCAGGATGACCACGGCGCGATGGTCCTGCGCTTCGGAGGAGATGAAGGAACGATCCACCTTCAGCGTGTCGAAGGGCAGCTTGCGCAGGCTGGAGAGCGAGGAGTAGCCGGTGCCGAAATCGTCGCAGGACAGGCCCACGCCCAGCTCGCGGAAGCGCTCGAGGATCTGTGCGGCACGCTCGGGATACTCCATGACGAGCGATTCCGTCACCTCGATCTTGAAGCTGCCGCGCAGCAGCCCCTCGCGGCCGATGATCTGCTTCACGTCGTCGAGCAGGCTCGGCTCGATGAGCTGGGCCGAGGAGATGTTGACGGCGACGAAGGCCGGCTCGGCCGAGCGGTAGGCACGCTGCCAGATGCCGAGCTGGCGCCCCGCCTCGTTCAGCACCACGCGACCGATGTCGCGGATCATGCCGGTTTCCTCGGCCAGGCCGAGGAAGCTCTCGGGCGCCAGCAGACCCATGGTGGGGTGACGCCAGCGCACCAGCGCCTCGAAGCCCGCGAGATGCATGTCGGCGAGCCGCGCGATGGGCTGGTAATGGATTTCGATCTCGTTGCGCTCGATGGCGCGGCGCAGCTCCGCCTCGAGCACCACGAGCTCCGCCCGGTCGTCGACCATCGATGGATTGAACAGCTCCACCGTGCCGAGGCCCTTGCGGCGCGCCTCGTAGAGGGCGACGGCGGCATCCTTCAGGAGCCGCTCGACATCCTGCACCTCGGGGCGATACTGCGCCACGCCCACCGAGGCCGTGAGGAAATATTCCTGGTCCTCGAACCGGACCGGACGCCCCACCGTGGCAAGCAGCGCCTGGGCGAAGGCATCCACACCGCGCCCGCCCGGCACCTCGTGATAGAGGATGGCGAACTGGTCGCCCGGCAGGCGTGCCACCGTGTCGACCGCCTCGGCCTCGGCCTTGAGGCGGCGGCCGATGATCGACAGCAGCGCATCGCCTGCCTCGTGGCCCATCGCATCATTGACGATCTTGAATCGGTCGAGGTCGACAAGCAGCACGAACAGCGCGGTGGCTGCCCCCGGTTCCAGCCCGTCGATGGCGCGCTGCAGGCGGTCGGTGAACAGCGCGCGGTTGGGAAGGCCCGTCACCATGTCGTAGACCGCGTCCTTCAGCAGGCGTTCCTCGGCGATCTTGGCATTGGTGACGTCGGTGATGGTGCCGATGCAGCGCGCCGCGCGATAGCCGCTGCCGCCGGTGATCGAGCGGGCGCGCAGCTCGAACCAGCGGTAGCTGCCGTCACCGTGGCGCAGGCGGAACTTGCGCTCGATGGGGCTGCGGCCATCGGCTTCGGCCTCGGCGATGGTGGCGAGATAGGCCGAACGGTCGGCCGGATGCATGAGCTCGAGGAAGGCCTCGCCCGCCGCATCCTCGAAGGCATTGGCGGGCTGGGCGAGCGCCCGGGCGATTTCCGGGCTGAGGAAGAGCTCGCCCTCCTCCGGCTGCCAGTCCCACACGAAGGCGCGCGCCCCGGCCAGAGCCAGGGCGTGGCGGCCCGCCTCGCGGAAGAAGTGGCGCGACAGATAGCCCTGGGCGAAGGCATGGTGCGCCAGCACGAAGCCGAGGATGACCAGCAGTGCGGCGAGGCCGATGACCACCACCGCGGAAATCGACGAGCCCGGCTCGCTGAACAGCGCGGCGAGCACCGCAAGCATCGTCCACAGCAGCACCGCGGTCCAGCTCAGCACCGCCGTCTCGGCCTTCACCTCGCCGCGCCACCAGAGAAAGACGATGAGTCCGAAGCCGCCGACAGCAGTGAGCGTGAAGGCGAGGCGCGCCAGCGCCGTGCCGAACATCGGCTCCGCCACACCGTAAATCGGGATGGCGAAGGCGAGGCAGGCCACGATCAGCAGCAGGTTTCCGGCCATGCGCGAGATGCGCGAGAGATCGGCCAGCATGGCGAGCAGAAGCAGCAGGAAGCCCGCCATCAAGCCTTCGATGACGGCGCGCATCACCTGCAGCGTGAAGCCCGACATGCCTGACTGCGCCGTCAGCACGGTGAGGTGCCCGGCCTCGAGCAGCATGAAGCCGATCGAAGCCAGCGCGAAACCGCCCGCCACCGGGAACAGCGCCCGCGCCCGGAAACCGTAAAGCGCGAACATGGCGAGCGCGATCAGCACCGAGATGCCAAGCAGCGCACCGCGGAAAAACGAGGTGAAGTCCTTGTGCGCGTCGAAGGCGGCGCGCTGCCACATGGTGAGCGGCAGCACGCCGCTCGTCACCTCGAAGGCGACGGAGGCCGTGGCACCCGGCGGCAGGCTGAGCAGATAGGCGCTCTCGCCCGGAACCGGGGGAAGGCTGCTGAACTGGCCGTCGCCCGCGGTCGCGGTGCCATAGACCCGCGGACCCACCAGCCGCGGTGGAAAGAAGCCCGAACCGGTGAAGCCCTGGTGCGGAATGGCGAGTACCACGGACACCGGGTCCTTCGAGCGGTTGACGAAAGCGGCGGCCACCCAGTTGAACACCGGGCCCGGGCCCTTCGCGGTGAGATCCATCTGCCCGGCGGGCCCAAGGCCGCCGTCCGGGCGCTCGATGGTGATGCTGCGCTGCTGCGTCTGCAGCCCGGCGAGAAGGCCCGTCAGGTCCTGCTGGGCGATGGGCCGCGACACGTCGATCAGTTCGACGGCAAGCCCCGGCCTTGCCAGGCCCACGGCCGCGGCCAACACCAGGACAACGAACAGCAGATTGCGGGCCGGAAAGCCTCCCGCCCTGTGTCCACCCCACCTCATCCGCCCACCTAAGCTGGCTGGCTCCCTCATGACAAGGGAGGATACACCAAAGGGTTACCGCACGTCAGTCTGAAAGCCGTGCAAAAAGAAGATGATCGCGCCACTCGCCGGTAATCTTGAGATAGCCGCGTGCCAGCCCTTCATGGATGAAGCCGCATTTTTTCAACAGGCCGATCGACGGGGCGTTGTGTGGGAGGCAGGCGGCCTCGACCCGGTGCAACCCGAGGTGGCTGAAGGCGATCTCGCAGATCAGTCGCACCGCCGAGGTCATGTAGCCCTTGCGGGCATAGGGCTCGCCAGTCCAGTAGCCGAGTGTTGCCGTCTGGGCGACGCCGCGGCGGACATTCGACAGGGTGAGCGCCCCCACCAGCGTCGCGCCGTCGGCCGTGTAGATGAAATAGGGGTAGGCCACGTCCTCGTCGATGTCGCGCCAGTATTGCCGGATGCGGCTCCGGAAGGCAGTGCGGGTCAGGTCATTGGCCGGCCAGATCGGCTCCCACGGGCTGAGGAAGTCGCGGCTGCGGGCCCGCAGCGCCGCCCACTGCTCGTAATCGGCCATGTCCGGCACCCTGATCAGCGCATGACTGTCGCGGAGGCTGGGGGGCGGATCGCCGGCGAAGGGTGAGCGGAGGAAGGCCATGCGACCTGCTACGCGAAATGCCGGGTGATCGTATCATAGGCGGCAAGCTGGCCGATGTGGCCGACCGCGCTGAAGGCGGGCTTCTGGTTGCGGAACAGCCGCTCGGCAAGGGCCCGCACCTGCTCCGGCGTCACCGCCTCGATCTTCGCGGTAAGCGTCGAGATGGCGGGTACCTCGCCGAAGGCCAGGAATTGCCGGGCAATCTGATCGGCCCGCGCCGAGGCGCTTTCGAGGTTCATGACGAGGCTGGCCTTGAGCTGCGACTTGGCGCGCGCCACCTCGGCCTCCGTCACCTCACGCGTCACCGAGAGCATCACCTCCGAGGTGAGGTCGAGCAGCTCGTTGGAGTGCTCGGGCGAGGTCGCGGCATAGACTCCGACCTGGCCCGCGTCCTCATAGGCCGAACCGAAGGCGAAGACGCTGTAGCACAGGCCGCGCTTCTCGCGCACCTCCTGGAACAGGCGGGACGACATGCCGCCGCCCATGATGTTGGACAGCACCTGCAGCACGTAGATGTCGGGATGGCGGTAGCTGGGCGCCTCGAAGGTCATGACCACATGCGCCTGGTCGAGCGGCTTTTCCGCCGTGCAGGCGGTGGGCTGGAAGGACGGCGTTTCGCGCTGCGGGCCGCTGCCTTCGTCGATCTTGCCAAGCAGGCGCTCGGCCTCCGCCGCGAAGGCCTTGTGATCGATGTTGCCGGCGGCGGCGACGACGATGCGCGAGCCCCAGTAGTTGCGGTTGCGCCAGTCGAGGATCTGCTGGCGGGTGAGGCCGCCCACCAGGTCCTGCGTGCCGAGAATGGAACGGCCCAGCGGATGCTCGCCGAAGCTCGCGGCCTGCGCCAGGTCGAAGACCAGGTCGTCGGGCTGGTCATGGGCGGCGGCGATTTCCTGCAGGATGACGTCGCGCTCGCGTTCGAGCTCCTCGGCATCGAGTTCCGGCGCGGTGAAGATGTCGGCCAGGATGTCGAGAGCCAGCGCCCAGTCCTGCTTCAGGACGCGGGCGTAGTAGGTGGTGGTCTCCATGCCGGTGGCAGCGTTGATCTCGCCGCCTGCGGATTCGATTTCCTCGGCAATGGCCCGCGCCGACCGGCGCGCCGTGCCCTTGAAGGCCATGTGCTCGAGGAAATGGGCAATGCCATTTTCCTCCGTGCGCTCATCGCGGGCACCGGCCTTCACCCAGATGCCGAGTGCCGCCGTCTCGAGGTGCGGCATGTGATGGGTGATGACATGGATGCCGTTGGGAAGGCGGGTGATCTCGACACTCATACCAATTCTCTGCCTCAGGCCCGCCGCTTCGACTGGATGAACTCGCGCACGCGGCCGACGTCGTTCGGCAATACTGTGAACCGTTCCTTTGCACTCAGCAAGCCGTCAAGGCGGGGTGGCAGCGCCGGCCTCACGCCGCAGGCTCTTTCCACCGCATCCGGGAACTTGGCGGGGTGCGCGGTGGCGAGCGTCACCATGGGGGCCGGCGAGGCCGCCGCCTTGCGGGCGACCGCATAACCCACCGCCGTGTGCGGATCGAGCAGCTCGCCGGTCGTGGCCAGCGTCTCGCGGATGGTCTGCGCCGTCTCCGCCTCGTCCGTCGCACCGGAACCGAACTCGTGGCGGATCTGCTCGAGCTCGCGGTCTGCGATGGTGAAGCTGCCGGACTGCGCCAGATTGGCCATCAGGTGGCGCACCGCGTTGGGGTCCCGCCCATAGGTGAGGAACAGCAGGCGCTCGAAGTTGCTCGAGATCTGGATGTCCATCGACGGGCTGGTCGAGGGCCTGACCCCGCGCTGCTCATAGCGGCCGGTCTTCAGCGTGCGGTCGAGGATGTCGTTGACGTTGGTGGCGATGAGCAGCCGGTCGATGGCAATTCCCATGCGCTTGGCCACGAGGCCGGCGAAGATGTCGCCGAAATTGCCGGTGGGCACGCAGAAGCTCACCGCGCGGCCGGGGGCTCCCAGCGACAGCGCCGCGGTCACGTAATAGACCGTCTGCGCCATGATGCGCGCCCAGTTGATGGAGTTGACGCCCGCGAGCCCCACCTCGTCGCGGAAGCCCAGGTCGTTGAACAGCGCCTTCACGATGGCCTGGCAATCGTCGAAATTCCCTTCGATGGCGATGTTGTGGACGGAGGGGGAATCGACCGTCGTCATCTGCCGGCGCTGCACCTCCGAGACGCGTCCGTGCGGGTGCATCATGAACACCGCGGCATGGTGCGAGGACTTGAACGCCTCGATGGCGGCACCACCGGTGTCGCCGCTGGTGGCGCCGACGATGGTGGCGCTGGTCCGGCGCCGGGCCAGTGCCCAGTCCATCAGGCGGGCGAGCAGCTGCATTGCCACGTCCTTGAAGGCGAGCGTGGGGCCGTGGAAGAGCTCAAGCAGCCACTGGTTGTCGTCGAGCTGCTTCAGCGGCGCCACGGCGGGGTGGCCAAAGCCCGCATAGGCCTCGGCGATCATGCGGCGGAGGTCTGCTTCGGGAATGGCACCGCCGATGAAGGGATGGATCACCCGATAGGCGACGTCCTCATAGCTCTGGCCCTGCAGATGCGAGATGTCGCGGTTCGAAAGCTCGGGCCAGGTGGCTGGCACATAGAGGCCGCCATCCCGGGCAAGGCCGGTGAGCAGGACATCTTCGAAACCAAGTTCCGGGGCCTCTCCCCGGGTCGACACATAGCGCAAGGCCGTGACCCCTCAAGCGTTTGGGCTCCTTTAGCCCCGGCCCTGCGGCCCATCAAGCGATGGTTTCCCTCACCTGCAGGGTTCCCAGTTGCGCCGCCTGCGCCGAAGGTCGAGGATGTAGAAACCGGAGACGCCCAGCAGGGTCAGCGCCAGTCCGAACCAGGTGATGGCATAGCCGAGATGATTGTTGGCGAGGTCGGCTTTCGGTTCCTGCGGCTTGGGGAATTCCACGCCGGTATTACCCGGCACCAGCTGCACCTCGAAGGGGAAAGGCCTGAGGCTGGCCGGAAGGCCGCTCGCCGCCTGCATGGCCTTCACGTCCCACCAGTACCACATGCGGTTCGCGGGGTCGTTCGCGGGGTCGAAATAGCCCTGGCCATAGGGGTGTGTACGGATCACCCCCTCGATGAGCTGAGGGCCCACCGGCGGCTTGAAATGATCGAGCATCTGGCCGGGCAGCCTGCCGCGGTCGACGATCACCGCCCAGCCATCCTCGCTGGCGGCAGGGGTGATGATGGTCCAGCCCTGGCCGCCGTCGTAGCTCGACAACATCTTCATCCAGGCGTCGTTGTTGTAGGTGCCGGTGAAGGACACCCGCACGAACTCCACGTTGCTGCCGGCGCGCGACATGTTGTAGGCGGTCGACAGGTCGACAGCGGGGGCCGCGGCATTGGCGGCGAGCTGGGCGAGCAGCGCCTCCTTCCACGCCAGGCGCTTCAGCTGCCAGACGCCGAGCGACACGAGGATGGCGAGGCCGACGATCGTGGCGATGACGACGGGCCAGATGCGCGGCGGGCGCTCGTGCGGGCGGATCATTTGTGCAGGCGCCCCTCGCGCGCGCCGGTCTTCCACTGCTGGTTGATGAGCAGGCCCTTGACCGGGCGCAGCAGCAGCAGCGGCAGCACGATGAGCACCGGGATGGCGATCAGCGCATGCACCCAGTAGGGCGGGCTGTAGGCCACCTCGACGCCGAGGATGGAGCCGACACCGGCCACGCAGACGAACAGCATGACGAACCAGGCCGCCCCGTCGCCACCATCGGCGAAGTCATAGGAGAGGCCGCAGCTCGTGCAACGGTCGGCGACCGTCAGATAGCCGTCGAACAGCTTGCCGCGGCCGCAACGCGGGCATTTTCCCGCAGGGCCCGTCTGCAGAGGCGAGAGGTCGGGATAGTAGACGTCGTTCATTGCAATCCTCGAATGCAAAGGGCCGCAGCGGCTTTCCGTTGCGGCCCCAGCCTAGCAGATTTTCCGGCGATCAGCCTTCCGGAATGATCACTCCCGAAGAGCTCCAGATGTAGACCGAGGCAAACAGGAACAGCCAGACCACGTCGACGAAGTGCCAGTACCAGGCCGCCGCCTCGAGACCGAAATGCGCCTTGGGGGTGAAGGCGCCGCGCGAGGCGCGGATCAGGCAGATCAGCAGGAAGATGGTGCCGATGATGACGTGGAAGCCATGGAAGCCCGTGGCCATGAAGAAGGTCGAGCCATAGATGTTGCCGCCGTTGTCGCGGTTGAAGGCGAAGGCGGCGTGCGAGTACTCGTAGGCCTGGATGGCCGTGAACAGCACGCCCAGCAGCACGGTCGCAAGCAGACCCATGTTGAGGCCCTTGCGATCATTGTTGAGCAGCGCGTGGTGCGCCCAGGTGATGGTGGTGCCGGACGTCAGCAGGATCAGCGTGTTGACCAGCGGCAGGTGCCAGGGATCGAAGATGACGACACCCTTGGGCGGCCACACGCCGCCGGTGGCGATGGCGCGCGAGGCCTGGATCGCCTCGCCGGGGAACAGGCTGGCGTCGAAGAAGGCCCAGAACCAGGCCACGAAGAACATCACCTCCGAGGCGATGAACATCAGCATGCCATAGCGCATGTGCAGCGCCACCACCGGGGTGTGGTGCTGCTCGTTGCCCTCGCGGATGACGTCACGCCACCACATGAACATGGTGTAGAGCACGCCGAGGAGGCCGATGATCATCGCCGCCGGGTTGGACCCGTGCATCCACAGCACCGCGCCGATCGCCATGACGAAAGCCGAGATCGAGCCGACAAACGGCCACGGGCTCGGATCGACCAGGTGATAATCGTGATTCTTAGCGTGAGCGTCAGCCATTTCCCCTACTCCTTAATTCGCGACGCTGGCCGGGGCCGCTGTCCTGGCCTCCGTCACAGCCTTGGGCTTGTCCACCGGATAGAAGGTATAGGACAAGGTGATTTCATCGACGCCCGCCGCATCCGGATCCTTCAGCATGTCCGGATCGACGAAGAACGTCACGGGCATCTCGATCTTCTCGCCGGGCTTCAGCGTCTGCTCGGTGAAGCAGAAGCACTGGATCTTGTTGAAATAGGCGCCGGCCTGCGGCGGCGACACGTTGAACACGGCGCTGCCGGTCACGGTCTCGCCAGAGTGATTGACGGCCTCGTAGTAGGCCATGGTCTGTTCGCCGAGCTTGACCTTCACCGCGCTGGCGACCGGGTGGAAGGACCACTTCAGCTTCTCGGACGTATTGGCGTCGAAGCGCACGGAGACGGTCTTGTCGAGAACCTGGCCGGGCGCTGCATCGGCGCGCTGGATGGTGCCGCCGAAGCCCGTGGCCTGGCAGAACAGCCGGTACAGCGGAACCGAGGCGAAGGTCAGTGCCACCATGGCGGCCACCACGGAGGTGGTCATCACCACGATGCGGCCATTGCTCGTCCTGCCCGCCATCGGCCTCAAGCCCCGTGTCCGCCGAGGCGGACCATGGTGGTGATGAAGAACAGCACGACGAGCGCCACGAGGATCAGCGCCATGGCGATCGCCCGCTTCCTGCGGCGCGCCATGTCCTCGGGTCCGAAGGGGGTGTTTGCCATCGCGTCCTTCATCCGAAGACCGGCGCGAAGCTGGGGATGCCGATCGCGCGCTCGGCGAGGATCAGCGCGAAGACGACGAACAGCCACATGGTGGAGAAGCCGAACAGCTTCTTGCAGGCGATTTCCGCCTCCTGACCCTCGCGGATGCGGTAGACCCGCCAGGCGTGCCAGATGAACATGACGCCGAGCCCGATGTTGGCGAGAAGATAGAGCCAGCCCACGGTGCCGGTCAGCGCCGGGAACAGCGTGACGGGCACCAGCAGCAGCGAATAGAGCAGGATCTGGCGGCGCGTCTCGTCGGTGCCGGCGACCACCGGCAGCATGGGCACGCCGGCATTGGAATAATCGGCGTTGATCTTCTTCCACAGCGCCAGCGCCCAGAAGTGCGGCGGCGTCCAGGTGAAGATGATGAGGAACAGCGCGATGGCGCCGAGGTCGATCGAACCCGTGACCGCCACCCAGCCGACCATCGGCGGGAAGGCGCCGGCGGCACCGCCGATCACGATGTTCTGCGGCGTCAGGCGCTTCAGCCACATGGTGTAGACGACGATGTAGAAGAAGATGGTGAAGGCCAGCAGCGCGCCGGCCAGCACGTTGACCATCAGCCCCAGCACCAGCACCGAACCGGCCGCCAGCACCATGCCGAAGCCCAGCGCCTCGGCGGGCGTGATCGAACCGGCCGGAACCGGGCGCTTCGAGGTGCGCTTCATCACCGCGTCGATGTCGGCGTCGTACCACATGTTCAGCGCACCGGCAGCACCGGCCCCGACGGCGATCGCCAGCAGCGCCACGAAGGCGAGCCAGGGATGCAGCGCGCCGGGCGCCGCGATGATGCCGACGAAGGCGGTGAAGATGACGAGCGACATCACCCGCGGCTTCAGCAGGGCGAAGTAGTCCTTCACCGTGCCCTGGCCGCCCGCGATGGCGGCCGGGGCCTCGGCGATATGGGCGTTGATGTCGCTCATCGTGGCGTTACTTGATCACCGGAAGCGTCGAGAACTGGTGGAACGGCGGCGGCGAGGACAGCGTCCACTCCAGCGTCGTCGCACCCACGCCCCAGGGATTGTCGGGGGCCGGCTGCTTGCGCGCGAAGGCGTCGAACACGCCATAGAGGAAGATCAGCACGCCGACGGACGAAATATAGGCGCCGTAGGACGAGATCTGGTTCCACGCAGCGAACACCTCCGGATAGTCGATGTAGCGGCGCGGCATGCCCGACAGGCCGAGGAAATGCTGCGGGAAGAAGATCAGGTTGACGCCGATGAATGTCACCCAGAAGTGCAGCTTGGCGATGCGGTCGTTGTACATGTAGCCGAACATCTTGGGGAACCAGTAGTACCAGCCCGCGAAGATGCCGAAGGTGGCGCCGAGCGACATGGTGTAGTGGAAATGCGCGACGACGTAGTAGGTGTCGTGCAGCACCCGGTCGACGCCGGCGTTGGACAGGACGACGCCCGTGACGCCGCCCACCGTGAACAGGAAGATGAAGCCCAGCGCCCACACCATCGGCGCCTTGAACTCGATCGAGCCGCCCCACATGGTGGCGATCCACGAGAAGATCTTAACACCCGTCGGCACCGCGATGATCATCGTGGCGGCGACGAAATAGGCCTGCGTGTCGGCATCGAGGCCGACGGTGTACATGTGGTGGGCCCACACGATGAAGCCGACGACGCCGATCGCCACCATGGCGTAGGCCATGCCGAGGTAGCCGAACACCGGCTTCTTCGAGAAGGTCGACACGATCTGCGAGACGATGCCGAAGGCCGGGAGGATGAGGATGTAGACCTCGGGGTGGCCGAAGAACCAGAACAGGTGCTGGAACAGCACCGGGTCACCGCCGGCCGACGGCACGAAGAAGGAAGTGCCGAAGTTGCGGTCGGTCAGCAGCATGGTGATGGCGCCGGCGAGCACCGGCAGCGACAGCAGCAGCAGGAAGACGGTAACCAGCACCGACCACACGAACAGCGGCATCTTGTGCAGCGTCATGCCCGGGGCGCGCATGTTGAAGATGGTGGTGATGAAGTTGATGGCGCCGAGGATCGACGAGGCGCCGGCGATGTGCAGCGCCAGGATGGCGAAGTCCATGGCGGGGCCGGGCTGGCCGGTGGTCGACAGCGGCGGATAGACGGTCCAGCCGCCGCCCACGCCGTAGCCGCCCGCCGGGCCCTCGAAGAACATCGAGATGATGAGAAGGCCGATGGCCGGGGGAAGCAGCCAGAAGGAAATGTTGTTCATGCGCGGGAAGGCCATGTCCGGCGCGCCGATCATCAGCGGCACGAACCAGTTGCCGAAGCCGCCGATCAGCGCCGGCATGATCATGAAGAACACCATGATGAGGCCATGCGCGGTCACGAACACGTTGTACATGTGCTTGCCGGCGTCGAGCGCGGCATCCGCCGGCGTGCCGTAGACCATTGTGGCCAGTCCGGTGAAGTACTGGATGCCGGGATGCGCCAGCTCGAGGCGCATGAAGAGCGAGAGGATGCCGCCGATCACGCCCGCGGTGATCGAGAACCACAGGTACATCGTGCCGATGTCCTTGTGGTTGGTGGAGAACACATAGCGCCGCCAGCCGTGCGGAATGCCGTGGTCGTCGTGCGCAGTCGATGCGTGTGCCATTCTAATCTGCCTCGTTCCCGATTACTTCTGTGCCAGCTGGCCGTCGGCGGCTTCTGCGCTGGCGAGATACTTGTAGGCTTCCTCGAGCCCGGCGGTCTGGGCGGTCTTGGCCCAGGTGTCATATTCTTCCTGCGAGACGACATGCACCTCGATCGGCATGAAGGCATGGTCCTTGCCGCAGAGCTCCGAGCATTCGCCGTAGAACACGCCGGTGCGCTCGGCATGGAACCAGTCCTGGTTCAGGCGGCCGGGGATGGCGTCGATCTTCATGCCGAACTGCGGAATCGTCCAGGCGTGGATGATGCCGTCAGGGTCCGAGGTGACGATCAGCTTCACCGTCTTGTTCACCGGCACCACGACCGGGTTGTCGGTCTTGAGCAGGTAGGGAACGTTGGCGTCTGCAGCGGTCTTCAGGTCGCGCGCCCGGTCGTCGAGCGAGGCGGTGAAGGACACCTTGGCGGAACCGTCGTCGTTGAGGCCGAGGTCCGGATACTCGTAGGTCCAGTTCCAGCCCGGGTTGCCGATGATCTTCAGGGTCATGTCGGCCGCCGGAATGTCGCGCTGCAGGTAGAGGAGCCGGAACGACGGCACGGCGATGATCACGAGGATGAGGATCGGAATGACCGTCCAGAGCACCTCGACCAGCGTGTTGTGGGTGGTCCGCGACGGCACCGGGTTGGCCTTGGCGTTGAACTTCGACATCACGTAGATCAACAGGCCCAGCACGAACAGCACGATGACCGTGATCAGCGGCAGCAGCAGCCCGTTGTGGAACATGTGGATGCCTTCCATCGAGGGCGAGTTCGACGGCTGCAGCCCGATCTGCCAGGGATGGGCGTAGCCATCGATCGCATAGGCTGCCGGAGCGCCCGCGAGGCCTGCCGCAAGGGCAAGTACTGCCGTCAATGTGTTGCGAAACTTCATCGTCACCCTCTCTCATCAACACCTTGCGCCGACGCGCAAGGTTTGCGGGGGCCATAGCTGTCCCTGGAGCCCCCACTCCAAGGATCGATTGTGAACCACATTCGACGCATTGCCGCAACTTGGGCAGGCGCGGCAAAACGTCGTGCCGGTGGTCTTCGCAGTTGCAACCGGAATTCTGCCCCAATTGCCCGTGAAACCGCCGCGCGCCACCCCGCAATTCCTGCAACGCCGCGGCGAAACTGACGGCGAATGCGGGTTGTCTAAGCCACCCCGCGGCGCTAAACCCGCCGAATCGAGAACCAGAAGGTAGACCTCCGTGCGAATCAACATGAAGCCGAGCCGCCTGCTCGCCCTCACCTCTCTCGGCCTCGCCCTCGGCCTCGGCATGCACGGCATCGCCGCCGCCCAGGACACCACCACACAGGACCAGCAGGCCCCCGCAGCGGGCGACCAGCAACCCGCTGCCGGCGAGCAGTCCGGTGGCACGCAATTCGGCCCGCGCGCCAAGAAGGCCGGCCAGCAGGGCCAGCAGCAGCCCGGCCAGCAGCCGCCGCCCAAGATCGACCTGATCGCCGAGAACGGCCAGTGGCGCGTGCAGTGTGAATCGGTGCCGGCCATGGAAGGCCAGCCCGCCGGCCGCCAGTGCGGCATGATCCAGGTGACGAAGAGCGAGAAGAACCCCAAGGCGTCGCTCACCCTGGTCATCGTCAGCTCCAAGCAGAACGGCAAGACCCTCTACAACATGCGCGTGCTCGCCCCGATCGGCGTCTTCCTGCCGACCGGCGTCGCCCTCGAGATCGACGGCAACGCGGTGGGCCGCGTGCCCTTCACGCGCTGCATGCCGCAGATCTGCATGGCCTTCGCCGAGGCCAGCCCCGACACCGTGGCCAAGCTCAAGAAGGGCAAGGCCGCCAACTTCATCATCTACGAGGCGCCGGGCATCGGCCTGCCCATGAAGCTGTCGCTCGAAGGCTTCTCTGCCTCGCTTGCAGCACTCGACAAGGCCAGCACGCCCAACTGATCGCCGCCCTGGCCTGAAGCCCTGCGAGGGGCCGTTCCGCCGGAACGGCCCCTTTTCATTTGGGGAGGCTTGCGCGCGGCGCTGGCAGAAAGCCGCCGCCTCACCTATCTTGGGGCCTGACGCGTCCGAACCACAGGTGATCCCTTGCCCTCCAGCTCCCCCGTTTCGCTCTTCGATTCCGACGATTTCAGCCGTGCCAGGGCCGAGGCCATCGTCGCCGACACGCTGAAGGGGGCGGAGGACGGCGAACTCTTCGTCGAGAAGCGCCGGACCGAGAGCCTGGTCTGGGACGACGGCAAGCTGAAACAGGCCAGCTTCGACGAAAGCCAGGGTTTCGGGCTGCGTGCGGTGCGGGGCGAGACCGCCGCCTATGCCCATGCCACCGACCTGTCCGACGCCGCGCTGCGCCGCGCCGCCGAAGTGTGCCGCACCGTTGCGACCGGCGGCAGCGTGGTCCATGCCGTGGCGCCGGAGCGCACCAACCGCAGGCTCTATGCCGACACAAACCCCTCGGAGGCCATGGCCTTCACCGAGAAGATCGCCCTGCTCCAGAAGGTCGATGCCTTTGCCCGCGGCCTCGATCCCCGGGTCAAGCAGGTCTCGGTCTCGATGTCGGCGGACTGGCAGGCCGTCGAAATCCTGCGCGGCGATGGTTCGGGCTACCGCGACGTGCGTCCGCTCGTCCGTTTCAATGTCGCGATCGTCGTGGCGGACGGACGCGAGCAGGGCCAGGGCCACTACGGCCTCGGCGGCCGCGGCGAGCCGCTGTCCTATTTCACCGACGATGCCTGGATGGCGGCAACGCGCGAGGCGCTGCGCCAGAGCCTCGTCTCGCTCGAGGCGCGGCCTGCGCCGGCCGGCGAGATGGACGTGCTCCTCGGCCCCGGCTGGCCCGGCATCCTGCTGCACGAAGCCGTGGGCCACGGCCTCGAGGGCGATTTCCACCGCAAGAAGACCTCGGTGTTCACCGGCATGCTGGGACAGCGCGTGGCATCGCCGGGCGTCACCATCGTCGATGACGGCACGCTGCCTGACCGCCGCGGCTCGATCACCATCGACGACGAGGGCACGCCCTCCAACTGCACAACACTGATCGAGAATGGCATTCTCGTCGGTCTCATGCAGGACCGCATGAACGCCCGGCTGATGGGCGTTTCCCCCACGGGCAACGGCCGCCGCCAGTCGCATGCCCATGCGCCCATGCCGCGCATGACCAACACCTACATGCTGTCGGGCGACAGGCACCCGGAGGAAATCCAGCGTTCGATCAAGCGCGGGCTCTTCGCCAAGTCCTTCGGCGGCGGCCAGGTCGACATCACGTCGGGCAAGTTCGTGTTCGCCTGCACCGAGGCCTATCTCATCGAGGACGGCAGGATCACCATGCCGGTGAAGGGCGCGACGCTGATCGGCGCGGGCGCCGATGCGCTGACCCGCATCTCGATGGTCGGCAACGACATGGCCCTCGACAGCGGCGTGGGCACCTGCGGCAAGGCCGGACAGGGCGTGCCGGTGGGCGTGGGCCAGCCCAGCCTGCGGATCGACCGCCTCACCGTCGGCGGCACCGCCGCCTGAGCCAGCAGATGAAGCCCGAGGCCGTCATCTTCGACATGGACGACGTGCTGTGCCGCTATGACCTTGGGCGCAGGCTGCGCGCGCTTGCCCGCATCACCGGCCAGATGCCGCGCGACATCCGCGCGGCGATCTGGGATTCGGGCTTCGAGGAGGCAACCGACTCCGGCAGATACCAGGACCCCGGCGACTATCTCCGCGAATTCGGCAAGCGCATCGGCTTTCCCATCACCCGGGCGCAGTGGGTGGAGGCCCGGCGCGAGGCCATGCAGCCGTGGCCCGACATGCTGGCCCTGGCGAGATCGATCGGCACGCAAGTGCGGATCGCCATCTATTCCAACAACGGCCCGCTCACCAAGGCCGCCCTGCCCGAGATGTTCCCCGCCTGTGCCGAGGTCTTTGCCGAACATTACCATTCCTTCGAGTTCGGACTGAAGAAGCCGGATCCCAGGAGCTTCGTGAAGCTCATGGAGCGCATGGGCACCGATCCTGCCCGCTGCTGGTTCATCGACGACAAGAAGTCGAACGTGGTGGGCGCGCGCATGGCTGGCCTGGCCGGGCACCACTTCGTGAGCCACGAACAGCTTGTGCCCGAGGTCAGGGCCATGGGCCTCACCGCATGAGCCACAAGGGCGGAGGGCCTCGCGCCGCACCCTTCGTCACCGGCTCGACCATGCGCCACGTGGTGGTGATGACGCTCACCGGGGCCGTGGGCCTCATGGCGCTGTTCATGGTCGACCTCGTCGACCTGTTCTTTCTTTCGCTCCTCAACAACACGGAAGTGACCGCGGCCATCGGCTATGCGGGCACCATCGTGTTTTCCAACCTCTCGGTGTCGATCGGCTCGGGCATCGCCGCGGCAGCCCTGGTGGCGCGCAACGTCGGCGCCGGCGACCAGGTCAGGGCGCGGCAGTTCGCCACCAGTGCGCTGATGTTCTCGCTCCTCACGGCCGGCATCATAACGCTGGCGATCGACCTCGGCTCCGGGGCGCTGCTGTCGCTGCTCGGCGCCACGGGCGAGGCACGCCGGCTGGCCCAGCTCTTCATCTGGACGCTGTCGCCGGGCTACGTGCTGATCGCCGGCGCCATCTGCTGCTCCTTCATCCTGCGCGGCCTCGGCGATGCCCGGCGCGCCATGTACATCACGCTTTCGACCGCCATCGTCACGGCCTGCGCCGATCCGGTGTTCATCTTTGGCCTGGGCTGGGGCATACAGGGCGCCGCGGCGGCGACCGTGCTCGGCTACATCGTCTCCTTCGGCATCGGGCTCCACGGCGTCGTCCGCGTGCACCGCTACATCAACCCCTTCCGCCTCGGCGGGCTGAAGCGCGATTTTCCCGCACTGTGGGCCATTGCCTTCCCGGCGATCCTCACCCAGCTCGCCCAGCCCTTCGCCAATGCCTACATCACCTACGAGATCGCACCCTTCGGCGATGAATCGGTGGCGGGTTTCGCCATCGTCGGGCGGCTGGTGCCGGTGGCCTTCGGCATCATCTTCTCGCTCGCGGGTTCGGTTGGTCCGATCATCGGCCAGAACTATGGCGCCAAGCGTCATGACCGGGTGCGCCGCACCCTCACCGATGGCCTCATCTTCTCTGCCATCTACACGCTCGCCACCTCGCTCGTGCTGTTCCTGTTCCGCCACCAGGTGGCGGAGGCCTTCAATGCCGCGGGCCGGGCGCGCGATCTGATCGTGTTCTTCTGTACCTGGATCGGCATCAGCTGGGCTTTCGCGGGCGGCCAGTTCGTGGCCAACGCCGCCTTCAACAATCTGGGCCGCGCCTCGCTTTCGAGCTGGTTCAACTGGGCCAAGGCGACGCTCGGCACCATTCCCTTCGCCATCATCGGCGCCCGGATGGGCGGCCCCGAGGGGCTTCTGGCCGGCACCGCGCTGGGCTCCGTCATCTTCGGCATTGCATCGGTGATCACCGCCTATAGAATCGTCAGGCGAAGCGAGACCGGAGCAGCGCGATGAGCCTCATGAACATGCTGGACCAGGCCCAGGGCGGAAGGCTCTATGCGGTCGTGGCCCGCAGCGTGGATCTCGACGAGGCCCAGACCCGCAAGGCGATGAACAAGCTCTGCCCGGCGATCGCCGAACGGCTTCATGCGAAGGCGGCCGAGGACGATGAGTTGTTCCAATCCCTCCTCGACCTCGTCGCCGACAATGGCGCGGCCTCGCCGCTCGAGGATGCAGAGGCCCTGACGGGCAGCGAGGGCGTGGCGGACGGCAACGCCATCCTCGACGACGTGTTCGGCACGCGCAGTGCGGCGATGGCGGCGTTGCGCTCCGCCGACGCCGCGATCCCGGAACGCGAGCTTGTCAAGCTCGCCCCCATCTCGGCCACCGCCGTGGTGGCGGCACTGGCGCAGGCCAACAAGCCCCTGGCGCTCGCCGCTGCGCAGCCCCTGCCGGCGGCCGGGGCCGCCAGCGGACAGGGTTTTTTCGGGACGCTGGTCTCGGCAATCATCGCCGGCATCATCGCGGCACTGACGAAGAAGCTCACCGCCTCCACGCGCCGCCGCCGCACGACCACCTATTCCCGCAGCCGCAGCCGGCGCCGCACCACGACGGCGAGCCGCAGCCGGACCCCGGCCCGCCGCCGCACGGCGAGCGCCTCGGTCGAGGACATCTTCAGGGACATCCTCGGCAACATCGGCAAATGACGGGCCAGGTTGTGTTTGCCGGTCCGGGCCGGTAAGACGCGCCGCCATGCAGGACAGCGGCAGGCTCTTCATCCTTGGCCTCGGGGCACAGAAGACAGGCACGACCTGGCTCTACGACTACATCGCCTCCGCGCCCAACGCGGCGGTGGACGGCATCAAGGAATATCATATCTGGGACGCCATCCACCTCAGGCACCTGTCACGTGCCCAGGTGTCGAAGGCGAACAGCGAACGCGACCTCAAGAGCAGGATCCAGTTCGCCCTGCAGCAGCACCCGGCAGCCTATTTCCATTACTTCGATCACTTCCTCGCCACTGCCAAGCGCCAGGTCACCTGCGACATCACCCCGAACTATGCGGGGCTCGGCAGCGACGTGCTGGGCTCCATCCGGCAGGGCTTTGCCGGGCGCGGCATCGCCACGCGCGCCATCTTCCTGATCCGTGACCCGGTGGAGCGATGCTGGAGTGCGGCGCGCATGCAGGCGGGGCTCAGGACCGGCAACACCGACATCGGCGACGAGCAGGTGCTGGCCCATGTCGACCTGCCGGGCGCGCAGATGCGCACCCGCTACGACCTGACGATCGCCGAGATGGAAAAGGCCTTCCCGGCGGAAGACAGGCATGTCGGCATCTATGAGGAGATGTTCCGGCCCGACCAGGTCGCGCGCATCTCGGCCTTCTGCAGGCTGCCGGCGCGGCCGGAGCAGGCGGCGAAGAAGGTCTTCGCGACGCCCGCCACCCGGACGCTGAAGGATGATACCCGCAGGGCGATCGCCGCCCGCTTCCGGCCGGTCTACGACTTCGCCGCCGCGCGCTATCCGCAGGTGAAGGATCTGTGGTCCGGCTTCCGCTATCTCTAGCGCCCCCGCCTGCGGCGGGTAGCGCGCTCTTCCAGCTCCAGCGCCGCATTGACCGACAGCGGCAGGCCCGAGGCCCAGCGCACGTCGGCGCGGGTGACGCCGATGTCCTGCAGCAGGAAGTCGTCGAGCGCGTCGAGGCGTTCCACGGCGCGGCGCGCGCGCCAGTTGCGGACCAGCTGCCACAGCAGCGACAGGCTTCCGGTGGCTTCCGCGGCCTTGGCGCGGCTCAGGGCGTAGTCTCTCATGGCAAAATCCTCCTCAGGGGCGGAAAGGACCATTCCTCGCCCGCCTTGTCCGCCCCTCCCGGGGGCACGCTGCCGTCTTGCAATGAGAGAACAATGCACGAGACCCATTGATTTATCCAACGAATGTATTTTATAGTATCGATCACGTTCAGTGATGGGTGCCGCCATGATCCCCAACCTCGACATCGACCTGTTGAAGACTTTCCTCGCCATTTCCGACACCGGCAGCTTCACCCGCGCCGCCGAGGAGGTGAACAAGACGCAATCCGCCGTCTCGATGCAGATGAAGCGGCTGGAGGAACTGCTGGGCCGCCCCCTCTTCGCCCGTGACGGCCGGGCCAGCCGCTTCACGCCGGACGGCGAGCGCCTGGTCGAATATGCCCGCCGACTGGTGGCGCTGAACGACGAGGCGGTGTCCACCTTCAAGCGTCCGGAACTCACCGGCACGGTGCGCTTCGGCACGCCGGACGACTATGCCGACCGCTTCCTGCCCGAGATCCTGGCCCGCTTCGCCCGCACCCACCCGCTGGTGACGGTGGACGTCGACTGCCTCAACACCTCGGTGCTGTTCGAGCGCACCAAGCGCGGCGAGATGGACCTGGCCCTGGTCACCTTCAGCTGCAACGTCCAGACTGACGAGCCGATGCGGCGCGAGCCGCTGGTGTGGGTCACCTCGGCACGCCACTCCACCCATCTACTCGAGGTCATGCCGCTCGCCATCTCGCACGCCGGCTGCGAGTGGCGCTCGATCGTGCTCGCCGCCCTGGAGAAGACCGGCCGCAAGTATCGCGTCGCCTATGCGAGCCCCAATTCCAACGCCGTGAACGCCGCCGTGCAATCGGGACTGGCAGTGGGCGCCGTCCCCGAGATGTGCGTGAGGCCGGGCATGCGGGTGCTGACCGAAAAGGACGGCTTCCCCTCGCTCGGCTCATTCGAGATCGGGATGGTGCGCAAGCCCGGACGCTCGAGTTCCGCGGTCGATGCCTTGGCCCGCCACGTGGGTGAAAGCCTCGGCAACCTCGCCCCCGGCATGATCGCCGCCGAATAGGCTCAGCCCTCCGCCGCCTCGAGGATGCTGGCGGCCGGCGCGCGGATCGACCAGCGCAGGCCCTCCGGCGGAAACTCCTGCGTGACCTCGCCTCCCAGCGCATGCCGGAACATCCGTGTCAGGATGAAGGAGCCGAGGCCCTTGTGCTCCGGCGGCGCCACGGGCGGCCCGTTGCGCTCGGTCCAGCTGAGGCTGAACTGGCCGTCATCCGCCGCCGCGTCCCAGGCGATCACCACCTCGCCCTTGTCGTCCGACAGCGCCCCGTATTTCGCGGCATTGGTGGCGAGTTCGTGCAGTGCCATGCCGATGTTCTGTGCTGTTGCCGGCGCGATGCGCAGGTCGTCGCCATCGAGATGGATGCGGCTGCCGAGCAGGTGCTTGTAGTGCGACAGCTGGGACGCGATCAACTTGTCCAGCGGCACGCCCCGCCAGTTGTTCTTGACGAGCAGGTCCTGCGAGGAGGCCAGGCTTGCGAGCCGCTCGGCAAAGCGCTGCGGGAAGGTTTCGAGGTCGCTGTTGCGTGCCATCTGGTGGGCAATCGACTGCACCACCGCCAGCAGGTTCTTCGAGCGGTGATTGATCTCGCGCATCAGAAGCTGCGCGTGTTCTTCAGCTTCCTTGCGCTCGGTGATGTCCTGGGCCGTGCCGATCACCCGGTAGGGGCCGCGTCCGTCCGAGATGATGTCGAGGGCGACATTCACCCAGCGCAAGGCCCCGTCCGATGCGCGGTAGATGCGATATTCCGTGTCGACGCGGCCCAGCGTGCCCGCTGCCGCTGCCTCCGCGATAACGGCTCTCACGCGCGGCCCGTCCTCGGGATGGATCGTCGGCCAGAACACGGCGTCGGTGATCTCGGTGTCTTCGTCCACGCCCCAGATCTGGCGGACCGTACTGTCCCAATAGTAGGAATTCCGCGGCCGGAAGTGATGCTCGAACACGCCGAGCTTGCCGGCGCGCAGGGCCGTGGAGAGCCGGCGCTCGTTGCGCTTCAGCTCGTCCTCGGCGCGCTTGCGGTCGCTGATGTCGCGGTAGAACACCGCCACGCCGTCCGACGTCGGATAGGCCGAGATGTCGAGCCACAGGTCCTGGTCATCGGAGACATAATGATGCTCGAGGTGCCGCGGCAGCTTTTCCGCCATCACCTCGCGGAGCAGCGCCTCGAAGGTCGTGCCCGGTGCCGCCGGCCACACGTCCCAAAACGATTGCCCCACCATGTCGGCCGTGGCGTTGCCATTGATCCGCGCCGCCTCGCTGTTGGCCAGCACGATGCGGAACGCCTTGTCGACGACCGCGAAGGCATCGCCCATCGCGTTCAGCACGTTGCGCACCGTCGCCTCGCTGGTCTGCAGCGCCCGGGCGGCGCGCTTCTGCGCCGTGGTCTCCTCGGCCACGACATTGACCGCGACGACCGTGCCGTCCTCGCCGCGGATCGGCGACCAGTGCTGCAGGAAGCTCCGCCGCACCCCGGGTTCCGCCGCCGTTTCACCCTCGATCTCGAGGTTGAGGATCGGCTCCCCGGTCTCGACCACCTTGCGGATGAGGCTCTCGCCGATGTCGGCGAGCTGCGGGGTGACCTCGTGGATGGTGCGCCCGACATGGGCCTCGGCGGGCACGCCGTGCAGGGCCGCGAGGCGGGAGTTGATGCGCTGGAAGCGGAAGTCGGCGCCGATGACGGCAAGCCCCACCGGCGCATCGTTGTAGATCGCCGCCAGCGCGGAGAGTGCCTGGCGGACCTCGCGGTACTCGCGGAGAAGTTCCCTGTCGTCCTGCACGTCTGCCCCGTGAACGGACGCGGCCAGCGGCATCATGCCGGGCCGGCGCATAACGGATTTATAGCTATCCGCTTGCCGCTTGTCAGCCTCGTCAATAGGCGAAGTCGCGGAACACCCGGGTCACGTCGTGCTGCCAGTCGCCATTGTAAAGCGCGAGCAGGTGCTCGGCCGCCGTCTTGCCGCTCTGGGCGATCTCGTCGAGGGGATCGAGGAAGGCCGCTTCCGATTTTCCCTTGCAGCCTTGGCGCCCACGCGCCTCGAGGCCCTGCCGGGCAATCTTCAGCACGTCCTTCGCGATGTCCTGGACGCTCCGTCCACGGATGGTGGCGGCGAGTGCGCGCTTCGGCACGTCGTCGCGCAGCTTCTGGCGTTCTTCCGCCGTCCAGTCCCGGGCGATGTCCCAGGCCGCGTCGAGCGAGGCCTGGTCATAGAGCAGCCCCACCCACAGGGCCGGCAACGCGCACAACCTCCGCCACGGGCCGGAGTCCGCGCCGCGCATCTCGAGATATTTCTTGAGGCGCACCTCGGGGAAGATGGTGGTGAGATGGTCGGCCCAGTCCTTCATCACCGGCTTCTCGCCGGGCAACTGCGGCAGGCGCCCGTCGAGGAAGGCGCGGAAGCTCTCGCCCGCGGTGTTGATGTACTTGCCCTCGCGCATCACGAAATACATCGGCACGTCGAGCGCATAGTCGACGTAGCGCTCGAAGCCGAAGCCGTCCTCGAAGGCGAAAGGCAGCATGCCGGCGCGCGCATTGTCGGTGTCGCGCCAGACCTCCGAGCGATAGGACAGGAATCCGTTGGGCTTGCCGTCGAGGAAGGGCGAATTGGCGAACAGCGCGGTGGCGATGGGCTGCAGCGCCAGCGACACGCGCAGCTTCTTCGCCATGTCGGTTTCAGATGCGAAGTCGAGGTTCACCTGCACCGTGCAGGTGCGGAACATCATGTCGCGGCCCTTGGTGCCGACCTTGTCCATGTAGGGCGCCATGATGCCGTAGCGGCCCTTGGGCATGACCGGCGTCTCGGCAAGGCTCCACAGCGGCGAGGCGCCGAGCCCGAGGAAGCCGATGCCCAGCTTGTCGCCGATCTCGCGCACCTGGGTGAGATGCTCATGCACCTCCTCGCAGGTTTCGTGCACCGTGTCGAGCGGCGCCCCCGAGAGTTCGAACTGTCCGCCCGGCTCGAGCGAGACGTTGCCGAGACCATTGGGGTCCGACAGCGCGATGATGTTCTCGCCCTCGTAGACGCCGGTCCAGCCATAGCGGTCCTTCAGACCGTCGAGCAGCGCCTTGATCGAGCGCGGGCCATGATAGGGCACCGGTTTCAGCGTGTCGGTCAGGAACGGAAACTTTTCGTGCTCCGTGCCGATCTTCCATTCGGACTTGGGCTTCGATCCCGAGGCCAGCTCCTCGATCAGCTGGGCCTTGGTCTCGATCGGCATGCGCGCCTTGGGGCTGTCGGGGGCGGGTCCGCTCACGGTGTCGATCCTGTCAAAATTGTGTTCGAGGATGTAGGCGGCTGCCCTTCATCCGGCAAGCGAAGATTCGGAATGCACCCATCAGTCCGCGTGATGCCAGTCGCCCAGCATGGCCTGCACCAGCGTCAGGGCAGCGATGGCCGCCGTATCGGCCCGCATGATGCGCGGGCCCAGTGAAATGGCCGTGACGAAGGGCAGCGACTTGAGCAGGGCTTTCTCCTCATCCGTGAAGCCGCCCTCGGGCCCGATCAGCACCGCTGCCGGGGCCTTGAGCGGTTTCAGCGCCGCCAGCGGATCGGCGATCGGCGCCGTCTCGTCGCAATAGATCAGCGCGCGCGCCGCATCCCAGGCTTGCAACAGCTTCGGCAGCTTCACCGGCTCCATGACCTCCGGGACGAATACCAGGTTGCACTGCTCGGCCGCCTCGATGACGTTGGCGCGCATGCGCTCCATGTTGACGCGCTCGGCAACGGTGCGCTGGGTGATGACCGGGCGCAGCCGCCGCGCGCCAAGCTCGGTCGCCTTCTGCACCACGTAGTCGAGGCGCGCATGCTTCAGCGGCGCGAAGCAATAATCGACGTCGGGCGGCGGCGTGACGGCACAGACCTGCCGCTCGCAGCGGATGCTGGCGCCCTTCCGGGTGACGTCGGTCAGATAGGCCAGCCACTCGCCGTCGCGGGCATTGAACACCGAGACCGGATCTCCGGGGGCAAGGCGCAGCACGCCCGTCAGGTAATGCGCCTGATCGCGTTCGAGCGCGATGTCGCGCTGGCTTTCGAAGGCGGCGTCGAGGTGGAGGCGAGGGGTGGTCTTCATGGCGAGCCCGGTGTACACCGCCCTCATGAGCGACACCAGCCAGCCCGGAAACCGCATTGCCGATGCGCTGCCCGATCATTGGGCCGACCGCGCCCTGCCGCGCGGGCTCAGGCCCTATGCGCGGCTGATGCGGCTCGAGCGGCCCATCGGCTGGTGGCTGCTGCTGCTGCCCTGCTGGTGGGGGCTGACGCTCGGCCAGATCGCCTATGGAGGCGGCCTGCCGAACCCCTGGTATGCGCTGCTGTTCCTGGTGGGCGCCATCATCATGCGCGGCGCGGGCTGCACGCTCAACGACATCGCCGACCGCAACTTCGACGGACGCGTCGAGCGCACCCGGCTGCGCCCCATCCCGGCAGGCCAGGTGAGCGTCAGGCAGGCATTGGCCTTCCTCGTCGTGCTCTGCCTGCTCGGCCTCGTCATCCTCATGCAGTTCAACTGGTTCACCGTGGTGACGGGAGCCGCCTCGCTCATCATCGTCGCGGTCTATCCCTTCATGAAGCGCATCACCTACTGGCCGCAGGCCGTGCTGGGGCTGGCCTTCAACTGGGGCGCGCTGGTGGGTTGGGAGGCGATCCACGCGTCGCTGTCGCTGGCGCCCCTGCTGCTCTATGCCGGCGGCATTTCCTGGACGCTGGCCTATGACACGATCTACGCCCACCAGGACAAGGAGGATGACGCGCTGATCGGCCTCAAGTCCACCGCGCTCAAGTTCGGCGACAGGTCGATCTGGTGGCTGACGTTGTTCTTCGCTCTGGCGTTGGCCCTGATCGAGGCCGCCACCTGGCTTGCCGGCGGCAGCATCATCGCCCATGCCGGGATCGCCGCAGCGGCGCTGCAGGCCGCCTGGCAACTGGCCCGCTTCCAGCCCGACAACGGTGCGCGCTGCCTTGAACTTTTCCGCTCAAACCGCATATTCGGCCTCATCATCACCTTCGGCTTCCTCCTGGATTCGCTTCTCATATGATCGACGAACTTCTTTCGCTTGCCGGCGAGGCCGTGTCCCACGCCCGGAACTGCGGCGCCGACGCCGTCCACGCCGTTGCCGCCGACGGCCGCTCCACCGAGATCTCCGTGCTCGACGGCAAGCTCGAGAAGGTGGAGCAGTCGGAAGCCCGCGACATCTCGCTCACCGTCTTCGTCGGCAAGTCGGCGGCCAGCATCTCCGGCAGCGTGCTGACCCGCGATGCGATCAACCGCTTGGCCGAGAACGCCGTGCGCCTGGCGAAACTGGCGCCGCCGGACCCCTGGGCCGGCATCGCCGACCCCGAGCAGCTCGCCACCGACATCCCCGAACTCGATCTCGCCGCACACGACCTGCCCGACCCGTCCCGTCTCGAGGACATCGCACGGCGCGCCGAGGCCGCGGGCCTCGCGGTGGCGGGCGTCAGCAAGTCGTCCGGCGCGGGCGCCTCGCGCTCGGAAACCTCCGTCGGCATCGTCATCTCCAACGGTTTCGCGCAGGGCTACCGGCGCACCGGCGTCGGCGTCTCCATGTCGGCGATCGCCGGCGAGGGGCTGGGCATGCAGCGCGACTACGATTATTCGTCCGCCGTGCATTTCGTCGACCTGCGCGATCCCGAGGCGGTGGGACGCTCGGCCGGCGAACGCGCTGTCGCGCGCGTCAATCCGCGCAAGGTGAGGTCGCAGTCCGTGCCGGTGATCTATGACCGCCGTGTCGCCGCGGGGCTGATCGGCCACCTGCTCGGCGCCATCAACGGCGCCGCCATCGCGCGCGGCACCTCCTTCCTGAAGGAAGCCCTGGGCCAGCCGGTCTTCGGCAGCCACATCACCATCGTCGAGGATCCCCACATGCTGCGCGGCCACGGCTCGCGCCCGTTCGACGGCGAGGGCCTCGCCTGCACGCGGCGCAACCTCGTCGCCGACGGCGTGCTGACGGGCTGGGTCCTCGACCTGCGCGCAGCCCGCCAGCTGGGCCTTGCGCCCACCGGCCAGGGCTCGCGCGGCGGGCCGTCGACCTCCAACGTCTTCCTGCCCGCCGGCACGCAATCGCCGGAGGACCAGATCAGGCAGGTTTCCCAGGGCCTCTACGTGACCGAGCTCATCGGCTCCTCCATCAACAACGTCACGGGCGACTACAGCCGCGGTGCCTCCGGCTTCTGGATCGAGAATGGCGAGCTCGCCTATCCGGTGAGCGAGATCACCATTGCCGGCAACCTGCGCGACATGTTCCGCACCGTGACGCCCGCCTCCAACCTCGAGTTCCGCGGCGCGGTGAATGCCCCCAACTGCCTCGTCGAAGGGCTGACCATTGCCGGTGTCTGAGACGTTCGCCGCCGATGCGCGGCTGCTGTTCGACACGGTGCGCGAGGCCGGCGAACTGGGCCTCGACCTGGGCCGCAAGCGCAACCTTCGCCACTGGACCAAGCCCGATGGCTCGCACGTGACCGAGGGCGATCTCGCCATCAACGCGCTGTTCGAGCAGCGCCTGCGGGCGCAGCGCCCGGGGGACGGCTGGCTGTCCGAGGAAACGCCCGACGCGCCGGCGAGCCGCATGGCCAGCGACCGGCTGTGGATCATCGACCCCATCGACGGCACCCGCGCCTTCATGGAAGGTCGCGAGCAATGGTGCGTGGCGGCGGCGCTGGTCATCGTCGGCCACCCGGTGCTGGCCGCCGTGCATTGTCCGCGCCGCGGCGAGTTCTATGCCGCCATGCTGGGCAATGGCGCCACGCTCGACGGCGCCCGCCTCGCTATCGCGGACCATGGCTGGCTCGAGGGCGCCCGCATTGCCGGCAACCGCAAGGCACTGTCAGGCCTCGCGCATCTCGGCGTCGCGGCCGATCCTTCGGGCTCGCTGCCGCTGCAGCTGCGCCTTGCCCATGTGGCGGCGGGCCGCCTGGATGGTGCGGTATCCATCGGAAAGCGCCACGACTGGGACCTGGCGGCAGGCGAATTGCTGGTCACCGAGGCCGGTGGCCGGGTCTCCGGCACCTCCGGCGAAGGATACATTTACAATCGCCGCGAGCCATGGCAGCAAGGCCTCGTTGCTGCAGGTGCGAAGCGCCATGCCGCACTGATCGAAGCCTTGAGTGCCCCCGGGCACTCGCCAGCCTAGCCCGAGGACCCCATGACGAAAGCCCCTGCAAAGCCCGCCCAGCAGCTTCTCCACCTCGTGTTCGGGGGCGAACTCGACGACGTGAAGTCGGTCACCTTCAAGGACCTCCACAAGCTCGACGTGGTGGGCTTCTACCCCAACTACGCCGAGGCCCATCAGGCCTGGCTCGGCAAGGCGCGCGAGACGCTGGACAACGCCCAGATGCGCTATTTCATCGTCCACCTGCACCGCCTGCTCGACCCCTCGACGCAAAAACCCGACTGAGCGGCCGCCGGGCGTTGCGGCGCAGCGCCCGAGCCGCTAGGCAGGGCGATCTTCCCTCCCGGCTGACGAGATGACGAACTCCACCAATCTCCGCGCCATCCTCGCGATGGTGATCTCCATGGGCACCTTCGTGACCTCGGACAGCTGCATGAAGCTGGCGCTTCAGCATGCCCCGTTGTTCCAGCTGGTGCTGATGCGCGGCATCGCCTCGATCTCGCTCTGCCTGGCGCTGATCCTCGCCATGGGCCAGGGCCCCGACCTGAAGCGCATGTTCGACAAGTGGCTGGTGGGCCGCGGTCTGCTCGAGGTGGTGGCGAATTTCTCCTTCACCATCGCGCTCGGCTTCATCGCCATCGCCGATCTGACCGCCATCGCCCAGACCTGCCCGCTCTTCGTGCTCATGGGTGCCTGGGCGTTCCGCGGCGAGAGGCTCGATCTTCCCCGCTGGGGCCTCGTGCTGCTCGGCATCGTCGGTGCGCTGCTGGTGGCCCAGCCCGGCACCGGCGCCGTCTCGCCCTTCGCCTTCCTCGCCTTCATCACGGCCATCGCCTCCGCCGCGCGCGACCTGATGACGCCCAACGTGCCGCGCGGCATGCCGCCGCTCGTCGCCACCTTCACCGTGCTGGTGATGCTGGCCTTGGCCGGCCTCGTCGGCACGCTGGCCTTCGAGACCCAGGTGGTGCCGACGACGCGCGACATCCTGCTCATGGCGCTGGCGGGCGCCACCGGCGTCGCCGGCCATTTCCTGCTCTACATGACCTACCGCATCGGCGAGGCGCGCACCGTGGCGCCCTTCATGTACACCCTCACCATCTGGGCGGTGATCTCCGGCCTCATCCTGTTCGGCGACGTGCCCAACCTGCTCGCCGTGTCCGGCATGGTGCTGGTGGCGCTGGCCGGCCTCGCCATCATCTGGCTCGACGGGCGGCAGCGCAGGGAAGAGGCGCGCCTGGCGGTCGAGGCC
This sequence comes from Hyphomicrobiales bacterium, assembly GCA_046349235.1. GTDB lineage: Bacteria > Pseudomonadota > Alphaproteobacteria > Rhizobiales > Aestuariivirgaceae > Aestuariivirga. Next base: position 85,771 of record JAXMCT010000012.1, read on the forward strand.
CAGGCCTGAGCGCGAGAGCTGCCGGCGCATGGTCGGCAGCGCCCATTACCCGTCACGCCCCGTAATTGCCGATCAGCATCGCCGCCTGCGGCTTGCCGACATGGCCCGCCTCGTGGAGGATCGCCGGCACCTCGGGATCGGAAACGAAGTTCTTCCAGCCCTCGGCATCCCAGTCGAACAGCGCCCAGACGCGGTCGGCCTCGCTCGGGTCGCGGAACACGGTTGCACCCTTGCAGCCGTGCAGGCGGCGCTTGTCGGCGCCCTTGGTGGAGAAGATCTGGATGAAGCGGTCGACGTCGACGACCTTGGTGGTGGCGAGCAGCATGGTGGTTTCCTCCGCTGGGGGGCGGCCACCATGGCCGCCCGACGTGCCCACCATCGCGCCGCCGCGGGCCCGCCACATCGGGAGGATTCCCTATGCCCCCTCGCCCGCCCTGAGCAGCCCGTGCTCCACCGCGTAGAGCGCCGCCGCCGCCCGCGTGGTGACGCCGATCTTGCCGTAGATGCTCTGGATGTGGTGGTCGACCGTCTTGGGCGAGAGGTCGAGACGGCGGCCCGCCTCCTTGGCGGTGAGCCCGGCGGCGACCAGCCGCAGCACCTCGATCTCGCGCGGCGTCATGCCGGCAAGCGCGCGCGGCGTGGCCCGGCGCGAGGGCTGGCCGGCCACCTTCAGCACCGCCTCGCTGGCCTCGGCACAGAGTTCACCGTCACGCACCGCGGCGCGCAGCCGCGCCGCCGCCGCCTCGGGTGCGGCGGCATGGCGATGCGGGCGTTCCTCGCGCGCCGTCTGGAAGGCCTCCGCCGCAGCCAGGATGCGCGCGGCCGGCGAGAGATCCGCCCCCGTCACCTTGCGGTGATAGCCCGAGCCGTCGAGGCGCTCGTGATGGCGCAGCACCAGCGCCGCCATGGCCGCGCCGTCGGCCCCGAAGGCCGCGAGCGCCCGCTCGCCGTAATAGGGATGGAGGTGCGCTGCATCGCGCTCGCGCGCCGACAGGGGCCCCACCCGCATCCAGGTCGAGACCGGTACCACCAGCTCACCCACGTCATGCACCAGCCCCGCCCAGCGCAATGCCCGCAGGTCCGCTTCCGGGAGGCCGCAGTCGCGCCCGGCGGCGGCGGCAAGCTCGCTCACGCCGCGCGAGTGGCCATAGGTGAAGGGCATGCGCATGTCGATCATGTCGGCGATGGCACGGAAGGCCTCCTCCGCCGCCGCCTCGTCCATCACCACATGTGGCGCGGGCTCGAGCGCCAGGATCTCCTCGCGCTCCACCGTCGGGCCGATGCCGGCGACGAGGTCGGCGGCATGGTCCGCCACCAGCCCGGCCAGGGCCGCCTCATAGGGCCCGTCGCCGCGGCTGGCGACGATGCGCGCCATCTCCTCTGGCCCCAGCTCGTCGCTGAGCGCGATCACGTCCTGCGCCAGCGTCACCACGCGCACGGCGGGCAGGACGGCCTCGCCGCTCAGGCCGTTGGGCAGGCCCTTGCCGTCCCAGCGCTCGTAGATCTGGCCCAGATTTCGGCTGATCTCCTCCGCCAGGCCCAGCCGCTCGCCGATGCGCCGCGCCACCTCGCAATGCGCCGTCAGCACCGGCCGCGCCACGGCCAGGGCCTGGCCCAGCCCCTCGGCCACCGCCTTCTCCTGTGCGGCCGGATCGAGATCGAAGTAGAGCCGCTGGAAGGCCCGCGTGAACACCTTGCCCAGTTCGGCGCGGTTGCCCATGTCGAGGCCCACGAGCTCGCGCCGCAGCGCGATCTCGTCGCCGAACAGGCCGGACAGCACATGCGTGTCGGCATTGCAGCCCACATAGCGCAGCAGCGAAAGGTGATAGGCATCGCGCGCCACCCTGGCGTCGAGCCCCGCGAGCCCCACGATGCGCATCGCCACGACGCAGGACTTGAGCGCGAAATCGCGCGAGTGCCCGGTCGCCAGGTCCGAGGCATAGGCCAGCATCATCATGACATCGGACAGTCGCATCGACACGGCGGCCATGGGTGCCTCGCGGGACAGGGGGCAGGGTGGCAGGCACGACTGGAAAGTTAGTGCTAACTTGTTTGTCGCCCGGCAGCAAGCCGCTCCCGCATCATGCTCTCCCGCACCGCGGGAGAGGACAAGGGCTAGATCCTGCCTTCGGCCTGCAGGCGTCCCAGCGGGAAACCTGCCATCGCGTCATCGGGCGCGGCAAGCCGCTGCACCGCCGCATCGCAGTCCGATTTCATCTGGGTGATCAGTTCGTCGATGGAGGAGAAGCGCTTGTCGCCGCGGATGAGGTCGACGAATTCCACGAACAGCTGCCGCCCGTAGAGATCGCCGTCGAAGCCGATCAGGTAGACCTCGAGGAAGGTGCGCCCCGTGTCGAAGGTCGGCCGGTCGCCGAAATAGCCGGCCCCCGCCCACACCTCGGCCCCTTCTTTCAGCGCATCGCGCACGCGCACGGCATAGATGCCGCGGAACGGGTCCGCGCCGGGTTCCAGCACGATGTTGAGGGTGGGAAATCCGATGGTGCGGCCGCGCTGGTCGCCCTTCACCACCTCGCCCAGCACCGTCCAGTGATAGCCGAGATCGCGCGCCGCCGCCGTGACGTGGCCGTGGCGCAGCGCCTGGCGGATGGCGCTGGACGAGAAGGGCGAATGCTGGTCGCCCTCGTCCGTCACCTGCTCGACGATGGTGACGCCGAAGCCGTATTTCGCACCCAGCTCCGTCATGGTGGCGGGACTGCCCTTGCGGCCCTTGCCGAAATGGAAGTCATAGCCCATCACCACGTGGCGCACGGCCAGCCGCTCGACCAGGTGCAGGCGCACGAACGCCTCCGGGGAGAGTTCCGAGAGCGCCTTGTCGAAATCCAGCACCACCATGAAGGCAGCCCCCAGCGCCGCCACCAGCCGGGCCTTCAGCGCTGCCGGAGTGAGGCGGAACACCGGCTCGTCCGGCCGGAAGAAGCTCCGCGGGTGCGGCTCGAAGCTCATCACGCCCCACGGCTGCCCGAGCCGCGCGCCCTCCGCCGCCGCGCATTCCAGCAGCGTCTGGTGGCCGCGGTGCACGCCATCGAAATTGCCGATGGCGACGACGCCGCCGCGGCAGGTCTCAGGAACGGGCGACAGGCCCGCGATCAGTTGCATTCCGGTCCCTTATCACGTCCGGGCCGCCTCATGACCAGGCAAGGTCATGGACGGTCGCCACGATGCGGGCGTGCGGCACGGCCCTCAGCACCTGGGCCTCGGCCACGTGCAGCCCTTCGCTCGCATCCGTCACCCCTTCTGCAACAAGAACGGCGTCAAGGCCATAGTCCGCTGCGCCGCGGATATCGGTCTCCGGTCCGTCGCCGATCGCCAGGATGTCCGGCCGGTCGATGTCGGCGCCGGTGATGCGCCGGGCCTCGGCCAGCGCCAGGTCGTAGATCGGCTGGAAGGGCTTGCCCGCCATCACCACCTCGCCGCCCCGCGCGGCATACATCTCGGCAAGCTTGCCGGCGCAATAGAGCACCCTGTCGCCCTTCTTCACGATCTTGTCCGGATTGGCGCAGATCATCAGCAGGCCGCGCCGCTTCATGTCGTCGAGAAGAGGCTCATAGTCCTCGAGCCTGTCGTTGAGGTCGTCGAACAGCCCGGTGCACAGCACGGCCTGCGCCGCGTCGAGGTCGACGCGTGACACGCCCGTGCCCTCGTAGATCGAGAGATCACGCTGAGCCCCGACGTGATGGACGCCCGCGCCGCCATGCAGCCTCATCAGCACCTGCGTCACGTCGCCCGACGTGACGATGCGGTCGTGGCTTGCGGGATCGACGCCGATTTCCAGCAACTGCGCCTCGACGCCCGCATTGCTGCGCGGCGAATTGGTGACGAGGATGACGGCGCCGCCCCTGGCGCGGTGCCGCTTCAGCGTCTCGACGGTGACCGGAAACGGCCTCACGCCGTCATGCACCACGCCCCAGATGTCGCAGAACCACACGCGATAGGCATCGGAAAAACCTTGCATCATCGGGGTCGTGATCAGGCGACGTTGGCGGTGCGCTGGCTGTGCGGGGCAACCCCTGCATCGGCCTTCACCTTGCGCGGCGGCGCGAAGAACGGCCCATGCCCATAGCGCGCGACGCGGCTCACGGCGGTCGCCTGCTGCGCCGTCTTCACCTCGCCGACGATGACCTGCATCTTCAGGGCGCGGGCCTCCTTGGCGAATTCGGTCCATGCCGCACTGGGGCCCGAGCCCGCGTCCACCGCATGCGGCGGGAAGGACAGGAAGCGCACGCCAAGCTGGCGCAACGCCGGAAGGTCGAGCCCGCCGAGATAGACCTCGCGCAGGGCCAGCGTCGCGCCGGTGCGCGCCAGCCGCGCCAGGTTCTCGATCCCCGCCGCATCGAGCTTGCCCACGTCCTGCTGCGCAAATTCGAAGACCATCCCCTTGGCGGCATCGCCATCGCGCTGCAGCAGCGCCAGGAAGCGGCCCGCCTCCTCCGGCGAGGCCAGCGTCTGGCGGCCGATGGGCACGAAGATGCGCAGGCCGGGGTTACGGTTGCGCAGCCGCTGCAGCACCGGCGAGACCATGCGCACGATGCGCAGGTCGAGCGCGGCGCGCATGCCGCCCTGCACGGCCTTGCTGATCAGGTCGTCGTGGCTCACCATCTTGCCGCGGCCGTCGGCGAGGCCCACCTGCGCGCGGTAATGGCTGGTCGAGCCGCTGGCCAGCTCGACCACAGGCTCGAGCAGCAGGGTCAGCTGTTCGCGCCCTGTGGCCTTGCCGGGCTTCTGCTCCGGCGCGGGCGGCGGCGCTGTGGCGGCGGGCGATTCGGCGCCCGGACCGTAGTGCCGCCAGTGCGGCTGGGCCGCGACATAGTCGTGCAGCTCGCGGCGCAGCCTGTGGACGTCGGCCGCCACGCCGCCGAGCTGTGCACTCGTCACCGTGTCATCATGCAGCTCCTCGACCGCGGCGATGCGGGAGAGCACTTCCTCGGTCCGAGCGTCGAGTCCGTTCAGCGCATCCTGGTGCGACCACAGCCAGCTCTCGTGGCGCGACAGCTTCACCAGCACCACGGCGGCGAGGATCTGCATGCAGCAGGCGAGCAGCAGGATGGCACCGGCCACCGGCAGCATCTTCGGTCCTGCCACGACGGCGAGATAGGCCGCGATGCCGATTGCGGCGAGCGGAAATGCGGTCAGCCCCAGGATCACCGGTGCCATACGTCGTGACATTCGCCCTTACCCCGTCACTAGCGCGTCGATGTGCCCGGCCCGAAAGTGATTCGCACACTTGCGGGCAACTCCTTCTGGAATCGCATGAAATGACCGTTCCGGGAAGCCCCCGGCGACCGGCTCCGACAGAAAAGGCCGGAGGATGCAACCTCCGGCCTTCGAAATTGCTTCGGATACGGACGATCTAGGCCACGGAGGCCAGGACCTTCGGCATCTTGTCAGAGAAGATCTCGTCGATCTGGTTTTCGGTGATCATCAGCGGCGGCGAGAGTGCAATCGTATCCGCCGTGATGCGCACCAGCAGCCCCACGTCATGGAAGCCGTTTTCCATCGCCTTGTAGGCGCGCAGTCCGGGCGAGCCCTCGACGGGCTTCAGGTCGATCGCCGCCACGAGGCCGATGGTGCGGATGTCCTCGACCAGCGGATGGCCCTTGAGCGTGAAGGCGGCGTCGGCCCAGGCGTTCTCGAGCTTCTTGGCGTTCTCGAACAGCTTCTCGTCGCGATAGAGGTCCATGGTGGCAACGCCCGCTGCGGCCGCCATCGGGTGGCCGGTGTAGGTGTAGCCATGGAACAGCTCGATCACGTGGTCGGGCCCGTTCATGAACTTGTCGTAGATGCCCTGGCGCACCATGCAGCCGCCCATCGGCACGGTGCCGGAGGTGACACCCTTGGCGAAGGTCAGGATATCGGGAAGAACACCGAAGCGTTCCGCCGCGAAGGCGTGGCCGAGGCGGCCGAAGCCGGTGATGACCTCGTCGAAGATCAGCAGGATGCCGTGCTTGGTGCAGATCTCGCGCAGCCGCTTCAAGTAGCCCTTGGGCGGCGGCAGCACGCCGGTCGAACCCGCCATCGGCTCGACGATGACGGCGGCGATGGTGGATGCGTCATGCAGCGCGACGAGACGCTCCAGATCATCCGCGAGGTGCGCGCCCCACTCCGGCTCGCCGCGGGTGAAGGCCTGTTCCTTGCGATTGTAAGTGTGCGGCAGGTGGTCGACGCCGGCGAGCATCGCCCCGAACCACTTGCGGTTGGCGACCATGCCGCCGACCGAGATGCCGCCAAAGTTCACGCCGTGATAGCCGCGCTCGCGGCCGATCAGGCGGGTGCGGCTCGCCTCGCCGTTGGCGCGGTGATAGGCCAGCGCGATCTTCAGCGCGGTGTCGGCGGCTTCCGAGCCCGAGTTGCAGAAGAAGGCGTAGTTCAGGTCGCCCGGCGCCATGGTGGACAGGCGCGAGGCGAGCTCGAACACCTTGGGATGGCCGAACTGGAAGGTCGGCGCGAAGTCGAGCTCGGCGGCCGACTTCTGGATCGCCTCGACGATCGGAGTGCGGCAATGGCCGGCGTTGGAGCACCACAGCCCGGCGGAGCCGTCGAGAATGGCGCGGCCACCCATGTCGTAATAATGCATGTCCTTGGCCCGCGCGATCATGCGCGGGCGCTTCTTGAAGGCGCGGTTGGGCGTGAAGCCCATCCAGAACGGCTCAAGATTGTTGGGCGAGGGTTCCCAGCTGGTGGCACCTGCCATGTTCACAGGCTTGTTCATCGGTCAATTCTCCTCCGAGCGATGGTCGGTGATAGCAGAAAGCCGGGGCCCAAGGAAATGCACCAGCTTTCACCGACGCTTGGGCCAGTCTTCCTGTCGTTCAGGTTTCCACCCCCTGGCCGTCTTCCCGGCGTAAGGGGTGCTGACGCCCAATTGTCGAGAATGCCCCCTTGTACCCCCATGAGCGCGCGCTGTCAAGGACTATTTACCTAATATACGAAAAAACCCCGATCAGGCCCCCGCAGCCACGCTCCGGAATCCCGCCAGGACGGCCCGGTTCTGGCGGCGGAGGTGGCTGCGGAGTTCGGTCATGGCCATCTTCTCGTCCTTCACGAACACGATGAAATTCATGTTCGTGTTGTTGAAGATGACCTCGCCCAGGGCGCGGCTGTCGGCATCCCGCGCCAGCGATCCCAGGGCCTGCAACTTTTCAATGAGGGCGCAGGTCTGCTGCGCCAGCGCCACGTCGAGCGCGGCATAGGTCTCGCCGAAGGGGCTCTCCGGCTGGGTGGTCGAGATCGCCATGGCCTGCCGCCACATCTCCTTCGAAAGATAGTGCAGCGAATGGTCGACATAGCCGCCGACCAGCGCGTCCACCGCGGCTTCGGCACTGGCGGGGGGATGGGCGATCACCTCTTCCCCCTGGCGCAGCACCTCCTCGACCTCGAGCGACACGATGGCGACCAGAAGGTCGCCCTTGTTGCGGTAGTAATTGTAGATCGTGCCGATCGACACCTCGGCGGCGGCGGCGATCGCCTCGATCTTCACCGTCTCGTAGCCCTGCTCGCGGAACAGGCGCGTCGCCGCCTCGAGGATGCGGTCGTGGCGGTCGGCTTTCTGGCGTGCGCGGAGGCCTGACATTCGGGCAGTCTGCCCGAGTTTTGGAATTGACTCAACTTTGTAATTGGCTCAGTTTTCCCGCAGACAGGGAGAAACGCCACAATGACCAACCGTCTTTCGCGCCGTCTCTTCGGCGCCTCGCTCGCCGCCTTGGCCCTCATCGGCTCCGCCGCCGCGGCCTCCGCCCAGGACCTCAACGCGCTGGTCTGGTGCGACCATTCCGACCCCAACCTGCTGAAGCCCTTCGAGGACGCCACCGGCATCAAGGTGAACGTCAAGGAGTTCGAGGGCACCGGCGCCGGCCTCGCCATCGTCGACCAATCGCAGCCCGGCGACTGGGACGTGATGGTGATCGACACGGTGGACGTCCGCCGCGGCGTCGACCGCGGCCTGTTCGAGCCGCTCCCCGACGACAAGCTTCCCATCGCCGATATCTTCCCCGAGGTGCTGATGAACAATCACGCCGTGGTCGACGGCAAGCGTTACGGCATCACCGAGAAGTTCGGCTACAACACGATCGGCTTCAACAAGGCCAAGGTCGACGTGGCCGACATGGACACGCTCGGTGTGCTGACGAATGACAAGTACAAGGGCCGCATCGCCATCTATGACTATTACCTGCCGGTTATGGGCCTCGCTGCCATGGCGATCGGCAAGAAGACCTCGGAACTGACCGAGGCCGACCTCCCCGCGCTGAAGGAAGTGCTGGGCAAGATGAAGGCCAACGCCAAGGCGGTGACCGACGTCGTCGCCAGCCAGACCGCTCTCGCCACCGGCGAGGCCGACATCCTGATCGGCGGCGGCGAATGGGTGACGGCCGGCATCGCCAAGGAAAACCCGGACCTCGACTTCTCGATCCCCAAGGAAGGTGCCGTCCTCTGGTCGCAGTCGCTCGCCATGTTCAAGGATTCGAAGAACAAGGACGCGGCGCTGAAATTCATCCAGTACATCCTGAGCCCCGAGGGCCAGGCGCGGCTCGCCACCTCGTCCTGCTACTGGGGCATGCCGGCCAACAGCAAGGCCGCCCTCAATGACGACCAGAAGAAGATCCTGCGCTTCGCCGAGCAGCCGGACTTCCTGAAGCGCGCCCAGGAATATCCCGCCCCTTCGGAAGACCTCGACAAGAAGATGCAGGATCTCTGGACCGCCATGATCCAGGGTCAGTGAGCCGATCCTCCACATCGCGCATCGGATGGGCCAGCGTCTCCCCAGCACTGCTGTGGACGCTGGTCTTCTTCGTCGTGCCCTTCATCGCCATGGCGGTGATGAGCCTCCACCCAAAGGCAGGTGAAGGCCTGAGCCTCGACGCCTATTCCCAGTTCTTCACCAACCCCAGCTACTGGCACGCGCTGATCAACTCGCTCGAGGTGACGCTGATCGTCACCGTCATCTCGGTGCTGCTCGCCTATCCCTTCGCCTGGATCCTCGCCTTCATCGTGCCCGAGCGCTGGCAGCGCCTGGCGCTGATGCTGGCGGTGCTGCCGTTCTGGACCTCCTACGTGGTGCGCTCGTACTCATGGCTGCTCGTGCTGGCCGAGAAGGGCGTGGTGAATTCCACCCTCGTCAATTTGGGCCTCCTGTCGGAGCCGATCCAGATCGCCAACACGCGCAGCGCCACGGTGATCGGCTTCGTCCATTTCTTCGTGATGCTCCTGACACTGACGATCTACGCCAACCTGAAGCAGCTCTCGCCCAATTACCGCAAGGCCGCGGCGGACCTCGGCGCCTCGGGGCTGCAGAGCTTCGTCCACGTCATCCTGCCGCTCACGCTGCCCGGCATCATGGTCGGCGCCTTCCTCACCTTCGTGCTGGCGATCGGCGACTACATCACGCCGCAGATCTTAGGCGGCAACAACGAGCTCCTGATGCCGCAGCTCATCATGATGCAGATCGGCCGGCGCGGCGACTTCGCTTCGGCCTCGGCCCTCTCCCTGATCCTGATGGCGGTGGTCAGCATCGCCTATCTCGCCTGCGCCCGCTGGCTGAAGATCGAGAGGGCGTGATGAGCCGCGCCTTCGCCACTCTCTATGCCCTGCTGGTCTACGGCTTCATCTTCCTGCCCGTGGCGGTGCTGGTGCTGTTCTCCTTCCAGGGCACCCTCTTTCCCATCCCGCCCTTCAACGGCCCCTCGCTGCGCTGGTATGCGGCCGTGCTGGGCGATGCGCGCCTCACCGCGGGCCTCGGCAATTCGGTGCTGGTGGCGCTCATCACCTCCGCCATCGCCACGCTGCTGGGCTTCCTCTCCGCCTGGGGCTTCGCGCGCTTCCACCTGCCGGCCTCCGCCTTCCTCCGTGGGCTGATCACCCTGCCGCTGACCGTGAGCTACCTCATCATCGGCATGGGGCTCCTGATCTTCTTCAACTGGCTCGGCGTGCCAAAATCGCTCATGGCGGCCGGCATCGGCCACGTGGTGATCAACCTCCCCCTCTGCTTCGCCATCATCTACAGCCAGATGGGCGAGCACCAGGCCAACATCGAGCGCGCGGCGCGCGACCTCGGCGCCAGCGAGGGCAAGGTGCTGCTGCTGGTCACCGCCCCCATGATGTGGCCCGCCCTCTTCGCCGCCTTCTTCCTCTCCATGACCTTCTCGTGGGACGAGTTCGTCATCTCCTTCCTCCTGACCCGCTTCGAGACCACGCTGCCCGTCGAGATCTGGAACCTGCTGCGCGCCGGCCTCAACCCCAAGACCAACGCCGTCGGCGCGCTGGTCTTCGGCGTCTCGATCCTCCTCGCCATCGTCTTCGAACTCGTCGCCTTCCGAAAGCGCCCGCAATGACGCCCCTCGTTTCGATCGACCACGTTTCCCACAGCTTCGGCCCCACCAAGGTGCTCGACGACGTGTCGCTCACGCTGGCGCCTGACAGCTACACCGTGCTGCTCGGGCCCTCGGGCTCGGGCAAGACCACGCTGCTCTCGATCCTCGGCGGCTTCCTCGCCCCCGAGCAGGGCCGCGTCATGATCAAGGGGCTCGACTGCACCGCCATGGCGCCGGCCAAGCGCCCCACCGCCACGGTGTTCCAGGACTATGCCCTGTTTCCCCACATGACCATCGGCGCCAATGTCGGCTTCGGCCTGCGCATGAAGGGTGTGGCGAAGGCGGAGCGTGATGCGAAGGCCCGCGCCATGCTCGAGGTTGTGGGCCTGGCCAGCGCCTTCGACCGCAAGCCGCACCAGCTGTCGGGCGGCCAGCGCCAGCGCGTGGCGCTCGCCCGGGCGCTGGTCGTCGAGCCCGCCGTGCTGCTGCTCGACGAGCCGCTCGGTGCCCTCGATCTCAAGCTCCGCCGCCAGATGCAGGACGAGCTGAAGGCCATCCAGAAGCGCGTCGGCACTGCCTTCATCCACGTCACCCATGACCAGGAGGAGGCCATGGCGCTTGCCGACCACGTGGTGGTGATGAACCATGGCCGGATCGAGGACCAGGGCGAACCCGAGCGCGTCTACGCCCGGCCCGCCACGCGCTTCACCGCCACTTTCATGGGCGAGAGCACCATCGTGCCGGGCGTCGTGTCAAACGGCATGATCGACACCCCGCTCGGCCGCTTCGAAGCGCCGCAGGATGCGCACGAGATCGCCGTCCGCCCCGAGCACGTGGCACTCGGCGGTTCGCTCGCAGGCGAGGTGACCGACGTCGTCTACCAGGGCAGCTTCCGGCGCGTCACCGCGCGGGTGAACGGCGTCGATCTTCTGGCGCGGCTTCCCGCCGGCACGAAACTCGCACCCGGCGAACAGGTGTCGTTCGCCGTCAACCCCGCCCATGTGATCGTGCTGAAGGACTGATTGATGGAACTCCGCGTCAGTGCCACCGAATGGTACGAGACCCTGCGCTTCGCCGATGGCGTCACGCTGATCCACGAGCCGTGGATCAAGCCCTTCTTCCGCTGCAACATGTGGCACGTCCGCGGCCGCGACCGCGACCTGCTGTTCGATTCAGGCCTCGGCCACTTCAGCCTGCGGCAGCACGTGCCGCTGGTCTCCGGCCGCGATCTCGCCTGCGTCGCCAGCCACACCCACTTCGACCACATCGGCTGCCACCACGAGTTCGGCCAATGCGCTGTCCACTCCGCCGAGGCCGCGATCCTCGCCGACCCGCGCAACGACTGGACGCTCGCCGGCCGCTACGCCACCGACGAGATGTTCGACCGCCAGCCCGAGGGCTGGGACCAGACGAAGTATCACGTGAAGCCCGCGCAGGTCGGCCGCGTGCTGGAACAGGGTGACGTCATCGACCTCGGCGACCGCGCCTTCGAGGTCATCCACACGCCCGGCCATTCGCCGGGCGGCATCGGCCTGTTCGAGGCGAAGACCGGCATCTTCCTCTCTGGCGACATCGTCTATGACGGCCCGCTGATCGACGACGCCTACCATTCCGACATCCCGACCTATGTCGAGACGATGGAGCGCCTCCGGCCGCTGCCCGTCTCGATCGTGCACGGCGGCCACTTCCCCAGCTTCGGCCCGGTGCGCTACCGCCATCTGATCGACGAGTATGTGGTAGGGCACCGCAAGCCCGGCTGCCACCTCGCCTGAAAGATTTGCAGCAGCCGCTTTCGACCAAAGGCTGCCGCAAACAACCCTCGCGCGATCCGCGGACCCGGGCTATACCTCTCCTATGCTCACCTGGGTTTTCTTCGGTTTCCTACTGGGGCTTCAGCACGCGCTGGAAGCCGATCACATCGCCGCCGTGGCCACGCTCACGGCGGACAAGCGGGGGGTGCGCAACATCATCCGCCACGGTGCCGTCTGGGGCATGGGCCATGCGCTGGTGCTGGGCGCCTTCGGGGGCTTGGTCTATGCCCTCGAGCTGACCCTGAGCGGCAGGCTGGCCAGCGGGCTGGAATTCGCGGTCGGCATCATGATGGTGCTGCTCGGCGCCCGGCTGCTCTACGTGCTGGTCCGCGACCGCATCCATTTCCACACACACCGCCATGGCGCCGGGAACGTCCACTTCCACGCCCACAGCCACGCCGGCGACGTGAAGAACCACGCCCTGAGCCGCCATGCCCACGCCCACCCGGCGGGCGGCTGGCGCCGCAGCCTGGCCGTCGGCATGATGCACGGGCTGGCCGGCTCGGCGGCGCTGGTGGCGCTCGCCGCCTCGACCGCGCCCTCGGTGCCGCTGGGCGTCGCCTTCATGCTGCTGTTCGGCGTGGGCTCGATCGCCGGCATGGCGATCTTCTCGGCGGTCATCGCCGTGCCGCTGTCCTACACTGCCCTCACCCTCACCTGGGCGACCCGCGGATTCCAGGCCCTCGCCGGCATCTTCGCCGTCGGCATCGGCATCCGCACGCTGGTCGAAACCGGCGCCGTGCTGTTCTCATAAGGCATCCTGCCAGCCGTCACCCCGGCGAAAGCCGGGGCGCCGCTTTGGACATCGAACGCGCGGAAAGCTGGGTCCCGGCCTTCGCCGGGGGGACGAAGGTTTGAGGAATTACTTCACCAGCTGCTTCACCAGGGCACCCACCATGCGCGGCAGGTCGTAGGGGAACCGGGCGGTGATCAGGTTGCCATCCACCACGCAGGGCTCGTCCAGCACGGTGGCCCCGGCATTGGCGAGATCGGGATGGATGTTCCACACCGCCGTGGCCTTCTTGCCCTTGAGGATGCCCGCACTCACCATCACCCACTGGCCGTGGCAGATGGCGCAGGTGGGCTTGCCCGAGGCCAGCATGTCCTGCACGAACTTCTGCGCATGCTTGTCGGCGCGCAGCGCGTCCGGGTTCCAGCAGCCGCCGGGGAAGATGCAGGCGTCGTAATCGGCGATCTTCGCCTCGTCCATGTAGCAGTCGATCTTCAGCCAGCCGGCATTCTCCATCAGGCGGATGGCCAGCACATGCGTCTTGGTCAGCGGCGGGAAGCGCAGGCCCAGCGTCGGGTGGAACTCGCCGATGCGCGGGGCAACCACGTGCACGGTGGCGCCATGCTCGGTCAGCCACTTCATGGCGCCGGTGATCTCCACTTCCTCCACACCGTTGGTGCAGCAGATGGCGATCTTCTTGCCCTTGAGCAGTTCGGTGTCGGTCGGCGGATCGAACAGGAAGTGATGCAGCTCGCGGTTCAGCTCGCCATCGGCCGAGACGAGGAGCTCGGTCGAGATCGACGGCACCGGCGAGGGCGTCATGAAGGCCTGGGCGCGCAGCAGCGCGGCATTGGTGGCGGAAGCGGGCTCGTGCGGCTTGTTCATTGTGGGTCCTCCTGTGTTCTGCTTTTGCAAGACGTATATCAGGAATTGACAAGAGGCGCGAGACGGTTTGTCCTGTGTTCCGTGCAGGGAGGGCACGCCGAATGAAGCTGGGATTCAATCTTCTGCTGTGGACGCCGCATGTCACCGCGGCGCATGAACCGATCCTCAAGGCGCTGAAGAAGACGGGCTATGACGGGGTCGAGATCCCGATGTTCGAAGGCACGCCCGACCATTACGCCAGGCTCGGCGCCCTTCTCGACAAGATCGGCCTGGAACGCTCGGTTGTGAGCGTCATCCAGGGCAAGAACCCGCTCTCTCCCGACAAGGCGAGCCAGGCCGCGGCGCTCGATTATGCCAAATGGACGGTCGACTGCTGCGCGGCGCTGGGCGCCCCGATCCTCGGCGGCCCGATGCATTCCGAGCTCGGCTTCTTCTCCGGCAACCCCGCCACCGCTGCGGAGCGCAAGCGCGCGCTCTCCTTCCACAAGAAGGCCGGCGACTATGCGGCGAAGAAGGGCATCACCTTCGCCCTCGAGGCGTTGAACCGCTTCGAATGCTACTTCCTCAATACCATGCAGCAGCTGAACGACTATCTCGACGAGGTCGACCACCCGCACATCCAGGGCATGTATGACACCTTCCACTCGAACATCGAGGAGAAGGATCCGGTGGGTGCGATCAAGACGATCCGCCCGCACATGGTGCATGTGCATATTTCCGAGAACGACCGCGGCACGCCGGGCAAGGGCCACGTGCCGTGGGCCGAGACCTACAAGGCGCTGAAGAAATCCAAATACGACGGCTGGCTCACCATCGAGGCCTTCGGACGTTCGATGCCCGCGCTCGCCGCGGCGACGCGCGTGTGGCGCGACTTCGCGCCCTCGCCGGAAGAGGTCTACAAGCTCGGCTTCCGCAACATGAAGCAGGGCTGGGCCAGGGCGTGAAGCCGGTCTACGTCATCGGCACCTGCGACACCAAGGAAGCGGAACTCCGCTACGCCGTGGAGCGCATCAAGGCCGCCGGGGCCCAGGCTCTGCTGGTCGACATCTCCACGACGCCAAGCACGGCCGAGGCCGACGTGAAGCCCGAGACGGTGGCAAGGCACCACAGCCAGGGTGCCGATGCCGTGCTTGGCCACGCCGACCGCGGCCGCGCCGTCACCGCCATGGCGGAGGCGCTGGGACATTACCTGCTGTCGCGGAGCGACGTCGGCGCGGTGCTGGGGCTGGGCGGCGGCGGCAACACCTCGATGGTGACGGAGGCGATGCGCAAGCTTCCCATCGGCGTGCCGAAGCTGATGGTCTCCACCATGGCCTCGGGCAATGTCGCGCCCTATGTGGGGCCAACCGACATCATGATGATGCATGCCGTGGCCGACGTGGCGGGGCTCAACGCCATCACCCGCACGGTGATCGGCAATGCCGCCCACGCCGCGGCGGGCATGGCGCTGAACGCCATCCCTTCGGCGCGCGAGACGAAGCGCGCCGTGGGCCTCACCATGTTCGGCGTGACGACGCCCTGCATTACCCAGATCCGCCACCTGATCGAGGCCGACTGCGAGTGCTTCGTCTTCCATGCCACCGGCACCGGCGGCCAGTGCCTGGAGAAGCTGATCGATTCCGGCCTCGTAACGGCGGCGCTGGACATCACCACCACCGAGGTGGCGGACCATCTCTTCGGCGGCGTCCTGCCCTGCACCGAGGATCGCTTCGGGTCGGTGATCCGCAGCCGCATCCCCTGGGTGGGGTCGGTGGGTGCGGTGGACATGGTGAATTTCGGCGGACGCGACACGGTGCCCGCCCAGTTCAGCCAGCGAAATCTCTATGTCCACAACGCGCAGGTGACGCTGATGCGCACCACGGCGGAGGAGAATGCTGCCATCGGCCGCTGGATCGTGGAGCGCATCAACCGCATGGACGGACCTGTGCGCTTTCTCCTGCCGCTGCACGGTGTCTCCGCCATCGACGCGCCGGGCAAGCCCTTCCATGACCCCGTGGCGGACGCCGCCCTGTTCGCCGCGGTCCGCGACGGCTGGAAACCCGCGGCCAACCGCCAGCTCGTCGAGATCGACGCCCACATCAACGACCCGGCCTTCGCCGAGGCCGCGGTCCACGCCTTCCGCGACATCACCAAAGGACAGTAGAATGGCCCGCGCCTATGCTTCGATCATCCTGAAGGCCCCGGTGGAGACCGTGTGGTCCATCGTCCGCGACTTCAACGGCCTGCCCAACTGGGCGGCAGGCGTGAAGTCGTCGAAGATCGAGAAGGGGCTCGACTCCGACGTCGTCGGCTGCATCCGCTCCTTTCATCTCCGCAACGGCGCCCATGTGCGCGAGCGCCTGCTGATGCTGGACGATGCGCGGCGCTGCTTCAGCTACAATTTCGAGACGCCGGCCTTCCCGGTAAAGAACTATCTCGCCACGCTGCGGCTCTACCCCGTCACCCATACCGATCAGACCTTCGCCGAATGGGAGGCGACATTCGACGAGGCCGCCGGCGACGAAGGGAAATACGTGAAGATCGTCTCCAACGACGTCTTCGCGAACAACTTCAAGACTCTCGCCGCCCTGATCGCGAAGACGAAACCGCAGAAGCCCGCGGACGCCGAGCGCTGGAAGGGATTCCAGCCCAACAAGGTGTGGACTTCGCGCGTCATCAAGGCGCCGGTGGACGATGTGTGGAAGGTGATGCGCGATTTCGCCTCCATGGGCGGCTGGCACGAGGAGATCACCCGAATGCACATGCTGAAGCGGGTGCGCAGCGACAAGGTCTCCGGCATCCGCGACTTCTATTTCGGCGAGGGTCACCTGAACGAGGAACTTCTCCACCTCGACGACCTCGAACGCAGCTTCTCCTACCGCATCACCACGTGCGAGATCCCGTGGATGAACTACGTCTCGGGCCCACGGCTGTGGCCGGTGACGGCGGACAACACCACCTTCGGCGTCTGGACCGGCGACTGGGTGGCGAGCCCGCAGGACGACGTGGTGCTGATCCCGCGCACCGAGCAGAACGTCTACCAGCGTGCCTTCGCCACGCTGGAGCGGAATTACTTCGGGAAGCGGCGGAAGCGGTAGAGACCCGACGGAAGCCGACTCAATCCGTGTGGAACACGTCCTCCATCTCCGCCCACCACTCGCCGTCCTTGCGCGTCTCGAAGGGCACCTGCATCGGGTCGGTGATCTTCCACCACGCCTGCATGCGCGGCACATCTGCCATCTTCTTCATGTCGGCGTCGAAATCGCTGCCGTGATATTCCCAGTAGGCGAAGAGGATGTTCTCCGGCTCCTTGAGGAAGATGGTGTAGTTGCGGATGTTGGAGTCGGCGATGGCCTTCAGCACCTCCGGCCAGACATCGGCGTGGATGCGCTTGTATTCCGGGATGACCTCCGGCTTCAGCTTGATGACGCGTCCCATTCTCTGCATGTGCGGGTTCCCTGCTTCGGCATTGACCATTGTCGTTCCGCACGGGAAGATCGCCAAAAATCGGGAGCGGCACAATGGGTGACTGGACGAAAAGATTTGGCCTCAAGGGCAAGCACGCGCTGGTGACGGGCGCGAGCAAGGGCATCGGCCTCGAGACCTGCAAAGTGCTGGCCGACGCCGGCGCCGACATCGCCGCCGTGGGCCGCGACCGCGAGGGCCTCGCCGAGGTGAAGGCCGCGGTGGAGGCGATGGGCCGGCGCTGCGTGGCGATCTCGGCCGACATGGCCACTGCCGACGGGCCGGTGAAGGCGGCGCATGATGCGCTGGCCTATTTCGGGTCGATCGACATCCTCGTCAACAATGCCGGCATCGCGCTGATCGACCGGCTCGAGGATGCGAAGGTGGCGGACTGGGACGCCACCATGGCGGTGAACCTGCGAGCCCCCTTCCTGCTGGCGCGCGAACTGGTGCCCGGCATGATCGAGCGGAAAGGCGGCAAGATCATCAACGTCTCGTCCCAGGCGGGCGTCGTCGGCCTCGAGGGCCATGCCGCCTATTGCGCATCCAAGGGCGGCCTCAACATGCTGACCAAGGTGATGACGGTGGAGTGGGCGAAGCACAACATCCAGATCAACACCGTCTGCCCCACGGTGATCCTCACCCCGATGGGCGAGCAGGTCTGGGGCCAGCCCGAGAAGGGCGACCCGATGAAGGCGAAAATCCCCGGCGGCCGCTTCGGCAGGCCGATGGAGGTGGCGGACGCCGTGCTGTTCCTTGCCTCCTCCGCCTCCGACATGATCTGCGGTCATGACCTGCTGGTGGACGGCGGCTATACGGCGATATGACGCCGGCGCTCGGCCGTATCGTTCTCTATGTGCGCGACGTGGAGCGGAGTGCCGCCTTCTACGCGGCGCATTTCGGTTAAGTGGCGAAGCGCGAGGCAGGTGACCGGATCGTGGAGCTTTGCGGCCCTGCCCACGCAGCGAGCATCATGCTGCACCCTGCAGCAAAGAGCCAGAAGGTCGGACAGGCGGCGGTGAAGCTGGTGTTCGACGTTGAGGATGTGGAAGGCTTCGTCGCAGCGGCGGGAAAGCAGGGTCTCGCCTTTGGCGTTCGGCACAAGGGCGATGGATATGTCTTCGCCAATGCGAGGGACCCCGACGGCAACCCCATTTCAGTGTCGAGCCGGGCCTTCAGGACGGCGTGAGACCGATCCGTCAGTAGGTGGCGCGGCCACCCGAGACGTCGAAGACCGCACCCGTCGAGAAGGAACACTCCTCGCTGGCGAGCCAGCAGACGAGGCTCGCCACCTCATCGACCTTGCCGAGCCGGCCCTTGGGGATCTTCGACAGCATGAAGTCGATGTGGCTCTGCGGCAGCTGGTCGAAGATCGGCGTGCGCACCGCGGCGGGCGTCACGCTGTTGACCGTGATGTTGGTCTTGGCCAGCTCCTTGGCCAGCGACTTGGTGAAGCCGATGACAGCAGCCTTGGAGGCCGAATAGGCCGAGGCATTGGGGTTGCCCTCCTTGCCGGCGATCGAGGCGATGTTGACGATGCGGCCATAGTCACCGGCAAGCATGTGGGGAATCACCGCACGGTTGGTGAAGAAGGTGCCATCGAGGTTGATGGCGATGGTGCGGTGCCAGTCCTCGATCTTGACGTCGAGCACCGTGGCCGTGGGACCGGCCACGCCGGCGCTGTTCACCAGCACGTCGATGCCGCCGAGTTGCCGCACCGTTTCCGCGGCGGCGGCCTCGACCGACTCCCAGCTGGAAATGTCGGTCTTGATGCCGCCATGCATGTCCCAGATGACGACCTTGCCGCCTTCGGCTTCGATGCGCCTGGCGACAGCCTCGCCGATGCCCGAGAGCCCGCCCGTGACGACGGCCCGCCTGCCTTGAAATCTCATCGCTTGATCTTCCAGTTCTTCATCTTGTCGCGTGTGTCTTCGAAACTGACGATGCCGGCATCCGAACCCAGTCCGGTGGCCACGAGGCCGGCCGAGGCCTGGGCGAAGCGCAGCGCCGTCTCGGTGTCCATCCTGTGGTGCAGCGCCGCGATGAAGCCCGCATCGAAGGCATCACCGCAGCCCGTGGTATCCACGACCGGGATGTCATAGGCCGGTGACTTGAGGCGCGTTCCATCCCTGTGGGCATAATAGGCGCCCTCGCCTCCCAGCGTGAAGACGCAGCATGCCGCACCCTTGTCGAGATAGAAGCGGGCGCAGTCCTCCGGCGTGGATTGCCCGGACATGTCCTTCGCTTCCTCGATCGATGGCATGAAATAGTCGATGTAGGGAAGCAGCGGCGCGACGATGGAGATTGTCTCGGCGCTGGCCGCGATCAGGTCGAAGGTGACGGTGCGGCCGCGCGTCTTGGCCTCCTTCAGCAAGGTGACGGAGGCCGGGCCATCGAGCCGCTTCAGGAGCCCGGTGCCGCCGAGATGGATGATCGGCGCGTCGAAGACCCTGTCATAGGCGGAGGGTGGCACATCGAAATGATCCGAAGCGCCGCGCACGTGCAGGGCCGGGCGATCGCCGTTGGGGCGCACGTTGAGGATGGTGGCCGAAGTCGGCACGCCCTTGATGCGCTGCATGGTGGAAGTGTCGATGCCGTGCTTCTGCAGGGTCATCAGCACCCAATCCGCCTTCTCGTCGTCGCCCACGGCACCCACCGCAAGGCTCTTCAGCCCCAGCTTGGCGGTGTCGACCACCGTGCCGCCGGCGGTGCCGGCGACGGTGAGGCGGATTTCCTCGATGAAGTCGACGTTGCCGCGGTCGGGAATGCGGGTGACCGGCCGGCCCAGAACATCGAGGATGTAGAGGCCGATCACCGAGACGTCGTGCGTCATGTCAGTCCCGGTACTTGTTCATCGCGGTGATGACCAGGGCCAGGATCGCGGCCACAGCGGCGATGCCCCACACCAGCGGCTGACGCCAGAACGGCGGCGTCGCAAGCTGCGCCTTGCCCGCCAGCGTGTTGGGGTCCGGCGGCTTGAGGAAGAAGGCGCCATAGAGATGCGCCGCACCGATCGAGATCAGCAGCACGATGCAGAAGATCATCGCCACCACCATGGCGACGGTGATGACGCTCCGCACCCTCACGCCCGGCTGGGCCATGGGGAGCAGGTTGTTGATGAGCCCGGCGATCACCACCAGCACACTGCCGATGGCGAAGAGCTCCAGGCTGAAGGGCTGGAAGATCAGCAGCAGCGCGAAGATGCCCAGCCCGATGATGAAGAACTCGAGCCGCAGCGCGCCCTGCCGCGTCATCCCCTGTTCGCTGTTGCTCATGCGCGCACCGCCTTGCCGTCCTCGCCGAAGAAATGCGTCTGCCGTGGATCGGGCCTGAGATTCAGGGCCTCGCCCACCTTCACCCGCTTGTCGCGCGGCACGACGACGCGAATGTCGCCGCCAGATGCCGTGCGCGCATGGATCAGCGTTTCAGCCCCCATCGGCTCGATCAGCTCCGCCTGGGCGGCGATGGTGTCGCCCGACTTGTCCTGCACGGTGGTGAAGGCACGCGGCCTGATGCCGACGGTGACCTTGGACGGCTTCAGGCGCGATACGGCGGGATCGGCCACGATGCTGAGCGGCTGGCCCGCCAGCACGACGGACGCCCTGCCGTCACCGAAGCTCTGCAGGTCGGCTTCCACCAGGTTCATCTGCGGCGTGCCGATGAAGCTCGCCACGAAGACGTTGGTGGGCTTGGCGAAGACCTCGTGCGGGGTGCCCACCTGCTCGATCACGCCATCCTTCATGATGGCGATGCGGCTGGCCATGGTGAGGGCCTCGAGCTGGTCATGCGTGACGATGACGGTCGCCTTGGAGAGGCCGGTGAGCACCTCCTTGATCTGGCCGCGCATCGAGTGCCTGAGCTCCACGTCGAGGCGTGACAGCGGCTCGTCGAACAGGAAGCAGTTGGGGTCGCGCACGATGGCGCGGGCCACCGCGAGGCGCTGCTTTTCGCCCTCCGAGATCTGGTTCGGCATGCGGTCCAGCACCTCGGTCAGGTGCATGATCTTGGCGACCTTCATCACCCGGGTATCGGAATCGGCCTTGGACAATCCCTCCGAGTGCAGCGGCATGGCGATGTTCTGGCCCACGCTGAGCGCGGGATAGAGCGCGTAGAACTGGAACACCATGGCGATGTCGCGCTTCTGCGGCGGCAACTCGTTCATGCGCTGACCGGCGATGATGACATCTCCGGAGGTGGCGCGCTCGAGTCCGGCGATCATGCGCAGCGTCGTGGTCTTGCCGCAGCCCGAGGGGCCGAGGAGGCACACGACCTCGCCCGCTTCCACCTTGAGGTCGGCATCCTTCACCGCCGTGAAGGCGCCGAACTGCTTGGTGACTTTCCTGATTTCAATCGTCGACATGTCAGCGCTTCACGGTACCGAAGGTCACACCACGCAGCAGATGGTTCTGCAGGAAGAAGGTGACGAGGAAGACGGGGATGAGGAACAGGGTCTCGATCGCCGCCAGCAGCGTCCAGTCGGTGCCGCGGCCGCCCGACGAGACGGCCTGGTTCATGGCGACCGGCACGGTGCGCGTGTCGGGGCCCGACAAGAGCAGCGCGAAGAGGAACTCGTTCCAGGTGAGGATGAGACCGAAGACGAAGGTGGCGGCGAGGCCCGCGATCACCTGCGGCAGGGCGATCTTGAAGAACACCTTGACGTCCGAAGAGCCGTCGATGCGCGCGGCGTCTTCGACATCGAGCGACAGTTCGTCGAAGAAGCTCTTCATCATCCAGATGGTGAAGGCCAGGTTGAAGGCCGTGTAGAGCAGGATGATGCCGGTGTAGGAGCCCGACAGGCCCACCACGCGGAACATCAGGATCACCGGGATGATGACCACGATGGCCGGCAGCATGCGCGTCGTCAGGATGATGAACAGGTAGGTGTCGTTGCCCTTCAGCGGATAGCGCGAGAAGCCGAAGGCGGCGAGCGTGCCGATCACCAGGGCGAGCAGCACCGACGACGAGGCGATGACGATGGAGTTGAAAAAGTAGCGGTCGAAGCCGGTGGCTTCCGGAGCGCCGCCTGTCGTCATCGAGCGCATGAACACCGAGCCGAAGTTCTCGAGCGTCGGCGTGAACACGAACTGGTCCGGAATCAGCCCGAAGAACGAGGTGGGCGACAGGGTGGGCGGCACCGAGAGGGCGGCATCCTGCGGCTTGAAGGCGGTGAAGATGATGAACAGCACCGGCAGGAAGTAGATCAGCGACACGATGGCCACGACCAGTGTGCGGCCCCAGCCGGCCTCGCCCACGCCGCTCGCCTTGCGGAAGCCCAGGGCCTCCCAGATGGAGTTGTGTTCGGCCATGGCGTCAGTCTCCCTGGCTGCGGCGGTTGGCAATGTAGAGGTAGAGGTTGGTGAGCACGATGACCATGAACAGCATCAGGTAGGAAATGGCGGCACCTTCCGACGTCTTGTTCTGCTCGTTGGCGATGCGGATCAGGTGATAGGAGATCGTCATCGTGTCGTTGCCGCCCTTGGTGAGCAGAATGACGAGGTCGGCGAGCTTGAAGGCCTCGATGGTGCGGAACAGCAGCGCCAGCATCAGGAGGCCGCGGATATAGGGGAAGGTGATGGTCCAGAACTGCCGCCACTTCGAGACGCGGTCGATGGCGGCGGCCTCGTAGAGATATTTCGGCACCGAGACCAGACCCGCAAGCACCAGCAGCATGACGAAGGGCGACCACATCCAGGCATCGGCAAAGACGATGCCCGTGACCGCGCCCACCTTGGAATCCATCAGGATGAACTGGCCCCCGGTAATCGAGTTGATGACATAGGAGAGGATGCCGAAGGTCGGGTCGTAGTAATAGGTGAAGAACACGCCCGAGGCGACGACCGACAGCATCATCGGCGTCAGCACCAGGATGAGGAGATACTTGCGCAGCGGGAACTGCTTGGCGAACAGCATGGCGAGCAGGAAGCCCACCACCATCTGCGCGGTGACCGTGAGCACGACGAACATCGCCGTGTTGACGAGAGCGGCCCAGTTGGCGGGCGCCGCGATGTCGTTGGTCAGCACCTTGATGTAGTTGGCGAGACCCACGAAGCGGATCGACTGCTGGTTCGACTGATAGGCATAGAAGGAAAGACCGAGCGACCACAGCAGCGGGAAGATGTTCATCACGAACAGCACGGCGATGGCGGGCGCCACGAGAAGGCCGCCGTAATATTTGCGGCGGTAGGCATTGACCACGAAGGCAGCGGCAATCATCGCCGCCATGGCGCCGACGACCCAGAAGGAGACATGCGCAGGCAATGCGAAGCCGGCCAGGACCGACACCACGAGGCCAACCAGAATGGCGAGTTTCCAGTTGTCGGGAGACAGGCGCATGAGCGCGGGCGGCGGAGCTGTCGCGGTGGTGGAGACGGTCATCGGCTAAGCGTTCCGGAAGTGCAGACAAAAATGGGTGCGGGGATCATCTCCCCGCACCCGGGGTTCAGGCGTGTTACTGGATCAGGCCGGCGTTCTTCAGGAGGTCTTCCTGGAACTTGGCGATGTTATCCAGCGTGGTCTTGGCGTCCTGCTTGCCGGTGATGGCAAGGTCGAACTGGTCCTGCTGCTGCGTCAGGAGCTCGAAGAACTGCGGCACGTGCCACACGTCCTTCTGCCAGTCGAGCTGCGGGGCCCAGGCGCGGTTCCACGGACGGTAGGTCACGTACTTCGGGTCTTCGTAGACCGACTTCACGGCAGACTGGCCGCCACTCGCCGCGAACTGGTGCTGGATGTCGTCAGACAGCCACCACTTCACGAACTCCACGGCTTCCTTGGTCTGCTCAGGCGTCGTCCAGGTGGTCAGCACGAAGGGCTGGCCGCCGATGTTGGACCACTTGACGTTCTTGCCGTCCACCATGGTGCCCGGCATCTGGCCGAACACCAGCTTGTCGGAAACCTTGGACGACTTCGGATCGAGCGAGGCTTCGCCGAGGCCGATCCAGTCGATGTTCATCGCGACCTTGCCTTCGCGGAACAGTTCGTCCGACTTGAAGATGTCCATCGTGCCGGTCTTGGCGACAGGCGGCATGTACTCGAGCAGGCTCAGGTACTTCTCGAGGGCTGCCACCGCCTGGGGAGAGTTCACGACACCTTCGGCATGGCCGGTGGGCGCCTTGGTTTCATCCCAGATGTCGCCGCCCATCTGCCAGATCAGGCCGTTGATCTGCATCGACGAGAAGTCGTAGCCCTTGCCGGCCTGGAAGGCGATTCCATAGAAATCGTCCTCTGCAGGCTTGCCGGCCAGCATCTCGCCCTTCTTGCGGCGGAAGAACTCGCCGACGTTCTTGAAGTCGTCCCAGGTCATGGCGTCGATTTCTTCGCCGGTGCAGGGCAGCTTCTTGCCGTACTTGGCCTGGAAGTTCTTCTGTTCCTCGTCGTTGCACAGGATGTCCTTGCGGCCGTAGGTCACGAGGACGTCGGGGAACTGCGGGAAGCCGTAGTAGTTCTCGGACTTGTAGGGATAGGTCGAATAGGCCGCGAGCGGTGCGGGGTGCACGCTCATCAGCGTCTTCTTGAAGTCCGGGTCGGCATCGAGCAGGTCGTTGATCTTGCGGTAGTAGCCGCCTTCCACGAAGGCGCCCAGCCACTGCGAGTCAGAGACGATGAAGTTGTACTTCTGCTCGCCGGACGTCAGCGACGCGTTGACGCGCGTGTAGAAGTCGGGCCACGGAATGAAGTCGACGTCGAGCTTCACGGTGTTGCCGGACTTGGGCTTGTACTGCTCGTCGAAGAACTTCTTCATGATGCGTGTCGGCGGCCAGTCGGGCACCGCCATGGTCAGCGTCACTTCTTCCGCAAGGGCGTAGGTCGCCCCCCGGTCAGCAGGGTCGCAGCGAGGCCAGCGGCTGCCGCGAACCCTTTCATCTTCGTAACAACGGTCATGTCAGGTTTCCTCCCATGGTTAACCGTTCGGCTTCTGGCCCCCGCGTCAGGTCATTACCTGTCCGCTGGCGGCACGGAAGATGTGGATCTTGCTCAGGTCGATGGCGATCGGAACGGCATCGCCCGGCTTGAGGCCGGACGCGCTCTGTTCGGGAAGCACCATGCGCAGCGTCTCGCCCCCGGCCTCGACCGAGACGACGGTCACGTCGCCCAGGGGCTCGATGAGGTGGACGCGGGATGGAACGGCGGCCTCGCCCGCGGCGGCGGGGCGGAGATCGCTCGGGCGGATGCCGACGAGGGCTGCTTCGCCCGCATTGCCGGAGTGGAGCTTGCGGCCCGACAGCAGCTTGCCGAGCGGCGTGTCGAGGCTCGCGAGATCGGCGGCGAGTGTGGCCTTGACGATGTTCATGTGCGGCGAGCCGATCTTGCCCGCGACATAGGTGTCGATCGGCTGCTCGTAGAGCTCGTCCGGCGTGCCGCGCTGCACCACGGCGCCATCGCGCATCACCGCGATCTCCTCGCCCATCGACAGCGCCTCGAGCTCGTCGGGCGTGGCATAGACGATGGTCATGCCGAACTGGCGGTGCAGCCGCTTCAGCTCGGCGCGCATGTCATGGCGCAGCTTGGCATCGAGGTTGGTGAGCGGCTCGTCGAGCAGCAGGATCTTCGGACGCCGGATGAGCGAGCGGCCGAGCGCCACGCGCTGCTGCTCGCCGCCCGACAGCGTGTTGGGCTTGCGCTCGAGGCGATGCGAGAGCTTCAGCATCGCCGCGGTTTCCTTGACGCGCTTGTCGATCTCCTCGCGCGCGGCGCCCTCTTCCTTCAGCGGATAGGCGAAATTCTCGTAGACGGTGAGATGCGGATAGAGCGCGAAGGACTGGAACACCATGGAGACGCCGCGGCCCGCGATCGGCGCCGTCGTCACGTCATGACCATTGATTTCGAGGCGGCCGGAATCGGTTGTCACCAGCCCGGCAATCGTCCGCAGCGTCGTCGTCTTGCCGACCGAGCTCGGCCCGAACAGCACGAAGAAGCGGCCCTCCGCCACGTCGAAGGAGAGATTGTCGAGCGCACGCACCTTGCCATAGGACTTCGAGATCCCCGACAGACGCAGTGCTGGTACGTTGCTTCCGACCATTCCCATTCCCTGTTTCAGCGGCCCTGCGGGCTCTTGTTGGGGAGGCAGACTATCCTGTCTCCCGCCATTTGCAAGACGCCTTTCAACGTTTGCAACACATGTGGCGCAGGCCCTTGCTGCCTAAACTTCATGCAGCTTTCGGCACTCAACCCTTGGCACTCTCCCACTGGCCGGTCTTGGCCGATTTCAGCACCGCATCGGTGACGAGATCGGTGGCCAATGCATCGCGGAAGGTGGGTGCGGCGGGCTTGCCTGACGTCAGGCCGTCGATAAAGTCAGCGGCCTGATGAATGAAGGTGTGCTCGTAGCCGATCTGCAGGCCGGGCACCCACCACTTGTTCATGTAGGGGTGGTCGCCGTCGGTGATGTGCACCGAGCGCCAGCCGCGCGTGCGGCCCTCGTCACGGTGGTCGAAGTACTGCAGCCGGTGCAGGTCATGCAGGTCCCAGAAGATCGAGGCATGCTCACCGTTGATCTCCAGCGTGTAGAGCGCCTTGTGGCCGCGGGCATAGCGCGTCGCCTCGAAGCTGCCGAGCGAGCCGTTGTCGAAGCGCGACAGGAACAGGCTGGCATCGTCGATCCCCACCTTCTCGGTCTTGCCGGTGAGGGTGTGGTGACGCTCCTTGATGAAGGTCTCGGTGAGACCGGTGACGGTGTCGATGCCGCCGTTGAGCCACATCGCGGTGTCGATGCAATGCGCCAGCAGGTCGCCGGTGACGCCGGAGCCCGCGACGCCCACGTCGAGACGCCACAGCCCCTGCCCGCCCTGCGGCAGGTCCTTCGAGATGGTCCAGTCCTGCAGGAACTTGGCGCGGTAGTGGAAGATCTTGCCCAGCCGGCCCTCGTCGATCAGCTGCTTGGCCAGCGTCACGGCGGGCACGCGGCGGTAGTTGTACCACACCATGTTGGGAACGCCGGCGCGCTCCACCGCCTCCACCATCTTGCGCGATTCGGCGGCGGAGCGGCCGAGCGGCTTCTCGCACATCACCATCTTTCCGGCCTGGGCGGCGGCGATGGCAATCTCCATGTGCGTGTCGTTGGGGCTGGCGATGTCGATGAGGTCGATCGACTTGTCGTCGACCAGCTTGCGCCAGTCGGTGACGCTCGACTCGTAGCCCCACTGATCCGCGAAATCCTTGGCTTTATCGGCATTCCTGGCGCAGATCGTCTTGAGCACCGGCTTGTAGCCGAGATCGAAGAAATGCGGCGCCTGCGAGAAGGCGTTGGAATGGGTGCGGCCCATGAAGCCGTAGCCCACCATGCCGATGTTGAGGGTCTTCTTCGCCATCGGATCAGCCCTCCCAGCCATGCGCATCGCGGACCTTGATCATCACGGCGAGGATGTCGTTCCAGGTCTGCTGCTTCATCATCACCTCGTTGGGGAACATGCAGCCATCCCAGCAGATGTGCTTCATGGCCTTGGTGAGCGAGCCATCCTTGTTGCGCAGCCACAGGCCTGCGTGCTTGACGATGTCGAGGCGGCCATTGGGATCGGTCACCATGCAGTGGCGGCCCGTCTTGTCGTGGTAACCCATGCCCTTCACCGTGCCGTCGTTCTGGGCGACGTGGAAGTCGATGGTCCAGGGCCTGAGCATGTCGGTCATCTTGATCAGCGCCGCGTCGAGCTTGGCCTGGTCCTTCCAGTCGAAACCCTCGGGCAGCAGGGCCGCCTCCGGCGCATTGTAGCCCATGGTGTAGAGCAGCGTGTGGGCCATGTCGGCCTGGAAGCCGATGATGCCGGGGCGGTCGGTCTGCTCGAGGGTATCGACCATCGCCTTCCAGCTGTGCATGCCGCCCCAGCAGATCTCGCCCTCGGCGGCGAGCCTCTCGCCGAAATCCTTGGCCACGTCGCAGGCCTCGCGCCAGGTCTCGGCGATCAGCTTCGTGTTGCCCGCCGGATCCTTGGCCCAGTCGGCGGGGCTCGAGGCGGAATCGATACGGATCACGCCATACTTGCGCACACCCAGCTCACGCAGCGCCTTGCCGAGTTCGCAGGACTTACGGACGTTGGCCACGAACTTCTTGCGGTCCTCCGCCGAACCCATGGCCGAGCCACCGCCCACCGGCGGCCAGACCGGCGCCACGATCGAGCCGATGGCGAGGTTGTGCTTCGCCGCCTTCTCCGCCAGCGCCTTCGCCTCATCGGCGGTGAAGTCGATGTTGGTGTGGGGGGCGGCATGGAAGATGTCGATGCCGTCGAACTTCACGCCATTGACCTCGGCGCCAGCGGTGAGCGCGATCATCGTATCAAGGTCGATGGGCGGCTCCGAATCCGGTCCCTTGCCCACGAGTCCAGGCCACATCGCATTGTGAAGCTTGGGAAAATTGTTCTTGCCCGCCATGTGTCCTCCCACGCGGTTGACGTCTTTTTTGCGATGCTAGACTCGAATCCGCCTTGCTGTCCAGAACTGTTATATTAGTATGACAGGCATGCCTGTGGATCTCTCCACCCTTCGGCTCGACCGTTCCCGGCCCCTGCGCGACCAGATTTACCCGCTGGTGCGCGGGCTGATCCTGACCGGCATCATCAAGCCGGGCGAGGTGATCGACGAGAAGGCCATCGCCGCCCAGCTCGATGTTTCCCGCACGCCGGTGCGCGAGGCGGTCAAGCGGCTTTCGGACGAGCACCTGGTGGACGTCGTCGCCCAGTCCGGCACCAAGGCATCGAAAATGAACCGCAAGGCCATCGAGGAGAGCTTCCTCATCCGCCGCGCACTCGAAATGGAAAGCGCCGCGCAGGCCGCCCAGCACATGAACCAGGAACATGCCGACCGGCTGCACGACATCCTGGCCCGCCACGAGCGCGCCGTGGAGAAGCGCCAGTTCGTCGAGGCCATCGCGCGTGACGACGAGTTCCACCACGCCATCACCGAGATCAGCGACCTGCCGCGGCTGTGGGGCACCATCGAGATCTCCAAGGCCCAGCTCGACCGCTGCCGCCACCTGATGCTGCCGCGCGCCGGCCAGGCCGAGGCGACGCTGGAGCAGCACCGCGAGATCATCCGTGGGCTGAACAGTCGTGACCCCGTGAAGGCATCCGCCGCCATGAAGGCCCACCTCGACGCCGCCTACCGCAGCACGGTTGCGGTGCTGGATGGGCCCGGGCTCGGCTAGCGGCCCTGACTGAACCCGCGCCGCGCGTTCAAGGCGTGGCTGCGCTCTTCGTCCGGCCGTCCAGCGTCATCAGTGCACCGTAGAGTTCCGGCCGCCTGTCGCGAAACACGCCCCAGCTGCGGCGCAACTCGCGGATCATGTCGAGGTCGAAGCTCGCCACCCGCACACCTTCTTCCATCCGGTCCATCTCGGCAACCTTCTCGCCCTGGAAATCCGCGATGAAGGAGCGGCCATAGAAGATATCGGCGCGGCCGTCCGGGGCCGTTTCCCTGCCGACGCGGTTCGAGGCCATGAGCGGCATGATGTTGGCCGCCGCATGTCCGCGCATGGTATTCTGCCAGTGCGAGGAGGAATCATAGTCCGGGTTCGGCGGCTCGGAGCCGATGGCGGTGGGGTAGAGCAGCACCTCAGCCCCCATCAGCGCCATGGCGCGCGCGCACTCCGGGAACCACTGGTCCCAGCAGATGCCAAGCCCGATGCGGCCTGCCGCCGTGTCCCACACCTTGAAGCCGGTGTCGCCCGGCGAGAAATAGAACTTCTCCTGATAGCCGCGGCCATCCGGGATGTGGCTCTTGCGGTAGATGCCGAGCTCGCGGCCATCGGCATCGACGATCACGGTGGTATTGTAATGCGCGTTGCCCGCCCGCTCGAAAACACTGACCGGCAGCACCACGCCCAGCTCCTTCGCCAGCGCGGCGAAACGCTTCACCGTCGGGTGACGGTCGATCTCCTCCGCCTGCTTCAGGAATTTGACGTGCTGTTCGATGCAGAAATAGTCGGCGTCGAACAGCTCCTGCAGCAGGATGAGCTTTGCCCCTTTGGCGGCGGCATCGCGCACCAGCCGCTCGGCCTTGTCGCAATTCTTCGACCAGTCGTTTTCGGACGCCATCTGGGTGATGGCCACGCTCAGCTTGTTCATGCTCAATCCTTCAGTCTCGCCACTTCGCGGCGGAAGGGCAGTTTGTCGCCGATGGGCTCGGCGTCAAGCTCCTCGGCATAGCGGTGGCCGGCGTAGGTGGCCCAGGCGATGGCGGCGGGCGCATTGGCATCGCCCACCACCTTCACCGAGGCAATGCCGCTGTCGGCCCACGCTACCTGGCGGGCCTTGAGGGCGAGAAACAGTCCATCCTCCGGCAGGCGCGCGGTGACCATCACCACCGCGTCGCAGCCGAAGCGCTCCGGCCTGCCGGTGTAGGTGCACAGCGCCGTCACACCGTCAGCCTCGACCGAGGCAAGGCCGCGCGTCACCCGCACATCGACACCGATGTCCAGCAGCCGTGCCTGGATAGTGCCCTGTTCCAGCGTGTTGAAGCTCCACTCCGCCACGCGCGAGGCCGGCGTCAGGAAGGTGACCTTGCAGCCCTTCTGCACGAGGAGTTCCGCCAGCACGCTGCCCATGTAGTAATGATCATCATCGAAGATGACGACCTCGCCGGAGGGCAGCGCGCCCGCCATGAGGTCGTCCGGCGTGAAGATCGGCATGGCCTCCGCCAGCGGAACGGGGAGCAGGTTGTAGCGGGCGATGCCATCGCGCCGCCAGCGCGCGCCGGTGGCGATGGCCACATGCTCGAAGCCGAAGCCCAGCACGTCATCGGCGGTGAGTGCGGAGTCGCGGTAGACGTTGACGTTGGTCATCTTTGAAATCTGGCCGTGGCGATAGTCGCGCACGCGGGCCCAGGCGCTGAGGCCTGGCAGCTTGCTCTCGCGCGTCACGCGGCCGCCGAGCTCGGCCGTGGCTTCTGCCAGGGCCACTTCATAGCCGCGCAGCCCCAGCTTGTGCGCAGCGGAGAGGCCCGCAGGGCCCGCGCCCACTACCAGTACCTTCGCCTCCGACTGCTTCGGCCGGATCCGCTCCGGATGCCAGCCCTTGCGCCACTCCTCCATGAAGGAGGAATTCTGCGTGCAGCGCGACAGCGACATGGTCATGTCACCGGTCACGCAGATGTTGCAGCCGATGCATTCGCGGATGTCCTCGATGCGGCCCTCGTCGATCTTCTTCGGCAGGAAGGGGTCGGCGATCGACGGCCGCGCCGCGCCGATGAAGTCCATCAGGCCTTGGCGCACCTGGCGCACCATCATGTCCGCCGAGGTGAAGCGGCCGACACCCACCACCGGCTTGGGCGTCAGCTGCTTCAGGCCGCGGATCAGGTCTTCCTGCGCGCCCTCGGGCTTGAAGCGCGAGGTGCCGGAACAGGCTTCCCAGGTGCCATGGGCGAAGTCCCACAGGTCGGGAAGCTCGGCATGCATCGCCACCATGTCGCGGAGCTGGGCGTTGGAGAAGCCCTGCTCGCCCGCAAGCTCGTCGAGCGACAGGCGCACCGCGATGGCGCAGGTATCGCCCACCTCGTCGCGGGCGTCCGAGATCAGCTCCTTGAGGAGGCGTGAGCGGTTCTCCAGCGAGCCGCCATATTCATCGCTGCGCTGGTTGGTGCGCGGCGACAGGAAGTGCTGGATGACGCCGAAGCCATGCGCGCCGTAGAGGCAGAGGATGTCGTAGCCCGCCCGCTTCGCGCGCCTGTAGGCCAGCTTGTGCCAGTGGCGGAGGTTGCGGATGTCCTCCTTGTCCATGGCGCGGGCCTGCACGGGGTCGGAGGTGAAGGTGAGGATGGGCGTGTGCGAAGGTGCCAGCGGCACCTCGCGGGTATAGAGGTTGGGGCCGTTGGCGCCGGAATAGGCGAGCTCGACGCCCGCCAGCGCGCCGTTGGAGTGGATGGCATCGGCCATCTTCACGAGGCCCGGCATGTCGTCCTCGTCCCAGATGCGGAGCTCGATGAAGGGCGTGATCTCGGACGTATGGTGGATCTCCACCTGCTCGGTGAAGATGACGCCCCAGCCGCCTTCGGACTTGATGCGCCGCATCTCGGCGGCAGCGGAAGGATCGCGGTAGCCGCCGCCATTGCAGTGCGGCACCTGGTAGAAGCGGTTCTTGGCGGTGACCGGCCCGATCTTCACCGGCTCGAACAGGATGTCGTAGCGCGGGTCGCGCAGCTTCGCGCCAGCCGCCGGGCCAGATCCATTGTCCATGTCGGTCACCTCCAGACGAAAACCAGCGCCGGACAATGCCAGCGCATCACGCATCGAAGAAATAGATTATCGCATCGCGGAGGATAGGAAATCGCAATTCAGCGGCGGTTCGACCCTAGCGGAGGGAAAACACTTCGCCGTCATTTTCCGCCACGGTCTGGGCTGCGGGTGCAGTGGCAGGCGGCGCAACGGGAGCGGGCGCAGCGGCGGCAGTCTTCTGCAGCGGCACGATCTTCACCATGGCCACGCCGGCGCCGGTCATGCCCAGCACCTTGGCTGCGCCATAGCTCACGTCGATGATGCGGTTCTTCACGAAGGGGCCGCGATCATTGACCCGGACGATGACCGACTTGCCGGTCTTGAGGTTGGTGACCAGCACGCGGGTGCCGAAAGGCAGGGTGCGGTGGGCGGCGGTATAGTCGCCTGCATTGAAGCGCTCGCCGCTCGCGGTGCGTTTGCCGTGCTTGTAATAGGAGGCCTTGCCGGTCTGGGCGGCGGCCTCCGCGTGGTTGACGGAGACGGCTCCCATGAGCATGGCAAATGCCGCCATCGCGGCCCAACGCACCTGCTTCATTCCCTGCACGCCCTGACTTGTTTTCGTTGCGGCGCACCATAGGCCGAAAAGGGGCGAGAATGTGGTGAAGTTTACGCTGCGGCAACCATGCCGTCGAGCGCGATGGCCGGGCGCTTTCCAGCGACGAGGTCGGCGGTGATACGGGCCGCGCCGTGGCTCATGGTCCACCCCATGTGGCCCTGGCCGGTGTTGAACCACAGGTTCTTCATGCGCGAGGGGCCGAGGATGGGGGTGCCCTCGGGCGTCATGGGCCTGAGGCCCGCCCAGAAGCTCGCCTTGCTCCAGTCCGCCCCGTCGGGGAACAGCCCCCTCATGGTCGCCAGCATGGTCTCGAAGTCCTGCGGTCTGTGCGTCCGGCCATAGCCGGAAAACTCCGCCGTGGCGGTGACCCGTATCCGGTCGCCCATCGGCGCATAGGCCACCAGCGTCTCCTCGTCGACGCCGCCGATTGTGGGCGGGTTGTTGCGGCCCGCCATGGGTGCGGTGATGGCATAGCCCTTGACCGGGTAGATGGGGAGGACATGGCCCAGCTCGCGGGCGAGATGCGGGGAATAGACTCCGAGGCAGAGCACCACCACATCCGCCGTCTCACGCCCCTTGTCGGTGACGACGGCGCTGATCCGCTCGCCGTCCTTCTCGAAGCCCTTGATGGTGGTCGAATAGTTGAAGGTGACACCGCGCTCCTTCAGCCAGGCCGCCATGTTCTGGGCGAACATGCGACAGTCGCCGCTCTCGTCGTCTGGGGCATAGAGCGCGCCGGCGAATTTCTGCTTCACCGGGGCCAGGGCTGGGTCGCGTGCGGCCACGCCGTCGCGGTCCAGCGTCTCGATGCGGCAGCCATTGTCGGAGAGGATGCGCGACTTGGCCGAGGCCGCCTGCAGCGCCGCCTCCGAGCGGTAGAGGTAGATGAGCCCGCCCGTGCGGCCATCATATTCAACCCCGGTGCGCTTCAGCGTCTCGTGGAAGACGTCGAGCGAATAGGTACAGAGCCTGACCTTGCGGGTGGTGTTCAGCGCCGCGCGTTCCGGCGTGCATTCCCCCCAGAACCGCCACATCCACTTCCAGAAGCGCGGGTCGGTGGAGAACTTGAAGCGCAGCGCCTGGTCGCCCTTCCACAGCGAACGCAGCAGGATCTTCGGCGCGGCGGGGGATGACCAGGCATAGGCATGGCCCGGCGCGAACAGCCCGGCATTGGAGAAGGAGGTGAAATTGGCGGGCTCGGGCTCGCGATCGATGACCGTCACCTCGTGGCCGTCGCGGTTCAGCTCGTAGGCCGTGGTGATGCCAACGATCCCCGCCCCCAGCACCAGCGCCTTCATGTTTCCGCCCTTTTGATCTTGTTGTGCGGCAATGCTAGCAAGGCTTCACCATGGCTTCCACAACCCATCCGCATGCCTTCCATTTCGACCGCGCAGTTGACAGCTACTGGGAGGCCTCGGCCGATCCCCTCGGCATCGAGACGCCGCCCCTGCAGGGTGACGAGTCCTGCGACGTCGCGGTGATCGGCGCGGGCTTTACAGGTCTGTCGGCAGCCCTCGAACTCGCCCAGCAGGGCGTCGACGTGCGCGTGCTGGAGGCAGGACAGGTCGGCTGGGGCGCCTCGGGGCGCAATGGCGGCTTCGCCTGCATGGGCTCGCACAAGCTGTCCTACGGCACGATGATCCGGCGCTACGGCCTCGAGGCGTCGCGGCAGTTCTACGACACCATGCGCCTGTCGGTGGCGCTGGTGCGCGACAATCTCGAGCGCCATGGCATCGACGCCTGGGCGACGCGCGACGGTGAAGTGACGCTGGCGCATCTGCCCAGCCGCGTGCAGGAGCTGCGGGACGAGCAGGCCTATCTGAAGCAGACCTTCGGCGACGAGACCGAATTCCTCACCAAGGACGACCTGAAGGCCCAGGGCCTCGACGGCCCCGGCTTCCATGCCGGCCTCAAAGGCAAGGTGGGTTTCGGTGTCCACCCGCTGAACTACGTCCGCGGCCTCGCCCGCGCTGCGGCCAAGGCGGGCGCGAAGATTCACGGCAGGTCACGGCTGGTGCGCTGGGAGGAACTGCCGGACGGCCACCGCCTCCACACGCCGGAAGGACAGCTGAAGGCGAGGCAGGTGATCGTCGCCACCAATGGCTACACGCCGGAGGATGTCTCGAGGCGCCACGCGGGTCGCCTCATGCCGGCACTGTCCAGCGTCATCGTCACGCGCCCGCTGAGCGAGGACGAGCGCCGCGCCCAGGGCTGGACCTCGGACCTGCTGGCTTACGACTCGCGCAAGCTGCTGCATTACTTCCGCGTGCTGCCCAATGGCCGCTTCCTGTTCGGCGGGCGCGGCGGCACCGATGCCTCGGACCATGGCGATGCCGCCTACCGCCCGTTGCTGACCAAGGCCTTCAACGAGTTGTTCCCGGCCTGGAGCAATGTCGAGATCACGCATTACTGGCGCGGCTTCGTCTGCCTTGCACATGACCTTGTGCCCTACATCGGCGCACTCGACGAGAAGCAGACGGTGTGGACGGCCATCGCCTATCACGGTAACGGCGTGGCCATGGGCTCGTGGAGCGGCCGCGCCGTCGCACGGCTTCTCACAAAAAAGACGGCACGCGAGGAGCTTTCGCCCGTGCTCACGCGCCGCCTGTCTCGTTTCCCGCTGCCGGCCTTCAGGCCCCTTTATCTGAAGGGTGCCTATGTCTGGTACGGCTGGGAGGATTCGCGCTAGTTAGTCGAGCGCCGCCTTCAGGTCCTCTCCCGCTTGGCGGGAGAGGAAGGGGACCCAACGAAGTTGGGGGAGGTGAGGGAAGCCGGACTCCGCAGCAAATTGCGTGCGCACTTCCCCTCATCTACCCGTTGCGTTCCGCAACGGGTCCCTTCTTCTCCCGCTGGAGGAGCGGGAGAAGACACATCAGTCCAGCGCCGCCTCGACCATGATCTCGACGTCGATGCCGGGGGCGGCGAGCTTGGCTTCGACGGTGGCCCGGGCCGGGGTCTGGCCGGGGACCACCCAGGCGTCCCACACCGAGTTCATCTCGGCGAAGGTGGCGATGTTGGTGAGCCAGATGTTGGCCTTGATCACCTTGGTCTTGTCGGTGCCGGCCTCGGCCAGCGTGGCGTCGATCTGGGTGAGCACGTCCTTGGTCTGCTCGGCCACCGACTTGCCGAGGGCGGCATCCGGGGTGAAGCCGGCGAGATAGACCTTGTTGCCGTGGATGACGGCGGAGCTCATGCGCTTGCCGGGTTCGATACGCTTCAGTGCCATTTCGACTTTTCTCCTTTGGAACGGGTGGTGTTTAGCGAGCTTTGGCCACTGCTTCAATCACGCTGAGCAGCACGCGGGGAAGCGTCTCGAAGGCATAGGGGGCATGCAGCCGCTCGAGCCAGTGGTGATAGTCGCGCCCCCACGGGCCGATGTTGATGCAGGGGTAGCCCGCCGACTCCGGCATCACGAAGCTCGAGCCCCAGATCGGCGTGTTGGCGGCACAGGCCGAGAGATCGCCCGAGGCTTCCCCCAGGAAGCTCATGTCGGAAATGCCGGGGAAATAACGCAAGGCGCCCACGCCATGCGCCGCGCAGGCCGCGACGATCCGGTCCTCCAGCGCCGCATCGGAGAGCGACACCGCCGGATAGGGAATGGAGCCGAAGCCGATCACCACCGCGGGGCCCGTCAGCCCTGAAGCCTTCCACACCTCGGCCGTCACCCGCTTGGCGCGCTCCGGCAGATCGAGTTCATGGTGGCTGGCGACGTCTGCGGCAATGCGCTCAAGCTCGTGATGCGGCACAAGCACCGCGAGCTCGGCATAGCTCATCACCGGAATGTCGCGGTCGAGCTTCCTCGCCGCCCGCGCCATCGCACGGCGGGCGAGCATCAGCGAGATGTCGAACACCTCTTGCGCCGAGCGCCGGTGCTGCAGCGTGTTCCAGTAGAGCCAGCTCTGCGCCGGGGTCGTCACGTTGTAGCCGGACTTCAGGTCCTTGGCATGGAGTGCGGTGGGCGGTGCGGCGATCTCGGCACCGCTGGTCTCGGCGAGTTCCGCGGCGAGCTCGAACTCGGTCAGCAGTTCCGCCGCGAGATAGGCGGCATTCGCCCCGTCCTGCGGGTAGCAGGCATGCGCCTCCTTGCCCACGACGAAGGCGGTGACCAGCTGCTTGCCCACCGAGCCCAGCGCCACGGTGCGGCCCAGCGCGCCGTCGCCCTGGTCCGAGATCGCATCGAGGTTGATGACCAGCGCGATGTCGAGGCCGTGCTCGGCGGCGACCTTCGACAGCAGCGGCGCCGCGGCGCGCGCCCCGGCCGAACGATCTTCTTCGTCGGAGACGGCGAGGAATAGCAGGCTCAGCTCGCCCGCGTAGAATTCCATCGCGGCGATACCCGCCGCCAGACCGGCCTTCATGTCGAGCAGCCCGCGGCCCGGCAGGAATTCGCCCGACTCGAAATCGGCGAGCGCCAGCGGGTTCTCGCCCGTTCGCCGGAGCCGCGCCACGATCTCGGGCAGCAGGCGCTCGGCGGAAAAGGCCAGCGGCTGCAGCGCACCATAGTCGTCGACCGGCACCACATCGAAATGCCCGGTGAGCACGATGGTGCGGGGGCTGCGCCCGCGTTTCAGCGCGAAGACGTTGCTGCGCGCATCGTCGGGGATCGGCGACGTCCACACCTTGTCGAAGTGTGACAGGTAGCGCGCCAGTTTCGGGGCGAGTGCGGCCTCGTCAGGCGAACCGGTGACCGAGGGCCATGAGGTGAGCGTGAGCGCGATGTCGCGCGCCCGCGCCGCGATGTCGTTCCTCACGCCAGGGTCCGGTCATAGGCGAGCACGGCGTTGAGCAGCACCTGGCTGCCTGCACCGCATTCCTCCAGCGTCGTCGATTCCGCCTCGTTGTGCGAGATGCCGCCGAGGCAAGGGACGAAGATCATGGTGGTGGGGGTCACGCGCGCAATATAGGCCGCGTCGTGGCCGGCCCCCGAGGCCATCTCGCGCATCGTGTAGCCGGCCTGCTTCGCGCCCTCGCGCACGCAGTCGATGAGCGGGGCCGCGAACTTCACCGCCGGTGAAATCCAGATGCGCTTCTCCTCCACCTCGACGCCGGTTTCGGCGGCGATCTTCGGCAGCGCCGCCTGGTATTCGGCCTCCATCCGGTCCAGCACCTTCTCGTCCGGGTGGCGCAGGTCGACGGTGAAGAACACCTCGCCCGGCACCACGTTGCGGCTGTTGGGGCGGTTCTCGATCAGGCCCACCGAGGCAACACCCGGAAGGTTGTTCATGCCGACCTGGTGGATGGCCTCGATCATCCGCGCGGCACCGAGCAGCGCGTTCTTGCGCAGGCCCATGGGTGTCGCACCGGTGTGCGATTCCTGGCCCCGCACCGTCACCTCGTACCAGCGCATGCCCTGCACGCCGGTGACCACGCCGATCATCTTGTTCTCGGCCTCGAGGATCGGCCCCTGCTCGATGTGGAGCTCGAACATCGCCTGGAACTTGATGTCGCCGGCCTTCGCCTTGCCCTTGTATCCGATGCGCTCCAGTTCGTCGCCGAGCTTGATGCCCTGGCGGTCCTCGCGCGAATAGGCGAAGTCGGTGGTGAACACGCCGGCATAGACGCCCGAGCACAGCATGGCGGGCGCGAAGCGCGAGCCTTCCTCGTTGGTCCAGTTGACGATCATCACCGGCGCATTGGTCTCGTAGCCCATGTCGACCAGCGTGCGCATGGCCTCCAGCGCACCCAGCACGCCCAGGACACCGTCGAACTTGCCGCCCGTCGGCTGCGTGTCGAGATGCGAGCCCATGGCGATGGGCGCCACGTCCTTGCGTCGGCCGGGCCTCGTGGCGAACATGTTGCCGACCTCGTCCACCTCCACCGTGCAGCCGAGCTTCTCGCATTCGGCCTTGAACCAGTCGCGGACTTGTCTGTCGTCATCCGAGACGGTGAGGCGCTTGATGCCGCCCTTCGGCGTGCCGCCGAATTTGGCGGTCACCATCAGGCTGTCCCACAGGCGCTGCGGGTTGATGGTGAGGTTGGTCTTCGATGTCATGGTGAACTCCGTGAAACTAGAGGCGCGGCTTGGCCCGGGCGAGATGCGGCGCATGCAGCGACAGGTCCGCCGCACCAAGCCGCGAGGCTGCCGAGGCGTTCTGGTGCCAGTAGGGATAGAGCAGCGGGGGCAGGCTCACGTCGTCGATCGCCTTCAGTTCTTCCGCCGTCAGCTTCAGGTCCGCCGCCGCGAGATTGTCCTTGAGCTGCGCCTCGGTGCGGGCACCCACGATGATGTTGGCAACCCCGGCACGGCCGGCGAGCCAGGCCAGCGCCACCTGTGCGGCGGAAACTCCGCGCGCCGCGCCGATCTTCACCAGCGCGTCGATGATGGCGTAAAGGCGGTTCTCGTCGC
The DNA here is from genome assembly GCA_046349235.1 of Hyphomicrobiales bacterium. Classification (GTDB taxonomy): domain Bacteria; phylum Pseudomonadota; class Alphaproteobacteria; order Rhizobiales; family Aestuariivirgaceae; genus Aestuariivirga. The sequence continues at coordinate 125,058 of JAXMCT010000012.1, forward strand.
GGATCGGCGGCTCGCCCCAGCCGCTGAGGTGACGCGACAGGTCGGGCGGCGGCGCGTCGCGGCGGAACTTGCCCGACAGCAACCCGCCCGCGATGGGGCTCCACACCTGCACGGCCACGCCCTGGTCGAGCGCCAGCGGGATCAGCTCGTATTCCGCCTCGCGCGCCTCCACCGTGTAGTGGATCTGCTGGCACACGAAGCGCTGCAAATTGTGGCGCTCCGAGGCCATCAGGCATTTCATGATGTGCCAGGCGGAGAAGTTGGAGCAGGCGACGTAGCGCAGCTTGCCGTGCTTCACCAGCGTGTCCAGCGCTTCCATCGTCTCCTCGACCGGGGTCGAGCCGTCCCACTGGTGGAGGTAGTAGATGTCGATGCGGTCGCGCTGCAGGCGCTTCAGGCTCGCCTCGCACTGCTCGATGATGTGATAGCGCGACAGGCCCACCTCGTTGGGACCGGGCCCCATGGTGAAGCGCACCTTGGTGCCGACGAGGATCTGGTTCGAGCGGCCCTTCAGGATCTCGCCCACCGCCGTTTCAGAGCGCCCCGTGGAATAGACGTTTGAAGTGTCGATCAGGTTGACACCATGCTCCACCGCCACGTCGACGAGGCGCCCGGCCTCGGCATTGCCTAGGCTCCCCACCTTTTCGAACATGCCGGTGCCGGCGAAATTCATGGTCCCGAGCGACTGCAGCGAAACCTTGAGGCCGGATCGGCCGAGCTGGCGGTATTCCATTGTCTGTAGCCCTCTTGCTGAGGCCCAGCACGCTATCAGGCGGGAGGAGCCCCGTCATCCCCGGACCCGTCCTTGGGCCATGTGATGAAGAAGGTGTAGACCGCATATCCGAGCATGCCTGCTGCGAGCGCCAGCCACAGGCCGGAGCCACGCCCCGCATTGGCCTGCCAGATCTCGAAACCAAGCCACAGGGCGATGGTCACCACCATCGCCACCCGCACCCACAGGGGCTTGTAGAACGGGTGCTTCTGCTCGTCCTTGAACATCAGTTGCCGTCGATCTCGTTGCCCATGATGGCCAGCGCCTGCTGGTAGACGCTGGCGGCGTTCCAGCCCTGCAGCGCCGCGAAGTTGGGCTCGCCCGGGCGATAGCCCAGCCCCGGCCGCCAGCCGTGGCCGCGCAGGAAATTGGCGGTGGAGGCCAGCGCATCGGCCTTGTCGTTGAGATTGATGCCGCCGCCGTCGATCGACGAGCCGAACAGCAGCACGTTCTTGGGCAGGAACTGGGTCTGCCCCACTTCGCCATGCATCGCACCGGTGGAGGAGGCCGACAGCACGCCATTGTCGACCAGCGTCAGCGCGGCGATCAGCTGCTCGCGGAAGTAATCCGGACGGCGGCAGTCATAGGCCAGCGTGGCGACGGCGGAGAGCGTGTTCTGGTGGCCCATGTAGCTGCCGAAGGCCGTCTCCATGCCCCAGATGGCGATGAGCGGCCCGGCGGGCACGCCATAGCGCTTCTCGATCTTCTTGAACAGCGCGGCATTCTGCGACTTCTTCTTGCGGCCCTGCGCCACGATGGTGGCGGCCCCGCGCTTCTCCATGAAGGCGTCGAGCCCGAGCTTGAAGGAGTGCATCGAGCGGTCGGCCTTGATGGTGGCGGTGGCGTAACTGGTGCCAGCCAGCGCCGCGAGGCCGCGGGCGCCGATGCCCTGTGCCTGGGCTTGCGCAGCATAGGACGCCTTCCATGCATCGAAGCCTGCACCCGTCTTGCCACACGAGGCCCCCGCGAAAGCCGGTGCTGAAAGCCCCAGCATCAGGAACAGACAAAGCACGATCCGCCGCATAGCCCCACTCCACGGTTCCGATTCGGACCCGAACACTGCCATCACAGGTTCAGGCTGTCACGGCACGATATCGGGCCTGGCCACGGGCTTGGGTTGCGTCAGGCCCTTCCAGATGGCGTTGGCAACGTTGACCGGCGCATTGGGCCCGCGGCGGACGAACTCGCCGTCGCCGGGCTTGGCGCGCATGTCGCCCTCGTGCCAGGCGATGCGGCCGCGGGAGAACACGGTGCGCGGCACGCCGGTGCAGGTGTAGCCCTCGAACACGTTGTACTCGATGCGCGACACCTGTTTCTTGGCGGTGATCTTCTTGGTCGCCTTGGGGTCCCAGATGACGAGGTCGGCGTCCGAGCCCACCATGACCGCACCCTTCTGCGGATACATGTTGAGGATGCGCGCGATGTTGGTCGAGGTCGCGGCGACGAACTCCTCCTTGGTGAGGCGGCCGGTGTTGACTCCGGCATTCCACAGCACCACCTGAAGAGTTCCGAAGCTCAACAGGCTCTGAAAGAGTTAGCGGCAATTTCTTCAATTGAAAATTGTTGTTTGCTTTGCTTCGAACGTGACCCTGCGGTATGTCACAGGTCAATGGTGACCGAGAAACTGAAAACATTCGGTTTCAAGGCAATCGACCTATTCAGTGATACCCCAGGTGTTAATGAGCGGAAGTCTTCAAAGCTCCCAAGTCGCCATTCTCATCAAGGCGCTCCCGCAACCTAGCAAGAAGTACGGCGAGACCGTCTGTTGCGCAGGACTGACTGATAGCGGCGAATGGAAGCGACTTTTCCCTGTGAGATACAGGCACCTCACCGGCGATCAGAGTTTCCAAAGATGGGATAGAATAAGATTCAACTATCGCACTCCAAAACAAGACAGCAGGCGAGAGAGCTGTCACATCTTTGAAGACTCGATTACGAAGGTCGGGAAGCTGACACAAAGAGAGCGAGAGCGGCTCCTCAATCGTGTGATCGTCGGCTCCGCGAAGCAAGCTGAAATGAGCGGCTCGTCCTTAGCTCTAATTAGGCCTAAGAACACTATCTTCAAGTATCGGCGCAAGACTGAAGCGCTGTTGCAGAAGGAGCGAGAGGCTTACCTTCGCGCTGCATCGCAGGAGTCATTTTTTGACGAGGCGCTCGCAGCCCTTGAGCCTTCACCGTATCGATTTAGCTTCTCCTTTGAAGACGACACGGGGGGTCACGCGTATCAATGCGGAGATTGGGAAGTTCACGCCATGTACTTCCATGGCGTGAGACGCTACGGCGAACAGCAGACACTTAAGTGGATGGAAGAGACCTTCAACGACCGCTATCCCAAAGCGGGAATGGCATTTGCATTGGGCAATATGGCGAAACGTCCACACACTTGGCAGTTACTCGGTGTCATTCGCCTGGCTGAGGAATCCCAGCCAGGCTTGTTCGGGTAAGAATACTCACGGCACGATATCGGGCCGCGCCACGGGCTTGGGTTGCGTCAGGCCCTTCCAGATGGCGTTGGCGACGTTGACCGGCGCATTGGGCTCGCGGCGGACGAACTCGCCGTCGCCGGGCTTGGCGCGCATGTCGCCCTCGTGCCAGGCGATGCGGCCGCGGGAGAACACAGTGCGCGGCACGCCGGTGCAGGTATAGCCCTCGAACACGTTGTACTCGATGCGCGACACCTGCTTCTTGGCGGTGATCTTCTTGGTCGCCTTGGGGTCCCAGATGACGAGGTCGGCGTCCGAGCCCACCATCACGGCACCCTTCTGCGGATACATGTTGAGGATGCGCGCGATGTTGGTCGAGGTCGCGGCGACGAACTCCTCCTTGGTGAGGCGGCCGGTGTTGACGCCGGCATTCCACAGCACCGGCATGCGGTCCTCGAGACCGCCCGTGCCGTTGGGGATCTTGGTGAAGTCGCCGAGCCCATTGCGCTTCTGCGCCACGGTGAAGGAACAGTGGTCGGTGGCCACAACCGACAGCGTGCCGGACTGCAGGCCCGCCCACAGCGAGTCCTGGTGCTTCTTGTTGCGGAAGGGCGGGCTCATGACGCGGCCCGCGGCATAATCCCAGTCCTTGTTCTGGTATTCGCTGTCATCGAGAACGAGATACTGCACCAGCGGCTCGCCGAACACGCGCTGGCCGGCCTGCTTGGCACGGCGGATGGCATCATGCGTCTGCTCGCAGGAGACGTGCACGATGTAGAGCGGGCAGCCCGCCATGTCGGCGATCATGATGGCGCGGTTCGCCGCCTCGCCCTCGACTTCCGGCGGGCGCGAATAGCTGTGGCCCTCGGGGCCGGTGACGCCGCGGGCGAGGAGATCGGCCTGCATGCGCGCCACGACGTCGCCGTTCTCGGCATGGACCAGCGGCAGGGCGCCTAGCTGGGCGCAGCGGCGGAAGGAATTGTAGAGCTCGTCGTCATTCACCATCAGCGCACCCTTGTAGGCCATGAAGTGCTTGAAGGTGTTGATGCCATAGGTCTTCACGACGGTTTCCATCTCGTCGTGGATCTGCGGCGACCACTGCGTCACCGCCATGTGGAAGGAGTAGTCCGCGCAGGCCTTCTCGGCCTTGTGGCGCCAGGCCTGGTAGGCGGCGAGCATCGATTCGCCCGGTGCCGGGATGCAGAAGTCGACGATCATCGTGGTGCCGCCGGAAAGCCCCGCCTTGGTGCCCCACTCGAAGTCATCGGCCGAGACCTTGCCCATGAACATCAGTTCCATGTGGGTGTGCGGGTCGATGCCGCCCGGCATGACGTAGCAGCCGCCCGCGTCGATCACCTCGGCCCCGGCCGGTGCTTCCAGCTTCGCCCCGATGGCGACGATCTTGCCAGCGTCAATCAGCACGTCGGCGCGCTGCGAGTGATCGTGGTTCACGACGGTGCCGCCGCGGATCAATGTGCTCATGGCTGCTCTCTCCTTCACCGAACGAAAAGAAAAAGGCCCCCTCCGCCTGGGAGGGGGCCCGGGTCTGTTACTGCAGGGTCTTGGCCTTGTCGGTGACGACCGACGTCCAGGCGCCTTCCGGCTTCTTGGTGATGACCGGGTCGGAGCCGCCCTTCATCAGGGTCTCCACCGTGCGCTCGGCAGCGGCGACGTCGAGCGTGCCGTCGGAGCCGTCGGTGAGCTTGTTGACCTCTTCCATCATGCGCTTCTGGTGCTCGATGGTCTGCGCACCCGAGGCATCATTGTCGATGACGATCTGGGCCGCCTCGTCGCCATTGGCGCGGGCATAGTCCCATCCCTTCTCGGAGGCCTTGACGAACTTCGCCATGGTCTCGACGAAGGCCGGGTCCTTCAGCTTGTCCTCGAGCACGTAGAGGCCGTCCTCGAGGGTGGCCACGCCCTGGTCCTCATACTTGAAGGTGATGAGCTCCTCCGGCTTCATGCCGGCCTCGATCAGCTGCCAGTACTCGTTGTAGGTCATGGTCGAGATGCAGTCGGCCTGCTTCTGCAGGAGGGGATCGACGTTGAAGCCCTGCTTGATCACGGTGACGCCATCCGCGCCGCCGGTGGTCGGCAGGCCGAGCTGGCTCATCCACGACAGGAAGGGATATTCATTGCCGAAGAACCACACGCCCAGCGTCTTGCCCTTGAAGTCGGCGGGCGAGGTGATGCCGGTGTCCTTGCGGCAGGTGAGCATCATGCCCGACTTCTTGAAGGGCTGGGCGATGTTGACGACGGGCGAGCCCTTCTCGCGGGTGGCGAGAGCGGACGGCATCCAGTCGACGACCACGTCGGCGCCGCCGCCGGCCAGCACCTGCTGCGGGTTGATGTCCGGGCCGCCGGGAAGAATGGTCACGTCGAGGCCGGCGTCCTTGTAGAAGCCCTTGGCGGCGGCGACGTAGTAGCCGGCGAACTGCGCCTGCGTCACCCACTTGAGCTGCAGCTTCACGGCTTCCGCCATGGCGGCCGAGCCGCTCACCAGCAGCGCGCCCGCGGCGGCTGCGGCCATCAGAAATTTCTTCATTGTCCCTGTCTCCTCCAGTTTTGTTTGACGTCGTTCGCCGCCTACTTTCTGTAGGACGGATGCCAGAAGGTCACCCGGCGTTCGAGGAACACCAGGAGACCGTAGAAAGCCGAACCCGTGATGGCAGCCACCGCGATCTCGGCCCAGACCATGTCCAGCCCCAGTCTGCCAACTTCCGTCGAGATGCGGAAGCCCATGCCGACGATCGGCGTGCCGAAGAATTCGGCAACGATGGCGCCGATCATGGCAAGGGTGGAGTTGATCTTCAGCGCGTTGAAGATGAAGGGCATGGCCGCCGGCAGCCGGAGCTTGACCAGCGTCTGCCACCAGGAGGCGCCATAGCTCCGCATCAGGTCGCGTTCCAGGTGCCCCGAGGCCTGCAACCCGGCCACCGCGTTCACCAGCATGGGGAAGAAGGTCATGACCACCACCATGGCCGCCTTTGACGGCCAGTCGAAGCCGAACCACATGACCAGGATGGGGGCGACGCCGACGATGGGCAGTGCCGCCACCAGGTTGCCGAGCGGCAGCAGGCCACGGCGCAGGAAGGGGATGCGGTCGCACAGCAGCGCGGCGAGGAAGCCCGCCAGCGAGCCGATGAACCAGCCCGGGATCACCGCGCGGAGCACCGTCTGCACGAAGTCCACCCCCAGGGTGGGCAGCGAGGCGATGAGCTTGGCCCAGATGTCGGACGGCGCCGGCAGCAGCACGGCCGGCACCCCGAAACCCTTGACGATGAGCTGCCACAGGATCAGCACGCCGATGCCGAAGACCGCCGGATAGAGGATGTCGGTGAGGCGCGAGCGGCTCACGGCTTCACCCCCATGCGCCGCAGCGTGAAGCGCTCGGCGACGCCGACCAGCCAGACGAGGGCCGCAGCAAGGAACGAGCCCATGAACAGCGCCGCCCAGATCTGCACCGTCTGGCCGTAATAGGAGCCCTGCAGCAGCCTGGCGCCGATGCCGGCGATGGCGCCGGTCGGCAACTCGCCGACGATGGCGCCGGTGAGCGCGATGGCCACCGCCACCTTGAGCGAGGTGAACAGGAACGGCACCGAGGCCGGGAAGCGCAGCTTCCACAGCACCTGTGACACGCTCGCATTGTAGGTGCGCATCAGGTCGAGCTGCATCACCTCCGGCGAGGTCAGGCCCTTCACCATGCCGATGGTGACCGGGAAGAAGCACAGATACATCGAGATCAGCGACTTCGGCACGAGGCCGGTGAAGCCCAGCGAGCCCAGCACCACGATCACCATCGGTGCGATGGCGAGGATGGGGATGGTCTGCGACGCGATGATCCACGGCATCAGGCTTTTGGCCAAGAACTTCACGTGCACGATGGCGATGGCCAGCGCGATGCCCAGCAGCGAGCCCAGCACGAAGCCGACGAGCGTCGAGGACAGCGTTACCCAGCCGTGGTAGAGCAGCGATTTCACGCTCCACGGCGCCACGGTGAACACGCTCTTCCACAGTTCGAGCGCGATCTGATGCGGCGCCGGCAGCACCGGGCGCGGCTCGTTCCAGGAGAGCGACAGGACGTTCGACAGCCCGCCGCCGGCGGCCGCGATCTTCGGCCCCGTCACCACCCAGTTCATGGGGATGGCGGCGATGTACCAGGCGAGCAGGATCACGAGGCACACCACCGTCACCGGCAGCGCGTTGCCGGGCTCCCGGGGCAAAGGCTTTGCGGCGATGGCGGGTGCGGCGCTCACTCAGTCCTCATAGCTGTGGCCGGCCTTCAGGCCCTCGCGCACCCGGTGCGCGAGGGCCAGGAATTCCGGCGTCTCGCGGATGTCGAGGGTGCGGTTCCTCGGCAAGTTGGTCTCGATCACGTCGATGATGCGGCCCGGCCTCGGGCTCATCACCACGATCTTGGTGGAAAGGAACACCGCCTCGGGGATCGAGTGGGTGACGAACACCACCGTCTTCCTCGTGCGGTCCCACAATTCGAGCAGCTGCTGGTTCAGCTTGTCGCGCACGATCTCGTCGAGCGCGCCGAAGGGCTCGTCCATCAGCAGCAGCTTGGGGTCGAAGGCCAGCGCACGGGCGATCGACACGCGCTGCTGCATGCCGCCCGACAGCTGCCAGGGATATTTCTTCTCGAAGCCCTTGAGGTTGACGAGTTCGAGGTTCTTGGCAATGCGCTCGGCCGCGCGATCGAGCCCCATGATCTCGAGGGGCAGCCCGACATTGCGCTCGACGGTGCGCCACGGATAAAGCGCCGGGGCCTGGAACACGTAGCCATAGGCGCGCTTGAGGCGGGCCTCCTGCGGGGTCATGCCGTTGACGGTGATCGAGCCCGAGGTCGCCTGCTCGAGATCGGCGATGACGCGCAGCAGCGTGGTCTTGCCGCAGCCCGAGGGGCCGATGAAGGAGACGAAGTCGCCGTCCGCCACCTCCAGGTCGACCTTGGACAGCGCATAGACCGGCGCGTCCGCCGTCTGGAACACGAGGCTCAGCTCGCGTGCCGAAATGACCGGGCCCGCCAACTCCGCTCCTCCCCTCTTGATCTTGTTTCTTGCCCGGAACGCTAACCGCTCTTGACCAAGTGATCAAGAATTAACAAGGTGGCGCCATGGGAGAGACCAGGACAATCCCCCGGAAAACCCGCATCCAGGCGCAGAATGAGGAGCTGATCCTCAAGGCCGCGCTGGAGGTGTTCTCGGCCTATGGCTTCCGCGGCGCCACGGTGGACCAGATCGCCGCCAATTGCGGGCTGTCGAAGCCCAACCTGCTGTATTATTTCCGCCGCAAGGAAGACATCTACGTCGCGGTGCTGGAGCACACGCTGCACGACTGGCTGGAACCATTGCGCAGCCTCGACCCTGAGGGCGAACCCATCGCCGAGATCACCCGCTACATCCGCACCAAGATCCGCCTGTCGCGCGACAACCCCAAGGCCTCGCGCCTCTTCGCCAACGAGATCCTGCACGGCGCCACCGCGGTGGGCGCCTATCTCAAGGGCCCGTTGAAGGCGCTGGTCGACGAAAAGGCCGCCATCATCCGAAGCTGGATTGCGGAGGGCCGGCTCAACCCCATCGACCCGCACCACCTGATCTTCGCCATCTGGGCGACGACCCAGCACTATGCCGATTTCGAGCCGCAGGTGAGTGCGGTGACCGGCAACCCGCCGGACCTCATGGATACGGCGGAAGAGACGCTGACGCGACTGTTCGTGGACGGGCTGAGGCCGCGGTAGTTCTTCGTCTTCTCCCGCTCCTTCAGCGGGAGAAGAAGGGTCCCGTTGCGAAGCAACGGGGAGATGAAGGGAAGCCAGGCGCGGCGTCGGAGCTTGAATTCCCCTCACCTACCCCGACTTCGTCGGGGCCCCCTCCTCTCCCTCCTTGCGGGAGAGGACGCAGATGCCTTACCCCTTCGGCGCGTAATCCGCGCCATTCACCGTCTTCGGCCGGCCTTCCAGATGCAGCGCCGCCACGCGTTCCGGGGTCTCGGCGATCACCTTGCCGCGCTTCACCACCTTCAGCCGGTTGGCCTTGAGGCGCAGCGCCTCCACCGGGTTCTTCGCCTGCAGCACCACGAAATCGGCGTTGCAGCCCTTCTCCAGCCCATAGCCTTCGAGGTGCATCGCCCTGGCCGGGTTCACCGTCACCGCATCGAAGGCCCAGGCCATCTGCTCAGGTGACGTCATCAGCGCCACATGGAAGCCCATCGAGGCCGCCTCCAGCATGTCGCCCTGGCCCTGCGGGTACCACGGGTCCATCACGCAGTCGTGCCCGAAGGAGACGTTGATCCCGGCCGCGCGCAGTTCCGGCACCCGCGTCATGCCGCGGCGCTTCGGGTAGCTGTCGTGCCGGCCCTGCAGCGTGATGTTGATGAGCGGGTTGGGCGTCGCATGCAGCCGCGCTTCCGCCATCAGCCCGATCAGCTTCGAGGCATAGTAGTTGTCCATCGAATGCATCGAGGTCAGGTGCGAGCCGACGACGCGGCCCTGCAGCCCCAGCCGCTGCGTCTCGCAGACGAGCGCCTCCACGTGGCGCGACAGCGGGTCGTCGGTCTCGTCGCAGTGGATGTCGACGAGCAGCCCGCGCGCCGCCGCGATCTCGCACAGCTCCGCCATGCTGCGCGCGCCGTCGGCCATGGTGCGCTCCCCATGCGGGATGCCGCCGACCACGTCGACGCCGAGGTCGAGGGCGCGCAGCAGGTTCTTCTTCGCCGTCGGGTCGCGGTAGAAGCCGTCCTGCGGGAAGGCCACGAGCTGCAGGTCGATATAGGGCTTGATGCGTTTCTTCACCTCGAGCAGCGCCTCGACGCACAAGAGCCGGTCGTCACAGACGTCGACATGGGTGCGGATGGCGAGCAGGCCTTGCGACACCGCGAGATCGCAATAGCGCATGGCGCGCTCGATCACCGCCTCTTGTGTCAGCAGCGGCTTCAGCTCGCCCCACAGCCGGATGCCCTCGAGCAGGGTTCCAGACTGGTTGTAACGCGGCATCCCCAGCGACAGCGTCGCGTCCATGTGGAAATGCGCATCGATGAAAGGCGGCGAGACGAGATAGCCCCTGGCATCGATGGTCTCGCGCGCTTCGGCCGTGATGGCCGGCGCCACCTCGGCGATCTTGCCCCCGGCGCAGGCGATGTCCACCTTGCGGCCATCCGTCAGCACCGCGTTTTTCACCAGAAGATCGATCATGAGGCCCCTCGCATTTTGCGGGAGAGTAACAACACAGACTGCCATCATGCCAGCGAAAGCTGACACTTCATGTCTTCTCCCGCTTCTTCAGCGGGAGAGGACGAGTGTCGTGTCATCAGGCCAGCTTCTTCAGCTCGCCGAGAATGGCCGCGCCCATCTGCGTGGTCGTGGCGTTGGCGGGCTGGCTGCCGGCGATGTCCTTGGTGCGAATGCCCTTGGCCAGCACCGCGGCGATGGCCTGGTCGAGCTTGTCGGCCCATTCGCCAAGGCCCAGCGAATAGCGCAGCGCCATGCCGAAGCTGGCGATCATGGCGATCGGGTTGGCAGCACCGGTGCCGGCGATGTCGGGGGCCGAGCCATGCACCGGCTCGTAGAGCGACTTGCGGCGGCCGGTCTTGGCATCGGGCGCGCCGAGCGAGGCCGACGGCAGCATGCCGAGCGAACCAGTGAGCATCGCTGCCACGTCGGACAGCACGTCGCCGAACAAATTGTCGGTGACGATCACGTCATACTGCTTCGGCCAGCGGACGAGCTGCATGGCGCAGTTGTCGGCCAGCACGTGCTCGAGCTGCACGCCGGGATATTCGGCACCATGGATGCGAGTCACGACCTCGTTCCAGAGAACGCCGGTCTTCATCACGTTGCGCTTCTCGGCGGACGACACCTTGTTGCGCCGGGTCTTGGCGAGTTCGAAGGCGACGCGGGCGATGCGCTCGATCTCGTAGGTCTCGTAGACCTGCGTGTCGATGCCGCGCTTCTGGCCGTTGCCGAGATCGGTGATGGTCTTGGGCTCGCCGAAATAGACGCCACCCGTCAGCTCGCGCACGATCAGGATGTCGAGGCCCTCGACCACCTCGCGCTTCAGCGACGAGGCATCGGCAAGGGCGGGATAGCAGATCGCCGGGCGCAGGTTGGCGAACAGGCCGAGGTCCTTGCGCAGGCGGAGAAGACCCGCCTCGGGGCGGACGTCATAGGGCACCTTGTCCCACTTCGGGCCGCCGACGGCGCCGAACAGCACCGCGTCGGAGGCCATGGCCTTGGCCATGTCGGCTTCCGAGATGGCCTGGCCATGGGCGTCATAGGCGCAGCCGCCGACGAGGCCGCGGTCGACCTCGAACTTGGCGATGCCCTGGGCATTGAACCAGGCGATGATCGCCTCGACTTCCTTCATCACCTCCGGGCCGATGCCGTCGCCCGGAAGCAGGAACAGATTGTAGCTCGCCATGAGAAAACGCCCCGATTGCTTGAAATCGGGGCGATGGGTAGCGGCTTGAGACCTTGGAAGCAAGTGCCTATTGGACGGGCTGCACCCGCACCACGCGGAAGGTCCTCAGGTCCTCGTCCTCGCGGATCGAGACATATTCGCCCACCTTGAAGGCATGGTCGCCGAAGCGGTAGCCGGCCTCGTCATCCTCCTCGTCGGAATCGATGTCGTAATGGAAGGCCCAGCTGCCGCCGCCCTTGCGGATCAGGTGGCCGATGTCGTCCGCCTCGCCCGGCCGGAAGCGCACCACGCGGCAGTTGGCGCGGCGCTTGTGCCATTCGTCGGGGTCGATCTTGCCGTTGCCGTCCAGCGGCGCCGCGAACTCGTAGCCGATGGCGTGCGAGCCCTCGGGGTGGTCGTGGTCGCGGGCCAGTTCGAGACGGATCTTGGTCAGCATTCGGTTCTCCTCAGTGAGACATCAGCACGGGGCAGACGAGACGGTTGAGCACGAAACGCGTGGCACCGCCAAAGATGAATTCCGCCAGCCGGCTGTGGCCATAGGCGCCCATCACGATGAGGCCCGCTCCGATGTCCTCGGCACAGCGCATCAGCGCCTGGCCCTCGTCCTGGCCGTCGGTGGGGTAGCCCTGGGCCTCGGCCTTCACGCCATGGCGCGACAGGGCTTCCGCCAGGTCGGCGCCGGCCACGCTGCCGCGCAGGCTCGGGTCCTTCTGCGGATCGATGCGGACGACCCGCACCTTGCCCGCCTTCTTCAGCAGCGGCAGCGCATCGAAACTCGCCCGCGCCGCCTCTCGCCCGCCGTCCCAGCCGATCACCACCTCGCCCAGCGAGACCGTGGCATTGCCCTTGTAGGGCAGCACGACGACCGGGCGGCCAAGCGCCATGACCGCCTGCTCGACGAAGTCGCGCTCGACGCCGGTGATCTCTTCCGGGTTGGTGGCCGACAGGATGACGAGATCGGCCACGCGGCCAGCGGCCACCACCTCGTCGGCGATGACCGGGGTTCGCGCATCGATCTGGTGGAAGTCGTGCGACAGGCCCTCGCGCTGCATCGCCTCCTCGAAGCTCTGCTTCACGCGGGCGCCATTGTCCTTGAAAAAGCTGCGGTTGCCCTCGAACACCTGGGGCGCGGCCTCGAAGCCCACCGAGGGATAGACCTGCACCGCCGGCACGACATAGAGGCCCGAGACATGGGCACCCGTCTCGCGCGCCAGCGACACCGCGGCGGCCACCAGTTCGGAGAGTCGGCTCACTTCGTTGAGAGACACCAGGATTGTCTTGTAACTCATCGCTTCATCCTCTCGGTTCAGTGTGAGTTATGGAATTGCCTGCGGGATGGGTCATTGACCCGGATCAATGCCGGTGGCTGTCTTGTCCGGCAGCCTGTGCAAGACGGTCGAGGTCAGGCACCATGATCAGGCGATTGGTGCTCAGCCGCACCACGTTGGAGGTCTTCAGTCGCGTCAGCTGGCGGCTCACCGTTTCGATGGTGAGGCCCAGGTAGTCTGCCATGTCGGAGCGGGTCAGCGGCAGCTCGAAGGCCGCGGCCCCCGGCGTGTTCTTGTGCACGCAGCCGGTCAGCAGGCTTCGCCGCGCGAGCATGTAGAGGAAGCTTGCAACCTTTTCTTCCGCCGTCTTGCGGCCGAGCAGCAGCATCCAGTCGCGCGCCGCGTCGAGTTCGTCGAGCGTGTGCTGGAACAGGCGCTGCTGCAGCCCTGGATATTCGGCCACCAGCCGCTCGAAGGCGGCGTTGGGGAAGGTGCAGATCTCGACGTCGGTCGCCGCTTCCGCCGTGTACGGATTGTTCTTGGAATAGGCGCGGCCGAGAAAGTCCGGCGCGAACAGCAGGCCGACGATCTGCTGGCGGCCGTCGGGCAGGGTCTTGGTCAGCTTGATGGCGCCGGAAATCACGTTGGCGAAGAAGTCGACGGGCTCCTCGTCGGAGATGATGGTCTGCCCGGCCGGCACCTTCTTGCGGTGGGCGATCTGCGCCAGTTTCTTGACTTGCACGTCGTCCATGGCCCCGCAGACGGCCTGGTGACGCACGAGACAGTGGTCACAGCGCTGCAGCACATCCGGGATGACGTTGGACGGGGTCCCATGCATCTTGTAAATCTACCCTGACATGGGGGCAGCGGCAAGCGCCGTGCTTGGGGTCTCCCCCGGGCGGCGGCCCGGGGCTGCCAGGCGGCCCTATTCCGCCGCCTTCAGGGCCATCGGGTTGTTGGGGTGCGTGGTCCAGTTGGCATAGGCGGGGTCGATCCTGCGGCCGGTGCGCGGGTCCACCCCCTCGGTCTGCCGCACCATGGTGATGCAGTTGTCGACCGGGCAGACCTCGACGCAGAGATTGCAGGCCACGCATTCGGCGTCGTTGACCTCGAAGTGCCGCTTGCCGTCCTTTTCCTTGAAGATGGCCTGGTGCGACGTATCCTCGCAGGCGGCATAGCAGCGGCCGCACTTGATGCAGAGGTCCTGGTCGATATGGGCCTTCGTCACGTAGTTCAGGTTGAGATACTGCCAGTCGGTGACATTGGGCACCGCCCGGCCACGGAAGTCCTCAAGCGTCGCATAGCCCTTCTCGTCCATCCAGCGGGCGAGCCCGGTCTTCATCTCCTCGACGATGCGGAAACCATAGGTCATGGCCGCCGTGCACACCTGCACGGTGCCGGCCGACATGGCGATGAACTCCGCCGCGTCACGCCAGGTGGTGATGCCGCCGATGGCGGAAATCGGGAGCCCGCGGGTTTCGGGGTCACGCGCGATCTCGGCCACCATGTTGAGGGCGATGGGCTTCACGGCGGGCCCGCAATAGCCGCCATGGCTGCCCTTGCCGTCGATGGTTGGCATCGGCGCGAAATTGTCGAGATCGACCGAGACGATGGAGGAAATGGTGTTGATCAGCGACACTGCGTCGGCACCTCCCTTCTTGGCGGCGCGCGCCGGGTAGCGGATGTCGGTGATGTTGGGAGTAAGCTTCACGATCACCGGCATGCGCGAATACTGCTTGCACCAGCGGGCGACCATCTCGATGTATTCCGGCACCTGGCCGACGGCGGCGCCCATGCCGCGCTCGCTCATGCCGTGCGGGCATCCGAAGTTGAGCTCGATGCCGTCGGCGCCCGTCTCCTCGACCTTCGGCAGGATGGCCTTCCAGCTTTCCTCCGTGCACGGCACCATGATCGACACGATCATCGCGCGGTCCGGCCACTCGCGCTTTACCTTCTTGATCTCCTGGAGGTTCACCTCCAGTGGCCGGTCGGTGATGAGCTCGATGTTGTTGAGGCCGAGGAGGCGCCGGTCGGCGCCGTGGATCGCGCCGTAACGCGGGCCCGAGACATTGACGATCGGCGGGCCTTCCTCGCCCAGGGTCTTCCAGACGACACCGCCCCAGCCCGCCTTGAAGGCGCGCACCACGTTGTATTCCTTGTCGGTCGGCGGCGCCGAGGCGAGCCAGAACGGGTTGGGAGACTTGATGCCGATGAAGTTCGAGCGCAGGTCAGCCATGGCTTGCTCCTTTACGCCTTGAGGAAGAGGTTGATCGATTCGGCGGCGCGGCGGCCGTCGTCGACCGAGGCCACGGTGAGGTCCTGGCCGCCCGCGACGCAGTCGCCGCCGGCCCAGATGCCCGTGACGCTGGTGCGCTTCTCGGCGTCGACCTTGATGCGCCCGCCCTCGAGCGCCAGCTTGCCGCCGGTGGCGTCGACATAGCTCTGGCCGATGGCGCGGAAGATCATGTCGGCGGGAAGATCGAAGGTCTCGCCGGTGCCGACGAGTTTGCCGTTGGCCTCGGTCGTGTATTCGCAGGTCAGGCCCACGGCCTTGCCGTCCTTCACGGTCACCGACTTCGGCATGGCCCAGTGCTTGATGCGCACGCCACGCGTCTGGGCGAGTTCCTGCTCATAGGCGCTGGCCTTCATCTGTGCGGGTCCGCGGCGATAGACGATGGTCACGTCCTCGGCACCGAGCAGCTTCGACTGCACCGCGGCGTCGACCGCCGTCATGCCGCCGCCGATCACCACCACGCGGCGGCCCACCGGCAGCTTCGAGAGGTCGGAGGCCTGGCGCAGTTCCGCGATGTAGTCGACGGCGTCTTCGACGCCCGCCGCGTCGTCATTGGCGGCGCCGAGCGCGTTCACGCCCTGCAGCCCGAGCCCGAGGAACACCGCGTCGAAATCCTTCTGCAGCTGCGCGAGGTCGAGTCCCGCGCCGAGCTTCCTGCCATGCACCACCTCGATGCCGCCGACCCCCAGGATGAAGTCCACTTCCTTCTGGGCGAAATCATCGGTGCTCTTGTAGGCGGCGATGCCATATTCATTGAGGCCGCCGGACTTCGGCCGCGCCTCGAACACCGTCACCGCATGACCATGCATGGCGAGACGATGCGCGCAGGCAAGCCCTGCGGGGCCCGCCCCCACCACGGCAACCGTCTTGCCGCTCGGCGGTGCCCGCTCATAGGGCTGCGCCCCATCCGCCATGAAGGCATCGGTCGCGAAGCGCTGCAGCAGGCCGATCTTGACCGGCTTGCCTTCGGCCTCCATGCGCACGCAGGCTTCCTCGCACAGCGTCTCGGTGGGGCAGACGCGGGCGCACATGCCGCCGAAGATGTTCTGGTCGAAGATGGTCTTCGCCGCCGACTTCGGGTGCCCCGCCTGGATCTGGCGGATGAACATCGGGATGTCGATCGAGGTCGGGCAGGCCACCTGGCAGGGCGCGTCATGGCAAAAATAGCAACGGTCCGATTCGACGAGCGCCTCATGCGCGTCGAGCGGCGGGTGCAGGTCGCCGAAATTGACGGCGTAGTCCGAAACGGAAAGCCGTCCGCCCGATATCCCGGGCTTCACATCCGCCATGGTCGCTCCCTCCAAGAAGCTTGGTGTTCTGGTTTTGAGAGAGGATGACAGGATTTGTTCAAATGGTCAAATTTTTAGGTCCGCGCCGGCCCGGGTTCATTCGGCCGCCGTCCGGGAGACGAGGCCCTTGCGGGCCAGCTGCTGGCCAATCGCCTCCTGCAGCTGCTCGAGGCGGAACGGCTTGCGCAGCACGACCGCATCCTTGCCGGCGATCACTTCGATCGCCTCGGTCTCGGCAAAGCCACTGGCGAAGATGATGGGGATCGAGGGGTCACGGCTCCACACCTCTCCGGCGAGCTCCGCTCCGTTCATCTCCGGCATGGCGAAGTCCACGATCATCACGTCGGGCGTGCTGTGCTCCAGCATGGCGAGGGCCGCGCGGCCGTTATCGGCCTGGTGAACGCGAAAGCCGGCATCGCCGAGCGACGCGGCCAGCATGCCGCGAAGCTGCTGGTCATCGTCGACGAGCAGCAGGTCCGCGAAGCCCTGCCGCTGACCGGGCTGCGAGACAGGCAAATCGTCGCTTCCCGCCACCGGAATGCTGACACGCGACAGCAGGATGCTGACGGTGGTGCCCTCACCCGGCCGGCTCTCCATGCGTGCCGTGCCGCCTGCCTGGCGCGCGCTGGCATAGACCTGCGACAGTCCGAGCCCCGTGCCCTTGCCGAGGCCCTTGGTGGTGAAGAAGGGCTCGAAGGCGCGCGCCATCACCTCGGGCGTCATGCCGCTGCCGGTATCGGTCACGGCCACTTCCATGTAGTCGCCAGGGCTGAGGTCGATGTCTCCCTCGATGCTCAGTGTGCGCGTGGCGATGGTCAGCACGCCATTGGCCTTCATCGCGTCACGCGCGTTGATCGCCAGGTTGAGAATCGCCATTTCGAGCTGCGTCGCATCCGCCAGCACAGCGCCATCCGACTTGATGTCGAACGCCAGCTTGATCGACGGCCCGAGCGAGCGGGTGAGCAGGTCCCGCATGCCGTTCAGCAGCTCCGCGATGGCAACGGGCTTCAGCTCGATGCGCTGCTCGCGCGAGAAGGCCAGCAGCTGGCCTGTGAGCTTGGCGCCGCGTTCGGCGCTTTTCAGTCCTGCCTCCGCCAGCTGCCGCACCCGCTTCGGATCCTCCGCCTTGCGGCAGATCAGCTCGAAGCCCGCGAGAATGGCGCCGAGGAGATTGTTGAAGTCGTGGGCGATGCCGCCGGAAAGCTGGCCGATGGCTTCCATCTTCTGCATCTGGCGCAGGGCCGCCTCGGCCCGCTCGCGCTCGGCCACTTCGGCGCGCAGCCGCTGCAGCGCATGGGAAAGGTCGGCGGTGCGTTCCGCCACCTGCGCCTCGAGGCTGGCGTTGAGCTGGGCCAATGCCGCCTGGCTGGCGCGCAGGCTCTCCTCGCCGCGCTTGCGGTCGGTGACATCGCGATAGAACACCGCGAGATTCTCGCCCACGGGGTAGGCCCGCATGTCGATCCAGGTCTCGCGGCCATCGGTCCAGTGGAAGTTGTGCTCAAGCGAGACGGGAACCTTCTCGCGCACCGCCTTCATCAGGCGCTTGCCAATCTCCGGTGCGGCCTCGGGGTGCACCTCCCAATGGGTCTTGCCGATCAATGCATCACGCGGGCGGCGCTCGAGGCGCACCGCCTCGGCATTGATGTCGAGAAAGCGCAGCTCTCCGTCGAGCAGCACGAAGGCCTCGGCCATGTTGTCGAGAACCCCTTGCGCACGGTCGCGCGCGGCGCGCAGGGCGGCTTCCGCTTCCTCGCGCCGGCGCTCGGCGATGACGCGCTCCGTCGTCTCGATCACGATGGCCAGCACGCCTTCCGGCACGCCGCGCTCGCCGAGGATCGGCGAGTAATCGAGGTTCATGAAGACCTGCTCGGGCTTGCCGTTGCGATAGAGCGTGAGTTCCTGGTCGCGATAGGCCAGTGTGCGACCGGAAAGTCCCACCCGCATCACGTTGTCGTTGAACTCGGCGACTTCCGGCCAGCCCTCGCGCACCTTGGATCCGAGCAGTTGCGGATGCCGCCCGCCGGCGAAGATCGAATAGGCGTCATTGTAGAGCATGGTGCCGTCCTCGCCCCACAGCATGACGATGGGCACCGGTGACAGCAGGATGATGGACACCGAGGTCCTGAGGCTTGGCGGCCAGGACTCGAGCGGCCCCAGCGGTGTCGCACTCCAGTCACGGCCGGCAATCAGCCGCGCGGTCTCGCTGTCGAGCCTGAGCAATGTCTCGGCAAAGCTGTCGCACTCTCTGATCACATACGTTCTCCCGGGCCGCCGGCCAGCAAGCACATCCTACCGGGCGATCAGCAGGTGAGCCGCAGAGATAGCGGAGAGATGCCCCGCCTTCTACCATGCGGCTGCAATCCCGGACGTTGCGGGGGTTGTGGCGAAGGCGTTTTCCGAACGTCAAAACCCCGCTTGCATTTCTGCATGGCGGGGTTTTGGTGGTTTGTATCGTGAGAAGGGAGTTTCTCTGTCCTTTGCAGGCCTGGCAGCGACCTACTCTTCCGCGTCTTAAGACGAAGTACCATTGGCGCTGGGGCGATTTACGGCCGAGTTCGAGATGGGATCGGGTATGGACACCCCGCCAGAGCCACCAGGCCGGCGAAGGACAGAGGGGATGAGCACATGGAGTTTTGGTTGGCGCGAATGGGGCAAGCCCCGGGCGCACTGTCTTTCTTGGATCGATGTCCTGATGGACATTGATAATGAGAGCGATCAAGCCGATCGAACGATTAGTACCAGTAAGCTGCGCGCATTGCTGCGTTTCCACATCTGGCCTATCAACGTGGTCGTCTTCCACGGTTCTCAAGGGAGAACTTGTTTCGAGGTGGGTTTCCCGCTTAGATGCCTTCAGCGGTTATCCCGTCCACACATAGCTACCCTGCACTGCCGCTGGCGCGACAACAGGTCCACCGGAGGTGTGTTCATCCCGGTCCTCTCGTACTAAGGACAAATCCTCTCAATTCTCCTACAATCACGGCAGATAGGGACCAAACTGTCTCACGACGTTTTGAACCCAGCTCACGTACCACTTTAATCGGCGAACAGCCGAACCCTTGGGACCTTCTCCAGCCCCAGGATGTGATGAGCCGACATCGAGGTGCCAAACGATTCCGTCGATATGGACTCTTGGGAATCATCAGCCTGTTATCCCCGGCGTACCTTTTATCCGTTGAGCGATGGCCCTCCTCACGTGGGACCACCGGATCACTATGGCCGTCTTTCGACTCTGCTCGACTTGTTTGTCTCGCAGTCAGGCAAGCTTATGCCATTGCACTCGACGACTGATTTCCGACCAGTCTGAGCTTACCTTCGCACGCCTCCGTTACTCTTTGGGAGGCGACCGCCCCAGTCAAACTACCCACCATACACTGTCCCGGGCCCCGATTCAGGGGTCGCGGTTAGACATCCATGTCGCCAAGGCTGGTATTTCACATTGCGGCTCCACGCAGGCTGGCGCCTGCGCTTCAAAGCCTACCAGCTATTCTACACATGCCAGCACGAATGCCAGTGTAAAGCTATAGTAAAGGTGCACGGGGTCTTTCCGTCTGACCGCAATTACCCCGCATCTTCACGGGGAGTTCAATTTCACTGAGCCGATGCTGGAGACAGTGGGGAAGTCGTTACGCCATTCGTGCAGGTCGGAACTTACCCGACAAGGAATTTCGCTACCTTAGGACCGTTATAGTTACGGCCGCCGTTTACCGGGGCTTCGATTCAAAGCGTGAACCTCTCCTCTTAACCTTCCGGCACTGGGCAGGCGTCAGACCCTATACGTCGTCTTCGTGACTTCGCAGAGCCCTGTGTTTTTGCTAAACAGTCGCTACCCCCTGGTATGTGCCCCCCGCCCATGGTTGCCCACAGACGGGGCCCTCTTATCCCGAAGTTACGAGGGTAATTTGCCGAGTTCCTTCAGCATCGTTCTCTCAAGCGCCTTGGTATACTCTACCTGCCCACCTGTGTCGGTTTCGGGTACGGGTTGATGTGGGGGCTATTTCCTGGAACGCATGCGCTGCCCTCCGAATCCAATAACATCGGACAGCTTCTTGCATTCGTCACCCACCACCAGCTCAGGAATATTAACCTGATTGCCATCGGCTACGCCTCTCGGCCTCACCTTAGGACCCGGCTCACCCTGCTCAGATTAACTTTAAGCAGGAACCCTTGGGCTTTCGGCGACAGTGTCTCTCACACTGTTTGTCGTTACTCATGTCAGCATTCGCACTTCCGATACCTCCAGCCGCCCTCACGGGTCGACCTTCACAGGCTTACGGAACGTTCCGCTACCGCGCAGCCCTTGCGGACTGCACCCTAAGCTTCGGTAAGTGGCTTGATTCCCGATACATTTTCGGCGCAAAAACCCTTATTTAGACCAGTGAGCTGTTACGCTTTCTTTAAAGGATGGCTGCTTCTAAGCCAACCTCCTGGTTGTTTTGGGATCTTCACATCCTTCCTAACTTAGCCACTATTTGGGGACCTTAGCTGTAGGTCAGGGTTGTTTCCCTCTTCACGATGGACGTTAGCACCCACCGTGTGACTGCCGCACAGTACTTCCGGATATTCGGAGTTTGGTTGGGTTTGGTAGATCTATACGACCCCCTAGCCCATCCAGTGCTCTACCCTCCGGAGTATTCATGCGACGCGATACCTAAATATCTTTCGCGGAAAACCAGCTATCTCCAGCCTTGATTAGCCTTTCACCCCTAACCACAAGTCATCGGAAACCTTTTCCACGGTTACCCGTTCGGCCCTCCAGTGCATGTTACTGCACCTTCAGCCTGCTCATGGCTAGATCGACTGGTTTCGGGTCTATATCAACGTACTAAATCGCCCTGTTCAGACTCGCTTTCGCTTCGCCTCCACCTATCGGCTTAAGCTCGCACGTCAATCATAAGTCGCTGACCCATAATACAAAAGGTACGTCGTCAGGCTTGCGCCCTCCGACTGTTTGTAAGCATTCGGTTTCAGGTGCTCTTTCACTCCCCTCGTCGGGGTGCTTTTCACCTTTCCCTCACGGTACTAGTTCGCTATCGGTCACTGAGGAGTACTTAGGCTTGGAGGGTGGTCCCCCCATGTTCAGACAGGATTGCACGTGTCCCGCCTTACTCGTATCCCAACATGCTTTCTACCTGTACGGGGCTATCACCCATTGTTGCCAGGCTTTCCATCCTGTTCCAGTTCTTACACGTCGGGCATTGGCCTAGTCCGCGTTCGCTCGCCACTACTAGCGGAGTCTCTGTTGATGTCCTTTCCTCGGGGTACTTAGATGTTTCAGTTCTCCCGGTTTGCTCCAGCACACTATGGATTCATGTGCAGGTCTGGCCGAAGCCAGGGGTTGCCCCATTCGGATATTTACGGATCAAAGCCTGTTCGCGGCTCCCCGTAACTTTTCGCAGCGTACCACGTCCTTCATCGCCTCTCAGTGCCAAGGCATCCACCAAATGCTCTTAAGTCGCTTGATGCTCTCATTATCAATGTCCATCCGGGGTGTCTGACCTCGGCAGATCAGACGGACGGACACCGATTCTAAGAAAGACTTATATGTGCTCGATTTGCCTGCCGCAGAGCGGTCAAGCGCTGCGGCTTACATATGCCAACACCATCTCTCGATGGCGCCAGCGTAAGCTAGCAAGCAAATCCCTTCATTCACGATGTCAATCAGCAAGACGCCAGCTCGATAAGGAGCGGCGAAACTGGTTTCGGAGGTCTCATCGGCGCATATCGCCGGAATACAACACTGGACTGGAATGGTGGAGCCAGACGGGATCGAACCGACGACCTGAAGCTTGCAAAGCTACCGCTCTCCCAACTGAGCTATGGCCCCGTCTCACCCACTTCATTCGAAGCGATCACAAGGACCGGCTCCAATCTGGTGGGCCTGGGAAGACTCGAACTTCCGACCTCACGCTTATCAAGCGCGCGCTCTAACCAACTGAGCTACAAGCCCGGTACAGGGAATGCCCGGCACCAAAACCACT
>JAXMCT010000012.1:150000-266927 GCA_046349235.1 Hyphomicrobiales bacterium
CCCGCTGGAATTCCCCATCCACCCGATCCAGGAGACCGGCAAGCGCCCCACCGCCTCGCTCGACCGCAACCTGTCCTACCTCTCGCTCGTCGAGGTGCTCTACGGCTACCCGCTCGACGGCGTCGTCCTCACCATCGGCTGCGACAAGACCACGCCGGCCTGCCTGATGGCCGCCGCGACAGTCGACATCCCGGCGATCGCCCTCTCGTCCGGCCCGATGCTGAACGGCTGGTACAAGGGCCAGCGCACCGGCTCCGGCACCATCGTGTGGATGGCGCGCGAGAAGCTGGCGACCGGCGAGCTCGACTACGAGGGCTTCGTCGAACTCGTCGCCACCTCGGCCCCCTCGACCGGCTTCTGCAACACCATGGGCACCGCGACCACCATGAACTCGCTCACCGAGGCGCTCGGCATGTCGCTGCCCGGCAATGGCGTGATCCCCGCGCCCTACCGCGAGCGCGGCCAGATGGCCTATGCCACCGGCCGCCGCATCGTCGACATGGTGAAGGAAGACCTCACGCCGTCCAAGATCATGACGCGCAAGGCCTTCGAGAACGCCATCGCGGTGAACACCGCGATCGGCGGCTCGACCAACGCGCCCAACCATTTGAACGCCATCGCGGCGCATCTCGGCATCGAGCTCACCGTCGCCGACTGGGAGAAGCACGGCTATGACCTGCCGCTCCTCGTCAACCTGCAGCCCGCCGGCGAATATCTCGGCGAGGACTATCACCGCGCCGGCGGCGTGCCCGCGGTCGTGGCCGAGCTCATCGCGGCCGGCAAGATCCACGAGGACTGCATCACCGCCAATGGCAAGACCATCGGGCAGAACTGCAAGGGCCAGTTCTCCTGGGACCGCGCGGTGATCCGCGAATTCGGCAAGCCGATGAAGGAACACGCCGGCTTCAAGCGCCTCACCGGCAACCTCTTCGACAACGCCATCATGAAGACGAGCGTGATCTCCGAGGAGTTCCGCCAGCGCTATCTGTCGAACCCGAAGGACCCGAACGCCTTCGTGGCCAAGGCCATCGTCTTCGACGGTCCCGAGGACTACCACGCCCATATCGACGACCCGAAGCTGGGGATCGACGAGAACACCATCCTGTTCATCCGCGGCGTCGGGCCGCTCGGCTATCCGGGCGCGGCGGAGGTCGTGAACATGCGGGCCCCCAACTACCTGCTCGAGAAGGGCATCCGCTCGCTTCCCTGCGTCGGCGACGGCCGCCAGTCCGGCACCTCCGGTTCGCCCTCGATCCTCAACGCCTCGCCGGAAGCGGCGGCGGGCGGCGGGCTCGCGATCCTGAAGAACGGCGACCAGGTGCGGATCGACCTCAACAAGGGCACCTGCGACATGTTGCTGTCGGACGCAGAGCTGGAGAAGCGCCGTGCCGAGCTCGAGAAGGCCGGCGGCTACAAGGTGCCGCCGAGCCAGACGCCGTGGCAGGAAATCTTCAGGAAGGAAGTGGGCCAGCTGGCCGAGGGCATGGTGCTGAAGGGCGCCACCAAGTTCCAGCGCGTCGCCAAGACCATGGGCCTGCCGCGCGACAACCACTGACGACGGAACAACAGTCTCACCCCGGCGCTTTCGCCGGGGTGATGTCCCGCGAGGAGTCCGCACCATGTTCGAGCTGAAGACCGACAAGATCCGTGCCCGCTTCACCACGCTGGGCGCGCGCCTCGTGGCGCTCGACTTCGCCGGCGCCGACTGCGTGATGGGCGGCGGCAGCGATGCCGACATCCTCGCCGGCGACTGGACCACCGGCGCCGTGGCCGGCCGCATCGCCGGGCGCATCGCCAATGCCCGCATCAGCATCGACAACACCGAATACCAGCTGGCGAAGAATTTCGGCGAGCACCAGCTCCATGGCGGGCCGGACAATTTCGCCATCCGCCACTGGAAGCCCGAAGCCACCGACAATTCCATCCGCTTCTCCCTTCATTCCCCCGATGGCGACCAGGGCTATCCCGGCGCACTCGACGTCACCGCCACCTATGCGGCGAGCGGCAACACGTTGGCCCTCGACTTCGTGGCGCAGAGCTCGAAGCCCACCGTCGTCAACCTCACCAACCACGCCTACTGGAACATGTCCGGCGGCACCCGCGGCGCCTTCGAGCACGAGATGCAGATCATGGGCTCGCGCTACCTGCCGCTCAGCGATGAGCTGCTGCCGTCGGGCGAACTGCGCGACGTCGCCGGCACCCGCTGGGACTTCCGCGAGCTCCGCCCCGTCGGCGGCGTCTACGACAATTGCTGGGTGCTCGACGGCCCGCGCGGCACGCTCAAGCACGGCCTCACGCTGAAGGACCCCGTGAGCGGGCGGCGCATGGAGGTGTGGACCACCGAAGCCGGCATGCAGATGTACACCGCCGAACACTGGAACCCCGGCTTCCCCGGCAAGACCGGCCCGCTCCGGCAATATGGCGCCATCGCCATCGAACCGCAGAACCTGCCGGACGCGCCGAGCCACAAGAATTTCCCGAGCGCGGAGTTGCGGCCTGGTGAGGTCTACCGCCACCGCATGGAGTGGCGGTTCTTCGGGTGATCCCACCGCGCGCTCGCGCCCGGCCCCTGTTCCCCCACACCTCCCAAAATGCCGTCATCCCGGCGAAGGCCGGGATCCCGCTTTGCGACAGCACGTGCGACAAGAGAAGCGGGACCCCGGCCTTCGCCGGGGTGACGTGCCTTTTTGGGTGAGGGATACATGACTGGAGTATGCCCTTTACTAGCACATCCAGCGCGCGCTGTCAAGGACTAAATTCCTTAATCGATTTCGCCGCCACTCTCCCCTTTCCTCATCGTCGTGACAAGCGGCGCGCGACCGCACCACACCCTCACAGGAAATTATAGGGATCCACGTCCACCTGCAGCGCCAGCGAGCCCTTGGGCTTCACGTCCTTCAGCCACAGCCTGAGGAAGGCCTGCAGGTTCACCTCGCGCCCCGCCTTGACGAGGAAGCGGAAGCGGTGCCGCCCGCGCACCATGGCGATGGGGGCCGCGGCGGGGCCGAGCACCGTGATACCGTCCGCCAACGGAGCAATCTGCCCGAGGCCACGCGCGAAGCGTTCTGTTTCCGCCGCATCGGTCCCCGAGATGATGATCGCCGCCAGCCGGCCATAGGGCGGCAGCCCGGCATTCTCGCGGATCGCCTTTTCCTGGTTCAGGTAGGAATCGCGGTCGCCCTTCTTCAGCGCCTGCATTAGCGGGTGCTCGGGCAGATAGGTCTGCACCAGGGCGCGGCCGGGTTTGGCCCCGCGCCCGGCGCGGCCCGCCACCTGCGCCATCAGCGCCCAGGTGCGCTCGCCGCCGCGCGGATCGGAAGACTCGAGCGCCAGGTCGGCATCGACCACGCCGACCAGCGTGAGGTGCGGAAAGTGATGGCCCTTGGCCACGAGCTGCGTGCCGATGACGAGGTTGAACTGCCCCTCCTCCACGTCGCGGATCGCGTCGCGCAGCAGCGACCCGCGCGCCAGGTCGCTCGACAGGATGGCGATGCGCGCTTGCGGGAAGCGCGCCGCGGCCTCCTCGGCGAGGCGTTCGACGCCGGGGCCGACGGGCACCATCTTGCCCTCGGTGTGGCAGCTCGGGCAGTCCTTCGGCATCGGTTCGAGGTGGCCGCAGTGATGGCACATCAGCTGCCGGCGGAAGCGGTGCTCGACGAGGGATGCCGCGCAGTTCGGGCATTCGAGCCTATGCCCGCAGGCCCGGCACAAGGTGAGCGGCGCATAGCCCCGGCGATTGAGGAACAGCAGGGCCTGGTCGCCCTGCTCAAGCGTCGCGTTCACCGCGTCGAACAGCGGCGGCGAGATCCAGGTGCCGGGCTCCGAACTCACGCGCTTCATGTCGATGAGGCCGATCTCCGGCAGCTCCGGCCTTCCGTGCCGGTCGGTGAGGCGCACCACGCCATAGCGGCCGCGGTCGACGTTCACCAGCGTCTCGAGCGACGGCGTGGCGGAGGAGAGGACGACGGGAAACTTGCCGATCGCGCCATAGAGCACCGCCATGTCGCGGGCGTGATAGGGCACGCCGTCGTCCTGCTTGTAGGCGCTCTCGTGTTCCTCGTCGACGACGATGAGCCGGAGTTTCTTCCACGGCAGGAACAGCGCCGAACGCGCCCCCACCACGATTCGCGCCGAGCCGTCGGCCACGCCGCGCCACACCCGCTCGCGCTCGCGCGGCCGAATGTCGGAGTGCCATTGCGCCGGCTCGCAGCCGAAGCGCCGCTCGACCCGTTCGAGGAAGGGCTGGGTCAGCGCGATCTCGGGCAGCAGCAGCAGCACCTGGCCTCCTGAAGCCAGTGCCGCCGCCATCGCCTCGAAATAGACTTCCGTCTTGCCCGAGCCGGTGACGCCGTCGAGCAGCATCACCTTGTGCTGGCGCTGCGCCACCACGGCGCGCAGCGCCTCGGCCGCTGCCTGCTGGTCCTTCGACAGGTCATAGCCGCCGCCATTGAGGTCGGGTTCGGGGAAGCGCCGGAGCGCCGGCAGCGCCACGGCTTCGAGCGCCCCGTCCTTGGCCAGCGCCTTGATCACCGAGGTGCCGACGCCGGCGGCCTCCGCCAGTTCGGCGGCGCGCATGGCGAAGCCCTCGCGCGCGATCTCGAGCACGCGGGCGCGCTGCGGAGTCATCCGTTTCGGAACCGATTCAGTCGCGCGATAGGCGATCTGCTCGCGCGGGCCCTCAAAGGCGCCGGGCGCGCGCAGCACCATGCGCAGCACGTTGCCGGCGGGCTCGAGATAATAGGCCGCGAGCCAGTCGACGAAGCGGCGGTGCGTCTCCGGCATCGGCGGCATGTCGAAGACCTCGGCCACGTCGCGCAGCTTCTTGTCGGTGCCCGCGGTGTCTTTCAGCGCCCACACCACGCCGATCATCTGGCGCGGCCCCAGCGGCACGACGACGTAGCTTCCCGGCTCCAGCACCATGGCCTCCGGCACGCGGTAGGAATAGGCGCCGTCGAGGGCGAGCGGCAGCAGCACCTCGGCTATGGCGGAATCGCGGGTCATTTCGTCTGAAATAGACTTGGGGAGCCGCCGCTTCCACCGTTATATGCTTCCGCCATGAGGGAACCGCACGCCAGAGAGATCGTCTGCCTGGAGCCGTCGGCGCTGGCGCTGCGGCTGAAGGGCCAGCGCCACCTGACGCTGCTCGAAAGCGTCATGCGCTCGGAACACCTCGGGCGCTATTCCTTCCTCGCCTGCAATCCCGCCGCCACGCTCGAGGTCAATGCCCGCGGCACCTTCCTCAACGGCGTGCCGCGCGCCAAGAGCGCGCTCACCCTGATCGACCGCATCGTGGCGGAGAACCGCCAGCGCCACCTCCCCGGCCTGCCGCCCTTCCAGGGCGGGCTTGCCGGCTACATTTCCTATGATTACGGCCGCCGGCTCGAACCGCATGCGAAGATCCCGGACTTCGCGCCGGTCTGCCCGGACCTGATCCTGCACCACTATGATTGCGTCGCGGCCTTCGACCACATGCAGGAGCGCGCCTGGATCATCTCGGAGACGCCGGAACGCGCCGACGAGATGGAGGAGCTGCTGCGCCACCGCCCGAAGGTGACGGGCGGCCACGCCATCGAGGGCTGGCAGTCGAACTTCACCCGCGAGGCCTACGAGGCGGCGATCGCCCGCACCGTGGAGCTGATCCTCGCCGGCGACATCTTCCAGGCCAACATCACCCAGATGTTCCAGGCCCCCATCCCGTCCGGCTTCGATCCCCTGGGCTTCTACCGCGTGCTGCGCCAGAAGAACCCGGCCACCTTCGCTGCCTACCTCGACTACGGCACGATCCAGATCGCCTCGTCGAGCCCCGAGCGCCTGCTGCGTTACGATGGCACCACCGTCGAGGCCCGGCCGATCAAGGGCACCAGGCGCCGCGACGCCGACCCGGTGCGCGACGCCAATCTCATTGCCGACCTCACATCGAGCCGCAAGGACCGCGCCGAGAACGTGATGATCGTCGACTTGCTCAGGAATGATCTCTCGCGCGTCTCCAAGCCCGGCACGGTGAAGGTGCCGGTGCTGTGCGGCCTCGAGACCTATGCCAATGTCCACCACCTCGTCTCGGTCATCACCTCCGAGCTGAAGGAGGAGCACGGCATCGGCGACCTGATCGGCGCCACCTTCCCCGGCGGCTCGATCACCGGCGCGCCGAAGATCCGCGCCATGGAGATCATCGCCGAGATCGAACGGGCCCCGCGCGGCGTCTATTGCGGCACCATCGGCTATATCGGCTTCAACGGCCGCACCGACCTCAACATCGCCATCCGCACCGCGCAGTTTTCGGACGGCATCGCGCGGGTGCAGGGCGGCGGCGGCATCACCGCACGCTCGCAGCCCGCCGCCGAATACGAGGAGAGCCTCACCAAGATCAGGCGCATCATGGAGGCCTTCCGGCCATGATCCTGATCGTCGACAATTACGACAGCTTCGTCCACAACGTGGCGCGCTACTTCGAGGAGCTCGGCGAGGAAACGC
Source organism: Hyphomicrobiales bacterium (assembly GCA_046349235.1). Classification (GTDB taxonomy): domain Bacteria; phylum Pseudomonadota; class Alphaproteobacteria; order Rhizobiales; family Aestuariivirgaceae; genus Aestuariivirga. Next base: position 156,472 of record JAXMCT010000012.1, read on the forward strand.
GCGTGGTGCGCAACGACGAGGTGACGGAGAAGGACCTCGCGGCGGCCAAGGCCATCGTCATCTCGCCCGGCCCCTGCACGCCGCACGAGGCCGGCCAGTCGATGGCCATCATGCGCGACTACTCCGGCAAGCTCCCCATCCTCGGCATCTGTCTCGGTCACCAGGTGATGGGCGAGGTCTTCGGCGGCCTCGTCACCCGCGCGAAGCGCCCGATGCACGGCGACTCTTCCGAGATCAACCACGATGGCAGGGGCCTCTTCGAGGGCCTGCCGCAGCGCTTCAGCGCCGGGCGCTACCATTCGCTCATCGTCGAACTCGAGGCCCGCGACACGCCGCTCATCGTCACCGCGAAAAGCGACGAGGGAGAGATCATGGGTCTGCGCCATGCAACCCACCCGACTTATGGGGTACAGTTCCACCCCGAATCGATCCTCACCGAGGGCGGCTACGACATGCTGCGGAACTTCCTGAAGGCGGTGGAATGAGCCGCACCTGGTTCAACGGCGCCCTCACCGAGGGCCCGCTGGCGGTGGAGCGCGGCGAGCGCGGGTTGCTGCTGGGCGACGGGCTGTTCGAGACCATTCTCGTCCTCAACCGCAAGCCCCTGTGGGGCAACATGCACTTCGCGCGGCTCGAGGCGGCGGCGCAGGAGCTCGGCATCGGCTTCCACCGCGACACGCTCGACGATGCGGTGGAGGAAATCCTCGACGGCATCCCGAAGCTCCATCACGTGCTGCGCGTCACCCTCACCCGCGGCAGTGCCGCACGAGGCCTCGCCGCGGTCGGCGGTTCCTCGAGCCTGCTCATCATGCTCGATGCCTTCGACCCCGCCATGATGCTGAAGCCGGTGGCGCTGGCCTCGACCGCCATCCGCCGCAACCCGCAGTCCGTCTCCTGCCGGCTGAAGACGCTGTCCTATATCGACAACATCGCGGCGGCCCGCGAGGCCTGGAGCCACGGCGTCGAGGACGCGCTGATGCTCAACACCGAGGGCCACGTCGCCTGCACCACCATCGCCAACATCTTCCTGCTCAAGGGCAAGACGCTGGTTACCCCGTCGCGCGACCAGGGCATCCTGACGGGCGTCACCCGCCAGACGCTCCTCCACTCCGCCGCCCATCTCGGCCTGAAGCCCGAGGAACGCGCCGTGATGCCGGCCGAACTGCGCGAGGCCGACGCCGTTTTTCTGACCAACAGCCTGCGCTTCATCCGCCCGGTCACCATGCTGGACCGGGAACCCCTGCCCCAGGCCGACCTCTCCGCCCTCGTCCAGTCGTTGTGCGAGGCCGCGCGGCTGCAATGCGGCCACGACCCCCGCACGGTTGATTTGAACAGGTCCGGGCGGTAAGGCTCCGCTCCAGAGAGAAGGACCGCACCCATGAAATTCTTTGCCGATACCGCCGAAGTGAAGGACATCAAGGAGCTCAACGACCTGGGGCTGCTCGATGGCGTCACCACCAACCCCTCGCTCATCGCCAAGTCGGGCCGCAACTTCAAGGACGTGATCGCCGAGATCTGTTCGATCGTCGAAGGCCCGGTCTCGGCCGAGGTCGTGTCCCTCGACTATGACGGCATGATGCGCGAGGCCGCGGACCTCAGGAAGATCGCCCGCAACGTGACCATCAAGGTGCCCCTCACGCTCGACGGCCTCAAGGCCTGCAAGGCGCTGACCTCGGACGGCTGCATGGTCAACGTCACGCTGTGCTTCTCGGCCATCCAGGCGCTGCTCGCCGCCAAGGCCGGCGCCACCTTCATCTCGCCCTTCATCGGCCGCCTCGACGACATCCACCTCGACGGCACCGACCTGATCGCCGAAATCCGCCAGATCTACGACAACTACGCCTTCGACACCGAGATCCTCGCGGCCTCGGTGAGGACGGCGCTGCACGTAAAGCAGGTGGCGCTCATCGGCGCCGACGTCGCCACCTGCCCGCCCTCCGTCATCAAGGGCCTGGTCAGGCACCCGCTGACCGACAAGGGCATCGAGCAGTTCCTCGCCGACTGGAAGAAGACCGGGCAGTCGCTGTAAGGACGACGCGTGTCCGCACATCACGCTTCTCTCCGTCTCCCCGGCACCCCCTCCTTGCCGTCACCCCGGCGAAGGCCGGGGTCCAGCTTCGGGCACCGGACACTTGGAAAGCTGGATCCCGGCCTTCGCCGGGATGACGGCCATTGAGAGTGGGGCACGTGGCCGCCATCCTCACCGAATACGACCGCCGCTGCGACGCCGGGCTCATCAGGCCTGACGCCGCGCAGCACGCCGTCGTGGTGAAGCTCGACGCGCTCGCCACCGAACTCGCGGGCTCCGCCCCCGCCTCCGGCCTTCTCGCGCGTTTCAGGAAGCCCCCGCCGCCGCCCAAGGGCCTCTACATCCATGGCGAGGTCGGGCGCGGCAAGACCATGGTGATGGACCTGTTCTACGAGGCCGTCGCCGCCGCCCCGAAGCGCCGCGTGCATTTCCATGCCTTCATGCAGGACGTGCACAAGCGCCTGCACGCGGCGCGCCAGTCGCACACCCAGGATGCCATCGCCCCCGTGGCGAAGGCGCTGGCCAGGGAGGCCCGCCTGCTCTGCCTCGACGAGATGCAGGTCACCGACATCGCCGACGCGATGATCGTCGGCCGCCTGTTCGAGGGCCTGCTGGCCGCCGGCACGGTGATCGTCACCACCTCGAACCTGGCGCCCGACCAGCTTTACAGGAACGGCCTCAACCGCCAGCTCTTCCTGCCCTTCATCGCGCTCATCAAGCAGCGCCTCGACGTCGTGTCGCTCGACAGCCCGACCGACTATCGCCTCGGCCGGGTGAAGGCGCACGAGACCTTCCTCACGCCGATCTCGCCCAAGACCGACGCCCTGCTGCAGGACCTGTGGCAGCGCCTCACCGACACGGCCTCCGGCCACCCGCAGGAGATCGACGTGCTCGGCCGCAAGCTGCACGTGCCGCAGGCCGCCCATGGCTGCGCCCGCTTCAGCTTCGCCGAACTCTGCGAGCAGCCGCTGGGACCGCCGGACTACCTCGCGCTGGCCGAAAACTTCCCCGTTCTTTTCGTGGAACACATCCCCAGGTTGAACGCCGACCGCCGCAACGAGGCCAAACGCTTCGTCCTCCTCGTCGACACCCTCTATGACTCGAAGGTCAAGCTGGTCGCCACCTCGGCGGAACCCCCGGAGGCGATCTACCCGGCTGGCGACCATGCCTTTGAATTCGGCAGAACAGTCTCTCGCCTCAAGGAGATGCAGTCGGCCTCCTGGTGGGGCAAAAAAATCGCCGAAACTTGACGTTTTGGTCAAGTTTCTCGTCCGAAAGGACTAGGCCGGCGTCTTGAAGGTGCTAGATATCGGGTCTACACAAACGTCGCTTTTGCACTGCAAAACGACCTGACGGCACGGCCTTCAAGAAGGAAATCCAGACATGGCTCGGAAGAAAATCGCTCTGATCGGCGGCGGCATGATCGGGGGCACCCTCGCGCATCTCGCGGCCCTCAAGGAACTCGGCGACATCGTCATTTTCGACATTGCCGAGGGCCTGCCCCAGGGCAAGGCGCTGGACATCGCCCAGTCGGGCCCGGTCGAGGGCTTCAACGCCAGGCTGTCGGGCGCCAATTCCTACGAGGCCATCGCCGGCGCCGACGTCTGCATCGTGACGGCCGGCGTGCCGAGGAAGCCCGGCATGAGCCGTGACGACCTCTTGGGGATAAACCTCAAGGTCATGGCCTCGGTCGGTGCCGGCATCAAGCAGTATGCCCCCAACGCCTTCGTCATCTGCATCACCAACCCCTTGGACGTGATGGTCTGGGCGCTGCAGAAGTACTGCGGCCTGCCGCCGGAGAAGGTGGTCGGCATGGCCGGCGTGCTCGACTCGGCACGCTTCCGCCACTTCCTCGCCGAGGAATTCAACGTCTCCGTCCAGGACGTCACCGCCTTCGTGCTCGGCGGCCACGGCGACACCATGGTGCCGCTCATCCGCTACTCGGCGGTGTCCGGCATCCCGGTTCCGGACCTCATCAAGATGGGCTGGTCCACAAGTGAGAAGATCGACAAGATCGTCCAGCGCACCCGCGACGGCGGCGCCGAAATCGTCAGCCTGCTGAAGACCGGCTCGGCCTACTACGCGCCCGCCACCTCGGCGATCGAGATGGCCGAGAGCTACCTGAAGGACAAGAAGCGCCTTCTCCCCTGTGCGGCCCACCTCACCGGCCAGTATGGCGTCAAGGACACCTATGTCGGCGTGCCGGTGGTGATCGGCGCCAAGGGCGTCGAGCGCATCGCCGAGATCGCGCTCAACGACGAGGACAAGGCGGGCTTCAAGAAGTCGGTCGATGCCGTGCATGGCCTGATGGCCGCGGCGAAGACCATCGCTCCCGATCTCGCCTGATCTGACGCGCACGTAAAGCAAGGACGCGCACATGAACATCCATGAATACCAGGCCAAGGAAGTCCTGCGGGGCTTCGGCGTCACCACCGGCAAGGGCATTCCCGCCTTCACCGTGGAAGAAGCCGTGAAGGCCGCCGAAACGCTGGGCGGCCCCGTGTGGGTCGTGAAGTCGCAGATCCACGCCGGCGGCCGGGGCAAGGGCGGCGGCGTCAAGGTGGTGAAGTCGATCGACGAGGTGAAGGCCGAAGCCAAGCGCATGCTTGGCATGACGCTCGTCACCCACCAGACCGGCCCCGAGGGCAAGCTGGTGCAGCGCCTCTACATCGAGGAAGGAACCGCGATCGCTCGCGAGCTCTATCTCTCGATCCTCGTCGACCGCGAGACCTCGCGCGTCGCCTTCATCGCCTCGACCGAGGGCGGCATGGACATCGAGAAGGTGGCCCATGACACGCCGGAGAAGATCATCACCGTGCAGGTCGATCCCGCCGCGGGCTACGCGCCCTACGTCGGCCGGCGCATCGCCGCGGCCTTGAAGCTCGAGGGCGACCAGGTCAAGCAGTGCGTGAAGATGATCGGCCAGCTCTACAAGGCCTTCGTCGACAAGGACATGAGCCTCTTGGAGATCAACCCGCTGGTGGTCACCAAGGACGGCAACCTCGTCTGCCTCGACGCCAAGATCAACTTCGACTCGAACGCACTCGACCGCCATCCCGAGATCAAGGAACTCCGCGATCTCACGGAAGAGGACCCGAAGGAGATCGAGGCATCGAAGTATGACCTCTCCTACGTGGCGCTCGACGGCTCCATCGGCTGCATGGTGAACGGCGCCGGCCTTGCCATGGCGACCATGGACATCATCAAGCTCTACGGCGCCGAGCCCGCCAACTTCCTCGACGTCGGCGGCGGCGCCTCGAAGGAGAAGGTCGCCGCGGCGTTCAAGATCATCACCGCCGACCCGAAGGTGAAGGGCATCCTCGTCAACATCTTCGGCGGCATCATGAAGTGCGACGTGATCGCCGAGGGCGTCATCGCCGCGGTGAAGGAAGTGGGCCTCAAGGTGCCGCTGGTCGTTAGGCTCGAAGGCACCAACGTCGACCTCGGCAAGAAGATCATCCGCGAGTCCGGCCTCAACGTCATCCCCGCCGACGATCTCGACGACGCGGCCTCCAAGATCGTCAAAGCTGTGAAGGAAGCGGCCTGATGTCCATTCTCGTCAACAAGAACACCAAGGTCATCTGCCAGGGCATCACCGGCAACAACGGCACCTTCCACACCGAGCAGGCCATTGCCTATGGCACGCAGATGGTGGCAGGCGTCACGCCGGGCAAGGGCGGCACCAAGCACATCGGCCTCCCGGTCTTCGACACGGTGTGGGATGCCAAGCAGGCCACCGGTGCTGACGCCTCCGTGATCTACGTGCCGCCGCCCTTCGCGGCGGATGCCATCCTCGAGGCCATCGACGCCGAGATCCCGCTCATCGTCTGCATCACGGAAGGTATCCCGGTGATGGACATGGTGAAGGTGAAGCGGGCGCTCACGGGCTCGAAGTCGCGCCTCATCGGGCCGAACTGCCCGGGCGTGCTCACCCCCAACGAATGCAAGATCGGCATCATGCCGGGCAACATCTTCAAGAAGGGCTCGGTGGGCATTGTCTCGCGCTCCGGCACCCTTACATATGAAGCCGTGTTCCAGACCACCCAGGAAGGCCTCGGCCAGACCACCGCCGTCGGCATCGGCGGCGACCCGGTCAAGGGCACCGAGTTCATCGACATGCTCGAGATGTTCCTCGCCGACGACGCGACGGAGTCGATCATCATGATCGGCGAGATCGGCGGCTCGGCCGAGGAAGACGCGGCGGAGTTCATTGCGAAGTCGAAGAAGAAGAAGCCGATGGCCGGCTTCATCGCCGGCCGCACCGCCCCTCCCGGCCGCCGCATGGGCCATGCCGGCGCCATCATCTCCGGCGGCAAGGGCGGTGCCGAGTCGAAGATCGACGCGATGAAGCGTGCCGGCATCGCCGTCGCGGATTCGCCCGCTTTGCTGGGCAAGACGCTGGTCAAGAAGCTGAAGGGCTAAGCACTCCTTCAGCACTCAACGCCTAAACTCCCGCGCGCGCCACGTGCGCGGGAGACGAGATAGAGGATCATGGGATGAACAAGACCGATCTCACCACTGCCTTCGAGCAAACCTCCTTCCTCTATGGCGGCAACGCCCAATACATCGAGCAGCTCTACGCCAGGTACCTCGACAATCCCGCCGCCGTGGATTCCCACTGGCGGCAATTCTTTGCCGGGCTGGAAGACAACGCCGCCCAGGCGAAGCAGCAGGTCGAGGGTCCGTCCTGGCAGCGCAAGGACTGGCCGCGCCCTGAATCGGGCGAGCTCGTTTCGGCGCTCGACGGCAACTGGCCGGTCGTGGCCCCGCCCGCCGCCAAGGCCGGCAAGCCGACGCCCGAGGCCAAGGCCCCGACCCTTTCGGCCGAGGATGTGCGCAAGGCCACGATGGATTCAGTGCGCGCGCTGATGATGATCCGCGCCTACCGCATGCGCGGCCACCTCGCCGCCGATCTCGATCCCCTTCGCCTCAAGGAGCCGGAGAGCCACCCCGAGCTCGATCCCGCCACCTACGGCTTCACGGCTGCCGACATGGACCGGCCGATCTTCCTCGATCACGTGCTGGGCCTCGATCACGCCACCGTGCGCCAGATCGTCGACATCCTGAAGCGCACCTACTGCGGCACGCTGGGCGTCGAATTCATGCACATCTCGGACCCCGAGCAGAAGGCCTGGATCCAGGAGAGGATCGAGGGTGCCGACAAGTCGATCAGCTTCACGCCGAACGGCAAGAAGGCCATCCTCAACAAGCTCATCGAAGGCGAGGGCTTCGAGCAGTTCCTGAACGTCAAGTACACCGGCACCAAGCGCTTCGGCCTCGACGGCGGCGAGGCGATGATCCCGGCCCTGGAGCAGATCATCAAGCGCGGCGGCCAGCTGGGCCTCAAGGAAATCGTGCTCGGCATGGCGCACCGCGGCCGCCTCAACGTGCTGGCCAACGTGATGTCGAAGCCGTTCTCGGCGATCTTCCACGAATTCAAGGGCGGCTCGTCGACCCCTGACGAGGTCGAGGGCTCGGGCGACGTGAAGTATCACCTCGGCTCGTCCTCCGACCGCGTATTCGACGACAACACCGTGCATCTCTCGCTCACCGCCAATCCCTCGCATCTCGAGATCGTCGACCCCGTGGTGCTCGGCAAGGCGCGCGCCAAGCAGGACCAGCGCGGCGACAGGGAGCGCATCACGGTGCTGCCGCTGCTCATTCACGGCGACGCGGCCTTCGCCGGCCAGGGCGTGGTGGCCGAATGCTTCGGCCTCTCGGGGCTCCGCGGCCACCGCTGCGGCGGGTCCATCCACTTCATCGTCAACAACCAGATCGGCTTCACCACCGCGCCGCACTGGTCGCGCTCCTCGCCCTACCCTTCCGACGTCGCCAAGATGATCGAGGCACCGATCTTCCACTGCAACGGCGATGATCCGGAATCGGTCGTCTATGCCGCGAAGATCGCCATCGAGTTCCGGCAGAAGTTCAAGAAGCCGGTCGTCATCGACATGTTCTGCTACCGCCGCTTCGGCCACAACGAGACCGACGAGCCGGCCTTCACCCAGCCCCTGATGTACAAGCGCATCGCCAGCCAGCCCACCGCGGTGGCGATCTATGGCAGGCGCCTGATCGAGGAAGGGGTCATCTCGGAGGCCGACTTCGATGCCATGAAGGCCGCCTACAGGAAGACGCTCGACGACAACTTCACGGTGGCGGAGAACTACAAGGCCAACAAGGCCGACTGGCTCGACGGCCGCTGGGCCGGCCTCAAGGCCGCGAAGGATCATGAGGAGCCCCGCAAGGGCAACACCGGCGTGCCGTTGGCGACCTTGAAGGAAATCGGCCTCAAGCTCACCAAGATTCCCAAGAGCTTCAAGGTCCACCGCACCATGCAGCGCGTGCTCGATGCGCGCCGCAAGATGATCGAGGACGGCACCGGCATCGACTGGGCGATGGGCGAGCACCTGGCCTTCGGCTCGCTGCTGCTCGACGGCTTCCCCATCCGCCTCTCGGGGCAAGACGTGCAGCGCGGCACCTTCTCGCAGCGCCATGCCGTGCTCGTCGACCAGGAGAACGAGAAGCGCTACACGCCGCTCAATCACCTGGTGAAGGACCAGAAGGTCAAGATCGACGCCATCAATTCCATGCTCTCGGAAGAGGCGGTGCTGGGCTTCGAATATGGCTACTCGCTGGCCGAGCCCAACACGCTGACCATCTGGGAAGCCCAGTTCGGCGACTTCGCCAACGGCGCGCAGGTGGTGTTCGACCAGTTCATCTCGTCAGGCGAGCGCAAGTGGCTGCGCATGTCGGGCCTCACCGTCATGCTGCCGCATGGCTACGAGGGCCAGGGCCCGGAACATTCCTCCGCCCGCCTCGAGCGCTATCTGCAGATGTGCGCCGAGGACAACATGCAGGTGGCGAACGTGACGACGCCTGCCAACTACTTCCACATCCTCAGGCGCCAGCTGAAGCGCGACATCCGCAAGCCGCTGGTCATCATGACGCCGAAGTCGCTGCTCCGCCACAAGCGCGCCACCTCGCCGCTTTCCATGATGGACGAGGGCACGACCTTCCACCGCCTCCTCTGGGACGATGCGGAGATGCTGCCGGACCAGGCGGTCAAGCTCGTCAAGGACGACAAGATCCGCCGCGTCATCCTGTGCACCGGCAAGGTCTATTACGATCTCTACGAGGAGCGCGAGAAGCGCGGCCTCACCGACATCTACCTGCTGCGCGTCGAGCAGCTCTATCCCTGGCCGCACAAGGCTCTCATCAACATCCTGTCGCGCTTCAAGGGCGCCGAGTTCGTGTGGTGCCAGGAAGAGCCCTACAACATGGGCGCCTGGAGCTTCGTGCAGCCCAACATCGAGCGCGTGCTCGACTTCATCGGGGCGAAGAACAGCCGTCCGCGCTATGTCGGCCGCGCCGCTTCCGCCTCCACTGCAACCGGACTGATGAGCCGGCACCTCAAGGAACTGAAGACGTTCCTCGACGAGGCGCTGGGCGAGAACAAGGCTTAAGGGACAAGTACGATGGCAAAGGAAATCCGCGTTCCGGCTCTGGGTGAATCGGTCACCGAGGCGACGATTGCGAAGTGGTTCAGGAAGGCCGGAGAGGCCGTGAAGGCGGACGAGCCGCTGGTCGAGCTCGAGACCGACAAGGTCACCGTCGAAGTGCCCGCACCCGCCTCCGGCAAGCTCTCGTCGATCTCCGCCGAACCCGGTACCACGGTGAATGTCGGCGCCCTCCTCGGCATGATCGAGGAAGGTGCGGCCGGTGCCGCGCCTTCGAAGGCCGCCGAAGCGCCGAAAAAGGCCGAGGCCGCTCCCGCTGCCGCAAAGGCGGCCGAGCAGCCGCTGTCGCCCGCCGTGCGCAAGATGGTGGAAGAGAACAAGGTCGACACCGCCGCCGTCGCCGGCACCGGCAAGGACGGCCGCCTGACCAAGGGCGACGTCATCGCCCATCTCGAGAAGCCGGCGGCGGAAGCGAAGCCGCTGGTCATCCCTGCCGCCGCGGCCCCGGCTGCACGTGCCCCGTCGGCCCCGGGCGACGCCGCCCGCGAGGAGCGCGTCAAGATGTCGAGGCTCCGCCTCACCATCGCCCGCCGCCTCAAGGATGCGCAGAACACCGCCGCCATGCTCACCACCTTCAACGAGGTGGACATGACGGCGACCATGCAGCTGAGGAACCAGTACAAGGACCTGTTCGAGAAGAAGCACGGCGTGAAGCTCGGCTTCATGAGCTTCTTCGTGAAGGCCTGCATCCAGGCGCTGAAGGAGATCCCGGCGGTCAATGCCGAGATCGACGGCGACGACATCGTCTACAAGAACTTCTACAACATCGGCGTGGCGGTCGGCACCGAGAAGGGCCTCGTCGTCCCCGTGCTGCGCGACGCCGACATGCTGTCCTTCGCCGGCATCGAGAAGACCATCGCCGAATACGGCAAGCGGGCGCGTGATGGCCAGCTGCAGATCGCCGAGATGCAGGGCGGCACCTTCACCATCTCGAACGGCGGCGTCTACGGCTCGCTGATGTCGACGCCGATCCTCAACGCGCCGCAGTCCGGCATCCTCGGCATGCACAAGATCCAGGAGCGCCCCATGGCCATCAACGGCCAGGTGGTGATCCGCCCGATGATGTATCTGGCATTGTCCTACGATCACCGCATCGTCGACGGCAAGGAAGCCGTCACCTTCCTGGTGCGGGTGAAGGAGAACCTTGAGGATCCGCAGCGCACGATTTTGGACCTCTAGTCGGCAAGCGCGGCGGACCCGCCTCCCAATGCCGTCATCCCGGCGAAGGCCGGGATCCCGCTTTGGACGGCCACCGCGGTGGAGTAAGGAAAGCGGGACCCCGGCCTTCGCCGGGGTGACGGCACAAAAGGAACAAGAGCGTGGGAGAAGCATCCAAGATAGCCATCGTCACCGGCGGCAGCCGCGGCATCGGCCGCGCCGCCGCATTGAAACTGGGTACTGCGGGCTACACCGTCATCGTCAACTACACGGCGAACGAGGCCGCTGCCAATGAGGTGGTGAAGGCCATTGCTGCCGCCGGCGGCAAGGCCGTGGCGGTGAAGGGCGACGTGGCGAAGGAAGCAGACATCCTCGCCCTCTTCGATGTCGCCGACAGGCTCGGCCCCCTCAAGGTGCTGGTCAACAATGCCGGCGTCATGGAGCAGCAGAACCGGCTCGACGAGATGTCGACCGAGCGCATCCGCCGCATCCTCGACATCAACCTCCTCGGCTCCATCCTCTGCGCGCGCGAAGCCGTGAAGCGCATGTCGACGAGGCACGGGGGTTCGGGCGGGGTCATCGTCAACATGTCGTCTGCCGCCGCCTATCACGGCGCACCGGGCCTCGGCGTCGAGTACGGTGCGTCCAAGGGCGCGATCGACGTTCTGACCATCGGGCTTGGCCGCGAGGTCGCCGCCGAGGGCGTGCGCGTCAACGCCATCCGCCCCGGCATCATCGACACCGAGATCCACGACTCCTCGGGCATCAAGGGCCGCGTCAAGCTGATGCGCGACGCGATCCCCATGAAGCGCGAGGGCACGGCGGACGAGGTGGCGGATGCCATCCTGTGGCTGTGCTCCGACCAGTCCTCCTATGTCACCGGCTCCATCATCCCCGTGGCCGGCGGGCGCTGCTGAGAGACCGGGCGGATGGCGGAGCCGACAACACTTGCAACGCCGTCCACCCGGGCCGAACGGCTGATCGACAACTGGGTCTATGGCGGCGTGCTGGCGGGCGTCATGCTCCTCGGCCTCACGCCGGTGCTGACGCAGGGCTGGCCCGCCGCCGCGGTCCTCACCTTCCTGACACTGCCTGTCTACATGGTCCACCAGTACGAGGAGCATGACGCAGACCGGTTTCGCCGTTTCGTCAATCTCGCCATGGCGGATGGCCGCGACGCCCTGACGCCGCTCGCCGTCTTCGTCATCAACATCTTCGGCGTCTGGCTTCCCCTGGCGCTCTGCATCGTCCTCGCCCGCGGCCATGGCGTGGGTCTCGGGGCCTTCGCGGCCTTCCTCCTTCTCGTCAACGCCGCACTTCATCTCGTGACGGCCCTGCGCAGCCGCGGCTACAATCCGGGGCTGATCACGGCCTTGGTTCTGTTCATTCCGCTGGGCCTCGCCGTTCTCGCATTCGTCTGGCCAGAGTCCACCGGCACGCAACTGGTTGCCGCGCTGCTTCTCGCCGTGGCATTGCATGCCGCAATCATGATCCACATGAAGATGCGGATCGCCGCTACACAAGTCATGGAAGGAGGCCACAATGGCCGCATTTGATGTCGTCGTCATCGGAACCGGCCCGGGAGGCTATGTCTGCGCCATTCGCGCGGCACAGCTCGGGATGAAGGTCGCGGTGGTGGAAAAGCGCGCCAGCCATGGCGGCACCTGCCTGAACGTCGGCTGCATCCCGTCCAAGGCGCTGCTGCACGCTTCCGAGCTCTATGCCGAGTCGAAGCATTCCTTCGCCAAGATGGGCATCGTGGCCGAAAGCAAGGTCGACTTCCCGAAGATGATGGCCTTCAAGCAGGAGGCCATCGACGGCAACACCAAGGGCATCGACTTCCTGTTCAAGAAGAACAAGGTCACGGTGTTCCACGGGACGGGCAAGATCGCCGGTCCCGGCAAGGTCACGGTCGGCAGCGAGACGATCGAGACCAAGTCCATCATCATCGCCACCGGCTCCGACGTGGCGAAGCTCAAGGGCATCGACATCGACGAGAAGCAGGTCGTGTCGTCGACCGGCGCCCTGGTGCTCGACAAGGTACCAGCGAGCCTCGCCGTCATCGGCGCCGGCGTCATCGGCCTCGAGCTGGGCTCGGTCTATGCCCGCCTCGGCGCAAAGGTCACGGTGATCGAATATCTCGACCGCATCCTGCCCGGCATGGATCTCGACGTCGCCAAGAACTTCCAGCGCATGCTGCAGAAGCAGGGCTTCGCCTTCCGCCTCTCCTCCAAGGTCACGGGCGCCGCGAAGGCCAAGGACAAGGTCACCCTCACGGTCGAGCCCGCCGCCGGCGGCACGCCCGAAGCCATCGAGGCCGAGGTGGTGCTCGTCGCCGTCGGCCGCACGCCCTACACCGAGGGGCTTGGGCTCGAAGCCGCCGGCGTCAAGCTCGACAATCGCGGCCGCATCGAGGTCGACGACCACTTCCAGACCAGCGTGCCCGGCATCTATGCCATCGGCGACGTCATCCGCGGCCCGATGCTCGCCCACAAGGCGGAGGACGAGGGCATTGCCCTCGCCGAGATCCTCGCCGGCCAGGCGGGTCACGTGAATTACGGCGTCATCCCCGGCGTCGTCTACACCACGCCGGAAGTTGCCGCCGTCGGCAAGACGGAAGAGGAGCTGAAGGCCGAGGGTGTCGACTACAAGGCCGGCAAGTTCCTGTTCCTCGCCAATGGCCGCGCCAAGGCCAACCAGACCACCGACGGCTTCGTCAAGGTGCTGGCCGATGCCAAGACCGATCGCGTGCTCGGCGTCCACATCGTCGGCCCCATGGCGGGCGAACTGATCCACGAGGCCGCCGTGCTGATGGAATTCGGCGGCTCGGCCGAAGACCTCGCCCGCACCTGCCACGCGCATCCGACACTGTCGGAAGCGGTCAAGGAAGCGGCACTCGCAGTGGCGGGACGGGCTATTCATTCGTAAAGGGCGGCCCCGCCCTCTCACCCCTGAAGCCGTCATCCCGGCGAAGGCCGGGATGACGGCAATAAAGCTCACAACCCCGTCGTCGGCCGCGGATTGCTGCCGTCGAAGAACCGCGTGTAGCGGAACGGCGACGGGTCCACGCAAGGGCTCTCCCCCGTCACGATCTCCGCCATCAGCTTGCCCGCACCCGGTCCGAGCCCGAAGCCATGTCCCGAAAAACCGGTGCACAGATGGAAGCCCGGAAGCTTGTCCACCTTCGAGATGATCGGCACCGCGTCCGGCACCGCGTCGATGGCGCCGGCCCAGCGCTCGGCGATCTTCATCGGCCTGAACACCGGGTAATGGTCCTTGAGCTGCGCCGCCGCCTTGTCCAGCACGTCGTTCACCGGTTCGGGATCGAGGATGCGCACCTCTTCGAAGGGCGTTACCTCGTCCAGCTCCCAGCGCCGCTTCAGCCGCGCCTCCTCGATGAAGCGCTTGCCGAGCCTGAGGCGCAGCCCCTTCCAGTCGAGCATCAGCGCAGGCAGGAATTCGCGGAACAGGCGGAAGGAATCCGGCACGATGTCGGCCAGCGAGAAGTGGTTGTCGGTGACGGTGTAACCCCCGTCCATGCGCTTGCGGAAGGTGAAGCCGCCACCCGAGCAGGTGCGGGTCAGGCCCGTGTCGAGGGGTTCGGTGCGCATCACCGAATTGATCACGGTGAGCTGCGGAAGGGATATGCCGAGGTTGTGGCAGAAGCGGCGTGACCACGCACCGCCCGCCAGCACCACCGTGTCGCAGGCGATCGTCCCCTTCTCGGTCACCACGGTAGAAACGCGCCCCGCCTTCGTCTCGAGCCCGCGCACCGCGCAATTGGTGAACACCTTGCCGCCCTTGCGCCGGAGTGCCTCCGCCATCAGCGGCACGGCGACGAAGGGTTCGGCCCGGCCGTCGTTCGGCGTATAGAGCGCGCCCTTCCACGGCTTCGTGCAACCGGGCTGCAGCTCATTCGCCTCGGCAGCGCCGATCATGCGGGTTGCCAGCCCCGCGGGCCTGGCGTTCTTCTCGTACCAGTCGTTCTTGAGGGCGAGCTGTTCGTCGTTTTCGCACAGATACAGGATGCCGCAGCGGGTGAAGCCGGTCTGGCCCTCGACGCGCGCATCCATGCCGTCCCAGATCTCCATCGCCACCTGGATCAGCGGGATCTCGCGCGGGTCGCGCCCCATCTGGCGGCACCAGCCCCAGTTCCGGCTCGACTGCTCGGCGGCGATCTCGCCCTTCTCCAGCAGCACCACGTCGAGGCCACGCTCGGCGAGTTCGAGCGCGGTGGAGACCCCGGCCACGCCGCCGCCGATGACGCAGACCGAGGCTTGCTTGGGGAGTTGGGTGTCGGACGCGGCGAGCTTGATGACAGGCATGGCGCGAATCTAGCCTGCCCGCGCCATCGGTGTCACCAGCAGCGCGTGCATGGCCCCATCACGCCCGCGGATGGGCCTTGCGATACTGCGCGAGCAGGTGCGCGCGGTTCACTTCCGTGTAGACCTGCGTGGTGGACAGGCTGGCATGGCCGAGGAGTTCCTGGATGACGCGCAGGTCGGCGCCATTGGCCAGGAGATGCGTGGCGAAGGAATGGCGCAGCGCATGCGGCGTCGCGGTTTCCGGCAACCCCAGCGCGCCGCGCAGCCGGGCGATGAGGAGCTGGATGTTGCGGGCATTGAGCGGCCCGCCCTTGAGACCGCGGAACATCGGCTCGCCCCGCCGGAGCGGAAACGGGCAGAGCTTGCGGTACAGCGCCACGGCGTCGCGCGCCGCGGGCAGCAGCGGCACCAGGCGCGTCTTGCTGCCCTTGCCGATGATGGTGAGGGTGGGCTGCTCCACCTCGTTCACGGTGAGTGACAGGGCCTCGGAGATGCGAAGGCCGCAGGCATAGAGCAGCGTCAGCACCGCCTCGTCGCGCGCCAGGATCCAGCGCGGGGTTTCAGCCCCGGCCAGTGCGTCGGCCCTTGCCACGGCGCGTGCCTTCTCGGGCGACAGGGGCTTCGGCACCGCGTGCGGCAGCTTGGGCGAGCGCAGCGCCGAGAGTGCGGGATTGCGGAACAGCCCCCTCTTCTCCGCATGGCGATAGAAGGAGCGCAGGCTGGAGAGCTGGCGGGCCAGCGTGCGGCTCTCCACACCCTCCATGCGGCGCCTGGCCATGAAGGCCCGGAAATCCGAAACGGTGAGGGCGGCGAGATCGCGGTTCGACGGCGCTGCGCCGAGGTGATCGGCCATGAAGCATGAGAATTGCCCGAGGTCACGGCCATAGGCTTCAAGCGTCTTGGCCGACATCCGCCGTTCCGATTTCAGGCCGGCGAGCCAGCCCTGCACGGCAGCAGCGGCATCGGGCGCGAGGCTGGTGGCGAAGTCGGACATCGCTGCAAGGCTAGTCCGGAGGCTTTAGGGAAGCGTTAACCGATCAGCGGCACCTGCGGGCTCGCATGGCGCGGCATCTGGCCGTGAAGCCGCGGGTCCGGATGCACTTCCACCATCACCGCATAGGGCCGGAAGCCGGAACGCTGGTAGAAAGCCAGCGCCGAAGGATGATCATAGTGGCAGGTGTGCACCCACATGCGGGTGATGGGCTCTGCCCAGGCCCGCGTCAGCGCCTCGTTCATCAGGTAGCGGCCCGCCCCGCCGCCGACCGCCGACGGCACCACGCCGAAGAACGACAGCTCGCATTCCCCCGCCACCCGGAAGTCGAGTTCGAGGAGGCCGATGTCCTGCCCGTCCTTCACCAGCGCGTGGCAGAACACCTTGGGGTCGCCGATGATGGCGGCGAGCGCCGCCTCATCCAGCATCAGCCGCGAGAACCACATGATGTCCTGCCCGATGGCGCGGAACAGGGCGCGGAAGCGTTCGGTGTCGACAGCACCCAGGCGCTCGAGCGTGAAGCCACCCTCGTGCGCCGGGCGAAGCACCGGCTTCTGCGTCATCTCGAGGCAGGTCACCAGGTTGGCGAGGTGGTGCTTGGGCAGCGGGTGATAGCCCACCGGAATGGGGTCTGTGTGGAAGAGAGCCATGCCCCTCCCCATAGAGGCGAAGGCCCTAGCCCCGCAAGCGCCGGAGATTGGCCTTCACGCGCCGCGCAGAGGGGGCCAGCGCTGCCTGCATGAGCCGGTCGTGCGAGCCTTCCAGCGGGGCCAGCATCATCTTGAACATCTCGGTCTGCACCGCGAAGCAGCCTTCGACGAAGGCCATCTGCTTCTCGACCACCATCTTCACCAGCTCGGAGTGCGAGGCGGCGGAAGGCGAGATCATGCCCCACCACAGGCCGGGGAGCCGCCGTGCGATCACCTCGGCGGAGGACAGGCCCATCTCGAAGGGGGAATGTTTCTTCATCATCTCTCCAAACCCGAAAAGGGCCCCGGAGTTCCGGGGCCCTTCGGTCATTCAGCGCATCGTCGGGATCGAGAACTGCGCGCCTTCCTTGATGCCCGAGGGCCAGCGCGCCGTCACCGTCTTGGTCTTGGTATAGAAGCGCACCGAGTCTGGGCCATGCTGGTTCAGGTCGCCGAAGGCCGAGCGCTTCCAGCCGCCGAAGGTGTGGTAGGCCAGCGGCACCGGGATCGGCACGTTGATGCCCACCATGCCGATCTGGCAGCGCGAGGCGAAGTCGCGCGCCGTGTCGCCGTCGCGGGTGAAGATCGCGGTACCGTTGCCATATTCATGGTCGTTCACCAGCTTCAGCCCCTCGTCATAGGTCTTGGCGCGGACCACCGACAGCACCGGGCCGAAGATCTCTTCCTTGTAGATCTTCATGTCCTTGGTGACGTTGTCGAACAGCGTGCCGCCGAGGAAGAAGCCCCTCTCGTAGCCCTGCATTTTGAAGCCGCGGCCGTCGACCTTCAGGGTGGCACCTTCCTTCACGCCGGCATCGATGTAGCCCACCACGCGGTCGAGCGCCTGCTTCGTCACCAGCGGGCCATAATCCGCCTCGCGGTCGGTCGAGAGGCCGACCTTCAGCTTCTCGACGCGCGGGATCAGCTTCTCGACCAGCGCATTGGCCGTCGCTTCGCCCACCGGCACCGCCACCGAGATCGCCATGCAGCGCTCGCCGGCCGAGCCGTAGCCCGCGCCGATCAGCGCATCGACCGCCTTGTCCATGTCGGCGTCGGGCATGATCAGCATGTGGTTCTTCGCACCGCCGAAGCACTGCGCGCGCTTTCCGTTGTTGGTGGCGCGCGAATAGACGTAATGCGCGATCGGCGTCGAGCCGACGAAGCCCACCGCCGCGATGTCCGGATCATTGAGGATGCCGTCGACGGCTTCCTTGTCGCCGTTGATCACGTTGAAGATGCCGGGCGGCAGGCCGGCTTCCAAAAACAGTTCGGCAAGCCGCATCGGGCAGGACGGGTCGCGCTCCGAGGGCTTGAGGATGAAGGCGTTGCCGCAGGCGATGGCGGGGGCCGCCTTCCACAGCGGGATCATGGCCGGGAAGTTGAACGGCGTGATGCCCGCCGCGATCCCCAGCGGCTGGCGCATCGAATACATGTCGATGCCGGGCCCCGCACCGTCGGTGTATTCGCCCTTGAGGAGATGCGGGATGCCGCAGGCGAACTCGACGACCTCGACGCCGCGCTGCAAATCGCCAAGTGCATCGGGGATGGTCTTGCCATGTTCCATCGAGATCAGCGTGGCGATCTCCTCGGCATGGGTGCGGGCGAGTTCGAGGAACTTCATCATCACGCGGGCCCGCACCTGCGGGTTCTTGGCCGCCCATTCGGGCTGCGCCGCCTTGGCGTTCTCGACCGCGGCGCGCAGCTCGGCGGGCGAGGCAAGCGCCACCCGGGCCTGGACCTCGCCGGTGTTGGGGTTGAAGACCTCGGCGAAGCGGCCCGAGTTGCCCTTCACATGCTTGCCGCCGATGAAATGTCCGATGTCCTTGACCATGGGCCGTCCTCCAATCCGAAATGGTGGCGCAACCTAGAAGCCGCCCGGCACGGGAGCAAGGGTCAGGGCCCTGGCCGGCTTAAGGCCAGAAGCCGTACCGCACCCGCGACGAGCCATGCAGAAACCGCATGGATCATTCATTGGATTTTTACTGCACTGCACCATATTCTTAATTTCGCCGGACGAAATTAAGTTCAGGCAGGAATCACAGCCGATGCAGCGTCACCTTCAGAAATACCGCATCCGCAAGCTCTGGCCGCTCGAGACCGAGGCCTTCCGCCGCCATCTGCTGCGGCTCGACCCCGAAACCCGCCAGTTCCGCTTCGGAACCCCGGTGAACGACAACTTCCTCAACGCCTATGCCGACACGGTGAGGCGGGTGGGGACGGTGATCTATGGCGCCTTCATCGGGTCGGAGATGTACGCCTCGGCGGAACTCCGTTCGCTCCACGCCGTGGGCGACGAGATGGCGGAGGCCGCCTTCGTGGTCGAGACCCCGCACCGCCACCATGGGCTGGGCTCGGTGCTGATGGATCGCATCCTGACCGCCGCCCAGAACCGCGCCATCCACCAGCTCCACATGATCTGCGCCCGCGAGAACCAGCCCATGCAGAAGCTGGGCGAGAAGTTCGGCGCGCATTTCAAGATCGACCATGGCGAAGCCCTGGGCGAGATCGCGGCGCAGGACCCCACCCCCTTCTCGCTGCTCGACGAGGCGATGCACGACACCACCGATTTCGTGACGGCGGTGTTCGACTGGTCGCCTATCGCTTCAGCGCCACAGCCGGAACCCAGGCGTAGCCGTCGTCATCGAGGATGACGCATTCGCGCAGCCCATGCGGCTTGTCGATCGTTCCCGCCAGCACCGTGAAACCAAGCTCCCGCGCGCGCTGCTCGGCCACGTCGGGGTCACAGCCATAGAGCCTGAGTTCGACGCCTGCCCCGCGCGCCTCCAGACCGGCAACGATGCCGGAGAGGGCATTGTCGCGATAGGTGTGGTCGGCATGGAACATGAAATCCTGGCCATTCCAGCGCATCGCCGCAAAGTCCGCGTCGTCGTAGAAGCTGGTGGCGCCCAGCACTTCGGTGGCGAAGGCGACGGCGCGCGGCACGTCGCTGACCAGCAGGTTGAAGCCGAGGCCCCGGAGGGCCCGGCCATAGTCCTCGGCGGAAACGGGTGGCGTCTTGTCGGGAGTGCGCTTCTTCATGAAGCGATGTGAACACGCGCCCTGTCGCTGTGCAAGTTCCACATCACGGCGCAGGCGGGAATCCGCTTCGGGTCGCCGATGCCATGGCGCTTCAGGGCGATGAGGAACACCACCGCCGCGTCGGCCACCGCCTCGGACAGGTCGGCTGCCGGCAGCCCCTCTTCCAGCAGTTCGATCAGGTGCAGGGCCGCAGCCTCGCTGAGTGCGGCCGCCTCGCGCGCCGAGAGCTCCTCCGCCGCCTGCCAGCTCTGGGCGAGGTCGTCGTCGTCCATCTCGGCCACCAGCGTGCCGATGGCGAAGGCCAGCCGCCGGGACTGCGGCCGGTAGCCGGGGGAAACGAGAGTGAACGAGCCATCGGACGCCATGGGACACCTCACGCAACAGACGCGAGCGGCCATCTTGCGCCAGATCATTTGCAGGATGGTTAATGCTCCCTGCCGGAAACCGGAGAATTTTTAGGGAAGCGGTGCCCCCTTGAGCGCCAGCGCCTTCACCGCCGGGGTGGCGAAGCTGCAGCTGTAGGCCCCCTCGGCATAGGCCCCGAGCGCATAAGGGTCGAAGCTGACGGTGATCTCGCCCGCCCCGATGCTCCAGCTCCCGAGGTTGCGCACCGTCTCGGCGATGGTCGCATCGCGCGTCTTCTGGTCATAGGGCACGTCGTCCGCGTCGGGCACGCGCTTCCTGCGCTCGGCGTCGACCTGCGTCTTGCACCAGGCCGTCAGCGTGGCAGCACCCGCCGCGTCGACGACGTCGGCGATGGCGAGTCGCCTGCCGCTCGTCATGTCGATGTTGAAGTTGTCGGTGCCGTAGTTGCCATGCGCACCCCCTTCGTTGATGTAGAAATCGCGCCGCGCCGAGACGAGCCGGGGCGAGGCAAATGTGAGGCTCAGCGTATCCTCCATGGCATAGACCATGTCGTGCGTATCCTCGCCATGCGGCCCGAGCTTCGCCTGCTTCAGGATGCCGTCCACCAGCCGGTTGAACGCCTTCTCCCCCGCCGTCTGCGGATCGGCGAAGCGCAGCAGCGCCATGTCGATGTCCCATTGCCGCGTCGTGCCGTCCTGCACCAGGAACAGCGGCACCATCTTCGCGCCCGGCCCCGGACCGCTTTCGGGTGCGCCGAGCAGCAGGCTCAGACGGTCCCTGGTTTTCTGCGCGATGCAGGCCGTGACGCCACTCTCGTCACCGCTGCAGTATTCGCGCTCGGCGATCCAGCGCTTCTGCGAGCGCGCCAGCATCTTCTGCTCCGGCGGCGTCGAGGCCGCCTTCACCGCCGCATAGGCGTCGGACAGTTGCCCGTCGAGCCGCTTCAGTTGCGGATCGGCACAGATCGCCGTCTCGACGGCGGTCGAGGCCTTCGCGCAGTCGAAGGCGTGGGCGGGGGTGGTGAGAGTGAGAAGGACGAAGGTTGCAAGGCAAGTTTTCATGTCGTCTCCCCAATCGCGCGGAATGTCATTCTAGCCGTCATCCCGGCAAGGCCGGGGTGACGGCATCATAGACAGGTGCAGGACATGAAGAGAACCTCACCGCTTCGCATAGGCCATCTTCCGCCATGCCGCTTGGTACGCATCGAGCCCTGCGATCTCGGCCGGCCTCGTCTCGACCATCCTGATGCCGATGGTCGGCAGCTTGCCGTCCGTGATCATCGCCAGAGCCGCAGCACCGGCCGTGGTTCCGTCGCGCAGGGCCGAGGCCTTGACTTTCTGCGCCGGCCTGAGCTGCGCCAGCAGGCCGAGCAGCACCGGGTTCTGCGAGAACGGGCCATCGACGATGATGTCGTCCTTCGAGGCGATGGCATCGAGCTGCTCCGACACCATCAGCGCACAGTAGAGCGCGGCAAGTGAAGCGCGCTCCTCCGCGCCCTCCGCCGCCGGCCCCTTCACGAAGCCCCTTCCGGCCGAATCCGGTACCGGCCCGCTGGTGAGCGTGAAGGAAGGAACGGCATAGGTCCCCCGCGCCACCAGCGCCGCGACGGTGGCGAGGTTCGCGGCCTCCGCCGGCGCGTCCTGGGCCACCGCTGCAAACTCCATGCCGCCGAAGAACCGGCTGCAGCACACGTTGCGGCCCAGCACGTCGGTGTTGGTATTGGTGTCGCGCGCCGGATCGAGCACGTCGACGGAGGTCGAGGGATCGAAGCTGATGCTCCACGTGCCGGTCGAGACCAGCGTGAAGCGGTCGAGCCCGGCACAGACATAGCGCATGAAGTTGGCGGTGGAGTCGTGAACGCCGCCGAGCACGCGGCCCGCGCCACGCAATCCCGGGCCGCGGAATTCGTCCTTCAGCACGCCGATCGTTTCCCACGCCCTGGCACGCGGCGCGAAGAGCCTGTCCCAGCCCAGCAGCCGCGCCGTGCTCGAAGGCGCCTGGGCGCGGATGTCCAGGAGATGCGTCTGGCAGGCCATGGAGGAAATCTCCGTCACCGCCCGCCCGCTCAGCCGGAAGCCGATGTACTGGATCCACGGCAGCAGCGTCCGCACCCGCGAAAAGGCCTCCGGCCACATGCGCTGCTGCCAGTAGAGCTGCAGGCCGTGGGTGATCGTCATCGGCAGCAGCGGGCACAAGGCCTCCTCGAAGGAGGGCATGATCTTCTCGTAGTCCGCCACGATCTCGCGCGGTGGCTCGCTGGTATAGTCCATCACCGGCAATGCGAGATTGCCCGCTTCATCGAGGCAGGCCATGGCCGCGCCATGGGCGGCCGGCACCACGGCGTCGATGGGTAGCATGGCGTCGAATTCGGGCAGGGCGCTCCGGCACAGCGCCATCATCGGCTCCGGGTCGATGTGCTTGTAGGGCGGCGCGGGCTGGTGATGGTTCGCCACCTTGCGTTCCGCCAGCACTTCGCCATCGGGTGAAAACAGCGCGATCTTGGTGTTGGTATAGCCGACGTCGACCACCGCGATGCCGCGCAACTCGTCCTGCCCCATTCGCTTCTTTCCAATTCTTTCCGGCACTCTCTCGCATTCGCTGCATGGGCGTCAATCGCCCTCCGCTCTTGATGGAAGCGGGCCGGCCGGTCTATAGCCCTTCACCTGACACAGTTTCGGGAAGCGCTTACATGGCCAAGCTCAAATACCTCGACCTCCGCGAAGCGGTGATCGAAACCTGCCTCAAGATGAACGAGGAGGGGATCAACCAGGGCACTTCCGGCAATGTCAGCGTCAGGACCCCCGAGGGCTTCCTGATCACCGCATCGGGCATCCCCTATCACAAGATGAAGCCGCAGCACGTGGTCGAGATGGACCTCGACGGCGGCTACATCGGCGAATACCTGCCCTCCACCGAGTGGCGCATGCACCTCGACATCCTGAAGCACCGCCCGGAGGCGGGTGCGGTCGTCCACACCCATTCGATCTACGCCACGGCACTTGCCTGCATGCGCATGGACATTCCGTCCTTCCACTACATGGTGGGCATCGCCGGCGGCACCGACATCCGCTGTTCGGCCTATGCCGAATTCGGCACGCCGGAGCTCTCGGCCGTCATGCTGAAGGCGCTGAAGGACCGCTCGGCCTGCCTCCTCGGCAATCACGGCCAGATCGCCTTCGGCCCCGACCTCGAAAAGGCGCTGTGGCGCGCGGGCGAGGTCGAGACCATCGCCCACCAGTACTGGGCGGCCCTGCAGATCGGCAAGCCGGTCATGCTGAAGCTGAACCAGATGAACACCGTGCTGGCGCGCATGAAGACCTATGGCAAGCAGTCGGGCGAGTTCAAGAAGACCGATGCCCCGTCGGTCACCGGCCTGGTTCGCCGCGACACGCCGAAGGCGTCCGCCGCAGCAAAGAAAGTCGCGAGGAAGACGTGATCGCAGGCGTCTCCCCCCTCGTTGCCGAACTGAAGGCCCGCGCCGAGGCGGGGAAGACCGTCACCATCGGGCTCGCCGGCTGCGGCCAGATGGGCACCGACATCATGGTGCAGCTGAACCGCATGCCGGGCCTGCGCCTCGGCGCCGTCGCCGAGATGCGCCCGCCCCAGGCCAGGGCCGCCGCCGCCATGGCGGGCTTCACGCAAGACCGCACCGTCTATGCCGAGACGCCCGCCGCCATCGATGCCGCCATCGAGAAGGGCCTCATCGCCATCACCTCGGACCCCGCGGTATTGGCCAAGTCCGGCCTGGTCGACGTGGTCATCGATGCCACCGGCAATCCCAACACCGGCACGCAGTTCGCGCTCGAGTCGATCGCCAGCGGCAAGCATGTCGTCATGCTCAATGTCGAGGCCGACATCACCATCGGCCGCCACCTGCACCAGGCGGCGAAGAGCGCCGGCGTCGTCTACACCGGTGCTGCCGGCGACGAGCCCGCCGCCACGCTGGAGCTGATCGGCTTCGCCCAGTCCATCGGGCTCGAGGTGGTCTGCGCCGGCAAGGGCAAGAACAATCCGCTGAAGTGGGACGCGGTGCCCGCCGATTACGAGGCCGAGGCCAAGGCCCGCAACATGAATGCCCGCATGCTGGTCGAATTCGTCGACGGCTCGAAGACCATGGTGGAAATGGTGGCCATCGCCAACTGCACCGGTCTCGTGCCGGACGTGCCCGGCATGCACGGCCCTGCCGCCACGCGTGACGAACTCGCCTCGGTGCTGATCCCCAAGGAACATGGCGGCGTCCTGTCGAAGAAGGGCTGCGTCGACTATTCCATCGGCAAGGGCGTGGCGCCGGGCGTGTTCTGCATCGTCACCACCGATCACCCGCGCCTGCAGGAGCGCCTGATCGACCTCAAGGTCGGCAAGGGCCCCTACTTCGCGCTGACGAGGCCCTATCACCTCACCAGCCTCGAGGTGCCGCTCTCTGCCGCCCGCGCCGTGCTGCACCGCCAGGCGGACATGGTGCCGCTCGAGCAGCCGGTGGCCGAATGCGTCACCGTGGCCAAGCGCGACCTCGGCGTCGGCGAGATCCTCGGCCGCATCGGCGAGACCGACTATCGTGCATGGGCCATGACCCATGCCGAGGCGCGCAACGCCAATGCCGTGCCGCTGGGCCTCGCGCAAGGTGCCAGGGTGGTGAAGCCCATCAAGGCCGGCGAGCGCCTGACCTACGACAATTGCGTGCCCGACGAGTCCCTCCTCGTCACCCAGATCCGCCGCCGCCTCGACCAGGCGGACACGCGCTTCCACGCGCTCTAGGGCGCTCCCGCCAGCAACGCCTCGCAGCGCCGCATGTCGGCGCCGTGGTCGACTGAAACCAGCTTGCCGCGCAGCGTGGCGAGCTGTGCCAGTGCGTCGGCCGAAGGCATGGCCTCGGCCATGTCGCAGGCGATGCGCAGTGCGAGCATCGTGGCGCCCATGCGGGTGGCGTTCTGCAGCGCCGCATCCAGCTGGCGCTCTGCCGCGGCGGCGTCGCCCCTGGCCCTCAGCAGCTGCGCGCGCATGCGCAGCAGTTCCGGCTGCAGGAACGTCTCGCGGGTGCGGGCCTGCACATGTTCGGCCTGCAGCAGGGATGCCTCGGCCTCGGCGAATGCTCCGGCGCGGAGCTGCAGGCTGGTCAGCAGCAGGCCGCACAATTGCTGGCTGTTGCACGGGTTCACGTGCGTGAACGCCGCGTGGCTCTGGCGCAACGCCGCGAGGCCCGCGGCATCCGGCGGCGAGGGGCTGGCGCTGAGCCGCGCCGCATGGCCGAAGAACCGGCTGGCGGCGCGCATCAGCTCGAGACCGTGCTGCCGCCCCACCGCCTCGCCTTCCTCCGCGGCCGCCTGGCTCGCGTCCCAGTCTTGCGCCAGCGACATCATCATGGCGCGGAACACCAGCGCCTGGGCCAGCGAATGCATGTGCGCGATGCGCCGCGCATGGGCGACCGCGAAATCGCTGGCGTTGCGGGCGCCCGCCGGGTCGCCGGTGATCCAGCGCGCGAAGGAGAGGAAGCCCGAACAGATTTCGGCATGGTCATAGCCATGCGCATAGGCGAGTTCGAGGTGCAGGGCCTCGTCATAGCCGTCGAGTGCCTCCTGCAGCGCCGCAACCGCCTGGGTCAGCGATCCGACATGCAGCGCCACCACGCCGGTGCCGCGCCGGCCGATCATGTGGAAAGTGGCATCCTGCGCCTGCGCCGCGCGCTCGCTGAGAAGCTCCGCCCATTTGCCCGCCACGAAATATTCGGCCCGCGCCAGGGCATGGGTGTAGAGGCCGGTGAGCGCCACCAGCTCGCTCTTCGTCTCGCGCAGCTTCTGCGCCAGTTCGAGAACCTGCCGCCCGAGCCTGCCCGCCTCGTCCGAGGAAATGCCGTGCCGCGACCGGCTGATCGACGACCGGGCGATCAGCACGCGCAGCCGGAGCGGATCCGCCGCGGCCTCGCCCATGCGGGCGAGCGAATGCTCCGCCTGGCGCAGGAAATGGCTGGCCTCCGCCAGGTCGGAGCGCTGCAGGGCCTGCTCGGCGGCTGCAATCGCCATGGGCGCGGGGATCCGCTCGTCGCGGTCCACTGCCGCCGGGGCGTGCCGCTCCCCCGTCAGCCGCGCCAGCAGCGCCAGGCGCTGGGCCGGGGCGAGGCCAAGTTCGCACAGGTCCTCCTCGTGCAGCGCCCACAGGACGGACCTGTCGATGTCTTCCGCGGCAAATCGGTCGGCCAGATCGCCAAGGCCCGCCGATTCGAGCACGGCCAGGACTTCCGGGTCAGCTCCCACGACAGCACCCCCTCGTTACAACCTGTGCGCAAGTGTGGCAGAAGGCTGCCGCGCCTGCAATCATTTGCAACCGGCGCGGTGACGATTATGCGTGCCTCCTATGTTGCATCGCAACATATTGTTTGCACTGCGATATTTCGCCCTTGGCGTTGACTCCCCGCCAAATCCCCTGCACTTTTGCAATTCCAAAATCACAAATGCAATTTCCCGCAACGCCGGGGACATGGGAGCCGTGCTTATGCCTGCCGATTCCGCCAGCCTTTCCCCTGCGGAGGCCGATGCGACGGAACGCCGTCCGTGGCTGCCGCACTGGCTGACGTCGGAGAGCCCCGTTCCCTGGCTGCTCCCGGCGGCGGCGCTGATGGTGGTGTTCGGCATCTATCCGCTGGTCTATGCAATCACGCTGTCGCTCTACAAGCGCAACGCCGCCACCCGGAAGATGGTCTTCGACCCCACCCACAACTGGACCAAGATCCTCGGTGACGAGCGTGTCTGGAACGCCATCTACAACACCTTTTTCTACACCGGCGTCGCCCTGGTCTTCCAGCTGGTGCTGGGCATGCTGATCGCGCTTCTCCTCGACTCGGACCGCAAGGGCTATGGCGTTTTGCGTGCCATGATGACGCTGCCCCTCGTCATCCCGCCGGCCGTCACCGGCATGATGTTCCTGCTCATGCTCAACGGCTCCTTCGGCGTGCTGAGCCGCGGCCTCATCGCGCTCGGCCTGCTGCCCACCGGCTTCTCGATCCTCGGCACGGCCGACACCGCGATGGCCGGCGTGCTGCTGGCCGAGATCTGGCAGTGGACGCCCTTCATGGTGCTGATCATGCTGGCGGGCCTGCGCTCGCTGCCCAAGGAGCCGTTCGAGGCCGCCGCCATCGATGGCGCCAACGCCTTCCAGGCCTTCTTCAAATTGACACTGCCGATGATGTCCAAGGTCATCGCCATCGCGGTGCTGATCCGCGGCATCGACCTGTTCCGCGCCTTCGACTACGTCAAGGTGATGACCGACTCGGGGCCGGGCACGGCCACCGAGACGCTCACCTCCTATGCCGGCCGCATCTATTTCGGCAACGCCGACTTCCCCTATGCCTCGACGATCGCGCTGCTGACGCTGATCATCGTCATCCTCGTGTCCACCGCCTTCATGAAGGCCTTCAAGGTGAAGCTCTGATGGAGACCTCGCGCCCCCTTCAGATCCTGCGCGACATCGCCGCCGTCACCGTGGTGGGGCTGTTCATGTTTCCCATCTTCTGGTGGGCGCTCACCTCGATCAAGCCGACCTCGGCGATCTTCGACAAGGACCGCGTCAACTTCTTCGACTTCGTGCCCACCTTCATCAACTACGGCGTGACGCTGCTCGGCATGTCGCGCTCGCAGCTCGCCATCGACCAGGGCATCGGCATGGGTGTCGCCGGCGGCGGCGCCTATGATTCGCGCCAGTCGATCCTCGAATCGATCATCGTGTCGCTCGGCGCCACCACCATCACCATGCTGGTCGCCGTGTTCGCCGCCTATGCCATCTCGCGCATGATGTTCAGGGGCCGCAACCACTACCTCAACTGGGTGCTGGGCCAGCGCTTCATGCCTCCCATCGCCATCCTCGTGCCGCTCGTCACCATCTACAAGACGGCGGGCCTGCGCGACACCGACAATCTCTACATGGGCTATTTCGGCCTGATGATGATCTATGCGCTGATGAACCTGCCGATCGCGGTGCTGCTCATGAAGTCCTTTCTCGACGACGTGCCGAAGGACGTGGACGAGGCGGCGATGATCGACGGCGCCACGAGGTTCCAGACCTTCGCCAAGATCGTGCTGCCCATGGTCAAGGGCGGCATCGCCGCCTCGGCGGTGCTGGTCTTCATCTTCAGCTGGACCGAATTCCTGCTGTCCCTCTTCCTCACGACGGAGATCCGCACCGTTCCGGTGAAGATCCAGACCTTCGTGACCTCCACGGGCAATGAATGGGGCTTCATCGCGGCGCTCGGCACCGCGGCGGTGATCCCGAGCTTCATCTTCATCCTGCTCGTCCAAAAGAATCTGGTGCGCGGCCTCACCCTTGGCTCCCTGAAAGAGTGAGACAGCGCACGAGAACCTGAAGCCAAACCCATGGGAGGATTCCAATGAGCTTCAAAGACTACGACAAGAAAACCTTCATTGCCGATACGGCGCGCGACTTCGCCGCCCGCCGCATCAGCAAGCGCGACTTCATGAAGAAGATGGCGCTAGCCGGCGTCGGCTTCTCCGCCTTCTCGGCGGGTCTCCTCGGCGGCTCGCGCGGCTTTCGCGGCAACCTCGGCCTGATCGGCACCGAGGCCATGGCGCAGGATGCGTCCATGACGCAGTGGCTGAAGGACGTGGGCTCCAAGTTCAAGGGCACCAAGATCCGCTACACCTCGGAAGCGACGCCCCCCACCGTCGTGCTCGACAAGATCAAGAAGGAATTCACCGATCCGACCGGCATCGAGGTCGAGGTCGAGATCGTTCCGCTCGAGCAGGTTCTCGCCAAGGCCACGCAGGACGTCCAGGGCCAGCTCGGCACCTACGACCTGTACTATCTCGACCAGTCCTGGGTCGCCACCTTCGCGCAGGATACGATCGACCCCACCCAGTACTACAAGGACAAGCCGGACCTCGCGATGCCGGGCTTCGACTGGGACGACTTCTCGAAGCCGCTGGTCGACGGCCTCGCCATGTATGACGGCAAGATGGTCGGCATTCCCTTCGACATCCCGATCTTCATGCTGATGTACCGCAAGGACATCCTCGAGAAGCACGGCATCGCCGTGCCGACCACCGAGGAAGAGTTCACCGCGGCGGTCAAGAAGATCACCGAGGCCGAGAAGGCCAACGGCATGTACGGCACCGGCCTCCAGGCCAAGTCGGGTCACTACTCGCTGAACTGCGACTGGACCCAGGTGGTGTGGAACGCCGGCGGCTCGATCTTCGGCGCCGACAAGAAGTTCAAGGGCAACGACGAGGCCGGCATCGAAGGCCTCAAGACCTACATGGAGTGGGTGAAGAACGCCCCGCCGGAGTCGCTCAACTCCACCTGGGACGGCCAGTTCCAGATGATGGCGTCCGGCCAGTGCGCGCTCGTCGAGTCGTGGGACGAGTTCTTCCCCGGCCTCGATGCGGCGGACTCGAAGGTGCAGGGCCTGTGGATGCCGGCCAAGCCCTTCACCGGCAAGCCGCTCCGCGCCAAGTCGGAAGTGGGCTTCGGCGAAGTGCCGAACCGCGCCCACCAGGGCGGCTCGGTGCTGGGCCTGTCGAAGTACTCCAAGAACGTCGACGCCGCGTGGATCTTCATGCAGTGGGCCTGCTCGAAGGACGTGATGACCCGCTGCACGCTGATCGGCGGCTTCGCCCCGATGCGCCTGTCGTCCTTCACCGATCCGCGCGTCAACGAGAAGGCCAAGGTGGGCCCCGGCACCACCCGCCACCTCGAGATGGTGAAGTGGATCATCGACAACGACATGGCCTCCGAGCCCGACATGCCGCTGTGGGCCGGCTTCTCGAACAACGAGATCCCGGTGAACCTCGGCAAGCTGCTGACGGGCCAGGACTTCGGCGGCGACCCGAAGAAGTGCATGGACACGATCGCCGCGGCGATCGATGCCGCCGTCGCCGACGCCGGCCTGTAAGCAACACCCAGCGGAGGCGGCCTCGCGCCGCCTCCGTTTTCATCTCTCGAAAGAAGTTTCCCGTCCCATGCGCGGCGATCTCGTCATCGGCATCGACAGCTCGACCACCGCCACGAAGGCCATTGCCTTCGATGCGCGGGGCCGCATCGTCGCGGAAGGCCGCGCCCCCATCCCGCTCGCCAACCCGCATCCCGGCTGGTTCGAGCAGGAGGTCTCCGACTGGACCGGCGCGCTGACCAAGGCGCTGAAGCAGCTGTCGAAAAAAGTCGACATGACGCGCGTCGCCGGCCTCGCCATCTCCAACCAGCGCGAAAGCTTCGCGCAGTTCGATGCGAAGGGAAGGGCGCTCCGCCCCGGCACGCTGTGGCTCGACGAGCGCGCCCAGCAGGAGGTGAAGGACATCTCGGCCGAACTCGGCGCCGACATGGTCCACCACATTTCCGGCAAGCCCGCCGACGTCACGCCCTGCCTCTACCGCTGCCGCTGGCTCTCCACCCACATGCCGAAACTCTGGGCGAAGACCGCCAGGACGGCGGAGGTGCACGGCGTCCTCACCCATTTCCTCACCGGCCAGTGGGCGACCTCCACCGCCTCCGCCGATCCCATGGGCCTGCTCGACGTCCAGTCCTATGACTGGTCGGACGTGCTGCTGAAGGCCGCGCGCCTCCGCCGTGACCAGATGCCGAAGCTCTTCCGCCCCGGCGAAGTCATGGGCGAGGTCACGGCGGAGGCCGCAAAGCTCACCGGCCTGAAGGCCGGTACACCCGTCATCGCCGGCGGCGGCGACGGGCAGTGCGCCGGCACCGGCGCCAACACTTTCCTCCAGGGCCGCGCCTATGTGAACCTCGGCACCGCCGCGGTGTCGGGAAGCTTCGGCCGCCATTATGCCGCGCACCGCGCCTTCCGCACCATGATGGCGGTTGGCGACGAGGGCTTCTCCTTCGAGACGGCGATCCGCACCGGCACCTTCCTCGTCAACTGGATGGTGGAGCGCCTGTTCAACGTCTCGCCGGGCAAGGACCCGTCGATCTTCAGGGCGCTGGAGCGGGAGGCCGCCGCCTCGCCCATCGGCGCCCACGGCCTCGTGCTGGTGCCCTACTGGTCCGGCGTCATGACACCCTACTGGGATTCCGCCGCCCGCGGCGTCATCGCCGGCCTCTCGGGCAACCATTCACGCGGCGACGTCTATCGCGCCCTGCTCGAAGGTGTCGCCCTCGAACAGGCGATGATGACCAACCAGGTGGCGGAAGCCACCACGCCCATCACCCATTTCGCCGCCGTGGGCGGCGGCTCGCGCTCCGACCTGTGGTGCCAGATCCTCGCCGATGCCTCGGCCCGCGAGGTGAAGCGCCTCGAGACGGCGGAGGCCTCCGCCCTGGGCGCCGCCATGGCCGCCGCCAGGGGCGCGGGCTGGTACAAGACCGTGCCGCAGGCCGCCGCCGCCATGTCCGGCAAGCCGTCGAAAACCTTCCGCCCACGGAAGAAGGACTCGGCCCGCTACCAGGACCTTCTCGGCATCTATGCCGAGCTCTGGCCCAGGCTCTCCGACTGGAACCAGAAACTCGTCGATTTCTCACGTAGTGCAGCAAAATGACCGACTGGAATGAACTGATCGCCGACGTCGTCGCCGGAAACTGGCAGGACCCGACCACCGGCAAACCCGCCAAGGTCCCCTTCGAGGTGATCCGCATCGAGGAAGACCTTGACGGCGGCGAGGCCGACGTACTCGCCCCCCTGAAGCTCGGCAAGCGCATCGCGGTGGTCTCCGACGTCAACACCCATGAAGCCATGGGCCGCCGCGTCGCCAAGCACCTGAAGGGTCTCGGCACCATCGAGGAGCTGGTGCTGCCGGGCGACACCCATTGCGACGAGCCCACCATCGCCATGGTGCAGGAGAAGACCCGCCATGCCGATGCGCTCGTCGCCGTCGGTTCCGGCGCACTGTCCGACACCTGCAAATACGCCACCTTCAAGGATGGCCGGAAATACGCCACCTTCGGCACCGCCGCCTCGATGAACGGCTATGCCGCCTCGACCGCCTCGGTGACGCTGGCCAACGGCTACAAGACCTCGCTGCCCGCACACGCGCCGCGCGGCATCTTCCTCGACCTCAAGGTCTCCGCCGCCGCACCCCACTGGCTCTCGGCCGCGGGCTTGGGCGATTCTCTTTGCCGCCCCACCGCGCAGGTCGAATGGTGGGCCTCGCACCGGCTCTTCGATACCTTCTATTCGAGCGTGCCCTACACCCTCATCGGTGGCGACGAGCCGCGCATGATCGAGACGGCCGCAGGCCTGAAGAACCATGACGTCGCCGCCAACGGCCACCTGCACCGCGTGCTCACCCTGTGCGGCCTCGGCGTCTGCTTCACCGGCGTGTCGCACCACGGCTCGATGGGCGAGCACCAGGTGTCGCACTGGATCGACATGTTCGCGGGCGAGAAGCACCCGGGCTCGACGCATGGCCAGCAGGTCGGCGTCGCCTCGCTCGCCATCGCGCGCCTGCACCACGAACTCCTCAGCCTCGACGCGCCGCCGATGATCAAGACCACGCATATCGAGGAGCGGGAGTTCATCGCGCGCTACGGCGAGGCCATCGGCCGCATGTGCTATGCCGAGGCCAAGAAGAAATCCTTCGACCGCGCTGGTGCCGAAGCCTTCAACCGCAAGCTCGCCGCCCTCTGGCCGCAGCTCCGCGAGGAGCTGCGCCCCATGCTCATGGACCCCGCCAAGATGAAGGCGACGCTCGCCGCCGCCGGTGGCCCCACCACCGCGAGCGAGCTCGGCCTCGATCGCAAGACCTGGCGCGATGCCATGAAATTCGCCCGTGACGTCCGCAATCGGTGGTCCTTCCTCGACCTCGCGGACGATGCCGGGCTGCTCGACGATTTCCTCGCCCGCGACGAACAATAGGACCGTAGTGGAATGTCATCGGTAACGATCAAGAACGTCAGGAAGAACTACGGCAACCTCGAGGTCGTCCACGGCATCAACCTCACCATCGAGGACGGCTCCTTCGTCGTGCTGCTCGGCCCCTCGGGCTGCGGCAAGTCCACGTTGCTGCGCATGATCGCCGGCCTCGAGAGTGTCACCGGCGGCGACATCGAGATCCAGGGCCGCCGCGTCAACGACGTGCATCCGAAGGACAGGAACATCGCCATGGTGTTCCAGAACTATGCGCTCTACGCCCACATGAAGGTGCGCGACAACATGAGCTTCTCGCTGCAGCTGGCCAAGCGCCCGCAGTCCGAGATCGACGAGAAGGTGAAGTGGGCGGCGAAGATCCTGAACCTCGAACCCTATCTCGACCGCTACCCGCGCGAGCTTTCGGGCGGCCAGCGCCAGCGCGTCGCCATGGGCCGCGCCATCGTGCGCAATCCCGCCGTCTTCCTGTTCGACGAGCCCTTGTCCAACCTCGACGCCAAGCTGCGCGTCCAGATGCGCACCGAGATCAAGGAACTGCACGAACGCCTGCAGACGACCACGGTCTACGTCACCCATGACCAGATCGAGGCCATGACCATGGCCGACAAGATCGTCATCCTGCGCGACGGCTACATCGAGCAGGAGGGCTCGCCGCTCGAGGTCTACGACAAGCCGGCCAATCTCTTCGTCGCCGAGTTCATCGGCTCGCCGTCGATGAACCTGCTGAAGGGCGAGGTCACCGGCAACGGCGTCAAGGTGGCCGACGGCACGCTGCTGCCGCTCCCCGCCGTGCACAATGCCAGGCACGGCCAGAAGGTGGTCTATGGCATCCGCCCGGAGCACTTCACCTTCGGCGGCGGCGCGCCGGCCAAGGTCGTGGTGGTGGAACCGACCGGCCCCGAGATGCACATCTATGCCGACATGGGCGGCCAGGAAATCTGCGCCATCACCCAGGACCGCGTGGCGCTGAGCCGTGACGAGATCGTCCACCTCATGCCGCGCCTCGACAAGGTGCATCTCTTCGACGCCGAAACCGGAAAGGCCCTGGCGTGAGCACCGTCACCATCCTCGGCGCCGGCGTCATGGGCTCGGCCATGTGCCTGCCCTTGCGCGACCGCGGCCACGCCGTCCGCCTCGTCGGAACCCATCTCGACCGCGACATCATCGACAGCGTCAGGGCGACGGGCCGCCACCCCAGGCTCAACGTCAAGCTTCCGGACGGCGTCGCGGGCTTCCAGCACGATGAATTCGCCACGGCGCTGGGCAGCGACACCGACCTGATCGTCCTCGGCATCAGTTCCGCCGGCGTCACCTGGGCCATCGACCGGCTGTGCGAGACGCTGAAGGCCGCCGTGCCCGTGGTCATGATCACCAAGGGCATGCACCCGGAAGCAACACGTCTCACCGCACTCCCCGACCGCGTCGCGGCGGAGGTGAAGCGCCGCACCGGCATCGCACTTCCCATCGCCGCCATCGGCGGCCCCTGCATCGCCGGCGAGCTCGCGGTGCGGCGTCAGACCGGCACCGTCATCACCTCGCACGAACTGCCCTTCGCGCAGCAGCTCTGCGACATGCTGGAGACCGACTATTATCACCCGCGCCTCTCGCCCGACGTGATCGGCGTCGAGATCTGCGCCGCCTTCAAGAACTTCTTCGCCATCGCCGTCGGCTGGGCGGCGGGGCATCTCGAGAAGATGGCGGCCACCGAGAACCGCGCCTTCAACCACAACGCCGCCGCCATCATCTTCGACCAGGCGATCCGCGAGCTGATGGTGCTGGTGCGCGCCCATGGCGGCACCGAGCACAGCGTCTGGGGCATGCCGGGCGCGGGCGATCTCTATGTCACGGCCCAGGCCGGCCGCAATTCGAGGCTCGGCAACAATCTCGGCCGCGGCCTCACCTACCGGCAGACCAAGGACGGCCCGATGAAGGGCGACACCATCGAGGGCGCCGAGCTCGGCGTCACGGTGGCCGCCACGCTGCGCGCCATGATGACCGCCGGCACGCTCGACCGGAAGGCCCTGCCGCTCACCGCCGCCCTGCTCGACGCGCTCACCAACGACACGGCGCTCGACATTCCCTGGGCGGCCTTCCACCGCAGCGCGTGAGGCGAGCATGGGCGAGGCCGACACCCGCACATTGCCGGACCTGGCGCCCGCCTTCGGGGTCAGCCTCAGCGTCGACCCGGAGGAGCAGCTCGCCACCCGCGCCGCCTGGCTCTATTTCGTCGCCGGCCTCACCCAGGCGCAGATCGGCAAGAAGCTCGGCCTCAACCGCACCCGCGTGAACCGCCTCCTCGCCCAGGCTCGCGACCAGGGCCTCGTCCAGATCAACATCACCGGCAGGCTCGCCTCCTGCGTCGAGCTCGAGGAGAAGCTGAAGCAGCGCTACGGGCTTGAGGACGCCACCGTGGTGCCCACCCCGCCCAACCAGGAGCTGATCCCGCAGGTCATCGCCACCGCCGCCGCGGCGGCGCTGTCGGCGCGGCTGAAGGACGGGATGTCGGTGGGCGTCGGCTGGGGCCGCACGCTGAGGCTCTCCATCCAGTCGGTGCCGCGCCGCCAGCTCGGCCGGCTGTCGGTGGTCTCGCTGTTGGGCGGCCTGACGCGCGGCTCCGCCATGAACCCGCACGAGACCGCCTCGCACCTCGCCGATCTCGTCGGCGCGCAATGCTACTACGTCGCCGCCCCGGCGCTGACCGACACGCAGTCGACGCGCGACCTCCTGATGGCGCAGCCCATGCTGCACGAGATCTTCGAGCGTGGTGCGAAAGTCGATCTCGCCTTCCTGTCGGTCGGCGAACTCACCCCCACCTGCACCATGACCCGCGTCGGCCTCGTGTCGCGCGCCGATGTCGACAGCCTCACCGAGGCGGGGGCCGTGGGCGACATCTCGGCCCACTGGATCGACCGCGAGGGCCGCATCGTCGAGCATGAGCTGAACAAGCGCGTGGTGGCGCTGAGCCCCGAGAAGCTGAAGCAGATTCCCTGCGTCATGATCGCCTCGGGCGGAAAGACCAAGGTGCCGGGCTTGCGGGGCGTGCTCAAGGGTGGCATGTGCGACGTCATCATCACCGACGAGCAGACCGCCTCGTCGATCCTCGCCATGGAACAAACATGACGGACGTCGTCCTCGGCATCGACATCGGCACCTCCGGCGTGCGCATCGCCGCCACCGATGCGGGCAACACCCTGAAGGCCATGGCCACGGCACCCATCGCCGCACCCATCACCGATTTCGGCCGCGCCTGGCAGGACCCGATGCTGTGGTGGAACGCGACGCTGGCCGCCTTCGCCGCGCTGAAGCTCGACGGCCTCACCGTGCGCGCCATCGCCGTCGACGGCACCTCCGGCACCATCCTCGCCATCAACCCCGACGGCAGCCCGGCGAGCCTCGGCTCGATGTACAACGACGTCTGCCTGCCCGAGAACCTGGCGAAGATCGCCGCCGTCGCGCCGCGCGACACGGCGGCCTTGGGCAGCACCTCGCCGCTCGCCCGCGCCATGGAACTCGTGGGCAAAGGCAGCCGCATCCTCCACCAGGCCGACTGGATCCTGGGCAAGCTCTCGGGCCGCTACGACGTCACCGACGAGAACAACGCCCTGAAATCGGGCTACGATCCCGTCACCCGCTATTGGCCGCACTGGATCACCAGGACCGGCTTCGATACACGCCTCTTCCCCACCGTCGTCGCCGCCGGCACCAAGATCGGCAACATCACGCCGCAGATGGCGGCACAACTGGGCCTCCCCGAAACCACCGCCATCGTCGCCGGCACCACCGACGGCTGCGCCGCCTTCCTCGCGAGCGGTGCCAGCGAGCCGGGCGACGGCGTCACCTCGCTCGGCACCACGCTGACGCTGAAGCTGCTCTCGGAGACGCCGGTCTTCGCCCCCGACTTCGGCATCTACAGCCACCGCATCGGCGACCAGTGGCTGGCGGGCGGCGCCTCCAACACCGGCGGTGCCGCCATCGGCAAGTACTTCTCGAAAGAAGACATCGCACGCCTCACCCCGCTGCTCGATCCGAACGTCCCGACCGGCCTCGACTACTACCCGCTGCCCAAGCCCGGCGAGCGCTTCCCCGTCAATGACCCGAACTTCCCGCCGCGCCTCGAGCCCCGCCCGGCGGAGACCCTCGTGTTCTTCCAGGCCATCCTCGAAGGCATCGCCCGCATCGAGGCCGAGGCCTATGCCAAGCTCGGCGCACTGGGCGCATCGAAGCTCGCCAGCATCCGCAGCGCCGGCGGCGGGGCTGCCAACGCGGCCTGGACGGCCATCCGCCTGCACGCGCTGGGCGTGCCCGAAAAACCCTCGCTCAGCGAGCATGCCGCCGTCGGCACGGCGCGGCTGGCCTGGCGTGGCATCGGCCATGCCAACTGAGGCACGGCGCATCGCGGGCCTCCACGAGATCGCCTCCCGCTTCGATGGCATGCTGATCGACCAGTTCGGCGTCATCCATGATGGCCAGAAGCTCTATCCCGGCACGGCACGCGCGCTGGCCGAGCTGAAGGCGCTCGGCATCCCCGTCGCGGTGATGACGAACTCCGGCAAGCGCGCCGAGTCGAACCGCCGGCGCCTGGTGAAGATGGGCGTGCCCCGCGAACACTTCGTCGACGTGGTGAGCTCGGGCGAGGCGGCCTTCCGCGGCCTCGCCGCGAAGCGCGCCCTGCTCATCGGCAAGGATGGCGAGCACTACGGCTTCGATGGCGTCACCTTCGTCAGCGACCCGCGCGACGCCGAGATCATCCTGATCCTCGGCTCCAATGCGCCCCGCACCTCGCTCGACGACTATCGCCGCCTGTTCTCGGGCCTCACGCTGCCCGCCGTCTGCTGCAACCCGGACAAGCTGATGCTGACGCGGCACGGCCTCATGCCGGCGCCCGGCGCCATCGCCGCGCTCTACGAGGAGATGGGCGGCTCGGTCACCTGGATCGGCAAGCCCCACCTGCCGATCTACACCGAGGCTGCACGCCTCATCGGCAACCCGCAGCGCATCCTCTGCATCGGCGACAGCGCCGAGCATGACGTGGCGGGCGGCCGCAATGCCGGCCTGTCCACCCTTCTCGTCCTGCAGGGCGTCGCGGCGGGGCATGACCCGGCGACGCTCTCTCCCCAACCCGACTACGTGATGGATGCCTTCCAATGGTAGAACTCGACCGTCTCCGCGCCCTCTCGGCCAAGGTCGGCAGCGATCCGCTGCTGGTGCAGGCCGCCGGCGGCAACACGTCGCTGAAAGACGAAGGCGTGATGTGGATCAAGGCCTCGGGCACCTGGCTGAAGGATGCCGCGGCGCGCGACATCTTCGTGCCGCTCGACCATGCCGCCATCCTCGATGGCCTCGCCAAGGACGACCCGGCCTGCGAATCCTGCACCGCCTTCGTGCGCACCGATCTGAACAGCACGGGCCTCCGCCCGTCGATCGAGACCACCGTGCACGCACTGATGCCGCAGCGCGTGGTGGTGCATGTCCACTGCGTCAACACCATCGCCTGGGCCATCCGCGCCGATGCCGAGCAGCGCCTCGCGGAGAAGCTGAAGGACTTCGACTGGGCCTTCATCCCCTATGCCCGCCCCGGCCTGCCGCTCGCCGGCGCCATCTCGTCGCGCATGCGCCCGGGCGTCGACGTGCTGGTGCTCGGCAACCACGGCCTCGCCGTCGCGGCGGACTCGGTGGAGGCGGCCGAAGCGCTGCTCGACAAGGTCGTCGCCGCCGTCACCCGCCCCGTCCGGAAAGCGTCGAAGGTCGACCGCGCCGCGCTGGCGAAGCTTTGCGCCGGAACGCCCTACAAGCCGGCCGAGATGGACGAGACCCATGCGCTCGCCACCGACCCCCTCGCCCTGAAGCGCGGCCAGCATGCGGTGTTCTATCCCGATCACGTGGTCTTCCTCGGCGTCGGCGTCGCCACCGGCTTCGAGGGCAACCCGCCGCTCGTCGCCGTGCCCGGCCTCGGCGTGCTGGTCCGCGACGACGCGAAGCCGGCAATCGAACCCATGGGCCGCTGCCTCGCCGACGTCATGCGCCGCGTCGACGACACCGACCCGCTGGTCGCGCTCACGGATGAGGATGTGGACCGGCTGGTGAACTGGGATGCGGAGAAGTATCGCCAGACGCTGAAGACACAATGATTGCCGTCATCCCGGCGAAAGCCGGGATCCCGCTTTCCACGCATCCGATGCCCGAAGCTGGACCCCGGCCTTCGCCGGGGTGACGGAACGAGAGGTGAGAGTAAGGCTCACGCCTTCAGCAGCCACTCATGCTCCTTGGCGTTGTGGAACTTCCACGTCCGCTTCGGCCCCGCCATCACGTTGAGGTAATACAGGTCATAGCCATGCGTCGTGGCGCAGGGGTGATAGCCCCTGGGCACCAGCGTCACGTCGCCGTCCTCCACCGCCATCGCTTCATCCAGGGAGCGATCGTCGGTGTAGACGCGCTGGAAGGCGAAGCCCTGCGGCGGGTTGAGGCGGTGGTAATAGGTCTCCTCGAGCGCCGACTCGTGGGGCAGGTTGTCCTCGTCATGCTTGTGCGGCGGGTAGCTCGAGGTGCAGCCACCAGGTGTGATCACCTCGACCACGAGCAGCCCCTCGGCCGGGTCCCATTCGGGAATGATGTTGGTGACGTGGCGCGTGTTGGAGCCCTTGCCGCGGGTTTCCTGGTGCAGCTTTTCGGGACCGATGACGCGGGCCGGATGCTTGCCGCCCTCGCCCGGCGCCGAGCACACCGCCAGCGTCACGTCGTTCTCCGCCGTCACCTTCCAGCGCTCGCCGGCGGGAATGTAGACCGACCACGGCTTGCCCTCGAAGGGCGAGTTGCGCTCGCCCAGCACGCCGAAGTCCTTGGCGCCGGCAAAGACATGGCCCTTGCCGGCGATGAACACCAGGCACACCTCGCGGCCCTTGTCCGCGCCCTCGGCCACCGCGCCCGGCTTCAGCTTCCACACGTCGAAGCCCACATGCGTCCAGCCGGCACTCTCGGGCGTCACGTGCACGATGCGGCCGGTGTCGCGGGTGGGGTGGATCTTGAGCTTCGACATGGCGCTTCTCCTTCAGTCGCCCACCCGCTGCTTCGCACGGGCGGCTTCGTAACTCCTGTGGGCCTCCGTCACCTGCGGCCGCACCGACACTTCCGGTACCGCCACTTCCCACCAATGTCCACCGGCATCGGTGGAGAGCATCGGGTCGGTGTCGATGACGATCACCGTGGTGCGCGGTGCCGTCTTCGCCTCGACGAGCGCCGCCTCGAGCTCGGCCAGCGAGGCGGCCTTCACGGCGATCGCCCCCATGCTGCGCGCATGCATCACGAAGTCGATCTGCGGGCTCTCTTCCTGGAAGGTGTTGTAGTCGTAGAGGTTGTTGAAGCGCTCAGACCCGCAGGCATGCTGCAGGCGGTTGATGCAGCCGAAGCCGCGGTTGTCGAGCAGCACCACGGTGATCTTCACCCCCATCATCACCGAGGTGGCGAGTTCCGAGTTCATCATCATGTAGCTGCCGTCGCCCACCATGACCACGACCTCGCGGTCGGGCTGCGCCAGCTTCATGCCGATGCCGCCGGGAATCTCGTAGCCCATGCACGAGAAGCCGTATTCGAGGTGGTAGGACGAGGGATAGCTCGCCTGCCAGAGCTTGTGCAGCTCGCCCGGCAACCCGCCCGACGCCCCCATCAGCGACACCTCGCGCCCCAGCGCGCGCTGCACCGCCCCGATCACCTGCGCATCCGACGGCCGCTCGGCATTGCTTGGCGCTGTATAAGTGTCGGCCGTCGCCATCCACGCCGTGAAGCCCGCCTGCGCATCGGCCGTCCAGGCCTTGGGTGCCGCCCATCCGGCGAGATTGGCGGAGAGTTCCTCCAGCCCCACCCGCGCATCGGCGACCAGCGGCAGGGCGCGGTGCTTGGTGGCGTCGAACACCTGCGTGTTGAGGCCGATGATGGTCTTGTCGGGGTTCTTGAACAGCGCCCAGGAGCCGGTGGTGAAGTCCTGCAGCCTTGTGCCCACGGCGAGCACCACGTCCGCCTGCTCGCACAGCCGGTTCGCGGCTGCCGTGCCGGTCACGCCGACGGCCCCCATGTTGAGGGGATCGGTGAAGGGCAGCGAGGACTTGCCCCCTTGCGTCTCCATCACCGGGATGCCGTGTCTCGCCGCAAAACCCGCGAGCGTCGCCGAGGCTTCCGAGAACAGCACGCCGCCACCGGCGATGATCACCGGCTTCTTCGCCCCGCGCAGTGCCTTCACCGCGGCGGCGAGCTCGTCCTCGTCCGGCCGCACGCGGCGCGGTGTCCATAGGCGTTCGGCGAAGAAGCTCTCGGGATAGTCATAGGCCTCCGCCTGCACATCCTGGCAGAAGGCCAATGTCACCGGCCCGCATTCGGCCGGGTCGGTCAGCACCACCATGGCGCGGTTCAGCGCCGGGATCAGCTGTTCCGGCCGCATGATGCGGTCGAAATAGCGCGACACCGGCTTGAAGCAGTCATTCACCGACACCGTGCCGTCGCCGAAATCCTCGGCCTGCTGCAGCACCGGGTCCGGCCTTCGGCTGGCGAAGATGTCGCCCGGCACCAGCAGCAGCGGAATGCGGTCGACATGCGCCACCGCCGCCGCCGTCACCATGTTGATGGCGCCGGGCCCGATCGAGGTGGTGCAGGCCATCATGCGCCGCC
Source organism: Hyphomicrobiales bacterium (assembly GCA_046349235.1). GTDB lineage: Bacteria > Pseudomonadota > Alphaproteobacteria > Rhizobiales > Aestuariivirgaceae > Aestuariivirga. The sequence continues at coordinate 198,058 of JAXMCT010000012.1, forward strand.
GCCGCATCGCCTTGGCATAGGCGATGGCGGCATGCGCCATCGACTGCTCGTTCTGGCCGCGATAGGTGGGAAGCTTCTCCCGCACATGCCACAGCGCCTCGCCCATGCCGGCGACATTGCCATGGCCGAAGATCGCCCACATGCCGGCGAAGATCGGCAGCGTCTCGCCCTCGACCAGCGTCATCTGCGCCGTCATGAATTTCACCAGCGCCTGCGCTGCGGTGAGACGAATGGTCTTGCTCATGTGAAGTCTCCTTCGACGACGGACTTGCCGTCACTGCAAAATCTAAGAGGCCGTCATCCCGGCGAAGGCCGGGATCCCGCTTTCGCACCACACATGCCGACCCAAAGCGGGACCCCGGCCTTCGCCGGGGTGACGACACGTTGGGTGTTGCGTGCGGGATAATGCATATTCCTCACGCCGCCTGCTTCCGCGCCCTGTTCCAGATATCCACCAGCGCCTGGAAACGCTGCGCCATGTCGGCCACCGCCTGCTCGTCGGTCATCTCGCCCTTGAGCCACTTCTGCGCCGCGTTGCTGAAGATCGTGCGTCCAACGGCGAAGCCCTTGACGATGGGTTGCGCGGCCACCGCCGCGAAGCCTCTGGCCAATTCCTCTTCCGGCGCATCGAGGCCCAGCAGCACCACGCCGCGGCACCACGGGTCGTTCGCCTTGATCACGCCTGCGATGTTCTCCCACGCCCTGGCCGAGGCCTGCGGCTCGAGCTTCCACCAGTCGGGCTTGATGCCCAGCGCATAGAGCTCCGTCATCGCCCGCGCGATGGTGGTGTCGTCGAGCGGACCGTGCTTGCCGGCAATGATCTCGACCAGCAATTCGCGCCCCACCTTGCGCGCCGCCTCGTACAGCGTGCGCAGCTTCTGCGCCTGCTCGTCCTTCATCTCCTTGGGATCGTCCGGGTGATAGAAGGCCAGGCACTTGATGGTGTGTGTCACCGGCCAGTCGACGAGCCTCGCGCCCACGTCCTGCGTGAACTCGAAGCGCAGCGGGCGCGAGCCCGGCTGCTCCAGCGGCCGGCCCACCCACAGCCCGAGCTTCGCCGCATCGAACATCGCTTCGCGGCCATAGACGTCGTCCAAGAGCGTGCCGTAGCCCGGCTCGCCCTTCGAAACCCGCGCGATGGCTTGCATCGCCAGCCGCTTGAAGCCGTTGAGCCGCTCACGCGGTGCGCCCGCGTCGTCCGCCATCTTCTCCATCTGCATGCGGTGGTCGATGGCGAAGGCGAGAAGCTGGTCGGGCTGGGCGCGCCGGGTGGTCGCCCAGTGCACGTGGTTGAGCGCCTCGTCCTTGCGCAGCGCGCGGTGTGCGCTGCCATGCTTCAGGAAGAACTGCAGTTCCTCCCAGGTCGGGATTTCCGGCGAGCACAACAGCCGCGACACCGCGAAGGCGCCGCAGGCATTGGCCCAGGTGGCGCTCGTCGCATGGTCTTCGCCCCTGAGCCAGCCGCGCAGGAAGCCCGACATGAAGCTGTCGCCCGCCCCCAGCACGTTATAGACCTCGATCGGGAAGCCCTTGCCGACGATGCCCTTGTCGAGCGCGTCGGGGATCTCCTCGGGATAGACCACGCAGCCCATCGGCCCGCGCTTCAGCACGATCACCGCCTTCGACAGCGACCGGATGATGCGCAGGGCTTCCAGCGTGTCTTCCGTGCCGGCCGCGATGTGCACCTCTTCCTCGGTGCCGACGATCAGGTCGCAGTCCGGCAGGATCGACTTCATGTGCCCGGACACCTTGTCCGACTTGATGTAGCGCTCCTCGCCGGCTCCGAGCCCGGCGAGGCCCCACAGGTTCGGCCGGTAGTCGATGTCGAGGATCACCTTGGCACCATTGGCCCTGGCGATGCGCATCGCCTTCCTCTGCGCCGCATCGGTGTGCGGCTTGGAAAAATGCGTGCCGGTCACCAGCACCGAGGCCGAGGACTTGACGAACTCCTCGTCGATGTCGGCTTCCGACAATGCGGAGTCCGCACAGTTTTCGCGATAGAAGATCAGCGGGAAGGTCTTGTCGGTCTCGACCGAGAGCAGCACCAGCGAGGTGAGGCGGTCTTTGTCGGTCACGATCCCGTCCAGCGCCACGCCCTCGCGCGCCATCTGCTCCTTGACGTAGCGCCCCATCTGCTCGTCGCCCACCCTCGTGATCAGGCCGGACCTGAGCCCCAGCCGCGCCGTGCCGATGGCGATGTTCGAGGGGCAGCCCCCCACCGACTTGGCGAAGGAGGCGATGTCCTCGAGCCGCGACCCGATCTGCTGGCCATAAAGGTCCACCGAGCACCGCCCGATGGTAATGACGTCCAGGCGCCTGGCCGCTGCCGAACCCGCTGACATGCCGCTCTCCGAAATCTGACTGCTCGCTTGACAATACGAAACAACAATTCCAAAATGAAGTCAATTCGGAATGTTTGTTCCAAATATGACCATGACCGGTCTGCCCCGTCCTCGGGGAACGACTGGGAAAATGCGTCGGACAGCAACGGAAATGCGCAACGGCGGAAACGAAAGGACATCGTTTGACAACGCAATCGGGCATTGCGGTCATGATCCTCGATCCCCTTCCGCCGTCATCCCGGCGGAGGCCGCGGACCCCGCATCGCGACATAATGCCGTTTGCGCAACACGATTTCGCAACATGGAATGGGTGCATCTCGGTAGCATCGAAATGGCACCCGAAGTGCAACGACAGCATCGCCAAATGCATCGCACTTGCATCATACAATATACGGAATCGAACGGCTTCGAAGGGAGGAATTGAATGTTGAGGTTTGGAGTCCTGGGCGCAGGGCGCATCGGGAAGGTGCACGCGAGAACGATTGCCGCATCCGGCAAGGCGAAGGTCGCCTGGATCGCCGATGCCATGCCCAAGGCGGCCGAGGACCTGGCCGCCGAGGTGGGCGCCAGGGTCGGCTCGGTCGAGGACATCATCAAGGCCAAGGACGTCGACGCCATCCTGATCGCCACCCCCACCCCCTTCCACGCCGAGCAGATCGAGGCCGCGTCCAATGCCGGCAAGGCCATCCTGTGCGAGAAACCGGTGAGCCTGTCGGTCGAGCGCATCGAGCAGTGCCTGAAGACGGTCGAGAAGAACAAGACCACCCTGATGATCGGCTTCAACCGCCGCTTCGATCCCAGCTTCGCCTCGCTGCAGCAACGCCTGCGCGACGGCGCCATCGGTTCGATCGAGCTCGCCACCATCATCAGCCGCGACCCGGCACCCCCGCCCGCCTCCTACGTCAAGAGCTCCGGCGGCATCTTCCGCGACATGATGATCCACGACCTCGACCTCGCCCGCTTCCTCGTCGGCGAGGAGTTCGTGACGGTGAGCGCCCTCGGCGCCGCGCTGGTCGACAAGGCGATCGGCGATGAAGGCGATTGCGACACCGCCGCGGTGCAGATGCAGACGGCGTCGGGCAAGATCGCCGTCATCACCAATTCGCGCCGCGCCGCCTATGGTTATGACCAGCGCATCGAGGTGCATGGCGCCAAGGGCATGCTGCGCGCCGGCAACATCCACAACACCACGGTGGAAGTGGCCACGGCGCAGGGCTTCAACGCCGACCCCGTGCTGCACTTCTTCACCGAGCGCTACGGCCAGGCCTATTCCAACGAGGTGCTGACCTTCATCGACGCCGTGACCAATGGCAAGCCAGTTGCCCCCTCGGGCCATGACGGCCTGCAGGCCCAGAAGCTCGCCGATGCCGCAACCGAATCGTGGAAGACCGGCAAGCCGGTGAAGGTGGGCTGACCCGATGAACCCCGACAGCCTCCGCAATCTCGCGATGGACGGCAAGACCGCCGTCGTCACCGGCTCGACGCAGGGCCTGGGCGAGGCCATCGCCCACATGTTCGCCGACCGCGGCGTCACCCGGATGGTGATCTGCGGCCGCAACGCGAAGAACGGCGCGCGCGTCAAGGCGGCGCTGGAGGCGAAGAAGGTGAAAACCGTCTTCGTCGAAGCCGACCTCCTGAAGATGGCCGACGTGCGCAAGGTGATCGCCGCGTGCGATGCCTCGTTCGGCCGCATCGACGCCCTCGTCAACGCCGCGGCGCTGACCGGCCGCGGCACCATCTGGGACACCAGCGAGGAGCGCTACGACGAGCTCTTCGATGCCAACGTCAAGGCGCCCTTCTTCCTCATGCAGGACGCGCTGAAGCTGATGAAGACGTCGAAGACGAGCGGCACCATCGTCAACATCCTGTCGATGTCGGCGCATGGCGGGCAGGATTTCCTCACCGCCTATTCGGCCAGCAAGGCGGCCCTCGCGCTGCTGACGAAGAACGTGGCCTTCAGCGTGCTGCGCTACCGCATCCGCGTCAACGGCCTCAACATCGGCTGGATGGACACGCCCGGCGAGGACGCCATCCAGAAGGCCTTCCACGCCGCCGAGCCCGGCTGGCTCGAAAGGGCCGAAGCCGCCCGCCCCTTCGGCCGCCTGCTGAAGCCCGACGAGGTGGCGCGCACCGTCGCCTATCTCTCGAGCGAAGAATCCGGGATGATGACCGGCTCCCTCATCGATTTCGACCAGATGGTTCTGGGCCCCGCCAACGCCCCCGCCGAACCGCCGCCGGCGGTGTGGTAACGCGCGCGATCCCGCAACGGCGGTCGCCGCTTCGGTTTACTCTTCGTCGTGGCCAGGGTTGTCCCGGCCAACTATTTTGCGCGATTTGGAGTCCCTCCGCCCGCGTGCTACAGCGCGCTCACACAGCACACAGGAGAACTCCCTTGGACGACGTGAAGGACTCGAACGGCAACATCCTGAAGGACGGCGATTCCGTTCATGTCATCAAGGACCTGAAGGTGAAGGGCGCGGGCGAGACGCTGAAGCGGGGGACGCTGATCAAGAACATCCGCTTGACCGGCAACCCGGGCGAGATCGAGGGGCGCACCGCCACCATCAAGGGCCTGGTGCTGAAGACCGAGTTTCTGAAGAAGGCGTGAGGCGGGGCCCTTGTCTTTTCCCGCGTCTGCCGCGGGAGGAAGCGGGGCCCGTTGCGGGACGCTAGGGGAGATGAGGGGGTTGAGGGGAGACGCGGGCTTCGGAGATTGACTTCCCCTCACCTACCCCGGCTGCGCCGGGGCCCCCTCCTCTCCCGCCTTGCGGGAGAGGACGTTAGGGGAAGGACGTCAGGGAGGGGCGTGAGGAACCGACGCGGGGTCTCAGCGCTGGCTGAGCTGCTGGCACTCGTACCAGATGCGGGTGCCGTCGGGGTCCATGCCGCCGGTGCGGCGGAGCACGGCCTTGACGCCCTGCCTGGTGCACTTGCCGATCGACTTGAAGACGACGCCGGCGCTCCACGCCGTGGCCTGGCGGCCCGGCTGGCGCTCGAAGATCACCAGACGGTAGGGGCCGAGGCCCGGCAGGCCGCCCTGCGGATAGCCGGGCGGCGGATAATCATCCTCGAAACCCGGCGGCGGGTCATACTGGGCGCGCGGATCATAACCGGGGTCGTAGCCCGGGGGCTCGTAGCCAGGCGGCGGATAGCCCGGCGGCGGATAGCCGTCGGGCTGCGGATTGTAGCGCGGCGGATCCTGGTAGGTGAGCTTGGCCCTGGGCTGTGCCTGGGCCTGCTGCTGGGTCTTCGGCGCCGGCTTCGGCTGCGCCACGGGGCGGCTGGGCTGCGCCGGGCGCGCCTTGGGAACGGGCGGCGGTGGCGCGGCAGCGGCCGGGTCCGCCGCGGCCGTGGCAGCACCGGCACCGGCCGGGGCATCGGGGGCGGCGGCGGCATCATCCGCGGCGATCGACGACCCGAAGCTCGGCCTGTCCGACTTGGCAGCCGCATTGCTGGCAGAGGCGGCCGCGCCAGGGGCTTGATCATCGGCGGGCGTGGCGGCGGCCACCTCCACCTCGGGCGGATCGGACTCGGAGCCGGTTGAGCCGAACACCGGCGGGCCATCATCCGCCGCAGCGGGGGCAGGCGCGGGCGCCGGGGTGGCATCGACCTTCGCCTCGGGCTTTGCCGCGGGCGGACTGGCCGGCTGGGCCTGCGTGCCGGATGTGGCCTGGGGGGCGGCGGGCTGCGGCGGGGCGGCAGGCCCCTCGGGCAGGAACAGCCAGGCGGCACCCCCGCCGACGGCGAACATCAGCAGCAGCGGAATGGCGAAGGCGACCATCGGGCTGCGCCGGGACGAGCCCGGCGGCGGCGCGCCCCGGCCGCGCGGCGGCATGGCGGGCTCGGGCCGGATGTCGCCGAGATCGGGGGGCGGCGGCGGCGGGGCGGCGGGTTCGGGCTCGCGCACCACGACGCGGCGCTTGGCGGCGATGTGCTGCTCCAGCTCGGCCTCGGTGGCGGCGAGCAGCTCGAGGTCATAGGCGTGGCGGCTTTCCGGGTTGCGCAGCACCTCGTAGGCCTGCTGGATCTCGTCGAAGCGCTCGGGCGAGGCGGTGCCGGTGGCGGCCCCGGTGTCGGGGTGGAACTTCTTGGCCAGCGCCCGGTAGGCGGCGGTGATCACCTCCGGATCCGCCGTGGGGTCGATCCCGAGGGCTTGATAATGATCGGGAATGCTGGTCATCGACGTCGAGTGGCCCCTGTTGCCTGAGCTGCGCCTCATCCGCCAACTTCGCGGCAGAATTCAGGCCCCGGCCCCGCGCCGCTCGGCAATGGCCACCGTCAGCGTCATGGCCAGCGTCAGGGTGGCCGCCATGGAGCGGAAACCCTCGAAATTGGCCTCCGAGACCTCGATCCACTGCCCGGCGAGCTGGGCCAGCGGCGAAAACGGGCTGTCGGTGATGGCCACCAGCGGCACCCCCCTGTCCGCCGCCGCCCGCGCCAGCGCCACGGTTTCCGAGGCGTAGGGCGTGAAGGAAATGGCGAGAACCGCATCCCCGGGTCCGGCGAAGGTGGCCTGTTCCGCCGCAAGCCCGCCCACCGCGTCGACGAGGATGGCCCGCACCCCCAGCTTGCCCAGCGCATAGGCCATGTAGGAGGCGATGGGGAAGGAGCGCCTGAGCCCGATCAGGTAGATGGTCTGGGCGCGGGCGAGCTGGTCCACGGCGCGGTCGAGATCGGCGGGATCGAGCTTCTCGCCCAGCGCCGCGATCGAGCGGGCGGAGGCCTCGCAGAAGCCCTGGAAGATGAGGTTGGGTTTCGAGGCCTCGTGGGCGTGCTGGCGCAGCTGCTCCAGCCGCTCGCCATAGTTCAGGATGCGATCCCGCAGGCGCGAGCGGAACACCTCCTGCATGTCGGAAAAGCCCTGGTAGCCCAGCGCCTGGCTGAGCCGCACCAGCGTCGAGGGCTGCACCCCGGCCTGCTCGGCGATCGCCGACACGGTGCCGAAGGCGATCTCGTCCGGGTTCTCCAGCGCGAAGGCGGCGATCTGCGTCAGCCGGCGGGGAAGGCCCGGCGCGCGCTCGGCAATCAGCGCCTTGAGCGCCGCGAAATCGCGCGGGGGCGAGAGGGTTTCGATCATTGGAACGAATATTTCACGAAAGGACGGTTCGTTCCAATGGAATCTGGGCCGGGCTCAGCCCTCGTCCCAGCCGCGGCTGCGGCGCGACGGGCCGGACACCGGGGCGCGGCGGCGGGCGGGATCGTTGCCGCCGTCGCCGCCCGCCAGCGCCCGGCGCAGGCGGCGCAGGATCACCGCGCGGGCCTTCTCGTCGCCCGCCTTGTCGACCACGTCCTTGATGTCGAGCATGAGGTCGGCCATGTCGTTGTGGCTGTCGAAGCGCGCCACCATGGTGGGATCGATGCGCGGGTGGGTGTCCTCGGCGACGAAGGCGCAGGCCTCGCCCGAGAGCTCGTAGACCGAGTCGAGCGTCGGGATGAAGATGCAGTCATGCGGCACGCCGAGGCCCAGCAGGTCCTCCGCCAGGGCGCGCTGGCCCTGCTCTTCGCCATGCGTGAGGAAGATCGAGCGGCCGATGGGCAGGCGCTCCTTCACCCATTGCACCAGCTCGGGGCCATCGGCGTGGCCGGAATAGTCCTCGATCTGGCGGATGGCCGCCTTCACCGAGATTTCCTCGCCCATGATCGTCACCGTCCTGGCGCCGTCCTGCAGGATGCGGCCGAGCGAGCCCTCGGCCTGGAAACCCGCCAGCAGCACCGTGGTGGAGGGCTGCCAGAGATGGTTCTTCAGGTGGTGGCGGATGCGCCCCGCCTCGCACATGCCCGACGCCGAGACGATGATGCGGAAGCCCGAGAAGCGGGCGAGCGCCTTTGAATCATCCACGCTCTCGGTGATGCGCACGTAAGGGCTGGTGAAGGCACGGGTGAGATCGCCGCCGTGCTGCAGCTCGCCCGCGTGCTTGACGAAGATGGCGGTGGCCTTGGAGGCCAGCGGCGAGTCGATGAAGATGGTGGCCTTGGGCACATGGCCCTCGTCCATCAGCTTGACGAGGTCGGTGACCAGCTCCTGCGTGCGCTCCACCGCGAAGGACGGGATGAGCAGTGCGCCCTTCCTCCTCGCCGCCTCGTTCACCTCGCGCGCCAGGATCTCGCGGCGGCCGTCCTCGCTGCGCTCGAAGCGGTCGCGCCCGCCATAGGTCGACTCGCAGACCACGAAATCGAAATTGGCGGGCGCCTCCGGGTCGGGCTGCAGCATCTTGTTGTCGGGTCCGAGATCGCCCGAGAACAGCAGGCGCACCGGCTTGCCGCCAGGGCGCTCGACCTCGACCTCGATCGAGGCGGACCCCAGAAGGTGGCCGGCATTCCAGTAGCGCGCCCGGATGCCGGGCGCGGGGCTGATCCACGTCTCGTAGGGATGGGCCTCGAAATGCTCGAGCGTCGCCATGGCGTCCTGCTGGGTGTAGATCGGCTCCACCTCCGCCTGTCCGCGCTTCACGCGGCGCTGGTTCAGCTGCTTCACTTCCATTTCCTGGATGTTGCCGGAATCGGGAAGCATGATGCCGCAGAGGTCGACCGTGGCGGCGGTGCAGTGGATGCGCTTCGCGTAGCCATGCTTGACGAGCTTGGGCAGCACGCCCGAATGGTCGATGTGGGCGTGGGTGAGCAGCACCGCGGTGATGGTGGACGGATCGAAGGGGAAGGGCCGGTAGTTGAGCTCGCGCTCGGTCTTCGAGCCCTGGAACATGCCGCAGTCGACCAGCACCTTGGCCCTCTCGGTCTCGATCATGTAGCAGGAGCCGGTGACGGTGCGCGCCGCGCCGTGGAACTTGAGACGGATCATGCAGTGACTCCCGGCGCCTTGAGGCCGCGTTTGACGAGTTGCTCCCACGCCTGGCGCGGGGTGTCGGCGAAGCCGAAGAGATCGAGGTCCTTCGCCGCCACCATGCCGGTTTCGACGAAGTGCCGGAAGTCGATGAGGCTCTTCCAGAACCTGGAATCATAGAGCACGACGGGCAGCTCGTCGTCCATCTTGCCGGTCTGGCGCAGCGTCAGGATCTCGAACAGCTCGTCCATGGTGCCGAAGCCGCCGGGAAACACGACGAGCGCCGCGGCACGGATGGCGAAATGCATCTTGCGCATCGCGAAATAGTGGAAGCGGAAGGTGAGATCCGGCGTCGAATAGGCGTTGGGCTCCTGCTCCATGGGGAGCGTGATGTTGAAGCCGATCGAGGGGGCGCCCGCATCATGGGCGCCGCGGTTCGCCGCCTCCATGATCCCAGGCCCGCCGCCGGTGGCGATGACGTTCTGGCGCGGGCCATTGTGCTCGAGCTTGGCGCCGCCCTCCTCCGAGCAGATGCGGGCGAATTCGCGCGCCGCGTCATACCAGCCGTTGTTCTCGCCGGGCCTCACCCGGGCCGAGCCGAAGACGATGACCGTGGTGGCCACGCCCCACTTTCGCAGGTGCTCCTCCGCCTTCTGGTATTCGAGCTGGAACCTGAGGCCGCGCGTCGTGTCGCCGAGCAGGAAGTCCTGGTCCATGGCGGGAAGGCGATAGGCGGCGGCGGCCTTCTGGGCCTCGTTGGAATCGGTCACGTTGCAGAAAATCCTGATGGAACGGCGTTGTTTGCACAGGGATAGGGCAGCCGAAGCCGCGCTTCAAGTGGCGGGCGGAGGATGGCTTTTCAGGTCCGGGCGTGACAGGATGACGGCCCAGTGACGGAGGCGACGATGGCTGAGAAACCCAAGGCATTCGGCGAGCGCTACATGGTGAAGCCCGGCAAGGGCTTCAAACTGGCGGAGTGTGACCCGCGGGCCGCCAATGGCTTCGCCGACAAGGACGCCGCGAAGGCCGACACGATCCGCGATGCCGCTGCCATCGATGCGCTGCAGGACAAGCTCTTCGCAGAAGGCAAGCGCGCGCTGCTGGTCGTGCTGCAGGGCATCGACTGCTCCGGCAAGGATGGCACGGTGCGCGCCGTGTTCAACCATTGCGGCCCCATCGGCGTGAGGGTGCAGCCCTTCAAGGCGCCGACGGTGGACGAACTCGCCCAGGACTACCTCTGGCGCGTGCACAAGGCCTGCCCGCCCAAGGGCTACATCGGCATCTTCAACCGGTCGCACTACGAGGACGTGCTGGTAGTGAAGGTTCGGGGCTTCGCCCCGCCCGAGGCCATCGAACGGCGCTACGACGAGATCAACGCCTTCGAGAAGCTGCTTTCCGACAACGGCACGAGGATCCTCAAGTTCATGCTCAACATCTCGAAGCAGGAGCAGGCCGAGCGCCTGACCGAGCGCATCGAGGTGCCCGAGAAGCGCTGGAAGTTCAATCCCTCCGACCTCGAGGACCGTGCCTTGTGGAACGACTACATGAAGGCCTACGAAGTGGCGCTGACCCGCTGCTCCACCCACCATGCGCCGTGGTACGTCATCCCCGCCGACCGCAACTGGGTGCGCAACGCCGCCATCTCGCGCATCGTGCGCGAGACGCTGGAAGACATGAACCCCAAGTATCCCGAGCCCAAGGGCTGGGACCCCAAGACCGTGAAAGTGGTGTGACGTGGACCTCGATCTGAAAGGCCGGCGCGCGCTGGTGACCGGCGGCAGCAAGGGCATCGGCCGGGCCGTTGCCTTGGGTCTCGCCGCCGAGGGCTGCGACGTGGCGATCTGCGCCCGCGACGCACAGGGCGTTGCCGCGGCAGTGGCGGAGCTGCAGGCCACGGGCGTGAACGCTGTCGGCGCCAGCCTCGACGTGGGCGAACGCGCCGCACTGGAGCGCTTCATCGCGACGGCTGCGGAGGCGCTCGGCGGACTCGACATCCTGGTCTGCAATGCCTCGGCCTTTGCCGAGGGCTCGGGCGAAGAGGCTTTCCGCGCCGCCTTCGAGATCGACCTCCTGCACACCCGCAATGCCTGCGAAGCCGCGCTGCCGTGGCTCGAACGCTCCGGGGCAGGATCGATCATTGCCATCTCGTCGATCTCGGGGGTCGAGGATTACGGCTATGACTCGGTGTCCTACGGCACCCTGAAGGCGGCGCTGTTCTTCTATGTGAAGTCGCTGGCGCGCCACGTGGCGGCAAGGGGCGTGCGCGCCAATGTCGTTTCCCCCGGCACCACGCTGTTCGCAGGCGGCTTCTGGGACCGCGTGCGGCTCAACGACCCCGCAAGCTTCGAGGCCAATGTCGCAGCCAACCCGATGGGCCGCATGGGGCGGCCGGAAGAAATCGCCGATGCGGTCGTCTTCCTCGCCAGCCCGCGGGCCAGCTTCATTTCCGGCACCAACCTGACGGTGGACGGCACGCTGACCATGCGGGTTCAGGCCTAGCCGGAAGCTTGACAACCTGGAGTGGATTGACCACGAGAGCCGGCTGCAACAGGGAGGGGCCAGAATCGTGGATCCGAAGGACATCATCAACGCACCGGCATTGATCATCGGTTGCACGGCCATGCTGATCTGCCTTGCCGTGCAGGGAAGCACCATCGTCTGGGTGATGACCGTGTTCAAGGGCCGGGTGCGGTCGCTGGTGAGCCAGCAGCGCACGGGCCTGGCGCATCTGTTTTTCTTCGCCGCGATCCTCGCCCTGCTCGTCTCCCACATCTTCCAGATCTACATCTGGTCGCTGTTCCTCTATTACCCCGGCATCATGGACAGCATGCCCAGCGCCGGACTGCTGGCCGGCAGCACCTACACGACCGTCGGCTTCGCCGATGACACGCTGCCGATGAGGTGGCAGCTTCTCGAAGTCATCATGGCGGTGACGGGACTCTTCGCCTTCGCCTGGAGCACGTCGATCATGTATGGCCTGTCGCAGCAGCTCTATCGTTCCGAAGACTAGGCGCGCGACAGGAAGGCCTCCACTTCGCTGCTCGTGGGCGCTGCCGCGGAGGCGCCCTTCTTCGTCGTCGACAGCGCGCCGCAGGCTGCGGCATAGCGCAGAGCCATCTCGATCCCCTGCCCCTGTTCCAGCGCGTGGGCGAGGCCGCCGTTGAAGCTGTCGCCCGCCGCCACCGTGTCGATGGGCGTGACCTTGAAGGCGGGCATGATCTTCTCGATGCCATCCCCCGCCACGGCGAGGCCCTTGCCGCCGAGCTTGACGACGGCGGTGGCGACACCGCGGGCGCGCAGTTCCCTTGCGGCCTTCAGGCCCTCTTCCGGCGTTTGCGGCTGCCAGCCGAGGAGCAGCCCCGCCTCGGATTCATTCGGGGTGATGATGTCCACGGCGCCGAGCACCGCGGGGTCGAGGTGCTTCGCCGGTGCGGGATCGAGGATCACCGTGCCGCCATGGGCGCGCACGATCGCCGCCGCGGCGAGCGAGGCCTCGAGCGGCACCTCGAGCTGGAGAAGGAGGACACGGGCCTCTTCCAGCGCGGCGCGGCCCTTCTCGACATCGCTCAGATCGACGCGGAAATTGCTGCCCGCGACGACGGATATATAGTTCTCGCCGCCCTCGCCGACATTGATGATGGCAATGCCGGTGGCGCCGTCGTGGTCCTTGCGGATGAGCGAGAGATCGAGGCCATGCGAGGCGAGCGCCCGTTCGGCGCCCTTGCCGAAATCATCCGCCCCGATGCGGCCGATGAAGGCCACGTCGCTGCCGAGCTTGCGCGCCGCCACCGCCTGGTTGGCACCCTTGCCGCCGAGGCCCACGATGTATTCCTTGCCGTGCAGGGTCTCGCCCGGCTTCGGCAGGCGGTACATGTAGGCGGTCACGTCCATGTTGATGCTGCCGACGACGGCGATGGTCATGAAGGCCTCCTGTTTCGGCACAGTGTGCAGGGAGATGCATGGAAAGAAAACCCCCTCCCCCTTGCGGGGAGGGGAATTCACACCGACAGGCTGATGCTAGCTGTTGCGCTTCCTTGCCGCGAGCGTGCGCAGGCGCAGCGCATTGAGGCGGATGAAGCCGGCGGCATCCTTCTGGTCATAGGCGCCGCGGTCATCCTCGAAGGTGACCAGCGCGTCGCTGTAGAGCGACTTCCTCGACTTGCGGCCGACGACGATGACGTTGCCCTTGTAGAGCTTGAGCCGCACCGTGCCCTCGACATTCTCCTGGCTCCTGTCGATCGCCGCCTGCAGCATCTCGCGCTCCGGCGAGAACCAGAAGCCGTAATAGATGAGCTCGGCGTATTTCGGGATGAAGCTGTCCTTCAGGTGCGCTGCCTCGCGGTCGAGGGTGATCGACTCGATGGCGCGGTGCGCGGTGAGGAGGATGGTGCCGCCGGGCGTCTCGTAGACGCCGCGCGACTTCATGCCGACGAAGCGGTTCTCGACGAGGTCGAGCCGGCCGATGCCGTTGTCATGACCGAGGCGGTTCAATTCGGTGAGGATCGTCGCGGGCGACATCTTCTTGCCGTCGATGGCGACGGGATCGCCGTTGAGGAACTCGATCTCGATGGTGGTCGCCTTGTCGGGCGCATCCTCCGGCGCGATGGTGCGCTGATAGACGTAGGGCGGCGGCTCCACCCACGGGTCTTCCAGCACCTTGCCTTCCGACGACGAGTGCAGGAGGTTGGCATCGACCGAGAACGGCGCATCGCCGCGCTTGTCCTTGGCGACCGGGATCTGGTGCGCCTCGGCGAATTCGATGAGGTCGGTGCGGCTCTTGAAATTCCATTCGCGCCACGGGGCGATGACCTTGATGTCCGGGTTCAGCGCATAGGCCGTGAGCTCGAAGCGCACCTGGTCGTTGCCCTTGCCGGTGGCGCCGTGGGCGATGGCGTCGGCACCGGTCTCCGCCGCGATCTCGATCAGGCGCTTGGCGATGAGCGGGCGGGCGATCGAGGTGCCGAGCAGGTAGACGCCCTCGTAGACGGCATTGGCGCGAAACATCGGGAAGACGAAGTCCTTCACGAACTCCTCGCGCAGGTCCTCGATGTAGATGTCCTTGATGCCCAGCATCTCGGCCTTCTTGCGGGCGGGCTCCAACTCGCCGCCCTGTCCTAAGTCGGCGGTGAAGGTGACGACTTCGGCGCCGTATTCCGTCTGCAGCCACTTGAGGATGATCGAGGTGTCGAGGCCCCCCGAATAGGCGAGGACGACTTTCTTCACTTTCTGCTTGGACATGAGGCACCCCGTTCAAATTGCTGGCCGCCACCTATCACGTGACGGGTTCAACCCGCAACTGCCGGGGTTGCATGGGCATCCCTTCCTTCCCGGTCCGGGGAACGGATTACGGGGACGCCTCGAGCGCCAGCCTTTCCTTCGCGCGAAGCTTCTGGCTTTCGCTCTTCAGCTGGCCGCAGGCGGCCATGATGTCGCGGCCGCGCGGGGTTCTGACCGGCGAGGCGTAGCCGGCGCGGTTGAGGATTTCGGCAAAGACCTCGATGGTGTCCCAGTCCGAGCACTCATACTGCGTGCCGGGCCAGGGATTGAAGGGAATGAGGTTCACCTTGGCAGGGATGCCCTTCAGGAGCTGCACCAGGCGCTTGGCATCGGCCGCGCTGTCGTTGACGCCCTTCAGCATCACGTATTCGAAGGTGATGCGCCGGGCATTGGAGACACCCGGATAGTTGCGGCACGCCTGCAGCAGGTCCTTGATCGGGTACTTCTTGTTGAGCGGCACGAGCTTGTCGCGGATCTCGTCGGTGGTGCCGTGCAGCGAGATCGCCAGCATGGTGCCGATCTCCTCGCCGGCGCGCGGGATTTCGGGGACGACACCGGAGGTCGAGAGGGTGATCCGGCGCTTCGACAGCGAGATGCCCTCGCCATCGGAGACGATCTCCATCGCGTCCTTGACGTTGTCGAAATTGTAGAGGGGTTCGCCCATGCCCATGAGCACCACATTGGTGATGTAGCGGCCGCCCAATGGCGGGGAGGGATTGGCCTCGATGTCCTGCGGCCAGTCCATCACGCGGTCGCGCGCCGTCATCACCTGTGCCACGATCTCGCCCGCCGTGAGATTGCGCACCAGCTTCTGCGTGCCGGTGTGACAGAAGGTGCAGGTCAAGGTGCAGCCGACCTGCGACGAAATGCACAGCGTGCCGCGGTCTTCCTCGGGGATGTAGACCATCTCGACTTCATGCCGCGCGCCGCGCTCGTCGGGCGCCAGCCGCAGCAGCCACTTCTTCGTGCCGTCGTTCGAGGTCTGCTCGGTGACGATCTCCGGCCGGCCGATGACGAATTCCTCGTCGAGGCGCTGGCGCAGGTCCTTGGCGATGTTTGTCATGTCGGAGAAGGAGGTGACGCCACGGTGGTAGAGCCAGTGCCACACCTGGCCGGCCCGCATGCGGCGCTGCTTCTCCGGCACGCCGGCACGGCCCAGGGCGTCAGCCAGGCCTTCCCGCGTCAGGCCGATGAGCGAGGAGCGCGGGTCGTTCGGGATGTAGCGCGGCGGCGCATCGGCGGTGGACAGCAGCGTGGTCATGGACCGGGCCCATAGCATGAAATGGAGCGGAAATGCGAGCGAGGCCCCGAAATAGGAGCTTCAGGGGCTCTTGACCAGTGCCACGATGGGCCCCAGGGGCATGAAGGCGTCGCTGCGGCCCACATCCGGGGCGTGCAGGCTGGAGATCGACCCGTCGAGGAACAGTGCGTTGGGACAGCCGAGCCTGTCCTTGAACAGGCGGGCGAAGGAATGGAAGTTCACCCAGTCTTCGCTGATGACGAAGACCAGCGTGTGGTCATCCGGCGCGCCCACGCCGTTGCGCCGCAGCAGCGAGGTGCCGTCGGCCGAAAACTTCGGGTGGAGCTGGCCGTCCACCACCAGCATGGGGCCGGACTGGCTGGCGAATTGCGGGCGGATGCCGGACCTTGCAAAAGCCTCCGTCTCCATCACGCCGCCCCGGTTGCCGTCGATGAAGAACACGCCGTTCGGCTTCATGTGGAAGTTGCCGGGGCCGTTGCGGCGGTTGAGCTTGTGCAGCGTCCGCCCATCCTCGATGTAGAGACCCACCGGCTTCAGGTCCTCGCCATACATGCCGGCATTCATGCCGAAGGCGAGTTTCTGGCCCTTGTCCTCCAGCGCCATGGAGAGCGCGGCGAAGGAGCCATAAGGCTCGCCCCTGTCGTCGAGGTTGAAGAGCTGGAGATGGTCCTGCCGCAGGTCGAAGCGGCAGACCGTGTAGTCGTTGCCCTCGTAGGTTTGGGACATGCAGGCGGCCTCGGCCCGCGCCGCACCGATGATGACAGCAAGCACGAGCAGACAGAGCCGGGCAGCCCGGCCCATGCTACTTGCAGGCCTTGTCGATGGCGGCGAGGGCGGCCGAGATGCCCTGGAGCGAATAGGTGTCCTCGGTGGTCTTGCCGCGCCACGAGGTGCCTTTCACCTTGAGCGACTTGCCGCCCTTCATGGCGGCGACGATCTTCTTGTCGCTCCCGGTGTCGACCCAGGCGGTGTCGCCCTTGGAGAACATCTCGTAGGCCTGGTCGTCGATCGTCAGCTTGACGGCTTCGCCTTCCTTGAAGGGATAGCCGATGATGGTCGAGACCTCGCCCTTCACCGGCGGCTTGCGGCCGGGCATGTTGGTGACGAGGAAGAAGGCCGGATCGCGCTTCACGCCCTTGGGGTCGGTCGCCTTGGGCGAGGACGACACGTAGCAGACCTTCGAATCGGACGCGTCATAGGAATAGGCGACCCAGTCCTCGAAGACGCCGATCTGCTTGGGTTCATTGTCCGCATGGGCGAAGCCCGCGGTGAGGGTGAAAAGGGTGAGCGCAAGCACACCCGGGCGCCTTATCTGATTCATGCGGGGAACCTTAATCGTGGCCGAGGCGGAAATCCAATGGGCAAGGATTCCGGCCCAATTTTGGCGGGAGGCGAATTGCCGGCAGGCTGGCCGGATGGATTATTGCAGCGCAACACGCATTGGGCTAGCGTTTGCCCTCATTTGTGAGGGAATCCGGTCATGGCGGCAGTGGAAAGCGAAGCGGCATCAACGGCTTGCGTGGCGCATCTGGTGAGCCATCTCGAGCCGGCCGCCGGCGCGGTCGAGACCTTGCTCGCCAAGGCCAAGGCCAAGGTGGCGGCCCGCGTCATGCCGGGCGGCAAGATCAATTCGCGCCTCCTCGACGAGGAGCAGCATGCGGCACACGGCCTCGCCTGGCTTGCAACCTATGCGGCAACCCTGCGCGAGCTGGCGAATTACGCCACCCGCCTGGAGGCCGAGGGCAAGCTCGGCGAGACCGAGCAGCTGACCATCCAGATCGCAGCCGGCGAATACCTGAACCACGTGGCCGGCGGCATTCCGATGAACCAGGGCGAATTCCTGCGCCTCGGCGAGCTTGGCCTGACGCGCAGCGAGACGGCGGGGCTCCATGACCTGGTGCTGGCCGAGCGCGGCAATACCGCGGCAGCGCGGCGACGCCTGGTCGAGCTCTTCGCCGACGGAAATTTCGGCTCATCCGGCCTCGACGAGACGCTGGCCGAGATGCGCGAGACCATGCGCCGCTTCGTCGAGACCAGGGTGGCGCCCCATGCTCACCAGTGGCACCTCGACAATGCCTATGTGCCCATGGAGATCGTCACCGAACTGGCCGAGCTCGGCGTCTTCGCGCTGACGCTGCCCGAAGAACATGGCGGGCTGGGCCTGTCGAAGGAATCGATGTGCGTCGTCTCGGAGGAGCTGTCGCGCGGCTGGATCGCGGTCGGCTCGCTCGGCACCAGGGCCGAGATCGCCTGCGAGCTGATCCTGTGCGGCGGCACCAAGGAGCAGAAGGAGACGTGGCTGCCGAAGATCGCGAGCGGTGAAATCCTGCCGACCGCCGTGTTCACCGAGCCCAACACCGGCTCCGACCTCGGCTCCTTGCGCACCCGCGCGGTGCGCCATGGCGATGTCTACAAGGTGACCGGCAACAAGACCTGGATCACCCACCCGGTGCGCGCCGACGTGATGACGCTCTTGGCCCGCACCAACCCCGACGAGACCGGCTACAAGGGCCTGTCGATGTTCCTCGCGGAAAAGCCGCGCGGTTCGGACGAAAATCCTTTCCCTGCGAAGGGCATGACCGGCGGTGAGATCGAGGTTCTCGGCTATCGCGGCATGAAGGAATACGAGATCCGCTTCGAGGATTTCGAGGTGAAGGCCGAAAACCTGCTGGGCGGAATCGAGGGCCAGGGCTTCAAGCAGCTCATGCAGACCTTCGAGGCGGCGCGCATCCAGACCGCGGCGCGCGCCGTGGGCGTGGCGCAGTCGGCCCTCGACATCGGCCTCAAATACGCCAAGGAGCGCGCGCAGTTCGGCCAGCCGATCCTCGCCTTCCCGCGCATCGCCGACAAGCTGGCGCTGATGGCGGCCGAGGTGATGGCGGCCCGCCAGCTCACCCTCTATGCGGCGCGCGAGAAGGATGCGGGCCGGCGCTGCGACCTCGAGGCCGGCATGGCGAAGCTTCTTGGTGCACGCGTCGCCTGGGCCGCCGCCGACAATGCGCTGCAGATCCATGGCGGCAACGGCTTCGCGCTCGAATACCAGATCAGCCGCGTGCTGTGCGATGCGCGCATCCTCAACATCTTCGAGGGTGCGGCGGAGATCCAGGCCCAGGTCATCGCACGGCGGCTGCTCGAAGGCGGGAATTGACCCGCAGCATCCTCATCACCGGCTGTTCCACCGGCATCGGCTGGACCTGTACGCTCGGCATGAAGCAGCGCGGCTGGCGGGTGTTCGCGACGGCGAGGAAGCCGGAGGACCTGGCGCGACTTGAAGCGCAAGGCGTGGAGGCGATTCCCCTCGACTATGCCGATCCGGCTTCCGTCACGGCCTGTGCGGCAGAGGTCGCCAAGCGCAGCGGCGGCAAGCTCGATGCGCTGTTCAACAACGGCGCCTTCGGCCAGCCCGGCGCGGTGGAGGATCTCCGCCGCGAGGTGCTGGAACGGCAGTTCGCCTGCAACGTCTTCGGCTGGCACCAGTTGACGCGCGAGTGTCTGCCGCTGATGCGCGCCAATGGCGGAGGCCGCATCGTGCAGTGCTCCTCCGTGCTGGGCCTCGTGGCGCTCAAATGGCGCGGCGCCTACAATGCGTCAAAGTTCGCCGTCGAGGCGCTTTCTGACACGCTGCGGCTGGAACTGCGCGGCAGCGGCATCTTCGTGTCGCTGATCGAGCCGGGGCCGATCACCAGCAAGTTCGTCGAGACCTCGCTGAAGAATTTCGAGAAGAACATCGACGAGGCGTCCTCGCATTACAAGGAAGCCTACGCGAAACAGCGCGCGCGGCTCGGCCGCGGCGGCTCGGCGCGCTACAAGCTGGGGCCAGAGGCGGTGCTGGAGAAGCTCGTCCATGCGGTGGAGTCGCCGCGGCCGCAGGCGCGCTACTATGTGACCAGGCCCACCCACTACATGGGCTTCGCCCGGCGCTTCCTGCCGCAGCGGCTGCTCGACTACGTGCTCGCCAAGGCCTCCGACCAGTGAGCATGCCCCCGTGCGCTTTCGCGCCTTGACGGGAACCCCTCTCATCGCCATGGGTTGGCCCCCCAGCGGAAAGAAGCGGAGCGAGCCTTGTTCTTCCAGTATCTGAGCTACATCGCGACGGCCGCCGTGGCAGTCGTGCTGCTGATGGGCCTCGCCAACATGTTCCGTGGCGGCTCGGCCAATACCTCGCAGAGGCTGATGCGCTGGCGCGTCGGGCTGCAAGCCATCGCCATCGTCATCCTCATGGCGGCCTTCTATTTCACCCGCCGGTAGAACTTGAAATCGCCATACCGCCTCCCCATCTATCTGCCGTTTTGGCGGAGGGATTGCGATGGCTGTCACGGCTGACGAATTCACGGTGAAGGAGAAGTTCTTTCCGAAGCTCGCCCGCGTGCTGGCGCGGGTGCCGCTGGCGGAGGAACTGGTGGCGGCCTATTACGCCGCTTTCGACCGGACGACGCCGCTCAAGGCGAAGGGCATCCTGATCGGGGCGCTCGCCTATTTCGTGCTGCCCATCGACGCCGTTCCCGACTTCCTGCTGGGCTTCGGCTTCACCGATGACATGGCCGTGCTGCTGACCGCCTTCAACGTGGTGCGCACGCACGTGACGGAAGACCACCGCAGGCGGGCGCGCGAGACCGTCGCCCGCATCAGGGCTGGCGCACCCATTTCCGTGTGACGATGAGTACCGCTCCTGCGCAGACGGCCATGCCGAGGATCTGCACCGGGGTGAGCGTTTCGCCGAACAGAAAATAGGCCATCAGCGCCGAGACGCCGGGGACGAGGAAGATGAGGCTCGCCACGCGGCCGACATCGCCCAGCCGGATCAGCAGCATCAGCAGCGTGATGGCACCGAGCGACAGCACGACAACCGACCAGCCCAGCGCGAACCACGCATTGAAGCTGCCGTCGAAGCGCATCTGTTCCATCAGTACGGCGGGAATGGCAACCGCCAGCGTCGCGCCGACATATTGCCAGGCGCCGCCCGAGGCGAGGTTGAGCGACGTGGCGAAGCGCTTCTGGTAGACCGTGCCGAAGGAGATCGACAGCGCGCCAAAGACGTTGACCGCGGTGGTGACCGGCGTGATGCCGCCGGAAAATCCGGCCTGCAGCTTGGGCGACACGACCAGCGCCACGCCGAGGATTCCGACGGCGAGGCCCAGCCAGTGGCGGAGCGCGATCTTCTCCTTCACCATCCAGGCAGCGAGGATCGCCGTCATCAGCGGCTGCAGCCCGACGATCAGGGCCGAGACGCCGGCCGGCATGCCATGCGCCACCGCCCAGTAGACGGGGCCCAGATAGCCGCCATGCAGGAAGGCACCCGCCACCGTGGCATGGAAGGCCTGCCTCGGGCCAGGCCACGGCGCGGCAAGCCCCAGCGCGATGACCGCGAAGATCACCCCGGCGATGGGGAAGCGGATCGACAGGAAGGTGAGCGGGTCGGCATGCGGCGCCGACAGCCTTGCAACCACGAAGCCCGTCGCCCACATCAGGACGAAGAGCACGGGGGCCGTGAGGGTGATCAGGCGGGTGGCAGGCGATTCTTGCATCTTGGGGAACATTTGCACCGCCAGGCGGCCTGAAGGCGAGTGGAGTTTGCGCGCATCAACCATGCCCGGCAATCCTGTGGCCTGCCGCGCAACCTTGGGCTATTGAGCGGGCATGACGGCCAAGCCCGACGACCAGGGACCGACCATCGCCGCCCTCGTGCGCGAGAGCTTCTACCGGCTGTTCGCCGACGAGGCCATTCCGCTGGCCGGCAACATCGCGTTCCGCACCGTGTTCTCGGTGTTCCCCTTCCTGATCTTCCTCACCGCGCTGGCCGGCTTCTTCGGCAACGACAATCTGGCCGAGGGTGTCGTCACCTTCCTGCTCAGCGTCGCCCCTGCCCGGCTTGTCGAGCCGCTGGTGCCGGAGATCCGCTCGATCCTCACCGTCCCGCGCAGCGGGCTCCTCTCGATCTCGGCCCTCATCACCATCTGGAGCGCCATGGGCGGGGTCGACAGCGTGCGCGTCGGGCTGAACCGCGCCTATGACATCCGTGAGACGCGCAGTGTCTGGTGGCTCTATTTCCAGAACGTGCTGTTCGTCATCGGCTCGGCGATCTTCCTCCTGATCTTCGCGCTGCTCATCGTCTTCGCGCCGATCATGATCCAGGTGGCGGAACTCTATGCACCGGCGCTGAAGGGCCACTTCGTGACCATCGAGCAGCTGCGCTACCCGATCGGCATCACGCTGCTCACACTCGGCGTACTGTTCTGCCATCGTGTGTTGCCGGCAAAGACGCTGAACGTGCTCGAGGTGCTGCCGGGCGTCGTCATCACCGTGGTGGCGTGGGTGATCATGTCCTCCGCCTTCTCGATCTACCTCGTGAACTTCAACACCTTCGCCTCGACCTATGCCTCGCTGTCGGGCGTCTTCGCGGCGATGTTCTTCGTCTATCTGGCGGCACTCGTGCTGATCCTCGGCGGCGAGGTGAACCGCGTGCTCGAGGTGCGAAGGATCATGCGCATGCAGCGCTTCAAGGACGAGGACGCGGAGGTTTAGATGAGCGCTCTCGTCCTCTCCCGCTGAAGAAGCGGAAGAAAACGTCAGAGCGGCAATTACTTTCCCGACGCCTCGATCGCATCGTCCAGCGTCCTCAACCCCGTCGTCGGCGCCGAGACCAGCACCGCCATGTTGCCGGGGCGGTGCTCGTTCTTCCACATCTTCATGTGGGCCTTGGGGATGTCGGCCCAACTGTAGACCTCCGACATGCAGGGGTCGATGCGGCGCGCCATGACCAGCTTGTTGGCGGCCGATGCCTGCAGGAGATTGGCGAAATGCGAGCCCTGCACGCGCTTCTGGTGCATCCACAGGTAACGCGCGTCCATGGTGAGGTTGAAGCCCGTGGTGCCAGCGCAGATGACCACCATGCCGCCGCGCTTCACCACCAGCACCGAGACCGGGAAGGTCGCCTCGCCCGGGTGTTCGAACACCATGTCGACGTTGTTGCCCTTGCCGGTGTAGTGCCAGATGGCCTTGCCGAACTCGCGGGCGTTCTTCATCCAGTCATTGTACTCGGGCGTGCCGACGGTCGGCATCTGGCCCCAGCAGGCGAACTTCTTGCGGTTGATGACGCCCTTGGCGCCCAGCTGCATGACGAAGTCCGCCTTGTCGTCTTCCGAGATGACGCCGATGGCATTGCCGCCCGCCGTGGCGATGAGCTGGATGGCCATGGAACCGAGGCCCCCCGAGGCACCCCACACCAGCACGTTCTGTCCGGCACCCAGCACATGCGGACGATGGCCGAACAGCATGCGGTAGGCGGTGGCGAGCGTGAGGGTGTAGCAGGCAGCTTCCTCCCACGAGAGGTGCTGCGGCTTCGGCAGCAGCTGGCGGGCCTGCACGCGGGTGAACTGGGCGAAGGAGCCATCGGGCGTCTCGTAACCCCAGATCCTCTGGGAATTGGAGAACATCGGGTCGCCGCCGTTGCACTCCTCGTCGTCGCCGTCATCCTGGTTGCAGTGGATGACCACCTCGTCTCCCACCTTCCAGCGCTTCACCTTGGAGCCGACCGCCCAGACGATGCCCGAGGCATCCGAGCCCGCGATGTGGAACGGGTTCTTGTGGCCGTCGATGGGCGAGATGGG
This sequence comes from Hyphomicrobiales bacterium, assembly GCA_046349235.1. Lineage (GTDB taxonomy): Bacteria > Pseudomonadota > Alphaproteobacteria > Rhizobiales > Aestuariivirgaceae > Aestuariivirga. The sequence goes on from JAXMCT010000012.1 coordinate 221,323, forward strand.
CTTGCCCAGCGCCGCCCAGACGCCGTTGTAATTGACGCCCGCCGCCAGCACGAAGACCAGCACCTCATCCTCGCCGATCTCCCAGGTGGGAACGACCTCGACCTGCATGGCGGTATCGGGCGCGCCATGACGGTCCTGGCGGATGCACCAGGCATACATCTTGGCCGGCACATGGCCGAGCGGCGGGATCTCGCCGACCTCGTAGAGGTCCTTCACCGGGGCATTGCCGTTGGCCGGGGCGGGGGCGGATGTGGCGGCGGCGGAACTCATGTCGTCGTCTCCCTGAAAAGCGGGGTGCAGATTAGCCGAGGCTAGACCATCTCGCACCGCAACAAAAGGAGGGGGCATGGTGGTCGGCGTGGCGCAACCCATTCGGGTCCATAAATGGTCATAAATTGACCCTAGGGTTGAATTTCACGCAAGGATCTGCAGATGATCAGGTTCGTCCTCGACTGGTGGAATGGTCCTGTGCTGGCGCCGTCCGCAGTGCCGGTGGCCATGTTCTGTGCGATCTGCGGGGCCATGGTGCTGTCGCTGTTCACCCGCGGATTTGGCTTCGGCATCATCGTCTTCAACACGGCCGTGCTGTTTCTCGGGGCTTATGGAGCGAACGTCCTCATGGCGGGGCTTGATCTGCCGCTCGACTATTACTTCATGCGTCCGGTCGTCATATCGTTTGCGGGCATGCTGGTCACGGCGCTGCTGGTGCTCGCCATCCTGGCGCGGGGCGGATACGAGGACTAGCCCGACCCATCTGCCCAAAGGTCGAGGTTGCGGTGCAATATGGGCCATGCGAGCATGACCCATCATGACCTCACGCGACAAACCCTGGCTCTTCCGAACCTATGCCGGCCACTCCACGGCGGCCGACTCCAACAAGCTGTTCCGCACCAACCTGTCCAAGGGGCAGACCGGCCTGTCGGTGGCCTTCGACCTACCGACCCAGACCGGCTATGACGCCGACCACGTGCTGTCGCGCGGCGAGGTGGGCAAGGTGGGTGTGCCGATATCCCACATCGGCGACATGCGGACGCTGTTCAGCGAGATCCCGCTCGCCACCATGAACACCTCGATGACCATCAACGCCACGGCCGCCTGGCTCCTGGCACTCTACGTCGCGGTGGCCGAGGAACAGGGCGCAGAGCGCGCCAGCCTTTCGGGCACCACGCAGAACGACATCATCAAGGAATATCTCTCGCGCGGCACCTATGTCTTCCCGCCCGCGCCGTCGATGCGGCTGATCACCGACACCATCGCGTTTTCGACCCGGGAACTGCCGAAATGGAACCCGATGAACGTCTGCTCCTACCACCTGCAGGAAGCGGGTGCCACACCGGTGCAGGAACTCTCCTACGCGCTCGCCACGGCGATCGCCGTGCTCGATGGCGTGAAGGCATCGGGTGCCGTGGCCGAGACGGATTTTCCCGAGGTGTTCGCGCGCATCTCGTTCTTCGTGAATGCCGGCATCCGCTTCGTCACCGAGCTTTGCAAGATGCGCGCCTTCACCGAGCTGTGGGACGAGATCGGCCGCGAGCGCTATGGCATCGCGCAAGAGAAGCACCGCCGCTTCCGCTATGGCGTGCAGGTCAATTCGCTGGGCCTCACCGAACAGCAGCCGGAGAACAACGTCTACCGCATCCTGCTCGAGATGCTGGCCGTGGTGCTGTCGAAGAACGCCCGTGCGCGCGCGGTGCAGTTGCCCGCCTGGAACGAGGCGCTCGGCCTGCCGCGCCCGTGGGACCAGCAGTGGTCGCTGCGCATGCAGCAGATCGTGGCCTATGAGACCGATCTTCTCGACTATGGCGACATCTTCGACGGCTCGACCGAGATCACCAGGAAGGTGGACGCCCTGAAGGACGAGGCGCGCGGCGAGCTCGCCCGCGTCCTCGCCATGGGCGGCGGCACGGCGGAAGAGGTGATCGCCTACATGAAGCGCCAGCTCGTCGAGAGCAACACGGCGCGACTCCACGCCATCGAGACCGGCGAGACCAAGATCGTCGGCGTCAATGCCTTCACGACGACCGAGCCCTCGCCGCTCTCCGCCGGCACCGACGCCATCATGACGGTGAAGGACGACGTCGAGTTCGAGCAGATCGAACGGCTGAAGGCCTGGCGTGCAGCGCGTGACGGCAAGGCCGTGAAGGCAGCACTCGCCGAGCTCGCGAGTGCCGCGAAGGACGGCCGCAACATCATGGAGCCGTCGATTGCCTGTGCCAGGGCCGGCGTCACCACCGGCGAATGGGGCGCCACGCTGCGCGAGATCTTCGGCGAGTACCGCGCACCCACCGGTGTCGCCCTCACCATGCGCTCGCAAGGCGGCGAACAGCTCGAGGACCTGCGCAAGCGCGTCCAGCGCCTTGCCGAGCGCATGGGCGAGACGCCACGCTTCCTCGTCGGCAAGCCGGGCCTCGACGGCCACTCCAACGGCGCGGAACAGATCGCGGTGCGCGCCGCCGATACCGGGCTCGAGGTGATCTATGACGGCATCCGCGTGACGCCGGAACAGCTGGTGAAGACGGTGCAGGAGAGAAACGTCCACATCCTCGGCCTCTCCATCCTCTCCGGCAGCCACGTGCCGCTGATCCGCGAGGTCATGCAGCGCCTGCGCGCCGCGGGGCTTTCCAACGTCCCCGTCGTCGCCGGCGGCATCATCCCGCAGGATGACGTCAACGTGCTGAAGCAGCTGGGCGTCGCCGCCGTCTACACGCCCAAGGACTTCGACATGAACCGCATCATGGCCGACATCGTCGGCCTGATCGAGAAGCGGGCAGAGGACGAGGCGGCGTGAGGCCGACCCAGTGCCGCTCTTTCAACCCGCATTTTCCCGTCGGACACAGTTTGCAGAGGGCACGGGACTGCGGCACACCGCAGGCGTCGTCTCGTCAACGAGTTCCGGCGTGCCGGTATCGAAGCCCTCTACGGCCTTGTTCCAGGTGACTCGCATGAATGCAAGATAGGAGGCGGCGATATCGCGGGCGCTCCTGTCCTTGCTGTGGGTGATCAAGCGATCGAGGGAGGGAACGAACGTGTTTTTCTGCCATGAACCGGAGCGGCGGATGCCAGCCGCAAGAATGAACAGGCACTCGCGCGAACACGTGCCCGGCGTATAGGTGAAGCCCGTGTAGGGAAGAGCGGCCGGCTTGGCGCGGCTGCAGGACTGATCTCGCGGCGCGCAGCCAAGCGGCTCGGTCGTCGCGACGATCGTGTCGAGACCGCGGGCGCGGATCATGCGGCCAATGGCCAATGCAGCATCCAGATCGCCGCCGGCCGAGTTGAGGACCACGGGAAGCTTGACGTCCTTGACCTCGTCGAGGATCGCCCGGAAGCGCTGAACGGTGAGTTCGGTGATCACGCCCTCCGCCATGATCCACTCCGGGCACAGCGTGCCGCAGGCGCCCTTGGCACGCATGCGCACCACAATCATCTCCTCCGCAGCGGTAGGCTGCAGTCCGGCTGCCGCAGAGGGAGCGGGCGCAGGCGACGTGGCGGAGAGGTCACGGCGGACGCAGTTCGCAGCGGGGCTCGATCCGGTGCAGGCATCCGCCTCACCCAGTTCCAGCGGCGCCGCGCTGTCGGTCTCGAAACCGAGGGCTTCGAGGTCGCTCTCATCCAGGTTTGCGACGGAACTTGTACTGGCCCGGCGCAGCACGTCGGGCATGATCGACATCTCGCTCAAGTAGTCCTGCAGGAGCTGGCGGGCGCTTGCGCCGGCGGTCCGGGTGGTGAGGCTGTCCACCGGCGGGAAAATGGTGCCGCCCGCGTGGGCGGCATAGCGGCGTACGCCCCCGGCGAGCACCAGCAGGCATTCGCTTCCGCAGGTGCCGTAGTGCAGGATCATCCCCTTGTAGGGCGTGCCGGGCGGATGTTTGTTGCGGCAGGCGGCATCGCGCACATCGCAGCCGATGAAGGCCGTTTCGGCTGCTGCCACCGCAAGCCCGGCGGTGCGGATCATGCGTCCGATGTCAAGAGCCGCATCGAAATCGCCGCCCTGGGAATTGACGATCACCGGAAGGGCGTGCCCGCCGCGCTGCGCGAGAGCGGCTTCGAACAGCTTGGGCGTTTCGGGGGTGATGATCCCGCTGGCGGCGATCCACTCCGGGCAGAGCGGGGCGCAGCCACCCGTGCCGCGCATGATGACCACCGTCATCGCCGTGTCGGGACCTGCAACAGGCTTGGGCAGGCCGCGGATGACGCAGTTGGGCAGCAGCGTGGTGCCGCTGCAGGACAGAGGGTCGCCCAGGAAGGCGGGCGATGCCAGGCGCGTTCCGAAACCGGCGGATACCAGTTCGGCACTCGTCAATCGCAGGGGTGGCCCCTTGCCCTGAGGCGGCGCCCGCTGCAGCAGGTCGGGCGCGATCGCGATCTCGTTCAGATAGTCCCGCACCCGACGGGCGCTGTCAGACCCCACGGAGCCGGGTGCGGTGAACTCCCCTTCTCGCATGAAGATCGGATAGCGCCTGACGCCGCCGGCGAGAACATAGATGCATTCCCTGTCGCACAGACCTGTCTGTTCCATTTGGCCCGCAATCGGCGTGTTCAGCGAGGCTCGCGGGTCACAGTTTCCACCTGCACCCTCGCAGCTCAGAAAGCGAGTGGAGGCGATGGCGGTCACCAGTTCGCCCGCGCGGATCATGCGGCCGATCTCAAGGGCGGCCTTGAGGTTGCCGCCGTGCGAATTGAGCAGGACGGGAAGCTTCCTCTCGCCGATGGCCGACAGCACAGCCTTGAACTGCTGAGGGCTGCCCGCGGTAATCATTCCATCCGCAGAAATCCACTCCGGGCACCGCGGTTCGCAACCGCCCCGCGCCCGGACGACTGCGATGCTCATCGGCCTGGTCGCGGCCGTGGTGTGCACGGCCGCACAGTTGCGGGCGGGCGAGAGGCCGTGGCAGGCGTCGACACCCACCAGGGGGTCGAGACTTTCGCTCGTCGATACGAGATTGAGCTGCGCCCGGCGCGGCGGGGCGAGTTCGTTCAAGGAGGTGAACGGGACCTTCTCCATCTCGGCGACGAGATCGGTGGAGACTCCCATCTCCGTCAGATAGGCGACGAGCTTGCGCCGCGTCGGCTTGTCGATGCCGTAGGATTCGCGACTGGTGTATTTGCGGCTCACCACCTTGCGCGACAGCACCTTCTTCTTGCCGTTCTCGATGCGGTAGGTTTCGAGATAGCGGATGCGTTCGCCGCTCAAGAAATTATGGAACTGATGGACGCCGACCACCGTGTTGTAATGGGCATAGCGCGTCACCCCGCCGGCGAGGATCAGCGGGCAGGCAGAGGCGCAATAGCCGAGCCAGGTGGCGGCTCGGCCGCTGTAAATGCCGTTCTTCTCCGGCGGCAGCTTGCAGGTCTTGTCGCCCGGCGCGCAGCCGACGAAGGAGGTTTCCGCCACGGCGACGACGAGGCCAGCCTTGCGCAGCATGCGGCCGATTTCCATCGCCGCCTCGACGCTGCCGCCCGGCGAATTGATCAGCACCGGCAGCTTCATCTTGCCCGCCTGCTTCAGGACCCGGCGGAAATCCGCGGGCGTGGACTCGGCGATGTCGCCATTGGCCACGATCCACATCGGGCAATCCGGCGCGCAGCGGCTCCACGCGCCCTGGACGATCGCCACCGTCATCGGCTTGAGCTTCCACGGCACCTGGGGCGCCTTGGCAGGCGTGGCAGGGTGCTTCTTCTTCTTCGCGGCGAGCTGGTGCTGCCCGTCCTCCGCCACCACGCGCGCCCCAGCCTGCGCGCCCGCCATACACGGCAAACCCGTCACCGGGAGCAGGACAAGCAGGAAAGCAACGAAAAGGGTGCGGATGCCGTTTACCATCCTTCAATCAGAACATGAAATTTCCACCTGATCAAGACGATGGCGTGCATTGCGAAGCGGCGGGGGTCCGGAAGGGACACGGGCCGGGAAGAGCCCAATTCCTTGACTCTTCCGCCACTTTCCCCTATTTCCGGCCATCCGCGCGGAGGGGCCCTGCCCCGAGGCGCGTTTTGCGCTGCCTCCGGCAACCCAATTTCGCTTGAGCAATCAAGCACTTGAAGCGCACCGGACCACGGGTTCTCCGGTGCCGCCAAAGGGCGCGGGACATAAGGAAGAAAGACCATGTACGCAGTCATCAAGACCGGCGGAAAGCAGTACCGCGTTGCTGCCGGCGACAAGATCCAGATCGAGAAGCTCGAGGGCAACCCGGGCGACACGGTGAACTTCGCGGAAGTGCTGATGATCGCCAATGGCGAGGCCGTCAGCATCGGCGCGCCGCATGTGGCCGGTGCCACCGTGGTGGGCGAGATCGCCTCCCAGGACCGCGGCCCCCGCGTCATCATCTTCAAGAAGCGCCGCCGCAAGCACTATCGCCGGCGCAACGGCCACCGTCAGGACCTGACCTCGGTGACCATCCGCGAGATTCGCGCTTAAGCGCGCTGAGAGAGATTAGGAGAACACCCCATGGCTCATAAAAAGGCAGGCGGTTCGTCCCGCAACGGTCGCGATACCGCGGGCCGCCGTCTCGGCGTCAAGGCGTTCGGCGGCGAGACCGTCATCGCCGGCAACATCATCATCCGCCAGCGCGGCACCAAGGTTCACCCGGGCACCGGCGTGGGCATCGGCCGCGACCACACCATCTTCGCGGTGGTGAACGGCGTCGTCAGCTTCCGCCGCACCAAGGGCGACAAGCAGACCGTCTCCGTGATCCCAGCCGTCGCGGCTGAGTAACCGGCGGGCTCAGGACATAAGGCCGCCGGATCCACTGATCCGGCATGCTTGCGAGAATTCGAAGCGGAGAGGTGGCAACCACCTCTCCGCTTTTCGTTTGGGAATTCGAGATGACCACGCTCGTGACAGACCGCCTCACCCTCCGCCCGCCGCGCGCCGCAGATGCCGGCACGATCGTGCGCGAACTCGGAAACTTCAGCGTGTCACGCTGGACGGGGCGCGTGCCCCACCCTTACGCGGCCACCGACGCCGAGGCCTTCCTGGCGCATTGCCGCGACCTCAACTCGGATGCGCTGGTGCTGGCGATCACCCGCGATGACACGCTGATCGGCGTGATCGGCATCGAAGACGGCGAACTCGGCTACTGGCTGGCGGAACCGCACTGGGGGCAAGGCTATGCCACCGAGGCGGCGCGGGCCGTGGTGGACCACGCCGTCGATGTCATGGGCATGACGGAGCTCGAGGCTAGCTACCACCTCGGCAACGCCGCCTCGCGGCGCATCCTGCTGGGGCTGGGTTTCGTCGAAACGGGAGAGGGGTCCGCCTTCTCGAAGGCGCGGCAGGCGGAGGTTCCGCACATGAAGCTCAGGCTCACGCGGGACGTCTGGAAAGAGGCGAAGGAGCGACGGCAATGAACCCCCGCTCCCTCACATCATCAGAACACCTTGGCGACGTAGCTGGCCACGATGGTGCGGCGGCCGAGGCCGCCATTGTGCTTGGAGGCGGCAAGCCGCAGGTTGCCGTCGGACTTGCCGATGGCCAGCGCCAGGTGGCGGAGACCCCACTGGATATTGGTGCGGGCATCGAGAAGGGCGGCACAATTGCCGCGGAAGCCGATGTCCTTGGCGGTGGCGCACTTCATCTGGAACACGCCGTACTCGCCGTGGCTGCCGCGCATGTTGGGATTGTAGTTGGATTCGACATGGGCGATGCGCAGGGCGAACCAGGTGGGCACGCCCTGCGAAGGCGCCATGGCCTTGATGAGCGAGACCACATTGCCCTGCGAAGCGGTGGAGGCCGACGGCACGGCGAGAGCCGCGACCTGGGTCTGCGAACGGCGGACGGTGTGGACGGGCCTGGCGCTCGAGGCAACATGCACGCGCTTGCGCGAATGCGCCGACGCCACCTTCACGGGCGCCTTGCGCACATGAGACGATGCCGACTTCAGCGGTGCCTTGCGCACATGGGGCGTGCCGGGTTTGATTGTGTAGGTGGTCTTGGTGACAGTGCCGTAGCAGTGAGTGGCACCCTTGCAGGCTGCCTCGGCAGGTATAGCGGAAATGCCGGCCAGTACAGCGGCAGACAGCAGCCCTGCGATCAGTCTCTTTTTCATCTCTTGCCTTTCGTTATACACAAACAACGCCGGGATGATCTTGTAACTCAGTGTGATCATCTTCCCCCGATATCCGCCCGTCTCGGGGCGGGTGCTGGTAAAACTGCCAAATGTGTTCTCAAGGCGGCCAAATTGGTGCATTGCAGCAACGGGGTGGAACCGTGGCGGATGAGCCACAGGGGACTAGGTTCTTCCCGCAACCCGCGTTACAAGGCATCGCTATGAAATTCCTCGACCAGGCAAAGGTTTATGTGCGCTCCGGTGACGGTGGTGCGGGTTCGGTCTCCTTCCGTAGGGAAAAGTTCATCGAGATGGGCGGACCCGACGGCGGCGACGGCGGCAAGGGCGGCGACGTGTGGATCGAGGCCGTGGACGGCCTCAACACGCTGATCGACTACCGCTACCAGCAGCATTTCAAGGCGGCGACCGGCGGCCACGGCATGGGCCGCCTGCGCGCGGGCGCCAATTCCGACGACATCGTGCTGAAGGTGCCGGTGGGCACCCAGGTGTTCGAGGAAGACAACGAGACGATGATCGCCGATCTCGCCAAGCTCGGCGACCGCTTCCGCATCGCCAAGGGCGGCAATGGCGGCTTCGGCAATGCCTATTTCAAGTCATCGACCAACCGCGCACCGCGCCACGCCAACCCCGGCCTCGAGGGTGAGGAGCGCTGGATCTGGCTGCGCCTCAAGCTGATTGCCGATGCGGGGCTGCTGGGGCTGCCCAATGCCGGTAAGTCCACGCTGCTCGCCGCCGTCTCGGCGGCAAAGCCGAAGATCGCGGACTATCCCTTCACCACGCTGCACCCGCAGCTGGGCGTGGTGCGCGTCGGCACGCAGAGCTTCGTGCTGGCCGACATTCCCGGTCTCATCGAGGGTGCCTCCGAAGGTCACGGGCTGGGCACGCGCTTCCTCGGCCACGTCGAGCGCTGCGCCGTGCTGCTGCACCTGATCGACGTGACGGGCGATGATCCCGTCGCCGCCTATCGTGTCATCCGCAAGGAGCTGAAGGCCTATTCTCCGGAACTGGCCGAGAAGCCCGAGATCATCGCCTTCAACAAGACCGACCTCCTGCCCGAGGACGAGATCGAAACGCGGCTCAAGGACTTCAAGCGCCGGGTGAGGAAGACGCCGATGCTGATGTCGGGCGCCACGACGAAGGGTGTGCCGGAAGCGATGAAGAAGCTGCTCGAGGTGATCGACACCTCGCGCCGCGCCGGCCGCGCCGACGAACCGGGGGTGACGACGGAGGAGTGGCGGCCGTGAAGTCACGCCTCGAACAGGCGCGGCGCATCGTCGTCAAGATCGGCTCGGCGCTGCTCGTCGATGCCAAGACGGGGACGATCAAGGCCTCGTGGCTGTCCTCGCTCATCGACGATCTCGCTGACCAGCGGGTGAAAGGGGCGGAGATCATCATCGTCTCCTCCGGCGCCATCGCGCTCGGCCGCCGCACCCTGGGCCTGCCCAAGGGCACGCTGCGGCTGGAGCAGAAGCAGGCCGCCGCCGCCGTCGGCCAGATCGCGCTGGCCCAGGCCTGGACCGAGGCGCTGCGCACCCGCAACATGGTGGCCGCCCAAGTGCTGGTCACGCTGACCGACACCGAGGAGCGCCGCCGCTATCTCAACGCCCGCGCCACGCTGTCGACGCTGCTCGAACAGGGCGCGGTGCCCGTCATCAACGAGAACGATACGGTGGCCACCAGCGAGATCCGCTATGGCGACAATGACCGCCTCGCCGCGCGCGTCGCCTCGATGATGTCGGCGGACTGCCTGGTGCTGCTCTCCGACATCGACGGGCTCTACACCGCGCCGCCCAACCAGAAGGGCGCAACCTTCCTGCCCGTGGTCGAGGAGATCACGCCCGAGATCGAGGCCATGGCGGGAAAGCCCGTCTCCGGCGTCGGGTCCGGCGGCATGATCACCAAGATCGAGGCCGGCAAGATCGCGCTGGGCGCGGGCTGCAACATGGTGATCGCCTCCGGCCACGAGATGCATCCCTTGAAACGCATCCGCGACGGTGCGCGCTGCACATGGTTCGTCGCCAATGCCTCGGCACTGCAGTCGAGGAAACGCTGGATCGCCGGCACGCTGCAGCCCATCGGACACCTCGTGGTCGACGAGGGTGCCGCCGAGGCGCTGGCCAAGGGCAAGAGCCTGCTGCCGGCGGGCGTCAGGAAGGTGGAAGGCAGCTTCGCGCGCGGCGACACGGTGTCGATCGTGACGCTGAAGGGCCGGGAGATCGCCCGCGGCCTCGTCGCCTATGACGCCAACGACACGGCGAAGATTCTGGGCCTCAAGTCCTCCGAGATCGAGAAGGTGCTGGGCTTCCGCGGCCGCGACGTGCTGATCCACCGCGACGACATGGTGCTGATGGGCGGGGAGCGCGCATGACCGACACGATGAGCAACCGCGAACTGATGCTGACCCTGGGCCGCGCCGCACGCGACGCCGCGAAGGCGCTGGCGCTCGCCCCCACCGCGCAGAAGAACGAAGCGCTGATGGCGATGGCGGCGAAGATCCGCCGCTCCGCCGCCGACATCCTGGCCGAGAACGCACGCGACCTGGAAAACGCCAAGGCCAGGGAGATGAAGCAGAGCTTCGTCGACCGGCTGACACTGAACGAGGCGCGGCTCGAGGCGATGGCGAAAGGCCTGGAAGAGATCGCCGCCCTGCCCGACCCCGTGGGCCAGGTGATGGCGAAGTGGACGCGGCCCAATGGGCTGGAGATCAGCCGCGTGCGGGTGCCCATCGGGGTGATCGGCATCATCTATGAATCGCGCCCCAACGTGACGGCCGATGCCGGGGGCCTGTGCCTCAAGTCCGGCAATGCCGCGATCCTGCGCGGCGGCTCAGATAGCTTCCATTCCTCAGGCGCCATCATCGCCTGCCTGCAGCGTGGGCTGGACATCGCCGGCCTGCCGCGCACCGCGATCCAGATGGTGCCCAATGCCGACCGCGACTGCGTCGGGCTGATGCTCGAGGGCCTCGGCGGCACGCTGGACCTGATCGTGCCGCGCGGCGGAAAGAGCCTCGTCGCCCGCGTGCAGCAGGACGCGCGCGTGCCGGTGTTCAGCCACCTCGAAGGCATCTGCCATGTCTATGTCGACAAGGCCGCCGACCTCGCGATGGCGCAGAGCGTGGCGCTCAATGCCAAGATGCGGCGCACCGGCGTGTGCGGCTCAGCCGAGACCATCCTCGTCGACCGTGCAGCGGCCGACACAAATTTGAAGCCGCTCATCGCAACGCTGATCGACGCCGGCTGCGAAGTGCGCGGCGACGCCGCCACGCAGCAGGCCGACCCGCGCGTCAGGCCGGCGACCGAGGAAGACTGGTCGACGGAGTATCTCGACGCCATCGTCTCGGTGAAGCTGGTCGACGGTGTCGATGCGGCGATGGCGCATATCGCGCGCTACGGTTCGCAGCACACCGACTCGATCATCACCGAGGATGCGGCCACCGCCGAGCGGTTCCTCAATGAAGTCGACAGCGCCATCGTGCTGCACAATGCCTCGACGCAATTCGCCGATGGCGGCGAGTTCGGCTTCGGCGCCGAGATCGGCATCGCCACCGGCAAGCTGCATGCGAGGGGGCCCGTCGGCGTCGAGCAGCTCACGACCTTCAAGTACCAGGTGCGGGGCAAGGGGCAGACGCGCCCATGATATTGAAGCCGCCCGCTTTCGGCCAAGGCCAGAGGATCGGGCTGTTCGGCGGCTCCTTCAACCCTGCCCATTACGGGCATTACATGGTGGCGCTCTACGCACTGAAGCGGCTGGAGCTCGACTGGGTGTGGTGGCTCGTGTCGCCGCAGAACCCGCTGAAGGACCCGTCCGAGACGGGCGAGTACGCCTCGCGCCTCGCTTACACCAAGGAGGTGGCGAAGCACCCGCGCTTCGTCGTCACCGACATCGAGAAGCAGATCGGTGCGCGCACCACGGCGGAAACGCTGCGCGGGTTGAAGCCACTGCTCGGCCGGGCGCATTTCGTGTGGATCATGGGCGCCGACAGTTTTGCCAATCTTCACCGCTGGCATGACTGGCTTGAAATTCCCCAGACTTTGCCGCTCGCCGTGCTGGCACGGCCGGGATACTCGCTGCGGGCTCTCGGCGGGCCGGCGGCGACACGCTTCTCGGAAGCGCAGGTGCCAACCGACCTGGCGCCCTCCGTGGTAACGGCGAAGCCACCCGCCTGGTGCTTCATACCGATGCCGCTCAGGCCGGAAAGCTCGACCGCCATCCGCCGTCGCCGGGCGGGCCTCCCCGCAAGCGCGGGCTAGCACCGCCGTTCAGCCGTCGTCCTTCAACGCCCGGAACGGACCGCTGCGGTTGAGGGCGATGATCCGCCCGGTGCAGTTCACCGACCGCTCGCGATACCAGGCCGGCATGTCACGGAACGCCAGCGCCAGCCCCGTGGGCACCTTCCGTGCATCCTTCGGCACCGGTCGGCCCGCCATCTCGTAGTGGAAGACATATTGCGACTTGAAATTCAGGGTGCGGTTGGTGGTCCACGCGATTCGCTGGCCATTGAGTTCGCTCACCACGACGCGATCGCAGGCAGGACCCCATTCCTGCGGCATCTGGCCCCACAGATGCAGCGCATATTCGCATTCGCGCGTGATGAGCATGCAGCTCGTGTCGGCATGAATGCCCGGCCTGTCATCGTCGAACTTGCCCTGCACCTTCGTGCCGTCGGGAAGAAAGACGTTGCGCGAGGAGAACACCGCGCCCAGCCCGCCCTTTCCCTGAGCCTCCACCAGCCGCTCGATGTGCTTCGGCTCGAACCAGTTGTCGGCATCGAGGAAGGCAACCGCGTCGTAGCCGAGGGCAAGCGCCGCCAGGGCACCGACATAGCGCGGCGTGTTGCCATTGTCGGCATGCGCGGCACCGAGCGCGATGTGGGTGACGCCCGGGGCGCTTGCGAGCGGGTTGGGAAACCCGTCGGACACCACGATGTGGTGGCAGGGCATGGTCTGGGCCGCGACACTGGCGAGCATGCGCCGCATCTCCTCGTCCGGCTCCTTGTAGTAGGGCGTCACCACGGCAACGCGCCGGACGGGCTTCGCCATGGGCAGGCGCCTCGTGCCGACGAACAGGCCGAGTTTCCGGCGGACCTCGTCGGCGATGGGCTCGAGTTGTGCGGGCTCCCAGCGCTCGAGCGTTGCGTAGCCCGCGCCCGGACCCTGGGCGAGCACACCGGTGCGCCCCGCAAGACCGAGCAGGACGGAGGCCACCCGCCGCCGGTAAGCTGCAAGATCGCCGCCCAGTGCGCCCCAGAACGAGGCCAGGAAAGCCGCGTAGGACGACAGGAACAGGCGCGAGGTGGATGGATCATCCGCCGCGATCAGGATGGCGTCTGCCTTGCCTGTCGCAAGCAGGCCGAAGTGGCGGGAGGCGTCCTCGATCTCCGCCGCTGCAAGGCTGCGCAGGCTGCCGACCAGATGGCAGCCCTCGTTGAAGCAGAGCTGCAGGCCGATGGCCTCCGCAAGGGCGGCCTGCTCGCGACCGAAGGGCAGGCGAATGACGCGGTCGAAGGCCATGCCCTGCGGCAGCTCGGCACCCTCGAGACAGATGGCGTAGAGACGCCGGTCTTCCCCGTCCGCGCGCCAGCGGTCGATGGCCGCGACGTCGCCTTCCAGGTCCTGCCCCCACAGGCAGACCGCCAGCGCGGTGAGGGGACGGTTCTCGGTCATGCCGGTCAGGAATTCCCGCATCTCGTGGTTGCGCATCGTCTAGGACAGTTCGGGGCCCGTGGCAATCGAGTGCGGCGATGGCACACCCGGGCTGGTTTGGCGCGCCGATGGCCCGCGGGAGGCCTTGAACGGCGCGGTCGAACGCTCTAGCCTCAGATTCGTTGTTCCACCCCCTAGGCACGCCACTCGCAGCCCATGCCGAGACGTAACCGGAACCGAGGACCAGACCACTGAAAGCGCCCGCCAAGAAGACCGCGGCCAAGAAGGCCGCGAGCAAGACATCTGCTCCCAGGAGCACCCGCCCCGCCGCCAAGACGGCAGCTGACCCCAAGGGCAAGCCCGCAGCAAAGGCAAAGCCATCTGAAAGGGCGAAGGCAGCGGCACCGGCAAAATCGGCCGCCAAGTCCAGACCCGCAGGCAAGACGGGTCCCGCCGGGAAGTCCAAGACCTCCTCGCGGCAGAAGCCGGGCGGCTGGGGCCGTGCGGAAGGCAAGCCGAAGTTCCGCGCCGCACCGCGCAGCGTGGCCGAGACCGAGACACCTGCGGTGCCGGCACCCGTCATCCCGGCGGAATTGCTGGCCGATGCTCCCAAGGTGAAGAAGCCGCGCAAGCCGCGCGGCAAGAAGGCGGATGCGCCGAAGCCCGCGGGCGCACTGGAGGTGATCCTCCAGCAGCTCGACGATTCGAAGGCCCAGCAGGTGGTGACGATCGCCCTTGAACAGAAGAAGGCCGTCGCCGATGCCATGGTGGTGGCCTCCGGCACCTCCAACCGGCATGTCGGAGCCATCGCCGACCAGGTGGTGCAGAAGCTGAGGGAGCGTGGCTACCGCGACCTTCGCGTCCAGGGCCTGCCGCAGTGCGACTGGGTGCTGGTCGATACGGGCGATGTCGTCGTCCACATCTTCCGGCCGGAGGTGCGCAGCTTCTACAATCTCGAGAAACTGTGGTCGGCGAACGCTCCGGACGACCAATGGGCGGTCTGACGCCTTGCGGCTGCAGGTGATCGCGGCCGGGCGGTTGAAGCCCGGCCCCGAAAAATCCCTTGCCGAGGACTATCTGACGCGCGCCCAGGGACTTGGCCGCAAATGCGGCATTGCGAAAATCGCCGTGACCGAATTCAACGAGTCGCAATCATCCTCTGCCGCCGCGCGCATGGCGGAGGAAGGCCGCATCATCGCCGGAGCACTGCCACCCAAGGCCTTCACCGTGGTGCTGGACGAACGCGGCAAGGCGCTGGCGAGCGAGGCCTTCGCTGATCTGCTGCGCCGCCACCTCGACGGCGGCACGGGTGACATGGCCTTCCTGATCGGCGGTCCCGACGGGCATGCGCCGGACCTCCGGGAGGGCGCCGGCTTGCTGATGAGCTTCGGACCGATGACCTGGCCGCACCGGCTGGTGCGCGTGATGCTGTTCGAGCAGCTGTACCGCGCCGTGACCATCATTGCGGGGCACCCGTATCACCGGGTGTGACGTTGCCCTTCTTGCCTGTCCCCCAACATCGCCGGGCTCGCCCCGGCAATCCTCCTCGTGGCCGAAAAGAAATGCCCGGGACGAGCCCGGGCATGTTGAGGTCAGAAGATCTGACGCGATGCGTTACTTGATGATCATCGACATGAAGTTCACCCAGCCGCGCGTGCCGAGCGTGGTCTGGGTCTGGGCGTCGAGGGTCACCGTGTCCTGGCCGCCCGCCGGGATGGTCAGGATCGCCTCGTCCGAGGGCAGGTCGCCGCCCGCATCGACGTCGGTCAGGTAGAAGTTCGCCGGCTTGTCGGTGTCGTTGAGGATGTCCACCGTGAAGGTGAAGGTCACGTTGCCGTCATACTTGCCGCGCTTGTAGACCGGCATGGCCATGAGCTTGGCCTGGTCGGCCTGCAGCTGCGGAATGTTGAGGAACAGGCCGACCGAGAGCAGCTCCCGGCTATGCTTCTTGTGCTGGAACACCGCGAAGCGGGCATTGTCGGTGCCGAGCACGTTGGCGAGGATGGCCTGGTCGGTCTGACCGCCGTCGGTCTTCACCAGGTTGGTAGCCATCTGGAAGGTGCCGATGGCGCCGGTGGGGCCGCCCGCGGCGCAGCCCTGGACCTGCACCGGCACGGCCGGTGTCGCGATGGTCTGGGCCGCCATGACCGCCTCGTCCTGGCACCAGGCCGGCGTGATGAACTGGCCGGTGATGGCGGCGGCGACCGGCGAGGGCACGCCGCTCTTGGCGACCTCGAGGATCTGCGACACGCGGATCGGCGTGCGGGTGTCGATCTGGCAACCGGTGAGGGCGATGGCAGCCACGCCAGCCGTCAGGCTGGCGAGAAACGTCCTGCGGGAAATCATTCTCGTCTTCTCCGTCAAGTGTGGTGAACCGTGGCGGTCCCTGCCCCGGTTTCTGCTGGGTCACTTACCGCTGCGGGAGGCTGGCGTCGAGAGCCAGCCGCCCCGCATGGTAAAGTTCAGTCCGACGCCTTCTTCATCGCGGCCTCGAGCTTCGCCTTGTCGGCATCCGACAGCACCGGGCGGTCGAGATGCACGGTCAGCTTGTCGAGCTTCGCCGTCAGCGGGAACGGTGTCTGGTAATCCGTGTCGTCGACGCCGGTGAGCGTGTCCGACCCGATGTCGAAGCTTTCGTCCCACTGCAGGATCATGGGGAGCGTGTGCTCCATGGCCTGGGTGGCGACCACCTTGCCGTCGACCGACAGCGTGCCGGTGCCGGGGCGCCCCACGCCATCGAAGCTGTTGAAGGCCAGCGTGCCCGGCCCCAGGCCGTCATACTTGAAGTCGAAGACCAGCGTGTGCTTGCCGGGCGTGAGCACATCAGGCCCCTGCCACTTGAGGCGGCGCAGGTCGAGCATGTTCCAGGTCCACACCGGCTTGCCCTTGAGCAGGTAGAAACCATAGCCGCCGAAGCGGCCACCCGAGGTGAGGATCATGCCCTCCGCCCCGCCCTGCGGCACCTCGATCTCCGCCGTCACCGTGTAGGAGGTGTTGAGGAGCAGGGGCGAGTCGCCCTGCGGCAGGCCGGTCATCGGCACGGTGTAGACGAAGTCGCTGCGCCCCGCCGTGATGTTGGGACGCGGCGCCACGATGCGGGCGGCCACCGAGGCGTCGAGCGGCAGAACACTGTATTTTTTCGCCTGCTCGTAGAACACCTTCTTCAGCGCGGCGACCTTCTTCGGATATTTCGCCGCCACGTCGTCGACCTGCGAATAGTCCTTGTCGAGATTGTAGAGCTCCCACGTCACGTTGTTGAGCGGATCGGGATTGGCCGGACCGAAGGCATCCCACGGCGCGCGCTTCACCTTGGTGGAGAGCATCCAGCCATCCTTGTAGATCGCATGGTCGCCCATCATCTCGAAGTACTGGACGGTGTGGCGGGTGGGCGCGTTGGCGTTCTTCTTCTTGAAGGTATAGGCGAGGCTGGTGCCTTCGATCGGCGCCTGCCTGATCCCATCCACGTATTCCGGCGCGTTGATTTGCGCGGCTTCGAGGATGGTCGGCACGATGTCGATGATGTGCGAGAACTGCGGGCGGATGCCGCCAACGTCGTCGATGTGGCCGGGCCAGGAAATGGCCATGCCCTGGCGCACGCCGCCCAGGTGCGAGGCGATCTGCTTGAACCAGCTGAACGGCGTGTCGAAGGCCCACGACCACGCCGCCGTCATGTGCGGATAGGTCATGTCGGTGCCCCAGGCATCGTAGAACTTCATCTGGTCGGCCACCGGCACCGTGAGCCCGTTGAAGAAGGCGACCTCGTTGGGCGTGCCGAGCGGCCCGCCTTCGGCGGAGGTGCCGTTGTCGCCGTTGATGTAGATGATCAGCGTGTTGTCGAGCTTGCCCATGTCGTCGACGGCCTGGATGACCCGGCCGATCTCGTGGTCGGTATAGGCGGCATATGCGGCGAACACCTCGACCTGGCGGATGAACAGCTTCTTCTCTTCGTCCGTCGTCTTGTCCCACGGCTTCAGGATGTCGGAGGGCCAGGGCGAGAGCTTCGCGTCCTGCGGAACGACGCCGAGCTTCTTCTGGTTGGCGAAGATCCGTTCACGGAGCTTCTCGTAGCCGTCGTCGAACAAATGCATGGCGTGGATCTTGTCGACCCATTCCTGCGTCGGGTGATGCGGCGCATGCGTCCCGCCCGGCACGTAGTAGAGGAAGAACGGCTTGTCGGGCGAGATCTGGTTGATGCGGTTGAGATAGTCGATGGCATCGTCCGCCATGCCGGTGGTGAGGTTCCAGCCCGGCTTGCCGAGGAAAGGATAGATCTGCGTGGTGTTGCGGAACAGGTTGGGCTGCCACTGGTTGGTGTCGCCGCCGACGAAGCCATAGAAATAGTCGAAGCCCATGCCGGAGGGCCACTGGTCGAAGGGCCCGGCCTGGCTCGCCTCGAAGGCGGGCACGTTGTGGTCCTTGCCGAACCACGAGGTGGCATAGCCATTGTCCTTCAGGATGCGGCCGATCGTTGCCTTGTCCTTGCCGATGATCGAGTTGTAGCCGGGAAAGCCCGTCGACTGTTCGGAGATCACGCCGAAGCCGGCCGAGTGATGGTTGCGCCCGGTGATCAGCGCCGCGCGGGTGGGCGAGCACAGCGCCGTCGAGTTCATGTCGGTATAGCGCAGGCCCGCCGCGGCCACGCGGTCGAGAGCGGGTGTCGGGACGACGCCGCCGAAGGTGGAGGTGACGGCATAGCCCGAATCGTCGGTCATGATCAGCAGCACGTTTGGCGCAGCCTTGGGCGGCACGATGCGCGGTGCCCACCACGGCGTGGATTGCAGCGCATTGTTCTTGATGACGCCGCCGAAGGCCGGATCGGGTGCGGGCAACTGCTTGCCGGTGATGGTGGTGGTGGCGCTGGGCGAGCCGGGCGTGCCGGTCACCTGCTGGGCGGCGGCACTTCCGCACAGGGCCGCGACGAGGCCCAACGCCGCCAGCGTCATCGAAGAAAGCTTCATGACCTCACCTCCCGAAATGCAACCTGCCGCCAATCATATGCCATTGGTAGTTTCGGTCGGTTGCCCTTTGATGACAATCGCCTTTGGCTATTCGCCCCTGCTGCGGAAATCGCGCCGCCAGGCGGACGGTGGACTGCCCGTCCAGCGCCGGAAGGCCCGGACAAAGGCACTGGGTGTCGCATAGCCCAGGGCGGAGGCAACATCCGAGATCGGCAATTCGGTGCGCGCCAGCAGATCGCGCGAGGCGACCAGCCGGACCTCGTCCTTCAACTGCTCGAAGGTCACGCCCTCGGCCTCCAGGCGGCGGCCCATGGTGCGGGGGTGGATGTTGAGATGGGCGGCAACCTCGCGATGCGATGCGTTGCCGGTCAGCAGCAGGGGCCGGAGCGCATGCTTGACCCGCGCCGCAAAGCCCGGCGGATGCTGGGCGAGCTGCTTCTGCAGCGCCGTGATGAGGCGCTCGCGCTGCCGGGCATCGGCGGTGGGCAGCCGGAAGTTCATGTTGCTGCCGGCGATGATGAGGCAGGATTGGCCCTCGTTGAAGCGCACCGGGCAGCGGAAGAACCTGAGATAGGGCTCGGGGTCTGGCGGCGCGGCGCGGCTGATCAGCACCTCCAGCGGCAGGACATTGCCCTCCGTGAGGTCTTGCATGATGTTGAACCCCATGGCGAGCGAGAGGTCATAGACCTGGCTCGATGGCAGCTCCGGCGCGTAGACCCCGAAGCCCAGCGCGAAGTCCTCGCCCATCGGATGGAGATAGACGGCGGCGGCCGTCGAATTGGTCATTTGCAGGGCGGCGAAGGTGCCGAGCGCGCTGCCCAGCGTTTCGCAGCTCATCATCAGCTGGCCGGCCGGGCCCAGCACCATGTGGTTCTGCTTGCCGGCCAGGCGCAAGCCGATGTCGCTCAGCCCCGAGCGGGCGGCGGCGCGGTCGAGGATCGCCGAAAGCACGCCGAGCGGCAGATGGGCATCGGGCCTGAGGTCATTTTCGGTAACCGGAAGCCCGTCGAGCACCGAGGCAATCGCAATGCCCTGCTCGTTCAGCACGGCGGCGAGCTGCGAGACGGGTCCGACGCGCTGCAGGGCCGCTGGAGCGGGACGTGTCATGAGGGGCGATTTTTCTCCGCCGCCCGCAACCAAGTCAAATCGGAAATTGTCAAACTGGCGGATCCTGGAGCGTGACCGTCATGATTAACGGATTGTAAATCGACCCACGCGCAAAGCTGTGAGAAGCAGCCCCGAACCCCTGATCGCAATCGGACCCATGCGGCATTTGGCAGTTTCAACGGCCCTCCTGGCGCTGGCGCTCCTGGCTCCGGCCCCGCGTGCCCATGCCCAGGAGCAGCAGCAGCTCGACACGCTGACCCAGCAGATCGAAAGCGGCAAGGCCAACGAGGCGCGGATTGCGGGCGAGATTGCCGCGGCCGTTCAGGCACAGGATGCAATTGCCGCCAAGCTGGCCGCCATCGCCCAGTCCATCCAGTCGCAGGAGGTGACGGTCGCCCAGAGCGAGAAGGAACTGGCCAAGCTGCGCCAGGACCGCGCCCGGATCCTCACCGAACTGGGAGAAAAGCAGGACGTGCTGTCGGAGCTCCTCGCCGGGCTGCAGCGCCTCGAACAGAACCCGCCGCCGGCCCTGGTCGTGGACCCTGGTGACATTCTGGCCGCGCTGCGCGGCGCCATGCTGCTGGGCACCATCGCTCCCGAGTTGCAGGGGGAGGCCCAGGCGCTGGCCACCAAGCTCGACCAGTTGAAGACTCTCGAGGCCACCATCACCGCGCGCCGGGATGACGTCGCCCGCGAGATCGCCCGCCTCAATGACGAGCGTGGCGCCCTTGGCGACCTGGTGGCCCAGAAACGGGCACTGGTGAGCCAGGGCACGGCGGATCTCGAGGCAGAACGGAAACGCACGGCGGAACTGGCCCAGAAGGCGAAGTCGCTGAAGCAGCTGCTTTCCAACCTGGATGCCCAGCGCCAGCAGCAGGAGGCCGCCAAGGCCGAGGAACAACGCCAGCGTGAGAGCCAGGAGGCCCTGCTGCGCCAGCCCAGGGTTGCCTTCCCTGACGCCAGGGGCAAGCTGCCCTTCCCGGCCCAGGGCGCCATCGTGCGCCGCTTCGGCGAGCCGGACGGGCTCGGCCGCGATACCCAGGGCGTGATGATCGCCACCCGTGCCAACGCCCAGGTGACCACTCCCGCCGACGGCAAGGTGGAATTCGCCGGCCCGTTCAGGTCTTACGGGCAGGTGGTCATCCTCAATCCCGGCGGCGGCTACCGGGTGCTGCTGGCGGGCATGGACAAGGTCACGGCAAGCGTGGGAGAGTTCCTGCGCGCGGGGGAACCCGTCGGCGAGATGGGATCCGGCCCTGCTTCGGTCACACTTTTCGGTGATGTGGTGCCGGACGGAAGGCCGGTGCTATATATCGAATTCCGGGATGGCACGGAGGCCATTGACTCAGGTCCCTGGTGGATCGGCGGTTTGAAAGAGGCGAGTGGATGAAGAAGAATACGCGGTTGCAGAATTTCGGCCTTGTGCTGGCGGGTGCGGTGTCCGCCTCGCTGCTGTGGCACGCCTTCGGCGTGGCCGGTGCTGCCTCCAATGCCGATACCTACAAGCAACTGAACCTGTTCGGCGACGTGTTCGACCGGGTCCGTGCCGACTACGTCGAGGAGCCCGACGAGCAGCAGATGATCGAGGCCGCCATCAACGGCATGCTGGCCTCGCTCGACCCGCACTCGAGCTTCATGAACAAGAAGCAGTTCGAGGACATGAGTGTCCAGACGCGCGGTGAGTTCGGCGGTCTCGGCATCGAGGTCACGATGGAGAACGGCGTCATCAAGGTGGTGTCGCCGATCGACGGCACGCCGGCGGCGCGCGCCGGCCTGATGGCCAATGACCTGATCGTCAAGATCGATGGCCAGGACGTGCAGGGCATGACGCTCAACGACGCCGTCGACAAGATGCGCGGCAAGATCGGCACCGACATCACGCTTGCCATCGTCCGCAACGGCAAGGAACCCTTCGACCAGAAGCTGACGCGCGACAAGATCCGCGTCGAGTCGGTGAAATATTCGATCGAGGACAACGACATCGGCTACATCCGCATCTCTTCCTTCACGGAGCAGACGCAGGAAGGCCTCGAGAAGGCGATGGACCACTTCCGCACCGCGCTCGGCGACAAGGTGAAGGGCTACATCATCGACCTGCGCAACGATCCGGGCGGCCTGCTCGACATGGCGATCTCGGTCTCCGACACCTTCCTCGACAAGGGCGAGATCGTGTCGACCCGCGGCCGCCACGCGGAAGAGACCCAGCGCTTCAATGCCACCAAGGGCGACCTCGCCAATGGCAAGCCCATCGTGGTGCTGATCAACGGCGGCTCGGCCTCGGCGTCCGAAATCGTGTCTGGCGCGCTGCAGGACCAGAAGCGCGCCACGCTGATCGGCACGCGCAGCTTCGGCAAGGGTTCGGTGCAGACCATCATCCCGCTCGGCGGCGATGGTGCCCTGCGCCTCACCACGGCGCGCTACTATACGCCGGCGGGACGCTCGATCCAGGCCAAGGGCATCGACGCCGACATCGTGATCGAGGAAGAGCTTCCCCCCGAACTCAAGGGCAAGAACGTCTCAACCGAGGGTGAGGCGGGGCTCAAGGGCCACCTCACCAACGAGGGTGGCGGCGACGAAGGCGGCGGCTCCTCGGCCTATGTCCCCGAGGACAAGACCAAGGACCTTCAGCTCAAGGCGGCGATCGACTTCCTCAACGGCGTGAAGGTCGTGTCCAACGCCAAGCCGAAGGACGAGAAGGCCAAGGCCGGCACCACGCCGGACACCACCGCAAACTGACCTTCTTTCATCGAGATCAGAAATACCCGGCCCTGTGCCGGGTATTTTTTTGCGCTTGCAACCGGGAGAAACCGTCAACTTCCCCGTTAGGATTAACAGGTCGTTAACGGTCAAGGCCGGAAAAATGGGGCAACCGAATCATGCCCGATGCCCTGACCCATGCCACGCGATGAAATGCGGCGACCGCTGAAGCGGCTCACCTTCGCCCAGCGCCTGTGGCGCCGCCGCCCCTCCCCGCTCGTCGCCGCGGCCCTCGCCATCGTGACCGGCTTCGGCGCCGGCGGCGCCTGGCTGTCGCGCATCCCGGCTCCGCTGGCTGGCGAACCGGTGGTGATGGCCGCCATTCCGGAAAACGCCGAACTCGTCACGTCCTCAACCACCCCGGCGGAGGCGGCAGCACCCCCGCCCGCCGACGATTCGGGAGCCTTGCCAGAGGTCCCCATCGATCCCAATGACATCGAGATCATCGGTGGCGAACAGCCCGCCGATGCGGCCCCTCCGGAAGACATTGCGCCCGAGGACGCGGCCGCACCCGAGAAGAACGAGGAGGCGATGATCATCGTCGCCCCGCATCGGCCGTTGCGGAAAGCCCCCATCGAGGCGGTGACGGAGAAGACCGACCAGGGTCCGCTGCCGCGCATCGCCGCCAGTGGCAAGCGTCCCTTCGACGTCTATTCGCAGGAGACGCCACTTGCCGTCACCCATGCCGACAGCCCGAAGATCACCCTGGTGCTGGGCGGCATGGGCCTCAATGCGCGCCTGACACGGAAGGCCATCGACATGCTGCCGGGCGACGTGACGCTGGGCTTCGCGCCCTATGGCGAGAACCTGCAGGCCCAGGTGAACCAGGCCCGCGCCCAGGGCCACGAGATCCTGCTGCAGGTGCCGATGGAGCCTGTCGGCTATCCCGGCAGCAGCCCCGGGCCCAACACGCTGCTGACCGATGCGGGGCCCGAGCAGAATCTGGCCGCACTGAAATGGCTGATGAGCCGCTTCGCCGGCTATTCCGGCATCACCAACTACATGGGCGCACGGCTGCTGGTGAACGAGGACGCACTGCGGCCGGTGATGAAGGAAGTGCAGGCGCGCGGGCTGGTCTATCTCGAGGATGCCAGCGTCAGCATGACCCTGTCTCCGAAGATCGCGCAGGATCTGCGCCTTCCGGCACAGCGTGCCGGCATGGTGATCGATGCCGATCCGACCGTGCCCGCCATCGAGGCGGCGCTGGCCAGGCTGGAGCAGGAGGCCACGCGGAACGGTTCCGCCATCGCCACCGGCTCCGGCCTCGACGTCACCATCGAAACAGTTGCCGAATGGGCCAAAACCTTGCAGGAGAAGGGCCTGATCCTGGTGCCGGTGAGCGCCGCCTACAAGGGAAGGGCAAGCTGATGCCGAAGCACAAGGAGATTACCAGCTACCGTCCCTGCGTGGGCGTGATGCTGATCAACCGCCAAGGCCTGGTGTGGATCGGCCGCCGCTTCGACAAGCAGAACGACGAGGGCAAGGGCCACTGGTGGCAGATGCCGCAGGGTGGCATCGACAAGGGCGAGGACCCGCGTGCCGCGGCGCTGCGCGAACTCGCCGAGGAAACCGCCGTCACCTCGGCCGAGATCATCGCCGAGTCGCAGCACTGGTACAATTATGACCTGCCTGAACACCTGATCGGCAAGTCGTGGAACGGCAAGTATCGCGGCCAGACCCAGAAGTGGCTGGCGCTGCGCTTCACCGGCAATGACTCTGAAATCGATCTGGCACCGCCCGGCCACAAGCAGGAATTCGACCAGTGGCGCTGGGCCCCCATGGACGAGGTGATGGACCTCATCGTGCCCTTCAAGCGCCAGGTCTACGAGCAGGTGCTGGCGGAGTTCCGCCACCTCGGCGCCTGATGTTGCCCTGATGCCGGAAGCCAACGAAAGCGCAGCCATGTCCACCGCACAGATCGTCCAGCTCGCCATCACACTGTTCGGCATCGCCTTCGCGGTGGTGGCGTTCCTGTTCGGGCCCTTCGGGATGCTGGGCAACGGGCTCGTGGCCTTTCTGGTCTTCATCGTTACGGGCCTCATCGCGAGCTTTGCCTATGCGCGGCTTGCGACGCAGACCGAAAAGCTGAAAGACCTCCGCGACCGGGTGGACAATCCACCGGCATGACAAACCGCCACATCATCTTCGATTGCGACGGCGTGCTCGTCGATTCCGAGCCGCTGTCGATGCGCGTCGATGTCGCCATCCTCGCCGAGAACGGCGTCACCATGAGCGAAGCCGAGGCGCACCAGCGCTTCGTCGGCAAGACCTTCGCCGCCATGCTGGACGAGATCAGCCGCGAGTTCGGTGCGAGCTTTCCCGCCGATGCCTCGGCACAGAAGGACCTGCGCCTGCTCAAGCTCTACGAGACCGACCTCAAGGCCGTGCCCGGTGTCGAGGCCGCCCTCGAGGCGCTGGGGCCACAGCACTTCAGCGTCGCCTCCAACTCGCCCTACGAGCGGGTCGAGACGGCGCTGCGCATCACCCATCTCACCCGCTTCTTCGGCAACCGCATCACCACCTTCGAGCACGTGGCGCGCGGAAAGCCCGAACCCGACGTCTTTATCGAAGCAGCTCGGCGGGCGGGCTACGCGCCCGGCGACTGCATCGTGATCGAGGATTCGCTGACCGGGGTAACCTCCGCCCACCGTGCGGGCTGCCTGGTGCTGGGCTTCACGGGCACCCACCCACACCCCGAAGAGCACGCCCCGAAGCTGCGTGCAGCCGGTGCCACCAGCGTTTTCAGGCACATGGCCGAGCTGCCGCGGCTTGTGACCGAAAGAAGTCTTTGACATTGCACGGCAACACGCCCATATGGGCCCTGTCGCTTGCGGCCGACAGGAATACGTGAGGCGCAGCCCGTCTGCAGCCGTTCCGGCCCCGAGAGAAGCGACATCCCCGAACATACCTTTCACGTGGGTAGGTTTCAGCGCCCGCCCGGCCTGAAGCAGATGACCTGCGCAGGCTCTTCGGACATGGCAGGCGCTGCCCACTCATGCTCCGAAGACCTAAAGAAAATTTACAAGTGACCAATTTTACCGACCTCAACCTCTCCGAACCCCTGCTCCGTGCGCTGACCGCCGAGGGTTACGAGAAGCCCACCCCGATCCAGGCGCAGTCCATCCCCAGCCTGCTGGCGGGCCGTGACCTCCTCGGCATCGCCCAGACCGGCACCGGCAAGACGGCGGCCTTCGCGCTGCCGATCCTGCAGAAGCTGGCGGCCCACCCCGAGCGTGCCGCCCGCGGCACCTGCCGGGCGCTGATCCTGTCGCCGACGCGTGAGCTCGCCGCCCAGATCGGCGACAGCTTCCGCACCTATGGCAAGTTCCTGAAGGTGACGCGCGCCGTCGTCTTCGGTGGCGTGTCGCTGAACAAGCAGATCGACATCCTGCGCGGCGGTGTCGACGTCGTGGTGGCCACCCCCGGCCGCCTCGTCGATCTCATCGAGCGCAAGGCGCTGACGCTGTCGAAGGTCGAGATCTTCGTCCTCGACGAAGTCGACCAGATGCTCGACCTGGGCTTCATCCACGCGATCCGCAAGATCACGGGGATGCTGCCGGCGCAGCGCCAGAACCTGTTCTTCTCGGCCACCATGCCGAAGGAGATCTCAGGCCTTGCCCATAACCTCCTCACCGATCCGGTGCGCGTGGAAGTGACCCCGGTCGCCACCACGGCGGAGCGCGTGAACCAGTCCGTCATCCATGTCGACCCGGCCAACAAGGCGAAGCTGCTCGCAGCGCTTCTGGCCGACAACAACATGACCCGCACGCTGGTCTTCACCCGCACCAAACATGGTGCCGACAAGGTGATGAAGCATCTCTCCAACGCTGGCTTCACGGCGGCGGCGATCCACGGCAACAAGAGCCAGAACAACCGCGAGCGCGCGCTCGCCGGCTTCAAGGCGGGCAAGATCCTCGTGCTGGTCGCGACCGACATCGCGGCGCGCGGCATCGACGTCGACGGCGTCAGCCACGTGGTGAACTACGATCTCCCGCATGTGCCGGAGAGCTACGTCCACCGCATCGGCCGCACGGCGCGCGCCGGCGCCGAGGGCTCGGCCATCGCCTTCTGCACCCCGGAAGATCGCGGCCTGCTGCGCGACATCGAGAAGACCATCCGCGCCCAGGTACCGGTGGCCGAGCACGAGCTCGGGCTGAAGGGCGTGCAGCAGCTCGCCCCGACCTTCGGCTGGAACCCGGTGAAGGACAAGCCGCAGGGCGGCAAGCCGCATCACCGCGGCCAGAAGCCCAACCGCAACCACGGCAATGGCCAGAAGCAGGGCGGCAAGCCGGAGGGCCAGAAGGCCCATGGCGGCAAGCCCCACGCCGCCAAGCCGCACCAGCCGAAGCGTGACGGCGGCAACAATGGCGGCAGCCAGGCGCCCAAGCGCACCGGCGGCGGCAGCTGGATGACCGAACTCGGCAAGCGCCAGGCGTAAGCCGCGCAATGTGACGAACACGAAGCCCGCCGGCGACGGCGGGCTTTCTTGTTGTGCGCTCTTCTTTCCGTCACCCCGGCGAAAGCCGGGGCCCCGCTTTGGTTCAGCATACGTGGTGAGAAAGCGGGGTCCCGGCTTTCGCCGGGATGACGGCATCAAGGGAAAGTGCACTCCCAAAAACAAAATCGCCGGAGCACTGCCCCGGCGACTTCAATTCCTGCGATGATCTTCGCCTTACAGCGTGCCCTGAAGCGCCTTCAGCTGGTTCAGCACTTCCGTGGCCTTGCGCAGGCCTTCGCCCGGCTTGGCGTCGGCAACGTCCTGCTCGGCGTCGGCGATCTGCTTGGCCATCACCTCGGCGGTGACTTCGGCGACCGGGATCGCGACTTCGGCGAGAAGCGTGAGGCCCTGCGGGTTCACTTCCGCCATGCCGCCCTTGACGAAGATGCGCTCCGAAGCGCCGCCGTCACGCGTGACGGTGACGACGCCGGGGCGCAGCGTGGTGAGGACCGGCGAGTGGCCCGGATAGATGCCCATCTCGCCCTCGGTGCCCGGCAGCGTGACCGAGGCCACGTCGCCCGAGAACAGAAGCCGCGCGGGGCTCACGAGTTCGAAATGAAGACCGGCCATCTGGATTACGCGGCCTCGGCGGCGAGGCGCTTGGCCTTCTCGACGGCCTGCTCGATGGTGCCGACCATGTAGAAGGCGGGCTCCGGCAGGTGGTCGTAGTCACCGTCGCAAAGGCCCTTGAAGCCCTTGATCGTGTCCTCGAGCTTGACCTGCACGCCGGGCGAACCGGTGAACACGGCCGCGACGTCGAAGGGCTGCGACATGAAGCGCTCGATCTTGCGGGCGCGGGCCACCGTCAGCTTGTCCTCTTCCGAAAGCTCGTCCATGCCGAGAATGGCGATGATGTCCTGGAGCGCCTTGTAGCGCTGCAGGATGGCCTGGACGCGGCGGGCCGTCTGGTAATGCTCTTCACCGACGATGCGCGGGTCCATCATGCGCGAGGTGGAGTCGAGCGGGTCGACGGCCGGGTAGATGCCCTTTTCGGCAATGGCGCGCGACAGCGTGGTGGTCGCGTCCAGGTGGGCGAAGGACGTGGCGGGCGCCGGGTCGGTCAGGTCATCGGCCGGCACGTAGATGGCCTGCACGGACGTGATCGAGCCCTTGTTGGTGGTGGTGATGCGCTCCTGCAGGGCGCCCATGTCGGTGGCGAGCGTGGGCTGATAGCCCACGGCCGACGGGATGCGGCCCAGAAGGGCGGACACTTCGGAACCGGCCTGGGTGAAGCGGAAGATGTTGTCGACGAAGAACAGCACGTCCTGGCCCTGGTCGCGGAAGTGCTCGGCAACGGTAAGGCCCGACAGCGCCACGCGCATACGCGCACCCGGCGGCTCGTTCATCTGGCCGAACACCAGCGCGCACTTCGACTTGACGCTCGGATCGGGGTTGTGCGGATCGGCGTTCACCTTGGATTCGATGAACTCGTGATAGAGGTCGTTGCCCTCACGCGTGCGCTCGCCCACGCCGGCGAACACGGAGTAGCCGCCGTGCGTCTTGGCGACGTTGTTGATGAGCTCCTGGATGAGCACCGTCTTGCCCACGCCGGCGCCGCCGAACAGGCCGATCTTGCCGCCCTTGGCGTAGGGCGCGAGCAGGTCGACGACCTTGATGCCGGTGACGAGGATCTGCGCTTCCGTCGACTGGTCGACGAAGTCGGGAGCCGGCGCATGGATGGGGCGGCGCAGCGAGGTCTTGATCGGACCGGCTTCGTCGATGGCCTCGCCGATCACGTTCATGATGCGGCCGAGGGTTTCCTCGCCGACCGGAACCGAGATCGAGCTGCCGGTGTTGGTCACCGCCTGGCCGCGCACCAGACCTTCGGTCGAGTCCATGGCGATGGTGCGCACGGTGTCTTCGCCCAGGTGCTGCGCCACTTCGAGGACGAGGCGGTTGCCGCCATTGTCGGTCTCGAGCGCGTTGAGGATTTCCGGAAGGCCACCATCGAAGGCGACGTCGACGACGGCGCCGGTGACCTGGGTGATGCGGCCGACTGCGGCCTCGCTTTTTGCCATGTGTCTGATCCTTCCCGTATTCGCTTAGAGCGCTTCGGCGCCCGAAATGATTTCGATGAGTTCCTTGGTGATCTGCGCCTGGCGCTGGCGGTTGTACTTGATCGACAGCTTGTTGATCATGTCACCGGCATTGCGGGTGGCGTTGTCCATGGCGCTCATGCGGGCGCCCTGCTCGGACGCCGCATTTTCGAGGAGGCCACGGAAGATCTGCACTGCGATGTTGCGCGGCAGGAGATCGGCCAGGATTTCGCCCTCTTCGGGCTCGGCTTCGTAGACCGCTCCGCCGAGATCGGCGGTCTTCGCCTCCGAAACGTCAGCCGGGATCAGCCGCAGCGCCGTGGGCTTCTGCGAGATGACCGACTTGAATTCGGAGAAGAACAGGGTCGCCACATCGAACTCGCCGTTGTGGAACATGTTGAGCACCTTGTGCGAAACGGCCTGGGCCTCGGCGAACGACATCTGCTTCACGGAGCGGAAGTCGACGTGTTCGACGATGTACTTGCCGTAAAGCCGCTTCAGCGCGTCATTGCCCTTCTTGCCGACGGTGAAGATCTTCACTGTCTTGCCCTGGGCGATGAGGCGGTCGGCATGCTCGCGGGCGAGCTTTGCGATCGATGAATTGAAGCCGCCGCAGAGACCGCGCTCGGCGGTCGCCACGATCAGCAGGTGCGTTTCATCGAAGCCCGTGCCGGTAAGAAGCGTCGGAGCGCCGGCCTTGCCGTTCATGGCGGAGGCAAGGTTTCCGATCACCGCCTGCATGCGCGCCGAATAGGGGCGCGCGGCGACGGCCGCTTCCTGGGCCCGGCGCAGCTTCGCCGCGGCCACCATCTGCATGGCCTTGGTGATCTTGCGCGTCGCCTTTACCGAGGCGATCCGGTTTCGTAGGTCCTTGAGGCTTGCCATCTGGGCTCTGCCTTAGGTGAAGGACTTGGCGAAAGCTTCGACGGCGGCCTTGAGCTTCGGCATCGTGGCATCCGAGATCGCCTTCTCGCTGCGGATCGCATCGAGGATCTCGGGGTGCTTGTCACGCACGAAGCGCAGCAGGCCTTCCTCGAACGGCTTCACCTTGTTGACCGGCAGCGGGTCGAGAAAGCCGTTGACGCCGGCATAGATCGACACGACCTGCTCTTCCGTCTTCATCGGCGAGAACTGGCCCTGCTTCAGCAGCTCGGTCAGGCGGGCGCCACGGTTGAGCAGGCGCTGCGTCGAGGCGTCGAGGTCCGAGCCGAACTGGGCGAAGGCCGCCATTTCGCGATACTGGGCGAGTTCGCCCTTGATCTTGCCGGCCACCTGCTTCATCGCCTTGGTCTGGGCGGCGGAGCCGACGCGCGACACCGAGAGGCCGACGTTCACCGCCGGGCGGATGCCCTGGTAGAACAGTTCGGTCTCGAGGAAGATCTGGCCGTCGGTGATCGAGATGACGTTGGTCGGGATGTAGGCCGACACGTCGTTGGCCTGGGTTTCGATGACCGGCAGTGCGGTCAGCGAACCGCCGCCCAGCGTGTCGTTCATCTTCGCGGCGCGCTCGAGCAGGCGGGAGTGGAGGTAGAACACGTCGCCCGGGTAGGCTTCGCGGCCCGGCGGGCGGCGCAGCAGCAGCGACATCTGGCGATAGGCGACGGCCTGCTTGGAAAGATCGTCATAGGCGATCAGGGCGTGCATGCCGTTGTCGCGGAAGTACTCGCCCATGGTGCAGCCGGTGAAGGGTGCGAGATACTGCAGCGGCGCGGGGTCCGACGCCGTGGCGGCGATGACGATCGAGTATTCGAGGGCACCATTGTCTTCCAGCACCTTGACGAACTGCGCCACCGTCGAGCGCTTCTGGCCGCAGGCGACGTAGACGCAGTAGAGCTTGTCCTTCTCCGGGCCCGCGACGTGGATCGGCTTCTGGTTCAGGATGGTGTCGAGGATGATGGCGGTCTTGCCGGTCTGGCGGTCGCCGATGACCAGCTCGCGCTGGCCGCGGCCGATCGGGATCAGCGCGTCGATGGCCTTGAGGCCGGTCGACATCGGCTCGTTCACCGACTTGCGCGGGATGATGCCCGGGGCCTTCACGTCGACGCGTGCGAACTGCTTGGCGTTGATCGGGCCCTTGCCGTCGATCGGGTTGCCCAGCGCGTCGACGACGCGGCCCAAGAGTTCCTTGCCGACCGGCACTTCCACGATGGCGCCGGTACGCTTCACCGTGTCGCCTTCGCGGATCTCGCGGTCGGAGCCGAAGATCACGATGCCGACGTTGTCGGTCTCGAGGTTCAGCGCCATGCCCTTCATGCCGTTGCCGAACTCGACCATTTCGCCGGCCTGCACGTTGTCGAGGCCGTAGGCGCGGGCGATGCCGTCACCCACCGACAGCACCTGGCCGATTTCGGAGACCTGGGCTTCCTTGCCGAAGTCCTTGATCTGCTTCTTGAGGATTGCGGAAATTTCGGCGGCGCGAATGTCCATCAGGCGGTTCCCTTCATGGCGATCTTGAGTGTCTGGAGCTTGGTCTTCAGCGAGTTGTCCATCATGCGGGAGCCCACCTTCACGATGAGGCCGCCGAGGATCGAGCTGTCGACGCGGGTTGAGAGGGCGACGTCACGGCCGAGCGAGCTCTTGAGCGCGGCCTTGAGGTCTTCGATCTGCTGGCCGGAGAGCGGTTCGGCCGAGGTGACCTCGCCCGCGATCTCGCCCTTCGAGAGGCTGAGCAGCGTGGCAAAGGCCTTGATCATGTCGGGAACGGCGCTGAGGCGGCGGTTCTTCGCCACCAGCTTGAGGAAGTTCAGCGTGATGCCGGTGAGGCCGAGCTGGCCAGCCACCGCCTCGACGGCGCCGACCTGGTCCTCGGCGGAGAACACCGGCGAGCGGACCAGGCGGGCCAGGTCTTCCGACTGGTCGATGGCGGCCTGGAAGGTGTTGAGCTGGCGGCTCACCGCTTCGGTGGCCTTCTCCTCGGTCGCGAGTTCGAACAGCGCGCTGGCATAGCGGCCCGGAACTTCGGAAACTGTCTGATCTGTGGTCGCCACGATCCGTCTTTCATTCGGTTTTCGGCAAGCACCCTCAAGGACTTGGCGCCGTGCCGCTTGAATTTCAGGGAGGCCGGCATGCAAGGCTGCACACCCACGGTCCGGGACCCCCGCCCCGCCGCGCGCGTTGGCTATCACATGGGGAATGGACTCGCAACCACGATGACGCGGCGGATTGCCGCGACTTTGGTGGGTTCGCCACAGCCCTGTCGGGTGACTGCGAATCGGCAACGAAAAAGCCCGCCGGGGGAGGATCCGGCGGGCTCTTCTTGGGTCAGGCCCTGAAGGCCCTGACGCGGGCCACATGGCCCAGCTGGTATCGTTTCAGGCCGATGTCGGCGAGGTCCTCGTCCGACAGCGCTTCGGCCTCGGCGCGGGCCTTGCGGTAGGCCTTCAGTTTCCGGCTGCGGCCCAGGCGTTCGAGCAGGGAAGCCGGGAGGAATGTCATTGGCGTGCGGCTTCCCGGGCGAGGCGCGGAATGTCGGCGCGCGAGATGCCGAGATCGGCGAGTTCGCGGCTGGTGAGCGACTCGAGCTCCTGGACGGTGCGCGAATAGCGCTTCCAGGTGGAGTAGCGGGACTTGAGAACTTCGAACATGTGTCATCCCCCTTGGATGATGGGTCTTTGGTTGCTTTCAACGACGGGGAATTTAGGTGCGCTGCAGCAAAAAGAGAAATGCAAATTCCGCATGGCTCCGTTTCGATCAGTAAAAACAGCTACTTAATATTCCATTTAGACTGCCACATTGTCGCTGCAATGCCGCAAGATTGGGCGTGCTGACTACGATGCAGCAGCGGACCATGCCGGAAAATCATGCAGATCCTTGCGATTGGACAAATCGCGCGGCGGCGGAGCCGGGTTATGGTGACGAAATACCGTGCAGCCCGGAGGACCCGCCATGACCGCCACCACCCCCTACCAGACCCCCTATGACCGGATCGGCGGCGAGGAGGGCGTCAGGCGGCTGGTCAAGGTGTTCTACGACCTGGTCGAGACCGAGCCCGAGGGCGCACCCCTGCGCGTCATGCACAACCAGGGCAACGGTCTCGCCCATGCCCGCGAGGCGCAGTTCATGTTCCTCTCGGGCTTCCTCGGCGGCCCGCAGCTCTATGTCGAGCAGCACCGCCATTCCAACGTGCGCCAGATGCACAACCACCTGGCCATCGGCGAGGTCGAGGCGCAGTCCTGGCTTCAGTGCATGGAGAAGGCGCTGGAGAAGACGGCGGATGAGGACACCCGCCGCGTGCTCATGCAGACGTTTCAGCGGGTGGCCAACGCACTCAGGAACCAGCCCGCAGGCGACAACCCGCTGAAGGTCACTTCAGCTTGATGCAGAAGTGCTTCTTGACCGGCTTCTCGATCTTCCAGGTGCCGGCGAAGCCCGGCTCGACGGTGAAGGCATCGCCCGGCTTCACGGTGACGGAGGTGCCGCCGTCCGGCGTGATGGTGATCTGCCCGTCGATCAGGTGCACGAACTCGTAGGCACCATAGGTGGCGTGGTAGGTGCCCGGCGTGGCCTCCCAGGTGCCGCTGATGACGCTGCCGTCATTCGACGTGTGCTGGATCCAGGTCTTCATGGTGGGGTTGCCCTCCACCTTCTTCCACCCGTCGAGATCGCCGGTGATGGGCTCGGGGCCCGGGGCGGGAAAGCGGAATACGATGTCGCCCATGTCGTTTGCCTCCTTCACATGGTGTGATGAAAAAGCACGATCAGCTCCCGGCGGAAAACCAAGACTGAATCCGTTGCTGAGTCAACAAAGCAAAAGGCCCGGAGAAAAACTCCGGGCCTTCGCCATTTGGGTTGGTCGTGAGGCTTAGAACAGGCCGACGATCTGGCCCTTGTCGTCCAGTCCGATGACCTCGGCCGACGGCACCTTGGGCAGGCCCGGCATGGTCATGATGTCACCGCAGATGACCACGATGAACTCGGCACCCGCCGAGAGGCGGACTTCGCGGACCGGGAGCACGTGGTTGGTGGGCGCGCCCTTGAGGTTCGGGTCGGTCGAGAACGAGTACTGGGTCTTGGCCATGCAGATCGGGAACTTGCCGTAGCCAGCCGCTTCCCAGGCCTTGAGCTGGTCCCTCACCGACTTGTCGGCGACGACGTCATCGGCGCGGTAGATTTCGCGGGCGATGGTCTTGACCTTGTCGAACAGCGAGACGCTCTCGTCGTAGATCGGCTTGAACTGCGCCGAGCCCTTGTCGGCGAGTTCGGCGACGTGCTTGGCGAGCGGTTCGATGCCCTTGCCGCCCTCGGCCCAGTGGGTGCAGCGGAAGGCTTCGACGCCGTGCGTCTTGCAGTAGTCGATGACGGCCTGGACTTCAGCGTCGGTGTCCGAGATGAAGTGGTTGATGGCGACCGCGATCGGCACGCCGAACTTCTTCACGTTCTCGATGTGGCGGCCCAGGTTGGCGAGGCCCTTCTTGAGCACCTCGACGTTCTCGGTCTTGAGCTCGTCCTTGGCCGCACCGCCATGCATCTTGAGGGCGCGCACCGTGGCGACGATCACCGTCGCGGCAGGCGCGAGGCCGGCCTTGCGGCACTTGATGTCGAAGAACTTCTCGGCACCGAGGTCGGCGCCGAAGCCGGCTTCCGTCACCACGTAGTCGGTGAGCTTGAGCGCGGCCTGGGTGGCCATCACCGAGTTGCAGCCATGCGCGATGTTGGCGAAGGGGCCGCCATGCACGAAGGCCGGGTTGTTCTCGAGCGTCTGGACGAGGTTGGGCTGCAGCGCATCCTTCAGCAGGACGACCATGGCGCCCGGCGCCTTGAGGTCCTTGGCGAGGACCGGGCTCTTGTCCTTCCGGTAGGCGACGACGATCTGGCCGATGCGGCGCTCGAGGTCCTCGATCGAGGTGGCGAGGCAGAGGATGGCCATGATTTCGGAGGCCACCGTGATGTCGAAGCCGGCTTCGCGCGGATAGCCGTTGGCCACGCCGCCGAGGGAGCAGACGATCTCGCGCAGGGCGCGGTCGTTCATGTCCATGACGCGGCGCCAGGCGACGCGGCGGGTGTCGATGCCGAGTTCGTTGCCCCAGTAGATGTGGTTGTCGATCATCGCCGAGAGCAGGTTGTGCGCGGCGGTGATGGCGTGGAAGTCACCGGTGAAGTGCAGGTTGATGTCTTCCATCGGGACGATCTGGGCATAGCCGCCGCCGGCAGCGCCGCCCTTCATGCCGAAGCAGGGGCCGAGCGAGGGTTCGCGCAGCGCCACCATGGCCTTCTTGCCGATGCGGTTGAGGCCGTCGCCGAGACCCACGGTGGTGGTCGTCTTGCCTTCGCCGGCGGGGGTGGGGTTGATGGCGGTGACGAGGATGAGCTTGCCGTTCTTCTTCGACTTCAGGCTGTCGATGTAGGAGAGCGCCACCTTGGCCTTGGTGTGGCCATAGGGGATCAAGTCCTTCTCGGGAATGCCGAGGCCCTTGCCGATCTCCATGATCGGCTTCATTTTCGCCTCGCGGGCAATTTCGATATCGCTCTTCACCGTGGCCATTCGTCCAGTTCCCTTGTGTGGATGAGATTTCCCAGCAGTAAAATTACATTACTGTCGGGAAATGTCGATGATCTTTTTGGCAGGCCCCGCGGTCTTGCGGGCCGGGCTCTTGTAGCCTGATCCGGAGGCGCGGCAGTCATGTCGCGGAGTGTCTTGCTACAGGCTTTGCCGCCATGCGATGCCTTTTGCGACGCTTCTTGGAGTTTTCTTCCACTATCTTTCGGCGCCCTTTTTCAGGAACATGATGATGCGCAGCTTTGACCGTCCCGGCCGTTCGGCCGCCTATGGCACCCGCGGCATGGCCGCCACCTCCGCCCCCCTCGCCACGCTGGCGGCGATCGACACGCTGCGCGCCGGCGGCAATGCCGCGGATGCGGCGGTTGTGGCCTCCGCCGTTCTCTGCGTGGTCGAACCGGCCATGACCGGGGTGGGCGGCGACTGTTTCGCCCTGGTCGGCACCCCGGACGGGAAGGTGTCCGGGCTGAACGCTTCCGGCCGGGCCGGACTGGGGGCGGACGCCGACTGGCTGAAGGCGTCCGGCCTCACCGAGATCGCCATCCGCTCGATCCACGCCATCACGGTGCCGGGCGCCATCGACGGCTGGGACCAATTGCTGAAGAAATTCGGCACCCTGGACCTCGCCGAAGCGCTGAAGCCGGCGATCCGCCTGGCCGAGGAAGGGGTGCCGGTCACGCCGCGCGTCGCCTGGGACTGGCCGGAGGACACGCCCTTCCTGGAGGCGGACGAGGGCGGACGCGTGCATTGCCTGAAAAACGGGCGCACGCCGAAGGTGGGCGAGATCATGCACTACCCCGCCCTGGCGCAAAGCATGCGTCTGATCGGCCGCGAAGGGCGCGATGCCTTCTACAAGGGCGCCATCGCCGAGGACATCGTCGCCACGGTCCGCGCCAAGGGCTCGCTCCTCACCATGGACGACTTCGCCGCCCATGAATCGACCTGGGTCAAACCGATCTCGACCGACTTCGCCGGCCACGAGGTGCTGGAGATCCCGCCCTCGGGCCAGGGCCTGACGGCGCTGATCGCCCTCAACATCCTGTCGCAGTTCGGGCTGCGCCGTTTCGCAGCCGATTCGGTCGACCGCCACCATCTCGAGATCGAGGCGATGAAACTCGCCTGGGAATTGCGGAACCGCCACATCGCCGACCCGGCCTTCCACGAGGTGCCGGTGGACGAGCTGCTCTCGAGCAAGACCGCGCAGAAACTCGCTGCCATGATCGACATGAACCGGGCGCTCGACATCGAGACGGCGATGCGCAACTCCGACACCATCTATCTGACGGTGGTCGACGAAAAGCGGCTTGCCGTCTCCTTCATCAACTCGGTCTATGACGGCTTCGGCTCCTGCGTGGTGACGCCGAAGACAGGGATCGCGCTGCAGAACCGCGGCGCCTGCTTCGTCACCGACCCAAAGCACCCCAACTGCATCGGCCCGAGAAAGCGCCCGCTCCACACCATCATTCCCGCCATGGTGAAGAAGGACGGCCTCGTCGACATGAGCTATGGCGTGATGGGCGGCGACTACCAGCCGATGGGTCACATGACCGTGGCGGTGAACCGCTACATCTACGGCATGGACCCGCAGGAGGCGATCGACTGGGCCCGCTACTTCCCCAAGGGCGGCCAGGTGCAGGTGGAATCGGGCGTCTCGGGCCACGTCAAGGAAGGCCTGATGGAAAAGGGCCACGCCCTCACCGTGCCGCCCTGGCCGCTGGGCGGCGGCCAGGCCATCGCCATCGACCGCGACAACGGCGTCCTCGTCGGCGGCTCCGACCCGCGCAAGGACGGACTTGCCTTGGGGTACTAGACGTCTTCTCCCGCTCCCTCAGCGGGAGAAGGACCCGTTGCGGACCGCAACGGGGAGATGAGGGCAAGCCAATGACGATTGCCAGTGCGCAACCTCCCCTCACCTACCCCGACTGCGTCGGGGCCCCCTCCTCTCCTGCTGCGCGGGAGAGGACGTGATAAGTTCGTTCTCGTCGTTAAGAATTGCTTTCAGCCTCATGCCTTAGACTCCGGGGCTCGAACCTATTTGAGGGACTGGCATCGTGGGCGATCTTTCCGGGCTGACGGACCGCGCGGCAGCGGATTCAGGGCTGGCAGCCTATCACTGGGACATTGCACAGGATGTCATTTCCTGGTCGCCCTGGGCCGCGAAGGTGCTGGGCTGCGACCCCGGGACGGTGAGCACCGGCAAGCAGTTCGCCGCCCTGCTCGATCCCGAGAACCTGACCAGCCGCTATGACACGGTGATGCGCGGCGGCGAGCATGACGTGGGCGGCGGCGTTGCCTTCCGCATCGAATACCGCTTCATGCCGCAGGGCCGCACCGGGCGTGCCAGCCAGTGGCTCGAGGACCAGGGCCGCTGGCACGCCGGACTCGACGGCCGCCCCGCCCATGTCTTCGGCACGCTGCGCCGCATCGACGAGCGCCACCGCCAGGACCAGCAGCTGAGCTATCTCGGTCATTGCGACGCGCTGACCGGCCTGATGAACCGTGGCCGCATGATGGAATCGCTCGGCGGCGCCATGGCCTCCGCCGAACGCGAGAAGTCTGCCTGCTCCTTCCTCGTCATCGCCATCACCAACCTGTCGACGGTGAATGAAGCCTATGGCTTCGAGGTGGCGGATGCGGTGATCCTCGCCGTGGGCAAGCGCCTGTCGCGCGTGGCCCGCGCCGGCGATGCGGTGGCGCGCTATTCGGGATCGAAATTCGGCGTGGTGCTCAACAACTGCAGCCGCGAGGACCTGGCCTTCGCCGCCGAGCGCTTCCTCGGCACGGCGCGAGAAAGCGTGATCGAGACCGAGCGCGGTCCGGTGTGGGCGCTGCTCTCCATCGGCGCGGTGGTGACGCCGCAGAATGCAGATGGCCCGGCCATGGCCATTGCGCGGGCCGAGGAGGCGCTGACACAGGCCCGCAAGCAGCCGGCCGGCGACGTGGTGATCTACGAACCCTCCGAACAGCGCCGCAGCGAGCGCAGCGGCAATGCCCGCCACGCTGCCGAGATCGTGCGCTGCCTGAAGGAGAACCGCTTCCAGCTCGCCTTCCAGCCGGTGGTGGACGGCCGCACCGGCGAGCCGGTGTTCCACGAGGCGCTCTTGCGCATGACCGGTGATGACGGTCGCATCGTGCCGGCCGGCCACCTCATTCCCGTTGCCGAGACGCTGGGTCTTGTCCGCCTCATCGACAAGGCGGTGGCCGAGATGGCGGTGGATGTGCTGGCCCGTCACCCGGGCGCGCGGATCTCGCTCAACATGTCCGGCACCACGGCGACCGACCCGCGCTGGTACCCCGAGATCCTGTCGATCATCGCCCGGAACGGCGAACTCGCCAGCCGCATGGTCGTCGAGATCACCGAGACGGTGGCGCTGGGCGACCTCGGCCACGTCATCCGCTTCGTCGAGGAGCTGCGCTTTCTCGGCTGCAGCGTGGCCATCGACGATTTCGGAGCGGGCTATACCAGCTTCCGCAGCCTGCGCGCGCTGCCGGTTGAATACCTGAAGCTCGACGGCACCTTCTGCCGCGAACTTTCGCAGGACGGCGAGAACCAGTATTACGTGCGCTCGCTCATCGACCTCGCCCGCACCTTCGGACTGAAGACGGTGGCCGAATGGGTGGAGACCGAGGAGGATGCGCTGCTGCTGCGCCAGTGGGGCGTGGACCTGATGCAGGGCCGCCTCTTCGGCATGGCGGAACTGACGCCGCCGTGGACGGAAGAGGTGCCGCCCGCCCGCCTCACCATCGCCGGTTTCGAGCGCGACCTCGAGGGCGAACTCGCCAAGCTGCGCCGCGCCATCACACTCCTCGACCGCGCTTTCCCGGGCCGCGAGGAACCGGTGCGCCCGGCGGAGCCGAGCTTCGCCGATCTCGTCAGCGATACCGCACAGCGAAGGGCGCGCTGAGGCGCAACCCCCGGTCGGTTACTTGTTGGTGAGCGTATCGAGCTTCTGCTGCATTGCAGCAAGCTGGTCCTTCAGCGCCTGCAGATCGTCCCTGGAACCGCCGGCAGGGCCAGGCTGCTGTGGCTTGCCGGGGCCGGGCGCACCCGGAACGGCACCGCCCATGGCCGCGGCGAAGGGGTTGAACACCTTCATCGCGTCGCTGAACATGGCCATGTTGCGCTGGGCCGTGTCCTGCATGGCCTTGAGCGCGTCGCCGCCCCAGGCCTCGAGCATCTGCGAGCGGAACTTCTCCTGCTCCTTGCCGAGGTTCTCCAGCGAGAACTCGAGGAAGCCCGGCACGAAGGCCTGCATCGAATCGCCATAGAAACGAATGAGCTGGCGCAGGAAGTTGATGGGCAGGAGGTTGGTGCCCTTGTTCTCTTCCTCGAAGATGATCTGGGTCAGGACGGAGCGGGTGATGTCCTCGCCCGTCTTGGCATCGTAGACCAGGAAATCGGTGCCCGACTTCACCATGGCCGAGAGGTCGTCGAGCGTCACGTAGGTCGAGGTGGATGTATTGTAGAGCCGACGGTTGGCGTATTTCTTGATGACCACGGCGCTCTGCGGCGCTGCCTTTTCTTCACTCACCGGCGTCCTCCTACTCCGACCTGGCCCATGCCGTTTCAACCGGACTTTTCGAGCCTCTCCCGTTGCAAAACCTTGCGCCCCGCACTGCACAATTGCAAGCGCAAAAATATTTCGGCAATGCCACATTCAAGACCTATGTCGCATTGCACATAGAGTGATAAACCACGCATAAGCTCAAGCCAAAATCAGCAAGGAGGCATCATGGCCGGGTCTGGAAATGGGATTGTCATCGTCTCTGCGGCGCGCACGCCGGTAGGGTCCTTCAACGGTTCGCTGTCGAGCGTGCCGGCTTCCTTCCTGGGCTCCGTCGCCCTCAAGGCCGTGCTGGAGCGGGCCAAGGTCGAGGCGGCTGAAGTGGACGAAGTGATCCTCGGCCAGATCCTCACCGCCGCCCAGGGCCAGAACCCCGCCCGCCAGGCCTCGATCAATGCCGGCATCCCGAAGGAAAGCCCGGCCTGGGGCATCAACCAGCTCTGCGGCTCGGGGCTCCGCGCCGTGGCACTCGGCATGCAGCAGATCATGTCGGGCGACGCCAAGATCGTCGCCGCCGGCGGCCAGGAATCGATGAGCCGCGCCCCGCACGCCGCCTATCTCCGCGAGGGCGTGAAGATGGGCGACTATTCGATGGTCGACACCATGATCAAGGACGGGCTGTGGGATGCCTTCCACGGCTACCACATGGGCACCACCGCCGAGAACGTCGCCAAGCAGTGGCAGATCACCCGCGACATGCAGGACGAGTTCGCGGTGAAGAGCCAGAACAAGGCCGAGGCCGCGCAGGCCGCCGGCAAGTTCAAGGACGAGATCACCCCGGTCACCATCTCAACCCGCAAGGGCGACGTGGTGGTGGACCAGGACGAATACATCAAGAAGGGTGTCAATCTCGAAGGTGTCAGCAAGCTGAAGCCCGCCTTCGCCAAGGATGGTTCGGTCACCGCCGCCAATGCCTCCGGCATCAATGACGGCGCTGCCGTCGTGCTGCTGATGAGCGAGGCGGAAGCCAGCCGCCGCGGCCTGAAGCCCTTGGCCCGCATCGCCTCCTGGGCGTCGGTCGGCGTCGATCCGGCGATCATGGGCTCGGGCCCGATCCCGGCCTCGCGCGCCGCGCTGAAGAAGGCCGGCTGGAACGTTGCCGACCTCGACCTCGTCGAGGCCAACGAGGCCTTCGCGGCGCAGGCCTGTGCGGTCAACAAGGACATGGGCTGGAACACCGACATCGTCAACGTCAATGGCGGCGCCATCGCCATCGGCCACCCGGTCGGCGCCTCGGGGGCGCGCGTGCTCAACACCCTGCTGTTCGAGATGCAGCGCCGCGATGCCAAGAAGGGCCTCGCCACGCTGTGCATCGGCGGCGGCATGGGCATCGCCATGTGCGTCGAGCGCTGACGAATTGAACGACCTTCCCTCCCCCGCGAAAAGGGGGAGGGCTTCAACGAAAAGCAAAAACGAGGAGGATCACATGGGACGGGTAGCAGTGGTGACCGGCGGCAGCCGCGGCATCGGAGCGGCGATTTCGAAGGCACTGAAGGCGGCGGGCTACAAGGTGGCCGCCAACTATGCCGGCAATGACGAGGCCGCGGCCAAGTTCAAGGCCGAGACGGGCATCCCCGTCTACAAGTGGGACGTCTCGAACTACGAGGCCTGCGTCGCCGGCCTGAAGCAGGTCGAGGCCGATCTCGGCCCGGTCGAGGTGCTGGTCAACAATGCCGGCATCACGCGCGACGCCATGTTCCACAAGATGACCGCCCAGCAGTGGAACGAGGTGATCAACACCAACCTCAACTCGCTGTTCAACATGACCCAGCCGGTGTGGGGCGGCATGCGCGACCGGAGCTTCGGCCGCGTCATCTGCATCTCGTCGATCAACGGGCAGAAGGGCCAGATGGGCCAGGCCAACTATTCCGCCGCCAAGGCGGGTGACATCGGCTTCGTCAAGGCGCTGGCACAGGAAGGGGCCGCCAAGGGCATCACCGTCAACGCCATCTGCCCGGGCTATATCGGAACCGAAATGGTCAAGGCGATCCCGCAGGACGTGCTCGACAAGCGCATTCTGCCGCTGATTCCGGTGGGCCGCCTCGGCGAACCGGAGGAAATCGCCCGCGCCGTGGTGTTCCTCGCTTCCGACGATGCCGGCTTCATTACGGGCTCGACGATTTCCGCCAATGGCGGCCAGTACATGATGTAAGAGCGAGCCCCTCTCGCAGCCGGGCGTCAGCAAACCCATGCCCGCGCTTGACGCGGGCATGTTCTTTTTCCAACAAGGGTCTGATGGAACTCGTCGGACAGGACCTGACCTGCGAGCGTGGTGGACGGATCGTCTTCCGCGACGTCTCCCTGTCGCTGAAGCCCGGCCAGTTGATGCAGCTGACGGGGCCGAACGGCTCCGGCAAGTCCTCGCTGCTGCGCCTGATCGCCGGACTCAACGAGGCCCAGTCCGGGACGATCACGCTGGCTGGCATGGACGACGAGATGGCACTCGGCCAGCGCGCCCACTACATCGCACACCAGGAAGCGGTGAAGGCGGCGCTCAGCGTCTCCGAGAACCTGAGCTTCTGGCGCGACTTCATGGGCGGTGGCGACGTCGGCGAGGCGCTCGCCGCCTTCGACCTCTCGCGGCTCTCCTCCTATCCCGCGGGGCTGCTCTCGGCGGGCCAGAAGCGCCGCCTGGCGCTGGCCCGCCTCGTGCTGGTGCCGCGCGTGCTGTGGCTGCTCGACGAGCCGACGGTGGGACTCGACACCGCCTCGCTCGCCCGCCTCGCGCAGGTGATGGCCCGTCAGCTCGATGCGGGCGGCATGATCATCGCCGCCACCCATGTGCCGCTCGGCCGCGAGCCGGACGTCCGTCTCGACCTGGGAAGGGATGCATGAGGCTGATCCTCGCCCTCATCAAGCGCGACCTCACGCTCAGCATGCGGCAGGGCGGTGGTGTCGGCACGGCACTGGGCTTCTTCCTCACCGTCGTCGTGCTGCTGCCCATCGGCATCGGGCCGGACCAGGCGCTGCTCGCCCGC
Organism: Hyphomicrobiales bacterium; assembly: GCA_046349235.1. Classification (GTDB taxonomy): domain Bacteria; phylum Pseudomonadota; class Alphaproteobacteria; order Rhizobiales; family Aestuariivirgaceae; genus Aestuariivirga. The sequence continues at coordinate 264,423 of JAXMCT010000012.1, forward strand.
ATCGCGCCCGGCGCGCTGTGGATCTCGCTCCTGCTCTCGGTGCTGCTGTCGGCCGACCGCATCTACCAGCAGGACTACGAGGACGGCTCGCTCGACATCATGACCATGGGCCCGGTGCCCTTCGAGATGGTGGCGCTGGCCAAGTCGGTGGCGCACTGGCTGTCGACCAGCCTGCCGCTGGCCATCTCCGCGCCGCTGCTCGGCTTCCTCGTCAACCTCGAGCCGGCAGCCATCCTGCCGCTGGCGGTGGCCATGGTGGTGGGCTCCATCGCGCTCTCCCTCATCGCCTCGATCGGCGCCGCCGTCACCGTGGGGTTGCGGCGCGGCGGGTTGCTGGTCTCCATACTGGTGCTGCCGCTTTACGTGCCGGTGCTGATCTTCGGGCTCTCGGCCTCGCAACCCAATGCTGCACCGGGCCTCACCGCCGCCTCGCTGCTGATCCTCGCGGCGATCGCGCTGGTCAGCCTCGTCGTCTCACCCCTTGCCTCGGCTGCGGCACTGAGGTCCTATCTCAAGTGACCGGCCTCCATTAGATAAGCCCCATCATGCAATTCCTCGCCAACCCCACCCGTTTCCTGAAGATCGCCAATGCGGTGCTGCCTTACGTCTGGGTCATCACCGTGGTGCTCTTCGCCATCGGCCTCTATGGCGCGCTGGTCACGGCGCCTGCCGACTACCAGCAGGGCGAGACGGTGCGCATCATGTATGTCCATGTGCCCGCCGCCTGGATGGCGCTCTTCGTCTATACCGTGATGGCGCTGGCCAGCGCCGTGGCGCTGATCTTCCGCCATCCGCTGGCCGACGTCGCCGCCAAGACCGCGGCGCCCATCGGTGCCGTCTTCTGCTTCCTGTCGCTCGCCACCGGTTCCTTGTGGGGCAAGCCCATGTGGGGCGCCTGGTGGGTGTGGGATGCGCGGCTGACCTCGATGTTCGTGCTCATGCTGCTCTACATCGGCTACATGGCCATTTGGGCGGCGATCGAGGAGCCGCACAGGGCCGCCATGGTGGCCCGCGTCGTGGCGCTCGTCGGCTTCATCAACATCCCGATCGTCAAGTTCTCGGTCGACTGGTGGAACTCGCTGCACCAGCCGGCCAGCGTGTTCCGCATGGGCGGGCCGACCATCGCCGCGCCCATGCTGTGGCCGCTGCTCGTCATGGGGCTGGCCTACACCTTCCTGTTCCTCGGCCTCCACCTCACCGCGATGCGCGCCGAGATCGCGGCGCGCAAGATCCGCCAGATCCACATTGCCGAGATCGGAGAGCGCTGATGGATTTTTCCGCCAACCACATCGGCTACGTCATCGCCTCCTATGCGCTGAGTTTCGTCGTTCTCGCCGGTCTCATCATCACCACGCTGGGCCGCGACCGCAAGCTGCGCGCCGAGGCGGAGCGGCTCGACACCGAGCGCCGGAAGGCACGCGCATGAGCAGCGGCGAACCCTCCGAGAAACGCTCGCGCCTGTGGCTGGTGCTGCTGCCGGTCATCGTCTTCGCCGGTCTCGCGCTGCTGTTCTGGAAGGGGCTTTCGGGCAGCCCCAATGAGGTGCCCTCCGCCCTCATCGACAAGCCGGTGCCGGACTTCCTGCTGCACCCGGTCGAAGGACTCGGCATGCCGGGCTTCGCCGACGAAGACCTGAAGAAGGGCAAGGTGACGGTGGTCAACGTCTGGGCCTCGTGGTGCGCACCCTGCCGCATCGAGCATCCGCTCCTGACCGAACTCGCCAAGCGGACCGACATCCAGCTCTTCGGCATGAACTACAAGGACGAGCCGCAGAATGCGGTGGAGTTCCTGTCGACGCTGGGCCAGCCCTTCGCCGCCGTGGGCATGGACCGCGACGGCCGCGCCGCCATCGACTGGGGCGTCTATGGCGTGCCCGAGACCTTCATCGTCGATGGCCAGGGCATGATCCGCTACAAGCACATCGGCCCGCTCACCGCAGAGGCGATCACCGGCGAAATGGCACGCGAGATCGACAAGGCCAAGACCCCGCTGCCGCAGGGTGGAACATGACCGTCACGCTGGAGAAGCGCGCCGACCTCACCCTCGAGGCGGCCCGGCGCGTCGCCTGGGGTGGCGAAGCCGTGGCACTCGCCCCGGCCGCCCGCCGGACCATCGAAGAGGCCCGCCGCCGTTTCCTCGCCCTCATCGAGCGCGAGGACATCGTCATCTATGGCGTCAACACCGGCTATGGCCACCAGGCCAAGCGGCGCCTGACGCCGGAGGAGCGCAAGGCGCAGGCCGCAGCGCCCACCCACCACCGTGCCGCCTCCTGGGGCGATCCACTGCCCGAGCGGGTGTTGCGCGGCATCGTCTTCGCCAGGCTCGCCAACGTGATCGAGGGCCACGCGGCCATGTCGCCGCATGTGGCCGATGCGGTTGCGGCGATGCTTGCGGGCGGCGCGCTGCCGCCCGTTCCGGCCCGTGGCCAGGGCGGGGCCGGCGAGATCCTGTCGCTCTCCTATCTGTTCCTGCCGCTCACCCGCAGCGTCGAGCTTGCCGAGAAGG